>CAWBSR010000001.1:0-333253 GCA_963791545.1 uncultured Actinomycetota bacterium
CGGCGAACGAGTGGTAGAACTCCGGGCCCGACGACGTGCCGATCTCCGCGGTGTGCGCGCCGGTCAGGCTGAATTCTTGGATGCGATCGTTGCCGCTGTCGGCGACCAAGACGTGTCCCGAGCTCACCGTGATTCCCTGGGGATAGCTCAGCGAATCGTCAGCGTGGCCGCCGGCATCAATCTGGTGGGCCCAGGTGTTGAGGGGAGCGCCGTCCGTGGTGAGTTCGACAATGGCTTCCCGTTGAAAGTCGACAACGAGAACGTGTCCCTGCCCGTCGAGCGCCACCGCGGCCGGCTGGTCGAACATCCCTCCGCCCGAACTCGGCCAGGCGGCAACGAATGTTCCGTCCTCGGTGAACTTTTCCACCCGCTTGTCGTAGTTGTCGACCACATACAGCGCGCCGCCCCCGGCGGCGATGCCCGCCGGGGTCCCAAGGTTGCTGTGGCAGAAGGGCCGAAGGCAGAAGAGGCCGAAAGTGAACTCCCCGTTCCCTGAGCCTTGGCTCCCGATCGTGCGCACCACTTTCCCGTCACTTCCGTATTCGACGACTCGGAAGTTGCCTATATCGGTGACATAGACGTTGTCGTGCTCGTCGAGCGCGATGCTGCCCGGATAGTTCAGGCCGCCGGCGCCGCTATCGGGCCCCCCGAAGGCGCGAAGAGCCACTCCCGCCTCGTTGAGCTCGACCACCCGGTTGTTTCCCTGGTCGACGACAAAGACATGACCGTGGCTGTTGTGAGCTATTCCGGTCGGGCTGGAAAAGTCCATGAGCGTCGCACCGCCCGAGCCTGAGCCGAGCCGTCGCTCATGCGCCGGGTCATGCGGGTCCACCCGCACAACTTGATTGTGCCCGCTGTCAGCGACCCAAACCGCACCGTCGCTGGCAACGTCGACGGCCAGCGGATACTTGAAGGCGGGCTGGTCCGGAATCGGCGCTCCTGCCAGCCGGGGGCTGTGGGCCTTGGCGCCGTCCGCGGCGGCAAGCTGGGGCACCGCGGCGTTGACCCCCACGGCCAACACCAAGGCGGCCACTATCGAGGCCTGCTTGTACCGCCTTGCCTCAATGCGCCGCCCCGAACGTCGTCCCCGAACGATGGTCATGTGTTCCTCCCCCGGCAAAACAGCGACCCACGTCGTCGGCACACCGAGCCCCAGCCGCCAAATCGCCCCTCTCCCTCCCGGAAAGGATAACCACTCAGGCGAGACTGCGCTACCGTCGATGACCGATCACCCAGTGTACTCTCGTGACCCCTCGCATCCCTTTCTGTCGGTCAGGTAGCTAAGAGTCGCGGGCAACATAGGTACTGCGCAGTGCCGGCGCGCTTCGGCCAAAGACGCTGCCCGCGCTGGCACACAGAGCACAGCCCGGGCCCGGCGTTTTTGAGGTTTGACTGGACGCGTAATCGGCGTTGCGTTGGCAGACTGGTGCCGTGGGCGAGGAGCGGGGCTCCCATAACATCCAGGCCTCGACCGCAGCGGCGTAGCGCCGAGGTGCTGTTCGGGAACGCTCGGGTTCGGCACCAGCGCCTGCTTGATAGATGACAAACCCACCCTCTCCGACGTCCTGAGGTATGGCCGTGGTGCTGTCCTTGGACTTCCGGCCCAAGCATGGGTTGGTAGACCGAAGGGAGCGCGCCATGTCCACTCCCTCGGCTGTGGAGGTTGTCCTCGCCGAGAGTGTCGACGCGGGACGGCGGTCGATGGCGCCGTTCCACACCCGTCGCGCCTGGTCATAGTCGTCGTCACCGGGCCGGAGAAGCACACCGGAGAAGCCGTTCAATGAGGCATCGAGAGTCGTCATACGGACAAGGGTGAGCGAGCGGGCCGCCCGCCACCATCCCCGATTCCGGGGATCGCGGCCCTCCGCTCGGTCGACGGTGGTCATAATGGTGGTGTGGGGAAGGTGTCCGAGGAGGGGCTGGTAGCGGGGATCGACCGGGTCTGTCGGACCACGTCTGGGGCGGTGGCGATCGAACGCGCCGTGGCCGCCCGGTTACGGGCCGCGGTCAGCTTCGACGCCTGGTGTGTGCTGACAATCGATCCGGCGTCAGTGCTGCCCACCGGTGGCTTCCACGAGGAGGGCGTACCACACCACCAGTTGCCGAACCTGGTGGAGATCGAGGCGCGCGGTGAAGACGCACTCTCCTTCCCGTCCCTGGCTCGGGCCGACGCACGGGTCGCCACGCTGAGCCAGGCCACCGGCGGCCGGCCGGAGCGCAGCCAGCGATACCGGGAGGTGCTCGCCCCGTCGGGTCTGAGACACGAGCTGCGGGCTACGTTCAAGACCGGCGCGGGCGTGTGGGGCGCCCTGGTCCTATTCCGTAGGTCGGACAGCGACGACTTCTCACCACGTGAAACGGCGCTGATCGACCGCTCGACCGCCGGTGTCGGAGCAGCTATCCGCCGCGAGATGGTGCTCACCGAGATCGACAGAAGCGACGACCCCGACGGCCCCGGCCTTCTCGTCCTGGACGCTTCGCTGGCCCCGGTCCACGCCACCGGCGGCGCCTTGCACTGGCTGGCACAAATCGATGACGGGGTAGACGCTGCCACCGGCCTGCCCTACGCGGTGATGACCGTCGCCCATCGTGCACTCGCCGACCCCGCAGCGCGTGCGCGTGGCAGGACCCGCACCCGGGCCGGCCGCTGGCTCACCTTGCACGCCGAGCGGCTGGCCGACGACCCCACCCACACCTCGGTGATCATCGAACCGACCCGCCCGGTAGAAATCGCCGAGCTCATCGCTGACGCCTACGGCCTGACCGCCAGAGAACGCGAGGTGGTACGCCTCCTCACCTCCGGATACTCACGCAGCGAGATCGCCCGACTGCTCGCTCTGTCAGGCCACACCGTCGACGACCACATCAAGCGGATCTTCGCCAAGCTCGACGTGAGCAGCCGGGCCGAGCTCACGGCGAAACTGTTCTTCGACCAACACGTCCCCCGCATCGCCCAGGAAGTGCCGATCGGCGGCACCGGCTGGTACATCCGATAAACGCATCGAGCCGTCGCCAACAAGCGACGCGTGCGAGGCGAATTGTGGTCGGCCGTAGGAAGCGCACCCCATAATGCCAGGCCCAGGTGGCAGCTTGGGGTGCCCTATACCGCCGGCTAGGTGACGCACCCAATGGGGTTGCTGACCGCGATCAGGGTGTCGGCATGATTGCGGAGGCACGCGGACCCGGTTGATTCTCGGGAGGCCATGGTCCGCGTCAACACCCGCCAGGCGCTTGCCAGAGTTAGCACTCTCTCTAGAGGGGTCGCTCGGGAAATCTCCAATGAGTGCGTCCGCGATAGCCAAAGTCGACAGCAGATGGCTGCTCTGATATTGAGAAATGGCGATCCCACACGTCTTCCGAACACACTGGGCCGAGGGACGGATTCCCAGGGGGCCGAGGTAGCACATAACTGGCGTGTTCGGACGGTGACGCCGTGATTGTCCGTATCGTGCGCGATCTGTTTGGCAGCGCCGGGATGCGTTGAGGTGGGTGCGCCCGATCTGACAGCGTTGGGCCAGCCGCTGGTAGCGCAGCAAGGTGATCAGCCGCTGCCAAGCGACCTGGCGTCGCGCACTTCACTGGACGAACGAACCGCTCCCCCCGTCCGACTGATCGACATTGCGCGCCAGCCCCCGAAAAGTGAGACGGACACGTCAGCCATCCACCATGCGATACCGAACCCCCCCCAACCCGCCGCAGGCCCTTGACCAGCCGACGCCGAGCCCGAGGCGTGATTCGACACAGCCTCACCACCGTTCCCTTGAGGGAGGACCAAGACGTCGAGGCCACCGTAGAGTTGGGCGGCAATCATCGCGGTCCGCGATGATCGGGGCGGTGACCTGGTTAACGGCCCTGGGGATCGCAGCATGCGGAGTGGGGATGATGCTCGGCGCCGTGTCGGTCGCCGCCGCCACGGCTGGCTTCGGGCGCTGCTCGACGTGCCGGCGCTACGGGCAGATCAGCCACGGCGACGGGCTCGTCCAATGTGGCCGCTACTGTTGCCGTCAGTCACAAGACGTCAGGCCCTGGACGACGTTTCCCCGGCACGCAGCAGGTGAGCAAGCCTGTTTGGTCCGCGGCGAACCCTGGGAGAACAGAATGGCTTGGTTCGAAAGGATGGCCCACGCTTCGTCGACGACGACCAGGCGCCGGATGCCGTCGTCGCGCTGGAGGGCGGTTTGCAGCCAGGCGGTGGCACAGGTCATGAGCAGGCCCAAGGCGGGCGATGCGTAAAGCGCCGACAGGTCGATGACGACCAGATGGCTGGTCAGGTCGATGCCCGGCGTGGTGGGCCCGTCGAACATGCCGGCCAGATCGCCGCGTACCAACCGGCGCAGTTCCAAGGCCACCTCCCGGCCGTCGGCGGCCAGCGTCGCCACGTTGGTGTGGATGGAACGGGCCGCCTCCAGGTCGGGGACGAGGAGAGCATCGACGACCGCCGGCAGGGTCGGTTCCGCCGTCCGGGTGGCAACGGTGGCCATCGCCAGTTCAGCCGCGGTGCGCTCGGGGAAGAAAGGGGCCGCCCCAGCGATCCCGCCGCCAGCGAGCACAGCAACTCGCCCTGGCGGCGCCGGGCATCGCTGTCACCCTCGCCCGGGCCGGGCGTCTGAAGCGGGTTCAGGCGCACCGACCCACCCGGTCGGATCCGCAGCGACGTGGCCCCGGCCGCCTGGGCCAGGGGGCCGTACTCGCCCTTGGGGTCGACCACCCAGGCCTGGCGGCCGAAAACCTGCTGGCGCCATACCAGCGCCTTCACGAAGCTCGACTTGCCCCGCCCGATCTGGCCCAGCACCACCATGTTGGGGTTGGTCAGGGCTCCGGCACCGTAGAGCTCCCAGGCGTCGTAGGTGAAAGCGCCCCCAAAAGGTCCCGGCCGATGTACACACCTCGATCGCCGAGGCCGCCCTCGGCGACAAAGGGGGGATACGCCGCCTGTAGATGGGCGGTCGTGGCCCGATGGGCCGGCGGCGGACTCACCAGGTCCTCATCGTCGGCCTAGGCCACCGCCGTCAATACGGCGCGCCACCACGACCGGACTCTACCGTGCTCTGTCATATTTCCGAGTGTATCATATCTTTCCATGAGGCAGCGGACGAGCCGGGCATCGAAGAGTGAGCAGACACGGTGAGCAGTACCGCGAATCTGAGCCGGGAACCCTGCGCGCATCTCAGCCGGCAGGCCGCGACGCCGGAGTCGTACCGGCATGCCGGCGTGCTGACGTTGCGTTGGCGACCAAGAAAAGGGGAGGGCCTCGGCCCTCCCCTTTCATAGTTTGGCGCTTGCGGTGAGCGAAGGCGTACCGTTTTCCGGCCGTCCAACCAACCGCCTTGGATGCCGGAGATCTGAATGGGCCCCCCGGGGAGGACGGCCTCGCCAAATGGTGGCAGCAGCCATCGAGCCCACCAAGCCGAAAAGCAGGAGCGAGCGGGGCCGGGGATCCATTACTCCAGTCAGGGGGCACCCGAAACCAGGACTGGCTCGGCGTCAGCGTTGTGGCGGGCACGGAACATGATTGCCGAGAACACGATCGCGAGCCCGAACACCAGCACCGTCCCGCCCGGAAGGCGCGTCAGGTACACCATGGCGGCGGCTACAACTGCGGCCGCGGGGAACGTGAATAACCATGCCACGAGGATCGACTGGACGACGCCCCACCGCACGGACGAGAACCGGCGAACGGCACCGGCACCGAGCACCGACCCCGTCACGGTATGCGTCGTGGAGACGGGAAGACCGAAATGGGCGGTGACATAGAGGATCGCCGCGGTCGCGGTCTCCGCACCGAAACCCTGGTAAGGCTCGAGGCTCGTCAGGCGACGGCCTAGCGTACTGATTATCCTCCATCCACCGGAGTAGGTGCCCGCCGCCATCGACGTCGCGGCTGCCGCGATCACCCAAGCCGGGACGTGAAACTTCGACGTCGGATGGGCAGTAACCAGGGCGAGGGCGATGACGCCCATTGTCTTCTGGGCATCGTTCGTACCGTGGGCGAGCGCCACGAACGCCGCCGAGACAATCTGGGCACGGCGAAACCGGGAGTTCACCGTTTTCGGGCGGCTGTTACGGAATGCCCAAAGGATGGCGAGGACGATAAGGGCTGCTAATCCCATGCCGACGAAAATGGACAGCAGCGAAGGGACCAGGATCTTTTGGGTGACACCGTGCCACTGCACCACCTTCCAACCACCAGCGGCGATCCCGGCGCCGGCAACGCCACCGATCAGAGAGTGACTGGAGCTGGTGGGCAAGCCAATGAACCACGTGATGAGATTCCATACGATGGCGCCAACCACGGCAGCCAGAACCACCTTGGTCGTGACGGTGTGGCTGGCCACAATTCCTTTGCCGACCGTGGTGGCGACCTTGATGGAGATGAAAGCGCCGGCGAAATTCAAAAGGCCAGCCATAAGAACGGCCTGGCGCGGGGAAAGCGCCCGGGTCGAAACGGTAGTGGCAATAGCGTTGGCCGCGTCGTGAAAGCCATTGGTGAAGTCGAAAAACAAAGCCAGCACCACTACTGCAACCAGGGTGAAGTTCACGTCGTAGCTCCGTGGGCCAGCCGGGTCATGAGTTCTTGACCAGGATTCCCTCGACCACATCGGACACGTCTTCGATTGCGTTGAGGGAATCTTCCAGGGCTTGGATGATGTCTTTCCATTTGATCACCTCTAAAGCCTCGTACTCGCCACTGAACAGGCGGCTCATGCCCCGCCGGAAGACGGCGTCGCCCTCTCGTTCGAGATGCTCGATCCGCTCGAGGCGGTAGCGGGCTCCGTCTCGGCTTCGAAGGCACCCCATCAGGGCGACCAACTCATCAGCCATCGCGACACCGATGTCCGCCAACTCGCCGAACTCGGGCAGTGGTTGGTTTGCGTGCACAAGTTGGATCAACGATGCCGCCGAGAACACATCGTCGACTACATCGTCGATCGCCTCCGTGAGGGCGTGGATGTCCTCACGGTCATAGGGAGTCACAAAGCTTGCGTCGAGGCGGCGCAGCAAATCGACGGTAATCTGGTCACCGCGCCGCTCGTAACTTTTGATCTCCTCAAAGTGTTCGTCCAAGTCGCTGAAGTCCGCGATCAGCTTTTGAAGCGCTTCGGAGCATTCGCGGGCGTTCGTCGCGGCCGTCTGGAAGAGTTCGAAGAAACCTTCGTCACTTGGTACCAGCCGGAACCGGCTCAGACTGCGAAGGACACGCCGGAACCGCCCGCGCTTCTCGGTCGGGGCCGCCCGATCGATCGGCGGGCGCCGCACAGCTAGCTTCGGTGCCCCCAGGCGCCGGGGGGCGGCCATCACGTCGACCCTTCGAGCCAGGTTCACGGCGTGATCGCCAAGCCGTTCGTAGAAGCGGGCGATGAGGGCAAGCTCGACCGCCACCTCGGGGTCGGCGCCCGCGGCAACCCCGTCGCTGACCAGGTCAGCGGCCAACTCGTCGAGCTCATCGTCAGCGTCGCGGAGGCCGAAGTGGGCGTCGCGGGACCGTTGCCGGTACGCCGTGCCCGCCACTTGCCACATGCGCACCGCAACGTCGTTCATCCTCTGGATTAAACCCCGGCTTCGGGCTGACAGGTTGCCTCCGAGCGACCGAGCGGCCCGCTGGGCGATGTGTTCGGCGAGGTCGGCACTGCGCTCGAGCTCGGGGACGATCTGCAGCACCGCCACCAGGTTCTCGAGCTCCTCGGGCGACAGACCGGCGGCTGACAGCCGCTCCTTCACCAGCCCGGAAAGCTCCTCGCAGCGTTCGTCGATGCCGCGGTCATCGGCGATCACCTGATTGGCGAGCTCCACGTCCTGGTCAAGTAACGAGACGGTTGCCCGGGCGACACTCTCGACCACCAGAGCGAACAGAACCAGGACGGCGTCGTCCATGCGACGACTGAACTCAACGCGGTCGGTGAGGGAAGCAACCATCCTCGGACGCTATCCGACCGGCGAGCCGGAGTCGTCCCTCCCGCATGGGGCTACGGACCCCGCCTTTCGGTGGCCAACCCGGCAGCCGAGGGCAACGAACAGCCGCGCCCTGCGCCCCCCGGTCAGTCCGGGTTGGCGGGCGGCCCTGCCAGGCCGATCTGGCCGTCGTTGCCCATGGATGGCCAATCGTAGACACATCGGGAAGAACATCGGGACAGATCCCAGGGACCTGGTCGCGGAAGTTCGCAATGCCGTCCGGCCATGCCCGAGATAACACCTTTGATCCGGCAGCGGCGGGGCGAGGGAGAGTCTAGGCAGGCGCTGGTTATGGCGCCGTTGGTCTGGGATACCCGGGATGAGCGACGGCGGGCGGTGGAGCCGACCACGATCGCGGCGACCATGCGGTCCGATATGGACGGCGGCCGCCTACAATCGGACCCCGATCTTGTAGTTGTCGGCCTGAACTCAGAAAGGGCCGACAACGAATCTCGGATCCGCGACGACATGATTCGGGTTGCCCATCACGCGGGAGCCTCAATCCGCCAACTCGCCGAGGTTTCGGGCCTGGGCCGCAAGATTGTCACGGCAATCGTCGCCTCCAACGCCCGCCTACAGGACTGATCGCCGCGCACGGCTGTTTGATCGCCGTATTAGTTCTGGAGAGCACACAGGTGCCGATCCCAAAGCAGGCGTTCGGGACGGATCCCTCTTGTTTGGCCCGCGTCGGTCCTGCGATGTGGTGGCCGATAACGCCTTCGAGCAGAGGGAAGGCGAACGCTCGCGTGGGGCCGAACTGGTCCGGGCTCGGGTCCAAAGGGAGCGGGACGACCGATCTACCACTTGCATAGTGACGACCGCCGGACGCACCGCACGCGACCGCCGATCCACCGTCGATACGGGGCCCGGAATCGAGTGCTCTCACGCCTCGTCTCCGCCGGACTCGCGAACTTCGGATCACGAATGAGTGATGCGATAACCGCGTAGGTTGAGCGCTCGCGGCACTCTGGAGCGCCGACCGCTCTCGGCCGAGAAACGCATCGGATTCCGGCCGGGTTCACGAGTTCCTTTCGTAACGCACACAGAAGCATCCGTGCTACAGCCGTGATGGCAGGCCAGTGACGCCGAGGAAAACCCTTCCGGCCATCTCGTCGATCTCGTCGCTGTGGAAGAAGTGCTGGGTCAGAGTGTGGATATCCCGGAAATGCTTCTGCAGCGGCGACGAGCGGTAGACCGACGACCCCCCGGCCGTTCCATACGCGAGATCGACGACCCGGGCGGCAGTCCGGCAAGTGTGGTTGGCGGCCGCCCGCAACATGGCCTGACCGCGATCCGGGACGGCACCGCCGCCGAGTACGGCGCGCCAGACGTCCTCGGTGCACTCGTACAGGAACGCCCGAGCCGATCCCAACTCGACCTCGGCCCGGGCGACCGCGGCTTGAACAACCGGGCGCTCGGCCAGCCGCCCCGAGCCCAACGCCGGATGCTTGGTGGCGGCTAGGGAGACCAGTTCATCGAGCGCGTCGCGTGCGATGCCGAGCGCGATCGTCGCGCTTACAGCGGCCAGGCCGCGGTGGGGAAAGCCGTAGAGCGGCTCGGGCCAGCGCCGCACCCCGCCGTCGAAGTCGATGGCGAAGGGCTCGGGAACGAAGAGATCGTCGATGACAACGTCACCACTTCCGGTCCCGCACAACCCAACCGACGACCAGGTGTCAACGCAGACCACCGACGCGGCCGGCACTAACATCAGCCGGGTCGAGCGGGGCGAGCCGGCCAAAGCGGCCCGGCACACCACCCAGTCGGCGCCGACGCTCCCGCTGGCGAAAGGCCATCGGCCCGACAGCCGATACCCGCCTACGGCCGGCTCGGCGACACCGCACGGAGCAAGCGGTGATGCGATGAGCACGTCGGGCCCACCCGACCAAACTTCGGCCGCCACGTCGCCATCGGCGTGGGCCAGGAACCAGGGCGCGGAACCGTAGATCCAAACACACCACGCCGTGGCGGCGTCGGCCCGGGCGACCTCCTCGACGATGCGCATGAATCCCACCGGGTCGGTCTCGTCGCCACCGAAGCGGCGCGGGACGCAGAGCCGCCCGAGACCAACCGAAAGCAGGCCGGTGAGGACCTCGTCGGGGAGCCGGCGCAGTTTCTCGATGTCGCCTCGTCGGGAGCGGAGGACGTCCCCAAAAAGGGCCAAGGGCATCGCGGGGGCCGAAGGGCACGCGAGCGCGGTCATCTCCATCGAGAGGCTGGCGGCAAACAGGTCGGGGAGGACGGACACATTGAGGAGAAGCCGGTCGCCGTCGGTAGATACGTCAGGCTGGCATTTCGATCCAAGAGGACACGAGGGGAGACGGAGGAGCAAGCATCCGATAGAACGGCAGCGCCGGCGCCAACACTCGCCTGACGCCGGCGCACCAATCACCTGACCCCGCCGCCGAGCCCAGGGTTGCCATCCGGCCTACCCGGGCTCATCCCTACGAACCTCGTGGCGCGTTGTTAAAACCGAGGCGGGGTGGCTCACCTTTCGCCGCCCGCTTGTCAGAGCGCCCGGTAGGTGTCGATCAAGAGCCTGCCGCTGGCATCGTGAATGAATGTCACGGCGGCGTTTTCCGTTGTCGTTTGGCCGTTCGTCTCGACAAAGTGCAGGGTCACCGTCGCACTGTCGTGACCGGGGGTGACGTTCACGACATCGACCCGGGAGATCGAGTTCCAGAACTGCTGGTAGTACGAGAACCCGAGTCGATGCTGGTACGCGGGGCTGAGCCAGCCGAACGACTGGGTCAGGCTGTGTTGGTTGACGAGGGCGTAGTAGCCGTTGATCGTCTGGGCGGGCCCTGCGGAAGGATCAGCCGGTGCCGGGGTCACGAGTTGGCCGATCTGGGCCCCCTTCGACTGCGTCCCACCCGAGGGAACAGAGCTCGTCGCCGTCTTCGGCGGTTCCGTGCTTGCTTGAGCCGCTGCCGTCGTCGTCGGAGGGTCCGCCCTGAGCGACGTTGCCGGGGTATGGGTGTCCCGATTGACCAGCACCAACCCGCCAACACCACAAACTGCGACCGCCATGGCAAGGACTACCCAGACCCGCCTCGACCGGCGCCGGCGGGCACGGTGAAGCCCCGGCCCAACAGGCCGGCGGCGGGGGGCCTGAGCCGAATTGTCAGAGCGCCACATCGCAGCGGCAGAGGAACTGGCGACGGGCGTCGCGGCCGGCTGCTCGCCCTTCGCTCTCGCGGGCACCTCGGCGGTGCCTTGCGGAGCCTCAGCGGAGGCTACGGCGGCGGCTTGCGGAGCCTCCAACGGCGACTCAGCCGCCTCACCAGGCAACACCGGCGGCTCGGTAACCCGAACCGCGGCAGGCTCCTCACCACCAACCGCGGCAGGCTCCTCACCACCAACCGCGGCAGGCTGCTCAGAAGGCGCCGTGGTGACCACAGCCGAATCCGCTTCGGCCGATTCCGGCCCTGCAACGACGTCGCTGACCGGCCGACCAGGGGGAAGATGCGGCAGCTCTGTCGGTTCGTCCGAGGGGCGGCGCGTCTCGACGGACTTCAAGACGTCGCGCAGCGCCGCCGCCGACGGGTAGCGGCCGGCAGGATCCTTGGTCATCGCCCGGGCGACAACGGCCGCCAGCGCGGGATCAACGCCGGCTTCGCGGAGGTCGGCGGGGCTGTCGACCATTGCCCGCACGGCCAAAGAAATGAGCGCCTCGCCCTCTCGAGGCACGAAAGGCGGTGATCCCCGAAGGGCGGTGTAGAGGGCGGCACCGAGGGAGTAGATGTCCGAGGCGGGTGTCGCAGGCGCGCCGGCGAGAACCTCCGGTGCCGCGTAGCTCACGGTGGCCGTCAACTTGCCATTAGTGGTGGTGGAGTCAGCGAAGCGAGCGATGCCGAAGTCGGCCAGTTGCGGCTCTCCGTAGGCCGAGGCGAGGATGTTGGAGGGCTTGATGTCCCGGTGGAGCATCCCAATAGAGTGAGCGGCAGCTAGGGCGTCGGCGATGGCGAGACCGAGCCGGATGGCCTCCTCCACGGGCAACGGCCCGTCGCGCAGCCGCTCATCGAGTGACCCGCCGCTCATATACGGCATGACCAGGTAGGGGCGAGAATCGATTGTCCCGGCGTCGTATACAGGGACAACGTGAGGGTGCCCCGAGAGCGAGCCGAGGGCGCGGAGCTCCTTCCGGAAGCGGGACAGGGGCGGAGTACCTGGGCCGCTATCGAGAACCTTCACCGCGACGGAGCGGTGAAAGGCCGGTTGCCAGCCGCGATAAACCGTCGCGAAGCCGCCACGACCGATAGGCCGAAGGTCCTCGATTCCTGGGATCTCGGGAACCGCCGGACCAGCTGACGTCTTCGACACACCTCAACGCTTACCCACCGGGGGGTTCGAGAAATCGCGGGCCATTCGGTCAGCAGACAGTTACACCCGAGGCGCAGGTGGGTTCAGTGCGACGAATTTCCGTGACGGCTACCAGCCGGCACCGCCCAGCCCGCTCGGTCCGGCATGACCGACGACAGCGCTGGATCAGGAGACAGCCTGCTGTTTCTGCTCAAAGGTCGGGTCCGCGTCCGATCGGATGTCCTGGGGCTCCGGCGATTGCCTGACGGCAGGAGTGGCGACCGTCCGTGAGTTGTCCACTGTGACCGGCGTCGTGTTACTCCTCGCACCACTGGCACAGGTGATCGGCAGCCGGCGTTTTCCCGACCCGGCGACCATGCGGCAAGGAATGCCCGGATCCCCATCAGGTGCCGGTTCGGCGATCGCCGGCGCACTCAGCAGGCGCAGCGTCGCCAGCGCCCCCGCGCCCATTGCCGCCGGCAGGAGTGTGCCGAGCACCCGGTAGATGACCAGGCCTGCTACCGCCGCTTCAATAGGCACGCCGTAGAGGTGCAGCACCGCCGGGGTAAGTGTCTCTACCACCCCAAGCCCTGCCGGTAGGAAGGGAATGAGGGCGGCCCCGGCGCTAATCGAGTAGGCGAGCAGGAGGACGTCGATGTGTACGTGAACCCCAATGGCGGCCAGAGCGAAGAACAGGCAGGCTCCATCCAGGGCCCAGCCGAGCAGGACGGTGACCGCCAGCAGTGACGCCCGGCGGCGGTCTTTGACAACGTGCATGGCGGCCGCATGCCATGCGACTCCTCGGGCCCGCCGCTCGTCCGGCGAGGCGGGATGGCGCGGGTGGCGGAGCCGGCCGGCGAGCAAGCCGACCCGTTCGGCGAACCGGGCTCGGGTCAAGATGCGCATACTCACCGCGATGACGGCCAGGGTGGCGGTGCTGGCGGCCAGAAGGAGCCACCGCGATCCGAGTGGTCCGTCGTGACCCCGCGATACGACGACCAGGGCATCGATGGCGGCGAGGGCGTACAGGCCGGTCGACCCGAATAACTGCGAGACGCCCAGGACGAGCACCGTGCGCCGTCGGGCCAGCCGGCGATGCTTCAACGCGGCACCGGCCATGACGAGCCCCTCGGCAGGCGCAGCCGGCATGACCGATCCCAGGCCGAACACGACTAGGGCGATCCGAAACGGAGCGAGGCGGCGCACATTTTCGCCCGGGCCGGCGATCAAGCGCAGGTGCCATCCGAGGCAGGCAAAGCTTGCCACCTCGCAAGCCAGTGCCAGCCCGATGTCCCTCGGGGTGGCCGACCGCAATGCCCTTGTCATGCTGTCCGCGTCCCCGGCGATCCCCGCCACGACAACCACCGCCGCCACCCCGATCACAAGTGGCAGAACGACGCCGGCAATCCGGCGGAACTTCCCGGCCGGGTGTCCACAATCATCGGTTTCGGTATCGGGATCGGGCACATCCGGCAGAGTCGGGTCGGCATCGGGAACCTCGCACGGTGTCTCGTCGGTGGCGAGGGGTTTCGTTACGGCGCCAATGGGCGACTCTCCGGGACGCCACGATCGGTCGTGTGTCGCTGCACCCTCCGTGACGCTCATCAGGATGCGTCGTTCCCCAATTCTTCGGCATTCATCCGCCACACATCTCCCGAAGGCGATCCCAGGCTCATTTTGGCCCCATACGTCGTATATGTGCCTTGTCGCCAGCCTGCCCCAGCACGGATCGTCACGCTGGAGGCAACCATCACCCGGCGATGATTCCTCTCAGTCGAGCGGGTGGTGGCGAAACTTTCAGGTTTGAAAGCCCGCTAGTTGTGAATATAATCACAAGGACCGCCGAGACCTCTTCGCCAGCCTGATCTAGGACATCCGGCGACAGTCCTGCAGGGACTGGCTTGAAAAAGATGACCGCAGAAACCGAGCATCTAGCGCCCGGTGGCAACGCGATTCACGACTGCTCGATGACTGCACGAACCTATCGGTGGACTGGGGTACTGAGATCATATGGACCAGCAGGACTTACGTGGCGACCGAGAGCACCTGTACCGGTCCGTCTTCGAGACCGCCCGGGAGGGGATGTGGGTCCTGGACGCAGACGCCTGCACCGAACTGATCAACGCCCGAATGGCGGAGATGCTCGGATACAGCCCGCAGGAGATGCTCGGTCAGCACATTTCCCGCTTCTTCCCTGACATCGCGGACTCGGTAAGCGCTCGATTCGAGCAACTGCGGGCTGGCGAGGCGAGCCAGGAGGAGGTGTTGCTGCGCCATCGGGATGGGTCGGCGATGTCGGTGCTGGTCGCCCGGAGTCCGTTGTATAGCCAAGACGGCGTGTTCATGGGCGGGGTCGGCATCTTTACCGACATCACGGCCAGGAAGGAGGCCGAACGCGAGTCCCTGTTTCACGCCGGGCTCCTGGGCGCGGTGAGCGAAGGCGTGATCGTCACCGACGCCGACTGGAGGATCACCTACTGGAACCGCGGAGCGGAACGACTTTACGGCTGGCGAGCCGAGGAGGTGCTGGGACAAAACGTCCTCGACGTAGTCCCGTCCGAGCCGAGCGTCGAACAAGCGAAAGAGATCATGGCGCACCTCGCCGCCGGAAAGTCGTGGTCGGGCGAGTTCATAGCCCGCCGCCGAGACGGCTCCGATCTGCTCGTCGCGGTGTCTGACACTCCGATGCTCGACGAAAACGGTGCCCTGGTCGGGTTAATCGGCATCTCGTCAGACCTGACCGAACACCACGAGCTGCGAAAGGGCAGAGAACGCCTGGTGGCGCTACTCGACGCCAGCCCGGACTTCGTTGCCATCGGCGACACCGACGCACGGATTTTGTACATGAACCGTGCCGGGCGGGCCATGACCGGTGTCGGGCCCGACGAAGATCTCGCGGATTACGACGCCGTCGGCCTGCACCCCCCGAGCTGGGCTGAAACCCTCCAGAACACCGTTTTGCCCACGGCGGCCAAGGAGGGGGTCTGGCGGGGCCAGGGCACACTGGTCGACCGCGACGGCCACGAGGTGTCGGTCGACCAAGTGGTAGTGGCCCACTACGGGACAGATGGCAGCGTGGAGTTCTTCTCGACCGTCGCCCGGGACATCACCGAGCTCGAGGCGTTGACCGCGGCGCGCGACACCGCCCTCCGGGCCACCCGGCAAGCTAACGCCCGCGCCGCCCAGCAGGCTGCGGTAGCCGACCTCGGAGGTCGTGCCCTGGCCGGGATCGATCACGACATTTTGATGGACGAGGCGGTGGCGGCGGTCGCCGCCGGGCTCGAAACCGATGGCGTCGCCCTCTTCGAGCTCAAAACCTCGGAGGAACTCGTTCCAGTAGCCGCCACCGGATGCCTGGCCGCCGTGCGAGGAGCCGACCGGGCGCCGGCCGGTAGCGACTCGCAGCTCCGCTACACCATTGCCCTTGGCTCCTCAGTTGTGGCCGACGACCTGGCCAACGACCACCGCTTCGCCCCACCGCCGACCCTCATCGACGTGGGCCTGGTGAGCGGGCTCTGCGTACTCGTCCGGGTGAGCGGAAGCTGCCACGGCGTCCTGGCCACCTACAGCAGCCAACCTCGCCGGTTCTCAGCCGAGGACGTCAACTTCGTCCAGGCGGTCGCCAACGTGGTGGCCACCGCCATCGAGCGGCGTCGCCACGAAGCCGCCCAAGACCAACTTCACCGCCAAGCGCGGTTAGCCGCGGTGGGACAGCTGGCCGCCGGCGTGGCGCATGACTTCAACAACATCGTCGCCGCCATCAGCCTGTACGCGGAACTGCTCGAAACCGAGCCAGGCCTCGGTGAGGCCGGTCACAGCTATGTCGCTGTGGTCCGCCAGCAGGTGGAGCGGGGCGCCTCGCTCGTCTGGCAGGTACTCGATTTCGCCCATCGCAGCTCACTGGAACTCGTCGACATCGACCTGGCCCGTCTGGTCGAGCGGCTCGTCCCGCTGCTGCGCCGTACCCTTCCCGTCCCCGTTACCATCACCGTGATCCACGACGGTCTGCCCTACTGGGTGCGAGCCGACACCACCCGACTCCAGCAGATCTTCATGAACCTCGTCTCCAATGCCAACCATGCCATCGACGGCGTCGGCCGGATCACCATCAGCCTGTTCCGCCACGGCGTCGACGGCGACCAGGCCTCCCCGCTGGACAACCCGCTGCGCCGGCCGACCGTCCGGGTCGATATCGACGACAGCGGCGCCGGGATGGCCGCCACGGTGCTGACACGAGCCTTCGAACCGTTCTTCACCACCAAAAGCCCCGGTCAGGGCACCGGGCTGGGCCTGGCCCAGGTTCACGGCCTGATCGCCCAACACGACGGCCACATCGATGTGTCCAGCACCCCCGGTATCGGCACCACCGTCAGTTTCTGGCTGCCCACCCCTGAGACCCCGGGCCCTGCGCCCACCCCGACAGACACTGCAACAAACCAACCATCGGATATCCCCAAAGGACGCGGCGAGCCGGTGTTGGTCGTCGACGATGACCCGGCGGTCCGCGCGGCCATGGCCAGGATCGTCAACTGGCTGGGCTACACCGCCACGGTGGCCGAATCCGGGGAGACCGCATGCTCGATACTGACCAAGGACAGCGGTTCGATCGCCGTGGTCGTCAGCGACGTCAGGATGCCCGGCATGGGCGGCGAGACCCTCGCCCAGGTGATAGCCGACCACTGGCCGGATATACCCGTCATCCTCGTCAGCGGCTATCCCAACCCAACTTCGTTTGAGTCGCCGCCCGGAGCGGCCCACACTGATCAGCCGCGTCGGCTACCACCGGCCCGACTGCACAAACCATTCTCGTCGCGCCAGCTGGCCGCGGCGATAAACGTCGCCCTAGACCGGTGATAACCGATCCCGGCCGCTTCGATGCGACCCGGTACCTGCGCCGATGAAGTCAACCCTGCTGTCCACCGCGCTGTCGACGGTATGGAGCACCGCGGGCGGCGGAGGTGTCAGGGGCGGCGGATGATGCCTTGTTGGACCGCCACGGCAACGGCTTGCAGTCGGGAGTGGACCCCGAGTTTTTGCAAGATGGCCTGCACGTGGTTGCGGACCGTGTTGGGGGCGAGGTAGAGACGCTCGGCGATCGCCTGGCCGGAGACGCCGTCGGCCAGCAGTTCGAGGACCTCGACCTCGCGGCCGGTGAGCACGGAGGCGGCCGGGCGGCCCGTCGTAGCCAGCTGGGGCAGGAGTTGGTGGAGAAGGGAGGCGGTGATGATGGCTTCTCCGGCCGCGGCCTGGCGGACGGCGTCGGCCACCACGTGGGCTGCACTGTGTTTTGTCAGGTACCCCGAGCAGCCCGCCTCGAGGGCGGCGACGAGTACCGCCTGGTTCGTATAGGAGGTCAGCATCACCACCTGGACGTCCGGATAGGCCGCCTTCAGGGTCGCGGTGACGGCTACGCCGTCACCGTCGGGTAGCTCGTAGTCGACAAGGACCACGTCGGGTTGGTGGAGGTTGACCGTGGCGACCAGGTCGGCGACTGTGCCGACCACACCGGCGACCACGATGTCGCCCTCGGCGGCCAGCATGGCGGCCAAGCCCTGGGCGAGGACCAGGTGATCGTCGCAAACCACGACCGTGATCGCTCCGGTGGACGTGGTGGTCACGAACGCTGCAGCGCCGCGTCTGTCGCCACGGCGATCTGATCGGCGGACGGCTCGGGCCGAGGGGTCACCGGCGACCAGCGGGCAGCACTAGCCAGGAGATGGCCCGCCATGGCGTCTCGAACCGCCGGTCGGCGTCGAAGGCCATCGCCGGCTCCCGCCGTCACCCGTCCCGCCTCGTCGATGGCATGGCCTGCGCTGAAAACCAGGTACATGAAGGATCCGAATCAGCCGTCGAATGGGACAGACTACTGGTGCCGGTCACGATGTCGAGCGGGACACCTGCTGCACTACCTCGGCCAGCTGTCGGGACGAGAACGGCTTCGTCAAGCGGGCTCTCGGCTGGGGACTGCTGTCCGCTGCGGCCACCCCTCGAGCCGAACACCCGGAACCGGGCGGGACGTGACCGCCACTCATCAAGATGACCGGTGTCGCCGGCCAACGCTGCCCGATGAGCTGGGCCAGGGCCTCGCCACCCATGCCCGGCATCGTCACGTCGGTGATCACGACGTCGAACACCGCGTCTCGCTCCTCCATGACCGCAATCGCCTCCTCGCCGTCGCCGACCACGGTCACCAGATAGCCCAGTAGCCGTTCCAGGACCTGGCCAAGAGCGGAACGCATCGAGACGTCGTCGTCGACGACCAACGCCCGTTTCGTTCGCGCCTGGGGTTCAGCCCAGTGAGCGCCTCTGGGATCGGCCGCCGAGCCGAAGGATTCCGCCCGCCCGCGCTTCCAAGGAATCTCTCCAGGCGAATCCGCCCCACGCGCGCTGCGCTGGGACAAGTACCGCCCGTTAGGAAGTGACATGAGCACCCTTCACTTTGCACGCACCATCAGGAGTGCGTCGCGTGTCGGCTTGTTGAAGTTATCTGAAGGCTACTTAGCGGAGGGACGGCAGGCCTGAGCCGTTCGCGTCATTATCGACGACACCAGGGCGCGGCGACCACGGCACCGCTGCTCCCTCGTCATGCCCGTTCGCGATCCTCGCGAGCCGGACCCACGAGTGCAGATCACCCCCCATATCATGGGAGAAAAGAGCCGGGATTGAGCGGTCCGATCCCGGGACGCATCGACGGGGCCGCCTAGGCCAAACTCGAGATCATCGACGATCAGCCGAGCCCGCTCGCCCTATTGATGCGGGACGAGCGGGCTGGGGGCGAGTCTGGGTGTGCCGGTTCGAGGTTTTCAGGCTTTGGTGCCGGGGCGGGTGGGGCGGCGGGAAAGCAGGACGAGGAGGCTTCCGACGCTGAGGGCCATCAGGGCGAGGAGCATCATCGGGGTGGTGTTGGTGCCCGTCGCTGCCAAGCCGGCGGCGGAGCCGGTTGCCTGGAATCTGGCGGTGGTGGAGCCGGCCGCCAGGTGTTTTGTGGAGTTGGTGGCGGAGCTGAGTGAGGTCGCGTTTGCGGCTGTCTGCGCTAGCGCCTCGTGGGTGGGGCTGACTACGAGTACTACCGGGGGCAGCGTGGTGGCGGCGATGACCGCTGTGGGGAACGGGCCCGGGGTGACGACCGGGGGGACCACTACCGGCGGGACCACCGGGGGGGTGACAACCGGCGGGATGACAACCGGGGGGGTGACAACCGGCGGGATGACAACCGGCGGGACCACTACCGGGGGGGTGACAACCGGGGGGGTGACAACCGGCGGGATGACAACCGGGGGGGTGACAACCGGCGGGGTGACAACCGGCGGGATGACAACCGGGGGGACAACCGGCGGGATGACAACCGGCGGGACAACCGGCGGGGTGACAACCGGCGGGGTGACAACCGGGGGGACAACCGGCGGGATGACAACCGGAGGGGTGACAACCGGCGGGACAACCGGCGGGGTGACAACCGGCGGGGTGACAACCGGGGGAATAACCGGCGGGACCACCACAGGCGGGACAACCGGCGGGACCACCACAGGGGGGAGAACCGGCGGGACCACCACGGGAGGAACAACGGGGGGGACCACGGGGGGGACCACCACAGGCGGGACCACGGGGGGGACGACGACGGGGGGGACGATGGGGGGGACGACTGGTTGGGGGATGATGTTGTTGGTTATCGACACGGTGCAGGTGACATAGCCGCCGCCGCCGCCGCCGGAGCCGTTGCATTGGTCGACGAGTACGGGCAGGGCCGAGGTTTGGGTGGAGGGGGTGACGTCGCATTTCACTCGCATGGTGCCGCCGCCGCCGTTGCCGGAGTTGTTGCACTGGGTGATGGTGGCGTTGGTGGTGTTGCCGATTTGGCCGCACAGCACGGTGGGTTCGGTGCCTCCGCCGGCGCCTGATGCGTTGCACTGGTTGATGGTGGCGGCGACGGTGGGGGCGACTCCGGTGATGTTGTTGACGATGTGGACGTTGCAGGTGACGGTGCCGCCGCCGCCGGCGCCTGATCCGTTGCACTGGTTGACGGCGGTGGTGAGGCTGGTCGAGGGGGTGGTGGAGGTGGTGCACGGCAGGGCCGCGTTGGCGGCGCCGTGGCATTCTTTGACCGTGACGGTGGAACTGGTGGTGCCGGTGGCGAGGTCGAGGTTGTTGGTGATGGTCACCTCGCAGGCGACGGCTTGGCCGCCCACGTTGTCGCTGCCATTGCACTGGTTGACCGCCGCCACAGGAGCGCCAGACGGGGGGCAGGCAGCAGCAGCAGCGGCGACGGCGGGGGCGGCGGTTTTCATCGGGGGCGTCGCGCTAGTGCGGCGGCGGCGAGGGGGGCGGTCGGTGAGGCGGGAGCGCCGGGGGCGGGAAGCAGGCGGGCCGCGCTGATGGCGGCGTTGGCGGCGCTGGCGGCGGCGGTGGCGGCGGTGGCGGCGGTGGCGCCGGGCGGCGTGGCCGCCGACGCGGCGCGCCCCGCCGGGGGCCGGGTCACGCCGCTGAGCGCTTGGCGTTTGGCGGCCGCGGCCGCGACCGCGGCCGCGGTCGCTTGAGGAGGGGTCGGGGGGGCCGCCAAGGCGGCGGCGGGGGCCGGTACTGCGACGGCGGCGCCGCCCGGGGCCAACATGGCCGGCGGCCCGCTTCGGTGGTGGCCGGCGGGGCTCGCCTGGGCGGCGGCGGGGGGCGCCGCCGGGAGGGTCTCCTGGGCGGAGGCGGCGTTGTGCCACGCCCCCCACGCCAGGATCAAGAAGAGCGCGACTACAGTCCCGGCCGCCCAAACGGCGAGCTTCGGTGTCAACGTGTGGGGGGATCGATCCGACGGCAGCGGGGCGAAGTCAGCGGCAAGCACAGTTGTGCCTTTCTGGTGAGCCAGGTGGTACATCTCAAGGTTGGGTCCTTTAACGGTTTCCGGCATGACGTGTTTGCACCCGACGACTAGTGCAAACGCATCGGAATACCGGCACCCCGTGCCCGACGGAGACGAACCCCCCCCCCGGAAAGCCGAACGGGCAAAGAGAAAAGATGTGTTCGGTTCCAGCGCGATTCGACAATCACCGTTGCCGACGCAACCAAATGACCACCGGCGCCACCGCGAGAGCCGATACTCGCATCGCGCTCTGCGGGCTCCCCTCCGAAACAAACCCCCAAAAAACCCCGCCGCGCCGCGACCGCCGTCGCGCCCGACCAGTGAAAACACGATGGGGCACGGCGACACGAGGCGACAGTCCAAGAGATAGCCGAGCGGTGGCCGGCGCCACCGGTACTCCTGATCTGCTACCAGTGCCGACCCGACCGACCTGTTTATCGAGACCGTCCACGTCGCGGGTTGAGGCGCACCGCGCACCCGATACAGGTGACAGCGGTTGGCAAGGCCGCCAGTCGCTCGGATCCGATCATGGCGCCGCAGTGCTTGCAGCGGCCGTACGTTCCGCTGCCCAGCCGGACGATGGCGTGGTTCACATCGGCCAGGTGCGCCTGGGCGGCCACCAGGAGCCCATGGGCCAGTGCGTACTCGATAGCCGGCGTCGACCCATCCGGGTCGTGCTCGTCGTCGCGACCTTCAGTCATGGCGGCGGCCGAGACGGCCTCGTACTCTTCCGCCCGCCTGGCCCACTGCTCCAGCGCCCGTTGCCGCTCTTCGTCCAGGAATGCCGCGAGTTCGGGCTGCTCGTCCCCGGCCCGGTTTCCGTCCATTAGGCGGCGTCGAATCTCGGAGGACCGATGGCCGGACGGGAGACGACGCTATTCCGGAACCCTCGAAGACCTCCAGCATTGCCATCCGACTCCTGCAATCGGTAAGCAGGGTGGCTGGTCATCGCAACATATTGCCCTGCTCTTCGCCGGTGTCGATTGGCAGCCTTGGCTGCAAATGGTCACAAGTCGAGCGCTGCGGCGGCCGCACTCGTCGAGTCGTCGATGACGGGGAGTTCCGGGCCCGATCCTCCCACGCAGGCTGGCTGCAGTTACCGGGAGCGGAGACCCCGGGCCAGGGGCAGGGTCCAGGTGAACGCTTCGGCTTGCTGACCGTACAGCCGGCGCAGCTCCAGATTCGATTGCCGGGCCGCCTGCTCGACCTCGGCGCACGCGACCTCAAGTTGCTGGGTGCTGGCGGCGCTGACAGTGACGTAGCCGGAAAACCGGAACTCGGCGTGGCCGTCGGCCAGCTCGGACTCCCGCTGGATCACCCCCTCGGCTTCCTTTTGGCGTCGGGCGGTGGTGAGGAAGCCCGCCTTCTGGCGGAGTTTCTCGTCGGCCACATCGGCGGTGCGGGCCGCCTCCACCTCTCGGGCGGCACGGGCGGGAGGGATCGGGGCCATCACCACCGAGGCGGCGCGACAACCCGACGACGTCAGCAGCAACGGGCTCAGGAAGTCGGGTCCCACCTCAATGCGGGGCCACTCGGCGATCCAGTAGGTGGCGTGCCACGAGCCGTCGGCGCGCCAGGCTCGCCAACCTTCGTCGCTCCCCATGGGCCACGCCTGGCTGCGAGTCCGATCCCCGCCGAGTTGAGAGTGAGGCGCCTTGGCCGGGGGGTCGAAGGCGGAACGGAGGGTAGTGGCCACCTCGTCGACGGCCAGCACCCGCTCGACCATCAACTCCGCGTGGCGGAGCTGGCCCTCCAGGAGCCGGAGCTCCCGGCGCAGGACACCGCACACGGCCGATTGACCCCGCCCGAACGAACGGGCGGCCCGCGCCGCCCTGCGGAGATGGATGGCGACAACCACCACCGAAGCGTGGGCCTGGCCGACCGGCCCTGCGGCACCGATCAGCTCGGCGTAGCTCTCCCGGGCGGCGTCGTCGACGGTGGGACCGACGCCCGATACTCGGGCCGATTCCTCGAGGTACCGGCGCAAGCCGTCGCGGTCGCCCGGCATGGCCCTTTCCACCCACTGGACACGGTGAACGGGGCTGCCGTCGCGGCACAACCCGGCCAGCACCGCGCCCCAGGCGTCGAGGCGCCGGCGCTTCTCCGTGGGATCGAGAAGGGAAAAAGACCGCCCGCGGACGGCCAGCATGGCGGCCAGGGTTCCCGCCTTGACGTCTCGCACCACGCCCATCGAGGGGGAGCCGGGGACCTCAGGGGCGGCGAAGACGTGGACCCCTGCCAGCGCCTCGGGTGGGGCGGCGCGGGGAGGACCGCAGAGGGTCGTCCCCACCTGAGGACCGTCGCTGCGTTCGGGTTGCCTAACCCGGCGCTGCAGCCACGACGCCGCGAATGGCGCCCAGCCTCCTGCGGTCTTACCGGCCACGTTCCAGCATGCTGCGGCGCCGGTGGCCGCAACCACGGAGATGGCCAGCATCGGCCCCGCCACGGTGGGAACGAGTCGCAGCACGATCAGTGCGATCACACCGCCCGCGGCCGCGACCAGGAGCTGGGTCCCGCTCACGCCGGCGATGAGTCCTCGCCGCTCCAAGGGAGGGAACCGGTAACGGCTCTCAGCTGCCACGGCCCGCCTCCGCCAGCGACTCGGGGTCGCATGGGGGCGCCGAAGGGGCGACCGCGGCCGAAGTCAGGGGGAGGCGTTCGGGCGTCGCCCCGGACGGAATCTGCACGTTGTTGAGCTGTCCGCCCGGCTCCCATTGGTGACCGCCGGAGGCCGCAGGATCTTTTCCGTTGTCCTTGAGCGCGGTTTCGGCGGTCGCCGCCTCGGCGCCGGCGATCGCCTGGCGAGCCATGGTGACGGCCGCCCGGCTGGCGGCGGCGACCGGGCGTCGCTCCATCCGCTCCAGGTGGCCGATCACCCCGGCCTCGACGATGGGCACCAGTCGCAGCAGGGCGAAGGGAGCCAAGGCGGCCAGCAACAACAATGCCGCGCCCTGCATGACAGTTGCGATGCCGTCGCCGGCGGTGACCATCCCTGCGGCCAGGCCGAGCACCACCACGATCACGAACTTGCTGAGGATCAGGGCGACCAGCACCTCGATCATGCGTTTCGTCCAGGCCACCGTGCCCCGCCACACCAGGCCGCTGAGCACCAGGGGAAGGAACAACACCACCACGTAGATGGCGCTGGTCCGCAGCAACAGCTCGATCCAGATGAGCAGGGCGCCGGCCATCAGAAGGAGCATGACCACAATCCCGAGGAAGGTTCCGAGACCCGGAGCGCCTGCGCCGCCGAGCGTCGTGACCGCGTCCGCGAGCGCGGTGGTGGCCCGATTCACGCTGGCGTTCATGTCGCCGGTCACAAAGGTGGTGGCGGCATCGGTGGCCTGGAGGGCCTGCTCGGTCAACAGGATCGACACGGCTCCGCCCACGATCGCCACGGGGACGTATACCCCGCCGGCGCGAACCAGTTGCCCGACGTCGCGGTGGATGATCGCGCTAATCAGGCCCACCAGCATCATGGGCAGGAGGACCAGCAGCGCCAGGCTGCGCATCACGTTGAAGTGGCTGTCGAACCATTGGCGGCCCAGCCTTACCCTCGTGGTCTCTGACATCGCAGTCGCCACCTGGGCGAGGACCAGCCGGACGCCGTCGGCGACGAAGGTCCCAAACGCCGTGAACACGGCCTGGGCCATGGCGCTTGCGGCCGACGCCCCGACGCCGCCGAGCGGATCGCAGCCGAGGACAGGAAGACAGGGCAGCCGACCCAAGTCGGTCGGAACCTGAGTGGGGGCGGGCCGAACCGGCGGCACCAACGCCTCGGGCTCGGCGACGGCCGGGGCGGCCGCCATCAACAGCACACCTACGAGGAGGACGGCGCACGCCCATGGGCCCCGCTTCATCCCTTGACCGTGTTGCCCAGAGTGTTGAAAAAGCCGACCACATGGGGCGCCGCCCCGATCAACAGGGCGGCGGCGCCGGAGATGATGACGCCCTTCCGACCGCTGTAGGCCTGATGGTAGTTCTGTGAATGCTGGCCGAAGGCCCACGCCACGGCACCGATCAGCATGCCGATCAAGGCCGCGATCAGGGCCCACCCACCGATCCCATTGGTGAGTTTCTGTAGGACATCGGCCCCCGGTAGCTGCTGGGGATCGGGATTGAAAGGGATTCCGGCAAGTAGGACCGACAGAGCCATGCGCCCTCCTTGGTAGTAACCAGCTGACCTACTCAGTCTTTCATATCTTTTCATGATGTGCTAGTCCTTTCTTTGTGCTGCGTATCCATCCGATCCATGGGGGCCAGGCGCGTTACTTCTTGGAGGGCCCGGGCCCGGGGGTGTGGATCGGGGGCGGGAGCGAGGACCTGGGCCTGCGGGGGTCGGTCGATGCGGACTCGCTGCACGCGGTGCTGGCGGGCCGGCAACCTGGGGGGGACCAGCTGCTGAGCCGGGTCTCCCCCGTCCGGCGCAGCGGCTTCGACCTCATCCTGGCGGCGCCCAAGTCGGTGTCGCTCCTCGCCGCCCTCGGCGACGAAGGCGAACAAGGCCGCTTCCGGCGGGCCCAAGCAGAAGCGGTAGGTTCCGCGCTCGGCTACCTGGAACGAGAAGCGGGCTGGGCCCGCAGGGGTCGTCAGCAGACGCCGATGGAGACGACGGGACTAGTGGGAGCGGCCTTCTCCCACGCCTTGAGCGCAGCCGGCGACCCCCATCTCCACACCCATGTGGTGGTGGCCAACCTGGTCCACGGTGAAGATGATCGGTGGTCCTCGCTCGCCACTCGCCCGCTGTTCTGGCACGCCCGGGCGGCGGGGGCGCTGTTCCAAGCCGGCCTCCGTCATCACCTGGCCGAGCAGGGTCTCCGTTTTGACTGGACTGTCAACGACCACGGCTTGGGCGACATCGTCGGAGTCCCGCGGGCGGCCATCGAGGCGGCGTCGCTGCGCACCCGTCAGGTCGCCGAGGAGGTAGAGGCGGGATTGGCAGGCCGCGTCGGGAGGGCGACGGCAGGCGGCCGCACCCGAAGCGCCAGAACCACCGGTCCCGAGCAGCCGTGGCGGGCGCGGGTGGCGGCCGGCGGGCTCGACCGGGCCCGCGTCCAGGACCTGCTGGGCACGGCCCGCACCCGGCGCGACATCCGGCCTGGGGAACGCCAGGCGGAACCGGAGACGGCCACCGTGGAACGCTTCTTAAGCGAGCGGCACTCCCGATTCGGCCGACCGGATGTGGTGCGGGCGATGGCCACCCTTTCGGTGCCGGGTGCCCCGGCCGCCCGCTTGGAGGCGCGGGCCGACGACTTCCTGAAGACCGCGATTCCCGCCGGCCATAACCAGTGGACCACGGCCGGCCTCCAGCGCATGGAGGCGCGGATCGTCGCCGCGGCCGCTCCGGCGAGCCAACGCCTGGTGGGGTTGGTGACGGACCCGACGCCCTCGCCCCAAGACGCCATCGCCCGCCTAACCCGGGGAGGGGCGCCGGTCGACATGCTGCGAGGCGACCTCATCGCCCAGGCCGGCGTGCTGGCCGCCGCCCGCGACGTGTGGGAGGCGAGCGGCCACCAGGTGGCACTGGTCAGCCCCACCGAGCGGGGCCAGGCCCGTTGGGAGGCGCTGGCCGGGCTGGGGCCGCCACCGCCGACCCCGGCCCATCCCACCGTGGTCCTGGTCGACAACGCCGAGCGATGGTCGACCACCGACCTCCACCGGGTGGTGAGCGACGCCGTGGCCCGCCAAGCCAAAGTGGTGCTCCTCGACGGTGGGACCCTGCCCCGGCGGCCGCGAGCCGAGAGCCCGGCGCTGGAGACGCTGCGGACCGCCTTGCCCGTCATCGACGCCGGTCCCGCGCCACCGTTGCCACTCGCGGAGCGCGCCATCGTCTCGGAGACGGCGGTGGTGAGAGCGGGCCGGGACGGCACGGTAAGCCTGGTTCCCACCGGGGCGGCCGCCATGGACGAGCTGGTTCGGGATTGGCAGCAACGGCGGGCCGCAGGCGAGCGCGCCCGCATGGTCGCCCTCGGGATCGAGGAGGCCGAACACCTCAACAGCGCCGCGCGAGCCGTGCGGCTTCAGCGAGGAGAGCTGAAGGGTCCGTCGGTGGAGATCGGCGGCCGCCCACTAAGCCCCGGTGACGAGGTGATGGCTCTCAAGCGAGATGGCCGTTTGGGCGGGGTGCCGGGCGGCACGGTGGGCCGGGTTACAGCCGTGGACCCGACCGAACAGCGGGCAACCGTCGTTTGGGAGGGCCGGGACGACGCGGTCACCGTCGCCGCCGACCGGGCCGCTTCCAACCGTGGGGTACCGCTCGGCTACGGCTACGCCACCACGCCCGCCTATCTCCGGGCGGGCCACGACGGCCCCGTCCTCGGCTTGGGCCACGTGGAGGCGGTCGCCCCTCGGCTGCGACCTGACCGGATCTACGCCGTGGTCCCCGCGCCGGCCGCCGCCCAAGGCGCCGACCGGGACTGGGTCCGGCTCGATCCGCTGAATACGCTGCTGTCCGAGGTCGGCGGTCGAAGCCATTCCGGCGCCGGCGTGGCCGTCCCGGGTGATGCCTCCCGATCCCTGGCTGACCTGGCCATGGAGCGGGACCGGCTGGGCGATCATCTGCGGGCGTCGGCACCACCCGACACCGGGGCGGAACACCGCCGCCTCACCGAGGAACGCGATTGGCTGGCTTCTGTGCCTGACCGTCCCGGCCACCGAGAGCGGGCGGCGGCGCTGGCCGAGGTCGACGGCCGGCTGGCGGCTCTCGACGCCCGGGCCCAGGAGCGCCCCCGGTGGCAGGAACAGCACCGGGACCAGCTGGAACGGTGGGCCCACCTGTCCCAGGCACTGGCCTGGCGCCAGGCCGCCCTCGGGCGGGGAGCCGAGATCCGCCCGACCGCTGCCGTGCTGGCCCAGCTGGGCCCTCCTCCGATCGACGCCGGGGCGCGTCCGCTCTGGCGCCGGGCCGCGGTGGCCGTCGAATCCCACCGCGAGCGTTGGTCGCTCCCGGACCGACCACTCGAACTCAGCGCCGAGTTGAGCCTCGGGACTCCGGCGCCGGGCGAGCTCGGGCGCCGGGCCGGGGAGCTGCGGATCCTGGCGGCCGCCCGAGACCTCCAACCCGGCCGGCGCCGGGATCTCTCGCAGGCGCCCTCATGGCCGTGACGGCGCGATCATCGTGGCATCACGTCCCGACGCCGTGTCGCCAAAACCGAAGCTTTGGGCGCGACGCCAGGCAAGCGGCTGTGGCGGATCGTGCGCCTGGTGGTCAGCCTGGGCTTGGCCGCCTTCGCCTTGCACATCGTGTACGGACAGCGCGACGAGCTCGCCGGGGCCACCACCTATCTCGACCACATCCGGGCCCAGTGGCTGGTGCTGGCCGCGGCTTTCGAGTTGACCTCGATGGTCTCCTTCGCCGCCCTCCAGCGGCGGATCCTCGGAGCGGGCCATGTTGCCATGTCACTCCCGATGATGACCGCCATCACTTTCGCCGGTAACTCCATCCAGAACTCGCTGCCCGCGGGCCCGGTGTTCAGCAACGTCTACGCCTTCCGCCAGTTGCATCGCCGGGGAGCCGACGATGTCCTGTCGGCCTGGACGCTCATCGGCACCGCGGCGCTGCTGGACATGGCGCTGGTGGCGCTGGCGGCCGTCGGCTTGGCCGCGTCCAGCGGGAGTGGCGGCGAGCTCAATCTGGTGACGGTGATCCTGGGCCTGCTGGTGATGGCCGCCCTCCTCGTCCTGGCGTGGAGGCGCCGCAACTGGATCGCCCGCCACCTGGTCGCGCCCCTGCGGCTGGTCCAGCGGCTCGCCAAGCGCCCGGCCGGGGATCCCAAGGCGTTGGTCGAAGAGTTCATCCGCCGCATGAATGCCATTTCGCCCAGCCCCGCCGACTGGCTCATGGCCGTCACCTTCGCCCTTGGCAACTGGGCGTGCGACGTCACCTGCCTCATCTGCACCTTCATGGCGGTTGGCGCCCCGGTTCCCTGGCGGGCCCTCCTGCTGGCCTACGCCGCCGCCCAGCTGGCCGCCAACCTGCCCATTACGCCGGGCGGGCTCGGGGTGGTCGAGGGCAGCTTGATCATCGGCTTGGTGGCCTACGGCGGGGGCCAGGAGAGCACGGTGGCCGCGGTGCTGCTCTACCGGCTGCTGAGTTTCTGGGTGCTCCTGCCGCTGGGCTGGATGGCCTGGGCCTTCACCAACTGGGACCTGCGCCGACGGGAGGCACGGGAAACAACCCCCGGGACCCGGACAGCCCGGGCGCCCCGGATCGACGACTCCCGTCCCATCGTGGCCCGCCAGCCTGAGGGGGCAGCATGAGAAGACGGCGCCGGTCGGCGTTTGTGCTGTTCGTGGTCCTGGCCGCCGTGGCGGGCATCAGCGGGTGCGCCGGCGGCCGGATCTCGCTCGGCACGGCAGCCGGATCCTGCTTCCGGGCCCTGCCGCCGGCCCAGGCGGCGGTACATGACGAAGGCAGACTGGTCGGGGTGCGCCGGGTCAGCGCCGCCACCCTGCGGGCCCGCCTCCCCCACGACGTCACCCTGGCGAGCCTGCCCGACCAGGAGCTCTGCGTCTTCGCCTTCAATGGGACCTACGATCGTGGCGCGGTGACAGGCGCCCATAACACCAACGTCGGTCACTACGCCATCATTGCGGTGAGCACCAACAGGCCCGCCGTGGTCGGCGCCTTCGTAGTCGACCAGCTTCCGACCCGCTTCACCCACCTCCACTGACGAATCTCTTCGTAAGGGTTGACAGAGGGCGTTAGGTTGCCCTAACAATAGTCAGACCCCGATCAGGAAGCCGTCCATGTCATCTGGGAACATCCTCATTCTCGGCGCCATCGCCGGACTGACCATCTTCCTCGGCCTGCCGATGGGTCGTATCAGCAAGCCGGCGCCCCGGCTGAAAGCGTTTCTCAACGCCAGCGCCATCGGAGTTCTTCTCTTCCTCCTCTGGGACGTCCTGACCGCGGGCTGGACACCGGTTCAGGAGGCGTTGGCTTCGGCCCAGCACCGAACTGCGACCTGGCTGCACTTTGCGGGGCTGGCCACCATCTTCGGCCTCGGTCTCACGATCGGCCTGGTCGGCCTGGTGTACTACGACCGGTATATGTCGGCCGCCGCCAGGAAGTCAGGCCCCCCGGCGCCGGCGCCCACCTTTGGCCCCGGCGCCGCCTCGGCCAAGGAACTGGCGCCCCCCGCCCGTCCCGGCATCCTGGTCCCGGCCCGGGTCAGCACCTTGTCTCAGGCGCAACGCCTGGCCTTCTTCATCGCCCTCGGCATCGGAATGCACAACTTCGCCGAGGGCCTCGCGATCGGCCAGTCGGCCGCCAAGGGCGAGGTGAGCCTGGCCCTCATGCTCATCATCGGCTTCGGGCTGCACAATGCCACCGAGGGATTCGGCATCGTCGCCCCCATGGCGGGCGAAGGCACCCCTCCCAGCTGGGCGTTTCTCGGCGCCATGGGCCTGATCGGCGGCGCCCCCACCTTCTTCGGGACCCTGGTGGGCCAATCCTTCGTCAACAACGCGGTGTTCATCGCCTTCCTCGCCCTGGCGGCGGGATCGATCCTCTACGTCGTCATCCAGCTGCTCAACGTGGCCGCCAAGATGCGCCAGAAGGAAATCCTGATGTGGGGCATCCTGGCCGGGCTGTTTGCGGGCTTCGCCACCGACCTGGTGCTCAAGGCAGCCGGCGCCTGAACTGACACCCGGCGGAGAACCGCCACCTGGCCGGCCCCGGGAGCCAGACTCCACAGCGTGATCAAATACCTGGGGTCGAAACGGCGCTTGGTCCCTGTTCTCGGCGAAATCCTCACCCGCTGCGGGGCCCGCACCGCCGTCGACCTGTTCACCGGTACCACGCGGGTGGCCCAGGAATGGAAGCGCCGGGGGGCCGAGGTCTGGGCGGTTGACCTGGCCCGTTACGCTGAGGTGCTGGCCGGTTGCTACGTGGCGACCGATGCTGCCCAGGTGGACCTGAAGGCCCTCGGGGCCGTCCTTTCCCACCTCGAGAGCCTCCCCGGCGTGGATGGCTACGTGACCGCCACCTTCAGCCACGCTTCCCGGTTTTTCCAGCCCCACAACGGACGGCGCATCGACGCCATCCGCGACGAGATCCAGCGGACATTCGCCGGCCACGCTCTGGAACCGGTGCTCTTGACCTCGCTGCTGGAAGCGGCCGACCGGGTCGACTCCACGACCGGCCTCCAGATGGCGTACCTCAAGCAGTGGGCGGCCCGCAGCTACCAGCCCCTCACGTTGCGGGTCCCCGAACTGCTGGCAGGCCCGGGCCACGCCGTCGGTGGCGACGCCACCATGGTGGCGGCCGGGCTCCCCGAGGTGGACCTGGCCTATTTCGATCCTCCCTACAACCAGCACCGCTACTTCACGAACTACCACGTCTGGGAGACGCTGGTGGCGTGGGACGCCCCGGACCATTACGGCGTGGCCTGCAAGCGCCTCGATGCCCGGGAGCCGTCCACCAGGAGCGTGTTCAACGACCGCCGGCGGGCCCCCGAGGCGCTGGCCCGCCTGATCGCGGACGTGCGGTCGGCGACGGTGATCATCTCGGCGAGCAACGAGGGTTGGGTCGGTCTCGACGACCTGATCGACATGGCGGCGGTGCGGGGCCACGTGGAGGTCATGGCCTTCGACTCCCGGCGCTACGTCGGCGCTCAGATCGGGATTCACAATCTGAAGGGGGAAAAGGTGGGCCAGGTGTCCCACACCCGCAACGTGGAGTACCTGATCTGCGCCGGTGACGAGGGGCTGGTGCGGCATCTCCTTGACAGTGACAGTAATCTCTGTCACTGTCAGAGCCATGGAGTACACCCTCGATGAGCTGGTCACGGCGGTTGCTTCCCGCCTGACTGCGGTGGGACTGGATCGCCAGGGCAACGGTCAGGTCAATGCTTTTCCTGACCGCCGCACGCTGCGCTACTACACCACGCTCGGGCTCATGGACCGGCCGGGCGCGGTAAGGGACCGCCAGGCCCGCTACGGCGAGCGGCACGTCGCCCAAGCGGTGGCCGTCAAGCGCCTCCAAGCATCAGGCCTCACCCTGGCGGCGGCCCAGAGCCGCCTGGCCGGGCTGCCCCCCGCTGAGGTCGAGGCCATCGCGGCGGGCCGGGACGGGGCCGCCACGGCGCCGGGCGGGCGCCGCTTCTGGGCCGAGACGGCGGTCGCGTCGGATTTTCCACCTCACCGGGCCGAAAATCTGCGGCACCCCCCCTCTGCCGTCCCGGCCCTCCCGCTCGACGGCGCACGACCGCTGCTTGCCGTCGCTTTGAGCGCCGACGCCACCCTGCTGCTGTCGGCCCCGGGGCCGCTCACGGCGGCCGACATCGCGGCCATCCGCAGCGCGGCCGCGGCATTGCTCGACCAGCTCGCTCACCTCAGCCCTGCCGCGCCCCACGGCACCGACCTCGAACGAAAGGACTACTCATGACCTCGCTCCACCTCCTCCCCGAATCGCCCGCCGAGCCGGGCGACGGCGCCGACCGATCCGGGGCGCTCCCCGGCGCCGGGCTGCTCACCTGCGAGCGGGGCCACCTTCCGCTGGTCGCCATGACCGTCGTTGCCGACATCACCGGCCTGCTGGCCGCCATGACGATCCGCCAGGTCTTCGCCAATCCCCACGGGTGCCCTATCGAGGCGACCTACATCTTCCCCCTACCGGATCGGGCCGCCGTGACCGACCTCACCGTCACGATCGGCGATCGCCGCCTGGCAGGGGCCATCGAGGAGCGCCAGGCGGCCCGCGACGCCTACGGCGCCGCGCTGGCCTCGGGCCGGCGGAGCGCGCTGCTGGAAGAGGACCGGCCTGACGTGTTCACCATCCAGGTCGGCAACCTAGCCCCGGGCGAGGAGGCTACCGTCGAGCTCTCCCTGGCCGGTCCGGTGGCGTGGGAGTACGAGGAGGCGACCTTCCGGGTGCCGCTGGTCGTCGCCCCCCGCTACATCCCCGGGAACCCGCTGGAGGGTTGTAGTGCGGGGGATGGGACGGCGTTGGACACCCAGGCGGTACCCGACGCCTCACGCATCACCCCACCGGTCCTCCTGTGCGGGGGTCCCAATCCGGTGAAACTCGAGGTGACGGTCCGGCTGGACCCGGCCGGGATGGCGGTCAGCGACCTGCGCTCCAGCCTGCACGCGGCGATCGTGGCATGCGACCCCGGAGGTGTGGTGACGGTGGAGCTTCAGCCCGGCGAGCGGCTCAACCGCGACTTCATCCTGCGCTACCGGGTGGACGGTGGCGCCGAGGGCCAGATGTCGGCGCTGGCCATCCCCGACGCCGGGTCCGGCGGCGACTCCGAAGGCGACTCCGACGATGTGGCGGGCACCTACGTCGTGACCATCCTCCCGCCCGCCCATGCGACGGCCGCGCCACCCCGGGATGTGGTCTTGCTGCTGGACCGGTCGGGCAGCATGGGCGGCTGGAAGATGGTGGCGGCCCGCCGGGCCGCGGCCCGGATCGTGGACTCGCTCACGAGCGCCGACCGTTTCGCCATCATCGCCTTCGACGACAGCCTGGAGCGCCCGCCGGGGCTGGCGAATGACGGCCTGGTGGAGGCGTCCGACCGCAACCGCTACCGGGCGGTGGAGTGGTTGGGCCGGCTCGACGCCCGGGGGGGCACCGAGTTGGCTGCGGGGCTCGCCGCCGCCTACGCCGCCCACCAGGGTGAGGCCGGCCGGCGGCTCGGGGAAACGGCCGGGTGGGCGATCGGCGGCGAGGTTGGCGACCGGGCTCGGGCCCGCTGCTGCATCCTGGTGACCGACGGCCAGGTGGGAGACGAGGACCGACTGGTGCGCCTGGCTACCGACGCCGGGGTACGGATGTTTACCGTGGGTGTTGACCAGGCGGTCAACGCGGGACTGCTGCACCGGCTGGCGGCCGCCACCGGCGGGCGCTGCGAGCTGGCGGAGTCCGAGGACCGGCTGGACGGCGTCCTGTCGGACCTCCAGCGCCGCCTGGGCGAGCCAGTGGCGGAGTCCGTGACGGTGCGCTTCGACGCCCTGGCGATCGATCCGGCAACCATGACACCGGCGCGTCCCGCCGACCTCTACCCCGGAGTGCCGCTGGTGATGAGCGGAAGGTTCCGTGGTCGGGCCGGGGGTCGGGCGACGGTATCGGTCGCCGACGGATCGACGATCTCCTGTGACGTGGTGGTGACCGCCAGCCGCGCCGCAGCCGCGGTGTGGGCGCGGGGCCGCCTCCGGGACCTCGAAGACCTCTACGCGGCCGGCGGGGGCGACCACACGACCTTGGCGTCGCAGATCGTGGCGGTGTCGCGACGGCACCGGGTGCTGTGCCGGTTCACGGCGTGGGTGGCCGTCGACCACTCAGCCGAGCGGGTCGAGATTGCGGGCCCGATGCACCGCATCGTGCAGCCGGTGGAGCTCCCGGGCGGCTGGGCAGCCATGGCGGCCACGGCCGTGCCCCCCGCCATGGAGATGTACGGGGCGGCGGCACCGGTTCCCGGGGGACAGAACGTGGCCACCCCCCCGCCGGTACCGTTCCAACCCCATCCCGTTCCCGGCTCCCCACCGCCAATGCGCATGGCCATCCCCGACCCGGCGCCCAGCCGGCGCCTGTTGCGCGCCCCGCGCCGGGCCCAGCCCGCGACGCCGCCGATGCCGCTCCCCCCATGGCGCGTCCGGCTGGACGCCCTGTTGGCCGAGATCGAAGGGCTGGACTCGGGAGCCGCCCCCGATGAGCGGTTGCGGCAGGCCGGCGAGGCCCGGCGGGTGGCCCGAGAGCTGGCGTCGGAAGTCCCCGGCTCTGCGCTAGTCGGGCTGATCGAGGCTCTGGCCGACGCCCTGATCGCCGATTCCGATGAGGGCCGGCATGCCGCATTGCGCCGTCTCCGGAAGGCGCTTCGGGAGGACTACCGACCGCCCACCCCGCCTCGGAGCGAGCGCTTCTGGCGCTGATCGCCCGTCGAGGGGGCGGCTGCGCCCACCGGATCACATTCGTCGGGCCTCGACTGCCGCGGGGTCAGCCGGCCACGAAGCTCAGACGGACCTGCCGGGTGGGATTGTCGGCGTTGAGGTCAACCAGGACGATCGACTGCCAGGTGCCCAGCTGCGGTCGGCCCGCCACGACGGGAACGACCAGTGACGGGCTGACCAGGGCCGGCAGGATGTGGTCGGCACCATGGCCCGGCGACCCGTGACGGTGGCGGTATCGGTCATCGCGGGGCAGCAGCCGCTGGAGCAGCTCCACCAGGTCGGGCTCCGACCCCGATCCCAGCTCCATGACCGCCACGCCCGCGGTGGCGTGGGGTGCGAAGACCGACAGGAGGCCGTCGCCGCGGTCCCGGCAGAAGCTCGCCACGGCGTCCGAGAGATCGGCGATTTGGCGACGCCGGGTGTCAACAGTGATCTCGGTGGTGTCCACCGGGCTGCGACCTCTCAGCCGGTTCAGCCGGTGAGAAGCTCCCGGGCCCCCCGGTCGGTGGAGGGGTGGCGCAACTTCGACATGGCCCGGGCCTCGATCTGGCGGATGCGTTCCCGGGTCAGGCTGAAGTGCTCGCCGACCTCGTCGAGGGTGCGGGGCTCGCCCCGGTCGAGGCCGAAACGCAGACGCAGGATCTCCCGCTCGCGCTCATCCAGCGCCACCAACATCTTGGCGACCTCACCGGAGAGCAACGAGGCGGCAGCCGCGTCGAACGGCGACACCGCAGAGCGATCCTCGACGACATCGCCCAGTTCCGCGTCGCCGTCCTCGCGCAGGGGCTCGGAGAGCGACAGTGGTTCCGCGGCGTGGCGAAGGATCTCGGTGACCTTCTCCTCCTCCAGTTCCAGGTCGGCGGCCAGTTCGCCCACCGTGGGACGCCGGCCCAGCTGGCCTTCCAAGCGGCCTCGGGCCTTGGTGACCCGGGTCAGGAGGTCACCGGCATGCACCGGCAGGCGCACCGTCCGCCCGGTGTTGGCGATGCCCCGGGTGATGGCCTGGCGGATCCACCAGGTGGCGTAGGTCGAGAACTTGAAGCCCTTGCGCCAGTCGAACTTCTCGACGGCGTGCATCAGGCCCAGGTTGCCCTCCTGCACCAGGTCGAGCAGCGGCAGCTCGGCCGCCTGATACTTCTTGGCGATGGAAACCACCAACCGGAGGTTGGCCTTGACGAAGGTTTCGGCCGCATCGTCGCCGCCGCGGATCAGCCGCCGCAGCTCCCGCTTGCGGGCCGTGGTGACCGTCTTGGCTGCGGCCAGTTCCGCCCGGGCTTCCCGACCTGCCTCAATGGCCTGAGCCAAGCGGGCTTCGTCGTCCTTGGTCAGCAACGCATGCTTGCCGATGTCGTTTAGGTAGAGGCGAACCAAATCCTCTTCAGGCTGCGCCGCGTGATTGGTGGGCACCTTCGCAGTATCGTCCTTCCATTGCGCCGGCCCGCCGGCGTCGCGGTGTTTCTGCCGCCGAACGCCTGTCGCGTCGCCCGGCACTACAAGAATCGGAGTGTACCCGAACCAGGGCCCAGTGTATAGAGACCAAAGCTCTGACCAGGCCAAAAGCCGTCGAACAGGGTTCGACTGAGGAGAGACAGATGGCGGATCACGAACAGCGAGAAGCAGAATCCGAAGCCGAGGTCGAGCATCAAGCGGCCCACGTCGAGGACGACCCGATCACCTCCCGGGAGGCCCTCGAAGAGGAGTTGATGGACGAGGGCCGCAGTGAGGCGGGCGAGCACATCCCCTGAACGACGTCCGCCATACGCCGAAGGTTTCCATAGATGTCCGGCACCCATACCTTCGACCCAAGAAATCATCCGTTTGGATAGACATAGGTATCTAGCCGCAGCCCCGCCAGGACCGCTACTAACGTTCCGCCCGTGGCCACGCAGAGAGCGTTCTCCCCGGAGCCTGCGGACCCGGGAGCGGACGTGGCGTGGCTGTCCGAGGGCGAACTAGGGGCGTGGCGCGTCATGGTGGCGGTCCATGCCCGCCTCGTCAGCCGTCTCGACGCGGAGTTGCAAGCGACCCATGCCATCTCACTGCGCGACTACGAGGTGCTGGTGCAGCTCTCGGAGGCCGATGGGGCCGCCCTCCGGATGGTCGAGCTGGCCGAGCGCCTGGTGGTTTCCCCGAGCGGGTTGACCCGGCGCCTGGACGGTCTGGTGCGCGACGGCCTGGTCCGGCGCCAGGCCTGCCTGTCGGACCGGCGAGGCACCCTGGCTGTCCTGAGCGCCGCCGGATGGGCCGTCCTCGAGCAGGCCGCCCCCACCCATGTGGCCAATGTGCGGCGCTACGTCTTCGATCCGCTGACCGAAGACCAGGTGAAGGAGCTGACGGCGAGCCTGCTGCGCATGAGTCGCGCCTTGAACGGCACCCAACCGGGGGACACCCCGGAACCTCCAGCCGGGGCGCCCTCGTAGGCGGCCTCGGGGCCCCTCAGGTGGGAGACACCCCGGTGACGACCGGGCGACCCTGCTCGATCCAACCCTTGGTCCCTCCGGCCACAGAAACGGCCCGGTAGCCCGCCCCGACCATGGCCTTGGTCGCCTGGAGGCTGCGGCCCCCCACGGCACAGATCACGTAGACGGGGTCGCCGTCGGGGATCTCCCCTTGGCGGTCGTTCAGTTCGCCCAAGGGAATCAGGACCGCCCCGGGAACGTGGCCGTCCTCGTATTCGTCGGGATTACGAACGTCGAGCACGACCGCGCCGTCGGCGTGGGCCGCCGCGAAGGTGTCGAGGTCGACTTCCAGAGAATCGGGTTCCACGGCCACGTACCCTTTCTACCGCTTATGGGGCCAGACGCTCAATGGCCCATCCTGACTCGCCGGGACGACGCCGGTAGCGCAGCCGGTCGTGCAGCCGGCTGGACCGGCCCTGCCAGAACTCCACGGTCTCGGGCAGTATCCGGATACCACCCCACCACGTGGGCCGCGGTATGGGGCCGTCGCCGAAGCGGGTCGACACCTCCGACACCCGGGCTTCGAGCTCGGCACGGGACGAGAGCACCTCGCTTTGGGGTGACGCCCAGGCGCCGATCTGGGCTCCTCGGGGCCGAGAGGCGAAGTAGGCGTCGGATTCCTCGGCCGCCACATCCTGGCTGACGCCGGTTACCCGCACTTGGCGCTCCAGCAGGAACCAACGCCACACCAGGGCGGCCTTCGGATTGGCGGCCAGTTGGCCGCCCTTCTGGCTCCGGTAGTTGGTGAAAAAGGTGAAACCCCGACCGTCGACCATCTTCAAGAGGACCATTCGGGCCGAGGGGGTCCCGTCGGACGCCACCGAGGCCACGCACATGGCCTCGGGCTCGGGCACACCAGCCGCCACCGCCTCGTCGAACCAGCGTCGGAACTGCGCCACGGGGTCGCCATCGACGGCGGTCAGGTCGAGGGCCCGCTCATCGGTCATCGCTCCATGGTGCCCGGCCGTCTGGGCGACCGCCACCGGCGTCGCATCGAGGCCCGCCATGCGTAGGGTTGGGGGGATGTCCGAAATCACGATGCCGGCGGAGATCGTCAAACACCTACGACGGGGCTTCGACAGCGGGCTGACCCGCCCCCTGACATGGCGACGCGCCCAGCTGAAGCAGCTGCAGCGGATGTTGAAGGAACAGGAACCGCGGTGGTTGGCCGCCTTGGCCGCCGACTTGCGCAAGCCGGCCGGCGAGGGCTGGGCGACCGACATCGGCGCCATCAACGGGGAGATCACGGCCCTGCACCGCAACCTGGGCCGGTGGTCCGAGCCCCGGCCGATTCCGGTCCCGGTGCGCCTCGGGGTCGGCAAGGCACGCGTGGTCCCCGAGCCGCTCGGCGTGGTCCTGGTGATTGCGCCCTGGAACTACCCCATCCACCTGCTGCTGCTCCCGATGGCCACCGCCCTGGCGGCGGGCAACGCAGTGGTTGGCAAGCCCTCGGAACTGGCGCCGGCCACCTCCGCCCTCATGGCCGAGCTAATCCCCCGCTACCTCGACGAGCGGGCAGTGGCGATTGTCGAAGGAGGAGCGGAGGAGACGACCGGCCTGCTGGCTGAGCGCTTTGACCACATCCTGTACACCGGCAACGGCCGGGTGGGCCGCATCGTCATGGAGGCGGCGGCCAAGCACCTCACCCCGGTCACCTTGGAGCTGGGCGGCAAGAGCCCGGCCATAGTGGACCGCGAAGTCGATCTCGACACCACCGCCCGGCGCATCGCGTGGGGCAAGTTTCTGAACGCCGGTCAGACGTGCCTGGCTCCTGACTACATCCTCGTGCACCAGGACATCGAAGAGCAGCTGCTGGTCAAGCTGACCGACGCCGTGCACGACTTCTACGGCGTCGACCCCCGCCAGAGCCCCGACTACGCACGGATCGTCAACGACCATCATCTCTCCCGGCTGAAGGGCCTGCTCGACGACGTCGACCCGGGCCGCATCGTCACTGGGGGCGAGGTGGACGTGGACGATCGCTATCTGGCCCCGACCATCGTGCGCCGGGCCTCGTGGGACGAGGCGATGATGGGAGGCGAGATCTTCGGTCCCATCCTTCCGGTGATCGCGGTCCCCGACATCGAGGACGCCATCGAGACCGTGAATGCCCATCCGAAGCCCCTGGCGTTGTACGTCTTCTCGTCGCGGCCGGGAATCTCCGACCGCGTTGTCGAACGGACGTCCTCCGGCGGAGTGTGCGTCAACGGAACCGTCCTCCAGATCGCCACTCCGGGCCTGCCCTTCGGCGGCGTCGGCGCCAGCGGCATGGGCGCGTATCACGGCCAGTACGGCTTTGACACCTTCAGCCACCTGAAGGCGGTGCTCGACCGGGCCACCTGGTTCGATCCCTGGTTCACCTACCCGCCCGCCAACAAGCTCAAGGACCGCATCCTCCGTCGCCTCCTGTAAGCGTCGAGCGAACCCGGGAAAAGGGGCGCTAGGTCAGGGACTGCGGCAGCGGCTCGCTGTGGATGATCGAAAGATGCCGGGTGGCCCGGGTCAGGGCGACATAGAGGGCCCGCAGGCCCTGAGCCGACTCGGCCAGGATCCGGGCCGGCTCGACCACGATCACCGAGTCGAACTCCAGGCCCTTGACGGCGGCGGGGCTCACCAGGGTCACGGTGTCATCGAGGGCACCGGCCTCCAGGCTCCCGAACTCCAGGCCCGCGTCGGCCAGGGCGGCGCCGGCGGCCGCCACCATCGACGGAGGGCAGATGACCCCGATGGTCCCGCCCGACGCCGACTCCGCGAACAGGTCGGCTCGTTCCTGGGCCGCGACCTCGGCGACCGCGGCCGGCCAGGACCTGGCGTCGGTGGCCATGATCCGAGGGTCGACGCCGGTGGTGCGCACCGACTGGGGGGCCACCATGTCGGGCGCCGCCGCCTCGAGCACCCGGCGGGCCAGGTCCATGATCTCGCTCGGGGTCCGGTAGTTGACCGTCAACTCGACGACCTTGGACACCCGTTTGGCCTGAAGGTGCTGGAGCGCCTCGGACCACGAGGACGGGGCCCAGGTTCCGGTCGCCTGGGCGATGTCGCCGACGATGGTCATCGACGACGACAAGCTGCGACGCCCCAGCATTCGCCACTGCATCGGGGAGAGGTCCTGGGCCTCGTCCACCACGATGTGGCCGTAAGCCCGGGCGCCGTCTTCGTCGCGCCCGGTATCTGGCTCCTGGGCCCGGTCGCTGCCGAGCCTCCGCCGGGGTGTACCGAGCAGGGCCCGAGCCTCGTCGAGCAGGGCCAAGTCGGCCTCGGTCCACGCCACCGCCACCGTCGTCTCGGCGCGCGGGCGGCCCAGAACCCGTTGCTCCTCGGGCGACAGCAGACCCCGCCCCGCCAGCTCCACCAGCGGCGGGGCGCCGTACAGGTCGTGCAACAACTCCTGGGGTGACAGGACGGGCCACATGCGGTCGAGTGCCTCCGCGATGACGGGCAGGCGGCGCAGGTCGTTGCCCAACTCGGCCGCGGTGAGCTCGCTGATCGCAATCGACCCGAAGTCGGTTTCCGAATCCTCCCGGTCGAGCGGCGACGTCCACTCCTCGGGAACCTCTGGCGCCTCCCGGGTGGTGCGGGCCCGGGCTTCCAACAGCCGCCCGTGGAGATGTCGCCACAACATCTGTTCGACCAATCGCCGGCGAGTGTTGTGCGGGCCCGACCGTCGTTTGACGGAATTGACGATGTCCGCGGTAGCCGCGGGCGTCAGCGTGAGCACGGTCGGTCCGTAGGGCACCTCGACGCTGCGCCGCAGCGGGCGTTCCCGGGCCGCCACCGCCCGGGCGAGAAAACGCGCCATCCGGGCGTCGCCCTTGAGGGTGGCGCTCTCGCAGCTGTCGGCCCCGGTGGCGGTCGCCTGGTTGTACAGCCGGCCGACCGTCGACATCTCCACCCCGGTCTCCCCCAGCGACGGCAGCACGTGCTCGATGTAGCGGAGGAACAGCGGGTTGGGCCCTACCACCAGCACCCCCTGGCTCTCCAGGGGGAAGCGGTAGGTGTAGAGCAGGTAGGCGGCCCGGTGCAGTGCCACCGCGGTCTTGCCCGTGCCCGGGCCGCCCTGGACGACGAGGACGCCACTGAGCGGGCTTCGGATGATCTCGTCCTGCTCCCGCTGGACGGTGGCCACGATGTCGCGCATCCGGCCGGTCCGGGAACGGGAAAGGGCCGAAAGGAGCGTCGCCGACCCGGACAGGCCCGCTCCCAGCCCGACGGAACTCAGCTGTTCCTGCCCGTCCTCGACCACGGTGATGCCGTCCAGGGAATCGCTGAAGAGCTCGTCTTCCAGGTCGAGCACCCGGCGCCCCTCGGTGAGGAAGTGGCGCCGCCGAGTGAGCCCCATGGGCTGGGCGCCCGTGGCCCGGTAGAAAGGCTCGGCGACGGGGGCCCGCCAGTCGACCACCAACGGCTCCTGTTCGTTGTCGGCAACCGCCAACCGGCCGATGTGGAAGGCCTCGGCGACCTCTTCGGCAGGCCCCCCCGCCACCGGCCCGGCCCCTGCTACCGGCCCCGCCCCCGCCGCCGCCGCTTCGGTGGCTGGGGTGACCCGGTCGATGCGACCGAAAACGAGGGACTCCCGGCCCAGCTGCAGCTGCTCCAGCCGGTTCAGGCTGGTCCGGACCCGGATGTCTCGCTCGGTGATGGCCTGGAAGGTGCCGCCCCGCTCCCCGAACGCGGCACGCAACATGGCCAAGGCATTGGCTCGCATCGCCTCCAGCTGCTCGTAGGCGTGGTCAACGTGGGCCTGCTCAGCCGCCAGATCCGGATGGGCCATACGGGGAACGTCGACTATGGGCCATGCCCAGCACCCGGCGCAAGACCATGCCCGTCTACGCTGGCCGATCAGGTGACGCTCCCGGTTCTCTCCCTCGACGATCGCCCGGTGCCGCTGCGCCAGTGGCTGGTCGGCCTGTGGCGCTTCCGGGGGGTGTTGGTCGCCCTGTCCCGCAAGGACTTTCAGGTCCGGTACAAGCGGGCGACGCTGGGCGTGCTGTGGTCCGTCGCCCTGCCCCTCCTGCAGTCGATCGTGATGGTCTTCATCTTTTCCCGAGTGGGCCGCTTCGGCAGCGGCCACGCCTTCAGCTACGCCGGGTTCGTGCTGGCGGGGATGGTGCCGTGGGTATTCGTGTCCACGTCGCTCAGCGCGTCCACGACCTCCATCGTCGACGCCTCGGGTCTGACCGACAAGGTCTGGTTCCCCCGGGCCATCCTGGCCCTGGTGCCGCCGTGCGCCAACCTGCTCCTGCTGGTCACGGCCACCGTGATCCTGCTGGCCGAGCTGCCCGTCGTGGGCGTGAGCCCGACCACCCGGCTGCTGTTGCTCCTCCCGGCCGCCGCCCTGGTCGTCGCGTTCACGGCCGCCCTGGGGATGGTATTGGCCGCCCTCTACGTCTACTTCCGCGACCTCAAGTTCATGGTGGCCGCGGTGGTCCTGGTGTGGCTCTACATCACCCCGATCGTGTATCCCGCCTCCTCGTTGGGATCGGCGGGGCGATGGCTTGACTTCAACCCCTTGACGGGGATCGTTTCCCTGTTCCAAACCGCGGCGGTCGGCTCCCCCGCACCGTCGGGGCGCGCCCTTGTCGTCTCGGTAGCCACCACCGCGATGCTCCTGGTCATCGCGGTATCGGCCCATCGCCGCCACGACCGGCTGTTCGTAGACCTCCTCTGACACCCTGACCTCTGGCACCCTGACCTCTGGCACCCTGACCTCTGAGATCCATGACCTGTGACATCCATGACCTCTGAAACCCATGACCTCTGACTCGCTGACCGGTGCAGTCATCAGGCTGAACCAGGTCAGCAAGCGTTACTGGCAGATCCGGGAACGCAGCCTGTTGCGATCCCTCGTCCCCTTCGGGCCACCCAACCGGACCCAGCTCTGGGCGCTGCGCGACGTGAGCCTGGACATCCAAAAGGGGGAGACGGTCGGGATCATCGGGCGCAACGGGGCCGGCAAGTCCACCCTTCTGCGGCTCATCGCCGGGGTCAGCCAGCCGACCAGCGGGAGCCTCGTCATCCGGGGCCGCATCGCCCCGCTGCTGAGCGTCGGCGTGGGTTTCCACAGCGAGATGACGGGGCGGGAAAACGTCTTCGTCAACGGCATGCTCCTCGGGCTGACCAAGCCCGAGATCAAAAGGCGCTTCGACGAGATCGTGGCCTTCGCCGACCTGGCCGACTTCATCGACACGCCGGTCAAGTTCTATTCCAGCGGCATGTTCATGCGGCTCGGCTTCTCGGTGGCCATCCACGTCATCCCGGACGTCCTCATCGTCGACGAGGTCCTGGCGGTAGGCGACATCGCCTTCCAGCTCCGGTGCTTGGAGCGGATGCGGGAGCTGCAGCGGTCGGGCACCACGATCGTGTTCGTCAGCCACCACATGCACGCCATTCATCTCCTGTGCCCCCGCACCCTGGTCGTCAACCGGGGCCGGCTGGACTATGACGGCCCCACCGACTCCGCCATCGCCCGGTTCCACCAGCTGCTGGCCGCCGCCGACGAAGCGGGCGACCATCCCGACGGCCCGGTGCGGATCCTGAGCCGGGAGCTGGTCGACCACCGCGGGGCGGCCGTCGACGATGTCGACCAGGACCAGGTGGTGACCTACAAGATGGCGATGCGCTTTCATGCGCCGGTCGACGGGCCCGGCCTCATCTTCCGGGTGATGTCCGGCGACGGCAGCTTGGCCTACAGCATGCAGACCGCCCTGGGCGACCACTGGCGGTCCTATCAGGCGGGCGAGGAAGCCGAGGTGCGGGTCGAGTTCCGGTTGCGCCTGGGCGGGGGAGGCACCTTCCACATCAACACCGACATCACCGACGCCGAGAGCAATGTGCTGCTCAGCGATCCCAACGGCCCGTCGTTCTTCGTGCCCCCCCGGCTCGGCGTCACCGGCCCCGCCGACCTCGAGGCGCGGATCGCCATGGATGGCGACCTGCGCACCAACCACACGTGGGAGCGCATCGACCACCGGCCGGCCGGCTGAGCCTGCCCCCCGGCGCCAGCCAGCTGCGGGCCGCCCTCGCACCGGGCCCCGCCGTCGCTGCCGGCCGGCGCCAACGACCTCCCGGCTACCATCGCCCCGATGTCCTCGCCCGCTCCCGGCTCCGACGGTCTGGCCGCAGCCCAGGCGCCGGCTGGTTGGTCGCCCGCCGGGCGCTACCTGGACCTGATGAAACGCTGCCTCACCCGCTATGGCTTCGATGACGACCTAACCCCGGTGGCGCCCATCCCGGCGTGGAAGAAGCGGTTGTGGCCCTATGTGGAAAAGGTCCTCGACAGTCACGACTGGGTGGTCCACCGCCGGGTCCCGTTCCGGCCCGAACTCCGCCAGGAGGGGCTCGACTGGCCCGAGCGGGCCGAGACCATGATCGGGTTGCGCCGGCTCGACAACCTCCAGTCCTGCATCGAACAGGTCGTGGCCGACGCCGTCCCCGGCGACCTGCTCGAGGCCGGGGTGTGGCGCGGTGGGGCGGCCATCTTCATGCGGGCCGCGCTGGCGGCGCTGGGCGACCAGGAACGGCTGGTGTGGGTGGCCGACTCGTTCGAAGGCCTCCCCAAGCCGGATCCGAGGTATGACGCCGACCGGGGCGACAAGCACTGGACCCAGAACGTCCTGGCAGTATCGCTGGAAGAGGTGAAACGCAACTTCTCCCGCTACGGCCTGCTCGATCAGCAGGTCCGGTTCCTCAAGGGCTGGTTCAAGGACACCCTGCCGACGGCGCCCATCGAGCACCTGGCGGTGCTGCGAGCCGACGGCGACATGTACGGCTCCACGATCGACATCCTGAATGCCCTCTACCCGAAGCTGTCGGTGGGCGGTTTCGCCATCATCGACGACTACGGCGCCGTCCCCGGCTGCAAGGCGGCGGTGGAGGACTACCGCTGCGAACATGGCATCACCGAGCCCATCGAGCAGATCGACTGGACCGGTGCCTTCTGGCGCCGCCAAACCTGAGGTGACTGTCCCCGCAGGCCGCCAGCGCGACCACGACACCCCAGGCGCGGGCTCGCCGGCGGGCAACGGGACCGCCGGGCACACCGTCAGACAGGCGGCGCAGCGGGCCCGGCAGCGCCTCCTCAACCTGGCCCGGGACTATCCGGCGGTACCCCTCCGGCGATCGGTCGTGACAGGACGTGCCCCCTGGGTACGCCACTTTCCCGCGGCGCTGCGACGACGACTCGACCTCGACGGCGAGGTTGTCACACCACTGCGAGTCGAGATCGGTGGTGGCCCGTTCCCGAGCCCGGGGTACGTCCACGTCGACGCCGACCGAACCTCCCGCCACCTCGAACATGTGGCCCCGGCGTGGAAGCTCCCCTTCGCGGATGGCTCGGTCACCGAGCTGCTGGCCATCCATGTGCTCGAACACGTCCATCCGACATCCATCGACCGCACCCTCGGGGAGTGGCGACGGGTAATGGCGCCGGGCGGCTTCGCCGAGATCCACGTCCCCGACGCGGCCACCGTGTTCCCGGCGTTCCTCGCCAGTAGCGACGAGAAGAAGTGGGACCTGCTGATCCCGATCTACGGCACGACCGGCGACCCGCTGGCCCGGCGCAAGGGGATCGGGCCCGACCTCGAGCGGCACCACGTCATCTACGACTTCGGCCTGCTGCGCCAGGTGCTCCTCCGGGCCGGATTCAACCGCGTCGACGACGTCAGCGAGACGGTGAGCGACCGCCACAGCGAGGGCTGGCGGGAGTCGGACCTGGTCGAGCGGCTCAGCCTGGTGGTCCGAGCCTTCGCCGGCTGACGCCGGCTGACGACGCCGACGACCCATGGCCGGCCCCGATGTCCCCGACGTCGTCATCTCGATCGTCAACCATGAGAACCGTGACCTGGTCCACGCCTGCCTGGCCAGCCTCCCGGCCGCCTGCGCCGGCCTCTCGTGGGAGGCGACGGTCATCGACAACGTCTCCGGCGACGGCAGCCTGGAGATGCTGGCCGCCGAGTTCCCTAAGGTCCGGGTCGTGGCCAACCGGGTCCGGCGGGGCTTCGGTGCCAACCACAACCAGGTCCTGCGCCCCCTCATCGCGGCGCCGGACCGGGGCGCCCGCTACGCCCTGGTCCTCAACGACGACACGACGCTTCTCCCCGGCGCCGTCACCCGCATGGTCGAGGCACTCGATGCCGATTCCGCCCTGGCCGCGGTCGTCCCCACCGTCGTCGACGGGCAGGGCCGGCCGGGGGCCAACCGCATCGCGTACCCCAACGCCCGCAGCGCCTGGCGGGCCGACTGGACCGACCGTACTGAGCCCCCGGACCCCGAGGGCGGCTTCCTCCAAGGCTGCTGCCTACTCCTGCGCGTCACCGCCCTGGCCCAGGTGGGCCCCTTCGACGAACGGTTCTTCCTCTTCTACGAGGACACCGACCTGAGCCGCCGCCTGTCCGAAGCCGACTGGTCGCTGGCCACCTGCCCTGAGGCGGTGATCGTCCACGTGGGTCACGCCTCGGTGTTCAAGCCGGGCCTGATCGAGATCACTCCCGGGCAGGGGCGGCGCAGCCGCTACCTGTACTTCTGCAAGCACGAGGGGCGGGCCCGGGCCGAGGCCATCACCGCGGTCGGCCGGCTGCTGCTCCTGACCCGGGCGGTAAAGGCGACGGCCGGCGCCACCCTGCGCCACAACCCGACCAGTGCCGACCGAGCCCGGCGGCTGTTCCGGCTGGCCCGGCTCAACCCCCGCCACCCGACCGGCCCGGAACTGGCCAGCCGCCCCCTCGGCCCCTACCGGAACCCCCGCACCCAGAGGGCTCAGAAGCGGAAGTAGATGAACGGTACCGGCGTCCCGCCGCTGAAGATGACGATGGGCACGATCATGAGCCCATACATCAGGCCCCGGACGGCCGGGTTCCAGGCGACAAAGGCGGCGTGGTCGCGGGCCCGCAACTGGACATAGTCGACGAAGCACATGGCGGCGGCCGCCAGCGCCAGCATGACGATGGCGGTGTGGTCGGTCACCCCGCCCCGCAGGTGGGCGATGTCGCTCAGGTAATGCAACGCCGAGGTGGTCGAGGGGGCCCGGAAGAACACCCAGGCCAGGCATACCAGCTGGAACGTGATCACGGTGCGCAACAAATCCCGCCGCAGCACCCACGGCCTGCGGTAGTCCTCGCTCGTCGCATACGTGAACCGGCGTTCGCCGATCAGGTACAGCCCGTGCAACCCGCCCCACACCACGAAGGTGATGGCGGCGCCGTGCCACAAGCCACCGATGAGCATGGTCAGCATCAAGTTGCGGTAGGTCCGCCCCTCGCCGCCGCGGTTGCCGCCCAGTGGGATGTACAGGTAGTCCCGCAGCCAGGTGGACAACGAGATGTGCCACCGGCGCCAGAACTCGGTGACGCTACGGGAGAAGTAGGGCTGGTTGAAGTTTTCGGGAAGGTCGATGCCGAGGAGGAAGGCGGAACCCCGGGCGATGTCGGAGTAGCCCGAGAAGTCCCCGTAGATCTGAAAGGCGAACGCCCACACCCCTACCAGAAGCCCGACAAAACTGGTGGCGGCCGGGGCGTTGAAGGCGTTGTTGACGTAGGGCGCCAGCATGTCGGCGATGGCCACCTTCTTGAACAGCCCCAGCAGGATCAGGAACAGCGACCGGCGGGCCTGAGCCCAGTCAGGGGGCACCCGGTCCCGCTCGAACTGGGGCAGCTGCAGGTGGGCCCGGCCGATGGGCCCCGCCACCAACTGCGGGAAGAAGGCCACGAACACCGCGAAGTTGAGAAGGCTGTGGGTGGGCTCGATGTCTCTTCGGTAGACATCGAACGTGTAAGACATGCCATGAAAGGTGTAGAAAGAAATGCCAACCGGCAGCAGGATGCGCAGCACCGGGGGGGCCAGGTGGATGCCCAGGTGGCCCAGGAAATGGGCCCCGTCGGTGGCAAAGAAGTTGAAGTACTTGAAGAACCCGAGAATGCCGAGGTTGACGACCAGGCTGACCGCGAAGATCCGCTTGCGGCTGCGGGCGCCGTCGGTCACCTCGAGCAACCGCCCCACCGTGTAGTCGGTGAGCGTCGAGATGATGAGCAGCCCGAGGAACCGCCAGTCGAAGGCTCCGTAGAACACATAGGAGGCGATCAGCAGCAGCACGTTCTGGGGGCGCCGGGGCAGCAGCCAGTACAGGACCAGCACCAGGGGCAGAAAGGCGGCGTACTGCAGCGAGTTGAAGGTCATGGGGCGCCCGCCGCCTGGCGCAGGAGGGGGGCCAGGTAGCTCGAGAAGTGGACCGTTCCCGCCCCGTTGAGGTGCACCGGGTCCGCGAACTCCGAGATGGGCCACACCCCGGGCACCGCGAAGGTGGCCCCGGCGCTCTGGGCGATGGACGCGAAGCCGGCCAGGGCCCGTTGGTAGTCGTCCGCCCCCGCCGGGTGGAATCCGACCAGGTCGGCGGTGACCGGCATCGCGACCAGCAGGACCTGGATGCCCTGGCTCCGCAGCGAGGTCAGCATTGCCCGGAGGATGGCCACGTTCTGCGAGCCCACCCGGAAACCGGTCAGGGTGGCGATGATCGTCCCGATGACCAGCCGGGCCTGGTTGATCCCACCCGCCTCGAGGTAGCGGCCCCGAACGAAGGCCAGGTCCTGGCCGCTGCCGGAAAGTTTGGGGTCGAACACCGCGGCCGGGGGCCCGGCCAGAGGATGGCGCAGCGATGTCCGGTAGCGATAGAGCAGCGACCACTGCCGGAGGAAGGCGTCGGCCCGGTCGATGACCCCGCCCGTGCCTTGGGCGCTGCGCACCGCCCGGGAGTGCTCATAGGCGCCCAAGCCCTGGGCCGGGTTCAACACGGTGGGGTTGAGCTCGTTGCTCGAGAACCCGACCACGACCACCTTGGGATGGAGGCGGGGCACCACGACCTTGGTGGTCCACTGGGCGATGGTGGGCAACGTCTCGCCCGCCACCGAGGCGTTGTAGATGGTCAGTTTGGTCCCCGCCGCCACCAGCCCGCCGGGATCGCCGGCCGCGTCCATCATGGAGTCACCGACCAAAACCACGTCGATCCCCTGCCCCGATGCCGCCCGGGCCAGGATCTGGCTGTACTTCTTCTCCAGTTCCGGGGCCGGCCACGCGGACGGGGTGGCCAGGGCTGAGTGCCCCACCCGGACCGCGCCCTCGGCCAGCACCAGCACCACCAGAGCCAGGATGAGGGGCACCCCGAACATGCCCCGGCGACCCCGGCGGGGCCCGGGGCCCGCCGGTGGGCGGCCCGGGACCACGGGCGTACGGGTCACGGCGGCAGGCACGGTCGGTCATTGTTCCACGTCGGTTCCCGGGGCTACCCCGCACCTGCCCCATCGCCCGCCGGCAGGTAGATGAAGGGGGGCGAGTACCGTGACCGCCGTGAACGAACGGTCCGCGTTCCTCGACGCCTGCCGGGGTCGGCCCGCCACCCACCGCCCGGTGTGGTTCATGCGCCAGGCGGGGCGCTCGCTGCCGGAGTACCGCGCCCTGCGGGGCCCCGGCTCCATCCTGGACGCGCTACGGCAACCGGAGCTGGCCGCCGAGATAACCCTCCAGCCGGTGCGCCGCTACGGTGTCGACGCCGCCATCTTGTACTCCGACATCGTGGTGCCCGTGGCCGCCATCGGCTTCGGCGTCGACGTCGCTGCCGGGCGGGGGCCGGTCGTCGAGCACCCATTCCGCAACGCCGCCGACCTGGAGCGCCTCCGTCCCCTCGACCCGGACCAGGACACCCCCTGGGTCCTGGAGACGGTGAAAATGGTCGTCAAGGAGCTCGACGTTCCCCTCATCGGCTTCGCCGGAGCCCCGTTCACGGTGGCCAGCTATCTCATCGAGGGCGGGGCGTCGCGGGACTACACCAAGACCAAGGTCCTGATGCACTCCGAACCCGAGACGTGGGCGGCCCTGCTCGACCGCCTCGCCGACCTGGCCCTCGTCTCGCTGCGGGCCCAAGTGGGGGCCGGAGCGGCCGCCGTCCAGCTCTTCGACAGCTGGGCCGGCATGCTCTCCCCGACCGACTACCGCCGCTACGTGCTGCCCGCCACGACCAAGGTGCTGGTCGGCCTGGCCGACCTGGACGTGCCCCGGATCCATTTCGGCGTCGGCACCGGCGAGCTGCTCGGCCTCATGGCCGAGGCGGGGGCCGACGTGGTCGGCGTCGACTGGCGGGTCCCCCTCGACCAGGCCCGGCGCCGCATCGGGCCCGACCGGGCCGTGCAGGGCAACCTCGACCCGGTTATCTGCCTGGCGCCCTGGAACGTCGTTGAGGGCGCCGCCCGGGACGTGCTCGCCGCGGCCGGGCCGGGGCCGGGCCACATATTCAACCTGGGCCACGGTGTGCTCCCCGCCACCGACCCCGACATCCTGGCCCGCCTGGTCGACCTGGTCCACGCAACGCAGTGAAGGTGGCGGTCATCGGCGGCGGTATCGCCGGTTTGGCGGCGGCCTGGGAACTCACCTCAGGACCGGACCCCGCCGACGTCACCGTCTTCGAACCGGGCCCCCTGGGCGGTATGATCCAGACCGCCGACTTCCTGGGCCATGCCGTCGACACCGGCGCCGACGCCTTCATCGCCCGGGTACCCGACGGCGTCGGGCTGGCCCGAGAACTGGGCATCGAGGACGAACTGGTCGCACCCGCCGCCCGCCGAGCCCTGATCTGGGTCGGCGGCCGGCTGCGGGCCCTCCCCGAAGGCCTGGTGCTGGGCGCCCCTGCCCACCTCCGCCCCCTCCTGACCTCGGGCATCCTCAGCCGGGCCGGCCTGGCTCGAGCGGGCCTCGACCTGTTCCTACCCCGCACCAAGTGGCCCGAGGACCCCAGCGTGGCCCACCTGATCCGCACCCGCTTCGGGGCGCAGGTCGCCGAGCGCCTGGTCGACCCCCTGGTCGGCGGCATCCACGCCAGCAGCACCGAGACCCTGTCGGCCGAGGCCACGGCGCCCCAGCTGGCCCGGGCCGCCCGCAGCCACCGCAGCCTGCTGATCGGGCTGCGGGCTTTGCCGGCGCCGGGCGAAGGACCGTTGTTCCTGGCCCCCCGTGGCGGGATGGGGCGGCTCGTCGGCCGGCTGGTGGAGGCGCTCGGTGAACGGGGGGTGCGCACCGAGGCGGTCGCGATATCCACGATCAGGGAGGAAAAGGGGGGATCGGTGGTGCTGGACCCGGCCGGCGATTTCGACGCCGCGGTGGTTGCCACCCCGGCCCGGGTGGCGGCCACGCTCGTCAACGAGGCTTCGCCCGAAGCGGCGCAGGGCCTCCGGCGCATCCGCACCGCCTCGGTCGTGCTGACCACCCTCGCCTACCGGCGCTCGGACCTGGCCGTTCCCGACGGGGTCAGCGGATGGCTGGTGGCCCGCAACGAAGGGCGCCTGATGACGGCGTGCTCCTTCGGGTCCACCAAGTGGCCCCACTGGTCGGATCCCGACACCATGGTGCTGCGGGTCTCGGCGGGACGGGCGGGCGACGACCGGGCCCTGCACCGTGGCGACGAGAGCGTCGTTGACCAACTTCAACAGGAGGTGGCCACGGCTCTCGGCACTAAGGCGGCGGCATTCGATTGGCGCGTGAGCCGGTGGCGGGATTCTTTTCCCCAATACGAAGTTGGGCACCGGGCGGCGGTGGAGAAGATCGAGGGGGCGCTGCGGCGGGGTCTTCCCGGCGTCGCCCTGGCCGGGGCCAGCCTGCGGGGCTCCGGCGTGCCCGCCTGCATCGCCTCGGGGCGGCGGGCGGCGCGGCTGGTCAGAGCACCAGCGTCCGGTACTTGACGGCGGCGCTCCAGCGGCCCGCGGCCCGGGCCGCGTCCTCGGCGACGTAGCCGAAACAGGCGGCGGCGAACCCGGGCTTGCGGATCGACGGGCGCCGCCACCACAGGTAGGGCAGGGCGGCGAGGGCGGCGGGCCGCCAGCGGGTGGCGGTGAGGACGCCGGCCACCGCCAGGGTGAAGGCGGCGTCCTCCCGGCGGTAGGCCCAGGGGCGCCAGAAGGCCTCCTGGCGATACCCCGGGTGGGCGACGGCCAGGGCCACGATGGCCCGGTCCAGGTAGCCGTACTTGAGATGCCAGCGCAGGCCCCGCCGGTCGACGGGGTGGATGACGAGGGCGTCGGGGGCGAAGCCGCGTTGCCATCCATCCTCGAGCACCGCCCAACCGGCGGCGCTGTCCTCGCCCCAGGCGACGGGGGTGGCCCCGGGCCAGCCGAAGCTGGGCCACCAGCCGATCTCCTCGTCGAAGCCACCGGTGCCCTCGAGGGCAGCCCGGCGATAAAAGACGTTGCAGGCGTCGAAGTACGGGGACGGCTCGGGGATGACCCGCCACTGGTAGAAGCCTTGGAGGGCGGCCACGTCGACGCCGTCGGGGGCTTGGGTCTGGCCTTGGGCGACTCCGATCTCGGGGTTGGCCTGGAGGTAGTTCAGTCCCCCCTCGAGCCACCCCGGCTCGGGCAGGCAATCGTCGTCGGTGAAGGCGACGAGGGGGGCGGTGGCGGCCCGCCAGCCTCGGTTGCGGGCAGGACCGGGGCCGCGGTTGGTCGGTGTTCGGAGAACCCGGAGACGGTACGGCGGCTGGTATGTGATCACGGGGGGTGTGGTCGAGCAATCGTCGACCACGATGACCTCGAAACGCTCCGGGGAGAGTGTCTGACCAGCCAGGGCGTGGAGCAGGGCGACGCACGACCCGGGCCGGTTGTAGGTCGGGATGACGACGGCGATGTCGGGCGGGCGGCGGTCCACGGCGGGGTCACGGTAGCGTCCCCTCGATGTGCATCCCGTTCCCATGGTGACCCGGACCCCCCGCTTGCGGGTCGGCGTCCCCAACTCGCACCGGCAGATGGCCAGTTCCTCGGGCTGGGGCCGCATGTGGCACAGCGTGATTCCCGAGTTACAGGAGCTGGTCTCGATCGGGTGGTGGGACGATCCCCGGCGGTCCCGTTTCCGCCAGCCGCCCGATGTGTGGCTGTGCGACGGCCACCAGGGCCCGCTCGGCGTGCCCGAGCCGTCGGTGATCCACCTGCAGGAGGCCAGCTGGAGCCATCCCAGTACCCGGCCGCTGCTCCAGGCCAAGTTCCTCAACCAGTACGAGCACGCCAGCCGGGAGGCGGCCCGGAGCGCGGTGCGGGTTATCACGCCGTCGCAGGCGTCCCGCCGGCAGATCCTCGACGAGTACGGACTCGACCCGGACCACGTCCTGACCGTGCCGTTCGGCGTAAATTTGGCATTGTTCCGGCCCGCCCGGCCGGGGGCGGCGACTCTGATCGCCCGGGCCGGAGGCGACCCGGCCCGGCCCTACGTACTGTTCGTGTCCACCGTGCACCCCCGCAAGAACCTGCCCGCCTTGCGGACCGCGATGGCGGAACTGGCCCGGCGGGGCCTGCCCCACGGGCTGGTCGTGGTCGCTTCGCCCCCGCCCGACCGGCAGGACGCCGTGGCGCTGTTCGAGGAGGCCGGGGCCGACCTCCCGGGCGCCCCGGGGCGGGTCGTGCTCCTCCGGAACCTGAGCGACGTCGAGCTGGCGGCGGTCATGGCCGGTGCCTCCTGCTTCTGCCTTCCCAGCCTGTGGGAGGGCTTCGGGCTCACCGCCCTGGAGGCCATGGCATGCGGGGTACCGGTGGTCGTCGCCAACCGGGGCTCGCTGCCCGAGGTGGTCGGCGACGCCGGGGTGGTCAGCGAGCCCGACGCCTCGGCCCTGGGGGCGGCATTGCACGACCTGCTGGCCGACCCCTCACGCCAGGCGGCGCTCCGCCAGGAGGGGCTGGCCCGCAGTTTGCGCTTTACCTGGGAGGCCACCGCGCAAGGGTGGTACGAGGCGCTGCGACAGGCAGTTCCCGACCCCCAGCTCAGCGTGCTGGAGCGGTTGGTGCCGGCGTCGGGGCTGGCCGCCCAGGTCCTCGACTACGGGATCCGGGTCCCCGTGCGGCGCCGCCGGTCGGTCCGCCACCACCACTGACGGGCGACGGCGTGGGCCGCGCACCACGAGGACGAGGACGAGGACGAGGACGAGGTCGAGGACGAGGACGAGGTCGAGGACGAGGTCGAGGTCGAGATCGCTCAGCGTTTTGCCAAAAAGTGATGCCCTGACATCACTTTTTGGCAAAACGCAGAGGGGTTCAGCCCGGCACGGGCTCATCGGGAGGGCCGGCGGGAGGTGGTGGGCCGTGGAGGGCGATGCCAGCGTGGTAGCGGGCCGCCCACGTCCGGTTGGCGACGTGGTCCGCGGGCCGGCCCGCCAACCGCCCCACCGCGGCCCGCGAGGCGGCATTGACGGCGTTCAGGGCCGCCAGTGACCGCAGGGAGGTAACGCCCACATCGCGCTGGTACCAGTCGTAGATGGCGTCGAAGCACCGCTGCTCGTATCGGTCCCCCCACGCCTGGGCACCCGAGGCATTGCCAAGGTGGGGAACGGTGATGTCCGCCTCCACGCGGCACCGCCACCCCCGTTGCGCCAGCCACCAACACAGTTCGATGTCCTCGGTGTACATGAACCAGCGCTCGTCGTAGGGCTTCCGCCCTTGCAGGGCGGACGCCCGGATCACGTGCACCGCCCCGATGACCCAGTCGACATCGGTGGGCTGGTCGGGCTGCGGGGCGTACTCCATCAGCAGATGGCGCCCCAGCGCGCCGCCGTGGCAGCGAACGGGGAGGAGGCACGTGGCCGCAGCTCCCGCCGGCGAGGGGAACCGCCGGGCGGTCCACTGGACGACCCCCGCGGCGTCGACCAGCTGAGGCGACACCAGCCCCAGCCCCGGATCGGCGAGCAGGCGGGTGACCAGCGCCGCCAGGGACCCGGGCGGTGGTTCGGTGTCGGGATTCAAGGCGATCAGCACCGGCGGATTACTACCGCCGTCCCAGGTGAGGGCCCGGTTCATGGCCCGGCCGTAGCCGGCATTGCTGTGGTTGCGGACCACCGTCACGCCATGGGATTCGGCCCGTTGCGCACTGCCGTCCGCCGACGCATTGTCGACCACAACCACCTCGGCCTCGACCCCCGCCAAGGCGGCCGGGAGGGCAGCCAGGCAGCGGTCAAGCAGGGCGGCGGTGTTCCAGGACACGATCCCGATCCGGACCCCCGCAGTTGCCATGGTCTCTTGTAGCACGGGACCGGGACCGGGGTGCCGGAGGGGAAGCGGAATCGGGTGCTGACTACAGTCGCGTCGTGAAGTTGCTGCCATTCCTGGTTGGCGACGCCGTCGATGAGGTCATCCATTGGGTGGCGTCGCGGCTGCGCTCGCAATGGTGGGTGTGGCTGGTCCCCTTTGCGGTGCTGTACCTGATGCTCCACTCGACCACGGGCCGCATCGAGCACATCATCGCAGGCGTGGTCGCCCTCGTCGTGCTGGCGTGGGCCATCCGGCGGCCGGGTGGCGCCCTGATTGCCCTGGTGGTGTTCCTTCCCCTGCAGACAATCGGCTTCGGCTTCCTGCTGCGCCTGCACGTGCCGGGCCAGATTCTGCGACCGGCCGGCGGCCTGAAGGAACTTCTGGGCGGCGCCATTCTGCTGTCGGCCCTGCACAACCTTCACATCGCCCACACCCGCCAGGGCAGGCGCTCCCAGCTCGACGCCATCGACAAGGCGTTGCTCGTGTATGTCGCCGTCGTCACCATTTACCTGCTCGTCCCCCATCTGTTCACCTCGTTCCCAGTGCCCAACAAGCTGTCGGTTCGTCTCCTCGCCTGGAGAGCCGATTGCGGCTACGTGCTCCTGTTCTTCGCGGTGCGCCATGCCCCCATTCCCGAGGCGGCCCGGCGCCGGTTCGTCAAGGTCCTCATCGGCATGGCCTGCCTCACCGTCGCCGTGGGCCTGTACCAGTGGGTGCGCCCGGTGTCATGGACCCACCTGGTGCTGGTGAGCGGACGCCAGATCCAGTACCAGATCAGCGTGCTCGGTAACAACGTGACCGAGGTCACGCACAACCTCGGTTACTTGACCAACCGCAACCCGCTTCGAATCAGTTCGCTCTTCCTCAGCCCCTTCGATATGGCCGACTTCCTCCTGATCGGGTTGGCCATCGCCATCGAGCGAATCGCACGCGACTACCGGTCGCGGAGCAACTACGTGCTGTGCGCAGGCATCCTGGCGGCACTGTTCGCGTCCCGGGTACGCGCCGACGCGCTGGCCGCAATCATCGTGGCGGTGGTCGCGGTTCTGCCGACACCGAACCGCCCGACCGCGGCCCGATTGCGGCTCCTGGGCGCCATCTTGGTGGCGGCGGCGGTCGTCATTCCTGCGCTCGGCGGAACCCGGTTCGTTAACGCCGAAGGAGGAGCCAAGTCCAACGGCGGCCATGTCACCGAGCTCACGGCGGGCATCAACGAGCTGGCTCACAGCCCCCTCGGGATCGGCATCGGCAACGCGGCCGGCGTCGGGGACCGCTTCGTCCTGGCCACCAACAAGCTGGGCCGCTTCACGGTCGACAACGCCGTGCTTCAGGTCGGCGACGAGCTCGGGATCCAGGCCCTGCTGCCGTGGCTGGCGATGTTGATCCTCGTCTGGCGGGCCCTGGGGCGGGTGGCCCGCCAGTCGGGCGATCCCTTCGCAGGAGGCATCCGCCTGGCGTTGCTGGCTGTCTTCATCGCAGGGATGTTTCACCACGTATTCCTGAGCTTCCCGGTGGCGTGGATCCTGTGGGCCGGCATTGGCCTCGCCCTGCGCGCCGACGCCAACTCCGAAGGCGGTCCCGGTGCCGGGCCTGGTGGCGAGGCTGTCGAAGCCTCCCGGGGTAACATCCACGAGCCCGAAGCCACCCCGGCGAGCGACCCAAGCTGACTGACAAATGGAACTGCGACGTTATTTGCTTCTGCTCCGGCAACGGATGGTCCTGGTCATTCTGACCGTTGTGGCCGGAGTAGCGGGCGGTTATCTGGCGACCAACAACACGCCGATCTACCAGGCGCAAACGTCGATCTATGTCGGATCGCGACAGGCGGCTCCCAATTCGAGCACCGACATCATCCAGCTCGACCGGATCATCGCCACCTACGCCGCCATGGTGAAAAGTGGTCCGGTGGCCCAAGGGGCAATCCTGGCCTCCCACGCCCCCCGGTCGCCCGGCCAGGTGGTCGGGGAGACGACGTCGGTGGTGACCCCCAACACCAACCTGATCGCCATCACCGTGTCCGACAGCGACGCCGCGGTGGCCCAATCGCTCGCCAACGGGGTGGCGGTCAGCTTCATCGCCCAGGTGCAAAGCCTGGCCGCGGCCCAGGGGACGTCGCCCACCAGCACGCCGTCGGTATCGGTGTTCCAGCAGGCCAGCCTGCCCGGCGTGCCCCTTCCGACGTCGCTCAAGCGCAACGTGGCCCTCGGCGGCCTGTTCGGCCTCATCGTCTCGGTCGGCGTGGTGCTGCTGGTGGACTACCTGGATATCAGCATCAAGAGCGCCGACGACCTCGAGGACCACAGTGACCTGCCGGTTCTCGGGACGATCCCCTTGGGCCGCCCGGGGTCGGCGGGCCCGATACCGGTCACGTCATGAATGTCGCCCGATCGGAGTCGGACAGCGACAACCGCAGCGGTTTCCGCCGCCGGGGGGGCGCCTCCGACCGGGGCGAGCAAGCGCCCTTCGAAGAGGCGTACCGGGTCGTGCGGTCCAACCTGCTGGTCGGGTTGGCGGACTTCAAACGACCCCGGGTCATCATCACCAGTGCCAACCCTGGCGAGGGCAAGACCGTCACCTGCGCCAACCTGGCGGTCTCGTTTGCCCGGGCCGGCCAGCGGGTGGTGCTGGTCGATCTCGACCTCCGCCACCCCGACGCCCACCGGCTGGTAGGCGCCCACAACCGCTTCGGCGTGTCAGACCTGCTGCTGGGGCGGCGCTCGCTCGAGGACTGCCTCCAGTACCTGCAGCTGCCGGGCCTCGACGCCCAATCGGCCCAAGGCGTGTACTTCATCGGCACCGGTCCCCCGGTCCACAATCCGACGGAGTTGCTGGGCATGAGCAAAACGGCGGGCATGCTCGACGAGTTGGGCAAGCAGGCTGACCTCATCCTTATCGACGCGCCCCCGGTCCTGCCGGTGGCCGACATGCTCGTCATCGGGCGCATCGTCACCGGCGTCATCCTGGTCGTCGAAGCCCGGCGGACCAGCGTCACCGACATCACCAAAACCAAGGACCTGCTGATCCGAAACCAGACCCGGATCCTTGGCGCCGTGCTCAACAAGGTCCGCCAGCGTGACCGCAGCCATGGCGACGCCTATGGCTACGGCAACACTTCTGTCGACGAGGGGGCGGCCGCCAATGGCTCGCCGGCCAAGAACGGCAAGCGGGCGGGCGAGAAGTCCCGGTCGGCGCGCTAGGGCGCCACCACAGCTTTTAGGTTCAGCGCGACGCCAGGATGTCGACCGACTTCTGGGCCAGCAGATCCCCATCAAGGACGCGCCTCGGGATCCCCGAACGTGAGATGGAGTGAAGGATGAAGCCGGCGCCTCGGAGCCAGTCCAGCATTTCTCGCCCATGCTGCCTCGGCGTGAACTCCATGACCATCTGGAGATGGGGGTTGGCGGCGAAGAACTCTGCCGCCCCCGCGAACACCCGAGGCTCGGCGCCTTCGACGTCGATTTTGACAACATCGAAGCGGGGGTTGTCCCGTACCGCCTCATCGAGGGTCGACGTCGTGACCTCGAACTTGTGGTCGTCCTGCTGATGCCACACCAGGTCACCTTCGGTGAACGGTTGCAGACGTCCGCTCCCGAGAAACGAGCCGACGACGTGCAGGTCGGCTTTGCCTGACACCTCGGACAGGGCCACCCGCTCGACTCGGCAATGGTCCCAGTACCCGTTCACGAACAGGTTCAGGTGGAGGAGCTCGAACGCCTCGGGGTTGGGCTCGAAGGCGACCACGCGCCCCTTCGGCCCCGTCCTCTCGGCCGCCAATACGGTATGCCAGCCGACGTTGGCCCCGATTTCCAGGACCCGGCAGCCGGTGCGCACCATCCGGCACAACAGGCGGGTGGTACCCGGCTCGTAGAAGCCCTGGGCCAGGATCGACGGCGTGACCGAGGTGTCCCGGCCGTCGACATAGAACGGCCGGCCGTCGGGATTGGTCGTGAGGACCCGGCCCTCTCCGACCGGCACCCGACAGCGACCGTGGGCCCGGCGGGCCAAGCGACCTACCCAGCGTCGAGCCGCGACCGGGCTGACCTCGGGGACGATCACGTGAGCCTCACCCGGCGAGCGTACTGCCCAGTGCCGGCCGGGCTTCCTCCGGTGCTACAGCTTGGCGCCCCGCGACGCCGTCAGAGCAGGAGGGTCCGGTAGCGGGCCGAAGCCTGGAGCATCACCAGGCCGGCGTAGCCATCGGCCACCAGTCCCAGCGCGGTGGTCCCGACCGCGGGGAGCGGGCCGGCCGGCCGGGGCCGGTCCCATGTGGTCTGCAGATACCACCCGAGGCCGAACAGGGACAACACCGCGCCCGCGGGCCGCAGGCGAGGGACCAAGAGGGCAGCAGCACCGGCGAAGAAGGAGCCGGCCGCGACATCCTCGGTCCGGTACCAGAGCCGCTTGCCGAAGCGCCTCCGCAGCTGGGGGTGCTTCTTGAACAGCAGCACCAGCCCGGCCAGGCGGGGAACGCTGCGGAGATGGGCCCGGTAGTTCGATTCGAACACTTCATGCTCAACCAGCGCCGCGGGGGCGACGCCAGGCCGGAACCCCGCCTCGATGGCCCGCCACGCCAAATCGGTGTCCTCCCCGTTGATGCACCGCCGGGCCGACGTCGCGGTTCGGCGGTAGCTGAAACCGGCCTCGTCGAAGCCCCCGACCGCGGCGAGGACCTCCCGGCGGTAGGCGACGTTGCAGGTCGAAAACGTGCCGCTGGTGCCGTCGTCCTCAATCCAGTAGGACCACGGCCCGCGGCGGGCAAAGGCCTCGGGCGAAGCGGTGGTTCGACCGGAGACCACGTCGGCATCTCGCAGGCCGGCCGTCAGGGCGGCCAGCCAGTCCGGTTCGGGCAGGCAGTCGTCGTCGGTGAATGCCACCGCCTCGCCACTTGACGCCCGCCATCCACGATTCCGGGCCGCTGCGGGCCCGCCGTTGCGGGGTTGGGCCAGCACCTGGACCGGGAACGGCACTGCCGCCGCTTCCCGCCGGACGGCGTCGACGGTGCCGTCGTCGGAGCCGTCGTCGACGACCACGACTTCGAAGTCCGAGATACCGCGCTGGTCGGCCAGGGCCCGCACCAGGCGGAGGACCCGGTCCCGTCGCTGGTAGGTGGCGACGACGACGGACACGGCATACGGCACGGGCAGCAACCTAGGTCCTTTTCGGAAATCGCCAGCCACCGGCGCCCCTGTTCCCCGGTCCCGCTCCCCTACGATCGCTGCTCCGGCCGCCATGACCACTTCCCCGCCCGCCGCACCCAGTGTCCTGATCGACGCCAGTGCCCTCACCTCGGTGGCCGCCAAGAGCGGGATCGGTACCTATACCCGCAACCTGCTGGCGTCCCTGGCGCCGATGACCGCCGACCCCGCCCACCCTCTCACCGTCAACGCCCTGGTCACGCCCGACGCCTCCCTGGATCCCCGCATCGGGCGGCGCTGGATCCACCGCTGGGTCCGGTCCCGGGCCCGCGTCGAGGTGATCGAGCACGCGGTCAAGGTCCCCGTGGAGGCCTGGCGTTGGCGGGGGGACGGCGAGGTGTTCCACAACCCCGCCTTCCACGCCCCATGCGGCATCCGCAGCCCGTGGGTCCAGACCCTCCTCGACGTGATCCCGCTGGCACTGGACGAGCCCGATCAGATCTTCCTGCGCAAACGGTGGCAACGCTTCGGTCCCCGGTACCGCAAGGCGGACGCCGTGATCGCCATTTCCCGCCATGCCGCCGACGAGGGGATCCGTTACCTGGGCCTCGACCCGAGACGAATCCACATCGCCCATCTCGGAGTCGACCCCGTGTTCCACCCGGCGGCGCCGTCCGAGGCCGGCTCCGGCGGGCGGCCCTACCTGCTCGTGGTAGGCGAGTACAGCCGCCGCAAGGGCTTCGACCTGGCTTTTGCCGTCATCAGCTCCCTCGCCGAGGCCGGCTACCCCCACATCCTCAAGGTGGCGGGTCAAGTGCACGACTTCGCCCGTCCCGCCCTTCTCGAGCTCCGGGCCGGCGCCGGAACGCCGGAGCGGATCGAGATCCTGGGCTACGTAGCCGACCTCCCAGCCTTGTACCGGCAGGCCGCCGTCACCTTGGTCACCAGCCGCTACGAGGGTTTTGGGCTGCCCGCCGTCGAGGCCATGGCCTGCGGCACGCCCGTCGTGGCCTTCGCCAATACCTCGCTGACCGAGGTCGTGACCGGCGGCGGCTGGCTAGTACCCGACGGTGACGTGGAAGCCATGGTTAAAGCGGTGCGGGTGCTCCTGGACAGCCGGCCGGCCACCGAAGAGTGGCGTGAGAAAGGTCTCGAGCGGGCCGGTGCGTTCACCTGGGCGTCGTCGGCGGCGCGCCACGCCGACGTCTACCGCTCCGTCGCCGCCCGGTGATCGCAAAACTCGGCGTTCCGGTGGCCATAGACGGGCGGCGCCTGCAGGATCATCCCTACACCGGCGTCGGGCGGTGCCTGGCCAACTTGCTCCCCTACCTGGCCCTGGAAGCCGACATCGTGCTGCTGACCGACGCCGGGCGGCCGCCCGCCGCCTTCTCGGTGCCCGGCCTGGGCCAGCTCGCGGAAGCCCCGCTGTGGCTGCCCGCCCGGGCCCCGGAACTGGTTTGGATCCAGGCCAGCGTCCCCGGCTGGCTACGCCGTTTTCCCGGGATATTCCACGGGACCTTCAACCAGCTGCCCGCCGCCTGGAACGGGCCGGCGGTGGTCACCTTCCACGACCTGGCGCCTCGCGACCACCCAGAGGACTTCACCGGCCATCCGGTGAAGCGCCTGGTGTGGAACGCCCAGTTCCGCCAGGCGGCCCGGCAGGCGGGCGCCATCCAGACCGTCTCGGAGTACATCCGCCAGGCGGTGCTGGCCACCTACTCGGTGCACCCCGACCAGGTCGTGGTGGCCCCCAACGCGGTCGACCCGGTCTTCGGGCCCGAGCGCCGGGGGCCGGGCCAGGTCCGGGCGGCGTCACTGGGCGTGTCCGGCCCCTACATCGTGGCGATCGGCGGGGCCCGGCGGCGGGGCCTGCCGGTGGCGGTAGAGGCCTGGGCCCAGGCCCGGGCTCACGGGGCCACCGAGAAGATGGTCGTGATCGGGAGCGAAATCCCCGCCCCCCGGGCGGGCCTGTTCGCGGCGGGACGGGTGCCTGACGAGCAGTGGGCGGACCTGCTGGCCGGTGCCACCGCCTTGTGCTATCCCACCCGCTATGAGGGGTTCGGAATGCCGGCCCTCGAGGCGGCGGCAAGCGGCGTTCCCGTGGTGTGCGCCCGAACGGGACCGCTCCCCGAGGTGCTCGGCGATGCCGCCGAGTGGTGCCAAGCGCCGACTGTGACCGCGATCGGGGCGGGCCTGGAACGCCTGCTGGCCGACCCGGCCCGCCAGGCGCAACGGCGCCAAGCGGGACTGGACCGGGCCGCCGCCGCCCCTACCTGGGGCGATGCGGCGCGGGTCCTGCTCGACACCTATGCCCGGGTGACCTCGTGACCGCGGACGTGGCGGTCTCGGTGGTCATCGTGAACTGGAATTCCTGCAACGCTCTCAAAGGGTGTCTTGAGTCTCTGGCGGCCCACCCGCCCCCCGGGCCCTGCGAGGTCATCGTGGTCGACAACGGGTCGAGCGACGGCAGCGTGGCCTGGCTACGAGGCGACGATCGCGGGGTCCACCTGATCGCCAATCCCCACAACCGGGGCCTCCCGGCAGCCAACAACCAGGGCATCGCGGCCTCGCGCGGCGAGGTGCTGTTGATCTGCAATCCCGATGTGGTCTTCCGGCCCGGTGCCATCGAGGCGCTCGTAGACCTCCTCGCCCGGCGCCCCCGGGCCGGGATAGCGGTTCCCCGCCTCCTCTTTCCCGACGGCGCGCTGCAGACCAGTGCCGGCGACCTTCCAACGCTCGGCGGCGCCCTCAAAGGCCGCCAGGCCCAACGGCACCGATCCTCGCTCGGGCAACCGGAGGGTTTCTGGTGGGACGGCTGGCCCCATGATGAGGAGCGGGTGATCGGGCGGGGCCACGAGGCGGCCTACGTCGTGCGCCGGTCGGCGATGGCCGAGGTGGGCCTGCAGGACGAGGGCTTCCCCCTGGATTGGGAAGGCATCGACTGGACGGCGCGGTTCCGCGACGCCGGCTGGGAGGTGTGGCTGTGCCCGGCCGCCGAGGTGGTGCACCTGGGCGGGGCCAGCATCCGCCAGGTCCCGTTCCGGTGGGTGGTGTCATCGCACCGGGGCATGTACCGCTACTTCGCCAAACGACGCCCGCCCTATTGGCGCCCCGTGCTGGCGCTGGCCATAGGCGCCCGAGCCGCCGTCAAGCTGGCGGCCACTGCGGCCGGGGTGGCCATGTACGAACGGGGCCACCGCGCCCAGAAGACCTGACGATCTCCGGTGCCCAACCGGTCAGCCAAACCACGGGTCAGGGGCGCCCGGTGAGGCCCCGCTCCTCCACCTCGGCCAGATCCAGGACCCCGGGCAGCGTTTCCCCCCGGAACAACCCCGCCGCCGGACTGTCGCCATACAGGGCGTGATCGGCCAGTACCGCCGCGGCCGCGCTGTAGGTGCTGCGCTCGCCGCCCGGGAAACGCACGCACTGAGGGTGCACGCAGCCGGTCCAGTACCCGCCATCGCGGTCGCGGAAATGGCGGGTCCACTCGAGCAGCGTTTCCGCCTCCTGGCGCATGCCGCAGGCGTCGAGGGCCATGACACACTCCGCCGTCTCCGCCGCCGTCACCCACGGCTGGTCGGAGACGCAGCGGACTCCGACCCCATCGAGGACAAAGGTGTCCCACCGCTCCAGCAGGCGGGCCCGGGCGGCGCCGCCCGACAAGGCCCCGCACAGCACCGGGTAGTACCAGTCCATGGCCCACCGCTCCTTGGGCTCGAAACTGTCCTCCCGGTGGATCACGGCATGGGCGATGCGCCCGGCGGCCAGCTCCCACTCGGGCCGGTCCTGACCCACGGCGGCGGCGATGGCCACGGCGCTGCGCAGGCTGTGATGCACTGACGACGACCCGGTGAGCAGGGCGAAGCGGGCCGGCGTGCCGTCCGGCTCCATCGACCACAGCAGCTCGCCGCCGGGCTGTTGCAACCCCAGCACGAACCCCATGGCCCGGTCGACGACGGGCCACATGGCCTCCAGGAGCCGTGGGTCGTCGGTGATCAGGTAGTGGCACCACACCCCGGTCGCCACGTAGGCACACACGTTGACGTCCCGGCGGGGGTCTTCGATCCCGTCGGCCAGGTAGTAGCGGCACCACGACCCGTCGCCGTGCTGCATGGACGCCAGCCACGCCAGGGCCCGCTCCGCCTCGGGGACCCGCCCCGCGATGGTGAGCGCCATGGTGGCCTCCACGTGGTTCCAGGGATCGGCGTGGCCCCGCGGGAACCACGGGATCATCCCGTTGTCCAGCTGCCATCGTGCGATCCACGTCCCCGTGGCCGCGATCTCTGCGGCCGTTAGTCGCACACGGCCTCCGGGCGCGGGCCTGGGCGCAGGCGCAGGCGCGGGCGCGGGCGCGGGCCTGGGCGCGAACCTCGCCCCGGGCCCCGGCCCGCGACGAGGGGCTTCTCGAGGTACACGACGAGGGACTTACCCAGGACCGGGTTGAGCATCCGGTCGGGTATCCGCGACAGCGGGCTGGCGGTCGTGATGTCCCACACCAAGAAGCGGTGGTAGGCCCGAACCAGGCGGTGCTCGTCGTCGGCCACTCCCACCAAACACTTCAGCCACCAATAAGGCGTGTGCAGGGCGTGGGCGTGATGGTGGGCGTAGGGCCGTAAAGCCGCCGCCGACAGCCGGCTGACCAGGGTGGTGCGGCGGTAGATACGGATGTGGCCGCCAGGCACCAGGTGGTAGTCATCCGACAGGGCCCAACAGACCAGTTCCGGCAGCCAGCGGGGCACCGTCACCGCCATCGTCCCGCCCGGCCGTAGCACCCGCGCCAACTCGGCCATGGCCCGGCGGTCCTGGGGGACGTGTTCGAGCACCTCGGCCGCGATCACCCGGTCGAAGCTGGCGTCGGGGAACGGCAGGTCCAAGGCGTCGCCGACCAGAACCGTCCCCGTGCCCCCCGAAGCGCGGACTGCGGCGTCTTCCTCCTCGAGGGCCACGATGAAGGCGGCGCAGTCCTTGGCCGCGGCGCTGTCGGAATCCACAGCCACCACCAACGCTCCCCGCCGCATGGCCTCGTAGGCATGTCGCCCGCCGCCGGCACCGAGGTCCAACAGGCGATCGCCCGCCCCGACCCGCAGCCGCTCGTACTCGACGGTCAGCACCAGCCGCTCACGAACCGCCCGCCGCAACGCCAACCGCAACGCCAACCGCAACGCCCGCCCCACCGCCAACGCCACCGCCGCCTGCCTCGGCGAGGGCCCACCGGTAGTGCTCCACGGTGGCCTCGGCGCAGGCTCGCCAGGTGAAGCGTTCCAGCACCCGCCGGCGCCCGGCTACCGACAGGCGTCCCGCCAGCGCCGGGTCGTCCAGCACCCGACCCAAGGCGACCGCCAACGCCCCCGGGTCCCCGGGCGCCACCAGCAGCCCCGTTTCACCGTCGGCTCCGACCACCTCGGGCAAGGCGCCGCCGGTGGTAGCTACGAGAGGCACACCGCACGCCATGGCCTCCACGGCGGGCAACGAAAACCCCTCGTAGAGCGACGGCACCACCGCCACCGCTGCCTCGGCGTACAGCTCCACGATCCGCTCGTCGCTGACACCGGAGACGAAGGTGACGGCCCCCGCCAAACCCAGTCGCTCGATCGTCTCCGCGACCCGGCTCTCAGGGCGGGGCCTGCCGATGACCACCAGGTCCGCCTCCCGTTCGGTGCGCACCTTGGCCAGCGCCTCCAGCAGCGGCACCAGGCCCTTCAGGGGCACGTCGGCGCTGGCCGTGGTCATGATCCGCCCGGCAACGCGAGCCACCGCGGGCAAGGGCCGGAACCGGGTGTGGTCCACCCCGACGGGCACCACCACCAGTTGAGACGAAGAAATCCCCATCTGGGCCACGATGTCGCGCTTGGACGACTCGGACACCGTGACGATCCGGGGCACCCGCCGGGCCACCCGGATCTGCATGCCCAGGAACCCGTACCACCGCCGCAGCGACATCCGCTTCTCCCAGCTCCCGGCATGGGACAGGTCTAGGGCCCGGTCGATGGTGATGGGGTGGTGCAAGGTCGCCACGAGCGGCCAGCCGTCGGCGAGGAGCCCCGAGATGCCCCGCCCGAAGCACTGGTTGTCATGAACCAGGTCGAACTCGTCCCGCCGCGCCGCCAACTCCTGACGCACCCGGAGGCTGAACGTCAGTGGCTCGGGGAACCCGGCCAGGCACATGGTCCCGAACTCCAGCAGGTCGATCCACGACCGGAATTCCTGAGGGCGGGGGACCCGAAAAGGGTCGGGCTCCCGGTACAGGTCGAGGCTGGGGACGGGGACCCATCCGACGCCCGCGTCGAGGTCGGGCCAGGGCTGGCCTGCGAACACCGTCACCTGGTGGCCCATCGCGACCAGCTCCCGGGACAGGTACCGGGTGTAGACGCCCTGGCCGCCGGAGTGGGGATTTCCCCGGTACACGAGCAGCGCGACCCGCAGGTGCTCCGGGCTCTGACGGGCCATAGAAGTGCGCCAGCCTAGCGGTCAGACGAGGACGGCCAAACGGGACAGCAGGTTGTCGAGTTGCTTCTTGGTCCGGTCGTAGACCGCCGCCGATTGCCCGATCGGATCCGCCACGTCATCGCTCAGGCTGGCGGAGAGGATCCCGGCGCGGGTGCGGCCCTCTGCCACCAGCGCCAGCCACTCGGCGAAGGGCTGCCAAGGGGGCCGGGGACCCACCTGCTCGGCCCGCCGGACCAGGTCCACCAGTTGGAAAATCCGAGGCCAGCCGTCGGGCGCCATCAGGGTCAGCTCGATCAGGTGGTGGCGGGTCATGGTGACCACCAGGTCGGACTTGTCCAGCAGGTAGGTCGTAGCCTGGCGGCTCAGGTGCCCGGAAAGGTCGAGGCCCTCGGCGGCCATGGCGGCCACGGCCGGCTCGGTGGCCGGGGCGCCCCCCGACATCAGCCCCGCGGAACTGACCTGGGCGGCCACGCCCCGCTCCTCGAGGCGGCGCCGGAACAACACCTCAGCCATTGGCGAGCGGCATTGGTTGGCAGTGCACACGAGGAGGAAGTTGAGGGGGATGGGAAAAAGCTACCGGGGACGCGGCACCGGCCGGATGGGAGCTATCAGGCCGAGCAGTGCCAGTACTACGACGGGGAGGTCGCCGACGCGCAGAAACACCGTTCGGCCGTGGCGCAGGGTCAGGGTCCCGGTGACCACCTGCCGGCGCCCGAGGACGCTGCGGGCCAGGACCCGGCCCTTGTGGTCGATAAGGGCGCTGTAGCCGGTGGGTGCCGCCTGGATGGTGTCCCGACCGGATTCCCACGCCCGCAGTTGGGCCGCCGCCACCTCCTGTGAGGGCACCTGGCTGCTCTGATAGGAGGAGGCGTTGGTCGGCACCACCAGGAGCTCCCCCCCGGCCGCGATGGCGGCCCGTGTCCGGTCCTGGAAGAACACCTCGTAGGAGATTACGGTCCCGAGCGACCCGGCGGGCGTGTCCAGCAAGCCCGGGCCGCGGCCGGCAATTTCGTCGCGGGGCACCAAGTCGAGATTGGCCACATGCGCGAAGAACCCCCGGCCCGGGATGTACTCGCCGAACGGCACCCGGTGGACCTTGTCGTACCGAGCCACGATCACTCCCGAAGGAGACCAGGCGACGGCGGCGTTGCGAAACCGGTCGGTGCCGACATCCTCGACCACCCCGGCCACGATGGTGGCCCCCAGCCGGGTCGCCAACTGACCCAGTGTGGCCGCCTCCGGGGTCTGCCCGATGGGCTGCTCCACCTTGACGACATCCTCGGGCCACACCGCCAGGTCGATCGGAGGTCGGAGCGCGGCGGTGGCGTCCGCCTGGCGTTGGAATACGACTTGCGGGTCGACCTGGCCGGCGTGCAGCCCCCGAGCGCCGCCGCCCTGCACCGCGGCAACCGAGATGGTCCGATGGGGCCCGGACCCCGACCCGTCCGGCCCCATCCGCCCGGCCGCCACCAGCACAACAACCACGACGAGCGCCATGGCCGCCGGCACCGTCCCCCGAGCTCGAACAACGGCTCCAAAGTTGCGCAATGGCAAAACCTTGGAATCGTGGTTTGTTCGGCCGGTACTGCTCGGGGCGCTGGCCCCTGGTTGCGCCCCTTTTTCCCGACCTGATGAAAGTGCCGGCATCATGACTGCTAGCGCCGCTCCGGCGGCGGCGGTGACTCCCGTCACGAGTAACGGGCCCCCCAGTCGAGCGACGGGGGCCAGCGGCCCGGCTGCCTGGCCCAGCGCGATGCCGCCGAGGGGCAGGCCACCGAATGGGAACCGGCCCCGGAAGTAGTCCGACGCCATTAGGGCGGCGGGGAGGCCGACCAGCACGCCCGACCACCGCCGGGAGGCGACCACCGCCCCGGCGGCCGCCGTGAACAGCATGGAGAGCAGCACCACGGCCACGTATCCGTCAGCGTTGAGCTGGGTGACCCACCACAGCCCGATGCCGTACTGGCCCACGCCTAGGGCCGCCCCGAGGAGCACCCGGCGCCGGGCGGGGCGGCCGAAGAGCAGGGTGGCGAAGGCGGCCAGCCCTGCGATGCCGAGGGGCCACCACCCGAAGGGGGGCAGGGAGAGAGCTATGGCCACCCCGGCGCCGAACGCCAACCCGAGGGCAGCCGGGAGGGGAAGCTGTGGTTTGGGGCTGATGGAGGGCCATGTTGTCACCGGTGACCGCTACCGTCGCGATCGTGCTTTCCGTCGTCGTTCCGGCTCACAACGAGCAGGATTATCTTGAGGCGGCCGTGATGGACCTGGTCAAGGGTCTCCGGGCCCGCGAGCAGCCGTTCGAGGTCATCGTGTGCGAGAACGGGTCGAGCGACGCCACGGTGGCGCTGGCCGACGACCTCTCGACCCGCTTCGACGAGGTGCGGACCCTGACCGCCGACCGGCCCGACTACGGGCGGGCGCTGCGGGCCGGGTTCCTGGCGGCGGAGGGCGACGTTGTCGCCAACTTCGACGTCGACTACATCGACCTCGCCTTCTTGGACTCGGCCCTGGCCCTGCTGGCCGCCGGCGGGGGCCCGGCCGCCGTGGTGGCCAGCAAGCGCAGTGCCAGTGCCACCGACACCCGGCCCGTCGGGCGGCGAGTGGTCACCGCCGCTTTCTCGCTGGTGCTGCGCCTAGGGTTCGGGCTGGCGGTCAGCGACACCCACGGGATGAAGGTGCTGCGGCGCGAACTCCTGGCGCCCATCGTGGCGCAGTGCCGCTTCGGGGGCGATCTGTTCGACACCGAGCTGATACTTCGGACCGAACGGGCCGGGTACCAGGTGGCGGAACTGGGGGTGACGGTCCGCGACACCCGGCCGCCCCGGACGCCGATCACACGGCGCATTCCTCGATCCCTGGCAGGCCTGGCCAAGCTGCGGGTCGTGTTGTGGCAGGAACGCCTCTCCCGGTGGCACCAGTAGCCGGCGATCGGCGGGCCCCGCGAGGCCGGCCAGACAACGACCTTGGGCCATCGGGGTGTCGATGCAGCTCAGCTTGAGAACCGGGCTTGGAGGTCTTCGTCGAATACGACGTCGTTGGCGATGACGTCGGTCCTGAAGCCCTTGATGGAGGGTTGGCGCAGCGTTCCCGCTTCGGTGACCTCTGTGTAGGCGATTTCGGTGACGAGGACCGGTTGGCTCCAGTGGAGGGTGATCCGGGGCGGGTTGACGAATGGTGACGAAGGCCGCGGAATCTGGGTGAAGAGCCGGGTGAGCTGGCGGATCATCTCCTCGTTCAGTCCCGATCCCGCCTGACCCACGTAATAGAGCTGCTGGGGCTGGCCCCGGCGCTGCGCCTCGGCGGCGGTGACGTCGTAGCAGCCGAGCGCGAGGGAGCCGATGCTGCTTTCGCGGCTGCCGTGGCCAGTCGACCAGCCTCCAACTACGAACTCGCGCCGCCGGCCGCATTTGATTTTCCACCAGGCCGGCGACCGGGCACCCACCAGGTAGGGGGTGTCTCGGCGCTTGGCCATGAATCCTTCAAGCCCGAGCTGGCGGCAGGCGGCCAAGAGTTCCTCGGGCGCCGCGTCGAGGACGGGGGCGGTCTGCCAAGCCGGGCCTTTGATGGCCAGGCTGTCTAGGATGGCCCGCCGTTCGGTCTGCGGGCGGTCGACGAGCAGCACGCCATCGAGCCAGAGCACGTCGAAGACCACGAACGACACCGGCGTGTCGGCCAGGAGTTGAGGGGTGGGCAGGGCGACGTGCATACGCCGCTGGAGCCGCTGAAAGCTGGTCTGGCCCTTGTCGTTGAAGGCGACCACCTCGCCGTCGAGGACGACCGAGTGTGGTGACAGCGCCCCGGCCAGCCGGGCCAGCTCGGGGTAGGTGGCGGTGGTCTCAAGGCCGCGGCGATTGGTGAGCGTCACGCCTGACGGTTCGACAATTCCGATAATCCGCTGGCCGTCCAGCTTCGGCTCAAAAAGGTAACGGTCGGGGTCGGGGGGGACGCCGTTGCCACCTGCGAGCATTGGCAGGAGCCACGGCGGCCGGGGGGTCACCGCGTTGCCGGTCACCGCGTCTTCGGTCACGGCGCGTCGGTGACGGCGTTGTCGGTCACGGCGTTGTCGGTCACGGCTCGCGGCGTCGGGGTGGCACAAGGACAGCATGGGCCGAGACGGTCGTGTTCATGTGCAAAATGTCGAGCAGAAGCGTTCAGAGGCGCCAACTTCGATACCCTTCGCTCCAGGATGGACACTGACAACGAACCCCCTGATGACCTCCGTGTCCGGCTGACCTGGCCCCAGCCATCACCTACTGCACCCAGCCCCTTCGACGTCTCCGGGGAGCAAGCGCCCAACCAGGAAGAGCCCCCGCCCGACTACACCCCGGCCGAGGGTATCCCGGTCGCGCCGCCCGCCCCCCGGGCACCGCAAAGCAGGCCATCGCCCGGCTACCCACCCGAGGACGAGGTGGCCCGCGGAGGGCCGCCCCGGCGTCCAATCGGCCGTTGGGCGGCAGGGAAGCGGGCGGCGGCTGAGCGGGCTGCGGATGCGAGAGAGCAGGCCACTCGGGCGGCGGCGGAAAGGGTGGCGGCTGAGCGAGCCGCCCAACGGGCGGCCGCGGAACGCGCCGTGGCCGAGCGAAGCGGGGGCCCGCGCACCCAAAGTCCCCGCGACACACAACCGGTCGAACCCGGTCGACCTGACATCTGGCGCCCCGGGGAACAGGACCATGTCGATTGGACAGACACGCAACGCCAGGATCAGCAGCGGACGGCACAGGAGGATGCCCTCCGTCCGCCGGCCGAGCGGCCCCAGCCGGCCGAGGGGGCCGAGCCGGCTGAGGTCGAGGGGGCCGAGCCGGAAACGGCTCGACAGGCCGCCGAGCGGGCCAACCGGGAGGCGGCGGAACGAGCCACGCAGCGGGAGGCGGCCGAGCGGGGCGCCTGGGAGGCCGCCCGACGGGCGGCTAATGAGCAGGCGGCCACGGAACGGGCAGTCGTGGAACGGGCCGCAGCCGAGCAGGCGGCCCAGCACGCCGGGGCCATGGCAGCCGCTGAGCGGGCCGCCGCGGCGCGGGCAGTAGCGGAACGGGCGGCCGCCGAGCGCGCCGCCACCGAAGCAACCGCGGCGCGTGTGGAGGCCGAACGCGCCGCCCAGCGAGCCGACGCTCAAGCGGCGGCAGAGCGGGCCGCGGAACGGGCGGTGGACGAAGCCGACGCCCACGCCCGGCGCCGGCCGCTGCTGACGGTGGAAGCCGAGGCCGACGAGGATGACGAGGACGAGTCGGATGCGGGGTCGCGGCCGAGGGTGTCCACCCAAGAGCTCATCCTGGCGGGGCGGTCTGACTCCCTCCAGGCGGCACTGGCGTCGATCGCACTGCGCATCGACGCCCTGACGAGCACCACGTCGACCTTCCGCAACCTGGTGAGTGACCGCATCACCGACTACGCGGAACAGGTGGGACGGCTGGCCGCCAATGCGGCCGGCGACCTTGACGACTACCGCCACCTGCACGAACGGGCGCTGGAGCAGATCCGGCGATCGGTGGGCGAGGCGGAGGACAATATCCGCCGTCTCGGCCGCACGGTCGGCGACCTCGACTCCAAGGTCGGGGCCTTGGTTGGCGCGGTCCGGGAGAGCGGCGATGCCGTCGACCAGATCTCGACTGAGCGCGACCAGGTTTCGGACGCGTTGCTGCAGAGCCTCGGAAGGATCGAGGACGCCCTCTCGGATCTGACCGAGGGCAAAGGCGCCACCGGCTTCGCCCGTTTCGGCGAGATGGTCTCAGCCCTGACCGGCGAGCGGGACCGCCAGAACGCGGTGTGGACCCAACTTGAGGCCGCCGTCGTCGCCCTGGCCGACGATCGTGAACACGAGTCCGATGTGATAGTGCGCCTCGAGCGTGCCGTCACCGAGATGACCATCGGGCGCGAGCGGGGACTGGCCAAGTCCCTGGCCCGGCTGGAAGGCCGGGTGGACGAGGTGGCCTCGGCCATGACCGGCCTCACCGGCGACGACCTGGCGGCAACCCTTAGCCGGCTCGACACCCGGTTGAAGGAGATGACGACGGAGCTCGTCGTCGGCCGCGACCGGGAAACGGCAAGGGCCCTGGCCCAGCTTTCGGCCCAGGTCGACGGCATCGCGGGCCTGGTCGCCGAGGGTCGCACCGACCTTTCCCCGATCGAGGCCCGCCTCAACCGGCTGGCCCGCAACACCGCGCCTCCCGCCCCGATCGACCTCACGGAGCTGTATGCACGCTTCGACGACCTGTCGGCAGCGGTGGCCCACCAGTCGGCTGTCGACCTCGATCCCACGTGGGCCACGGCCATGCAGCGCTTGGAGCGCCTGCTGCCGTCCCTGGAGAGCCTCCGCTCGGGGAGCACTGGCAGCGACCGTATGGCTGGCGGGCGGCCGGAGACGCCGGCTTCGCTTCAGGACCGCCGCGAGCTGCTGGAGCGCTTCGACCAGCTGGGCCAGCAGCTGAGCGAACAGTTGGAGGCGCTCCGGCGGCGCATCGCCCTGCGGGCCCGCCCTGGAGGGTCGGGCATGGACGAGGCCACCATTGCCGCCATCGCGAATGCCGTCGTGGCCAGGCTCAACCAGGCCCCTCCGGAACCGCCGCCGCCACCGCCGGCGCCCGCACCCGGGCCCCCGGGTCGGCAGAGCATGCTGCCGCCATCGTCCCAACCGGCCGTGACCCGTCGCCTCCCCCCGTCGGGGGCCGATATCACTCCGGAACGACCATTCCGGGGCCGACGAAATGGCCTGGGTAGCGGGAACACTTGACCTGACAACCAACGCTGGGCAGGATTGTGCGATTCGATTGGCCAATCGCGGCAGAGTTGCCCCGACGACGACTGGAGAACATGGCTGACTTGTCGGGGACACCGTGACGTCGGTCGATCCTGAGATGACAACCGACCCCGTTTTCTCCGCCGGCACCACCTCGGAGACCGAGCCGGTGGGGTTGTTGCCGTCGGTGGCCGCCCGACCGGCCCCGTCCTGGTTGCGGGCGCTGGAACTGTGGCACAGCGCAACCGCCCACCCGGCGGTGCTGTTCATCGACGGCATGATCGTGGCCGGGGCGTTCCGCCACATGGGCACCTCCCGGGCGGTGGCCCTGGCGGCAGGCGCCGCCTTCGCCATGATCAGTCCCTTCAGCGGTTTGGCCGCCCACCGCACCAGCGTCCAGGCCCAGGGCGTCCGCTGGTACCTCAAGCCCCTGGCGGTCGTCGGCGCCATCATGGTCGCCCTGGTGTCGTTGTTCCAGCCCATCGGCCTGGCGGGCCCGCTCACAACTGCCGCCCTGATCCTGGCGGCCACCTTCCTCATTTCCTTCCGGGCCCTGGCCTGGTGGGCGATAAAGTTGGCCCGGGGACGGGGGCTCGGGCTGCGCCCCGCCCTGGTGATCGGGACCAACCGCCGGGTCGACGAGCTGGCCGCGGAACTAGCCGACTGCAAGAAGGTGGGGCTGCGCTTCGCGGCCGGCTACACCCCCACCCTGACCGACAGCATCGCGGTCGCCGACGGCCATGCCCAGGCGTTCAGCCTGCTCGACCGCAATGAGATCGACCATGTCCTGCTGGTCAACGACGGCATTGACGAATCGGTGTTCCGGGAGTTCGTGACCTGGGCCGACGATCGCCGCGGCTACACGCTGGTCCTGCCGCTGGCGGACATCGTCCGCCATGGCAGCAAGTATCACGTCGGGCGTTTCCCCGTCGTGCCGCTACCGATCGGACTGAGCCGCAACGGGCTGATCGCCAAGCGGGCCTTGGACATCGCCGTCTCCTTAGTCCTGCTGGTCCTCACCGCTCCCTTGATGCTCCTCGTGGCGGCGGCCGTCCGAATCAAGGACCACAACCGGATCTTTTTCCGTCAGGACCGGGTGGGCAAGCACGGTGAGGTCTTTTCCCTCCTGAAGTTCCGCACCATGTACGGCTCCCCCGACGAGCACGGCGAGGCCGACGCCCACTGGGCCGTCAACAGCCTCGGTGACCCCGGCAGCTCTCCGGCCTTGGACCGCCAGACACCCTTGGGACGGGTTCTACGGCGCTGGGACCTCGACGAGCTGCCCCAACTGTTCAACGTGTTGCGGGGGGACATGTCGCTGGTCGGCCCCCGGCCCGAGCGGGTCAGTTACGTGGCCCGCTTCGCCCCGGCCATTGACGGCTACGACGATCGCCACCGGGTGCGGCCGGGCATGACGGGATGGGCCCAAATCAACGGGTTGCGGGGCCAGACACCACTGGCGCTGCGGACCACCTTCGACAATGACTATGTCGATCATTGGAGCATCGGTCTGGACGTCCGCATCCTGGCTCGGACCCTGCCCGCCATCGTGAAGCTGCCCCCGCCCAACATCGATCACATGTTGTCCCGGCGGGCCCCGGCCGGCCAGCCCCAGCCCGACCACACCGGTCGGCGGGCTCTGCGTCCCTGACCGAGGACCCGCCGAGTTCGCAGGCCGGCTCGCAGCCCGGGTCGCAGACGGGCCCGGAGGCCGGTTCGCGGACCAAGGTCCTGCACGTCCTGGAGGCGGTGCGGGGCGGCACCGTTCGCTACCTGATCGACGTGGTGTCATCGACGCCGGCGACCCAACACCACGTGGTCCTGCCCCGCCACGCAGGGGTGGCGGGCCGATCCGGTGCGCTGGCCGACATCACGGCGGCGGATCGGTTGGCGGCCCAGGGGGCGGTGCTGCATGTCGTGGATATGCGCCGCAATCCGCTGCATCCCGCTAATGCGGCCGCGGTGACCGCCGTCCGCCGCATGATCTCAGAGGTGGGACCCCACGTCGTCCATGGGCACAGTTCGGTTGGGGGAGCAGTGGCCCGGGTGGCGGCGCGAACAATGGGCGTGCCGTGCGTGTACACGCCCAACGGTCTGATGACGGCGCGGCCCGCGGTGGCCTTCGAGCGGGGGCTCGGTTGGATGACGGCCCGGTTCGTGGCGGTGTCGGCGTCCGAGGCTGGCCGGGTCATCGCCATGCAGCTGGTGCCCGAAGGCCGGGTCGTGGTAATCCCTAATGGCATCGACCTGAGTCCGCCGGAGCCGGCAGCGGGCGGGGCTGTCCCCGGCGACGTCCGGGAACGCCTCGGTTTGGCTCCGGGGACGCCTCTGGTGGCCACCGTGGCCCGGGTGGCCGCCCAGAAAGCACCGGAGCAGTTCGTTCGGGCGTGCGCCGAGGTGGCGCGGCGCCGGCCGGGCGTGCATTTCCTTCTGGTCGGTCTGGGGCCGCTGCAGAGCCGGGTCGACCGGGAGGTAACCATCGGGCGTCTGGCGGGACGGTTCCACCAGATCCCGCATCTGGCGAACGCGGCCGCCGTGATGGACCAGTTCGATGTCCTCGCGCTGCTGTCGCGCTACGAAGGCGGGCCCTACGTCCCCCTGGAAGCCATGCGGGCGGCCGTTCCAGTCGTCCTCTCGGATGTGGTGGGTAATCACGAGACCGTCGACGACGGCATTACGGGTTTCCTCGTGCCCTTTGGGGACGCTGCCGCGGCGGCCACGGCGATCATCAGGTTGCTCGACGACGAAACCCTGCGGTCGTCGATCGTCACTGCGGCTACGGCCCGGTTGCACCAGGAGTTCGACGTGCGGGCAATGGGGGAACGGCTGGCCGCCCTCTACGCGGAACTGGCGGTGGGGGCCGCACCGGGGGCGGCGGCGGCAGGGAGGCGCCGCAAGACCCGAAGGCTGCCGTACGCCAGATCCTCGCAGTCGGCGAAGAGTCCCGATTCCAACGCCTCGCAGTACAGCTCATACGGCGGCCGGCCCCCGTCGTCGGGGTTGGGGAAGACGTCGTGGATGGCCAGCAATCCACCCGAGGCCACTTTTGGAGACCAACCCCGGTAATCGGCCCACGCCACGGCACTGCCGTGGCCGCCGTCGATGAAAAGCAGCGACAGCGGCGTGGTCCAATGCGCGGCGACCACCGCCGAGGGGCCGACGACCAGCACGACAGTCTCCTCCAGGCCCGCCGCCGCCAGCGTCCGGCGGGCCCATGGGAGGGTGTCCATACGGTCGGTCGCAGGGTCGACGACCTCCGGGTCATGGTGCTTCCAACCGGCCTGGTTCTCTTCGGAGCCGCGGTGGTGGTCAACGGAGAACAGGGTCGCTGCCAACTCCTGAGCGGCGGCGCCCAGATAGATCGCCGACCTCCCGCAGTAGGTCCCGATCTCCAGCAGCGGTTCCCCGGGGGCCGCGGTTCGGCCCGCTTCCACCGCAGCCCGGTAAAGGGCCTCGCCCTCGTCGTCGGGCATGAAGCCCCGGGTCTGGCGGGCCAGTTGGAACAGCCGGTCGCGACGGGCGGTCACGCGCACGGGAGCGGCTCGGCGGAGGTCGCCAGAGCCCGGGACCGCCGGTCGCCCCAGCTAACCGGGGATGCCGGTGCGACCGTCCAGGGCAGGGGTCAGGTCCTCGGGATGGTGGGCGAAGAGGATCTTGTTGAAGATGATGAACTTGCCTATCCACAGCACCCCGAAGGCCCCGATGAATGCGCCCGTCACGACGATCGTGTGCAGGATGTGGGAGAAGTGATGGTGTTGGGAAACTGACTGGGCCTGCACCGACGCCCAGGTCGAGAAGGCCAGCCCGATGAACGCCAGCGTCCAGAACGGAACCACTTCTTTCCACATGTGGCCCTTACCGGACTTGCCCCACGCCCATTTCCGGTTCAGCTCGTAGGACGGCACCGTCGAGATGGCGGTCGCGGTGAGGCTGGCGCCGAAGGCGTTCCACCGCAGCAACCCGACCAGGATGGTGAGGATCACGGTGCTGATGACGACGCAGATCAGCGAGGTGGCGCTGTAGCGGAGGATCTTCTTGCCCCCAGGACTACGGCTCAACTCCAAGATGGCAGAAGGGGTGACGCGCACGCCCGTCAGGGTACCGGGCCGCAGTCGGGTCCTACGGGCGGGAGTCCATGGGCACGTAGGATCGCTCGTCGGCGCCGGTCCACAACTGGCGGGGCCGGTAGATCTTCTGGTCCTGGTCCATCAGTTCCCCGTAATGAGAGAGCCATCCGGTGGTCCTGGGGATGGCGAAGAGCACCGTGAACATCTCGATCGGGAAGCCCATCGCCTGATAGATGAGGCCCGAGTAGAAGTCGACGTTCGGGTAGAGCTTGCGCGAGATGAAGTAATCGTCGGAAAGCGCCGCCTCCTCGAGCTTCAGGGCAATGTCGAGTAGCGGGCTCTTGCCGGTGATCTGGAACACATCGTCGGCGATCTCCTTGATGATGCGGGCCCGGGGGTCATAGTTCTTGTAGACCCGGTGGCCGAATCCTTGCAGCTTGCCGTGGCCCTCCTTGACCGCCTTGATGAAGGCGGGGACATCGTCGATCGACGCGATCTCGGTGAGCATCTTGATGACGGCCTCGTTGGCGCCCCCGTGGCGAGGGCCGTAGAGGGCGGCGCAGGCGGCGGCGCAGGCGGAATAGGGGTCGGCATGAGCGGAGCCGACGGTGCGCAGGGCGAGGGTCCCGCAGTTCTGCTCATGGTCGGCATGAAGGATGAACAGCACGTCGAGGGCGTGGGTCAGGACCGGGTCGCCCGCGTAATGGGGCTCGGCCACCTTCCACATCATGGAGAGGAAGTTCTCCACGAACGACAGGGAATTGTCGGGATATACGAACGGCATGCCCACACTGAATCGATGGCAGGCAGCAGCCAGGGTCGGCATCTTGGCGATCAGCCGGACGATCTGCTTGGCCCGGACCGTGGGGTCGTCGACGTTCTTGGCCTCGAGGTAGAACGTGGACAAGGCGCCCATGGCCGATACCAGCATCCCCATCGGATGGGCGTCGTAGTGGAAGCCCTCCAGGAAGCGCTTTCGGACGTTCTCGTGGATGAAGGTGTGGTAGGTGACCTCGTGCAGCCAGGCGTCGTACTGAGGCTGGGTCGGCAACTCGCCGTGAACCAGCAGGTAGGCCACCTCGAGGTAGGTGGAGTGCTGGGCCAGTTGCTCGATCGGGTAGCCGCGGTAGCGCAGGATCCCCTGGTCGCCGTCAAGGTAGGTAACCGCGCTCGGGCCGAGGGCGGTGGTCGTGAAGCCGGGATCGGAGAACCAGACCCCAGGGAGCAGCTTCCTCCACGAGTCGGCGGAAACGCCACCGTCGACGATCGGGATCTCCACCGAGTTGCCGGTCCGATTGTCGGTGATGGTGATGGACTCAGCCATGGTTCCCCCTCAAGGTCCGCAACGACGCATGCCGGCGCGCCACTGCGCGGCGATTGGGATGCTACCTCCGGTCCGGAGCCTCACCATCCGGGCCCTTCAGGAGGCACCGGGGCGGAGCGGGTAGCGGTACACGTTGGTCTCCCGGGCTTGGAAGCCCAACCGGCGATACAGCCGGTTGGCCGCCTCCCGGGAAGGGCGCGACGTCAACTCCACCGTTTTTGCCCCGGCCTGAGCGGCCAGCTCCAGAGCACGCCGGGACAGGGCCTCCCCAACCCCGCGCCCTCGGGCCGACTGGTCGACGACGACATCCTCGATCCAGGCCCGGATGCCGGTGGGAATCGGGAAAACCGCCAGGGTGAGCATCCCGACCGCGGGCCCAGGCCCGGCGCCGGCGCCCGCACCCCCATCCCTGGCGAGGATCAGGGTGGTGGCGGGCGAGGCCACGATCGCCTCCAGGTCCTCGCGGGTAGGCGACGGGGCGGACGACGAGAGCTGCCCGACCAGGCGCCCGACGGCGGCCACCAACTCGTCGGTGACCTCGCCAGGCTCCTCTACCGTCGTCACTGCGGGCGAGCTTAGGAGGCCGTCCGCCCCTCGGCGCTCTCCCGATATTCACGGTGGATTAACAAAAAATGGGTGCAAAACTCCTCGGCCCTCGCCTATGGTTGGTATCCAGTGGAGGGAAGCGGCCGGTTGACTCCCCCCCTGTCCACCGGCCCCCCTCCCCTACCTCTCCCGTTCCCCCGGTAGCTTGATCGCACATGGCTCTTGATCCGGGCTCCGCAATCCGCTGGGAGCACCGCCCCCAGCTGCGCCAGCCGATCATGATTGTCGCCTTCGAGGGGTGGAGCGACGCCGGCGACGCCGCCTCGATGGCGGCGCGCTATCTGAGCGAGAGTTGGCCGGTGCGCCGTTTCGCAACCATCGACCCCGAGGAGTTCTTCGACTTCACCGCCACCCGCCCCCAGGTCCGCCTGACCGACGGCGGTGCCAGCCGGAGGATCGACTGGCCCGAGACGCTGCTCCTCGCCGGGCCCATACCGGGGTCGGGCCGCGATGTCATCATCCTGCGGGGAGTGGAACCCCAGCTGCGGTGGCGGGCGTTCTGCGACTGCGTACTCGGTGTGGCCAGCACGTTGGGCGCCCAGATGCTGCTGACCCTCGGCGCCCTCCTCGCCGATGTCCCCCACACCCGGGCCGTGCCGGTCATCGGCGCCGCCTATGAACCGTCATTGGCGGCCCGTTTTGGTCTCAACCTCTCTCGGTACGAGGGCGAAACGGGCATCGTCGGCGTGCTCCACGATGCCTGTACCCGGGCCGGACTGCCCTCGGCCGGTCTGTGGGCATCGGTGCCCCACTACGTCCACCAGGTGACTTCGCCCAAGGCGGCGCTGGCCCTGGTCGAGCGGGCCGCCAGCATGATCGGCACCCGCCTCGACCCTGTCGAGCTGCGGGCCGCGAGCGAGGAGTACATCCGCCAGGTCAACGAGCGGGTCGCCGACGACGATGACGCGTCGGCCTACGTGGCCCAACTGGAGGAAGCTGCCGACCGCCAGGCCGCCGAGACCCCCGAGGCCGACATCGTGCTGCCCAGCGCCGACAGCCTGGCCGCCGACGCCGAGCGCTTCCTCCGGGACTACGGCCGCGACTGACAACCGGTGACCCGCTGAGACCGCCGCCCCAGCCGGGCCCTGCTGACATGGCCCGTGAGCTGACCCCCACCTGCGTCTGGCGCATGTCTCCCGCCGTCGTCCTGGCCCTGGACAGCCGCTTCGGCGAGCCCGTCGACGCCTACGTAAACGGGTCCCAGGTCTGGCTGCGCCCTGACGGCCCTCATGGCATCACCATCGAGTGGCGGCTCCACCCGGTGCCGGGGTACCGGCGACCGCCGGGTATCGGCACCCACGAGGTCTTCGAGCAGGTGGCCTTTGCGCTGGCCTCCGGCGACGACCCGCCCGACCCGCCGGCCCCGCTCGACCAGCTGTGGGAGGGCCTGGAGGCGTTCCCTGCCTACGAGGAGGAGGTGGAGCCGGCCCCCTTGGTGGCGGCGGTCACCGAGGCGCTAGGGCTGGCCCCCGACGCTGCGGGCCTCGTCGACCACGAACCCATCGGCGACGCCTGGCAACGCAGCCGGGGCGCCACCTCCATCCTCTCTGAGGTCCTGCGCCAGCTGCAGCCCTAGGTCGCGCCGTCCGCGCCGTCGCCGCCCTGCTCGTCGCGCCACATGGGCTTGCGGGGCCGGTCGAACACCACGTCGACGGGCTCACCCCGGATGGCGGCAAAGGCGGCCGGACGCCACCGCGCCGCCCCCGCCAGCGGGGAAGGCAGTTCGTCCTCGGAGAACCAGCCCACATCCCGCGTCTCCAGCGGATGGCGGGCCAGCACCCCCCCGACGGCCCGGCAGTGGAAGACCAGCGAGTACAGCGGAACACTGGTGAACCCGAGCCGCAACCCGTCCAGCACCGCGATCAGCCGCAGCGGCTCCACCTCGATACCGGTCTCCTCCAGGACCTCCTTGGCCGCCACCTCCGAGGCCGAGTAGCCGACGTCGGCCCAGCCGGTGGGATACAGCCACACCCCGGAGTCGGCTCGCTGGATGAGCAGGATCTGGCCGGAGTCGTTGCCGACCACGGCGCCGACCGCGATCTTGGGCGTCACGTACCCGGGGACCCCGCTGCCAACCGAGCGCAACCACTCCTCGATCAGGACCTCAGCCTCGAGCTCGGTGCCTGCCGCCACCCGGATGTCGGCGGCCACCCTGAGGACCTCCTCGAAGCGCTCCCGCTCGTACAGGTTGTCGCTGAAACCGAGACCGGTCCTGGCGATCCCCGCCAGGGCTTCGCTCCAGCGCAAGAGATCGTGGGCGTTCGCGGGCGTGCTCGCCATGGCCCGGAGGCTATCGGGCTGGCCCGCCCCACCGGGCTCGACCAGAGCGGCTAGCCCCGGTCCTCGACCAGCCGCACCGCCCGCCGGGCCGCCTGTTGCACCGGGTCCCACAACGGTGAGAACGGGGGGGCGTAGGACAGGTCGAGGTACACCAGGTCCTCGGCGGTCATCGCCGCGGTGATGGCGGTGGCGAGGACGTCGATGCGTTTGGCGGTCCCCTCGTTGCCGACCACCTGACCGCCGAGGATGCGCCCCGTGACCCGCTCGACCAGCAGCTTGACGGTGATCGTTCCCGCTCCCGGGTAGTACCCGGCCCGCGTCGTGCTCTCGATTCTGGCCACCACGTATTCGAAGCCCGCCTCATTGGCCTCGCGTTCGTTGACGCCGGTTCGACCCACCTCGAGGGCGCACAGCTTGGTGATAGCCGTCCCCACCACCCCGGGGAAGGTGGCGTAGCCACCCGCGATGTTGATTCCGGCGACCATCGCCTGCTTGTTGGCGACGGTACCCAGCGCCACGTACAGGGGGGCCCCGGTTACGAGGGAACGGGACTGGCAGCAGTCGCCCGCCGCCCAGATGCCTTCGACCGAGGTCCGCTGACGGCGATCGACGACGATGGCATCTCTCACCCCGACTTCGATGCCGGCGTCGGCCGCCAGGTCGGAGTTGGGCTCGACGCCGAGGCCGAGGATCACCAGGTCGGCGGAGATCCTCCGAGCGGTCGTGATCACGGCGTCGGGCTCGATGGCAGTGACCTCCTCCCCGGTGTGGAGGTTGACCCCGTGCTGGCGCATGCCCGCCCCGACCAGGGAACCCATGTCCGGGTCCAAGGTGCCCATGACCTCGTCGCCCTGTTCGACGACTGTCACCGAGGCCTGGCGCTTCAGGAACGCCTCGGCCAGCTCCAAGCCGATGTAGCCGCCGCCGATCACGACGACCTGCTCGCAGGCGCCGGACTTGATTGTCTCCAGTAGCCGGGCGGCGTCGTCGAGGGTCTGCACCCCATGAACCTGGGGGCCGTCTATGCCGGGAATGGGGGGTCGCCGGGGCCGGGCCCCGGTGGCGATGTGGAGCAGGTCGAAGCCGAGGGAGTAGGTCCGCTCCTGGGCCAGGTTCCTCACCTCGACGACCCGCCGGTCGAGGTCGATCCCCATGGCACGGTGGCCGGTACGAACGTCGATTCGCAGCTGGTCACGGAACTGCTGAGGTGTCCGCACCACCAGTTCGTCCAACGCCCACACATCGCCGCTGATCACATAGGGGATGCCGCAGGCCGAGTAGCTGGTGTGACGGCCCTGCTCGAGCGCCACGATCTCAAAATCGGCACCGTGGCGGCGGGCCGTGGTCGCCGCCGCCATGCCGCCCGCGTCGCCGCCTATGACGAGGAGACGGTGCGACATGGTCGCAGCCTAGGTTCCAGGTCCGCCACCGTAGGGGACCCGTGTCATGATGAGACGCCATGGCCGTTCGCGACGACTGTCGCCATTACCTCAAGCGGAGTACGCCGACCGGCGAGGCGGTCGAGCGGTGCCGCCTCAACGCCAACCTGGACAACCCCTTCGCGTGCCCCGAGGGATGCCTGTTCTTCGAGACGCGCAACGTATCGTCGACGGGCTGGACCCAGGGACCGAGCGAACCCCTGAGCAACACCGGCCAGGGCCTGATTGGCCTTCCCGACCCTCCCAAGCGGAGGAGGGGGAAAAAGAAGGATCGCTAGGGCGACTGGCGAGGGGGACCCTTGTCGGCGTCGCGGCTAGAGGTCGACGATCGCGGTGACGGGGCCGTCATTGATCAGCTCGACCTGCATCTCGGCCCCGAAGCGGCCGGTGGCCACCTGAGCGCCCCGTCGCCGGAGCTCGGCGACGACCTCGTCGACAAGGGGTTCCGCGTAGGCGCCGGGAGCGGCCGCCGCCCACGACGGGCGCCGGCCTCGGGTCGTGTCGCCGTAGAGGGTGAACTGGCTGACGACCAGGACCCCGGCGTCGACGTCGCCGGCGGCCAGGTTCATGACCCCGGCCGCGTCGTCGAAGATCCGCAGCCCCCAGAGCTTGGCGGCCAGGGAACGGGAGGTGGCGGGGGTATCGGAGTGGGTGACGCCCACCAGGACGCAGAGCCCCGGTCCGATCTCACCCACCACCTCGCCGGCCACCCGGACCCGGGCCTCCGTGACCCGCTGGACGACGGCGCGCAGGGCTAGCCGCCGCCCAGCAACTCCGCGACCTGGGCGAAGAAGGCGCTGCGGGCCAGCACCCGGTCGCACCCGGCCGCGGTGGCCGCGGCGAGCCGTTCCCGGTCGTCGTGACGCCCGAAGCCGATCGTGGGGGCCCCAATGGCGGGGAGCACCTCCAGGACGCCGGGGCGGCTGAGGTCCACAACCACCAGGGCCGCCCCCTCGGAGGCGGCGGGAAGATCGCCCGGCCGGGCGACGAAGGTCACCGGGCCGTAGGCCCCCACCTTGGAGCGGTCCATCAGATCGGGCACATAGGCCACCGTGCCCTGGGCGCTGCTCATCGGCCACCTCCGTGGCGTCGCTTGTGCTCGAAGGCCTTGGCGGCGCCCCAGTGCAGCCCCAGGTGGGCCAGTTCCGGCGCCAGGTCGGCGAACGAGGCGGGGACCAGGTCGTAGACGTCATCGGGGAACAATTCCTCGGCGGCGTCGTCGCGGACCACGGCGGGCACCGCGGCCGCCGCCAGCACCTCGGTCGGGAAGCGGACCGCGCTCCTTCGCACGATGGCGAGAGGTGTGGAGCGTTGCTCGTCGATGTCCGCCTCCAGCAGGGCCCGCACCGGAGGGCCGACGTGGACGGCCGCCTCCCGTCCCGCCGCGGCCGCGGCGGCGGCCACCTCGGCCGGGACCGCACCCTCCCACGCCGTCATGATGGCGGCCACGCTGCGCTCCACCCACCCGGGCAGGGCCGCCTCGATCCCATCTGCGAGGGCGGCGGCGTAAACGGCGACATCCACGTCTTCCACGATCACTGCAACGCCTGGTTGAGGTTTCCGGAGCGGAATCCCTCCAGATCGAGGGTCACGTACCGGTAGCCGGCCCCCCGGACGGCGGCGACCAGTTCGGCCCGGCGGTCGAGCGCCAAAGCGAGGTCCTCGCTCGGCAACTCCACCCGGGCCAGGTCCCCGTAGTGGCGTACCCGGAGCTGGCGGAAACCCAGCCCCCGCAGAGCATCTTCGGCTTGGGCCACCGATTCCAGCCGGCCCACGGTGACCGGCGTGCCGTAGGGCAGGCGGGAAGCCAGGCAGGCACCGGCCGGTTTGTCCCAGGTCCGCAGGCCCAGCCGGCGGGAAACCTCCCGGATGTCAGCCTTGCTGAAATGGCTGTCCACCAGGGGGAAGCGGGCGCCCCGTTCGGCTGCCGCCGTCTGCCCGGGGCGGTGGTCACCCAGGTCGTCGAGGTTGACGCCGAGCACCACTGTCGCCCCCATATCGGCGGCCAGGGGCGCCAGGATGTCCAGCAGTTCCGCCTTGCAGTGGTAGCAGCGGTCGCCGCCGTTGGCCACGTACTCAGGGCGGTTCAGCTCCCGGGTCTCGACCGGCAGCCACGGTATCCCCCACTCCTGGGCCAGCTGCTCGCAGTCGGCCAGGTCGCCCGGGGCCAGCGACGGCGACACCGCGGTGGCAGCCACCATCCGCTCCGCTCCCAAGGTGTCCGCGGCCACCCAGGCCAGGAACGCCGAGTCGGCGCCCCCACTGAAGGCGGCCACCACCCGGCCCATATCGCCCAAAGTTCGCCGCAGCGCGGCCAGATCCCCCATCAGGACCGAGGTGCGCTGAAAAATCGGTGTGTACACGTGGACTTGTCAGCGCACCCCCTCTCGAAACGGGTCACGGTCAGCCCGACGCCAGGCCCACCTGGGCCAGGACTTCTTCGATCTCGCTCACGATGCCGGTGAAAAAGGTCCCGAACTCGGCGTAGTGGGCCGACGCCTCGTCGAAGCGCATGGTGTACACGACGTCTTTCAGGTCGTCGGGGGCGGTCGCGAAGAGGGAGACGCCCCATTCGTAGTCGTCGAGGCCGGTGGAGCCGGTGATGAGCTGCACCACCCGGCCCGCGAAGGTCCGCCCTACCTTGCCGTGCCCCAGCATCAGGTCCTTCCGGTCCTCGAAGGGCAGGGCGAACCAGTTGTGACCCTCGGCCCGGCGCTTGGACATGGCATAGAAGCAGAAGGCCCGCTTGCCGGCCGGCGGCAGCACTGGGTAAAGGCGGGCCCGCAGCAACTCCTCGGGCATGCCCTTGGCGTACTCCGAGACCTCGGTGAGCGACACGTAGGAGTGGACGATCTCCAAACCGGCCCCTTCGATCCCGGCCTGGAACAGCCGGAGAATCACCCAGTCGGGTCCCAGTGCCATCAGCCCCAGGTCCGCCTTGTGGCCGAACACCGAGAAGGCGACCACCTGATGGCCCGACGCCTGGGCCGCCTTGACCGCCGCGACCACCTCTTCGGGGTCGGCGGACGGACCGATTTTGCAGAACAGGTGCAGGACCCCCCAGCCCTCCCCCGGCGTCAATGGTGCGCTCACGACGGTCGATTCTACGGAGCCCGGACGCGAAGGAGGGGCGCCCACCCGGGGCGCCCCTCCCTTGGCGATCTCAGCGCGAGATCTAGTAATCCTCCATGCCTCCCGGCGACATCCCGGTGGGCCCTTCGCTGGGCTTCTCCACGATGACGGCCTCGGTGGTGAGGAACAGGGCCGCGATGGACGCCGCGTTCTGCAGCGCCGAGCGGGTCACCTTGGCGGCGTCGATGACGCCGGCCTTGAACAAGTCCTCGTACTCGCCAGTGGCGGCGTTCAGGCCAAAGGCGCCCTCGAGATTGCGCACCTTCTCAACCACGACGCCACCCTCCATGCCGGCGTTGACCGCGATCTGCTTCAGCGGCTCCTCGACCGCCTTGGCCACGATGCGGGCACCGGTGGCCTCGTCACCCTCGAGCTTCTCGGCCCGATCGATGATGCGGGCCTGGGCACGCAGCAGGGCCACGCCACCGCCGGGGACCACGCCTTCTTCGACGGCGGCCTTGGTGGTGGACACGGCGTCCTCGATGCGGTGCTTCTTCTCCTTGAGCTCCACCTCGGTGGCCGCCCCGACCTTGATGACGGCAACCCCGCCGGACAGCTTGGCCAGGCGCTCCTGCAGCTTCTCCAGGTCGTAGTCCGAGTCGGTGTGCTCCATCTCGGCCTTGATCTGGTTGACCCGGCCCTTGATGTCGGTCTCGTTGCCGCCACCTTCGATGATGGTGGTCTCGTCCTTGGTCACCACGACCTTGCGGGCCCGGCCCAGCAGGTCGAGGGTCACGTTCTCCAGCTTGAGGCCTACCTCTTCGCTGATGACCTGACCACCGGTGAGGATCGCCATATCGGTGAGCATGGCCTTGCGGCGCTCACCGAAGCCCGGGGCCTTGACCGCGGCGCTCTTGAAGGTGCCCCGGATCTTGTTGACGACCAGCGTCGCCAGGGCTTCGCCCTCGATGTCCTCGGCGATGATGAACAACGGGCGGGCCGACTGCATGACCTTCTCCAGGATCGGGAGCAGGTCGCGTACCGCCGAGATCTTGGACGAGGCGAACAGGATGTAGGGGTCGTCCAGGACCGCTTCCATCCGGTCGGCGTCGGTCACGAAGTACGGGGAGATGTAGCCCTTGTCGAAGCGCATGCCCTCGACCAGTTCCATCTCCATGCCGAAGGTCTGCGACTCCTCGACGGTGATTACGCCGTCCTTGCCCACCTTGTCGATGGCCTCGGAGATCATGCCGCCGATCTCGGGATCGGCCGCCGAGATGGAGGCCACCTGGGCGATCTGCTCTTTGGTCTCGGTCTCCCGGGAGATGTCCTTCAAGCTGGCCACGGCGGCCTCGACGGCCTCCTCGATGCCCCGCTTGAGGCCCATGGGGTTGGCGCCGGCGGCCACGTTGCGCAGGCCCTCACGGACCATGGCCCAGGCCAGCACGGTGGCCGTGGTGGTGCCGTCACCGGCGACGTCGTCGGTCTTCTTGGCGACTTCCTTGACCAGCTCGGCGCCGATCTTCTCGTACGGATCCTCGAGATCGATCTCCTTGGCGATGGATACGCCGTCGTTGGTGATCGTCGGGGAGCCCCACTTGCGCTCCAGGACCACGTTGCGGCCCTTGGGGCCCAGGGTTACCCGCACCGCGTCCGCGAGCTGGTTCATTCCCCGCTCAAGGGCCCGGCGGGCGGTCTCGTCATATGCAATCAGCTTGGCCATCTGCTGTCTGGTTCCCTCCGTAGGCGAACGGTTAGCACTCTCGATGTCTGAGTGCTAACAGTTAACCGCCTCAGGAGCGGAAACGCAACCAGGGAGCCTGGTTTAGCCCCCCGCCACGGCCGGCACGATGGACACGGTGGTCCCCTCGGTCACCGGAGTGGCCAGACCCTGCAGGAAGCGGACATCCTCGTCGGCGACGAACACGTTGACGAAGCGGCGCAAGGCCCCGGAATCGTCGAACAGGCGGGCCTGGAACCCCGGATAAGCCGACTCCAGAGCGGCCAGGACGTCAGCCACCGTGCCCGCCGCGACGCCCACCTCGCTGGCGCCCGCGGACAGGGTCCGCAGCTGGCTGGGGATGCGAACTTTCACGCCATTCGGGACGCTCATGGCTCGAGACCGTTCAAACCGGCCGCCAGAAAGGCGTCGACGCGGGGAGGAATGGTGATGGTGGGCTGGCTCCCGGGGGCCACCGCATCGAGGGTCTTCAGGCCGTTGCCCGTCACGTAGGCCACGACCTGCTCGTCGGGCCGGACGACGCCGCTCGCGGCCAGCTTGGCCAATACTGCGATGGTCACACCGCCGGCGGTCTCCGCGAAAATACCCTCCGTGCGGGCCAGGAGGCGGATGCCGGCGACGATCTCCTCGTCGCTGGCCGACGCCACCGCGCCGCCTGACTCCCGCACCACGTCGAGGGCGTAGATCCCGTCGGCGGGGTTGCCGATGGCAATGGACTTGGCGATCGTGGAGGGCTTGACGGGCCGGACGTGATCGGCACCGGACGCATACGCGGTTGCGACGGGCGAACAGCCGTCGGCCTGCGCCCCCGACACCCGCACCCGGCGGGCCCCCAGGAGACCGGCGTCGAGCGGGATGAGCCCCACTTTTCCCAACTCTTCGAAACCCTTGGCGATCTTGCACAGTTGGCTCCCGGAACCGACGGGGACCACGACGTGGTCGGGGGCCCGCCAGCCCAGTTGCTCCGCCACCTCGTAGGCCAGGGTCTTGGAGCCCTCGGCGTAGTAAGCCCGGATGTTGACGTTGACGAAGGCCCAGTCGGGGTAGTCGCCGGCCAACTCCGCGCACAGCCGGTTGACGTCGTCGTAACTGCCGTCGACGGCGACCACCTGGCCGCCGAAGACCGACGTCATGACCACCTTGGCCGGCTCCAGGTCGGAGGGGATGAACACCACCGACCGCATGCCGGCCCGGGCCGCATGGGCGGCCACCGAGTTGGCCAGGTTGCCGGTCGAAGCGCACGACGCCACCTTGAAACCCAGTTCCCGGGCCTTGGTCAGGGCGACCGAGACCACCCGGTCCTTGAAGGAGCCGGTGGGGTTGACGGTGTCGTTCTTTATCCACAGCTCACCGAGGCCGAGTTCCGCGGCCAGGCGGTCGGCCCGGACCAGCGGGGTGAAGCCGGCTCCCAGGTCGACCGCGCCGGGCGGGGTGGCGGGCAGCAGGTCGGCGTAGCGCCAGATGCTCGGGGGTCCGGCGGCGATGCGCTCGGGGGACGTCACGGCCGCGATGGCGTCGTAGTCGTACACCACCTCGAGGGGGCCGAAGCACCATTCGCACACGTGCAGTGCCTCGGCCGGGTACGGGCGGGCGCATTCCCGACAGCGAAGTCCTTCAACAAAGCTCAAGGGTCCTCCTCATCGCACCGGGCATTGGCACCTGGCCACCGGCTCCATGCCGGTGCTGGTTGCCGCGGTGTCACAGGGCCCGAACCCTCGACCGCTCTGGATGATGGCAAACCCTATCGTGACCCATCAGGGCCCGTCACGTCAACGCAGTTGGCGGCGACCGGGCCTGGGCAACGGTGAACCCCGTCCCCGCGTGTATCCGCCGGAGCGTGGCAAGCTGCCCTCAGTGCTGCGCTCGTTCCACCATCGGGACTTTCCGCGAGGTCGGTTGGTGGAAGCCAAGCGGGGCCGTCGGATCTCGGTGTGCCTGCCCGCCCGGAACGAGGCGGCGACGGTCGGCGACATGGTGGCGTCCATCCGCAACGCCCTGATGCTCGACGCTCCGCTGGTCGATGAGCTCCTGGTCATCGATGACGGCTCGACCGACGGCACCGCCGAGGCGGCCCGGGCCGCGGGGGCCGAGGTGGTGGCGGCGGCCGCCATCTGCCCCGTGGCGTCGGCTCCGCCGGGCCCGGAGGGAAAGGGCCAGGCGATGTGGAAGGCGCTGTACGCAACCAGTGGCGACCTGGTCGTGTTCTGCGATGCCGACGTGCGCCAGTTCGCCTCCCACTTCGTGACCGGCCTGCTGGGCCCGCTGCTCCTGCGCGACGACGTGATGTTCGTGAAGGGCTTCTACGACCGCCCCTTGGACGGCCGGCCCCACGAAGGGGGACGGGTGACCGAGCTGGTGGCCCGGCCCCTGATCGCGACCCTGTTCCCCCACCTGGCGGCGCTGGCCCAGCCTCTGGCGGGAGAGTGCGCAGCCCAGCGCGAGGTGCTGGAACAGGTGCCCTTCGTGGACGGCTACGGCGTCGACCTGGGCCTGGTGATCGACGTCGCCGACCGCTGGGGCATCGCTGCCATGGCCCAGTGCGACCTCGGTGAACGGATCCACCGCAACCGCCCGCTGGCCGAGCTCGCGCCCCAGGCGCTGGCCATCGTCCAGGTCGCCCTGAGCCGTTCCGGGGTGGCCGGGGTGACCCCCGAGACGGCCGCCACGGTGGTAAGGGAGTCCCGCCTGGTGCGCCCCGGCAGCGACGTCATCGCCGTCTGCCTCTCGGAGCGCCCGCCGCTCGCCGCCGCGGCAGCGGCGGAGCGCAACCGCCTGACTGCCTAGAGGCGCTCGGCGACAACCTCGCGGACGCACTCCAGGGTGTCGGCCCGGGCCCGCTCCCGCCCGAAGCGCTCCGTCAGCGACACGACGGGCGCCGGCAGGGCCCCCACTCCGTCCCAGTCGACATCGCCGACCACGACCAGCACCGGCACTTGCAGCTCCCGCGCCAGGGCCACCACCCCACCGACCGCCTTGCCGTGGAAGGACTGTTCGTCCAGCAGGCCCTCGCCGGTGACGACGAGGTCGGCCCCCTCCATCTGCTCGGCGAGGTCCACCGCGTCGGCGACCACCTCGAAACCGGGGACCAATTCGGCCCCGATGGCGGCCAACCCCCCGGCCAGGCCCCCCGCCGCGCCCCCGCCGACCAGCGGCCGCACATCGACGCGGTACTCCTCCTGGTAGAGCGCGGCCAGCCGCTCGAGGCGCCGGGACAGCAGTTCCACTTGGGTCGGCGAGGCACCCTTCTGGGGGGAAAAAATGGCCGCGGCGTCGAGAAAGCGGGTCTCCACATCACAGGCCACGACGAGACGCACCCCGTGCAGCCGGCTGTGGGGCTCGAGAGCGCGCAGGGCGGCCAGGCCTCCGTCGGTGGTCGCGGAGCCTCCCACCCCGACCACCACTCGACGGGCCCCCGCCGTCACTGCCGCCGCGATGAGCTGACCGGTACCCGCGGTGTCGGCCCCGATCGGGTCGTTTTCCTCAGCGCCGCCCACCAAGGCCAGGCCCGAGGCCCGGGCTATCTCGATGATGGCGGTGGTCCCGTCCAGCTTCCACTCGGCGGTGATCAGCCGGCCCCGGGGATCCCGCACCCGGGCCGTGCGGACCCGGCCTACGACCACGTCGAGCAAACCCTCTCCCCCATCGGCGATGGGGACCTGATCACACGCCCATCCCGCCCCGGTGGCCGAGGCCGCGATGGCGCCCGCCACTTCTCGGGCGGTGGCGGTGCCCCGGAACTTGTCAGGGGCGGCAACGACGCGGGGCATGCACCAATGGTGCCCGGTGTTCGAGGCCCTCGGAGGGCTGGGTAGGGTCTCTGGGGAAATGCCTCGATCCGGCGTGTCTCCTCTCGCGGTCCTCTCAAATCGCGGGCCCCTGTCCTTCGCCCGGGATGAGGAGGGAAATCTCGAGACCCGACGAGCCGCGGGCGGGCTCATCGCGGTGCTCGGCCCCGGGGCGTTGGAGAACGACGCCACCTGGCTGGCCGCCGCCCTCTCCGAGGCGGAGCAGGCGGCAACCGAGGGGGGCGAGGTGCTGGCCGAGGGCTACCGGCTGCGCACCATGACGATCGACCCGCGCCTATTCCGGCAGTACTACAACGTCATCGCCAACCAGACATTGTGGTTCCTGCTACACGGACTGTGGGACCTGCCCCGCCGGCCCCGGTTCGACCGCCACTGGCGGGAGGCCTGGGCGTCGTTCGTGGCCGTCAACCGCCTGTTCGCGGAAGCCGCGGCCGCCGAGTTGGCCCCCGGCGCCACCGTCTTGATCCACGATTTTCACTTGGCGCTGGTTGGCGCCGAGTTACGCCGGTTACGACCCGATGTCCGCAGCTGTGCCTTCCTCCACACGCCGTTCTGCCCGCCCAACGAGCTCGCGGTGCTGCCGGGGCCGGTCGCCGACACCCTGCTGACCGGCCTGAGCGGCGCCGGGGCGTGCGGCTTTCACTCCCCTCGCTGGGCCGCCGCCTTCAAGGCGTGCTGCGAGGACCGCCGTATCACCCGTCCCAAGGTGTTCGTATCCCCGGCCGCGGTCGACGCGGCCGGGCTGGCCGCGGTGGCGGGTTCCGCGGAGTGCAACGCGGCGCTGGGCCGTCTCAACCAGCAGATCGGCGACCGGCTGCTGATCGTGCGCACCGACCGCATCGAGCTGTCCAAGAACCTGCTGCGGGGCTTCCACGCCTTCGATGACCTGCTGGCCGCGGAACCGGGCTGGCGGGGCCGGGTCATCTTCGCCGCCTTCGTCTACCCGTCGCGCGAGAACCTGGCCGACTATCTCGGGTACCGCCACGAAGTGGAAGCGGTCGTGCGGGCCATCAACGCCAGGTGGGCGACGGCGGAGTGGACTCCGATCCTGCTGGACATGGCCGACAACTATCCCCGCTCGGTCGCGGGCCTGCGCCGGTACGACGTGCTCGTGGTGAACCCCATCCGCGACGGCCTCAACCTGGTGGCCAAGGAAGGGCCGCTGGTCAACGAGCGCAACGGGGTGGTCATGCTGTCGCCGGGCGCCGGAGCCTGGGACGAGTTGGGCTCCCATGCCCTCGAAGCCCATCCCTACGACGTGGCCGGGATGGCCGACGCCATGCATCTGGCGCTGACCATGCCTGCCGACGAGCGGGCCAGCCGGGCCCAGGCGCTGAAGAAGCTGGCGTCGGCGCGCACACCGATCGACTGGTTCGCCGACCAAGTGGCCCACGCTCGCCTGCCCCGCCACTAGCCGCCAATTAGCACTGGCGGCCGGGTGGGCGCACGAACCATGCCAGTCCGCTAACCGCGCCTACCGTAGGTACAGGACACGCCTGGGTAGGCACATTGGCCCGGGCTGGCGCCGTTGCCCAGTTGGCACCCACGAGGCGGCGGGGCATGGGTCAGCTGGGGCCTATCTGGTGCTGCAGGAACTCCAAGGCGCCTTCGGGGCCCTCGACGACAAGGTCGGCGTGGGCCAGAACCTCGGCCGGCGTTTCGGCGCTGTGCACCGCGACCGAAACGGTGGTCACCCCGATGGCCGACAACCGGCTCAGGGCCCAAAAGGCGGGAAGGTCACCCAGGTCGTCGCCCAGGTAGCACACCGCTTCGAGTCCTGCCGCCATCTGGGTCACCACCACTCCCTTGTCGGTCGCCACCGGAGGCACCAGTTCCACGGCCATCTTCCCGTGGTGGACGACGAGTCCCGATTGGGCCGCCTGGGCGTCGACCCAGGCATTGACCCAGCCCTCCGCGTGGGGGGCCTTCCGGAAGTGGACCCCGACCGTGAGGCCTTTGGCCTCGATGTAGACCCCCGGGGGGGCCTGCCTCTCCCCGGCCTCGGTCACCTGGGCCACGACCGAACGCCACCGTTGTGCCTCGGGTAAGGCGAGCACTCCGCCGTGCTCCCTCCTTTCCAACCCGTACAGCCCAACCAACGTCACCCCCGGCAGCGGCCCCAGCCAGTCGACCAGGTAGGTCACCGGCCGGCCCGAGATGACGGCGACCACACGACAGCGGCGGGCCAGCCGGATCAGGGTGTCGGCGGCGCCGGGAAGGGGCCGGGCCGCCTCGGGATCGCCGACGATGGGCGCCAGGGTTCCGTCGAAGTCGGTCAGGATCCCGGCCGAGCCCGGCGCCTCCCGCCACCGCGCCAGCCGCTCGTCGAGTCCCGCCACGAGCGTCGGGGATTTAGGTGGAACTGGTCGTGCTGCCCGCGTTGGCCAGGTCGGGGCCGACGATGGCGAGGATGTTGGCTCCGTTGAGGACCGCCACCGGCGGCGGTGTCGGCATGGCCTGGACGGCGGTGGCGGGGAGGTTGAGGCTGCTCGCCAAGGAGGCGGCGTCGGCGCTGTAACTGGGCGCAAAGTAGAGGATGGTGCCGCCCGGGCGCTGGTTGGAGTTGGTACTGGCCAGCGTGTTGTAGCCCTTCGTGTGGATGACGTTGCTGACCCGGGCCGCCAAGCCGGCGGTGCTGGTGCCGTTGGCCACCAGGACCTTGACATCCTGGGGGGCATGCGCCTTGGTGGTCGTAGTCGGGATATTCGACTTGGTGGTCGTACCTGTTGTCACCCCGGAGACCGCGTTGGGGGTGGTCTCGGTGATGGTCGGGGTGGTGGTGTTGCCGCCCGTGGAGATCGAGGCGCCGCTGCCGCCCCCCGGAGCCGGGCTGCGGTGCAGGAGGAGGACGCCGACCAGGACGGCAATGCCGATGAGGAGGGCGGCCCGCCCGGCCTGGATGCCCGCCGAGCGGGCAAAGGAACCGTCACCGGCCGCGTGGGAACCGGGGCTCACCGGACCGGCGGCTCTCCGGCAGAACGCCCTTCGTAGCGGGCCCGGCGACGGCGGTCCCGGACCCGGCGCAGCCGGCGGACCACCAGCGGGTCATAGGCGACGGCGTCGGGCGAGTCGATCAGCGCCCTCAGGAGCTGGTAGTAGCGGGTCGCCGAGAAGTCGAAGCGACTCTGGATGGCGACCTCCTTGGGTCCGGACGTGGTCCACCAACTGCGCTCGAAGTCGATGATGGCGCGTTCGCGTTCGGACAATCCCACTGAGCCACCCTGCCACCCTGAGACGGCCGGATCAAGCACCCTCGGCGGCGGGCGGCATCGGCGCCGCTACAGGGCCGCGAAATTGGGCGTCATTTGGTCAATCGGCGGCAGCCGCCTGAGGTCGCGCGAGGGCGGCGAGTTCCGGCCCCCGTAGTCGCCAGGCACCAGACCGCCGTCACGGGTGCGACGTGGCGGTCGTGCCGGGCCTGGTCGTGGTCGTGGTCCGGGGCCGGGTGGTCGTGGTACGGGCCCGCGTGGTCGGGGTGCGCCGGGACACCGTCGTCGTCGTCAGGGCGACGGTGGTGGGCACCGCGACGGTCGGGAGCGGCGCCGTCGACGGTATGGTCAGCTGGGTGATTTCCACCCGCACCAGGGTGTCGGCCGCGTTCTCCCGCCCCGCGTCGGCGACCAGGCGGGCGATGCTGGGCTGGACGCCGTCGCCCGTGGCGGAGCGGAGGTCGGTCAGGTCACCGACCACCCGGCTCAGGGTGTCGGCCACATCGAGGATGTCGCGACGGACGAAACCGGCCACCCCGATGGCGCGCAACTGACCCGCCGCCTTCTTCAATGTGGCGGCCGTCGGGGCGGTGGCGGCATCGATGGCGGTGGTCGGGCCGCCGCTGTAGGCGAGGACCTTTTTCAGCATGTCGGCGAGGGCCGCGTTGGCTGGGTCCACGGCGGCGGTGTATCGCCGGCTGACCTCGGCGATCGGCAGCGGGGCCGGGGCGCTGCTGCGGCTACTGCCGCAACCCGCCAGGACGGCGGCTGTGGCGGCGATGGCGGCGATGGCGGCCACCCCCAGGGGCAGGACGCCCCGCGCGCCACCTTTTGACCTCCGAGTCACCCCAGCCACAAGCGCTAGAGAGTAGACGGCCCCTCGATCTGGGGCACAGGTGCGATCCGACTACGGGGTGGGCCACCCGGCGCTCGCCGTCGAGAAGAATGAGGCCGAGGTCACCTAGGTACGGGCTCATCTGGGCCGGCGCGATCGCGGGGCCGGCGCGATCTGGGGCCGGTGAGAGGTAGACGAGGAGGCTGAGGGGACGTTACCGAACCCGTTACCGGTTGCCGGTTGGCGCTACCTTGGGCCGATCGAAGGGAGCAAGCTCATGAGTGACGTACCGCCGTATGGTTCCATCCCCCCTCCGGGCCAGGGGGGTGGCAATTATCCGCCCCCTGGCGGCTATCCCCCACCCCCCCAACCCGGCGGTTACCCGCCACCGGGTGGTTACCCGCCACCGGGCGGCTATCAGACCCCCGGCGGTTATCAAACACCCGGGGGATATCAGACACCCGCCGGATATGGCCCCCCGCCGGATCCCGGAAGGCAATGGGGCGCCCTCGCCGAGTGGCCACAACGGGCGCTCGGCCTGCTGATCGATGCCGGCATCGGGCTCGGAGCATTCGTGGTCGTGTTGCTCTTGGGAGTCCTCCTCGGGCAAGTTTCCAGCGCCCTCGGCGTCATCGTGCTCGCGATCGGGTACCTGGCAGTTTTCGGCTGGCAGATCTGGATTGCCATCCAGGTGGGCCAGACCGGGGCATCACCGGGGATGCGGATGATCGGATTGCGCTGCATCGGCAAGGACACCGGGCAGCCGATCGGGGCCGGCATGGGGTTTGTGCGATCACTCGCTCACGTCGTCGACGGGTTGATCTGTTACATCGGCTGGCTTTTTCCGCTCTGGGACGCACAAAAGCAGACCCTCGCCGACAAGATCATGGGCACCTTGGTCATCACCGTACCCAAGCAGCCATTCAGCATCGCGCCGCCTGCCGGCGCGGCCAGGTAGCAGACCGCCGGTCGAACCGGGCGCTGGCGATATCTTCGGACGGGGTGGCAGGCGGCTGTGGCTACGTCCGGGGAGATCACCAGAAACATGCAGGTCAGCCGCCAGTTTTTGCCCGAGTAGCTCAGTCCGGTAGAGCAGGCGCCTTGTAAGCGTGCCGGGCTCAGCGTTGTGCTGACCTGCATAGATAGAGCTCAGGCGGGACCGTGAGTCGCTCAGTTATCTTCTCTCGACCTGGCCGCAGCTGACGCGGCCCCTGCCGCTGCCCGACCCGAACGTACGAAGCCCCCCCTGACCAGGCGAGCTGGCGCCTACATGGAAGGCTCCCGCTCAAAACGACGAAGGCCCCAGCAGCCCGTGATGCCGTAACACATAGCCAGCCACCGCGACGCCCTTGCTCGTGACGTCGACGGCGCGGTCACGCAACCGCACAGGGCCGGCTCCGCCGGCCCGACACCGACGGGACCCACCACCAGACCGCGTCAAACCGCAGCCTTCGGCCGCCACCCACCCTCACCCCGGGCAAAGTCACCGCGGGGCCCATTGGTTGCGGCCGAAGGCTGCGCTAGGGGTGGCGTGCATTCGGGGCCGACGAGGGGTGCCACTCGAAGTGTTCGACACCATGGACCGACATCGAGACGCGAGGCCACGCACGCCGGCGATGAGGGCGGGTGGTGCCGGCCCAGCCGACAGGGTTACCAGCGTGGCTTTGGCGGTGCGGCGAATATGGTTCCATGGTTGTCCGAGGAGCCGGACTTCGTCCTCAAGGCGCGAATGGCGGCGGGCGGTGCGCCCCGCGGCATCGGCCACGGAGCCGCCAGCGGGTCTTGTGGCGAAACCCGGCGGTGGCTGCGGACGACAGCAGACCTCTAAGTTCGAGCAGAGCCAGGGCCGCAAAAACGTGGCGTCGAGCAGTCTGGGCGGGCTCGACCAGTGCCGGCGGTGGCGCTGGGCGAAGCAAGTCCTCGGGGCGGCCTTGGGCTGTGGCCTGGGCGGCTTGGGGGGATAGGCCGTTCCCGCGGTGATTTATGGTGGACGGGCATCGGGTGGGCGCAGGTACTCGGCTGAGGGTGGGGAAATGGCTGGCCAGCCTTCGGGACCGGGTTGAGGGCGGACCATGCTGGTGTCGCGGCCCGCGCCGCCCCGCCCATTCCAACGGGAACGGCGGCGATGACGGGCCGCCACGGGACGGCCAGGCTGAGGGGGATGGGGGCTGGAGCGAACTCGGCGTTGCGCCGGGTTTTGGACCAGCCGTGTTGACCGCGGGCTAGGCGGATGACCGCCCGCCACGAGGTGATGTAGAAGCCGTACACGTAGACCAGATAGGCGAAACCCCAGCCGAGGGCGGTCAAGCGGCCGGCTTGGGGGGCGCAACGGCGCCGGTACAGCGGCCCCCACAACCAGAACGGGGTTGTGCCCAACAGCGCATAGATGGCCACCAGGACCCACCCGCCCTGCGCCAGGAAATCGCCGACGGAGTTGCCCACCCGGGCCTGGTTGACGGCCACCGCCAACAACGGGAGGGGGAACACGATGGTGCCGAGCAGCGACAGCCACGGCTGAATCAGGTAGTAGCTTGTCTCCAACGCGCCGATAGTCGTCAGGTTGGGGCTGTTCCAGGCCCGGGGCAGGTAGCGCAGGCACTGCATGACACCCTGACCCCAGCGTGTCCGCTGCCTCAGGTAGCGACCCAGGTTGGCCAAACCCTCCTGGTCGACCCATGCGTCGCTGAAGAAGGCGGTGGCGAAGCCGGCCAGTAGGAGGTGCAGACCCAGTTCGTAGTCCTCGAGCAGCGATCCCCGCCAGGCACGGCCGTCACCGTCGTCGAGGGCGGCGAGCGCTGAGAAGCGGGTGAACTGCCCGTTGCCTCCCATCCCGACGGTTTGGGTTCGGGCCCGGGAAGCCTGGATGGCGCCGATAACGCTGCGAAATTCGATGTCCTGCATGCGCAGCAAGGTCCGGCCGAACAGATTGGCGATCCTGCCCGACTGCGGCAACGGCCGCCGGTCGCTCACGTCGGCGATGCGCACCTCAACCTGCACGGCTCCCACCGTGTCAGCGCCGAAGCCCGAAGGGCCGGCGCACACGGCCAGACAGTTCGCGCTGGGCCGGCCATCGGCGTCGACCACACCGACGATGACCCGGGAAAGGTCCTCCTCGTCGCAGAGATGGGCGCGCAGCTGGCGGTAGGCGGCGTTCAAGGCGTCGCCTTTGCCGCTGCGAGCCTCCGGGGCGCGGCGTTGCACCAGATGCACCTCGGCGATGGCCGCGCTCCAGATGGATGCGAGCGTCGCCGTGTCGTCTTTGCTGTCATCGTCGATAACCCAGATCTCGGCGGTCGGGAAGGTGCGACACAGGTATTCAATGGTGTCGGAAATCACTACCGCCTCGTCGCGGCAAGGGACGAAGAAATGCCAGGTGAAACGGGAGGGATCGCCCGGCACCGACGGTTTGCGGCGCAGATAGCTGCGTAGGATAAGCGTCCAGTACGTGAGGAAGGCAGCACTGAACAGCAAGCTGAGCGCCTGGGCGGCCGCAATACCGGAACCATCGAAGCTGCCCACCTGGCGTCTACGCGTTGACGGGAGCCGGCCGGCTCGCCAGGCGGGCCAAGATCTTCAGAAAGATCACGATGCCGAGGGAGGCGCCGGCTATCGAGATCAGCGAACCGTAAACCCCGTGGGTGGCATTGAACGTCGACAAACCCCCAACGTGGAGGGCGTCGGCGATCACCAAGACCCGCACAACATTGACCACCGTCAACAGCGTGGCAGTCACCGCGGTGGCGGCCAGCAGCGCCGTGATCCGCAGCCGCCGGCCGAGCACCAAGATTGCCGCCAAGGCGAAGAGCGGGGCCAGCAACAGGGCCACGGTGCATTCGGGGGTGATACCCAAACCGATCCAGTTCGGCGCGGCCCCGGAACCCGGCAACGTCAGGTAGATGACCGGCTGGACCGTCGAGCGGACGACCGCCAACCCCAAGAGGTGGGCGGCCGCCCATGACACCGCCGACGTCTCAACCCGGCGAACACCGGACTGGGTGACCAAAAGTCCGACCGCCCCGGCCAACAAAAACAGCGCCACAAAAAGCCGCGCCGGGTCTCGGGGTCGCGGCGGGTCTGCCGGCCGGGCGGCCCTACCGGCCGGGGCCACGGTCGCGGGGACGTAGCCGGCGCATTCTTCCCATCCTGACCATCACCAACCCGACCACGGTCAGCACCACCGCGAACTCGGCCCACAACAAGGAGTAGAACCCGGTGAACGCCAGAACACCATTAACTCCCGCGGCGGCGCCCAACACCCCCGCCGGCTTCGCGTAGTTCACACCGGTGCCGAGCTCAGCCGGCCGCAGCAAGTCGCCGGTGGCGGCGAACCACGAACAGGCCGCCCACCATCAGCGCCGCGGTCCCGGCGATGGCACCCAACACCGGCGACACCAACGGGGCACCCACTACCGGCGCCACCTGGGTCAAGCCGACACCAAAACCCCCCCCGGGAGAACCGGTGACACTGCTGGTGGCGGTGGCGGTGGCGATCTGAGCGGTCGTGCCCGCCGGTTGTCCGCCAACCGTTTTGGTGGGCGACTTGAGGACGTCGAACGTGAAATCGATCGTGCAGGCGGTGTTAGGGCCGCCCGGCGGGGCGAGCACAATGGGATTCGAGGGGGTGAACTGAACCTGCCCCGTCGTGCTGCCGGGAACCGCCGTGACAGTGAACGTCAGTCCGGCGCACGCTGTGCCAGCCCTCCCCTGGGCGGTCGCGCTCAGCTGGAACACCCCAGGATCCTCCGACCCAGCCGGGCAATCCGTTCCGAGCGTTCCGCCTGGAACAGTAGTTCCACACGAGGGCACCAAACGGATGTTGTTCACGGTCACGCTTCCGGTATTGTCAGGGGGTGTCGAGGCGTTGGTGACCGTGAGCGACCCGGCGACGCCGGTTTGCCCCACCGACACCGGCGACGTGAAGCTGGGTGAAACGCCGAGAGTAACTCCAGCGAAAGCCGCCGGGGCGACCAGAACCAGCGAACCGGCCGACACGACAAGGGCAACCACGCCCTGCGCGGCCCGCCATCCCGGTCGCTTCCAGACCGGACCGTCGTGTCGTCTCCCTCGATGTCCCACGAGCCAACGCCCCCCTAACCTAAGTCGGGAGCATCAGTATAGCCGATCTTGCAGGGAAAAATTGCCCTAAGGTCGCCATAATATCCGAAAGTACCCCGTACTCGTTTAGCGGGGTCCACCACTTGAAAGTGGGGATCGTGTAAACAGGGGAATTCCGACTGACGACACCCCTTCGGGCCCTGAGCGGGCGGCGTCGGTCGAGGAAGTGGTAGCGGAGAACCTTCAGTTGCGACGCATTGTCCTGGTGCAGGCGGAACGTATCGAACAGTTGGAGAAGCTGATCGAGGAGGTCCGCCGGGGCGGGAAACGCCAGGCAGCCCCGTTCTCGAAGGGCAACCCAAAAGCGACTCCGAAGAAATCGGGACGTAAATCCGGAGAGGAACACGGAACCCATTCGCAGCGGCGGTCACCGCTGCGGCCCGCCGACCGGGTGATCCCGGTCGCTTTGGCGGACCTGTGCCCCCATTGCGGCGATGTCGAACTGGTGAAAGTGAAGACGATGGCCCAGTGGGTCGAGGACCTGCCCGACATCGCCACGATCCTCACCCGCTTTGACATAGCGGTCGGCTGCTGCGCGGGCTGCGGACGCCGAGTTCAAGGCCGCGACGTCGAGCAGAGCTCCGACGCCGTCGGTGCCGCCGCCTCCCAGGTACGCCCAGTTCCACCTGGCTGTCACCCCCGGAGGGTTATCCCAGGCGATGGACCGCATGGCCACCAAGTCCTTCTCCACTTACGAGGCGTTGAAGGCCGAGTTGGCCGCCCAGGCGGTCGTCTCGCACGACGAGACCGGCTGGCGTGTCGGGGGTCGCTCGGCGTGGCTGTGGGCGTTCGCGGCCACGACGTTGACCGTCTACGCGATCTGCGACGGCCGCGGCTTCGAGGAGGCAACCACGGTGCTGCCCGCCGATTTCGCGGGCACCCTGTGCCGCGACGGGTGGGCGCCGTATAGGAAGTTCACCACCGCGGCCCACCAAACATGCTGTGCGCATTTACTTCGACGGGCCCGGGAAATGCGCGAGTCGAACCCGGTCGAGCACCGCGATATCCCCGAGACGCTGTCCGCTATTTTGCATGACGCCTTGGCCGTGCGGGCGTTGCGCGACGCGGGAGCGCTCGACGCTGACAGCGGCGAAACCGCGATCGCCGCCCTTGAGGGCCGCGTCGAGGTTCTCTTGGAAAGCGAGGCGGGCTGCGACGCCAACCGCCGACTCCTCAAACACCTCCGCAACGAGCGGTCGGCGCTATTCACGTTCCTTCGCACAGCTGGCGTCGAGGCGACAAACTGGCGGGCCGAGAACGCCATCCGCCCGGCCGTGGACAACCGGAAAGTGTGCGGCGGCAACCGAGGCTGGTACAGCGCCGAGACCCAGCAGATCCTGATGACGCTCTTCCGCACCGCCTACCAGCAAGGCGTCGACGCCGTCGGGGTCATGATCGACCTGCTCCGCTCACCAGAACGAACAATCGCACCACTCGCAATGCCCCTCACCGGCGACCCAGACCCCTAAAACCACCGGGCCTACGCGACCGATTTAGGCGCTAAACGAGTACAGTACCCCAAGGCTTCCTCGACGGTCAGCAGGTGTCATGGCGTCTGGGTTCAAACCCAGGGCGGGGGCGAGGAGTTCTCGCAGGTCGCGGCTGATGAAGCCGTCGGGGTGGGGACAGAACACGACCAGGGCGACGAGCAGTGCCTGGGTGACGGGATTATCGAAACGCAGGGCAGGCACGCGTTGGCCGTCGACGGTGACGGGTTGGCACACCTTGTAGTAGGCGTCGGCTCCGGTAAGGGTGTCGCAGCTGGCTCGTTGGACGTCGAGGAGACGCCGGTTGGCTTTGAAGCCGATCCTGGCCAGTGCTGGCAGGTTGTGCAGTCTGCGGCCGATACCGAAATCGGTGCTGTTATTGATGGTCGTTTCCGTGCGGACGGCATGTTGAAGCTTGAAATATTGCTTGATTCGGGTGTTCTTGTAGTCGACGTGGATCGACGGGGTGACACCGTCGGTGATGACCCGGGTGCGGAACCGGCTGGGGGTGGGATGTTTGCCGCGGGTGCGCACGGTCCGGTCGAAGATGAGCGACACCTGGTCGGGGCGGCCCGCGTCGAGGTTGTCGCGTATCACCTGCTCGAAGAACACCCGGCCCGCCACGGGCCGGTCCAGGACCTGGGTCAAGGAGAACTCGGCTTGGAGGACACTGATGTCGTAGTCGTAGCCCGCCGCTCGGTCGTCCGCGGTCAACGGCGGGGGGAGACGGGCCAGCCACTTGCGGACGAACGCCTCGACGTGGGCCGGACCGAAGCTGGAACAGATGGCCTGTAGGGCAGCCGGGTCGTCGCACGAGAAGAAGCCGTTATCGAGGGTCTCGAAGGCGATGCCGGCCTGGGCCGCTTGGCGCTGCGCCCAATGATGGCCGTTGAAACAGCATTTGGCGGTGTACGGGAAATAGGTGCCGAACTTGATGAAGAACGGCCCGAAGTCGTCGTCGAACCCATAAAAGTAGAACTGGTTGACCACCGCCGAGGCCTTCACGATGAACGGGTAGCGGGCCCCGGTGCTCGGGTTCACCCGGCGTTCGGTGCGGAACACCGAGCACTTCTCCTGGGCCCGGCCCACGAACAGGATCTCCTCGGCGCCATCGTGGCCGGCCAAGTAGCGCCGCGCCACGTCGTCCTTGCGTTCTCCTTTCACGAAATGGACCAGGTCGACGCCGTGGTCTTTGACGTAGCGGTGGATGGCGGCCACGAAGGACTTGGAGATCGGGTCCATCAACGCCCCCGACGCGAACTGCATGCCCCGATGGCCCTTGAAGAATCCGACCACCCCGGCGGGATACACCAGCTTGGGCATATACAAGTTCAAGTACGCCCGGTCGATGCACTCGACCTCGAGGGTCACATGCTCGTCCAGGACATCTCCGACGCTTCGGGGTAGGTTCACAGCTGGGCTCCGGTCGTCCGGGAGGCTCCCTCACCGAGGGGCCACCTTCCGCTTCGAGCGGCACATGCCGGTGGGCTCAGGCCCGCTATGTCCCGTTCGACCGGAGCCTACGACCACCCAGGCGCAACGGACAGGGCTCCTACCCCGGGGTCTTCGCCCCAGCCCCCCGCAACCCGTTACAGAGGTGAACGACATCACCACACCGACTCGTCGGGCTGGGGCGAAGCCCCGTTAGCCCTAGTCGTCGCCGACCCTAACCGCGTACTGAACTGGTCCCCGACGGTTGAGGGCGAACTAGGGCAATTCGGCGAACGCGTCCTCCGCCTGCGCGGAGAGCTCCCGTGCGTAAACCCGGACCGTCTTGGCGGCCGCCTCCATCTCCCTCGCGATGGCCCGCATCCGTTTGACCGACCGGGGCACCTCCAAACGACCGAACCGGGCCAGTTCTCGGACCTCAGGCGCCCAGATGGCAACCGCGGCGTGCTCATCCTCCCGCCTGGCCATCTCGACCGCCAACATCCGGTCAACTCTGGCGTAAGCGAGTCTCCTCGCTGCCGCGGAACGTACCTGTGGTGCTCTTCCGCCGTGGGCGTGACAAACCCGGCCGCCGACCATGGCGTAGTTCTTGCAAGGTTCGCCGTTGGTTCGCCGCGCTCGGCATGGGACGGCCGGTCGTTTACTGCTCACGACCCCGACTCCATAGGTAGAGGACCGACCCACGGCTCCATGGGGTCGTCCTCGTCGTCGGGTGTCGAAATGGCGCCGCATATCGGGCAGTGGCTCGTCGAGGGTGTCTCCCGGAACAGGCGGCCGACGTCTCGGCTCACGGTCGACTCGCTCACGTTGAGGGCGGTGGCGATGAGCCGGCCCGTACCGTATCGCCACCCGTAGCGGACTAACAGTTTCGCCACCTCGACTCGGCGCAGTGTGGCGCGCAGGGTCCTGACACTGTTGTGGCGCGCTCTTCCGCCCGCGGCGTGGAGCGGGTTCCCAGTGGCCCAACCTTGCGCGCTCATGTTCGGACACAGTTTGCACTCGTCGGGCGGGCGCCGCAGTCCAAGGGTAGGCGATCATCGGCGGCAGCCCAAGGGCTCGCGCGGGGAGGTCTTCCGACCGGCAAGCAGGTTCTCGCGCGTGTCGTTCCGACAAGCGCTCGTTGGGCGGCGACGGCAGGGGGCTCGCGCCCACATTGACCAGCAGGGGCGGCCTGCGTCTCCGCACCGATAGCCACACGCCGGCTCACCCATGGGTCGGCGCCTCCCGATGCGCGCCCGCGAGCGCACCATCCTGAGTGCTTGCTACATGCTAACTGGGCCCTGTTATCGAGCTGTGGCGTGCGGTGTGACGTAAAATCGCAGGTGGGGAACACGAGTCTGCCACGGCGCTTGAGAGGCGTCATCTCTGGGGGCCTTGTTCGGTGACCGCATCGGCGACCCTCACACGCGCAGCGTTCGGGCCAAACGGCATGCCCGGCCAGGCGAGGGTCCCACGCATCATTGCTGCACCAATGAGTCGTCGGGCGCCTGAACGGCCAGAGTCGGGAGTCCTTCCTCGATTGCCCGTAACGCTTCCTGCTCGATCGCGTCGAGAGCGTCCGAAGATGGACCCGTGGACCCATTGAGGGCTGTTTGGGAATAGTCGCTACGCGCGGGTGTATAGGAGAAGTTTCCCAAATCGGGGTCGAATGGGTCCACGGGTCCATCACTTGCGACAGAAAGGGCCAGCCCCTTCCATCTCCACCGGCCCGATCGGTAGCGTTCGAAGCCCTTGTCGGTCAGCGTGGCCCCCAACTTTTTCTGGCTGATCGCGTGCTCGCCGGATGCGTCGGCCCAGTTCCTGTAGCGGGAATACAAGGCGTCCGCGAACACCCACACCGCAGGCCCAGTCACGCACTCGTCTGCGACGAACGCGGCAACGGTGTCCTCAGCGCTTCGGTACTCGGTGGTCGCGGCCCGGATGGCGTCGGGTTCGGTAAGCCCCCGTTCCTGCCAGCGGGCGCAGCCCATGAGCGCCCAATTCAAGATGCCCGGCAGTTCGGCCCGCAGCCGGTCGGGCAGTTGCCGGTCCTTCTCGTCGTCGTCAATGGTGACGGTGAACGGGATCAGCTTGAGTCGGCGCCATATCGCCAGGTCGGTACCCCGGACGACAGGCCGATGGTTGGCCCCGATCCACAGTTTATGTGTCGGGGTAAAGCTGAAGTTGTTCTCGTACAGGCGCCGGGCCGTTACCGTGTCGGATCCGGTTAGGCGCTTGACGCCGGCCTCATCAAGTCGTTTGCCGTCTTGGACTTCAGTGGAGACGACGAAGCGGGCGCCGGCCAGGTCGGCGATGCCAGTCGGGTGGTGATCGCCGCGCACCATCAGTAGGTCGGCCTCGGCGGTGGTGGCGTAGTCGGCCATCAGAGCGCCGACCGCCTCGAGCAGTGTGCTCTTGCCGTTGGAGCCGGCACCCCACAGGAGGAAAAGCACTTGCTCGGTGGTCCGCCCAGTGAGCGAGTACCCGACCGCACGCTGTACGTAGTCCCTCACGCCAGGATCGGGCAGGATTCGCGTCAGCATCGCCCACAAGGTCGGAGTGGTGGCTTGGGGGTCGAAGTGGGTGCCAGCCATCTTGGTCATCATGTCGGCGCGGTGATGTGCCCGGAGGCGACCGGTGCGGAGGTCGATGGTGCCGTTGTGGACGTTCAGGAGCCACGGGCTGGCGTCGAGTTGCTGGGCTTCTACGGGGACCCCGGCGGAGGTGCGGGCCAGCTTCACCATGGCCCCCAGGCGATTGACGTTCTCTGACTGCTCGGCCCACCTGATCGCGGCCTTTCGTTCCGCCAGGTCGGTTTCAGTGAGAGCTTCGTCCCACAGTCCCTGGGCGACCACCTTGGCCATTTCCAAGACCCGCCCCTTCTGGTCGCGACGCCATCGGGTGCCGTCCCAGATCAGCCAGCAACCCCACTCGGTGACCCATCGCAGATCCTGACCGAACGCGGCGATCAGGCGGTTGGCGTTGCCAGCGTCAGTTCGCAATTTCCGAGTCGGGTCCGGGTGCGGCTGGTCATCGTCGTATGCACCATCAGCGACGAGGGCCTCTTGCGGGGGCCACACGGGGGGCAGGTCGGGCGGGCGGCACTGTCGGATGATCTCGATCTCGGCGGCCGTGATGTCGACATGGGCCGCCTTTCTGTCGAGACGAAAGAAGCCGTTGCTGCCGTTGGCTTGAATCAGCGAGCCGTCGAGATGGGCCGCCGCCCATACCTGGCCGTGGTCTTGGTATTCGCGCCACGCGACCGATCCGGGGCCAACAGCAAGCACCCCTTCCCTGCGGCTAGCCGCTAGCATGGTTCACGCCGTCAGCGGTGGCGGCTATGGAAGTTGTGAAAGGGGAGCCGGCCTGCCCAGGCCGGCTCCACTCGCGTTCGGGGCTCATCGCTTCCGCCGAGCGATCGCTGACTTGAGCGCCATCCGGGTGAAATGAGCCTTCTTCGCAGCCTCGGCCCGCCGAGCACGCTCGGGTGTCGGCAATATCGAGTCAGGGTCGACCTGGCGCTCCCAGTAGAGATCCTGACCGGGGCCGAGGGCCCTAGCCGCAGACGTTCCTTCGAATCCGTCGCATCGGGCGGCCTTCGACAATCCACCAAGACGCGAACGCAGGACACGCTCGGATGGGGTGAGGGTTGACAACGGGACAGCCTCCTCCACGCCGCCGAGCGCTCCGAGGAGCACCACGGTCAGCCGAAGGGGCATCCCGGATGCCGAAGGTGGCATCCGCCCGTCAGGTTGACTTCCTGAACCAGAATACAAGATGTGGAACTACGTTCGTGGGATGCCTTGTACCTGACCGTCCGTTGCGCTCGGTGCGCCGAAAGGTGGCCCGGGTCCAGGCCGACCGCGATTCTCAGCGCTACTGTCGCCGGGACCGTCGTGATGGTGGACGCCATCACCCGTCCCGCGGGTCCGAAGGGGGCGCTGTCGTGGTTGGAAGCCGAGACCCCCCAGTACCTCCGGTCTCGCGTCGCCAACGTCGCACCAGAGACGATAGGCGCAACCGGAACCATCGTGGCTAGGTGTCGTAAGTGCAAGGCTGCGGCCGCCGTCAACGGGGACAGGTTGAACCGTGAGATCTTGGCCGCTGCGGCCAGCGGGCGGCAGGATCTCTACATTGCCCCCGACGGCCGCCTCTCGACCTCTGTGCAGGGTTAGAGACGGTCGCTGAGCGCCATGCGGCGGTGAGCATCCCGTGCCCGTTCAGCCGCTGCTGACGCCCCATACCGCGTGAGCATCTGCCGGGACTTCCAGCCCATCAGCATCATCAAGTCGGATTCGCCCCCACCCTCGGCCAGCCAACGGTGGGCGTTGCTGTGCCGGAACTGGTGGGGGTAAACGTGGCCGATCCCCGCCGTAGTGCCGCGGCGTTCCAGCATCTGGCGGAGTCCGGAGTCGGTGAGCCTCCCTTTGGTGCCGAGCCACAGCCATTTGGCCTCGGCGTCGGCGTGGCGAGCCCGGAGCCTCATATACCTGTCGACCGCAGCGCCGCTCTTCTTACCGTAGGGGACGGCCCGGGGCCGCCGACCCTTGCCGACCACGAAGAGCACCTGGGCGTCCCGGTCGACGTCGGCGACGGTGAGGTTGGTGAGCTCGGAGCACCGCACCCCGCAGTCGATCAAAAGTCGGAGCAAGGCCTCGTCGCGGGCGCAGACCAACTGGTGCCGCCGCCAGACAGGGTCGCGTGTTCCCTCAGGGCGCTTGCCGGGTTCGCACGCCTTCAGCAGCTTCGTCAGGTGCGCATCGGAGATGACCGGCACCGGCGACTCCGGCACCCGGGGCGGCTTCATCCGGGCGAAGGGGTTGTCGCGGATCTCGCCCTCTTCGACCAGCCACCGGAAGAATTGGGCGAGGGCCCGGTAGCGCTGCGACGCCGTGGCCGGTTTGAAGCGGGCCAGTTGGTCGGCGGTGAACGCCTCGAGGTGCTCCCGGCCCACCTTCTCCGCCGCGGTGGGCATGCCCTGGTCCCGAAGGAACGCGATCAGCCGGCGGGCGGCGCCGCCGTAGATCTCGACGGTCCGGTCCGACTTGTTGGCCGCCCGGAGGCTGCGCTCGAAGTCCCCGACGAGGGTTGAGAGGTCGCCCAGTACGCTGGGTGTCGTGGTGTCGACGGTCATGGGATTCGTCCGTTTCCGTGGCCGTTGGGCCACCTCCAGCAGGGTCCTAGCCGGCCCTGCTGGAACTAAGATTATCATCTGTTGCAGCGCTGTGCAAGGAGTAGCCCTCCGGTCCTGACAGTAAAGTCCCATGTCACAGCCATATTTTGCCCGAGTAGCTCAGTTCGGCCAGAGCAGGCGCCTTGTAAGCGTCAGGTCGTGGGTTCGAGTCCCACCTCGGGCTCGCGAAACCCCTGCTCAGAAGGGGTGCGCACCGTTTCGGCGAGCCCGGCGAAGCCCCTGCGGTGCCACCCCGTTGCCACTGGCCGACATTTCCGGACTCTCGGGGACGAGTCGGAATCGTGACTGGCATGAGTGCCCTTCGCCGGCCCCGGGACCGAGTGAGGTCATCGCCGCCCTCCGCGGCTCCGTCCAGGCCATCCGCTCCGAGCTGGACGCCACCGAGGCAGCCCTCGCCGACCTTGGCGCCGTGTCTCAAAACTCCGAGTCGGCCACCCTGCTCACCGTCGCCGAAGCAGCCCAGGTGCTGCGGGCATCGAGATCACGAATCTTCGAGCTGCTCGCCTCGGGAGAGCTGGCCGGCGTCAAGATCGGCCGCAGCCGGCTCGTCCCCCGCGCCTCGATCGAGGCCTACCTGGCCCGGCTGGTCGCCCGATGACCAAGGCCGCCAACGGGCGTTCGTCCATTTACAAGGACGCCTCAGGGACCTGGCACGGCTACGTGTCGTTTCCCGACGCCCACGACGGCAGAAGGGTGCGGCGCCACGTCCAGGACCAGACCAAGGCCGCCGTGGCCGCCAAGGTCAAAGCCCTGGAGGAGATGCGCGCCGGGGGGCTGATCGGCGGCCCGGGCATCACCGTGGCCCACTGGCTTCGGTCGTGGATGGCAGGCCAGGAGGTCGCGGTACGGCCCAACACCGTGAAGGGGTACCGCACCGACGTGCGGTGGATCGTGCGGGCCTGTGGGCCGATACGCCTCGACCGGCTCGGCCCGCAGCATATAGAGAAGGTGTGGCGCCTCATGCTCGACGAAGGCCTGTCTGCCGGGTCGGTGGCGCACTGCCGGCGCACGCTCAACGCCGCCCTCACCGTCGCCACCACCCGGGGCCTGCTGGCCCGCAACCCCGTCGCCCTGGCCGCCAGCCCGCGCTGGGAGCCCCCCGAGGTGGTCCCCCTCAGCGCCGACGAGGCCAAGCGGGTGCTCCATGAGGCCAAGACCCGACGCAACGCGGCCCGCTGGTCGGTGGCTCTCGCCCTCGGAGTACGCCAAGGCGAGGCTCTCGGACTGTGCTGGGACGCCGTCGACTTGGACCAGGCCACCCTCGCCGTTCGCCGCCAGCTCCAGCGCCGGCCGTGGCGGCACGGCTGCGCCCCCCGAGACGCCGAGCCCACCTGCGGCGCCCGGGCCGCGTCGTGCCCGCGGCGCAGCGGGGGCGGCCAGCACCTCGTCGAGGTCAAGTCCTCGGCCGGGCGGCGCACCATCGTGCTGCCCGACCCGCTCGTCGCCCAGCTTCGCGAGCACCAGGGCGCCCAGGCCCGGGAACGGCTGGCGGCCGGGTCGCATTGGGCCGACTGGGGCTTGGTGTTCGCCCAGCCCGACGGGATGCCCCTCGACCAGAAGGCCGACTGGCGGGCCTGGAAGGCGCTGCTGGCGGCGGCCGGATTGCCTGACGCCCGACTGCACGACGCCCGCCACACCGCTGCCACCCTCCTGCTCGTGCAAGGGGTGTCGGCCACCGTGGCGATGCAGTTGCTGGGCCACAGCGACCCCCGGGTGACCCGCCGCTACCAGCATGTCGTCGACGTTCTGCGCCGTGACGCCGCGCAACGAGTCGGGGCAGCTCTGTGGGACCCGGCGCCGGCAACGAAGATGCGGCGCTCGAAGCGACTGGGTGACACGGCGTGACGGTCCGCCCGCATGCGACTCGGCGGAATCGAGACGAGGCATGCCCTGTTTCTCGCACCCCGAGGTGACCTCCGTGACCCACGCCGACCCGATCAATCACGCCTGCTCAAGCCGCATCCGATGAGCGCCCCCGTCGGATGGTGCGACGACCCGCACGAGGAGGTGCACCGCATCGTGGACATCCACCCTGTCCGTGGAGCCGGCTGGGTGGTGCTCGTCCAGCAGTCGGTCAGCGACCGCCACCAGATCATCGCTCTCTCGACCGCCGCCGAAGGCGCCCCCATCGAGATCCTCGACTGCACCACCGACGACGTACCGCATCCTTCCGAGGAGTGGGGCTTGGCCTCCGACAGGGTCGCCGACATGATCGCCCACGCCGTCTGGCACGCCGCTACCGGCACCCCGCCCAACCATTGCCCGGAGACACACGATGGCTGACGCCGCGCCCGGATCACGCCACGCCGCCTGGCTGGCCTCCGGAGCCCACCCCGGGCGCCTCGTGCCCGGCCATGACGCCGCCACCCCCCACGAAGGGGGCTGGCAGGTCCCGCTGCGCCCCTGCCCCGGCGACCACCGGCCCGACATCCAGATTATCGAGGAGTCGCCGCACCTGGCCCGGCTCAACGAGGTCAAGCAAGCCTTCCTATTCCCCATTGCCGGCCAACGGACCCGGCGCGACCACTGCGTCGAGGTGGCCCAGATCGCCAAGGCGATCGCAGAGGCCCTCGGGCTGGACGCTGACCTCGCTTGGGCTGGCGGGCTTGGCCATGACTGCGGCCACGCCCCCGGGGGCCATGCGGGGGAAGACGCCCTCTCCTTCTATCTGGACGGCGGTTTCGACCATGCCACCTGGGGCGCCGACGTGACCCTGGCCGGCAGCGGCCTGTCCGCCGAGTGCCTCGACACCATCCGCAACCACTCGTGGTCACACGACAGCCCCAGAACCGCCGAGGGCCAGCTCGTCGGGCTGGCCGATCGCATCGCTTACGTGACCCACGACCCCGAGGACGCCATCACCCTGGGGCTGGCCTGGCGCACCCCGGCCGAGGCTGCGCCCCTCGGGGCCACGCCCGCCCAGTGGCGAGCCGCCCTGATCGCCGACGCGATCGACACCTCCGCCCGGGCACGGGCGGTGTCCCTCTCCCTGGGCGCCTCCGAGGCGGTGAAAGCCCTGCGGGCCGAGTGCAACCGCATCATCTACCAGCGCCCGGCCAGCGTCGCCGAGAACGCGGCGATGGTCGAGGTGGTGCGCTGGCTCATGGAGCACCCCGCCTACCGTGACGACCCGGGCGGCCCGGAGCGGCTCCGTCATGTGGCCGGGCTGACCGACCGTGAGGCGTGCGACGAGGCACTCGACCTTGACTTCCGGGCCGAGCGGTTGCCGCTGACGACCGCCCAATCGGCGGGCACAGTTGGCCATCATGCGGCCGCTGGAGCAAGGCTTGATGCGCCGAATCCGCCGAGTTCTGGCGTAACGCCTACTAAACGCCTGCCACCACTAGGCCGAGAGTCCGGGCGGCTTGGGCTTGGCGGACGTCAAAGGTCAAGAAGGTGAGGGCCGTCCCGAGGCGTCGAGCGGCTGCGAGGTGCAGAGCGTCCAGGGTTCGCACCCCGGTCTGCTCAGCGATAGTGGCGGCCAGCTCACAAGTCGATGCGTCCAGCTCGACCAATGCGAAGACACGCAGGTCGGCATTGAATGTCGCCCTGGCCGAAGCGGCCGCTACGGGGTCGAGCAGCCGGGCCAAGTTGCGTCTCACCTCGACGATGGTGTGGCGCCCTGTGACCAGCGACTCGTCGCCAGCCAGAAGCGCTTCGGCGCGATCAGAGTCCGCCTCGTCGATGTAGCGTTTCAACAAGGCGCTGGAGTCGGCATACAGGGTCATCCGTCTCGGTCTTCGGCCAGGGCCTGGAGGACCGTTCCTGCCGCCCGCTGGCGGCGCACCGGCCGCAACCCTGTGGCCGTGGCAGGGGTCACCCAACCGGCCTGGACGGCGGCATCGAGGTCGACCGCGCTGACCGGAGGGCCGAGCACGGCGACTGGTCGCCCCCGGTCAGTCACGGTGATGATCTCGCCGGCTGCGGCTCTCTGGAGGTAAGCCGACAGTTTCGCCTTGAGTTCCCGCACCGCCACGTCCACGTAGTCATCATAGCGTCATTGGTGACTACAAGGCTGCTGTCTTGCAGCTCAACCACCATTCGACGCTTGAGTCATCACACGTGCCAGGGTGGCCAAGGCCGATCGGTCGGAGATCCCCGACCGGGGTAGCAGGGATCGGTCGTCCAAAAGTGGCCGGCCATTGCGGCATCGACGCGACCTGCGTTTATGGCTGTGCCTCCGCCAACAATACGGCCAGCATCACCCGCCTGATCAGCAGGGCCAAGACGCAGGCTCCAGGCGGAGAGGGTCGTTGCCACGCTAGGACGGTGCCGGCGAGGGAGCTGGGCGTCGGAACGGCGCGGCGAAGAGATAGCCCCCAACCCCGATTCAGCGCCGTCGCGCTGTCAATTGCTACGGTTTCCCAAACGTGCGGGATGGCGTCACAGTCCAAAGGGGAGCCATGTCACGAGTCGCCCTCGCCGGCGCCGTCCGAACCGCTGTGGTTGTTCTCCTGGCCGCAGCGTTGGCGGGCGCCTGTAGCAGCGGGGGGAAGCGGAAAGCCGGGGCAGCTGTCACAACCACGATAGTTCCCGCCACGACGACGGCCCAGCCCACCACAACGACAACGGTGACCACCACGTCCACGACGCTCCCACCGACCACCACGACAACGCCGCCGGCCGGCCTTTGGACATCCCCGAGTCTGACCATAACCACGACCTCGCTCGGGGCTGTAAGGATCGGCATGACGCCGGCACAGGCCCAGGCGGCCGCGGGGGTCGTGCTGACGATGGTGGGTGACGGGGTCTATAAGGCCGTAAACGCCGCCAACGTCCCTACCGGCGACCCGGGACTGTCGGCCTCCTTCGGGGCTTCGCCCTTCGGCTGGCTCTGCGCTTCCGTAGTGCCGGGGTCGCCCAACGTCACAACCCCCTCCGGCGTCCACCTCGGCGATCCTGTCCAGAAGCTGACCACTGTCTACGGGAGCCGCGCCCACTACGTTCCCGCTCCAACCACAGGGGGAATAAGCCCAAGGGCCGGATATGTCGTCAGCGAACCCAGCGGAAACGTCGTTTTCCTTGTCAGCGGCGCCATGATCACCGCGATAGCAGCAGGCCCAGGGATCCTGCCGTCCACGGTGTGTTTCTGAGCCGGCGGCGCGGGCATAAGAGATCGGCGCGATGCCCGGTAGCCGGCAAGACCTCCGCGATCCTCGATGAGTTCACCCTGCACTCCCACAGCGCCGCGACCAGTGGTCATCGCACGACTCTCTATGGCCACAACAGCGGGGGTGTGCTGGTGGTTGGATCCTCCTGACACAGCCGGTCAGGTCGCCCGAAGGACGTAGTCGGCGTAGAGCCCGTCCACTGAATGGTCGGCGCGCTCGATCTTGAGACCGCTGCGCTCGATCATCGGCTCCAGCAACCAGGTAAAGGTGGAGTGCTCCTCCCTGACGTGCTCCTCGACATCGGCCCGCACCCATTCCCCGGCGGCGCCCAGGATCGGATATGTCGCGCACCAGCCCTCGATCCTGCTGGCCGCTTCGGCCGGCTCGAAAGAGAACACCGAGTCAGAAAGCCGCAGGACGCCACCGCAACGCAACATTGCTCGCATCCGGTCGAGGGCCAGCGCCTTCCAGAAGTCGGGAAGGTGATGCAACGCCCACCGGGAGTAGATGAAGTCGGCTGGCTCACCCCGGTGGGCGTAACTGAGAAAGCCGGCTTCGACGACCTCGACGTTGGACAGCGCCGCTGCATCGACCTTGGAGCGCAAACGGGCCAGCATCGCCGGGGAGATGTCGACCGCCACCACGCGGGCGCAGACCGGGGCGACGGCAATTGTGAACTGACCGGTACCGGCGCCGAGATCCACTACCTGGGAAGCACGATTCAGCCCAAGGCCCACTAGCAAAGCGACCTCGGCGGCACTGCCAGCGTCTTGCTTGTCGTCATAATCGACCACGTGCCGGGCATCGAGATTCTCGCGCCCGGCGTATGCCCGCTCATCGAGCAACCATCCCGTAGACGATCGGTCACGCTCAGCAGCTCCCACGACCACAGCCTGGCACCGCCCGACCGTCCCCGGCCGGGACCAGGCCGACGCCAGCCTCCGTTAGAGGGAGTCTTTCCGCTTGGCCAGCCCCGTCATCGCATATCTCACCACGAGAACATCCTGGTATTCGCCCGCTCCGGTGTCGCTCTGGCTGCCGGCCAGCACCTGGGAGCAGACAAGCGCATCGTCGTCAGCGAGCGGCTCAGGGCGGCCCACCAGTACGGCGCAGGCTTGGACGCACCCGGCCCGGGCTGCCGAGCGCACCGTCTCGATCGGGGCGCCCTGGCAGGCGTCATAGATGGCGTCACGCACTTCAGGACCAGGCTCGGCCATCGACGCGCACCAGTCGACGATCGCCCCGAGCAGGTCGGCCGGCGTGTCTCGCCGGCAAGCCAAGCCCAGCGCCGTCGCGGCCCGTGCCGTGGCCCCCTCCCACAACGCCCGCAGCACGTCGTCGGCGGCCAGTGGGAGGCTCTCGTCGAGGCCGGACAGACGGCGCAACGCCGGGGAGTCCGCCTCCAGTTCGACGAGGGCCGAAATGAGCCGGGACGGGTGCAGGGCTGAGTAGTCCCACTCGGCGTCGAGCAGGCGGTAGAGGGAGGCCCCGTCCATGCTTGGCGACCCAAGCACCACGTCGGGGTCGACCCACAGATCGACCAGAACCTCCTCAGGCAGGTCGTCAACGACGAAGTGCTGGCGGCGCAGGGGTGAGCCGCCGACCACGTACCAGCCCGGGTGGTCGTCGTGGCGCCACGTAGGCGACGACACGAGAACCTCGCACTGACGGCAGTCCCACCAGACTTCCCGGCAGGCCAGGGCCACGGCTGGGAACGGGGGCGGCACGGGTCAGCCGCCCTGACCGTGATTGCGTCGGGCCTGGGCGAGCAGGTCCGGCATCGCCGGATTGCGCGAGGTCTTGGACAGCGCGTCGTCGAAGTGGCCTTCGACGTCAAAAACGGGCGCCTTCAGCCGCCCCTTTCTGCCCCTCTTGGCGTTCAGGTCGACGTGGAACAGGTCGTGGTGGTCGTAGGGCTGATCAGCCAAAGCCTTCTTGGCCGCCTTGTGGGCTCTGTGGTGGGCAGCCTGGCGCTCCTTGTTAGAGCAGGCGGCGCAGCGGCGCCCGTCACTCAAGCGGCACATCATTCCTCCTCGGCTCCGGTAGCGGCAGCGATGCGGTCCCACGGGATGTCGCCGTCGATCTTGCCCATGGTGAGCGCCGCGATCACCGCCGTCGTGGCCAGCGGGTCGCTGGCGTCGGCTGCCACCATCGGCCCATAAGGCCCCAAGGGAAGAAGGGTCCCAGCCTCGCAAAGGGTGTGGGCCGCCTGGCGCAGCGCCTTGTCGCCCGACCACGAGCCGTTGCTACATGCGATGGCTCGGCCGGTCGTTGGGTGCTTGCCGGAGATAGTCCAGATCGGCGTCGGGGCGTCGGTGGGTTGGGGAGCTGCGGTTGGGTCTTCGGTTGTCATCATTGACAATGACGATTCCAACTGCTCGATCCGCACTCAGGGGTACAAAGAAAAAGGAGGGGCAGGCCCACGATCGCAGGGGCCTGCCCCGGGCGACGGAGCGCTGGCGGTCGCTCTCGTCGACCCCCAATGGTAGGCACAGGGGCTACCACGGTTCGTCGTCGAGCAGCGACCCGAGCCTCCGGACATGCGCCGCCTCCCACGACCCGCGGCGGTGGGCGACCAGCGCCTCGGTCATGCCCAACTCCCGGGCCAGCGTCTGGAGTGCCTCGGCCAGGATCTCCGGCAGATTCGTGCCAGCCAAGACGGGACGAGGGTTCACCTGCTCGCACACCTGCCAGGCGTGACGCAGCGCGGCGGTCAGGGCCTCGGTGGCCTCGGCGATCAGCTCTGCTGGTGACTGCGGCCCACTCGGATCCACGGCTCCTCCTTGGACGGTTCCTTCTGAGCGATTCCGGAATCACGGGGGGTGAGCCCTGGCCCTTGGAGGCGCAATGAGCATCGAGCCGACCTACATCGACCTCGACGACTATCTCGACGATCCGTACGACGCTCAGCTCGTGCGCTCCGAGGCCAGCGGCCAAGAGTGGCGTTGCGACTGCCCCGACAAGGCGGACTGGTTGCTGCGGAAGATGGCCCGGGCGCAGCGGGCGCAGGAGGCCGCGGGCGAACTGGCGACGCAGCGCATCGCCCAGATCGAGTGCTGGCTGGCCGCCGAGCAGCGCCGCCACCAGCACCAGGTCGACTGGGCCGCCGGCTTCCTGGAGGGGTATCTGCGACGGGCCGTGGCTGCCGATCCGTCCCGCAAGACCCTCCACTTTCCCTCCGGCGAGCTGCGGGCCAGGAAGCAGCCCGACACCTGGGAGGTCGACGCCGAGGCGGTGGTGGCCTGGGCGCAGGGGGCGGGCCGTGACGACCTGCTCGTCGTGAAGGTCAAGCCCGACCTGCGGGCCGTCAAGGCCGCCTTGGCGGTGCGGGACGGCTCAGCGGTCGACCCGGGCACCGGCGAGCGGGTCCCTGGCGTCACGGTGAGCGTCGGCGAGGTGCGCTACAGCGCCCACCCGGAGAGTTGAGCCCCCTCGCACTGCCGTTCATGGCCATGCGATTACATGACGTGTGGCATTAGTCATCTCACGTATATATCCCGCCCAGTCGCCGGTTTCTGTGCGAGGGCTGCACGGTGCAGCACAGAAGGGAACAAGACACGGAGGATCAAGTCCTATGCAGGATCTCGTCAGCGGCGCCGAAGTCGCCCGTCAACTCGGCATCAGCCGTCAGCGCGTCGCCCAGTTGGCGGCCGACTCGAAAAACGGCTTCCCGGCTTCAATCGGTCGGATCGGCTACGCCAACGTCTACGTCCTCGCTGACGTCCAGGCGTGGGCGGCCAACCGGCCCGTACGGCAGGCGAAGTCGGCAAGTACCGCCGCGTAAGCGGCCCAGCCCCACCAGCTCGGACCCTCGGGCTGGTGGGGCTGCCAGCCGCTCTCGGTAGGAAGGATTGGAAGCTCGCCCGAGTACGTAGCCCACACGTGGTACGTACGTTACGTGCCGTAAGTAGCCCGGGGGACAAGGACATCGGCGCCGCCCAGGGCCAGGCGCCACTCGACGGGGATCGCCGGGTCGCTCCGCACACCCAGGCGCACCGCAGGATCCCAATGGCACAACCACCGTTCGACCTCCTCGGGCTGGCGGCTCCTCTGGGCGGCGGCCAACGCCTCGGCCAGGCGCGAACCACCGGCGTCAGGAGCCAGGGCCAGCAGGCGGGCGACCAGTTCGGGAGGGCAGTCGGCTCGGCCGATCAGCCCGTCGAGGGCGTCCCAGGCGCACAGCGCCTCATAGGCGATCGGCAGGTCCCACACCCCCTCGGCGGGAGCCTCCGCCGACTCGGCCAGTAGCAGCTCGGCGCAACGCTCCGCCAGGGCGACCGGCAACGGCTCGGGCCGGCCCACCAGGGACACAGCAGCGGTGCAGCAGCCGGCGCCGACCGCGCCGTGGACCACCTCGACCGACGCCCGGGTCGCCGCAGCCACCAAGGCGTCGAATGTCATCGGGTCCTCGGGCTGGGAGACGCTGGCGTGCACGGCCCACTCGACGATCTCGCCCGCCAGCCACGGCGGCGTATCGGGACGCTCCGCCAGCCCCAGAGCCACCGCGGCTCGGGGCTCGACGGTGCGCCACAGCGCCGCAAAGACCTCCTCGACCGATGGGCCGTCCTCGTAGGGCGCCAAGCCGGCGAGGCGGCGCAGGGCCGGGCTGTCTGCCTCCAGGCGGGAGACGGCGGCGACACGCTGCGCGACCCCAAGTTCAAAGACGACCGGGGCCGCTTGCAGCGCTTCGACGTGGTGATCGCCAACCCGCCGTTCAGCCTCAAGAACTGGGGCGGCGACGTATGGGCGTCCGACCCGTGGGGCCGGGCGTTCTGCGGGGTCCCACCGGCCGGCAACGCCGACATGGCCTGGGTGCAGCACATGGTCTCCTCGATGCGGCCCGGCACCGGCCGGGTCGGCGTCGTCATGCCGCACGGGGTCCTGTTCCGGGGTGGCCTTGAGGCAAGGATCCGCCAATGCCTCATCACTCAGGACCAGCTCGAAGCGGTAGTCGGCCTGCCGCCCAACCTGTTCTACTCGACCTCGATCCCCGGCTGTCTCCTGATCTTCCGGGCCGAGAAGCCCGTTGATCGCAAAGGCTGCGTCCTTTTTATCGACGGCTCAGCCAGGTTCACGAAGGGTCGCAACCAGAACCAGATGGGTCCGGCCGACATCGAGGCAGTCGTCGCGGCCTACCGGACAAGCGGGTCTGATGGGACCGGCGTGCCGGCCCGGCTCGTCGAGCACTCCGAGATCAAGGAGAACGGCTGGGACTTGAACATCGGCCGGTACCTGAAGACGGCGGCGGGCGAGACGCTCGACGTCCCCGCCGCGCTCGCTGCTCTCAGCGAGGCGCAGGCTGCGTTGCGCGAGGCCGAGGAGCGACTCGCCGAGCGGTTGAGGGCCGCGGGATATGCGTGAGGGATGGAAAAGGGTTCGATTGGATGACGCTGCCGAAGTGGCGATCGGACGTCAGCGAGCCCCAAAACACGCGAAGGGGCCATACATAGTTCCGTATATGCGAGCAGCGAACGTAAAGGACGGGCGACTCCTACTAGGCGATGTTTTGAGGATGAACTTCGATCGAGCCGAGCAGGCAACATTTGGGCTTCGATTCGGCGACGTGCTAGTGACCGAGGGTTGCGGGAGCATCGGTGAACTCGGGGCTTCGGCCCGATGGTCGAATGAGATGCACGGTCCAATCTGCTTCCAGAATACCTTGCTGCGCCTTCGTGCTCGGCCTGACGTAACACTTCCAGGGTTTGTCGAGCAATGGTCGCGGTGGGCGCATAAATCCGGCATCTGGGCCGGTGTCGCTGGTGGGACAAACATTTTTCACATAGGTCTGACGCGGGCGAAGGAAGTCCCCATCCTCCTCCCCCCTCTCGCGGAGCAGCGGCGGATCGTCGACCTGATTGCTGCGGTCGATGCGGCTATCGAGGCGGCGGAGCGGGAGCTGGAGGCGGCAGTTGCGCTAAGAAGGAACACTGTCAGCGATCAGCTCGGGGAGGAGCGCGTAGCGCGTGAGGGATGGCGGACGTCCAGGTTGGAAGCTGTTGCACGCCTTTCGCTCGACCGCGTTGTAGTCAGACCTGGTGAAACGTATAGGTCCGCCGGAGTCTTCAATACGGGGCGCGGTGTGTTTGATCGGGGCGAACTTTCGGCGGAGACTGCATACTCTTCCCTGCATCGACTCAGGACTAGTCAGCTCGTAATGCGAAAATTGACGGCCTGGGAGGGAACTCTCGCCGTAGTTCCAGAACGATTTGATGGCTACGTCGTTACGGGCGAGTTCCCAACGTTCGATCTCGATGCCGACATGATCCTGCCATCCTTTGTCAACATCCTTTCTAGCTACCCACCAGTTTGGGAACAGATGAAGGCCCGGGTCACTGGAACGGTGCAACGCCGGAAGAGGTTATATCCCGATCAACTCCTGGCGATTGTCGTTCCCCTCCCTCCGCTCGAAGCGCAACAACGCACAGTTGGTCTAGTTGACGCTCTCGACGCAGTAGTCGAGGCATGCGTTCGCTGGCTCAAGGTCTTGAATCACCTCCGCTCCGCGCTTCTCTCCGACATTCTCTCGGGCGACCACGAGATCCCTGACTCGTATGACGAGCTGCTGTCGGCCTGAACGATGAGCGACAGCGGCGGGATGAAGGAGACTGCGATCCAGGCGGCCCTGATCGACCGACTGACGCGCCTTGATCCGCCCTGGCGGTACGTGCCGGCCGCCCAGGTGCCCCGGGCGCCCGATGACGTGATGGCCGAAGAGTGGGTCCTCGACGCCCTGCTCAAGTTAAACCCGGTCATCGCCGAGCGGCCGGAGCGGGCGCAGGAGGTGCTGTCACGGCTGCGGGCGGTGCTGCTGTCGGCCCCCAACGATGGGCTCGTGGCGGCGAATGAGGAGATGGTTGCGTGGTTGTGCGGCCGCAAGACGATGCGCTTCGTCGGCACCGAACACCACGAACCGGTCCGGCTCATCGACTTCGACCATCCCGCCGCCAACCGCCTGGTCGTATCAACGGAGGTGACCTACCGGCCCGGGACGGAGGAGCGCCGCTACGACGTTATCTTGTGGGTAAACGGGTTCCCGCTCGTGGTCGGCGAGACCAAGACACCGATCAGCTTCAACACGTCGTGGTTGAACGGGGCCAAGGACATCCACGACGGTTACGAGGTGAAGACGGCCGGGTTCTTCGTGCCCAACGTGTTGAGCTTCGCCACTGAGGGCAAGGAGTTCCGCTACGGGGCGATCCGCCAGCCCCCCGAGACGTGGCTGCCGTGGTCGCGCACCACTGACGTGCCGATGCTGCCCGGGCTTGCGTCGGTGCTGTACTCCGCGGCCCTGCTCCTCGCGCCCGGGCAGCTGCTCGACGTGCTGCGCACCTTCACCCTGTTCTCCCGGCACTCCTCCACGGCGGGGGGCTTCGAGATCAAGGTCATCCCCCGTTACCCCCAGGTGGAAGCGGTGGAGGCGATCGTGGCCCGGGTCCGGGACCCCCAGCGCCGCCAAGGCCTCGTCTGGCACCACCAAGGCTCGGGCAAGACGCTGCTGATGGCGTTCGCAGCCGCCAAGTTGCGCCAGACCATCGAGTTGGACGCCCCGACCATCCTGATCGTCCTGGACCGCCTGGAGCTGATCGAACAGACCCGCTCAGAGTTCCTCTCCGTCGGCATCGCGGCCATGAAGGTGGCCGAAACCAAGGACCAGCTCCGCCAGCTCCTCGGCGCCGACGACGCCCGAGGGGTGATCGTGACCACCATCTTCCGTTTCGATGGCGCCGGGCTCCTCAACACCCGGTCGAACATCGTGGTCATGGTCGACGAGGCGCACCGAACCCAGGAGGGCCGCCTCGGGCAGGACATGCGAGACGCCTTGCCGAACGCCAAGTTCATCGGCCTGACGGGAACACCGATCTCGACCGAGGACCGCAACACCTGGGCCACCTTCGGCGACCCCGACGACCCGGGCGGGGTCCTCAACCACTACTCGGTGGAGCGCTCCATTGCCGATGGGGCGACGCTGCCGATCCACGTCGAGACCCGCCTGGTCGACTTCCACATCGACGCCAAGGAACTGGACCAGGCCTTCGACGAGCTGGCCCGGACGGAACGTCTCGACGAGCGCGAGGCCGGGATGCTGGCGAAGCGGGCCTCCAAGGTCGACCAGATCCTCAAGTCGCCGGCCCGGGTCCAGGCGGTGTGCGCCGACATCGTGGCCCACTACCGGGCCAAGGTGGAGCCGCTGGGACTGAAGGCCCAGGTGGTGGCTTTCGACCGGGAGTGCTGCGCCCTGTACCACCAGGCCATCACGGCCCTCCTGGAGGCCGGCGAGGAGGCGACGGTGGTGATGACCACCGCCAAGGACGACCCGCTCGACTGGTCGCCCTGGGACCGTGACCGCGACGCCGAGAACCGCGTCAAGGACCGCTTCAAAGACCCCGCCGACCCGCTGCGCCTGCTTATCGTCACTGCCAAGCTGCTGACCGGCTTCGACGCCCCCATCGAGGGTGTCATGTACCTCGACAAGCCTCTGCGAGCCCACACCCTGTTCCAGGCAGTGTGCCGAACCAACCGGCGCTGGACGAACCCCGAGACCGGCCAGGAGAAGCTGCACGGCCTGGTGGTCGACTACGTCGGCATGGGCGCCGAACTTGCAAAGGCGGTCGCCGTGAGCGACACCGGCCGGACGAAGGCCCTGCCCGCCGACGTCAACGAGCTGATCGACCTGCTCGGCGAGTACGTGGCGGCCGCCATGGCCCTCTTCGCCGGCATCGACCGCAACGCCAGCGGCTTCGAGCAGCTCTATGCCGCCCAGGAACGCCTCGGCGACCAAGCGAGCCGGGCGGCCTTCGCTGCCGACTTCTTGCGGGCTGAGGGGCTGTTCGAGTTCCTGTGGCCAGACGCGGCGCTACGGGCCGTCGAGGGCGACTACAAGTGGCTGGCCCGTATCTACAAGAGCGTCGCCCCAACCGACGCCGCCGACAAGCTGCTGTGGCAGCGCCTCGGGACGAAGACGGCCCAGTTGATCCACGAGCACCTCTCCGACGTGACCATCGGCGCCGGCGGGCTGGAGACGGTGGCGGTCGATGCCGAGGTGTTCGAGGCGCTGCGCCAGATGAAGCTGTGGCCATCCGAGGACGATGAACCCAAGGAGCCGCCCACTATCGAGGACCTGCTGGACACCCTGGAGGCCCGGCTCGCCCGCAAGCTGAGCGGCGGGAATCCCCATCGGGTGTGGCGAAGCATTTCTGAGCAACTCGAAGCGTTGCGGCGCGCCAAGATTGACTCGGCCGCAGCCAGTGTCGAGGTCCTCAAGCGGATCCTGGAAGTCGGGCGCGACATGATTGTCGCGGAGAAAGCCGACGAAGAGGGTCGCCTCGACGACATCAAGGTCATCGACCCCGACAAGGGGGCACTTACCCAGATCCTGGAGGAATACGCCCCGCCCGGTACGCCGGTGGTAATCGAGACGGTGGTCGAAAAGATCGACTCGTTGGTGCGGCCGGTGAGGGGTACCGGTTGGCAGACCAGCCAGCCCGGAGACCGGGAAGTCCGCCGCCAGCTCCGGCTGATCCTCAGGGACTCCGGGCTGCCGCCGCAGGGCGAGATCTTCGACCGGGCATACGCCTACATCAGCGAGCACTACTGAGCGGAGGTCGGCCGACCCTATCGCCTCTCGGCTTGGGCTCGGATCCGCCGCCGTGTGCTCGAACCGGCGTTGAGCACAGGCGCGATTCGATTGCCCTGGATCCACACCCGGTGAAGGTATGGCTGGCGACGCAACGCCTCCTGCCAGGCGTCGAAGTGCCGGGTGATGCGTGCGTGTTGGTTCCGAAGGCCGGCGATGTCGCGGTCGAACACGATGACCTCACCGCGTGCACTCCCAGCAAGCCTGACCTGATCCAACGACCCTTGAAATCGCTGTCGATCGTTACTAGGACATGCTCGGTCTGGCCGCACCACTGGGCGATCTCGCCATCTGTCGCCTGGCTTTGACCGGCAAGTGGCCCTCGGTGCTGCGGCAACGCCTCGACGACATGGGTGATCGGGTACTCGACCATTGCGAGGGCGGCCGCCACCTTGTAGCTGAGGTTGGCGTCGAGGCAGAACTGCCGTGGCCGATCAGTGGGCAGCGGCGTAATCCTTGGCGCCCAGCACCTGCTTCACGCTCAAGCCGTACCACTCCGCCACCTCGGAGGGTGAGCCTTCGGCGAGGTTTGCGACAACGGCTGTCACCGGGACCCGGGTCCATCGCACCACGGGAGCGCCGAACTGCACCGCGGGGTTGATCTCCACCCACGGGCTGAGGGTCCAGCCCATCGCGTGAGGCGGCGAACCCTGGTCGTAGCGGATCTCCCTGGCGAAGGCCTGGATCGCGGGCAGCCACACACGGTGGTTCTTCCGGCGGCCCACGACCTCGGTTGCAATCGGGCCGTCCTCGCCGATCTCCTGCTCCCAGACGCTGGCACCGTCGGTGAAGAACACCTTGTAGGCGAACGGCCTGTCCAAATCCGGGTAGCGGGCACGTAGCCCCTCGTCGAGCGCCCGGACCTTCTGAAGCGGGACAGGGACCTCCAACGACCGAAAGCGCCCTACGACCTCCAGGCTGACGAGGTCGTCGAAGGAAAGGACGGGTTCCCCGCGACCTGTCTCGTGAGAGGCATCGGCGAGACCGGTGGACATCCAGTGCCGGAGTTGTCGGACCGTGACGGCCCGGTTGATCCTGCGAAGGATGTGGGCGGCCTCGGGGAACGTGTAGGCACCCTCCCCAAGCTGGGGCGTATCGGCAAATACGGTTGTAACGGTCCTGCACCTCCCGGCCGTGTGTGAAGCCAGCGTAGATCAGGGTGACCGACCGAGCCGAGGAAAGTCGCTCTGGTGAGGCACGCCAGCACCAGCTCAGCCGGTCAGCGCCTTGACGGCGCCCACCCGGGGCCGGCCGACATCAGCCCAGCGTCCCGCCGCCCGGCCCTCATGGAACCCCGAGGCGCTGCTGGGGGCCGACAAGCGGCGTCCGGCCCGCAGGCGGGGGAAGGCAGCGGCCACCCGGGCGAGCACGGCTTCGTCGTCACGCACGACGGCCAGGGCGACCGAGCGGCCCGTTGCGGCCTCCACCTCGGAGGTGACCTCGGCCCGGCGCTCGGCCAGGCGCTCCCGCAAAGCGACGGTGAACCCGGCGTAGAAGCTGACCCCCCAGGAACGGCGGTGCGGCTTGTCGCCCAGGGCCTGCCAGGCACCGAGCATCTCGCGATCGAGCTGGACAAGCAGGCTCGTGTAGAGGACGGTGAGGCACTCGACTTCGGACTTGAAGCCGAAGACGTGACAGGTGGTCAAGTCCCCGTCGGAGGAGGTGACAAGTTGGCAGCCGTGGCAGCGGGCCACCACGCCGAGCAACGTCGTCTTGCGTAGCGCGTAGGGAGCCTCCATGCGGATCCTGCGCTGCACCACCTCGCGCCGCCGGGCGCCCTGAGCGCCGCGCTGCGCCAGCATCGCCTCGTCGAGGCAGTAACGCATCATCAACTCCGACGCCTTGGCCGAGAACGCCTCGGCCTCCTCGGGATATTCGGTCGACTCCGCCTTGGCCAGCAAAGCCCGGACCTGGACCAGCTTGTTGTCTCGCATCTATCGCCTTCCTATGGTCTGCCCTGTGACCCGGGGTGCCCGGGGACAAGACAGATTCCAACCGGCGTCCTTTCCGACGCTCGGGTCCGGGCCGGGTCGAACCAGTCCAGCCCGCCGAAGCGGGCGAAGCCCCGATCGGCGGTCGCCAGGCGGCACCCATGCGCCTTGGCCAGGGCGACCAGCCAGGCGTCGGGCAGCAGGTTGGCCCGTAGCTGGGCGTCGTCGTCGACCAGGGCGGCGAAGGTCGACCACACCGAGTCGCTCCCCGACACCCACCGGCGCCGCGCCGCCCCGCACAGCGCATCGGCGAAGGCAAGGGCATGGCCGGCCGGTGCCGGGTCGGCGTAGATGCGGGGATTGGTGACGATGCGCAGGAATCCGGTGAGCGTCGCTTCGCTGAGGGCCAGCTACTTGGCTCCGCTCACCACGTCGGTCAGACAGTTGGCGTAGCGTAGGTGGGGGCCGACTCCCGACGGTAGGCCTACACCAAGACGTTGATGTCGGGCAGGACCATCGCCGGGCGCTGTCGGCGTTTTCGAGGACCGCCTCCCGTCGCCGAGTTCGACGAGAACCATGCCGTCGGGGTTGCCATAGCTGGGCAGCTCGACAACTGCGACCGGTGCATTGGGGGAACGCCTTCATTTCCTACGTGCCGTATGCCAGGTTCACATCCCCCCGTCGAAGCGGGGTCCGCCCGAACGACTCCCACCTACCGCCCTCGGGTCGACCGCTGACATGAACGGCGCGAGTCCGGGCACATCGATTGTCTGGTCCGAACGGGGCGACCGCTATCCGACCTTTTCGTTGCGTGACTTGGCGGCCTCAACCATTACCGCTCCGAGGACAAGGAGTACTAGTCCGAGTGCAAGAGCACGGAGGCTGTCGGCGCCAGTGAGTGCCAGTCCACGCCCGCTGGTGGTAGACGTGATGCCAGTCAGGGTGGTAGTGGTCGTCGCCCCAGCCACCGTAGTTGTCGAGGTCCCGACGACCCTGGTGGTGGTCGTGGCCCCGACGACCCTGGTGGTGGTCGTGGCCCCGACGACCCTGGTGGTGGTCGTGGACGTGGGCACCGTCGTGGACGTGGGCACCGTCGTGGACGTGGGCACCGTCGTGGACGTGGGCACCGTCGTGGACGTGGGCACCGTCGTGGACGTGGGCACCGTCGTGGACGTGGGCACCGTCGTGGACGTGGGCACCGTCGTGGACGTGGGCACCGTCGTGGACGTGGGCACCGTCGTGGACGTGGGCACCGTCGTGGACGTGGGCACCGTCGTGGACGTGGGCACCGTCGTGGACGTGGGCACCGTCGTGGACGTGGGCACCGTCGTGGACGTGGGCACCGTCGTGGACGTGGGCACCGTCGTGGACGTGGGCACCGTCGTGGACGTGGGCACCGTCGTGGACGTGGGCACCGTCGTGGACGTGGTGGTGGGCGTCGAGCACAATGGCCTTGACACCATGTTGCTGTCCAAAGTGACGGCACCGTTCCGGGCCAGCAGTCGACCCTGCACGGTTGCGTTCGTGTTGGCGGTTATCGACGTCAAGGCGAGGATGGTCCCGATGAATGTCGAACCGACTCCGAGAGTCGCCGAACTTCCCACCTGCCAGAAGACGTTACAGGCTTGGGCGCCGTTGATGAGTCCCACGCTGCTATTGGTTGCGGTGATGAGGGTTGAACCCGCCTGAAAGATGAATACCGCGTCTGGGTTACCTTGGGCGTCGAGGGTAAGGGCCCCGGTGATCGCAAGCGAGGTTGGCGAGGTGTAGACGCCAGGGGGCAGGGTCAACCCGCCTAGGTCTGTCGGCCCGGTGAACGTGGTGGTTGGTGCTCGTCCAGCCGCGTCGTTGTAGGCGATGGTCAGGTCCGCTTGGGCGTTGCATGCCACAGCATCGTCGGCGTGGATCGTTCCAGGCGGATTGACCGTCGGGGATCCTGTGATGGCGGGAGTCGGACAGGTGCCCAGGTCACCGTTTACGACGGTGGTTCCGGTGTTGGTCACGCCGGCGCCAGCCAGCACGGCAAAGCTTCCGGCGGTCCCGAGGTTCACTGCTCCCCCCCCGGCTGCGCCAGCGACGCTCGCAGCGATGAGACCGCCCAGGCAGACCGCAGCGGCGACGGCCACTAATGAAATCTTTCGTGTTTTCTGGGCCCGTTGCATCGCGCCGGGCTCGCGCCGCTTGGAATCGGGTAGCTCTCGGATAGCGACGACGGTACACCCCGGACAAGGAACCAAAGAATTAGGTTGCCAGCGCAAGTTTATTGGATCGGATCTTCCCTGGCCGGGGCCCCAATTCGGGCGCTCGGCGTACTCAGTTAGCGGGGTCCAGCACCTGAAAGCGAGGATCGTGTAGACAAGGGAATTCCGACTGACGACATTCCTTCGGGCCCTGAGCGAGCGACTCCGGTCGAGGAGCTGGCGGCCGAGAACTTTCGGCTGCACCGGTTGGTTGATTTGCAGGCCGAACGGATCGGCGAGTTGGAGAAGCTGATCGAGGAAGTCCGTCGGGGCGGAAAACGCCAGGCGGCCCCGTTCTCCAAGGGCAACCCCGACGGCGACACCAAGGTCGTCGATCGGCGGCGAGCCGGCAGTGTCCTACTCATTTCGGGTGACAACGATCTCCGACGTGAGGACGGAGAATAGGGAAGTCTTTCACCGCCACGGGGACGCGCTGGCAGACAGTGCCGCGGTAATGGACGGCCTGGAAGGTCACCAGAGCGACTCGTAGGCCGCCCGACAAGGGCGACCATGTGACGGTTGAACTTGTCCTGCTCCTCTGCAAGGTAGGCAGCCTTGCCCCTGCCAGATGTCGATCCCGAACCGGGGGTACAGATCCAATGTCGTGGGCGTCGTATCGCAGCCGGCGGACCTAGGTTGTCCGACTTGACCATCGGGTGAAGGAGGCGTGAGAAATGGCTCTAATGTTGATTGCGCGGTTCGACGGCAAACGTCGCCGAGCTGATTCAGGCGTACGACATAGCCCACGCGCAGATGATGAGTCAAGGCGGCGCAACGGGCGTTGGTGAGCTGCGCCGCTACTGAGCGACCGACGAAAGCGCCGTGTACATTATCGGTGCCTGGGAGTCGGAGCGAGGGTGCGTGCTCGTTGGGCCAGCAAGGAGTTCGAGGACATCTTGTCGTCCGTCGGTTTCCCTTCGCCCAGCGGTGGTGAACGGAGCAGGCAACGGCGTCGGCCTATGTGGTGGCGGTCTTGGCGCCGATGCCGAGCAGGTCGGCGACTATCGCGGCTGGCGAGGTGGGCCAGGGCGGCGGTTCGGGCGGTGAGGTGTAGATCCCGAGGTCCCGGAGGCGGTGCTGAGCATGTTGGAGTGCAGATGGCGGCCGGGATGGTGGCCGGGGAAGAGCCAGTCGATGTTCCCGCGAGTTTGGCGGCGGTGGTGGTAGCAGTGCTTTTGACGTGGTTGTCCATGGGTGCGGGTAGGCGGATGGGGTGACGCCGAGGCGCATCGCCACAGCGGTGGCGGTGATGGTCACGTCCCCAGCGGCCGTCGCCGAACACGACGTTGGGGTGCCCGTTGTCGATGCGGGGCGCGTAGTCGAGCCCGGATGGTGCCACGCGTTGGCGGGTCGCCCAGGTGAGGAATGGGCGGGCGGCCTGGCAGCGGCTCGGCGGTCCGGTGGCGCCCCAGGCGTCAAGGTCGCTTGTCGGCAGAAAGCCGATCGCCCGGCCGCATGCCGCGAGGAATCGCAAGAAACTGGTGGTCACTTTGAGTTTGGACTTGGCGCCGTTGTGGGCATTGTCGGGCAGGGCGCCAGCGGGCGCAGCGGCCCTTCTCGTAGAGGCAGTTCTCGGTCCCGCACGTCCGGCAGGAAGCAAGCGGCAGAATGGCCCCCGCCCCGACCTGGCGCGGTGCCACCGCCGTTGCCACTGGGGCAGACTTGGGGGGTGTCCAGGAGACAAAAGCCCAGGTGACGGACGCCCCTGGACCCCTCTGGACCCCCTTCCAGGCGCCTTGTAAGCGTCAGGTCGTGGGTTCGAGTCCCACCTCGGGCTCGCCTCCTCGGGCTCGCCCCTTGCCCCACGCGGTGCAAGCATCCCCCGGCCCGCAAGCGGTCCGGGCGCCATGAAGAGAGGCGAAGAGGCGTCGCGATCGCGGATAGCGGGGGTTCGATGCCGGGTCGCATTGGGCGACGCCACGTACTAACCGCCACCGGCTCGCCGCTGGTCCTACCACCTCCCCGGTCCTGGCTACCTTCTCTGAGCCGCCACGACCCGGTCGTAGGCGTCATGGACGTCCCGGCGGTCGTTTTTCTCCGACACTGACTCCTCGCTCGCCCGCAGCAGCATGTCGGCGTGGCAGATAAGCGTCTCCCGCTGCTCGACGGTCGTCACGTACTGCATGATCTTCTCGAGGTTCTGCAGCTGGCGTATCAAAACGGCGGGCATACCCCGGCCGGCCTGGCGGATCTTGTCGAAAGCACCCTTCACCAGGCGCGGGTAGGTGATGACAGGGTCGATGAGGCGGACCTGGCCCTGCCGGTCGCGGTAGATCCCGTCGGGCAGGGGGCGAGCCGAGACCTTGCACAAGCCATCGCCCAGCCAGTCGATGCAGTTGAGAGCGGTGAAGGTGTCGTTCACGGCCGGTGACAGGGCCCGCAGGGCTATCTCCACCAGCTGATCGGCGGCGAAGCCCAAGTCCTGAGTCAAGGTCCGATGGGGCCCCACGACATGGGCCCGGCGCAACGCCCGGGCTACTTCAGGCGCCGCCTCGGCGGGCCACACCACTGCGAGAGGTAGGCCCTCGACGAGGAAATGCCCGGGCCGGTTCAGGAGGCGGATGACGGCGTTTGCTGAAGCCGCGATCCGTATCAGACGGTCGTGGCCGACCGCCTGGAGGAACCCGCTCCCCGTGGCGGGAACCGTCGCCCCGTCGCCGCTCATCCGCACCATGAGTTCCGGCACCGACAGACCCGCGTGGCCGGGGGCGGGGCCGAGCTCCGCCTGCTCCACGAACAGATCAGCGACGGTGCTTTGGAAATCGCCCGCGATAGTCGCCACCACCGACGTCAGCTGAATGGCATGAGCAACATGGTGGATGAAGTAGATCAGCACCACGACGCTGCCCAGAGTCAGGGCCAGGGCTACCGTGATCGAAAGGGCGGGGACGAACGCCCGGGCCCCCTGGCTCGACACCGACCCGAGGGTGAGGAGCGAGTAGACGAAGGTGGCGACGAAGGCGCCCAGGGTGAACTGGGTGCCCCGGTCACGGATGAAGTTGCGCAGCATCCGGGGCCCGAACTGCTGTGATGCCAGCGTCAGGGCCAGGATGGTGATGCTGAAGACCACCCCGGCGACGGTGATCACGGCGGCCGCGATGCCGATCAGGACCTGGCGGGCGGCATCGGCACTGTCGGTGTTGAGCACGCCGGGGAGATGCAGCGCCCCGTCGGCCGCGGCCCGGTCGATCGCATAGGTGGCCGCGAACAGCGCCGCGGCCCCCACGACCATGACCGTGGGGAACAGCCACAAGGTGGTCCGCAACGCTTCGCGCCGCCAGTCGGGCGCCCGGCGGCGCCGGCTCAGCTTGCTTTTGGGCATCGAGAGATCTCCTGGATCGCGACAAGTCCCGCCGCCGACCAGGCTTCCCGGCACACCCTGCGAGAAGGATACCGGCCCTACTTGGGCTCGGCCACAGCCGGCGCGGGCCGGAAGGTGGCCACAAGCATTCCCCAGCCGATCACCATGACGCCGTACAGCCCGAGCGGGGCCGCCGATGGCGCACCAAAAGCGGCCACCGCGATGCCGGCCGCGATGGCAAAGTCGCGCATGGAAGTGGTGAGCAGGAGGGCTGTCGCCACCGGCTTTTCGGCCCGTATCCCCAACGCCGTCCCGAGGATCACCGACCCCGCCAAGAAGAGGAGGAGGGCGGCGGCCACCGCAATGTAGGACGGGGACAGCCTGACCTGGGACGCCACCAGCCAGACCAGGAGGGTGACGATCGCCACCGAAAGCCGCTCCGCCGCCGCCTCCTGGGCCTCCGACAAAGTCACCCGGGCCCGCAGGGCGATACCAGCGGCCATGGGTACGGCCACCACGACGGCCAAATTGGTGAGAAGGGAGAGCATATGGATGGGCGCCCCGCCGCCGCCCAGGAGCCGCAGCCCGACCCCGGCCGCCACCACTGCCACCAGGGTCGATGCCACCAACAACCCGGCCGCGATGGCCGTTTCCCCGCCGGCCAGCGATGTGGTCGCCACTGAGGCGATCTCGGCCGGCGCCAGGCCAACCGCCAGGACCCCGCGGCGCAGGGCGAGGGCCGGCACCAGGCGGGAGGCCGCCCACGACAGGGCGGGAAGAATGAACGTGGTGGACACCAGGACAGCTGCCAGGCGGCGGACGTTGGCCGTGAGGCCCCCGAACGCGCTCGGCGGTATCGCCAGCGAGGTCGCAATGACCAGGATGAACAAAGAGACGTCGACGCCTCGGTGATCGACCAAGAAGCGAGCCGGCTGGGGCACCGCCTGGCTGAGTACCGCGGCTCCGGCCACCATCACCAGTTCGATGTGGTGGCTGGAGGCCCGGACGGCCAGTTGGCCAATGGCGAGGGCCAACAGCCCGAGGACGAGGGTCGCCATGGCGTCATTGCGGTTGGCAATGGTCAAGGAATAGTAGGGAACGGTGTGGAACCAGTCGTAGGAAAGGGCCGCCGACAGCGCGGCCACCGCGGCCGGGCCCCGACGGCCGGTAGTGGCAATCAACATCACGGCGACGGTGATGATCAAGGCGGCATCGGTGCTGGGGACCGCTCCCCGTACCGAGACCAAAACCATCGAAGCTACGGCTGGCAGGGCGGCGCCCGCCGCCAGCCACCCGGCCAGCCTCCAGTCAGGCACCGGCCAGAGACGGGGGCGCCGGTCGCGGCCGACGCCGGAGCACGGCCGGCCGGTGTCCTCATCCGAAAACCTGTCGTCACGATCTGGCGCAGGCCCCGGGGGTGACACCTCTCGGAGCCTAAAGGGTGCTCTGGTGACGCCACTCCGCAGGCCGCTCGGTGCCCGCCATGTTGGAGGGGCCGCGTGTTGTGGAGTGGCGGTAGCGTGCCCTGCCGATGCACCGGAATGTGGCGGCGGTAGTCGAGGCGGGGCGCACCATCGGCATCGACGTGCGGCCGAAGGAGTTCGCCGAGAGCACCCGGACGGCTGCCGAGGCGGCCCAGGCCATCGGGGTGGCCCTGGGGCAGATCGTGAAGTCGCTGGTGTTCACCGTCGATGAGCGCCCGGTGCTCGCCTTGGTGGGGGGCGACCGGCAGGTGGACGAAAAGAAGTTGGCGGCCGCCGCCGGGGGCAGCATCTGCCGGCGCCCCGATGCCGAGCAGGTGCGAGCCGTCACCGGTTTTCCGGCCGGCGGGGTGCCACCGTTCGGTCACCGCAGTGAGTTACCGGTGTTCGTGGATCCGGGCCTGCTCGAATACGACGAAGTGTGGGCGGCCGCAGGCACACCGCACGTGAACTTCCCGCTCGACCCCCGGCGGCTGGCCGCGGCGACTGCCGCTACCGTCACCGACCTGGCCCGCCAGCCCTAGGCCAGGGCGGGCGCTCGGTCAGCGCCTCCAGGCGGCCGCCAGGTCCTGGCAGACGACGCAGACGGGCAGCTGAAGGGGATCGGCGTGGGGATGGAAAAACGTCCCGCACAGCGCCTTCACCGCCCGCCCCTCCCGTCGGGCCGCGGCCAGCTCGTCGTTCCTGGCGTAATGGGCCATGTCCGAAGGGCCAGCCTGGTCCGGCCGGGGCGGCGCGGTGGTCGGCGCAGGTTCGGCCACGGTCAACCGATCAAAGCGTTGCCTACCACCGGTCGGTCGGAGGTCAGGTGCTGGTCGAGCTTGCGCTTGATGCGCTGGAGGGCGTTGTCGATCGATTTCACATGGCGCCCGAGATGGGCGCTGATCTCCTGGTACGACTTCCCTTCCACGTACAGTCGCAGCACGTCGACCTCGAGACCCGACAGGGCGTCGGCCACCGACTGGCGCATGTCGTCCATCCGCTCCTTGGACAGGACCGCCTCGGCGGGGTCGGCGGCCCGGCGGTCGTCGAGCAGGTCCTCCACCGCCCGGTCGCCGGAGTCCCCGGTCTTGCAGGCCGAGGTGGAGACGTACTGGTTGAGCGGCTGATGCTTCTGGCGGGTGGCCGCCTTGATGGCTGTAATCAACTGACGGGTCACGCACACCTCAGCGAAGGCGCGGAAGGACGTCTGGCGGTCGGTGCGGAAGTCGCGAGCCGCCTTGTAGAGGCCGATCATGCCTTCCTGCTCGATGTCGTCGGATTCCGCGCCCACCAGAAAATAAGTCCGGGCCTTGGAGCGGGCGAAGCGCCGGTACCGTTCGATCAGGTCGTTGAGGGCAGCCAGGTCACCACTTTGGAATCGCGCCACCAGATCCTCGTCGCTGAGGTCGCCGAGGAAGGCACTCGCTGTCCGTAATGGCATGAAGATCCCTGAACTACGGTGGGGTATTGGTATACAGGCCACAGATGACGCGGTGAACGGCATACTGTTATCAGGGCCTGACCGGGGTGTCAACTGTCGGCGGCGGCCTGTGACCGGGCTCGGCTGACCTCGAAACAAGCCAGTGCGCCAGCCGCTGCCACGTTCAGCGATGCGATCCCCTCCGCCTGGGGGATGGCGACGAGGAGCTGGCAGCGGGCCTTGGCCAGGCGGGACAGCCCGGAACCCTCGGCTCCCAACACGAGGGCAATGGGCTCGGTGGCGACGGACAGTCCCCACAGCGGGGTCGGCGCGTCGGCGTCGAGGCCGACCGTCCACACACTGGCATCGGCCAACTGCCTCAGGGCGGATGGGATTCCCGGCACCAGGCTCAGGGTCAGGTACTCGATGGCGCCGGCCGCCGCCTTGGCCACTGTTGCCGTGATGTGAGCCGAGCGGTGCCGAGGCAGGACGGCGCCCGTGGCCCCGGCGCACTGGGCGGTACGCAGAAGGGCGCCCAGGTTGTGAGGGTCGGTTACACCGTCAAGCACGACGAGGAACGGCGGCGGACCGTCAGGCCGTCGTCGGACCAGGTCGTCGAGATCCACCTCCTCCAAAGGGTCCGCGAACGCGACCACCCCCTGGGGGGCGTCGGTCGCCGCAATCTGGCGCAAGCGGGTGCTGCTGACGGTGCGGACCGGGATGGAGGCGGCGTCGGCGAGGGCGGCGATGTCCTGAAGGATCGACGCGGGGTCAAGGCCCTCGGCCAGCCAGACTTGGCGCACGGGACGGCGGCGGGCGGCGAGGAGTTCGCGGACCGCGTGGCGGCCCTCGACCTGTTGTCCCCCCAGCGCTGGGGCTTCGCTGCGGTTCCGGCGCCGGTCGGCGCCGCCAGGGGACGGGGCCAGGGGGTCAGAGGGGGCCGCTTCTCGGTCCCGCGGTTGGCGACTCGCACCTGGCGCCAGGGCGCGGCTGCTACCTCTGCTGCTGCTGCCGCTGCCGCTGCCGCCGCGGCTGCCGGTTCGATCACTTCCGGTGGTACCTCGCCCCCCTCGTCCCGTGCTCCCGTCCCGATTCGTCCCGCCGGTGCCCTCCCGGCCGGCACCACCTCGGCCGGTGCCCTCCCGGCCGGCACCACCTCGGCCGGCACCACCTCGGCCTGTTCCAGCGGTGCCGCCGCGGCCCGATCCCGCGGATGCGCCGCCCCGACTGCTGCCCGCGCCACTATTGCCGCTGCGACCGCCGCGCCCGCCGCTTCCTGACCCGGCGCCGCTCGGACGACCGCGACCGTCGCCGGCGCCATGTCCCGGCGTCATATCCGCGCCTCCCACGCTGGTGCCCGAGGCACCCGTGCCTTAGGGCAGGGCGTCGTTGAGCTTCTTCTCGGCCTCGGCCTCGCTGACGCCGATGGCGAAGGTCAGCTCCGACACGAGGATCTGACGGGCCCGGTTCAGCATGCGCTTCTCACCCGCCGACAGTCCCTTGTCCTTGTCACGAATGGACAGGTTCCGCACGACTTCGGCAACCTGGTAAATGTCCCCTGACTTCAGCTTCTCGACGTGGTTCTTGTAGCGCCGGGACCAGTTGGTCGGCATCCGCGCTTCCTTCTTGCGAAGAACGGCGAAGACCTCCTCGACCTCCTCGTCGTTGATGACCTCACGCAGACCGACTTCGTCGGTGTTGTCCGTCGGGACCATCAACGTCAGATCGCCATAGGCGAGCCGTAGAACCAGGTACTCCCGGGTCTCCCCGAAAACTTCCTTCAACTCCCGTCGCTCAACCACGGCTGCCCCGTGATGCGGGTAGACAACCTTGTCACCGACGTCGAATGGCATAAAGCTCCCAGGAACGGTACGAGCGGGGTGCGTTCCAGGGTAAGGCAAAATAGGCCGCAGGCCAACCCCGATCGCGGGGTCTCACCTCCATCGTTCCGGCGCTATGGCCGAATCCCCACCGTAGTCCGACAACTTCGGCCAAACACGCATTTTCCGGAGCGGTAGCCTGCCGCCTGCATGGACAACAGCGCCCTGCTGGCCCAGTCCGAGCTGTTCGCAGACCTGCACCCGGGCGAGTTGGACCGGGTTCTTTCTGGCACTCATGTGGTCCGGCTGAACCGCAACGAGGTGTTGTTCAACCAGGGCGACGAGGCCGACGCCCTGTACGGCGTGTGCACGGGGCGCATCGCCATCAGCCTTCAGTCGCCCGATGGCCGCCAGTCGGTCCTGGCGCTGATGGAGGGAGGCGACCTGTTCGGTGACATGCCACTGTTCGATGGCGAGGGTCGCTCCGCCGGGGCCCGGGCGCTCGAGAGCTCGGACCTCCTCTACGTTCCTTATCCCACCATCCGGGCGGTGCTCGAGGACCGGCCGGCGTTGCTGTGGTCGGTGGTCGCGACTTTGTCCCGGCGGCTGCGGTCGACCGACGCCGCGCTGGCCGATTCGGTGTTCCTGGATGTGACCGGCCGCACCGCCAAGCGACTCCTCGAGTTGGCGGGAGACACCGAAACCTTTTCTCTTCCGATCACGCAGGAGGACCTGGCGGGCCTCGTAGGCGCGTCACGGGAGCGGGTCAACAAGGCCATTTCGGCATTCATCCGCCTCGGATGGCTGGATATGGTCGACCGCCAATACCGCATCGCCGACCGGGCCCAGCTGGCCCGGCGGGCCCGCTAGTCCCGCCGTCCCGAGAGAAACGTGATGGCGGCTGCCCAGGCGTCGGCGGCATCGTCGGGACGGTGGGTGGGCCGGGACGGATCGTGGGCAAAACCGTGTTCGGCCTCGGGATAGAACCTGATGTCGACCCGGTCGCCGAGGGACCGCAGCGCGGCCACGTCTTCGGCGGGGATAAGGGAATCGCGCCCACCCAAGATTGCCAGGACCTTGGTCGGCGATGGTTTGGCCAGCCACGCCAGAGGCTCGCCGTGCCCATCGCCTTTCCAAGCCTCAGGGACGGTGAGCATCCCGTAGAACGCCACGGCCCGGTCGAATCGCCCCGTCCCCGCTGCCTTCAAGGTGTACATGCCGCCCATACAGAACCCGAGCACCCCAATCCGTGCGACCCCGGTGCGCTCCCCCAGCAGGTCGGCGGCGGCCGTCAGGTCAGCAAGGCGTTGGTCGTCGGTCACCTTGGGCATGCTGGCGAAGCGTTGCTCGAGGTTGAAGTCCTCGTGTCCCGGGAACGGCTCGGGAGCACACACCGCCCATTGGTGCTCCGACGCCAGCCGGGCGCACAGATCGTCAAAGAGGGGTCGTAGGCCCATGACGTCAGGGGCCAACGCCAACCCTCGGATCGGGGTACGTTCCGGGAGCGCCAGTTCGGCCGGTGTCCCCGAAGGCAGGATGACCCGCACCGGTCAGTTGTAGCGGTCGAGGACGGTTGCCTCGACCAGGCGGGACAGACCCTCCTTGATAGCCCGGGCCCGGGTCTCCCCTACTCCTTCGACCTCGTCGAGATCCTCGAGAGAGGCTCGCATGATCTTGTGGAGGCTGCCGAAGCGTTCCACGATGCGGGCCATCACGCTGTCGGGAAGCCGAGGGATCTTGGACAGCAGACGGTAACCCCGGGGCTGTACGCCGGCGTCCAGCTGGGCCAGCTGCGGGTTGTTGCCCGTCAGATCAAGGATGGCCGCCACTTCTTTGAGGTCGAGCAGCCGCTCGGTTGAAAGCCGGGCCAACCGGTGAAGGGATTCGCCTGCCTGCACGGCGGTCGGGATGCGGCTGTAGTCCTGGAACACGTGACGCCGGTCGTCTTCGACCCCCGCCATCAGCTCGTCGAGCTGGAGGATGATCAGCCGCCCGTCGACGCCCAGTTCGACGACGTAGCCCTCGATTTCCTCGGCGATGCGGCGCACCATTTCGGCCCGCTGAAGCAAGGTGGCTACATCGCGAACGGTGACCAGATCATCGATCTCAAGGGTCGAAAGGGTCGTGGACACGGTGTCCATGCGCATCTTGTAGCGCTCGAGGGTTTGCAACGCCTGGTTGGCCCGGGCAACCAAGCGCTGCACCGGGTCCAGCATGTGCTTCTCGTTGTTCCGGTAGACCGCGATCACAGCCCTGTCCTCGGACACCGAGATAACCGGCACGTCGATGGAGCGAGCCACCCGCTCCGCGGTGCGGTGCCGGGTGCCGGTCTCTGAGGTGGGCACGTGGGGATCGGGTACCAGGTGGACGTTGGCCCGGGCAATGCGGGTGGCGTTGGCCGACAAGATGATGGCGCCATCCATTTTGGCCAGCTCCGACAGCCGTTGGGGGCTGAACTCGGCGTCGAGCAGAAACCCACCCGAGCAGATGTTGAGGACGTTGGGCCCGTCGCCGACGACGATAAGAGCACCCATGCTGGCCTGGAGGATGCGGTCCATCCCCTCCCGAAGGGGCCGTCCCGGCGAAACGGCGGACAGCGCCTCGATCATGGCTGGGCTGGGCCGGTTGAGCATCAGCTCAATATTACTTACCGTCCTGTGGATATCGCGGGACAGGGCGTCAGGCCGGCCGGGCCGCCACGGACGGCGCCGGGCGGGGGTCCCGCAGCCCCGCCAGGCCGAAGGCGCCCGCCAAGGTGCTGGCCCGCACCACGTCCAGGAGCCCGGACGGCGCCTCCGCGGACATGGGAATGAGGGCCCGGCGAAAGCCCAACCGGGCCGCCTCGGCCAGCCGACGGGGGGTGTGGGCCACCTGGCGCAGCTCGCCCGCCAGGCCGACCTCGCCGCAGACCACCAGATCGGCGGGCAGCGAGATCCGCTTGAACGCCGAGGCCAAAGCCAGCGCGGTGGCGAGGTCGGCGCCGGGCTCGACCACCCGCACCCCGCCCACCACCGAGACATAGACCTCGTGGGCCGCCAGGCTGACGCCGGCTCGCTCGGCGAGCACGGCCACCAGCAGCGCCAACCGGCCGCCGTCGAGGCCCGATGCCGAGCGCCGGGGCATGGGCAGACTGGTCTTGCTCACCAGGGCCTGGATCTCCACCAGCAGCGGCCGCTGGCCCTCCATGGCGGGGAAGACGGCCGAGCCCGACGCCCCGTGCCGGCGGTCCCCCAGGAACAACTGGCTGGGATCGGCGACGCTGCGTAACCCGCCGTCGGTCATCTCGAACAGGCCCAGCTCACCGGTCGGGCCGAAACGATGCTTCGTTGCCCGCAACAGGCGCAGGGCGTGATGGCGTTCGCCTTCGAAGGTCAAGACCGTGTCGACCATGTGCTCCAGGACGCGGGGCCCGGCCAGGGTGCCTTCCTTGGTCACATGGCCCACCAGGATGGTGGCCAATCCCCGGGCCTTGGAGAGCTGGACCACGCTCAAGGCGCACGCCTTCACCTGGCTCACGGAGCCGGGACCCGACTCCACCTCGGAGTCGTAGACGGTCTGGATGGAGTCGACGATGAGGACGTCGGGCGAGACGTCGTCGACCGCGCCCAGCACGCCGGTGATCGACGTCTCGGCGACCACCCACACCCCAGCCGGCAGTGGTCCCAGCCGCTCGGCGCGACGCTTGACCTGCTGGGCCGACTCCTCTGCGCACACGACCAGGCAGCGCAGGCCCCGCCGGGCCATCTCAATGGTGGCCTGGAGCAGCAAGGTCGACTTGCCGATCCCGGGCTCACCGCCGACCAGGGTGACGGACCCGGGCACGAGGCCCCCGCCGAGGACCCGGTCGAGCTCCTCCACTCCGGTCGCCCGGGGGGCCGCGGCGTCGCCGTCAACATCGCCCAGCGGGACGGGCCGCTGCGCCGGCGCCAGGAGGGCCAGGGAGGATGCGGGTTTGGAGGTGACCGCCTCCTCAGCGAGCGTGTTCCATTCGGCGCAGGTCGGGCAACGGCCGGTCCAGCGGGACGCGGTGGCGCCACAGGCGGCACAGCGGAATAGCGATCGGTGGCGGGTCACCTGGCAGAGCCTAAGGGTGGGGTGCGACAGCCTCGCGGATCGGCGTCAGGGTGCAGGGGGCGCTTTGTCGCCCGGGCTCGGCGTTACGGTAGGCGGCGAGACCGGGCTCGGGGGGGAGACCGGGCTCGGGTCCGGCTCGACGACCGGCTCGGCGACCGGCTCGGGCTCGGCGACCGGCTCGGGCTCGGCGACCGGCTCGGGCTCGACGACGTGCTCGGACCCGGGATCGGGCGCCGCCACAGACTCGGGCGCCGCCACAGACCCGGACGCCACGACCGACTCGGGCACGACGACAGACTCGGGGTCGGACCCGGAGCGGGCGGCGCAATCGGGCGAGCGGCGGACCGGACGACTCGGCCTCGACGACAGACTCGGGCTCGGACCCGGGAGCGGGCGGCGCAACAGACTCGGCCTCGACGACAGACTCGGGCTCGGACCCGGGATCGGGCGGCGCGACAGACCCGGGCGCCACGACGGAATCGGCGACGGGCCTCGGCTCGAGTTCCGGCGGAGTTTCACTCGGGCTCGGGGTGGCACTCGCCTTTGACTTCGGGCTTCGACGCCGGCGCCGTTTTACGAGCAGGACGAGTCCGACGATCAGGGCGGCCAGCAGCAGGGCTGCCCCGACGACCACCAGCACGATGTGGGCCACGTTCCAGGCGTGGGACGAGGCCAGCAGCACCGCTTTTTGACCCAGCTGGGCCTTCCACAACGCTCCGTTGCCCAGCTGTGTGGGGGCGTTGGACGACTGGACCGTTCCCGGCAGCCGGGCGGCCACCTGGAATTGGAACAGGCGGTCGAGGATGACGCCGGCGTCAGCCTGCAGCTTGGAGGGGTCGATCCCGAGGTCGGCCGATCCGCCCAGCGACTGCTGCAGTTGCGGGTCCGAGAAGCAGTTCAGCCCACAGGTGAGATCTACCGTCCCCTTGAACGACGTCCTGGTCTCGAAGAACGACTGGTCGCTGACGACGACCAGACTCCGGAAGGGCCCGTTGGGCCCTGAGAGCTCGGTCACGATCGCGTTGGCCTGGCCGGGATTGGCGAAGCCCTTGGAGGCGGTGAAGTCGACGCCCCCGTCGGCGGCGGGCGTCGGGCCGGATACCCTCCAGCCGCGGGCGGCTAGGTCGGAGGTGCGCACGTCGGCGGCGAAGGCGGCCGCGTCGCGGTCGAGGTGGGCACTGACGGTCACCAAGCCGCTGCCGTTGGGGTCGATGTCGACCCCGACCTTGATGGTGGTCTGGCAGGCCGACAGGCACAGAACCGCGAGCACGGCGAGGACGAAGGCACCGAGACGCCCCAGCCGCGAGCCGCCTCGATTACCCCACATTTCGCTGCACGCTACTGGCGACTCGGCCGTCGACTCAGGGCACCACGCGAAAAGGGGCCGACCGGCGTGATCGCCGATCGGCCCCTTTTCCCCACCACTTATTCTCCGGCGGCCCCCGCCAGCTCGACGGGCGGCGGCTCGAGGCCCTGGATGGCCCGGAACACGATGGCGCCGTCTTCGACGTCGACGATGATCGTCTCGCCGGCCCGGAATTCCTTCCAGAGGATCTTCTCGGACAGCGGGTCCTCGAGCATGCGCTGGATGGCCCGGCGCAGCGGCCGAGCGCCGAGGGCCGGGTCGTGGCCCTTGTCGACCAGCATGAACTTGGCTTCCTGGGTCAGTTCCAGCCCCAGGCCCTGGCTCTCCAGCTGGGTCCGGATCCGCTTCATCATCAGGTCGACGATCTCGGTGACCTCTTCACGGCTGAGCTCGTGGAAGACGATGACCTCGTCGATCCGGTTGAGGAACTCGGGCCGGAAGTGCTGCTTCAGGGCGTCGTTGACCTTCTCCTTCATCTTCTCGTAAGTCACCGCTTCGCTCGTCTTGGCGAAGCCGACGCTCGTCTTGCGAAGGTCGGCGGTCCCCAGGTTGGAGGTCATGATGATCACGCAGTTCTTGAAGTCGACGGTGCGGCCCTGGCTGTCGGTCAGGCGCCCGTCCTCCAGGATCTGCAGGAGGGTGTTGAAGACGTCGGGGTGAGCCTTCTCGATCTCATCGAAGAGGACCACGGAGAAGGGCTTGCGGCGCACCGCCTCGGTGAGCTGGCCGCCCTCTTCGTAGCCGACGTAGCCCGGAGGCGAGCCGACCAGGCGGCTGACGGTGTGCTTCTCCATGTACTCGGACATGTCGAGCTGGATCAGCGAGTTCTCGTCGCCGAAGAGGAACTCGGCCAGCGTCTTGGCGGTCTCCGTCTTGCCCACGCCCGAGGGGCCCAGGAAGATGAACGAGCCGCTGGGCCGCTTGGGGTCCTTGAGTCCCGCCCGGGTGCGGCGGATGGCCTGGGAGACCGACTTGATGGCGTTCTCCTGGCCGATGACCCGCTTGTGCAGCTCATCCTCCATGCGCAGCAGCTTGGCCGTCTCTTCCTCGGTCAGCTTGTACACCGGGATGCCGGTCCAGTTGGCCAGGACCTCGGCAATGACTTCCTCGTCGACCACGTCGAACAGGTCGATGCCCTCGGCCCGCCACTCGGCTTCCTTGGCCGTCTTGCGGCCGAGGAGGGACTCCTCCTGCTCCCGCAGCCGCTTGGCCGCCTCGAAGTTCTGCTTCTCGATGGCCAACTCTTTGTCGGCCCGGACCTTGACCAGTTCGTCCTCGATCGCCTTGTAGTCCGGGGGGGTCGCCATGCGGCGGATGCGCAGGCGGCTGCCGGCCTCGTCGATGAGGTCGATGGCCTTGTCGGGCAGGAAACGGTCTGCGATGTAGCGGTCGGCCAGGTTGGCGGCCGCGACCACCGCCTGGTCGGTGATGGTCACACCGTGATGGGCCTCGTAGCGGTCCCGGAGGCCCTTGAGGATCTCGATGGTGTGGGAGAGCGACGGCTCCTCGACCTTGATGGGCTGGAATCGGCGCTCGAGGGCGGCGTCCTTCTCCAGGTGCTTGCGATACTCGTCCAAGGTGGTGGCGCCGATGGTCTGCAGCTCACCGCGGGCCAGCATGGGCTTCAGGATGGAGGCGGCGTCGATGGCGCCCTCGGCGGCCCCCGCACCCACCAGGGTGTGGAGTTCGTCAATGAAAAGAATGATGTCGCCCCGGGTGCGGATCTCCTTGAGCACCTTCTTGAGGCGCTCCTCGAAGTCGCCCCGGTACCTGGACCCGGCGACGAGGGCGCCCAGGTCGAGGGTGTACAGCTGCTTGCCCCGCAGCGTCTCGGGCACGTCGTTGGCCACGATGCGCTGCGACAGCCCCTCGACGATGGCGGTCTTGCCAACGCCGGGTTCACCGATGAGGACGGGGTTGTTCTTGGTCCGGCGGGACAGGACCTGCATGACCCGCTCGATCTCGCGTTCGCGACCGATGACCGGGTCGAGCTTGCGCTCCCGGGCCAGCTGGGTCAGGTTGCGGCCGAACTGATCGAGGACCGGGCTCCCGGTCGGGGCCTCCTGGCTGGACGGACCGCTGCCGGAGGTGGAGCCCTCCTTGGGGTTGTTGTAACCCGACAACAGCTGGATGACCTGCTGGCGAACCCGGGACAGGTCGGCGCCCAGGTTGACCAGCACCTGAGCGGCCACCCCCTCGCCCTCGCGGACCAAGCCCAGGAGCATGTGCTCGGTGCCGATGTAGTTGTGGCCCAGCTGCAGGGCTTCGCGCAGCGACAACTCCAGGACCTTCTTGGCCCGGGGCGTGAACGGCGGCGATCCCGCGGTCGATGAGCCGGCGGGCCCGATGGTCTCTTCGACCTTCTCCCTTACCGCTTCGAGGCTGATCCCAAGCGACTCGAGTGCCTTGGCCGCGACCCCCTCACCCTCGTGGATCAATCCCAAGAGGATGTGCTCGGTACCGATGAAGTTGTGGTTCAGCAGGCGAGCCTCTTCCTGGGCCAGGACCAGGACTCGTCGTGCTCTGTCTGTAAAGCGTTCGAACAAGTTGCCGCCTCCTAAGCGGTCTCCCGAGGCAAGTCTACCCGGGGACCCCGTGTTTGCTGCATCCCCCCGTGACGGAGGGTGCGTTCATGCTGCCAGGACAGTCTGGACCCGCCGGTCCGGCTACCGGTGCCCGGGTCGTCACGATGTTGGTTGCGGTGTCGGTCGGTTTGGGCTTTGGGATGTCGGGTTCTTGGTGCCGGTCGTAGTCGCCGTGTGGTCGTGTCCGTCGGGTCCGCCGGCCGGCCGCGAACTTCAGCTTTCGGTCCTTCTTGCCGTATCGTCGGCTGGTACATGAACCTGTTCCAGCACCCGAGCCTTCCCGGGCTCGATGAACATCTGGCCCGCATTGAGGTGGCCCTGCGCGAGTCCGTGGGTTCTGAGGACCCGCTTCTGGCGGACATAGCCGGCCATCTCATCGAGGCGGGCGGCAAAAGGCTCCGTCCCTGCCTGACGGTCATGTCAGGGTTGGCGGCCGGGGCCGAGATCACCGACGACATGGTCCGGGGGGCGGTGTCGGTGGAGCTGGTCCACCTCGGATCGCTGTACCACGATGACGTGATCGATGAGGCGCCGACCCGGCGGGGCGTGGAGTCGGTCAACGCCCGGTGGGGGAACCTGGTCGCCATCGTGGCGGGCGACTTCCTGCTGGCCCGGGCGTCGGAGATCGCAGCGTCGCTGGGCACCGAGGTGTCGGGGTTGTTGGCCCACACGATCGGGCGGTTGTGCGAGGGCGAGGTGGGCGAGATCCAGTTCGCGTACAACTCCGCCCGGACAGAGGCGTCGTATCTCGTTGCCATTGCCGGAAAAACTGCCTCGTTGATGTCGACATCATGCCGGATCGGGGGCCTGGTGGCGAACCTGCCCCGGGACCAGGTCGAGGCGCTGACCGCATTCGGGCAGGCGTTCGGTATGGCCTTCCAGATCTGGGACGACATCTTGGATGTAATCGGCATCGAGTCGTCCCTGGGAAAGCCGGCCGGCCACGACCTGGTCGAAGGGGTGTACACCCTGCCGGTCATCCGGGCCCTACGGGTCCCGTCGATCGGCGACGAACTGCGCGACCTGCTGGGGGCCCGCCTGGACACCCCGGCCCGGGACAAGGCCCGCGACATGATCCGGGCGACGGACGCTCTGCTGGAGTCGGTCACCGAGGCCCGCCGCTTCGCCGACGAGGCGGCCGGTTCCCTCGCGCCCCTCGGCGATTCACCATCGGTGCGGGTCCTGGCGGGACTCGGGCACCGGCTGCTCGACACCCTCGAACTGGAATAACGGCCCGGACGAGAGCCGCCTCGCCGGGGTCGGTGAGGTGTGACCGAGGAGCACATCGCGGCCGTTTGGGCGGCCGAGGCCAGCGATACCGGCTGCCGGGCCCGCATCGGCTTCATCCGCCCCCCCTGTGAGCCCGATGAGAGCGGTATCGGGCGGAGCGTTTTGCCAAAAAGTGATGTCCCAACGACACTTTTTGGCAAAACGCTCCTCGGGCCTCTCGGGCCTCTCGGGCGCCTCGGCGTAGCCGAGAGGTGGCGCCGCGGTCGCTTGGGCGTAGCCGAGAGGTGGCGCCGCGGCCGCCTCGTCGCGATCCCCCTGTTTTCGAGCGTTGGGCTGTCGATCCCGGGACATCCCGTCCGTCGTTACCGGCAGGAGCCGGCGGATCGCCGGCCCGACCACGAGGAGGGATCCCAATGTCCAACTACGTGCTGGCTTTCCACGGGCACAACGACCACAGCGCCGGGGCCGAGGAGGAAGCGGCCTGGGGGCGGTGGTTCCAGGAACTCGGTGGCGCAGTCGTCGACTTCGGCAACCGGGTCGGGCGAGCAACGGCCCTCGGGGCGGCTGGGGCCAACGGGGCGGACGGCACCGTCTTGACCGGCTACGTCGTGATCGCCGCCGAGGACTTCGAGTCGGCGGTCGCCCTCGCCAAGGGCTGCCCCGGCCTGCTCTATGGCGGCGGCGTCGAGATCGGCGAGACCGTCTCGATGTAACCAGGCCCACCCGAAGCCGAGGGCGCCGGGCGGCGCTACTCGGCCTCGGGGCGCAGGGTCGGAAACAAGATCACGTCCCTGATGGCGTCGTTCCCCGTCAGGAGCATGGCCAGTCGGTCGATGCCGAGCCCCAGGCCGGCGGTGGGAGGCAGCCCGTACTCGAGGGCCCGCAGGTAGTCCTCGTCCACCGCCATGGCCTCCTCGTCCCCTCCGGCCCGGGCCCGGGCCTGGTCCTCGAACCGAGCCCGCTGCTCCACCGGGTCGATCAGCTCACTGAAGGCGTTGGCCAGCTCCCGCCCGGCCACGATCGCCTCGAAGCGCTCGACCAGCCCCGCCTGGTCGCGGTGGTCCCGCGACAGCGGCGAGACCTCCTTCGGGTAGTCCATCACGAACACCGGCTCCCACAGCTCATGCTCGGTCGTCTTCTCGTAGATCTCCAGCACGACCTTCCCCGGGCCCCACCCCGCCTCGACGGGCACCTCGAGCGACGCCGCCACCGAGCGCAGAGTCTCCAAAGGCATCGACGCGTCGATCGCCACCCCGGCGTGCTCGTGCACCAGTTCGGTCAGGGTGGCCCGGCGCCACGGCGGCGCCAGCGACAGTGACCGCCCTCCGTAGGTCAAAGCAGTGGCACCCACCAACTCGCTAGCCAGCCAGGCGACCAACGACTCCGTCAGGGTCATCAGGTCGGTGTAGTCGGCGTAGGCCTGGTACAGCTCCAGCATCGTGAACTCGGGGTTGTGGCGGCTCGACAGCCCCTCATTCCGGAACACCCGCCCGATCTCGTACACCCGCTCGAATCCGCCCACGACGAGGCGTTTCAAGTACAGCTCGGGGGCGATGCGCAGGAACAGGTCCATGTCGAGGGCGTTGTGGTGGGTCGTGAAGGGTTTGGCCATGGCGCCCCCGGCGATGGGGTGGAAGATTGGCGTCTCGACCTCGACGAAGCCGCGTTCCTCAAGCCATCGCCGCATCAGCGAGAGCATGCGGCTGCGCAGCAACAGGGCTGGCCGGGAACCGGGGTTGGCCCACAGGTCGACGTAGCGCTGGCGGTACCGGACGTCGACGTCGGTGATGCCCTTCCACTTGTCCCCGAAGCCCCGCTGGGTCTCGGCCAGCAGGACCCACGACCGGACCTTCACCGAGAGCTCACCGGTACGGGTCGTGACCACTTCCCCCGTGGCCCCGATCCAGTCGCCGAGGGCCAGCTTCTTGAAGCCCTCGAAGTCACCGGTCCAGTCGGCCCCGCAGAACAGCTGGATGGTCCCTGTCCAGTCCGTCACCTGCCCGAATGCCAGCTTGCCCTGGCCCCGGCGCAGCATGAGCCGCCCGCCGACGGTGACCACGGCGCCGGTCTCGAGGCCCCCGCCCTCGAGGTCGGCGTAGCGGGACCGCACGGCCGCAATGGAATGGGTCGGTTCGAAGCGGTAGGGGACGTCGGCCATCACACCGCCACGTTGCGCTGGTAGATGATGCGCAGCCCGTTCAGGGTCAGCCACGGTTCGTGGTGGTCGATGCTCGTCGTGAGCGGGGCGATCAACCCCGCCAGGCCGCCCGTCGCCACGACCGTCGACTCCCCGAGCTCCCGCTCGAAGCGGGCGCAGAGCCCGTCCACCTGGGCCGCGAAGCCGTAGATGGCACCGGACTGGATGGCCTCGATGGTGTTCTTGCCGATGACGTTGCGGGGGGTGACCAGTTCCACCCGGCGCAGCGCCGCCGCCCGCCCGAACAGGGCGTCGAGGGAGATCTCGATGCCGGGAACGATGGCGCCGCCCAGGTACTCGCCTCGCCGCGATATCGCCTCGACGGTGGTGGCGGTCCCGAAATCGACCACGATGGTCGGCCCGCCGTACAGGTCGTAGGCGGCCACCGCATCCGCAATCCGGTCGGCGCCCACCTCCCGGGGATTGTCGTACAGGATCGGCATCCCGGTGCGGACGCCCGGCTCCACGATCACCGTGGTGACGGGAAACCACTTCTCGCTCATATCCCGTAGCGCCGCCGTCGTCCGGGGGACCACCGACGCCACCGCGATGCCGTCCACCGCCTCCTCGACGTCGAAGCCCTGCAAATCGAGCAGCTGCGAGATGATCATGGCCATCTCGTCCGAGGTCCGCTCGGCATGGCTGGAGATCCGCCAGTGGTGGACCAGCTTGGGCCCGTCCGAGGTGGCGAACATCCCGATGACGGTCTGGGTGTTGCCCACGTCGATGGCGAGCAGCATGGTTCAGCCCGCCACGACATCGAGGCCGATGTCGAGCACCGGTGCCGAATGGGTCAGGGCGCCGACCGAGATGAACGCGGCGCCGGCCGCCGCGTACTCGGCCACGCGCTCCAGCGTCACGCCCCCCGACACCTCAACGGGACAGGCGCCCCCGACCAGCTCCACGGCGGCGGCCACCGCGGCGGGGGTCATGTTGTCCAGCAGCACCATGTCGACGCCGGCCACGACCGCTTCGGCGACCTGTTCGGGGGTGTCGCATTCCACCTCGATCAGCTGCCCCGGCCAGCGGTGCCGGGCCCGGGCCACGGCGTCGGCAATCGACATATGGGCCAGGTGGTTGTCCTTGATCAGGATGCCGTCGGAGAGAGAGCCCCGGTGGTTGGCCCCGCCGCCGGCCCGTACTGCCGCCTTCTCCAAGGCCCGCAGGCCCGGCGTGGTCTTGCGGGTGTCCCGGATCCGGGCGTTGCCCTGGGCGGCGCGCACGTAGGACCGGGTCAGGGTGGCGATCCCCGACAGCCGGCCCAGCAGGTTGAGGGCGGTGCGCTCGGCGGTGAGGATCGACGCCAGCCGCCCCTCGACGGCCCCGATGACGGCGCCCGGCCGCACTTCGAGGCCATCGGGGAGGAACCACTCGACGACCAGCGACGGGTCGACGGCGGCGAAGGTGGCCAGCACGCAGAGGCGCCCGGCCACCACGCCCTCGTGGCGGGCCACGAACTCCGCCCGGGCCGTCGCCGCCTCGGGAACCAGGCTGGCGGTCAGGTCGCCGAGCGGCCCGAGGTCCTCAGCGAGGGCCCGGGCGACGACCTCCCGGACCGCCGCCTCCGGCGGGTCGATCCAGGTCATTGCATCCGGAGGACAAATCGGTGGGAAAAAAGGGCGCTCGTCTCAGGGAAATCGGTGCGTACATGGGCCCCCCGGGTCTCCTCCCGGGCGGTGGCCGCGGTGAGGAGGGCCCGGGCAATAACGAGGAGGTTCCGTAGTTCGGGCGGCGCCGATGCTCCGGCGGCCGCCGCCACCGCAGCCACCATCTGGTCGGTGGCGGCCAGCGACTCGGTGCTGCGGAGCCCGCCGGCGCCGGCCGACATGGCCCGCTGCAGCCGGTCCCGCAGCTTGGGCTCGTCGACGCCGCCGTGCACCTCATTCCCGAACGGGGGCCGAGGCATCTCGAGGGCGGTTGCCCAGATGACCCCCGGCTGCGGCCCGTCGACGAGGAGGGGGCGCATGGCGCCGGTGGCCTCGGGCTCCCCTTTTCCCCTCTCTATTGCCTCGACGACCCGTGGTGCCCAGACCATGCCCTCCAGGAGGGAGTTCGAGGCCAGCCGGTTGGCGCCGTGAACCCCGGTGCAGGCCACCTCGCCGCAGGCCCAGAGGCCCGGGAGGGCGGTAGCGCCGTCGAGGTCGGTGACGATGCCGCCCGAGAGGTAGTGGGCGGCGGGGGCGATGGGGAGCCAGTCGACGGTGGGATCGAGGCCGGCGGCGCGGACGGTGGCCGCGATGGTCGGGAAGCGGTCGTCGAAGGCGTCGAGGCCGGTGGCGTCGAGCCAGAGGTGTTCCACCCCCTGGTCCAGCATGCGGGCGGTCATGGCCTTGCTGACCAGGTCCCGGGGCAACAGCTCGTCGACGAAGCGCTCGCCCCGGGCGTCGCGGATAAGGGCGCCATGACCCCGGAGGGCCTCGGAGAGCAAGGGGCGGGGCATGGCCGGGTGGTGCAGGGCGGTCGGGTGGAACTGCATGAACTCGACGTCGGCGACCGGGACCCCGGCCAGCAACGCCATGGCCAGGCCGTCGCCGGTCGACTGGCTCGGGTTGGTGGTCACGCTGAACAACTGGCCCGCCCCGCCCGTGGCCAGCATGGTGTGCTCGGCCCGGACCTTGTGGAAGGACCCGTCGGGGGCCAGGGCTCCGACGCCACGGCAGCGGCCACCTTCGACGATGAGCTCCAGTGCGAACCATCCCTCGAGGACGGCCGCCGCAGTGCGGCGGACCGCTTCGACCAAAGCCCGTTCGATCTCGGCGCCGGTAGCCGCTCCCCCGGCGTGCACGACTCGGGGCATCGAGTGGCCGCCCTCTCTCGCCAGGAGGAGGGTGCCCCCATCGTCGCGATCGAAGACGGCGCCGAGGGCGATCAGCTCGTTGACCCGGCCCGGCCCCTCCTCGACCAGGACCCGCACCGCCTCCCGGTCGCACAGCCCGGCCCCGGCCCGGAGGGTGTCGGCCATGTGGAGGTCGGTCGAGTCCTCGTCCTCGGCGAGGACCGCGGCCACCCCGCCCTGGGCCCACCGGGTGGCGGATTGGACCAGCTCCGCCTTGGAGAGGATGCCGACGCGCAGGCCGGGGCTCTGGATGCTGGCCGCGGCGGCGATGGCCGCCGAGAGGCCGGCGACGCCGCTTCCGCAGATGAGCAGGTCGAGTTGGGGAACCGCGGGGTTGGTGGGCACGGAGGTATCAGCGTGGCCGCTCGGCGGCCAGGTTGTCTATTAGGTGGGTTCGACCGAGCCGGGCGGCAATGAGTAACCGGGCCTCGCGTCCAATGGTCGTCCGGGCGGTGAGATCGACGGGGTCCACGACTTCTGCGTACTGCAGTTGGAGAGCCGGCTGGCGGGCCACGGTCGCGGCCATGACGGCCCGGACGTGGGCGGCGTTGCCCGTGGTCCCGCTGGTGGCTGCGCTGCGGCCGGCCAGCAGGGCCTGGTAGAGCGTCGGGGCGACGGCCCGCTCCTCGGCGGTGAGGTAGGCGTTGCGGCTCGACAGCGCCAGGCCGTCGGCCGCCCGCACGGTCGGGCAGGCGACGATCTGGGCGGGCAGCGACAGGTCCCGGGTCAGGCGGCGGATGACGGCCAGTTGCTGGTAGTCCTTCTCGCCGAAATAGGCCCGGCAATCGCCGGCCAGCGAGAGGAGCTTGGTCACGATGGTGGCCACGCCCCGGAAGTGGCCAGGCCGGATCGCCCCTTCCAGGACGTCCGAGAGGCCGGTGACGGTCACCTCGGTGAGCGGGGGGGCCGGAAACATCTCGTGCTGGGTCGGGGCGAACAAATACTGGACCCCGGCTGCCTCCGCCTTTTCCCGGTCGCCCTCCGGATCGCGGGGATAGGTCGCCAGGTCCTCTAAGGGAGCGAACTGGAGCGGATTGACGAAGAGGGTCGCCACGACCACGTCGCACTCGGCGGCCGCCCGCGCCATGAGCGAGGTGTGGCCGGCATGCAGGGACCCCATGGTGGGGACCACACCGACTCGCCGGCCCGCCGCCCGCTCGGCGTCCAATGCCTTGCGGATGGCGTCTTGACGATCGAGAACCGTCAGCGCCATGGTCGCCCGCCGGGCGGGACAGTGAACCGTGGCCACTGCGGAACCGGCACCTGCCCGGCGGTGCCCGGCACCGTCCGGCAGGCACAGATGGGCGCCGGCCGCGCCTGGCGACCGGTTGCGTTGGGCTTGGTGGACAACAGGACCTCGCTGACGTTCCAGCCCCACTGCGCGCGGGTGCCGGTCGTGCCCGCTACAGCGTACCGGCCCACCGGACCCCCGACGTCGTGGGGTCGGGGCGACGATCGCCTACCAGATCGGGGGCCAGATCGGCAAGGGGGATGAGGACGAAGGGCCGGTCCCACAACCGGGGATGGGGAACCGTGAGGTCGGTGTCGTTGGCGAACTCATCGCCCACGAGGAGCACGTCGACATCGAGGGTGCGCGGGCCCCACCGGGTGGTGCGGACCCGACCGGCGGCTTCCTCGGCGGCACGGGCGACGGCCAGCAGTTGCCGCGGGGACCGGTCGGTCGAGAGCTCGACCACACAGTTCAGGTACGGGCCCTGGCCAGGGGGACCGACGGGGTCGGTTTCGTACACCGGTGAGATGCGGATGACGTCGGGCAGGTTGGCGACGGCGCTTCGGAGGTAATGCCAGCGGTCCCCGAGATTTGAGCCCAGCCCCAAGAAGGCCCTAACGGTCATGTGCACCTTTCTCGGGTGAAATTACCTCCTCGGCCCGGTCGCCGCATCCCAACGGGGGCCGTGGTCAGGGGCGGGTGATGCGAACGCCGGCCGATGCCATGTCGATAGGCACGGGCGGGCGCAGCTTGTGCAATGTCACGGTGACCGATGTCACCTGGCCGCCGGTGATGACCAGCACCCGGGCCGCGATGCGCTCGGCCAGGTGCTCGAGGAGCGCAGCCGGGGGGCCGGCGACCTCGGCCACGACCGCCTCGGCCACCACGCCGTAATTGACGGTGTCCGCCAAGTCGTCGCTTTGGCCGGCCGGGCGCAGATCTACGGTGAGATCGAGGTCGACGGAGAACGGCTGAGGGCGCTGTCGTTCCTCGGGAAGCACGCCGTGGACCCCGACGGCGCGGACACCTCGAAGCTCGATGCGGTCAGCCGCGCTCGGACTCACCGACACCGTCACCGGGTACCGCCACCTCGACCGGTTCGGGGGCCGGGGAGCGGCCCGGCTCGATCTGGGGATCCGCCTCCGCATCGAGTGGCGGGTCGGGCGGCTCCGAAGGGGCGGCGGCGGGGGCCGCGTCGGACACCGCCTCGGCGGCGGGGACCGCGTCAGTATCGACAGCGCCTTGGGGGGCGGTGACCGCGCGAGTATCGACAGCGCCTTGGGGGGCGGTGCCGTTCAGCACCGGATCGGCAGCCGGCGGCGACTCGTCGGCACCGGCGGCGGCAAGAATTTCGCGGTCGGGGTCGATTTCAGGGGGGGGCACGGACGGGTGCGAGATCGGTGACGTCCTGGCGGCGCCTTTGGGGCGGGACGGGTTGTCCTCGCTCATTCGTCCCCTCGTGGTTATCGGTACCGCGCAGCCGCCGGCGCCGGCCAGCTGGGGCGCCATGGCCACCAACTCCCGGCCGTCGGGGCCCATCTGGCGGTGCATGATCCGCTCGACCACCGAGATCGCCTGCGGACCGGCGGGCACCAAACCCGACCACCGCAGATAACCGGCGACGACACCCATCAACCGATCGCTGAGCTCCTCGTGGTGGACCAACAGCCGCTCGCCCGACGACATCCAGTCCCGCAGCTGGGCATACAGATCGGGGAGGACGACGTGGGGATCATCGTGGGAGCCGAAGGGGATGTGGGCCCAGGCCATGTCCAGCTCGTCATAGGCGTGGAGGTTGTGGGGCGAGGTCAGCAGCGAGACAACCCGGCTGAAACCCTCACCCCGCAGCCACAGGATCTCCTCCTGGCGCCGCACCCGGCGGTGGTTTCGGGCGTAGCCGCCGGGGCGCTCGCTGACAGCCAGCTTGTCCTTGATGATCCAGGCGAAGAACCGCGGGGCGATGCCCTTGGCCCATTTCCCCTTCACGCCGCCGCCGTTTTCATCAGACGCACCGCCTGCGCCGTCTCCGCCACATCGTGCACCCGCACCATGGCGGCGCCCCGGGTGATGGCCCACACGGCCGACGCCAGCGATCCCGCCAGGCGATCTTCGACCGCCGCCGGCGGCTCGCCCTCCGGTACCGCCAGCCGCCCGAGGAACGACTTCCGACTGGTCCCCACCAGCACCGGCCACCCCAGGGCCACCACGCGCTCCAAGTGTCGCAGCAGTTCCAGATTGTGGGCCATCGTCTTGCCAAAACCGATGCCTGGGTCCACCCAGATCTCCTCAACGCCGGCTGCCGCGGCCGCCGCCGCCCGCCGGGCCAGGAACTCGCACACCTCGCTCACCACGTTCTCGTAACGGGGCGACACCTGCATCGTCCCCGGCTGGCCCAGCATGTGCATGGCGACCCAACCGACGCCGGCCGCGGCCGCCACCGGCCACAGCGATGCTGAGATGTCGTTGATCAGGGTGGCGCCGGCTTCGATCGCGGCCTCGGCCACGCCGGCCTTCCGGGTGTCGATCGACACCCGCGTGCGGGGCGCCAGGGCCGCGACGACGGGCACCACGCGGCGACATTCCTCGGCCTCGTCGACGGTTGCCGCGCCGGGACGGGTCGACTCGCCGCCGACGTCAACCACATCGGCCCCCTGGGCGACCATCTCCGAACCGTGGGCGATGGCGGCCTCGTGATCGAACCAGCAGCCCCCGTCGGAAAACGAGTCGGGCGTCACGTTGAGTACGCCCATAACCCAGGTCACGAGGCGTCAGACTAACCGGGGCGCGGACACCGGCCGAGCCCTACGAGGGGAAAATCGCAGCTTGGAACGGCTCTGCGCCCGGCGGTTAGGCGCGGCGGGAGAAAATGAGGCTCATGGCCTCGACCCGGGTCGCCTCGTTGTCCCGGAACAACCCGCGAACCGCCGAGGTGACCGTGGTGCTACCCGGCTTGCGGACCCCGCGCATGGACATGCACAGATGTTCCGCCTCCACCACGACCAGCACGCCGCGTGGCTCGAGAACCCGTTCGATGGTTTCCGCGATCTGCGTCGTCAGGCGCTCCTGGACCTGAGGTCGGTGGGAGTAGCCGTCGACCAGCCGGGCCAGTTTGGACAGGCCCGTGATGCGTCCGTCGACGTTAGGGATGTAGGCCACGTGGGCGGCGCCGATCCAGGGGACGAGATGGTGCTCGCAGATGCTGTACAGGGTGATGTCCTTCACCATCACCATCTCGTCGTGACCGGCCTCGAAGGTCACGTGGAGATGCTGGCCAGGGTCTTCGTGGAGGCCCGAGAAGATCTCCTCGTACATGTTGGCGATCCTGTCGGGCGTGCCGATCAGGCCGTCGCGGTCGGGATCCTCGCCTATGGCCTCCAGGATCTCGCGCACCGCCCGCCGGATGCGGGGGCGGTCCACGGTCGGGGACACGACGGGGTCCGGGCGGTGGCCGTCACGCTGGACCCCGGGGGTCATTCGCTCGCCGTCGGCGGCTTGGCCTCGCGGAGATGAGCGCCGCCAATCACCGCGGCGGACCCGTTGGTGGCGGCCGGGGTTCCATTGCCAGTCCGGCCGTCAGGAGGCCACGTCGGGAGGGGCCCGATGATCGCCGCCAGTTCGGGGCCGTCGAGGGTCTCCTGTTCGACCAGGGCGGCGGCCAGGGCGTCGAGGGTTTCGCGGTGCAGGGCGAGGATGCTGCGGGCCCGCTGATGGGCGTCGTCGATCAGGCGCCGGACCTCGGCGTCGATGCTGGCCGCCACTTGCTCGGAGTAGTTCGGCTCGTGGCCGAATTCCCGTCCGAGGAAGACTTCGCCGTTTTTGCGCCCCAACTGCTGGGGGCCCAGGAGGTCGCTCATCCCGTATTCGGTCACCATGGCCCGGGCGATCGTGGTCGCCTTCTCGATGTCGTTCTCGGCGCCGGTCGTCGGCTCCTCGAAGATCAGCTCCTCGGCAGTGCGACCACCGAGGCACATGGCCATGGCGTCGCGCAGCTCGCTTCGGGAGTGGTTGTACTTGTCCTCGGGCAGGGTGAAGGTGAGACCGAGCGAGCGGCTCCGGGCCACGATGGACACTTTGTGAATCGGGTCCGCGTGGGCCAGGACATGGCCCACGATCACGTGGCCGCTCTCGTGGTAGGCGGTCACCAGCTTGTCCTTCTCGCTCATGATCAGGCTCTTGCGCTCGGGGCCTGCGATGACCCGATCGATGGCGTTTTCCAGCTCCACCATCCCGATCTCGGTCTTGTCGTGGCGGGCCGCCAGGAGCGCCGCCTCGTTGAGCAAGTTGGCCAGATCGGCGCCGGTGAAGCCCGGGGTCCGCTTGGCCAGGGTGTCGAGGCTGATGCCGGACACCAGCGGCTTACCCTTCGAATGCACCTTCAGGATGGCCCGGCGGCCGCTCACGTCGGGGCGGTCAACGACGATCTGGCGGTCGAATCGGCCCGGCCGCAGCAGCGCCGGGTCCAAGATGTCGGGGCGGTTGGTGGCCGCGATCAGGATGATGCCGCCCTTGACGTCGAAGCCGTCCATCTCGACCAGCAACTGGTTGAGGGTTTGTTCCCGCTCGTCGTGGCCGCCGCCCATCCCCGCCCCGCGGTGGCGGCCCACGGCGTCGATCTCGTCCATGAAGATGATGGCCGGGGCGCTGGCCTTTGCCTGCTCGAACAGATCCCGAACCCGGCTGGCGCCGACGCCGACGAACATCTCCACGAAGTCCGACCCCGAGATGGAAAAGAACGGGACGCCCGCCTCCCCGGCCACCGCCCGCGCCAGCAGGGTCTTGCCGGTGCCCGGGGGGCCGAACAGCAGGACGCCCTTGGGGACCTTGGCCCCCATTGCCTGGAACTTGGCGGGTGACTGGAGAAAGTCCTTGATCTCCTCGAGCTCCGCCACCGCTTCGTCGGCTCCCGCGACGTCGGCGAAGGTGACCTTGGGCTGATCCTTGGAGACGGTCCGGGCCTTGGCCTTGCCGAACTGCATGACCTTGCTGCCGCCGCCCTGCATCGAGTTGAGGATGAAGATGAAACCCCCGAACAGCAGGAGAATAGGGGCGAAGTTGAGCAACAGGTTGACCCACAGCGAGGCTTTGCTGTGCTTGGCCGATACCTCGGGGACACCCTTGTCGAGCAGCGACTGGGTGAGCTGGCCGGTGTACCGGTCGGGGTAGGTGGAGTCGTACTGGGGTCCGTTGGCGGCGCCGTTGGCCCCCCGAAGCCGGCCCGAAACCTTGTTGGAACCGTCATGCAGGGTCGCCGATGCCACATCCCCGGCCGCGATCTTGGCCTCGAAGGCGTTAAGCGAGAGGTGCTGAATGGTGGGCTTGGAGCGGAACAGCTGGATGCCCACCACGACCAGCACGCCGGCCAGTAAGAGATACAGGACCGGATTCCGCAGGGCCTTCTTCATATCTCGGCAAGGCTACAGGGGACGACCGCGCTCGCCGGAAGCGGGGCCCCCCTTTTCCCCCCCGGTCAGGTGCTTGCCGAGCCCTCGTAGATGCAGATGTAGGGCAGATTGCGGTAACGCTCGGCTGCGTCGAGGCCGTAGCCCACGACGAAATCGGGAGGAATGCGAAATCCGGTGTAGGCGAGATCCGACTCCACCCGCTGCGTGCCCTCCTTCACCAGCAGGGCGCACACCTCCAGGCTGAGCGGGTTGCGGGCCAGCAGGTTCTTGCGCAGGTACGACAGGGTGAGACCGGAATCGACGATGTCCTCAACCACCAGAACCGAGCGATCGGTCAGGTCGAGGTCAAGGTCCTTTACGATCCGCACCACCCCACTGGTCCGGGTGGCCCGGCCGTAGGAAGCCACCGCCATGAAATCGAACTCCACCGGCAGGTCGATGGCCCTTGCCAGGTCGCTCATGAAAACGAACGCCCCCTTGAGCACCCCGACCAGCAGCGGCACCCGTCCCTGGTAGTCCTGCGTGATCTGCTGGCCGAGCTCACGAACCCGGGCCTGCAAGGTCGCCTCATCGATGAGGGTGCGCCCTAACGCCTCGTCGTGGCGGGCGGCTGGTTCGGCTGGTTCGGCTGGTTCGGCGGGCTCGGGCTCGGGCTCGGGGTCGGCCATCGCTTTTCACCGTAGTGGCTCTCCCTGCGACCGCACGCCGCTCCGGCTGCCGCCCCCTTCACACCGCGCAGCTGTCGTCGGTGCACCCTCCAACTTCTCGGCTTTGGGTGGCTGGGGGTTGTAGGTCGGTTGGCGACGGCTGCGCCCAGATGTCCTCAAGCACCTTCAGGAGGGCGTCGGCAGGTTGGGCGCCGGGGATGCCGTATTTGTGGTCGATCACGAAGAACGGGACCGCGCGGATGCCCAGTTGGTAGGCCTGCCGTTCGTCGGCGCGCACCGCGTCGGCGTAGGCATCGCTCTTGAGGACCGACTCCACCTGCTCGGGGTCGAGGCCGGCGCCGATCGCCAGTTTGGCCAGAGTGTCGGGGTCGCCGATCGGTGCTCCTTCGGTGAAGGTCGCAATGAGGAGGCGCTCCTTGAGCACTTCGCCCAACCCGGCCTGGTGAGCCAGATGGAGCAGGCGGTGGGCATCGAAGGTGTTGCCCGGTTGGGCGATGTCGAAGTTGAATTCGAGCCCGTCTTGGGCTGCCACCCCGACCATGTCGTCGATCATCCGCTGGGCCTCAGGCACGCTCATGCGGTACTTGGTCGCCAGCCGTTCCGCGTACGGGCCCGGTCGGGCGCGGGGGGCGCCGGGATCGAGCTCGAAGGACCGCCACGTCACGGTCACCTGGTCCCGGTGCGCAAAGCGGGCCAGGGCCGCTTCAAAGCGGCGCTTACCGATGAAGCACCAGGGGCAGACGACGTCAGACCAAATCTCCACTTGCATGGCCAGGACAACACCGGCGGTGGCTGCCGTCATCCCGGGCATTCCGGGCCTGGCGGGCGTCCCTCGTCGCCACGCAGGCCTCGGGATGTTCGTATCGTGGTCCCATGAGCGACAAGGGCGGCGCCACCGTGGCGACCGAGGACGCCAGCGCCAAGGGGACCGTCGAGGCCCCGCCGCGTTACGTGCGACCGGCGCCTCCAGCGGACATGTTCGTACCGCTGGAGGAGCAGCTGGACAACGTCCGGCGTTGGAACGCGGAACGGCGCTGGGGGTTCGGCACCGAGGACTTCGACGTCATCGACCTCACACCTGTCTCCCACGACGACCCGCTTGTCGCTGAAGTCATCGCCGTCTTCCTGCCCGGCGACGAGCACCTGGACCCGGTGCGCCGAACCTGCGACGAGCTGTGGAGCGTCATCTCCGACCAACATCCGAACTCCTGGTGCTGGGACGAGAAGTGCTGGGACTTCAAGAAAGTCGGAGTCAAGCAGGTCCGGCTGCTCAATCGCCTGGTGCACCAACCAGGTGTCCGCCGGGTCACCCTGGACCTGGGCGCCCACTGGGATCTGGTCCACCCCAAACGGTCGATCGATATCCGGGGCACCGATTCCGCCCACGCCGAGGTGCTGGCCGCAGCCGCCCACTTCCCGGCCTGGGTCCGGGCCATGGACGGCATCGCGGTGCCCTATGCCCTGCTGTCGGGCTACCAGGTGACGCTGGTCGAGGCGGAGTCGTGGCGGCGCCTGCCCTGCCTCAGTTGGAACGAGTCGCGCAGCACCGTGAGCCTGACTGCCCACTGGGCTGACATCTTCGCCCCTCGGTGGTCGTCGCCGGTGTGCGTGCCCAGAGGCGGCGTTCCCGCCCCCGAAGCGGGCGGGGCCCGATCCCGCGGTTGAGGTGGCGCCCGGAACCATTATCTGGGCTCCCATGGCGCCCATTTCGCCTTCCCCTTTCAAGGAGTAACCGATGAGCCGATACACCGTGGTCTACCGGGACGAGGGCACATTCTTCGATCGCGACGCGCTGCTGGTTCAAGGTGACGATCCTGAAGGACCACTATTCCCTGGGGATCGCCCTCGGGGTGGTTGAGGAGCCGGCCTGGGACAGGGAACTGCCCGGCGGTGGTGACGGCCCCCCGATACTGGCCAACGCGGCTGTCAGGTTGCTCGCCATAAAAATCCAAGAGGCGATCGAGGCGGGCCACTTCCGCGAGAAGTGGGAACTCAGTGCCGCCGAGTTCTCATTGGACGCACGCGACGCCCGGCACCTGGTCAACACCGGAATCGCGGAACCTCGCGCCTACAGCGCCGACAGCGCGGTGGCGTTCTTCCAGCACTAAAAGGGGCCCTAATCGGTCACTCCGGCGCCGCGTCCCGCCACACGCGGGAGCGCAGCCTGGTATCGGCGGCCACGAGGTCCTCGGCGACAAAGCGCGCCATGATGGCGTCCATCGTCGCCCGGTCGGGGACATGCTTCAGGTTGAAGAACCGCTCTTCGCTGATCCGGGTGCGATCGACGCCGAGGCTGCAGAGGGCCAACTCCATTTCCTCGATCATGGCGCCATTGCCGCTGAGGGCGAACCGGGTTCCGCCCAAGTGGGTGAGCAGCGGGGGGACGGACTCGGTGAGGCGCCCTCGGAGGTCGGGCCAGTCGTCGGGCGGCTCGGAGAGCGAGATGCGGTATTCGAAGTCAGGCAGGACATCCCGCAGCTCGTTGAGTTCGTCCAGCATGCAGATGTCGGCGGTTGAGCGAAGGCCCCAGTACAGGCGGATGGGCCGGGTTTCGCCGGTTGCCGAAAGGTGGCCGCACAGCGAATACAAGGGGGCGATGCCGACACCGGTCGCCAGCAGGATCATCTCGGTGTCGAAAGGCTTGGGCATCAGAGCTTTTCCCTGCGGGCCCCGGAATCTGATGATGTAGCCACGATCGAGCGACACCAGGTGCTTCGACAGCGGTCCGTCGGTGAGGACGCGGATCAACAGTTCGAAATAGCCGTCGTCGGTCGGCGGTGAGAACATGCAGTACGAACTCCGGCGCGGGCCGACGCCGGCCACCTCCTCCTCGATCCCGATCCACTGGCCGGGGAGGAATGACAGGGGTAGGTCGTCGGTCACCTGGAACGCAATGCGCACTGTGCCCGTCTCGGTGAGCCATTCGGTGCCGACCACCTCGGCCCGGCGCTTGTAGCGCGACACCTGGCCCCACGTCAGTTCCGAGTCGATGTCGCCCGGTCGGCCACGGAGGTAGAACCGGGAATAGGGGTTGTCGGACACTCGTCGTCCTCTCTCGGCGACCCAGGCTACCGGTGCTCTCACCTTTGGCAGCCCGGGTGACCGGGGGATCGACCGGTCCCGGCGGTCGGCCCTACCCGTCACCGACTTCGGTGGCACCGCCGACGCCGATGACGCGCAGCCGGCCCTGGGAACGCTGCACCCGCCGGTCCCCGGGGAGCTGGCAGGCCACCACCTCACCCCGGACCACCTCCATGACCCGGGCCACCTCGGCGGCGCTGGGGGGATGATGCTCCTCGTCGGTGGTGCGGAGCCAGGTCCGAATGGCCCGGCGGGCCAGGACCTCGGGAGCGGCGGCCAAGGCCCGGGCGTCGGTCGGGTCCAGCCGGGCCGCCCACTCGTCAAGCAGGGACGCCTCGGCGCCCAGCAGTTCCGATTGGCGGACCAGGACGGCAACAGGGTCCCTCCCGCTGATCTCGGCCAGCAGCGGGAGCAGGTCGTGGCGGACCTGGTTGCGGACGAACCGCCGGTCCCGGTTGCTCGGGTCCTCGACCGGGACCATCCCGGTGGCGTCGCACAGCGCCCTCGTCTCCCGGCGCCGCAACCCGAGCAGCGGCCGGAGCACCCGGTCCCCGCTCCCCGCCCGCATCGGGGCCAAACCGTCGAGGCCCGCGCCCCGGAGGAGGTTTACGAGCATGGTCTCGGCCAGGTCGTCGGCAGTGTGTCCGGTCAGGACGCCGTCGGGGAGGGCGCGGTAGCGGGCCGCGCGAGCCCGCGCCTCCAGGTTCGGGCCGGCCCCCACCGTCACCGACCGCGCCTCGAAAGACGCACCCAACGCCCGGGCGGCGTGGTGAACGACTTCGGCCTCTTGAGCCGAGCCGGGGCGCAAGCCGTGGTCGACGTGGATGGCCAACACCCGCAGTCCCGCGGCCACGGTGAGGATCAGCAGTGCCAGGGAGTCGGCCCCTCCGGATACCGCGCACGCCACCGCGGTCCCGGGCGGGGGTAACTCGCAGCGCCTGACCAACGCCGCCAGCCGCGGGTCGAGGGAATCAGCCACCGGCCCTTTCTAGTGGCTAGGACTCGACCCTTGAGGCATCCGAATAGTTGGTGCGCTGAGTAGTTGGCGTGTACACGTCAACTACTCAGCGCACCAAAACCACTCCGAAGAAAATCCGAAGAAGATCCGAAGAAAAGGTGTCAGCGGGCGCCGGCGGTGGCCGGGCGGCTCGGGTCGCCAGACTTCACCCGTTCGATCCAACGACTGGGGTCGCGGATCTCGCCCAGGTCGGGCAGCCACTCCGGGCCCCGCCACACATTGGCGAGGAACTCCCTGCCCATGTCGCCCTCGATCGTCTCGATGAACTGCTCCCCCTGCTCGTACTGGCGCATCTTGGCGTCCAGCCCCACCAGGGTGCTGATGACCTTCATGGGGCCCTTCTGCTCCCGCCGCTGGCGCAGCACCCGGCTGAAGCGCTCGGCGCTGGGGATGCGGTCGGCCCCGGCCCGGTCCATGGTGACGTCGCCGTGGCCCTCAAGCAGGCTCATCAGGCCGCCGATCTGCTGGATCGCCTCGTACTGCTCGGGGCCTGCCAGCAGGGTGATCAAACCACCGTCGTCGAGGGGATTGTGGCCCGAGCGAACCGCCTCAGTGGCCCGCCGCAGCGCCTCGAGGAACCGGCGGGGGTCGGGCTCGACTCCGGCCAGGGTCGACTCGATCAGCGAGAGGAAGTACGGCCGCATCCAGTCGATACCGGTGAACTGCATCCGATGGGTCACCTCGTGCAGCGCCAGCCAGAGCCGGAACTCGCGGGGCGGGAACGCGAAGCGCTTTTCCAGGGCCAGCACGTTGGGGCCCACGTAATACACGATGTCCTGCTCTTCAGGATTTTCTTCCTCGATGAGCAGCTGGTCGTACTGACCGAGCACGCGGGTGCTCATCCAGCCCAGCAGCAGCCCCACTTGGGTCCCCGCCACGCTGCGCCCCACCCGCGCCACCGGGATAGGCAGGGGGCCAATCGTGGTGGGCTGCTCCATGGCGGCCGCCAGCTTCTCGGTGACCGGGCGCAGGAGCCGTTGGAACGAGGCAACATTGGCGTGCACCCATCCGGCCCGGTCGGTCACCCGGGCCCGAGCGGGCCCCGCCGAGGACTTCAAGCCGGTTTCTTTCTCGACCAGCTCCTCGGCCTCGGCCGTCAGCTCGGCGAAGTCGGGCTCGAGGGTCCGGTAAAGGTAGGAGTCCTCTAGTGGTTCGTGGCCCGCGACCCGCGCCGCCACCCGCTCGGCGAGATCCCAGGCAACCGGCTCCGTCACCGGGCTACTGCTTCGGATACTTCAGACTGACGACCTTCACTACGTAGGCGACCCCCACCCCGATGCACAACAGGATGACCGGAACGAGAATGAAGAAGGAGATCCAATAGGTCCACACCTCTGCAGCGAAAATCCGCATGGGATTGATGGTAGTGCCTCACATACCCATACCCGACTCGACCCATGTCAGGCCGGAGGCACGGAAAGGTCCTGACAGCTGATGCCCGCGGCTTCGGTGCGACCGCAGGCCCAGATGGTCGCCGGTCAGGCGATCTTGCGCCCGCGGGTGCGGGGTACGGCCATCGGCTCGTGCTGGTAGCAGTACTTGCCGTTGTTGTAGATGGAAAGGCGGGTGGTGCAGTTTGGCTCACGGCAGACACGGTTCTTTCCGAAGGACCGTGACGGCCGATCGTTGCCGACGAGGGCATGTCCCCCCAGAGATCGGTCGCTCATGACTTCCCTAACGCTCCTTTAGCCGGGGTCATTCCCAGCGGTATTCGCTGCGGGATGCGTTCCCGGATGCATCCATGAGGGCGCGGTACACGCGCTCGCGGAGTGCCTCGGGCACCTGGTCCCGGCATTTCCGGGCGATGACCGACTTCAGCTCCGCCTCGAAGTCGAAAGCATCGAGGCACGGGGAGCATTCCTCCAGGTGCTTGGAGATCTCCTGGCGCCGCTGCGGGGTCAACTCTCCGTCGAGGAAGTGGTACAGGGTGTGGATCGCCTCTTGGCATCCCTGCTTCTGAAACCAGGAGCCACGGTCCCCGCCGCAGGCTTCCCACCCTGTCGGTTGTTCGTCCTGCTCATCCATGAACTCTCAACCTTGGCTCTCCGGCACCGGGGCAACCAAACCGCGCTGCATGCCAAAGTTGAACAACGCCTTCTGGAGCGCCTTTCTTCCACGGTGGAGCCGACTCATCACAGTTCCTATCGGAATGTCCAGAATTTCTGCGATGTCCTTGTAGGAGAAGCCCTCCACGTCGGCCAGCAGGACGGCAATGCGGAATTGCTCCGGAAGGGAGTCCACGGCGTCCTTGACGTCGGACTCGGTGAAGTGGTCCAGCACCTCCTCTTCGGCGCTACGACCGGCCGCCACCGCCTCCAGGCCCCCCATGCGCCGGTACAGGTACAGGTCCTCGACGTCATCGAGCTCGGTCTGCTCGGGCCGGCGCTTACGGGACCGGTAGGAGTTGATGAACGTGTTGGTCAGGATCTTGTAGAGCCACGCCTTGAGGTTGGTCCCCTCCTGGAAGGTGCCGAACGCCCGGTAGGCCTTGAGGTAGGTCTCCTGCACCAGGTCCTCGGCGTCGGAGGGGTTGCGGGTCATCCGCAGGGCGGCGGTGTAAAGCGAGCCCATGTGTTGCATGGCGAGGTCAGCGAAAGTCGCCTGTTCAGCCATACCGCGACCTTACTGGCGGGTCGGCTGGGGAAAACTCCGCTTTTCTGAGCCATTCGCCACCATCTCCTCATAGATGGCCAGGTGCTGGCGGGCTGATGCGGGCCAGGTGAAGCGGGCCACGACCTCGTGGCCCCGACTGCGGAGCCGGGCTCGCAGGTCCTGGTCGACCATGAGCTCCTCCATGGCGTCGGCCAACCGGGCGGGGTCGGCGACCGGCACCAGCAGCGAGTCCCGGCCGTGGGTGAGGTACTCGCGGAACACCGGCATGTCGGTCGCGATGACCGGCAGGTCGGCGCTCATGGCCTCCAGGACGACGAGGCCCCAACCCTCCTTCAGGGACGGGAAGGCCAGGGCGTCGGCCGAGCGGTACCAGGCCGCCAGCTCGGCGTCACTGACCGTGCCGACCATGATCACGTCCTCCCCGAGCCGCAGATCCCACTGGGGCAGGCAGGCCAGGGCGCCATCCCGGTAGGCGGTGTAGTCCTGAAAGGAATGGCCGCCCACTATGGCCAGCACCGGGCTCGGATCTGTGCGCGCCTTGAGCCGGCCCAGGGCGTCCAAGAGATGGACGCTGCCTTTGCGAGGCTCGATGCCGCCGACGGCCAGGAACAGGAACCGGCCCTCGCGAGAAGCCCCAGCCCGCTCCCGAAAGGCGGCCCGCTGGTCGGCCGGGATGGGGCCGAAGCGCGACGGGTCGACGCCATTGTGGACGACGGTGGCCTCGACGCCGTATTCATCGTGAAGCAGCTCCCGCCAGTGCCGGCTCACCACCAGGAGGCGGTCCGGTTCCAGGATGGCCAGGCGCTGGCAGTCGATCAACGCCGGGGTGGTGAAGTCGTCGACGTGGTGCACGGTGCGCAGCACCGAGATGTCGACCCCCGCCTGGCGCACCAGGACCGCCGCCCGAGCCGAGATGCAGTCCTGGGTGTGGAGGATGTCGAACTCGCCGGCCAGGTCGGCCAGCCCCTCGGCCAGTGCGTTCACCGACGAGAAGACCCGCTCGTCGAGCGTGGCGGCAGGAGGTGGGGCCTCGATCAGGGTGTAGGGGGCGTAGGTGTTGCGGTAGAAGCCGTCGTCGACATCGACGTTGCCGAGGGCGATGACGATGGGCTCGTGGCCCAGCCCGCACAGCGCCTCGGCCAAGGCGAGGGTGTGCACCACGCCACCGCGCGGCTTGGTCGAGTAGGTGACGAGGGCCACCCGGGGGGTCACGGGAGGCGCAGGACGAGGCCGGGTCGCCGGGTGGCAACGGCCGCCGCCGCCAAGGCGGCCCGGGCCGCGGTGGCGGGCACGATGCAGCCGGCGTCGCGCAGCTGGGCCTGTTGCCCGCGAAAGCCTTGCGGGTCCCCATCGGTGCCGAGCACGTAAGCCACCACCTGGGGGCCCGTCCCGCCGGCCATGATCTCCCGGGCCACCGGCGCCAGCAGGCCGGCCGGGTCCGGGTGCGAGCCGTACCCCAGCACCACGTCGATCAGGATCACCGCCACCGCCGGGTCGGCGCCCTCCTCCCGCATCAGCTCGATGCGAGCCTCGGGATCGATCATCGGGTGCGGGCGGCCCTTGGTGTACTCCTCCTCTCCCAGGTCGAGACAGGTGTGGGCGCCGGCGGGGGCGGGCAGGCCCAACTCCTTGTCGATCGGGGTGTTGGAGTACACCTCCCCCACCTCGCCCAGGCGAGCCAGCAGCGACAGCGCCTCATAGCAAAGCGTCCCCCCGGAGAACAGTCCCCGGATCAGGCGGCGGGAGCCGACCAGCCGGTCGCAGGCTGCGGTGACCGCCTCCTCGAGGCCCGTGACCACGTCCGGAGGGGTCAAGGCGAGCGCGCCCAACGCCGCCGCCACCCCCTGCTCCAAGGTGGCCGCAGTCGTAACTGACGGCCCACCCTCGAGGGGCCCGGCCAACCCGATGAGCGCCGCCACCAGCGCCTTGTCGCCCGGTACCGAGGTGACCGCCCGGGCCACGTCGGGGGCCGGGGGCTTGGATACGAGAACAATGGCGTCGGTGCCGGCGTCGGCCTGCAAGGCGGAAATGGCGGCGGTCGCCATACGCCCGCCGACCGCACCTGACAGGTCCCGACCCCCCAGGCCGATGACGTGGGAAACACCGGCCCCCCACTGGTCCAACAGGCTCATCGCCTCCTGGGCCCCGGTGCCGGCGGCCGCCACCACGCCCACCCGCCCCGGTTGCACCACGTTGGCGAAGCCGAGGCCCACCCCGCCCAGCATGGCCGTGCCCGCTCCGGGCCCCATCACCAACAGCCCCAGATCCCGGGCCCGGTCCTTCAGCTCGATCTCCTCCTCGAGGGGAACATTGTCGCTGAACAACAGCACATGCAGCCCCGCCGTCAGCGCCTGGTGGGCTTCGATGGCGGCGTAGGGGCCGGGAACCGAAACGATCGCCACGTCGGCGGCGCCGTCCAGCTGCTCGATGGCTTCGCCGAGGCTGCGGGCGACGCCCGCTGCGGAGCCGACCGATGGCGAGGCCCGGCGAGAGAAAAGGGCCACCCGTGCCGCCTCGATGGCCGCCGCGGCCGCCTCCTCGGTCCCTGCGATCACGGCGAGGAATAAGTCATTGGCCCGCGCCCCCGACAACTCGGGCCCCCCGATGCCCTTGTCGCGCAGCGTCTCCAGATTGGCAGTAGTGGCCATGGCGGCGGCCGCCCATTTCACACCCTCGGACTGCGACATGGCCCGGGTCCCGGAGAGCTGGAGCACCGAATCCAGGTAGGTGTCCTTGAACAGCGCGACGGCGGTGCTCATACCCGCCCGCCGCCCGCCAGGGCCGCGGCGACCGAATGGCGGACCCGGACGATGCGGGTGCCGGCGGTGCCCTCGAGCTGGGAAACGGTGCCCTCCAGCGACGCGTACACCAACTCCGGGCTGGTGATCACCGCCACCTCGCCGCCGTGGCGAAGGAAGCGCACCGCGGCCCGCACCTTGGGTCCCATGCTCCCGTCGGGAAACTGGCCCTCCCCCAGGTACCGCTCTGCCTCGGCGCAGGCGATCTCCTCGATGGGCCGCTGCCGGGGCGTGCCGTAATCAAGCAGCACCGACTCGACGCCGGTGACCAGCACCAGCGCCTCGGCCGCCAGCGACGTGGCCAGCTGCTGGGCCGAGTAGTCCTTGTCGATGACGGCATCCACGCCCGTGTATCCCGTGGCGGTGCGCACGATCGGAACCCCGCCGCCGCCCGCCGCCACGACCACCTGGCCCGCCTCCAGCAGGGTGCGGATGGCGGTGGTCTCCACGATGCCGACCGGCTCGGGCGATGCCACGACCCGCCGGTAGCCGCGGCCCGGGTCCTCCGTGACGACCCAGTTGGGCCGGGTGCGGCGCAGCGCCGACGCCTCCTCGGCGGTGAAGAACGGGCCGATGGGCTTGGTGGGGTTGTCGAAAGCGGGGTCGTCGGCGGCCACCGCCACGTGGGTGACCAGGGCGACGGCACCGGTGAGCCACGGATCCCCCACCCGGTGCAGGGCCAGGCAGATGAGGCTCCCGAGCTGGCCCTGGGTCATGGACCCGAGCGCGAACAGGGGCTGGGGCGGCACCAGCGCCGCCCCTTCCTCCTGTTGGATGGCCAAGTTGCCGACCTGGGGGCCGTTGCCGTGCACCAGTACCACCCGCCAGCCGGTGCGCAGCAGCGAGCACACCGACTTGGCCATGGCGGTGGCGTTGGCCTCCTGCTCCTGATAGGTGCCGGCCTGGCCCTCTCGAATCAGTGCGTTGCCGCCCAAGGCGACAATTGCGGTCTTGGCCATGGCGGGATGGCTCCCTGGTAGATATGACACCGGAGCGACGCCTGGCGGCGGCCCGGTCAACGATAGGAGACAGCGTTTACCATAGTATATGGATCAGGGACCCTCAAGGGAGGCGAAGGAATTGAACGGGGAACACGAAACGGGCGGATCAGGCGCTGCGGCGGGTACCCAGCCCACCGTGGCGCCCGAGTTGCTGGCCCAGTGGAGATCCGCCGAAGACCGGCTCTACCCGATGGTCATGGTCATCCCGGAAAACTACGAACGGGTGGTCCGTCTGGTCGGCGCCACGACAGTGGAACTGCAACTGGCCTGTCCCGACCTGACGGCGCTGATCGACGAGGCGCCCCGAGTGGCCGAGCGGGTGCGGCGCCTGGCGCACGAAAGCGGTAGCGGGGACAACCTCGAGTTCCCCCTCATCGCTTCCGCGGCGTGCCTGATGCGGTACCGCCAGATCCAGGCCGAAACCAGCCGCGACCAGCGGATACGTCAGATTGCCGCGGCAGCTGACGCCGGTGACAGCTGGGTCGTCCTCGAGCAGGGGGCGCCCCCGACGACCTGGCCGCCGCTGCCGTCGACCACCGTCGAGATGCACCTTCCGAGCGGCCGGGCCCTGGAGATGAGCATCACCATGGACGAGGCGACGGGGGCCCCTCGCTTCGGCCTGACCGAGGTCTTGCGGGACCCCGGGACGGGCCAGTCACGTGCTGGCGAAGTAGCCGAACAAGTGTCCGAGCAGGTGTTCGCAGACCTCCACCAATGGCGGGGCGCCATCGCCGACAGGCGCCACGAGATCGACTCGGGGCATTGACTTCCATCCCCGGACGCGATTTCCTATAGTAAACGCACTATCGTGAACGTTTCGTCTCCGAAAGTTAGGATACGGGTGTCTGGAACGTCCTCCCCGGACATGGTGGAACCGTCCAGCGGCCTCGACCTGGCGGCCCTGATCACGGACCTGCAGAGTCGCGGCGTGCGCGTCGACGCCCCCGTCGAGGGCCGCCGGGGTGGGGCGGGCCCGTCGGACTCGGGCATGCTCTGGATCGAGGGCGTCCCGGTGACCCTGCCGACCGGCGACAGCTACACCGCCACCACGCCCTACGTGCTGCGCCCCGAGGACGAGGGCCTGGCGATCTACGCCGACGGGCGGCGCCTGGCCGGGGCGTCGAGCGCCGGGCGACCCCGGTACTACGACCTGACGACCGCCGACGGCATCCCCTACTGGAAGATCGCCCTGCTCCATCTCGACTCCCTGGCCAGCACCGTGCTCCAGACCTGCACCTACTGGGGCAACGAGGACCAGTGCCGGTTCTGCGGGATCGGGCTATCACTGGCCAGCGGACGGACGATCGCCAAGAAGCGGCCCGAGCAACTGGCCGAGGTCGCCATGGCGGCCAAGGAACTCGACGGTGCCGTCGACGCCACCTTGACTACCGGCAGCACCTCGGGACGCGACCGGGGCGCACTGTACGTGGCAGCCTGCGGCCGAGCCATCAAGGAGGCGGCCGGACTGCCCGTCGAGGTCCAGTTCGAGCCGCCCTTCGACCTCGACGTCATCAACCAGGTCCACGACGAGGGCATCGACTCGGTCGGTATCCACGTGGAATCGTTCGACCCCGTCGTCCTGGCCCGGGTCGCCCCGGGCAAGGCCCGTACCGGCATCGAGGGGTATTTCGCGGCCTGGGAGCGTGCGGTCGGCCTCTTCGGCGCCGGGCAGGTGTCGACCTATGTGATCCTCGGCATGGGCGAGGACCCGGCGCTGACAGTGGCCGGCTGCCGGCGGGCCATCGACCTGGGCGTCTACCCCTTTGTCGTCCCGCTGCGCCCCATCGCCGGCAGCCTGATGGAGGACTGCCGGCCCCCCGACGCCGCCTACACCGAGTCGATCTACCACCAGGTCGTTCCCTACCTCCTGGCCCGGGGGCTGGACAGTTCCGCGGTGGCGGCGGGGTGCGCCCGCTGCCAGGCCTGTTCCGCCATGGCCACGGTGGAGCGCTCCATCAAGTTGACGGCCAGCCGGGCATGATGGCGACTGCGGTCGGGCGGCGGGCCGTCGAGTGTGTGGCCGCCGTCACGGCGCAGCAGCTCGACGTTCACCACCGCATCCGCCACCAGGTTTTCGTCGAGGAGCAGGGCCTGTTCCGACCCACCGACTGGGATCACCGCGACGGGTCGCCCGAGACCATCGGGGTGCTGGGGTTGTGCGACTCGGTCCCGGCGGGCACGGTGCGCCTGTTCCCCTTGTCCGGCGGGCTGTGGCAGGGCGACCGGTTGGCGGTGCTGCCCGGGTTCCGGGCGGCCGGGGTCGGCAGGCCACTGGTCCGCTTCGCGGTGGCGGCCGCGGGCGCTCTCGGGGGTGGGAAAATGGTGGCCCACATCCAGCTGGCCAATGTGGCCTTCTTCGAGCGACTGGGCTGGAGCAGGGACGGCGACGTGGAGGTCTACGTCGGGATTCCCCACCAGCCCATGGCGATTGGCCTGACCGGGGGGCGCTAGCCCGGGCGATTTCCGGTGCCTTAACGGTCTACAGGGATCTGAGGCCGGTCACGCTCTCGACGCTCAGATCGAACGCGGTGGCAGTCTCTGCGCCGTCTTTCAGGCGGATCAGGCCGCTGTTGTCGAGGGTGCCCACGACCGCCGCCTCCAGGCCCCGCTCGTGGAACGGCGCCAGGCACGCCGCCTCCCGGCCCGGGGGGCTGCACAAGAGGAAGCCGAAGCACGGGAACGTCGTCAGCCAGGCGCCCAGGGGCACGTGGGCGGGACGGGGCAGGGCGGCCAGATCGACGGTCACACCCAACCGGCGGAACTCCAGCAGCATGGCCAGCGAACCCACCAGGCCCGCCATGCTGATGTCCTTGGCGGCCACGCACGCCCGGTCGGCCGCCACCTGGGGCAGTACCCGGATGTCGCCACCCAGCCGCTCACCGCGTTCGTCGAACGAACCGAAGAAGTTGAAGTCGCCCCGTAGCCTGCCCTCGGTGCAGCAGGCGACGATCAGCGACAGCCCGGGGGTGGCATAAGCCACCGACAGGACCCGGTCCTCGCTGGCGGCCCGGCCCAGTCCGAAGGCACTGATGGCGGGCGGTCCCGGGTGCACCGTAAGGTGGCCTCCGACGATCGGCACCTGGTAGAGGCCAGCGGCATAGCGCATGCCTTCGAGAGCCCGGCGGGCCAGCTCCTCGGGGGCGACGATCGTGTCCACGATGGCGAGTGGGCGGGCGCCCATGGCCACCAGATCGTTCACGTTGGCCAGCACCGCGGCGACACCGGCGCCGAAGGGATCGGCGTGCACGAACGGGGGCCACAGCGCCTCGCCCCCGACGACCATGGTCACCTCGCCGTCTGACACCACGGCACCGTCGTCGCCCGGCCCATAGAAGGAATCCGACGGTCCGAGTACGTCGGCCACCAGGGCGATAGGTGCCTTGTTGGCGACGCCGGGGTGGGCCCGCACGATGGAGGCCAGTTGGCTCGGCGTCTCAGTCAACGCATTTCTCCCAACTAAAGTAATCCGACATTTACTATAATGAACGTAGTGGCGCCCTTCCTTGACCTGCCCTCGAGGCCGCCCAAGCCCCGCACGGTTGGCCTGACCCATGTGCTCGACAAGGGCCTGCCGGCCGCCGACCTGCCGGCCCGGCTGGCCACCTCGGGCCGCTTCATCGACGTGTGGAAGTTCGGATGGGGAACGGCCTACCTCGATCCGGGCGTGAAAGCCAAGCTGGCGCTGCTGGCGGCCCAGGATGTCCGGGCCTGCGTGGGAGGGACGCTGCTGGAGGTGGCGTGGGCCCAGGACAAGGTGGGTGAGTTCCTGGCCTGGGCGGCGGACCTGGGTTTTCCCTGCGTCGAGGTGTCGCGCGGTGCCGTCGCCATGCCCTTGGACGAGAAGCGCGACCTGATCCGGTTGGCACGAACGGCCCGCGGCGGCTTCACCGTGCTGTCCGAGGTGGGGGCCAAGGACCCGGCCGCGGACGCCCGGCCCGAGCAGTGGGCCGACGAGGTCGGCGGCGATCTGGCGGCCGGCGCCGCCGTGGTCCTGACCGAGGGGCGGGAGAGCGGCACGGTCGGTTTGTTCCGAGCCGACGGGTCGGTGCGGTCGGACCTGGTGGAGGCGCTGGTTCAATCGGTGGGCCTGTCCCGGTTGATGTTCGAGGCGCCCCGGAAGGACCAGCAGGCATGGTTCATCAACCGCTTCGGACCCGAGGTCAACCTGGCCAATGTCGCCATGGACGAGGCACTGGGCCTGGAAGCGTTGCGGCTGGGCCTGCGGGCCGACACCTTGGGCCCGATTGTCCAACTCCCCCGACTCGGGCCGGCCAGTTCCAGCCGGGCGCCGTGAGCAACCTCGTCCCCCGCCAGTACCGCGAGGTCTCGGTGACGGCGGTCGACTTCCCCCTGTCAGCTGGGCGGGTGCGGGAGTTCCTGCTCGGCCGTGAGGTCTACCGGCGCACCCGGTTCGCGGTACTCCGCCGGGGTCCGGACACCGCGGTGGCCGAGGTCGAAAAGGGACCGGGCAGCCAGCTCATGGCCGTCGTGACCGGGGTGTCGGTGCTCGCCGGGCCCGACGAATGCGCCTTCGTGGTGGCGCCCGACGTGGACACCGGCGTCCCGAGCTCGCTGGCCGAGGCGGCCCGGCAGCACGCCCCGGCGGCGCGGGCGGTGGTGGTCGAGGGCCGCTACCACCACATCAACTTCATCCTCGACCCGGCGCCGGTGGTCGTCCGGGTCCTGGACGTGGTGCCTCCCGGCCCCGCCAAGCTGCTCGACCAGGCCCGTCGGGTGCTGGCGGTGGCCGAGGACCTGCCGCCCATCCAGCTGGCCGGCGACATCGTCGACCTGGCCGACCTGGCTCGATCGCATCCCGCCTCCCGCTACCTCCTGCCGTGTCGCGGTTGCGGATTCGAGGCCGCCGACGGCCACCCTGTTTCCTTTCTGGACGAACGGCCCCCTCGCCAGGACTGGACACTCATCGGCTGCGCCCGGTCGCGAGAGCTCCACCAGTGGTTCTACCGCGATCTGCCGGAGACCGTTGAGATGTGCCCTCGGGCGCTCAGCGGTACCCGCCCCTTTTCCCGCTCTGTTGTCACCCTGACCAAGTGCTGCCTCCTGGAGGACCGCATCGAGCGCGACGGCGATACGGTCGTGGTTCCCTGGGGGGCCTCGCTGGAGCAGGTCCGCCTCGGGCTGGAGGCAACGTGGTCTCGCGCCTAGCCGACTCCGAGATGTACGCCCATCTCTGGGGCACCGAGGAGCTGCGGGCGGTGTTCGACGAGCGGGCCCGCCTCCAATCGTGGCTCGACATCCTGGTCGCCCTGGCCCGGGCCCAGTCCTCGATGGGCCTGATCCCTGAGTCGTCGGCGTCGGCGATCGCGGCCGCGGCCGATATCGGGCAGCTGGATCTGGCGTACGCAGCCGCCGAGACCCGGGCGACGTCACACTCGACCCTGGGCCTCATCCACGCCTTCCAGCAGGTGCTTCCCGAGCAGGACCGGGAGCACGTCTACTTGGGCGTCACCGTCCAGGACCTCACCGACACCTGGACGGTCCTGGCGCTGCGGCAGGTGGGGTCGATCGTCTGGCGGGACCTACGGATCATTGAGTCGCTCCTTCTCGACCTGGCCGTTAGGCATCGCGATTCGGTGATGGTGGGCCGAACCCATGGCCAGCCCGGGGCTCCGATCACCTTCGGGTTCAAAGCCGCCTCGTGGGCCGACGAGATCCGCCGCCACCTGGACCGGCTGCGGGACGGCCAGCACCGGTGGCTGGTCGGCCAGCTGGGCGGCTCGGTGGGCGCCTTGGGCTTCTTCGGAGAGGCGGGGATCGAGCTGCGCCGGCGGTTCTGCGCCCAAGTGGGGTTGGCCGATCCTGGCATCTCCTGGCTCACCGCCCGTGACCGGCTGGTCGAATTCGCCCAGGTGCTGGCCGCCGTCAGCGGGACGCTGGCGCGCATCGGTGGAGAGGTCTACGAACTGCAACGGCCCGAGGTCGCAGAGCTGCGGGAGCCCGCCGCGGAGTCGGCGGTGAGCAGCATCACCATGCCCCACAAGCGCAACCCCGAACGCAGCGAGCATCTGGACACTCTGGCCCGGTTGATCCGGGCCAACACCGGCGCCGTGCTGGAGGCCATGGTCCAGCAGCACGAGCGGGACGGGAAAGGCTGGAAAACGGAGTGGGTGGCCCTGCCCGAGGTGTGCCTGTTGAGCGGGGCCGCGCTGGCGTTCGCCATCGAGATCCTGTCGGGACTCGAAGTGGACACCGCCAAGATGGCGGCCAATGTGGCGGTGCAGGCCGGGTTCATCAACTCCGAGCAGGTGCTGGCCGCCCTGACGCCCCATGTGGGCAAGCACCGGGCCCAGGCGCTGATGCACCAGGCGCTGCAACCGTCGGGCGCCGCGCCCCGGGAGGTCATCGCGGCGCTGGCGGAAGGTGCTTGGGAGGCGTCGCGGGCGAGCTTGGCAGGGCCGCCCGGGCCGCTGGGTGCCCCGCCGGCGGCGCGGGCGATGGTCGACGAGGTGGTGCGGCGGGGCCGGGCAGCCCGGGCCGCGGAACCGGAAAAGTGGCCGTCGTGACCCGGTCAACCGCATCGCCGGCTCGGTTTCGCCTGGCGACGCTGCCCACGCCGCTGGTGGCGGCCACCCGTCTGCTGCGGGCGATCGGCGGTCCCCAGATCTGGGTCAAACGGGACGACCTGACCGGGTTCGCGACGGCGGGCAACAAGGCCCGGACGCTGGAGTTCCTGGTCGGCGATGCCCTGGCGCGGGGCTGCGACATCCTCGTAACCGGCGGCGGAGCCGGTTCCAACTTCTGCGCCGCCGCGGCCGTGGCCGCGGCAGTGGCCGGGCTCGAGTGCCACCTGGTGCTCTACGGCTCGGCGCCCGCGGGACTCGCGGACGGCGGTCACCCGAATCTGACCGCGGCCGTCGCTGCCGGGGCCCGGGTCCACTTCACCGGTCGGCTTGACCGGGAAGAGGTGGACCGGGCCATCGAGGAGTCGGCGGCGGCCCTGGCGGCGGCCGGTCACCGGCCCTATGCCATGCCGCGGGGCGGGGCCACCGCGGTCGGCGCGGCGGGGTTCGTAGCCGCCTGGGACGAGCTGGCCGGCCAGCTGAACGCGGCCGCGGTCGAACCGGGGGTGGTTGTCGTGGCCACCGGTTCCGGGGTTACCCAGGCGGGGCTGGTGGCAGGGCTGGTGGGCGGCGGCGGCAGGCGATGGGAACGCTGGCGCGTCCTCGGTGCCTCGGTCAGCCGGCCGCCCGCCGAGATCGGCGCCATCGTGACCGCCTTGGCGGGGGCCTGCGGGTCCCGGTCGGGCCTGACGCTGGCCGGGCCGGGCGACGTCGAGATCGTCGACGCCCGGGGCCCCGGGTTCGCGGTGGCCTCCGAGGCAGGCGAGCGGGCCCGCCAGATCGCCATGGATACCGAAGGCCTGATCCTGGACCCGGTGTACACCGCCAAGGCGTTGGCCGTTGTCGTCGACCTGGTGGCCGAGGGCTTCGATCGACCCATCGTGTTCTGGCACACCGGCGGCCTGCCCGCCGCCCTCCATCATCTGTCCGGCACTTCCCCCGATCGGAGCGCGCTTTGTCCCACATGACCTCTGAGGTGGGCCCCTCGACCGAGAAGCCCGCCATCGAACTGATCGAATCCGGCTTCGCCCTGGAGAATGCCGATGCGCCGCTGCTCCACCGGGGCCTGAATCTCGCCGACCTGGCCCATGTCCTGGACCTGCGCAGCCAGCGCGTCATACCCGAAGACGCGGCCCGCCCGCTCCTCGACCTGCTGCTCGAGGTCCACCAGATGCCAGCCGAGGAGTTTCCCTACGACCCCAACTTCGGCGAGCCCTACAACTCCCGCGAGCGATTCTTCGTGGAGCGGTTGGGCGACACGGCGGGCTGGCTCCACGCCGGGCGGCCCCGGCGGGAGGCGGCCCGGTTGGCGCTGCGACTGCACCTGCGGCGCCAATTGGTCGACATGGTGGACGACGCCGTCACCTTCGTCGACCGGCTCTCGGGACTGAGCGCCCTGCATCTCGAGACCCTGATGCCCGACCAGACGTATCTGCAGCAGGCGCAGCCGTCGACGTTCGGGCACTACGCCATGTCCTTCGCCTATCCCACCCTCCGTGACAGCCGGCGGCTACTGGAGTGCCTGGACTGGGTCAACAGCAGCCCGGGCGGGGCGGGCTGCGTCAACGGAAGCCGCCTGCTCGGCGACCGTAACCGGGTGGCGGAGCTGCTCGGGTTCAGCCGGGTGATCGAGCACACTCGCGACGCCATGTGGCAGGTGGACGGGCTGATAAGCATCCTGGCGACCACCGCCAGCCTGGTTTCCAACCAGAGCAAGCTGGCCGAGGACCTGGAGATCTGGTCGAGCACCGAGTTCGACTACGTCGACCTGGCCGGGCCCTACACCCGGGGCAGCATCCTGATGCCCCAGAAGCGCAACCCCTATGCCCTTTCCATCGTGCGGGGGGCGTCGGGGATCCTGATCGGGCGGCTGTCGGGATTTCTGGCGGTCGTGAAAAGCCCTTCGGCGCGTAGCGACAATCTGATCTTCGCCTACGGCGAGGTCCCCCGGGCGCTGGACCTGGCGATCCGCGTGACCCGACTCATGACCGGGGTGGTGAGCACCCTGCGGGTCAACAAGGAGCGGATGGCGGCCGAGCTGACCAAGGGGTTCAGCCAGGCCACCGACCTGGCCGAGTTCGTCGTCCAGCGCTGCGGCCTCGACTACCGCAGCGCCTACGTGGTGGTCGGCGAGACGGTGCGGGCGGCCAGCCGCGAGGGGTTGCGAGGGGTCGACCTGACGGGGGAGATGCTCGACCAAGCCGCCCTGGACTACCGGGGACACACCCTGGGCCTGGCGGGAGCCGACCTGAGGGCGGTGCTCGATCCCAGGCAGATCGTCATGACCAGGACCGCCGAAGGGGGGGCCGCCCCGGCCGCGGTGGAGGCCATGATTGCGTCCTGCCGGGTCCAGATCGCGGACCTCCGGTCCACGATCGAACGGTGGCGGTCGGCGCTCAACCGGGCCGAATCGGCGCTGCTGGCGGAGGCGGAGGCGGCGGCGGCCGCCGGGCCGCGGGGCGCGACGGGCGGCGCGGCAGGTTGCGCGGTCGGCGCCGACGATGTCGGGCCATGAGCGCCATCCGCCTACCCCAGGAGATCTCGGTCGTCAACATCGGGTTGCCGCTCTTCGCCGAGGCCGTCCGCGAGCAGGGCCGGCCGGTGGCCCAGGTCCAGTGGCGCATCCCCGCGGACGGTGACGCCGACGCGGTGGCGGCGCTGCGGGTGACCTACGGCGCCCGCACCGAGGCCATCGACAAGGCCAACGCCGAGGTCGTGCGCCGCCTCGACGAAGGCGTGTCGATGCTGGTCGCCATCGAGACGGCGGCGTCGGTGCTGCCCGGCCTCGACGACCGGACCATCCTCCACAGCGGCCCGCCCATCGGCTGGCCCGATATCTGCGACCCCCTGCGCCGGTCGATCCGGGCCGCGGTGATGGCCGAGGGTTGGGCCGAGACCCCCGACGAGGCGACGGCGCTCATCGAGTCGGGCGGTGTCCGGCTCGAGCCCGCCAACCACCACCAGACCGTCGTACCGATGGCGAGTGCTATCGGGCCCAGCTCTCCGATGTACGTGGTCGACAACGAAGCCGGACCAACCCGTGCCTTCGCCCCCATCAACCAGGGTCCCGGGCAGGTGGCCTGGTTCGGTATGGAGACGCCGCCTGCGGTGGGACGCCTGGTGTTCCTACGCGAGGTGGCGGGACCGCTGCTGGCACGCGCCATCGACGAGGCGGGCCCCATCGACATCTTCAGCCTGGTGGCCCAGGGCCTCCAGATGGGCGACGACGTCCACATGCGGACCCAGGCGACCAACAACCTGCTCATCCGCCACCTGCTGCCCCAGCTGATGACACTCGGCGGCCCCCAAGCCCCGGCGCTGGCGAAGTTCCTGGCGGGGAACCACCTCTTCTTCCTGAACATCGCCATGGCGGGGGCCAAGGCGCTGACCTTGTGGGCCGAGCAGGTCGAGGGCTCGAGCGTGGTCACGAGCATGGCCCGCAACGGGACCACCTTCGGTATCCGCGTCGCCGGGTCTCGGGAATGGTTCGTCACGGGCGCCCCACCGATCGGCCGCGCCCTGTACCAACCGGGCTTCGGCCCCGAGGTGGCGGGCGCCGACATCGGCGACAGCGCCGTCCTCGAGCTGATGGGCCTGGGCGGGCCGGCCGCAGCCGCCTCGCCGGCCGTGGCCGCCTTCCTCGGCGGCGCCATGGCCGATGCTGTAGCCGCCACGGAGGACATGGACCGCATCTGTGCCGGCCGCAGCAGCCGCTTCAAGCTGCCCCTGCTGGGCTTTCGGGGTACGCCGGTGGGTGTCGACATCCGCAAGGTGGTCGAGACCGGCATCACGCCCCGTATCAACACCGGCATCCTGCACGCCTCGGCGGGTACCGGCCAGATCGGCGCCGGGGTGGCGGAAGCCCCCGTCGCCTGCTTCCGCCAGGCGCTGCTGGCGCTGGCGGGCGCCGGGAGGTAGGTGACGGGCGGCCGTGGGTCGAAGCTCGCCCGAAATGAGTCATGTCCGGTGGTGGGATGGGTACAGAGTGTCCACCACCCGACGATCGGCACGTGGAGCGCAATTGGACGAGTTGAGCCGGAGGCAGCTGCTCACAGGTGCGGCGGCGGCATTGGCAGTCGCGTGGGCGGGCGCGTGTGCCCGCAAGCTGCCGGTAGGCAAGGCCAGCATTGTTCGGGTCCCGGGGCCAGCCGGCGGTGTCCTCATCAGCGGTCGCTTCCAGAGCACCCACATGGGCCGGGCACTCGGTTGGGCGCTCTCGGCTCCCAGTGGCCCGCCGGCCGGGGTCATCTATTGCCTGCACGGCTACAACGAAGACCACCGCGAGGCCTTCGACCAGATCGGCCTTCCCATCGTGGCGGCGACCTCGAAGGCGCCGGTGGCCATCGCCGCCGTCGACGGCGGCAACAGCTACTGGCATGCCCGGGCCGACGGCACCGACGCCCAGGCGATGCTCTTCGAGGAGTTCATCCCGCTGGTCGAGTCCTACGTCCAATCGACCAGACGGGCCCTGCTGGGATGGTCGATGGGTGGCTACGGGGCCCTGCTGGCGGCGCAGCGCGCGCCGGAGAAGTTCCGGGCCGTGGCGGCCGCCAGTCCCGCCCTGTGGACCAGCGCCGCCCAGACCGCCCGCGGGGCGTTCGACAACGCGAGCGACTACCAGCGCAACGACGTCTTTGCCGGCGTCGACCACCTGGCCCCCTTGGCGGTGCGAGTCGATTGCGGTACCGGCGACCCGTTCTTCGCCGCCGACCGGCAGTTCACGGCCCGCCTGCCGCCGGGCCATCAGGGCTCGTTCGGCCCCGGCGGCCACAATGCCGACTACTGGCGGGGGGTGGCGCCGGGGCAGATCGCCACCATCATGGCCGCCTTCCGATCCTGACCCGGGCATCAAGCCCTATCCCTGGAGGGCCCGGGCAACCACCAGTATCGTGGGCCGCATTCCCGGGCGGTCGCGAAACGAGACCCGTTCTCTGACCGTGATGGGCCTCGGGGCCGCAGCTGCGATCGACTCCTCGCCGACGGGCGAGGTCCTGGCCTCATTCGCCCTGGCGTTGTACCTCCGATTCCCTGGCGGTATCGCCGTCATCACCGACCCCTCGATACCCCCCGGGCCGCTGCACGTGACGTCGGACCTTCCCCTCCCGCACCTGGAGGTCGGGGAGCGCTTCGCCGTCCCCGCCGCGTGGCGGTCGCAGGTGACCATCTGGCGCGGCGCCACCACCATGCCCGAACCCGGGGCGGCCGCCCTGCTCGCCCCGGTGGCCCGGCAATCGGCACTGCTGGCCGAGCCCCTGGTGGCCCGATGGGAGGCGGCGTCGGTCCAGCATGACCTGGCGATCGTGGGCCGCCTGCTCGGGGGGCTGGGGCCAGGTTTGACCCCCAGCGGCGACGACGCCCTGGCCGGGATATTTCTCGCCACCTATCTCCGCAGGCCCGACTGGCAGCCCCACCTCGTCGATCTGGCGGCGAGGGTGGACACCCACGAGATATCCCGGGCCTTCCTCACCTGGGCGGCCCGGGGCCAGAGCATCGAGCCCGTCCACCGCCTGCTGGCCGGCAACGCCGGCGCGGCCGGAGATCTCCTCGCGCTCGGCCACACCTCGGGCGCCGACCTGGCCCTGGGGCTCCTGTGGGGCCTAGAGGCAGAGCTTGAAGGTGCTGTCGAAGTACAAGACGAAGCCTGAAACCACCAGCGCCACGACCACGACAATCCACACGACGAGGAACAGCCGCCACCGAGGCCTCTTGGATGGCGGGCCGGCACCCGTCGTGGCCAGCTTGACCACCAGCGCCATCAGGGCCAGAAAGCCCCCGATACCCAGCAGCACCGGCGCCACGAGGCTGTACTGCGTAGTCCTCGAACATCCCCCCGCCAGCCGGACCTGACGGGCGGTCATCACGGCCACCGTGTCCCCTGCTCCGAGGAGGGCGGTGGCGATGCCAAGCAGGGCAGGTGCCGGTTGGGCTCTGACTACAGCACCTTGGCCAGAAAGGCCCGGGTCCGTTCCTCCTGGGGATTGCCGAGCACATCCCGAGGGCGGCCCCGCTCGATGACCGCGCCCGCGTCCATGAACGCCAGCGCGTCGCCCACTTCTCGGGCGAAGCCCATCTCGTGGGTCACGACGACCATCGTCATGCCGTCATCGGCCAGGCCCCGCATGACGTCGAGCACCTCGCCCACCAACTCCGGGTCGAGGGCCGAGGTGGGCTCGTCGAAGAGCATCAACTTGGGCTCCATGGCCAGTGCCCGGGCGATGGCCACCCGCTGCTGCTGGCCCCCGGAGAGCTGGTTGGGGTAGGCGTCAACCTTGCTGCCCAGGCCGACCCGCTCCAGCAGGGCCCGGGCCCGGGCCTCGACCGCACTTTTGCTCTCCCCCTTGACGACCATCGGCGCCATCATCACGTTGGCCAGCGCTGTCATGTGGGGAAACAGGTTGAAGCGCTGGAACACCATCCCGATCTGGGCCCGCTTGGCGCACACCTCTCGATCCCGCAGCTCGTAGAGCTTGCCACCCTGCTCCCGGTAGCCGACCAGCTGGCCGTCGACGGACAGCCGGCCGCCGTCGATCTTCTCGAGGTGGTTGATGCAGCGCAGGAAGGTGCTCTTGCCCGACCCCGAAGGTCCGATCAGGCAGCACACCTCACCCGGGGCCACCTCGAGGTCGATTCCCTGCAGGGCGTCGAAGTGGCCGTAGCTCTTACGGACCCCCTCCGCCTGCACCATCAACTCGGCCATGTCGGGGTCCCCTCCTCCTCAGCCACCGTGGCCGCGCCCGGCCAGCACCGGCGGGTCGGCCCGGTTGGCCTGGGCCCGCTCGACCCGCCGGCGGATCTTCTGCAACGGGGTGAGCGGCAGCTCCCGGAGCGCCCCACGGGCGAAATGGCGTTCCAGGTAGTACTGACCGACGGTCAGGACCGAGGTCATGATCAGGTACCAGAAGCTGGCCACCATCAGGAGGGGCACGGTCTGATAGGTCCGGCTGTAGATGTTCTCCACCGCCCGCAGCAACTCCACGACCGTGATGGTGCTGGCCAGCGAGGTGGTTTTCAGCATGGAGATGGTCTCGTTCCCCATGGGCGGGATGATGACCCGCATGGCCTGAGGCAGCACGATGCGCTTCATCGTGCCCAGACGGGTCATGCCCAGCGCCTGGGCCGCCTCGGTCTGGCCCTCGTCGACCGAGAGGATGCCGGCCCGCACGATCTCGGCCATGTACGCCCCCTCGTTCAGGCCGAGGCCGAAGATGGCGGCCGCGAACGGGGTGACGACGGTGTTGGCATTCAGGTGCAGGAACTGGGGCCCGATGAACGGTATCCCGAGCGTCAGGGCCGGGTACAGGTAGCTGATGTCGTACCAAAACAACAGCTGCACCAGGACCGGCGTACCCCGGAAGAACCAGATGTAGATCCAGCTGGCGCTGGAGACGATGGGGTTGGGAGAGAGCCGCATCACGGCCAGCACCACGCCGAGCACGATGCCGATCACCATGGCGATGATTGTCAGCTCGATGGTGATGACCACGCCGGCCAGCACCGGCCGGGAGAACATGTACTTGCCCACCACGTCCCATTGGAACCGCGGCTGGACGGGGCCCCCCCGGGTTGTCCTGGACACGGTGATGGTGTGCACGAACATGGCCAGCAGGACGGCGATGATGGCGGTGCTGGCCCAGCGCCCCGGGTGGCGGACCGGTATCGCCGTGATTTCGGAGGCGGGCGGCGGGCCCTGACTGTTCTCGCTCCCGGAGGTTGTCGTGGCCGCAGCCATGACCGGCCCCCCCCCCGGCTAGCTGGTCGCCCCGTTGATGACGGGGTTGGTGATGGCTCCCGCCTGGACGTTCCATTTAGTGAGGATCTGGGTGTACATCCCGTTGGCCATCAGGTCCTTGACGGCGGCCAAGACGGCGTCCTTCAGGCCGTTCTTCGGCATCGCCAACCCGTAGGGAGCGGTGGAGAACGGTGTTCCCACCAGCTTGAACTGACCGCTGGACTTCTGCACGATGTACGCGGCGACCTGGGAGTCGGAGAAGCCCACGTCGGCCCGGCCGCTGGAGACAGCCAGGTTGGCGGCGTTCTGGTCCGAGAACACCAGCACCTTGTCGACCGGCATATTTTTTGACTGACAGGTCTTCACCTGGGCCTGGGCGTCGGTCTGCTCGGTCGTGCCGCTCTCCACGGCCACCGTGTGGCCGCAGAGGGAATCGAGGCCGTCGAAGGCGACGGTGCCGGCCGCGGGTACGTAGAAGCCCTCACCGAAGCTGCCGTAGGTGACGAAGTCGACCTGCTTCTCCCGCTCCTTGGTGTCGGTGAACGACGAGGCCCCGAGGTCGAACTTCCCGGACAGGAGGCCCGGGATAATCGTGTCGAAGGTGGCGTTCTGGAGGCTCACCGCCAGGCCCAGCTCCTTGGCGATGGCGGTGGCGAGATCGGCGTCCATTCCCATGATGGACTTGCCGTCGGCGCCTATGAACTCATCGGGCGCGTAGGAGGCGTCCATGGCCACCGTCAAGGTTCCCTTGCTCTTGAGCGCGGCGGGGACCAAGGCGGCGGGGGAAGTGCCGTTCCCCGCCGTGGTACCCGACGTGGCACCGACGGTGGTGTTGGTGGTCACCTTGCCTCCACCACTGCTGCACCCGGCTGCCACGATGACGGCTACCGCCAACCCCGCCAACCAACGCATGTCGTCGTCCCCTCTTCCGGCCCCTGAGAAAAGCAACGGTAGTCGATCGACTTGTTTTCATGGCCTCCATCGTTGTCCTTATGGAAGGCGGCGCCGCCGAGGTCGGACGTCAGCGCCTCAGGTCGGCCGCCCGTCGCTGACCACCACCTCGACCTCGCTCACCGCACGGAGGGTGTTGGACACGTAGCAGACCGCCGCCGCCCGCTCCAGCAGCGGGGCCAGCTGTTCGGCCGGCAGACGGGACGACACCTCGACCCGCAGCGCCGAGAACTTGGGCCCCTCGTAGTCCCCCACTGCCCGCACCGAGAGGTCGGGCAGGGTGATGCCCCGCTTGCGGGCCACATGGTGCACGGCGAGCGTGAAACACGAGGCCAGTGAGGCCAGGAACACCTCGGTCGGCTGGGGGCCCGCCCCCCCACCGCCCGCGCTCTCGGGCTCGTCGATGATCATCTCGAAGGACCCGATGGTCACCCGGCAGCGATAGTTGCCCTCCCAGACCGCTTCAACCGACCGCGACGCGCCCAAGTCACACGTCGTGGCGGTGGTGGCGGTGATCGGGGCCGCCGTGGTCGTGGCCTGCCGGGCGCGCCGCCAGCTCCTCAGTACGCTGGTCCACGTCGTGGTCGCCGAGCACGCCCTGGTCGAGCAGCAGTTGTTCCAGAGCGTCCTGCCAGCAGCGCCAGTAACTCCACGACTCGTCGCCGGGGGAGTGGGAGCACTCCCAGGCGCCGATGGTGGCGATGAGCTGCCGGCGGAACGCCTCCCACTCGATGACCCCGGCCGCGTCCAGGGCGACCGCCAACCCGAAGGCGCGGCTCTCCCACGGCTCGGAGAAGGCCAGCTCCCCGTTGCGCCGGGGCGGCGCCGCCGGGCCCTCGATGTCCAGTTGCGGCGTCGTCATGACGGGGCGGGCACCTTGGCGATGCCCACCATGGCGTCGCGCGTGACCAGCCCCGCCAGCTCGTCCTCGGTCATGGCCTCGGTCCCCGCAGGACGCTGCGGCAGGATCATGTACCGGCATTCGGACACGCTGTCGGCGACGCGGATCTCGACGTCCTCGCCCAGGTCCAGGCCGAACTCGTGCAGCACCGCCCGCGGCTCCCTGACGATCCGGGCACGGTAGGCGGGGTCCTTGTACCAGCTGGGCGGCAGGCCCAGCACCGCCCATGGATAGCACGAGCACAGGGTGCAGACCACCACGTTGTGAACCTGGTCGGTGTTCTCCACCACCTCCAGATGCTCGGTCTGGGGACCCTTGAATCCCAGTTCGGCCACCGCCGCGGTGCCGTCGGCCAGCAAACGCTCCTTGTATTCCCGATCCACCCAAGCCTTGGCAACGACCTTGGCACCGTTGAGCGGACCCACATCGGATTCGTACATCTTGATATAGGCGGCCATCACCTTGGGGTCGACCAGGCTACGCTCGACCAGTATCGATTCCAAGGCCTCGGTCCGCAAGGAAATCGGCAGCCGCTCGGAAACGCTCATGTCACCGGCTCCAGATAATCGTCGTAAAGGTCAATGTTGAGCACGAAATCCTCGGCGTCGCCGCCCCAGAGCTCGCGGGAACGGAATTCCACCGAGTACACGTGCTGAATGTTCTCGCCCTGGAAATGGGCATTGGTGTCGGGGAAGACGTGGGCCGGCTGCACCCGGCGCACCGCCCCTACCCGGCCCCGCACGTAATGGGGCAGACGGGTGTGGCCCGACGGGTGGATGTCCTTGGCCCGAACCGGATCACCGGGGGAAAAACGAGGCGCGGCGTCGAGAGGCCGCAGTGAGCCGGGACCGGTCGGTTTGTAGTCGGGCCGGCTCGGTTCGGGTTCCGGCGGGTCACTGACGTCCTCGCCCAGTTCCTTGCGGGTCCTGGCGTCCACCGCCCCGGGGGAGATAATACCGCTGTCGGTAAGGAGATTCTCGGCCCCCCGCAGCCACCTCCCGTAGTAGCCGTCGGCGAGGTAGTCGAGCGGTTCCAGCCGGTTCATGGAATGGCGGAAGGCGTCCAGATTGGTCCCCGATACCCGCATGGACAGGAGAGCCAGGGCAAAGGCGCGTTTCTCCCACTCCTCGCGGAACGGTGGCTCGTCAGGCGACGGGCCGCTGACCGATCCCCAGTCCTGCATCCCCCCCATGTCGTGGATACCGTCCACTAACCACCTCCGGTCATTCGTATCTTCAACAAAAGCATGCGCTCCCGGGCGCGGCGCCACGCGCGCCGCGGGAGGCATTTCTTCCCAACTTGTATTTGGTCAGACGGTCCAGGTGTTGATTTGGAAAGCGCCTTCGCGCCACGCCGTCAGGGCGGCGTCGAGCACGTCGAGGGGGTTGAAGGCCTTGACGCCGGGGATGAGGTCGTCCTCCCGGAAACCGTACAGGGCGCCCATGGCGAAGCGGCAGGCATAGATAGTGGCCCCCTCCTTCAGGAGGGTCTTGATCTGATTGTTGATGGCCATGTGACCGGGAAAGGCCTCGTTGCCGACCGTCGGATAACCCCGGGTTCCCGAGGCGAGGAGCACGCCGGGCCCGTACAGGACGATATTGACCTCGAAGCCCTTGCGGACCAGGCGGGTCGAGGTCAACAGGTTGACCAGGGCCACCGAACCCTCATAGGGAACGCTGTGAATGAAAACGAATGCCTTTTCGCCCGGGTTGGCCTTGATGTCGGGGAAAACCTTCTCCTCGGCGTTGAACAGGCCCTCACCCTCGGCGGGAATCGGGTTGTTTACGGTTTTGGGCATACACCCTCCTTTGCTTGATTTTTCAGATGACAGGTTTTAGACGGCGGGATGGTGGCGGACCGGCGCCCCGCTCCACTCCTGGCGGTGGCTGCCCGGCAGGATCCCGATGGTGAAGCGGCGCAACCGCCACGGCAGGCGGCGATAGACGGGAACAAATACCTTGCGCCAGAAGAGCTCCCGCGTGGTGCGGGGCGGCGGGGGACGGCCCCGGCCGTATTTCTCGGCGGCCCGGGACTGGGCGTCGCGCAGCAGATAGTGCTCGGAGTTGGATCGGAGCCAGCGGGCGAGGGACATGTTCTCAGGACTTGAGGGAGTTGAGACCGTTTTGGGCGGCCAACGCGATCGGCTCGTTGAGGGCGCCGATGGGTGGGGAATACACGTTTTCCATCCAGGCCAGGTCCTCCAGCGTGATGCCGGTCTTGACCGCCATGGCGAGGAAGTCGGCCCGCTCCTTGATCCCTTCGCCGCCCACCAGCTGGGCCCCGATGAGGCGGTGCTGGTCGGGTTCGGCCAGCAGCTTGACGATGATCTTCTTGACACCCGGGTAATAGCGGGCCCTGGATATGCCCGTGGCCTTGCCCACGATGTGGGGCATCCCGAGGGCGTCGGCCAGGGTTTCCCCGAAGGAGACGCCCCCGATCATCCACTTGCCCGCCACCATGCCCCACGGGACGTAGACCGCCTGGTACCTGCGGGAGCCGCCGGCGGCATTGGCGCCGGCCACCTTGCCCTGGGCGTAGGCGTGGCTGCCGGAGAGGCCCTGGATGGGGATGTTGGTCACGCCGTGGGGGACCTCGGCACAGTCGCCGGCCGCGTAGACGCCGGGGGCCGAGGTCTCCATACGCTCGTTGACGATGATGCCCCCGGTGGAGCCGATCGCCAGGCCGGCGGCCGCCGCCAGGGCGGTATTGGGCACCTTCTTGGTGCATACCACCACCAGGTCCACGGGCAGTTCGCCATCGGCGGTGCGCACCGACCGGACCCGGCCCTGGTCGTCACCGAGGAAGGCCTCGATGTCGGTGTTGAAATGCATCTTGACGCCCATCTCGGCCCACGACTCCTCGACCGGCGCCGCGATGTCGGGGTCGGCGACCTCGGCCAGGGCCCACGGTTGGGGGTCGATGAGGTGGGTCTCGATGCCGCGGTGGGCGAGGGCGGTAACCATCTCCAAACCCAGAGGGGACGCCTCGTACACAACGGCCGTCTTGACGTCGTCGAGGACCTTGTCCCATTCCATGGCCCGGCGGATGTTTTTCACGTAATAGAGGCCGCTCAGGTCGTCGCCGGGAATCCCGGGATCGGCGTAGTTGAAGCCGGTCGCCACCACCAGGGTGTCCCAGCCGACCGGGTCCCGGCCGTCTATCGAGATGGTGTGGGCCGCGGTGTCGATGGCGGCGACGTTGGTCTGGTAGTGGATATCGATGCCGCTGTCGACGTACTGCTGCTTGGTCGCCAGGAAGAGCGACTCGAAGTCGGGGATCTCCTTGCCATGGACGTAGGGGATGCCGCAGGGGCTGTAGGCGGCGTCCTCGAACTCGGTGAACACCATGACCTGGTTGGCCTGGTCGACGGCCTTGACCCCACCGGCGGCGCCTATACCTCCGGCCCCGCCACCCACCACCACAGTCCGTCGGGCCATCCGGCCTCCATATTCACCATCGGCAACTCGTGTTGACTATACTGGATGGCACGGATCGGTTGTCAACCCCCGGGAAGCCCTCCAAGGAGTACCTGATATGCCGGCACGCGCAGCCCGTAGCGTCCGTCCGACTTCGCCCGGTTCCGCCGTCGAGGCGCTCGATGGGCCGGTCCTGACGCCGCTCAAGCCGGCTCGGGGCGAGGGCAGTGCCGTATCCGACGACCTCAATCACATCGTCAGTTCCATCGGCCCCAAGCTGCGCGAGCTGCGGCTCCAGCAGAGGCTGTCGATGCAGCAGCTGGCCGATCGAGCCGATGTCTCGGCGGCCGCCATCCACAAGATCGAACGCAGCGGCATGGTGCCGACCATCACGACGTTGCTGAAGTTGGCGGGTGCCCTGGATCGCCCGGTGTCGTACTTCGTCGAGGAGGACGCCGAGGAGTCGGGGCCAGTGGTCTTCACGCCGGCTGCGGCCCGCAACGGGGTTTACACGTCGCACCAGGGGATCGACTTGGCCGGGATCTCGGGCCCCTACGGCCGGTTCTTCGTGGCGGGCGCCGTGGCCACCGTCGTGGCCGGGGCGGACAGCGGCCCGACCCCCATGGAGCACCCCGGCGAGGAGTTGGTCTTCGTGCTCGACGGAGCCCTCGAGTTCACGGTCGAGGATCAGCCGTTCCGGTTGCAGAAGGGTGACGCCATCCATTTCCGCACCGACCGCCGGCATCAATGGCGCAATCCTGGAACAAAAGATGCCAGGGCGGTCTGGATGGCGCTGCGACCAGGTTAGGTATCGTGACAGACACTTGGGCGGCCTAGCGGCAGGCCGCACCGAGCGAGACGGGAACTGCCAACCGCCGCCAAGAGTGCCGGTCCCTTAGTTCGTTTGTTCCTTGGTGGGCCGGGGTACAGCCTAGGCATGGGAATAGGAACAAGCATTTTCTTGATCGCCGTGGGTGCGATTCTGCGCTACGCGGTGACTGTCAGCACCTCGGGTATCAACCTCCACGCGGTCGGCGACATCCTGATGATCGTCGGCGTGATCGGGATCGTGTTGTCCTTGGTCTTCTGGAGCTCCTGGGGCGGCTTCGGTGGCAGCCGGCGCCGGGGTGGGACGGTCGTTGACCGCCGCACCGTCGTCGAGCGCGACGACGTTTATTGATCAACTGGCGCCGGCCGGCGCCCGGTAACACCTTTCAGGCCGCGTCCAGGATCTCGGGTGCCCACGAGCCAGGACACAGACGGCATCCCGGTGGCCATAGGCCCGGGAACGGCATCGCGGGGCGCACTCCACCTGGCCAGGAAGTGAACCGCCGCCATCCCGAGAGCCGCTCCTAGGCCCGAGGTGGCGGCGGCCGACGCGCGTCCGCCCTTCACCTCAAGTGCCATCGGCAGGGCGAGAACGCCGCCGCCTCGGTCAGGGTGATTTGCTGCCAGGGTGATGCTGTCAGGGACGCGGGGCCCAGACGTCCGCAACTCCTGGCCGACTGCGGTGTTCTGGTAGATGTGACTGTCATCGATGTACGTGGCGACCCGCTGACGCTGACCACCCGGCTGAGCCGGGATCTGGACGGGGTGTTCGCCGAGGTCGTGTCAGGATTTGAAGGGGCGGTGTTCACGACCGCGCTGCGGGTGTCGGGGCGGAGTGACGACGCCGAGGACCTGGCGGCCGAGACGTTCTTGAGGGCCTACTCCGCCTTGCGCCGCTATCCCCCCACGCGCATCGAGGAGCTGCAGTTGCGGCCCTGGTTGATCACCATCGTTTTGAACCTGTGGCGCAATCAGGTGCGCACCGCCTCCCGCCGGCCCACCCGGTCTTCCCTACCCCCGCCCGACCCACCCGATGTAGCTGAATCGCCCGAGGCGCGGGCCACCCGCCGCGATGACGGGGCCCGGCTGGCCGAGGTGCTGGTACGACTGCCGGACCACCAGCGCATTGCCGTGGTGCTGCGCCATGTGGTCGGCCTGTCGAACGCCGAGGTCGCCGGGGTTATCGGATGCCCGGAATCCACGGCCAGGTCCCACGTCCGGCGAGGTCTGGAACAACTGCGTGTGCTTATTGGCGACAACTCGGAGGTACTGCCGTGACCCAGCTCTTGTGGGACCAGTTGGCCCAGCTCGCCGCCACTCCCGCCACCCCGCTCATCGAGCGCGTTTACACCTCGGTAGTGCGAGTGGACGGCTACGCCTCGGTCGGCGCCCTCTTGGTCGCCTTCACCGACCAGGGGGTCAGCTACGTGCGGGCGGCCGGCGATGAGGAACAGTTCGCAGCCGAGGTCCGGGACCGCTTCCAGCGGCCGGTGCGGACGGGCGCCCGCCCCCCGAAGGGGCTGACCGAGGCGGTGCGGACCGGACGGCCCGCCCAGATCAAATTCGACCTACGAGGCCTCAGCACCTTCGAGCAGGCGGTGCTCCGCAAGGCACTCGAGATCCCCAGAGGCGAGACCCGGCCCTACGGGTGGGTGGCCGCCGAGATCGGCCGGGAGCGGGCAGTGAGAGCGGTCGGCTCGGCGCTGGGCCGCAACCCGGTGCCTTTCCTCATCCCTTGCCATCGGGTGGTGCGCAGCGACGGGACCGAGGGCCAGTACGGTTTCGGGCCCGAGATGAAGCGGCAGATCCTGGCGGCCGAGCAGGTCAACCTGGAGGAAATCCGGGAGCTGGCGGCACGGGGGACGCTGTACCTGGGCAGTGATACCACCCAGGTGGTCTGTTACCCGTCCTGCCACGACGCTCGCCGGATCAGGCCCGCCCACCGGGTGGGGTTCCGTTCCGTCGCCCAGGCGGTGGCGGCCGGGTACCGGCCATGCAGCCACTGCCGCCCGCCGCTGGCAGGAGCGGGCGCGGTCGCGGCCTCGGCGTAGCGAGAATCGGGGCGGTCGCGGCCTCGGCGTAGCGAGAATCGGCCGTGCGGTGACAACTGGCGCGACGGTGCCAGCTCAGCGGTCCGGTCCACCCACCACGAGGCCAGTTGCCCGGACCGGGCGCGGTTCGTGACGCTGGTCCTGCCGACATCGGCCGTTTGCAGCCAGGATGTAGCGGTGGGTGACGAGCTGCGCCTGGAGCCGACCGCCATGGTGGCGGGCGGTGCCGCCCTGGCCCGGGACGAAACGGGACGAGTGGTTTTCGTCGAAGGCGCCCTGCCGGGCGAGATTGTGATGGCCCAGCTCACCGAAGCTCGGGCCGATTTCGCTCGCGCTCGCGCCCTCGAAATAGTCCAGCCATCCGCCGACCGGGTTTTCCCCCCTTGTCCTGCCCTGGCGGCGGGATGCGGCGGTTGCACCTGGCAGCACATCACCCCCGAAGCCCAGGTGCGGTTCAAGGCGGGGATCGTCCTCGATGCCCTCCGGCGCATCGGCCGGCTGCGGGCGCCACCCGAGCCCGTGGTCGTGGCTATGGAAGGACCGGCGCTGCGCACCACCGCCCGCCTGGCCGTCTCACCTGGCGGCCGGGCCGGCTATCGGCGCCGGCGAGGGCCCGACGAGGCGGTGGAAACCGACTCCTGCCTGGCCGCCCACCCCCTCGTGGAGGAGCTGATCGCGGCGGGAAGGTACCCCGGCGCCGCCGAAGTGCTACTCCGGGCCGGGGTGGCATCGGGCGAGCGGCTGGTACGGACGACACCATCGGTGGGCGGTGTGAAGGTCCCCGCCGACGTCGTCGTCGTCGGCGATGACGGAGCCGGGTGCGTGCATGAGACGGTGGCGGGGCGGCGCTTCCGGGTGAGCGCCGAATCGTTCTTCCAGCCGGGGCCGGTAGCCGCGTCGGCGCTGGTGTCGGCCGTGGTCGGCGCGGTTGGCGCCGACGCGGCCCGGCACGTGGTGGACGCCTATTGCGGGGTGGGGTTGTTTGCATCCGTGCTCGGGTCCCGGCCCGGGGTACGGGTCACCGCCATCGAGAGCGACCGGCCGGCGGTCGCCGACGCCCGGGTCAACCTGGTCGACGTCGACGCCCGGATCGTGGCGTCGGACGTCGGGCGCTGGCGGCTCCGGCGGGGCGAACCGCCCGTGGATGTGCTGATTGCCGACCCGCCTCGGCCGGGTTTGGGCCGGATCGGCGTGGATGCCGTCGTCGCGGCCCGTGCCCCGCGGGTGGTGCTGGTGAGCTGCGACCCCGCTTCGCTCGGGCGCGACGCCGCTCTACTGCGCCAGGCCGGCTACCACCTGGAGTCGGTGGCATTGGTGGACGCCTTCCCCCATACCTTTCATGTGGAAACGGTGAGCCGCTTCGAGGGCTCGGGCCAGAAGCGCTAGCGGATTTCCATCCCGGGGAGGGTTGGAGGGTCGGGCGGGTGCTCCTTGCGGCGCCTCCACCGGAAGCGGCCTCGGCGAGACTCCTCGTAGGTGTCGTCTCCTTGGAACAGGGTAAGGCTCGATTCCACCGCCTCGTCGGCCTCGGGGGAGCCAGGGTCCGGGGTGGGTTCCGGGGCGGCGGCCGGGCCTGGGTCGGGGGCGGTCTGGTCATAGAGAGCCCGCGGCGCAGGTGCCCCCGGCTCCTCGGGCTCCCCCCGGACCGCTTCGGCCTCAGGCGTCTCGGGCGTAAGCAGGGACACCCTGATGGCTTGGAGCGCAGACGTCCAGTCGGGGGACATGAGGCCGCGGTCTGGCTCCAGACCAGGCCTCGGCCCGGCATTGTCATCGGCATCGGTATCGGCATCGGCGATCACCGTCTGAGGTGCGGTGTCGGGCTCCCGAAAAGTGGCCGGGGCGGAATCGACGCTCGCCTGGAGCGACGCCTCGGCGGCGGGCTCACTGGCCGCCTCGGCGGCGGGCTCGGCGGCGAGTACAGGCTCGGTTGCCGGCTTGGGCTCGCCGGCGAGTACAGGCTCGGTTGCCGGCTCGGGCTCGGGCTCGGCGGCCACGGGCTCGGGCTCGACCACCGCCCGGGGCCAGGGTTCGGCGGCGGGCGCGGGACCCGGCGGCGGCTGCCGGGGCGGCGGCGGCCAGGAGTGACGTTTGACATCCGGGTCGGGAACGGGCTCGAACGCCGGCGCCCGCAACTGCAATGCCAGCTCGGCCGCCGCCTCGGCCTGGCCCGCCTCCTCCAGCAGCCGGACCGCGTCGGTGGCGTAACCCGTGCGTTCCGCTCGGCCGGTGCACGTGCGCGCGGCGCCCGCCAGGCTCCAGGCGGCCGAGGCTCGGCGACCGATCGACAGGTGCAAACGGGCTGCCTCCCCGAACAGCGTCATGGCCTCGATGGGGCGGCCCTGGAGGGAGCGCAGCGTGGCGGTCAGGTGACGGCTGTTGGCGGAGCCGGTCACGTCGCCGATGTCGTCATAGGCCGACCGGGCGGCGCTGAAGCGACGATCCGCCTCGTCCAACTCGCCCAGGCCGAGGTTGACCTGACCCAACTGGAGGTAGGAGTTGGCGACGCCGATCCGGTCGCCGATCCGCTCGTAGGCGGCCAGGGCCTGCAACAGGCGGGGCCCGGCCTGGGCCAACTGGCCCCGGGCGAGGTCGATCTGACCCAACTGCAGGGATGCATTGGCGACGCCCACCTGGTCGTCCACCTGCTGGTAACCGGCCAGGGCGCCCCCGAAGCGCCGCTCCGCGCTCGGCAGCCGGCCCCGCGCCAGCTCGACCTGGCCCAACTGCAGGCAGGCGTTGGCGAAACCGACCTTGTCAGCCGCCTGCTCGTAGCCATCCAGGGCGCCCCCGAAGTGGCGTTCGGCGCGGTCGAGTTTGCCGCGGGCCAGTTCGACCTGGCCCAGCTGCAGGCAGGCGTTGGCGAAGCCCAGCCTGTCGCCCGCCGACTCGTAGCGGTCCAGGGCGGCGGCCAGACGGCGCTCGGCACTGTCGACCCGGCCTCGGGCCAGATCGGCCCGCACCAGTTCGAGGTTGGTGTTGGCTTCGCCGATCGGTCGGCCGTTGGCGGCGAAGAGCTCCAGTGCTTCGTCCAAGTACGTTTCCGCATCGTCGAGCTGGCCCCGATCCAGCGCCACCTGGCCCAGCTCGAACAGCGCACAGCCCTGACCGACACCGTCGCCCAACTGCTCGTAGTGGTGGTGAGCCTCCGCCAGGTGTGTTTCCGCGGCGTCGAAGTGGGACCACAGCCGCTCGGCCCGCCCTTGCAGGCACAGCGCCGCCGCCTCGGCGCCGGAGTCGCCGGCTCGCCGCTGAGCCTCGCCCAACGAGGCCGCGACAAGGACCGCGGCGCCAAAACGGCGCTGGTCCTCCAAGGCGGCGGCCAGTTGCGCCGCCTGCGCTTTCAACGACGGCGCCGGAGAAAGCGGCGGCGCGGCGGCTGCGGTCTCGGCTCCCGCCGCGGTGCCGCCCAAGCCCCGGTCGACGAGGCGGACCAGGAGCCGGTCCAAGTAGTCCGGGGCGACGCTCGACTGATGGAGCAGCAAGGCGGTGCACGCCAGATCGAAACTGCCATCGGGCAGCGCAGGTCGGGATACGAGGCGGCTCAGGGTGGCGATCTGGCGGGTCATCCAGCTGTCCGCCTCGCTGGTCGCCCGGTCAGCCGCCGCCGGGCGGTCCCGCTGACCCCCCCGGCCGCTCTGGTCGGCTGAGTTGGCAACGGTCCCGGCCCCGCCCGAGTGGGCCCCGTCGGCGGTAGCCGGGCCAATCAGCGCCTGGGCCCGTTTCACATACGCGCGCCACGCCTCCGACTCCGCGGCGTCATCGAGGTCCAGTGCGGCCGGCGGGAGGCGTAACGGCCCGGGGATGCGGACGCCGGATTCGCAGCGGTGGGCGATTCCCGCCGTGAACAGGCGGACCGTCCTGGTTTGGGGTTCGGGAACTCCCGAGACGACCTGATCGATGTCCTCGGCCGACAATCCGGAGGGGAACAACGACAGGGCCCCCCACACGTAGCGATCCTCGCGGTCGAGCATGGCGGCCGAGACCTCGAGCGCGAAGTCGAGGCCCTCCCGGCCTTCGATGCCGGGCTCGGTCCGGAGGCGGGCCGCTTCGAGGTCGGCGCCCGCCGCGGTGCCACCGAGGATCCTCACCGCCAGCGGGAGCAGGTCACAGGCGGCCACGATTTCAGCCGATCGCAGGTCGGCGACGTGCTGGGGGGCGAGATGGTCGAAGAGCTGCTGGGCCTCGTCGTGGTTGCCGAACCCGGTGACCTCGACGATGGCGCTCCAGGGCCGCTCGACCGGAAGATCGGAGACGGTTTGGCGGGTGACGACGATGCTGGCGCCCCGGTCGACGCAGGCGACGAGCCGGGCCCAGGTGCCATCCTCGTCGGACCCGGCAAACGCCTGATCGGCGTTGTCGAGGATCAGCAGGCAGTGCCGGCCGTTGCCCAGCCGGTCCAGCGCCTCGTCGAAGTTGCGCCGACCAAGGACGTGGGCGATGCGTTCTTGTGCCTCGGCGCCGGGACGACAATCCTCGAGGTCGACCCAGAACCGGCGGTGGACCGGTTGCCCCTTCTCATCCTGCAGGTACCACTGCCGGACCCAGCGGGAGTTGGCCGCCCGCCGGCACACCGTGCTCTTGCCGGCGCCAAGCCGGCCGACCACGGCGACCAGGCACCGGGCGCTCAGCTGTTCCTGGACGGCAGCGGCGGCACTCAGGTGCTGGGAGCCGATGAAGGGCCGAGGATCCTCGGGCAGCCCTTCGCGGGGCTCGGGGAACCTGACCTGCTCGATCTGCACCTTCCGTCGGGTCTTCAACATCGGCGTACGAGACTACGGGTCACCAGCCGGCTCCGGGGGGAGTGGCGTGCCACCTGCCCCCCCAGGGTGCCGGGAACATCTCCACGACGATCCGGACAATGCGCTTGCCTAGGTGGGAAAAGGGGATCAGATACACCTCGTCGGATACGTTTTCGAAGCCCCGCGATATGAACACTTTGTCAAGTTTAGCTGAAAAGGCCCTCAATGCCGAGATTGCTGGTATTTGAAAACGCAAGAACCTTTCGTTACCATTCCGCATTCCTTGGGGGAATTGCAGCGGGGGCCTCGCTGTTCTGCGATTGGGAGGAAGAATCGATGGCTGACGTCCTTCTTTTGCCAGGCCGTTACCGGTGAGGCTTCGGGGTTCACGACCAGCTCACGAGTCGTGGATGTCACAGCGGCGGATACTGTGTCTTTTGTCGGCTGCGGGTTGCCTGATGACGGTGGATGCCTCGGTCCTGGCGCTCGGCGCCGTCAGCCAAGCTGGCCACCGGAGTCGTGCCGGCTCATCCCGAGCCATCCAGGGGCGGGCGCCTGGGTTGCGGGGAGCCGATCTGGCCGGCCTGGCGGTCGCCGCGGCCTTGCCTGACGGTCAGGCCCAGCCGGCGTCGAACGAGTCGTTGCTGGCGAAACACCTGACGCCGGGCGCCTTTCCGGGCGGCCGACCTGCGGGCGCGCCCGAGACGTCACCGACCACCGTTCCTCCGCACCCGGCCGCTTCGCCACCAGTCGCCGCGGCAGGGCCACGCGGCGGCCTACCCCTTCCGGTCCAGTATCTCCGGCACGGCAGTGTGGACGGCGGTGTTGACTACACCGCCCCCGGAGGGACACCCCTGTTCGCGATGGGACCCGGCGTGATCATCAAAGAGGGCGTCTCCGGTTTCGGGCCCAACGCCCCGGTGCTGCAGATCACCGGTGGCCCACTGGCCGGGCGGACCGTGTACTACGGCCATTCCGGTCCCAATCTGGTCCCGGTGGGAGCCCACGTCGTGGCGGGCCAGCAAATTTCCACGGTCGGGTATGGCAACGTCGGCATTTCATCGGGCCCGCATCTGGAGATCGGGTTCTGGCCTCCAGCCGGCGGCCGATCCATGCTGGCCTATCTCAACGGATTGCTGGCCCAGATCCCTCGATAAATACCCGGTTAGGGCGTTGTGGTCGTAGTTTGCCACGCCAGCGCGCCACCGGCCGCCGGCTGCAGCGCCCGCAGCCCGCTGGGGTCACCTCCCTGCGACTCGGCACGCATGATCGAGTGATCGGCATGGCAACGGGAGGTTGAGGCGCCGGAGCGGCGCTTTGCGATCCCGCCCGTGATTTGCGGTCCGCGCTCCTCAATCCTCGGTTCCTCAGGCGACGAGGTCGGCTTCCAAAGGCGCCGCGGTTTCGCCGGCGATGGGCTCGATGGCGGCGACAGAGTGATCGACCGACGGGAGCCGGCGGGGGAGGACGAGGAAGGCGAACACGGCGCCCACCAGCACCACGCCGGCGCACACCATGGAGCCGCGGCTCAGACCGTCGATGAAAGACGAGTGGACGGCAGCGACGATGGTCCCCCGGGCTCCGGCGGGAGTCCCCTGGGCGATACCGAGGCCGGCGGCCGCCGACGATTGTGCGGCGTGGAGTGCCGACGCCGGGATCGGCAAACCATGCAGGCGGCGGGCGAGCGCGGGCCCGTACACCGACGAGAAAGCGGCACCGACGACCGCCACGCCGAAAGCCCCGCCCAACTCCCGGGTGACATCGTTGACGGCCGAGCCGACGCCGGCCTTGGCGGGGGGCAGAACCGCCAGGATGGCCACCGTTGACGGGGCCGCCACGAACCCGAGACCGATGGCAATCAATACCATGGACACGATCACCGCGCCGTAATACGGCGTGTGGGGTCCAATGCCCGTGGCGACGAGGAACCCGGCCCCCATGATGATCAGGCCCGCGGGGACCACGATCTTGGTCCCGACCTTGGCCGCCAGGACGGGAGCGAGCGGCGCCACGGCGCCGGTGGCGATCGCGAAGGGGAGCGTGTGCAGACCGGCGGAGAGCGTGTCGTAGCCGCGCACCAGCTGGAAATACTGGGTGACCAGGAATATGAACCCGAAGAGGCCGAAGAACGACACCGTGATGGAGAAGCTGGCGGCGCTGAACCGGATGTTCTTGAAAAGGGCCACGTCGAGCATCGGTTGGGGTGTCCGACGCTCCCAGAGCGCGAAGGCGGCCAGCAATACCAGACCGAAGGCGTAGCCGCCCACCGTGCGAGGGGTAGTCCAGCCGTGGCCGGGCGCTTCGATGGTGGTGTAGACGAGGGCGCCAATGGCGACACTGGAGAGCACAAATCCCCGCCCGTCGAGGCGCGGCGCGGCCGGGTCCCGGCTGGTCGGTAGCAGCCACGCCCCGAGCCCGAGGGCGACGCCCGCGACCGGAAGGTTGACGAAGAAGATGGAACCCCACCAGAAGTGTTGCAGGAGCACGCCCCCCGTCAGCGGTCCGAGGGCGACGGCCAGGCCGACCACGCCGGTCCACACGCCGATGGCGGCCGCCCGCTCCTTGGGGTTGGTAAAGGTGTTGGTGAGGATGGCGAGGGTGGCCGGGAAGATCAGGGCGGCGGACAATCCCATCAGGCAGCGGGCCAGGATGAGCAGATGGATGGAACCGGATAGGCCCGCGAACACCGAGAAGGCGGCGAAGGCGGCGACACCGATCTGTAGGGCTCCCTTGCGCCCGTAGCGGTCGCCGAGGCTGCCGCCGACGAGGAGCAGCATGGCAAAGATCAGGGAATAGCCGTCGACGATCCATTGGAGCTGGCTGGTCGAGGCCCGGAGTTCCTCGCTCATGCGGGGCAGGGCGACATTGACAATCGTGTTGTCGACCACCGCCAGGAAGACGCTGATGCACAAAACGGCGAGGATCCCCCACCGGCGGCGGAAGATGGTTTGGGGATCGGTCATGTTGCCTCCGTCAGGTACCGGGTACTCTAGTACTAGAGAGTAGTAGTACGATACCGTATCGTAGCAGTCAAGTGAATTCTTGCGCCAGGGGGAATGTGAAGTGTCCGAATCCGAACCCGACCCGCGCATCACCCGCACCCGGGCGGTTGTCCTCGATGCCGCCACCAAGCTGCTGTCCGAGCAGGGCTCCTCAGGATTCACCGTGGATGCCGTAGTGGCCCGCTCCGGGGTCGCCAAGACGACGATCTACCGCCACTGGCCGAGCAAGGAAGACCTGTTCATGGCAGCCGTAGCCTGTTTCGAACAAGAGGAGAAGGTGCCCGATACCGGATCGCTGAGAGGTGATTTGGTGTCGCTCCTTTCCGCCCTGGGCTCGCAGCTGGCGACCGAGGAGTGGTCGAAGAGCCTTCCCGCGGTGCTCGACCGGGCCGAACACGACACCGAGGTCGCAGCACGACATCTCTCTATCGTCCGGCACCGATCGGGCCCCGCCCGCCGGTTACTGGAGCGGGCCCAGGAGCGGGGAGAGATCCGGGCGGACGTCGATGTGGACCTGCTGCTGTCGATCTTCGCCGGTGCCCTCTTCTATCGGCGGCTCATGGTTCATGAGGCGACCTCGGCGGGTCAGGTCGAGGAGATTGTCGACGGGGTCCTCAACGGTGTGAGCGTCGTTTCCTGATGTACCCGTCCGTCCGTATTCGGTAGCTACAGGACCGTCGACGGCAGCGTTCGCTACCTTGAGATTCCCCCAGCAAAAGGCCCTCAGGCCAGCTGTCCGTCGGCGCCCGGAGTCCGGAGTGCCTCTCGGACGTCAGCGATAGTTCGGGCGCCTTCAGCAATGGCGATCTCCAACAGCAACCTGGGCGATTGCCTCAGGCGCTCGAGAGCGGTCCGATCCAACGTTCGCTGCCACTCAATCCGTTCGGGTTATCGACGAGCACCTTCTCGATTGCGCGGGCGAGCAGACCGATCGTGGCACAGCTACGCGTCCGAGTGGAAGGTAGCCAGATAAGGCCACCGTGCGTCCCTCCGCGAGCGAGGCACTCAGCCGCCAGTGGCCGGAAGTCCTTGACGTTGTTCGTGACTACGGCCCGACCTTCGTTGATCGCCGTTTCAAGAATAACCCTGTCGCTGCATCCAACGAGCTCGACGCGTTCGGCGACCGCAACAACGTCACGGCCCGCCTCTCGCAACAGAACTGCGATCTGCGGCGACAGTTGCTCGTCGAGGAGAGCCTTCACGCACGCAGCGCCTGCTCGCCCACGACCGCCGCGGCCCGTCCCCTTTCGTACTCGGATTCGTTGAGTTCGATCTGTTCGTCTATCTCCTCGCGATACTCGCCGTAGTAGGCGACAGCGGCCTCCACGAGCCCCGCAGGGACCTGTAGGTACTGCGCTGCTTCTTCGACCGATCCGTCGTTATCCCGAACCGTCGCGATGATCTCCCAAACGTCTAGCCCCCGGCCGATCACGCTGGCACGGCGCCCGCTAGGTCCATCCAGAAACTGGATCAGCGGATGCAGGTCATGGCGCAAACCCTCTTCGACGTAGCGCTGCGCCAGTGTGCGTTCTGCCATCCCAACCCGGCGCGCTCGCTCTGCGAGCCCCTGCTTCGTTTTGGGTTCCAGCCGCAACGTGTAGTGATCAGCCACAAGAGGATTCTACCCCTCGGTACCACCAGGTGCCACACCGTGCCACGGACCGGAAGGTTCCATCAGGAGTCCGGCCCGTCAGCCGGTACGTACTTCTGGCGCTCGGGCATCTCCGTGTCGGCCACCGGGTTGGGAAGTGCCCCTTCGCTCCACTTGCGAGCCAACCGGCAAGCGCGGTGCAGCATCGCCCGGGCGGAGCGCACGCTGGCCTGACTCTGGCCCTGGACCTTCAACGTGCGGAAGTAGCGCTCGAAGCCCCAGGGGGCCGAGGTCGGCGATGCGCCGGCGGCCGATCGTGTCTTTGACGTGCAGCCGCCAGATCACCTCGTGGCGCCGGCTGGTCGCCGGCGACAGGTCGTCCCAGCCGTTGAGCCGCCACCCGGCGATGGCATCATTCACGGTCGTGGCCGGACCCCACGACGTCGGCCTGGCGTCGGAGTTGATCTCCTCCCAGTCGGCCGGCGCGTCCGCCTGGGCGGTCACCATGCGCGCCAATTCTCGTTCCGCGTCCCGCCGAGGCCCCTGCACGGTCCGGCTCCGGTGCTTTATCTTCCCGGAGTCGTCTCGTCCCAAATAGACCCGCAGCAACCATGATCCGTTGGGCTGCTTCCTGATCCTTCCGGCCATTTCGCCCTCCAAGTTGTTGGACTAACTTGTTGGACTCAGCCGACCACACGGTAGTTGAAACTTCACACATAGGTCTCTGAACAGCACTCATGTGGAGCCCGAGAGCGGAATCGAACCGCTGACCTGCGCATTACGAGTGCGCTGCTCTACCGGCTGAGCTACTCGGGCGGCCCACGATGGTATCCCAGGACCTCCACAGCGATTCGCCCGTTGCTCTGGCCCCCCGGGTCCACTTGACCGTCACGGGGGCTTGGTAGCGTTTGTTGCAGCTTCCCCGGCTTCGGTTCACTCGACTTTGTAAGTGGAGGCGTCATGGCGCGACCCGCGCTGCCCTCGGCCCGGGACGGATTCTCTCTCGTGAATGCACTGCCTCGCTATTCGGACGAACAGTTACTCACCCTGCTCCGGGCGCGGCCCGACCTAGCCAGCCCCCCACCTGCGGACCTGGCAGCGCTGGCCTCCCGGGCGTCCGGCTGGGGCAGCATCAACGCCTGTTTGAGCCCCCTCAGCCGGGCTGACCGCCAGATCCTTGACGGGCTGTGCCTGCTGCCCCAGCCGACCACAGTGGCCGCCTTGGTGCGACTGCTGGCAGCAGACGTCGATCTTCGCGACCTCGACACCGTGCTGGGCCGGTTGGCCGCCATGGCGCTCATTTCCAGGACCGGCGACGACGTGGCCATCCTTCCCGTGCTCAAGGGGCTGCCCAACCCGGCGGGACTCGGTCCGCCGCTCAACCTGGCTCTGTTCGGCCAGCAATCCTCGGTGCTAGTGGCCACCATCCGCCGGCTCGGCGGCCACTCCTCCGGTCGCACTAAGGATGAGCTGGTGTCCACCCTGTGTGCGGTCCTGAGCGACCCCGACCAGGTACGTCGGGCGCTGAAGGACGCCCCCCCGGGGACAACCGAACTGGCCGATATCCTCAGCGAACACCCGATCGGGACCGTCAACTCGGGGACCCACTATATCCGGCCCGAGACTCCGCTCGGGTGGCTGGCCGAACGAGGCCTGGTGTTCGCGACGAGCTGGGACACCATCGTCATGCCCCGCGAGGTGGGCCTGGCCCTACGAGGCGGGCGGTTGTTCCCGGGCTTCACGCTACGACCCCCCGAAGTGCGTTGGCGCCCGGTGGACGGTGCGTCGGTGGACCGGACCAGCACCGAATCGGCTCTGCAGGTCGTAACCGACATCTCAAGCATCTTCGACGGGTGGGACGAAGCGCCGCCCAAGCTGCTCAAGGCGGGCGGGGTCGGCGTACGCGATCTCCGCCGGGCAGCCACCGCGATCGGCCGATCCGAAACCGAGGCGGCCCGGTTGATCGAGCTGGCGGCCATCGCCGGCCTGGCCGGGTGGGACGAGGAAATGGTCACCGGGCTGCCGTGCCCGGTGTATGACGAGTGGGTCTGCCTCGAGGCAGCGCCGCGCTGGGCCTCGCTGGTCACGTCTTGGTTGGCCGTGGACCTCCACATCAGCCTGGCCGGTGCCATTGGGACCAACGGAAAGCCGATCCCTCCCTTGCTGCCCCCCTCGTCTCTGCACCCGGCCCGTCACCGCCGCATGCTGGTTCTCGCCACCCTCCTCCAGGCCGACCCCGGTCACACCGCCGAGTTCGACAGCCTGGTCGCCCGGGTCACGTGGGAAGCTCCAGGCATCTGGACCGGCGGTCCCGCCCCGCCGGCCACGCTCGTGTCGTGGATTGTCGAGGAGGCCGAAATGTTGGGCCTTTGTGCGCATGGCGCCATGAGCACTCTGGGCAGGGCGATGGTGACCGGCCGGCTCGACGAAGCGACAGCCTTCTTGGCAGCCAATGCGCCCCGCATGACGACCCAGTTCGTCATCCAGGCGGATCTCACGGCCGTGGCCACCGGCCCGTTGACGGTGGCGGTACGAGCGGAACTTGAGTCGATGGCCGATCTGGAATCCTCGGGAACGGCCACCGTCTACCGCTTCACCGAGCAGACGCTACGTCGGGCGTATGACGGCGGCCGAACCCAAGCCGACATTCACCGGTTCTTGGAGGCCTATGCGTCCAAGGGTGTCCCTCAGCCCCTCACTTACCTAGTGGAGGACGTCGGCCGGCGCCATGGAGGGGTACGGGTCGGATCCGCGGCCGCTTACATCCGCAGTGACGACCCGGCGCTGCTGACCGAGGTTCTCCTGGCTCGCAAAACGGCGAAACTGGGGCTGCGGCAACTGGCCCCCACGGTGCTCGTGAGCGCCGCCGGCCCGGAAGCGGCCGTCGCGGCCCTGCGGGCCGGCGGCTATCTGCCAGCCGAAGAGGACGAGACCGGTGCTCTGCTGGTCCGCCGCCGCCCAGTAGCTCGAGCCAGTCAAACCCATGGTCCTCTCAGCGCCCGCGCATTCGATCCCGCGATGGGCCAGATGGCCCGCCGGCGAGCCGCCGAGCTCACCGACATGCTGGCCGACCCCGACTCCATGGCCGCCTTTTCGCCGTCGTTTGGCACCGGTGACGCGTACGACCAGACGTACTTCAAGAGAGTGGTGGCACAACTGCGGGCGGGGCCGCGCCGGATTACCGATCTTCCGGTCCCACGGGCGGGGCCGGTTCAGCCGCTCGATATGACAGCACCCGCTCTCCAACTAGACCTTCTGATGAAAGAGACCGATCGACCTGGGGGGATCGCCAGATCTCACGTTGAGGTGCTCGATCTGCTGGATCAAGCATTCGCCCACGAGTGGTGGCTGCGGCTCGAGTACACGAACGAGCGGGGGCGCACACAACAGATCAACGGCACGGTCTTCGATATCGACGACGACAACGCCCGGGTCACGTTTGGCACCATGCCGGGGTACGGGACGCGCGCCCTTGACATTTTTCAGATCACCTGGGTGCGGGTCCTGACCGAGGCGGAGGCAAACGCGCTGTGACCGAGGGACCGCTGATCATCCAATCCGACCGGACCTTGCTGCTCGAGGTGGGCCACTCCGACGCGGCCGTCTGCCGGGCTGACATCGCCGCCTTCGCGGAGCTCGAACGGTCCCCGGAGCACGTCCACACTTACCGGCTCACCGACCTTGGCCTGTGGAACGCCCGGGCGGCGGGGCATGACGCCGAGCAGGTGGTCGACGCCCTCCTCCGCTGGTCGCGCTACCCCATACCCCAGGCGCTGCTGATCGACCTGGTGGAACGAATGGGCCGCTTCGGGAGGCTGGCCCTCGAAATCGACGCGGTGCACGGCCTGGTCCTGCGCACGACCGATAGGGCAGTTCTGGAGGAGGTCATACGGGCCAAGCAGGTGGCGTCGCTGGTCGGCCCCCGAATCGACGCCGACACCGTCTCCATCCCACGAGGCGAGCGGGGCCGGTTGAAGCAGGTGCTGTTGAAGCTGGGTTGGCCGGCCGAGGACCGGGCCGGCTACGTCGATGGGGCCCCCCACCTGATTCAGCTCGACCAGACCGACGGCTGGGTCCTGCGCAAATATCAGGAGCAGGCGGTCGCCGACTTTTTCGCAGCCGGCAGTGGTGTGGTGGTGCTGCCCTGCGGGGCCGGAAAGACGCTGGTCGGTATGGCCGCCATGGCCCGGGCGGCCACGCGCACCCTGATCCTCGTTACCAATACCGTGGCCTCCCGGCAATGGCAAGCGGAGCTGCTGGCCCGTACCAGCCTCGGAGCATCGGAGATCGGCGAGTATTCGGGCGAGCGCAAGGAAATCAGGCCGGTAACCGTCGCCACCTACCAAATTCTCACGACCCGCCGAGGCGGCCTGTTCCCCCACCTCGAGCTGTTGTCGGCCGAGGATTGGGGGTTGATCATTTACGACGAGGTCCACCTGCTCCCGGCGCCGGTGTTCCGGATGACCGCCGAGATCCAGAGCCGGCGCCGCCTCGGGCTCACCGCCACGCTGGTCCGGGAGGACGGGCGTGAGGGTGACGTCTTCAGCCTGATCGGCCCGAAGCGTTACGACGCCCCCTGGCGCGACATCGAGGCTCAGGGGTGGATCGCGCCGGCAAACTGCACCGAGGTCCGTGTCACCCTTACCGACGAGGAGCGGATGGGCTATGCCCTGGCCGAGCCTGAGGAGCGTTACCGGGTGGGCGCCACGGCCAGAAGCAAATTGGCCGTGATCGAGGCGCTGTGTCAGGAAGCAGTGGCGCAAGGGGAACTGACCCTGGTCATCGGGCAGTACCTCGACCAGCTCGACCAGATCGCGGAACGGCTGGGCGCCCCGATTATCACTGGGAAGACCCCGACGGTCGAGCGCCAGCGCCTCTACGAGGCGTTTCGCCACCAGGAGACGCCGATCCTGGTGGTGTCGAAGGTGGCCAACTTCTCCATCGACCTGCCCGAAGCCTCGGTAGCCATTCAGGTTTCAGGAACCTTCGGGAGCCGGCAGGAGGAAGCCCAGCGGCTCGGGCGCATCCTGCGGCCCAAGCGCGACGGGCGCCAGGCCCATTTTTTCACCGTCGTGTCCCGCGACACCAACGACCAGGAGTTCGCGGCCCGCCGCCAGCGGTTTCTCGCCGAACAGGGCTACGCCTATCGGATCGTCGACGCCGAGCATGTCCTGCAGCGCAAGCCCTGATTCGACGGCACGACGGGTGCAGGCCTAAGGACTCCATGCTGAACCGCCGCTCCGGACGGGCGGCGCGGCCGTGTCGGCCCTCGGCGCCTTCGGCACGTCTGGGTGCCAAGGGGTTGCCCCCCCGGCCAGCGTTCGGCCCCGGCGGGTAGCGCCACACTCGGCCTCGACATTTTTTGTTCATGGGTCTTCGACTCCGGACGGAGCCTCGCACTGCTCGGAACGGTGGCTGCCGGGCTGGATCTTCTAGGCCGGGTCGTCCCTATTCCCCGGTGCGGCCGAATCTGCACACGGGCCCTTCCGGCCGGGAGACCGGCAAACCGCGAATCGGTTCCGTCACCCCACCCTGGTCGGCAGCCGCCCCAGCCGAATGAGCAAGCCTTGCAACTGCAGGAGCTCGTTGGGGTTGTATACCAGGTTGGCATAGAGATCCTGGACGAGGCGGACAGACTCGACGGCGTCGGCAGCCGACGAGCTTGAGCCACCCGATGCCAGACGGTCCCGATAGACGCCGGCCAGAGCGGCCAGGCCGGCCTTGAGCTCATCGGTGCGCTGGCGCCGGACTTCCCGGCGGTGGCGCTCCTCAAGTTCCTTGGCCCCGGTTTTGGCGGCCCGCCTGCCTCCGCCGCGACCGGTGACCTCGTTGGCGCGAGCGATGCGGGCCTCGAGTTCCGCGACTTCTGCCGCCTGCCGCTCTTTGAGGGGTCCCACACTACGTTCGAGCAGCGCCGCCAGTTCGTCCGCGATCGCCAGGGCGGTGCCGCCGGTCCCATCCAGGCGCCCAGGCACCGTCTGCCAGGCTCGGCGCCTGACACCGAACTCGGGGTCGTGGGCCAACAGGCGAGCCCGGTCCAAACGACCGTCGGCGACGATCGCCAACTCCAGTGCCAGGTCGTGCGAGTATCCGTCGGCTTGCAACGCCTCGGCGATCGCTTCTTGGGACACGGGACGAAAGTCGATCACGACACAGCGGCTGGCGATGGTGACCAACTCATGGGGCAGGAACTCCGCGGTGATGACGAACACCGTGCTTGGCGGCGGCTCCTCGATCGTTTTGAGCAATGCCGGGCCAGCTTCTTTGACCAGGTGGAAATCGCTCAGCATGAGCACTTTCCGGTCACCCTCGACCGGGCTGCGCGCCGCCGCGGTACCGATTGCCCGGGCCATGTCGATGGTGATCCACGGGCCCTCCCGTTCGAACACGACGACGTCGGGGTGGACCCCGCCCAGCACCCGCCGGCACACGTCGCACGTCCCATCGCCACCGTCGGCACACAACAAGGCGGCCGCGAAGCTGGCGGTGGCCGCCCGCTTACCCGATCCGGGCGGCCCGACCAGCAGGTAGGCGTGCACGGGGTGCACCGCGGCGGCACGGAGGGCGGAGACGGCCCACTCTTGGCCGATGACGTCGCCGAACAGTTTGATGGGCACCATTCAGCTCCATTCAATCGCAAGTATCGGCGAGATCCTACGCTGCTGAGGAAGATCACCGATTTATCGAGGTGGCGTGTTGAGTGCTTGAATCTCTCCCACGGTCACCCGAACAGCGGCGTCAAAGCCATTCAATTCGCCAAGATCGCCGCCGCCGGGGGCTCCTCTAATAGTCCATACCACGTGATAGGCGGTGTGGGCGTGGACTGTGTATTTCTGATCCGGCGTGTCGGCGCTTGATTGGTGCCAGGTCCATCCACAATCCGGTGACGCAGCGAGCACCGGCTGCTGCGGGTTTTCGCTGGTCGCCAACTGGTCGTTATACGGGGTGCCGGGACCATTGCAGGTCGCGGTGGCAGAAGTGCCGTCGCCCTTAATCTGGTAGGAGAAGACGAGACGCACGGGAGTGGCAGTCACAGTGACGGAGACAGGACCAGCCGAGGTTGTAGACGTAAGCGGAACCCAGGCGGATTTCGGTACCCACGCCCAGGTGGGCATCTGGACGTACTGCCACAAGTCGGCGGCGGGACTGAACTGCACCGGCGGGGCCGGAAGTCCAAGATGACTTCTGGCAGTGATAACCAATTGGGAGGGAGTTATCGGACCACCCGGAGGGACGAAGATCACCGATGGCGGCCCCAGCACACCATCCCGGAAAAAGCATACGTACCAAGATCCAGGTGTGCCCGGCGGTATCACTTGACCCGAGTCGGTTACACCGCCGTTAAGTACCGATGGATAACCAACCGAGTCGGCGGGAATGGCGTCGTAGGGACAAGACCCTCCACCGCCGCCACCTCCATTCTTAGATCCGCCAACACCGTCCCCGGATTGAACGATCTGATCGGTCCCATTCCCTCCCTGGGAGTGGACTCGCGTTGCCACCGATGGGGTTAAGATCGGCGCCGGCCCGTGTTAGCAAAACCACTGATTGCCACGAGGAGACGACAAAGAGGTGAGAAATATCAGAACACGGCTGGCGTGACATGCGTCTGTCTTCTTTCCCGATTTTAAGGTTGTCGAATCGGAAACAAACCAATTTCCATTGGACCGAGTCATGGTGAAGCGAAGTAGCGTATGACCTACATCCGGCTTATCCACGGGTAGTCCAGTTCGTCCATCAATTTCTACGGAGTGGTCGAAATCACAGTCCATCACTGCGGCGGTATCTCCGATCAATGATGTAACTTGCGGATTTAGGTCAAGTCGGATCCTTTTTCGTAATGACCCATGAGACTAACCTGAGTCAGAGCCTGTTGTGCCGCCAAGAGTTGTTTTCCGGTCGTCGTGAATGCGAGCCGGGTGTCAAGTGGGTTTACCGGGTACGCTTCCGCTTACAGCGATTATAGTCGTCCCACGCTGCGCGGTAGGCGGCGAGGATCGCAGCTTTGGTCGGGTCGAGCGTGGTCGTGGTGGCGGCGGGCGCCGTTGTCGTGGTCGTCGGCGGAGGAGGTAGGCCCGTGCCGTGTCCTCCGGTGCTGCAGGCGGCACCGAGCAAGGCCATAGCCACGGTCACGGCGAACCTCCGCCGACCACTACCCATGCAGTGGGCATCTTGTCACATGTTGAGAACTCTTCATCAGTGCTCTCTATGCCGCGGCACGCAAGCACAGTGCCGCCCAGGGAGTGCCCCTGGGCAACAAGACGCGACCCTCTAGGAGGACTTGCGGGCCTTCTTCGCTGACGTTGCCTTCTTGGCGGCCGACGCCTTCTTGACCGTCGCAGACCCCTTCTTCACAGTCGCGGTCTTCCTCGCGGCCGGCGCCTTCTTCGCCCCCCCTGCCTTCTTGGCGGGAGCCTTCTTGGCACCGGCAGTACCGGCGGTTGTCTTCCGGGCTCGGGGCGGGCGCGGCGCCGCCTCGCGGCGGGCCACCAGCAACTCGGCGGCCCGCTCCAGCGTGACGCCCTCCACCGTGTCACCCTTACGCAACGACGCGTTGGTGACCCCGTCCGTCACGTAGGGCCCGAAACGACCCTCCTTCACCGTCACCGCCTGCCGGCTGACCGGATCCAACCCGAGGTCCCGCAAGGGGGCCCCCGACCGGGCCGATCCTCGACCGGCCTTGGGTTGGGCGAAGATCGCCCGGGCCTCATCCAGCGTCACGGTGAACAACTGGGCGTCGCTCGCCAGCGAACGCGAATCGGTACCCTTCTTGAGGTAGGGCCCGTACCGGCCATGGGTGGCCACGATCTCATCGCCGTCGGCATCGACGCCCACCAGGCGGGGCAGCGACAGGAGCCGCAGCGCCTCCTCCAGCGTCACCGAATCCAGGGTCAACCCGTCGAGCAGGGACTGCGTCTTGGGCTTGGCGGCGGCCGAGCCGTTGGTTGCCTCTCCCCCACCGAGCTGCACGTAAGGTCCGAACCGGCCCGCCCGGGCCACGATCTGTAACCCCGAAGCGGGGTCCACCCCGAGCACCCGGTCGCTCGACCCCGCCCCCAGCAACTCCTCCGACTTGGCCACCGTGAGCTCGTCGGGCGGCAGGTCCTCGGGCACCTGGGCACGGTCCTCGCCCCGCTGGATGTAGGGCCCGTAGCGGCCCACCCGCACCACGATCCCCTCTCCGACGGGGATGGAGTTGACCTCGCGAGCGTCGATCTCGGCCAGCTGGTCGTGCACCATCAGCTTCAGGCCGGCCTGGATCTCCCGGTGGGCGCTGCGATCGTCCCCGAAATAGAACTTGTGCAACCACGGGATCGTCTCTTCGGACCCGTTGGCGATGCCATCGAGGTCCTCCTCCATCTGGGCCGTGAACCCGTAGTCCACCAACTGCCCGAAGTGCTGCTCCAGCAGTCCGACCACCGCGAACGCGGTCCACGACGGGATCAACGCGGTGCCCTTCTTCCACACGTAACCGCGGGCCTGGATGTTCTCGATGATCGAGGCGTACGTCGACGGCCGCCCCACCCCCATCTCCTCCAGCGCCTTGACCAGCGACGCCTCCGTGAAACGGGCCGGCGGCTGGGTGGCGTGGCCCCGGGCCGCCAGCTCATCGGCCGACAGCGCGTCGCCCACTGCCAGGATGGGCAGGCGAATTTCCTGGTCCTCGAGGCGGGCGTCGGGGTCGTCGGAGCCTTCGACATAGGCCCGCAGGAAACCGGGGAACTCGATCGTCTTCCCGCTGGTCGCGAACTCGGCGTCCTCGCCTGCCGACGACACCGCCCCCAGCCGCACCTGCATGCTCTGGCCTCGGGCGTCGGCCATCTGCGACGCCACGGTGCGCTTCCAGATCAGGTCATAGAGTCGGAACATGTCCCCCGACAAGCCGGTCTGTTCCGGCGTCCGGAACGTCTCCCCCGAGGGTCGGATCGCCTCGTGGGCCTCCTGGGCGTTCTTGACCTTCTTGTCGTAGCGTCGGGGGTGTTCGGGGAGGTAGGCGGGGCCATACAGCGAACGGGCCTGGGCCCGGGCCGCCGTGAGGGCCTGCTCCGACAGCGTGGTCGAGTCGGTGCGCATGTAGGTGATGTAGCCCTGTTCGTACAGGTCCTGGGCCACCCGCATGGTGCGCTGGGAGGGGAAGCGCAGCTTGCGGCCTGCCTCCTGCTGCAACGTCGAGGTCATGAACGGCGGGTAGGGCGATCGCCGGTAGGGCTTCTCCTCGACCGAGCGCACAGAAAACGAGGCGTCCTCCAAGCGGGAGGCGACCCCGGAAGCCTCCGCCTCGTCGAGGACCAAGACCGAAGATGCGGTGACCCGCCCGTGCTCACCGAAGTCCTTTCCGGTAGCCAGGCGGCGGCCGTCGAGGGCGACCAGCGTGGCGCCGAAGCGGTCCCCTTTTTCCCCCTTCCGGAACTGCCCGTCGACGTCCCAATAGGAGGCCGACGTGAAGCGGATGCGGGCCCGTTCCCGCTCGACCAGGAGGCGGGTGGCGACGGACTGGACGCGACCGGCCGAGAGCCCGTTCATGACCTTCTTCCAGAGCACGGCCGAAACCTCGTAGCCGTACAGCCGGTCAAGGATGCGGCGCGCCTCCTGGGCATCGACCAGGCGGCGGTCGAGCTCGCGCCACTCCCGCACCGCCCGCTCGATGGCGGGCCGGGTGATCTCGTGGAAGACCATGCGCTTCACGGGAACCTGAGGAGCCAGCACTTCGAGCAGGTGCCAGGCGATCGATTCCCCTTCGCGGTCCTCGTCTGTCGCCAAGTAGACCTCGCTGGCCTCCTTGACGAGTCCTTTCAGCTTCCTTACCTGATCCTTCTTCTTCTTGGGGACCACGTAGAGGGGCTTGAAGTCGTTGTCGACGTCGACGCCGAGGCGGGCCCACTTCTCGCTCTTGTAGGCCTCGGGGATCTCGGCGGAGCCGTTGGGCAGGTCCCGGATGTGGCCGATCGACGCCTCGACGAGGTAGTCGCGACCGAGGAAGCCCGCGATGGTCTTCGCCTTGGCGGGGGACTCCACGATGACAAGCGGTTTGGACATGTGGCAAGAGAGTGAGTCGGGAGGGGGGCTGGTGTCAACCCGGGGGGTGGGTCGCCTAGCATTTGCCGTCGTGCTCAGCCCGACCCATCTACTGAACAGCTTCGGCGCGCTCGGCGTGCTTCTTATCTTGTTCGCCGAGACCGGGATTCTGCTAGGGATCGTACTGCCTGGCGACTCGCTGCTGTTCACCGCCGGTTTGCTGTCGGCCACGACGAGGAAGGGCGACGTCCATCTGAACCTGCCGGTGGTGGTGGTGGCGGCGGTGATCGGCGCCGCCGTGGGCGCCCAGGTGGGCTACCTTTTGGGCCGGAGATTCGGCCCCAGGCTGTTCCGCCGGCCCGACTCTCGGTTCTTCAAGCAAGAGTACGTGGAGCGCACCCGGGTGTATCTGGAGCGTTACGGTCCCGCCAAGGCGGTGGTGCTGGCCCGGTTCGTGCCGGTCGTGCGCACCCTCATGAACCCCCTGGCCGGGGTGGCCGAAATCGACGCTCGGCTGTTCCTCCTGTCCAACCTGGTGGGGGCCCTGTTGTGGGGGGCGGGCGTGACGGTGGCCGGCTACTTCCTCGGCAAGTCGATCCCCAACGTGGACCACTACCTGCTGCCGATCATCGCGGTGGTCGTGCTGCTGTCGCTCATCCCAGTCGCGCTCGAGGTCAGGCGACACCGGGGGGAAAAACGCGCCCAGGCGGTCTGACAGTCGGTGGGAGCGGGTTCGGCCGCCGCGGCTGCGGCGGGCCCGGCGGGCACCTCTGGAGCGTGGCAACAGATCCACCCCGGTCCCCGGCCCGGCCGCTTCCGGGAACAAGGGATCCAAAGGTGTGCTCCCCCGGCAGCCCTGGATCCCTTGTTGCCGGCGAAGCGCCCCGCTCGGTGGTGACCTGTCAGCCGGCGGTGAAGATGGCGTCCACGTAGGTCCAGTCGGCACCGTCGTGGGTGAGTAGGCGGGCGTGCAGTGGTACTCCGGGGGGCAGCGGCGGGATGCCGGTGAAGCTGCTCTGGCTGGCGGGAAGTGGTCCGGTGTTGAGGACATCGGAGCCGCCCTCCGTGGTGCCTACCGTCAGCCAGTAGTTGGTAGCCCAGGGCACCCGTGACCAGGTGAAGGGGCGATCGCTCCTGACCCCGGACTGGCCGGGGCCGGGCCAGGTCAGGGCGGCCCGGGAGGGCGCCGCCGTGAAGGTGACGTCGGCATGGCCCCATTGGCCGCCGACCGAAGCGTAGATACGGGCCCACAGGGGCCGGCCGGGGGGCAGGGCGGGGACGGGGACGCTGGTCCGGTCGCCGGCCAGCGGGCCGCTGTTGAGCAGGTCGTCGGCGCCCTGGGCGCTGCCCACCGTCAGGCAGTACTCGCTCGCCCCGGCGACGGGGGCCCAACTGAACGGCTGGTTGGTGTCCACGTGGCCCTGGTCGGTCGGCGAGACGAAGGTGGGCGCCACCGGAGCCGGGGGCGGCGGCGGGACAGCCGGAGGGGGGACGGGCGGCAGGGCCTCGGTAGGGGGAGACGGCGGGGGCGGCGGCGGCGGGGCGAACAGATCCGACGACGGGGCTACCGCCCCGGCGCCGAAGGCGACGGTACCCGGATTCGTGTCCGGATCCGCCGGGGCATCGGTGAGCCACGACGGTGGACCACCCGGTGCCGGCTCGCCGACCAGCGGCGGAGCCGCGGGACCGCTCCAATACGGCGCCGGTGCAGTAGGCGGCGCCTGCCACTCGGAGCCGGGCGCCGGGCCACCGCCAGGCGCAAACCCACCGGGCGCCGGGGCGCCGCCGGATGCAAACCCATCGGGCGCCGGGGCAGCGGGGGTAGGAGGGGCGGCCCAGGTCGGTACGAAGACCTCGCCCTCGGGGCCGGCGCCATATGCATTGGGCTGGTATGGGCCACCGGCGCCTGGCCCGGGCGCCGGAGCCGCGGCCAGATCGCCGTAGGCGGCCCCGACGGGCGAGGCGGCCCCGGCGGGCGAGGCGGCCCCGGCGGGCGAGGCGGCTCCGACCGCGGCCGTCGGCCCGACGGGCGGGGTCGTGCCCGGCGCCTCGCTGTCCATCGCCTGGACCTTGCGCTTGGAGTAGGCGATGGCCCCGATCAGCACCAGCAGCGACAGGCCTGCGATGAGGTAGCCGGCGCCGCTGGGCTTGGTCCGCAGCGGGCCCCGACCGAGGGAGATGATGGCGGGCAGGATCAGGAGGCTGACCAGGTTCATGACCTTGATCAGGGGGTTGAGGGCGGGGCCGGCGGTGTCCTTGAACGGGTCGCCCACCGTGTCACCAATGACCGCCGCTTTGTGGGCATCGGAACCCTTGCCGCCCTCATGGCCGTCCTCGATGTACTTCTTGGCGTTGTCCCACGCCCCCCCGGAGTTGGACAAGAAGTTGGCCATCAACTGGCCGACCACGATGACGGCGGCGAGGAAGGCACCGAGGGCGAGGTAGCTGATGCCGAAACCGATGATCACCGGCGTCAGGACGGCCAGCAGAGCCGGGGTCGTCAACTCCCGCAACGCCGAGGTGGTGCAGATGTCGATGACCCGGCCGTACTCCGGCTTCTCGGTGTAGTCCATGATCCCGGGGTGTTCCCGGAACTGGCGGCGCACCTCCTGGACCACGGTCCCCGCGGTGCGGCCCACGGCGCGGATGGCCAGGGAGCTGAACATGAACGCGATCGAGCCGCCGATCATCAAACCAATGAACGTCTTGGGGTCGGCGACGTTGACCTGGACGGTGTTGAACAGTTTCGACCCGGTCAGCCCGAGGGCCCGAATCGAGGGGACCTGGTCGCCGATCGTCTCCACGAAGCTGGAGAACAGGGCCACCGCGGCGATCACCGCGGAGCCGATGGCGAATCCCTTGGTGACCGCCTTGGTGGTGTTGCCCACCGCGTCCAGGCTCACCATGATGCGAGCCGGCTCGCCTTCGAACTCGCCGGACATCTCGGCGATACCGGCAGCATTGTCCGACACAGGACCGAAGGTGTCCTCGGATACGACCACGCCGGTGGTGGCCAGCATGCCCATGCCCGCCAAGGCGACGAGGTAGAGGGCGAACTCGATGTTGCCCCCCGAGATGGCCAGGGCGACGCCGATGGTGACCGCGATGAGGATGATGGCGTAGACGCTCGACTCGAGGCCCGACGCGATGCCCGACAGGACCACGGTGGCGGGTCCGGTGCGGGCCGCTTCTGCGATATCGCGCACCGGGGCCCGCTCGGTGGAGGTGAAGTACTCGGTCAAGCGGGACAGCAGCTGGGCCAGGACCAGGCCCGCGGTGACGGCGCCGAACACCTTCCAACCCTCGTGGCCGTGATCGTTGCCGACATAGAAAACCGCCACCAACAAGGTCGTAATGACAGTCAGAACTCCCGCCGCCAGGAAGCCCCGGTTGATAGGGGCCATAGCGGACTTGTCCTTGTCGGTGGCCTTGACCGCGAACACCCCGACGATGGAGCACAGCACGCCGAGGGCGCGGGCGATCACCGGGAAGATCAGACCCAGGGCGGGGTTGGCGCCGATCGAGTGGAAGGCGGCCACGCCCAGGATGATGGACGCCACCAGGGTGACCTCGTAGGACTCGAACAGGTCCGCCGCCATGCCGGCGCAGTCGCCGACGTTGTCGCCCACGTTGTCGGCGATGGTCGCCGCGTTGCGGGGGTCGTCCTCGGGGATGCCCGCCTCCACCTTGCCGACCAGGTCGGCGCCGACGTCGGCGGCCTTGGTGAAGATGCCGCCGCCGACCCGGAGGAACAGCGCCAGCAGCGAGCCGCCGAAGCCGAACCCGATGAGGATGGCCGAGGACGTGTTCTGGAAGATGATGATGATGAGCGTCGCCCCGATGAGGCCGAGGCCAACGGTGAACATGCCGGCCACGCCGCCGGTGCGGAAGGCGACCTTCAAGGCGGCGGGCAGTGACCCCCGCTTGGCCGCGGCTGCAGTACGGACATTGCCCTTCACGGCCAGGCTCATCCCGATGAACCCGGTCAGGCCGGACATGAAGCAGCCCAGTATGAAGGCCAGGGTCCGGAACAGGCCCGACTGGATGAAGCTGAGGGCCACCGAACCGTCGGGGCGCACCACCTTGGTGGCGGTGAAGAACACCAGGATGGCCAGCGGTATCAGGATGATCCCGATCGTCTTGAACTGGCGCCGCAGATAGGCCAGCGCCCCCTCCTCGATCGCCAGCGCGATTTCCTTCATCTTCGGCGTCCCCTCGTCCTCGGCCAGGACGGTCTGGCGGAGGCCGATACCGACGCCGATGGCGAGAAGGGCGGTGAAAGCCGAGAAGACGAGCCAGAACCACTCCCCTCCGTGGAGGTGGAAGCTCTGGTACCCCCCTTCGGCGGCAAGAACGTGGTTCATAGCGCCTGTTCCTTCCTGTGAACGTGGTCGGCGACTGCCGACGGCGTCTTCCTCACAAAGATCTGCTGGGCCACCCGCTCGCCCAAAGTGTGGTCATGGCCGGCGACTCGTAAGACGAGAGGCCCGTCAAAGGGGTGCTTCTCCCGCACCTCGACCTCGACGCCGGGCCGGACGCCGAGCGTGTCGAGGAAGGTGATCATGTCACGGTCGGTGGAGCCCGACATGGCGACGACCGCCACATCACCGGGCTCCAGCGCGTACAGCGACGGCATGGCGGGGATCTCGGTCACCTCGGGTTCGGGGATCGGGAAACCGTGGGGACAGGTCGATGGACTGCGCAGGGCGAGAAAGAGCCGGTCCTCCACCTCCTGGGGCAGTTCGTGCTCGAAGCTCGGGGCCAGCCGGTCGGCTTCGTTCCAGGCGTAGCCCAGCACATCGGACAAGAAGCGTTCCACGATGCGGTGGCGGCGGATTACCGCCACTGCAATCTGGCGCCCGGAAGCGGTGAGCTCCACCCCTCGGTAGCGGGTGTAGTCGGCCAGGCCCCGGTCGGCCAGGCGCTTCACCAACGCCGTCATGGTCCCGGGCGTGACGCCGAGGGCGTCGGCCAAATCCCCGGTGTGGGCGGTGGGGGCCGCCATCCCCGCCCCGGTCCCCTGCCCCGAGGTCTGGCGATAGATCGCCTTCAAGGTTTCGCGTTCGGATTTTGTAAGAGCGCTATCCATGACTTTGGCCGCCGAAACTGTAAGTTTCAGGACACCAAAATGTCAAGAGGCGGGGGGCAAACAGCGGGTTAACAGCCGCCCCGTTGCTGCTGGCGCAAGGCGCGGAAGTGCTCTGCGCCCACGGTGATGAAGACCGCCTCGGCCTCGGCGGTACGGAGGTCGCCCGCCCACAGCTCGCCTCGGGTCCTGACCTTGCGGCCGTCAATGCCCGCCAGGGTCCCGATGAACCGCAGCTCCTGGTGCAGCGGGGTCGGGGCGAGGTAGCGCACCGTGAGTGTCCCCGTCATGCCCAGGTCCTCCGAGGCGGCCTGGACCATCCCCAGGACATCATCGAAGCAGGCTGCGATGAACCCGCCATGGACGCAGCCGGGCGGCCCTTCGTACGCCTCACCGAAGGTCGCCCGCCCGATCAGCTGGCCGTCGACGACTTCAACGGTGAGTGGCGGGGCGAGCGGGTTGGCCCGGCCGAGGAGGGGGGCAAACTCGAAGAAGGCGGTCGGGTACCCTGCCGCCGGGTCGTGCTGCTCGGCCACACCCCGGTACAGGCCCCCATGGTCGTGGGCCGCCAGCCGGGTGGCCAGCACCTCGACCTGATCGGCGGCCGCCGCCAGTGCCTCGGCGGGAGCGGCCGTGGAGACCAGGCGGTCGATCACCAGGCGAAGGGCGGCGCCCAGCCGCCGGGCTTGCGCGGCCGCCGGGGTGGGGGCTGCCCCGTAGGTGGCCTCCAGCCATGTTCCGACCAGGTCGAACCGCGGCGTCACCACCGGCTACCCCGGTCGCTCCGCTTAGTCGAGATCGTCGGAGCCGAACTCCTCGGGCGGGTGGAGTTCCAGCGGCTCGCCGTAGACGGTCATCCGCACCGAGGTGCCCTCAGGCGAGGACGCGAACTGGACGTCGTCGACCAATGTCCGGATTAGCGGGATGCCGAGGCCCCGCTCGAAATTGAGCCGCTCGGGATCGGTGACCGGCGGGTGGGACGGCAGGTCGTTGGGATCGAATCCTGGTCCCTCGTCGGCGACGTTGACCTCCAGCCTCTCGTCGTCATCGAGCACCAAGATCTTCACCCGCTCGTCCAAACGGCCGTCGGCGGAGCCATAGGCCTCGATGGCGTTGGTGCACGCCTCGGACACCGCCAGTTTGAGGTCGTCGATCCGGTCGTCGGGCAGATTGCGCCGCGACGACGCAATGGACGAGACGACCAGGCGGGCGATGGCGATGTACTCCGCACTGGCCGGGATCTCAAGTTCGAGGATCATCTCCATGGGTCGGGGCGCCGGGGCTGCGGGACGGGCCCGCTAGCCGGCGGCGGCGGCGGCAACTGAGTCGTGGATCGCGAAGACCTTGGTGAGGCCGGTGATCTCGAACACTTTCAATATCCGCTGCTGGGTGCAGACCAACCCCAGATCACCGTCGTGACTACGCAGCCGTTTGAGCCCACCGACGAGCACGCCGAGGCCGGTGGAGTCGAGGAAATCGACGCCCTCCAGGTCCACGATGATCTGGTGCTTGCCCTGGCTGACCAGCTCGACCAGCTTTTCACGCAACCGCGGAGCGGTGTAGACGTCGACTTCACCTTTCACCGCCAACACGGTGTACGGGGGGTGAGTGTCGTCTACCTCGAGACCAAGATCCATCCTGTGGTGTCCTCCTCGAACCGGCGTCGGGCACTAAGTTACCGCGGCGCGGTCAACTCTCCTCACCCGCCAGATAGCGGATGCGCTTGGCCACGTTGACGGCATGGTCACCGAGGCGTTCGTAGAAGCGAGCGACGAGGGCCATGTCCATGGCGACCGGAACCCGGGTCTTCCCCGATGCCAGCTCCGCGGTCAGGTTGACGTGGAGGTCGTCCATCTCCTCGTCACGGTCGTCGAGCCGTCCGTAGCACAGCGGGTCCCGCTCGAACCAGGCGTCGGAGACGGTGTGCCACATCTCGGTGCCGACCGTTCCCATCTGGGCAATGAGGCCCCGGGTGCGCGGTGTCAGGTCGTCGATCAGGCCCGGCAGGGCCCGGCGGGCGATGTGTTCGACCAGGTCGTGGCTGCGCTCGAGTTCCGGCACGATGCGCAGCACCGACAGCAAGAAGCGCAGGTCGGTGGCGACGGGGCTCTGCAGCGCCAGCTCCTGGTTGACCAGGTGCTCGATGTCAACGTAGAGGGAGTCGATCAGGGAATCACGCTCGACCACGACGCGCCCCGCCTCCCGATCCCCAGACAATAGAGCCTCGGTGGCGGCGGCAATACCCTCGCCGACCAGAGCGAAGAGCTGCACGACCTTGTCGTTGATCTCCTCCAACTTGCGGTGATAGCGCTGGCGCAATTCGGTGGAGGGGGTTGCGGCCGCGCCCACGTTCGCCATGAGCACCAGGGTACCCAGCTGGGCATCCACTAACCGGGCCCGACCCGGTAGGGGGGACCCTCGAGTGCTCAGGCTTCGGGGTCGAGGGCCTCGAGCGGTGTCGGGCGGCGGACCTCGGCCCGCAGCCACAGCCCGTGGAGGGCGATGACAGCCACAAGAAGGCCGGCGCCGATCACGGCGATGGTGCCGACCGACGTCTTGCCCTTATGGGGGGCGACCGGCGGCGCCGATAAGGCGGTGGGGTCACCCGCGATGGTCGTGGAGGCCTGGCCGTACGGCAGCAGGGGCTGGAATCCGGGATCGGAGGCGTTGGCGGGGTTGTCGCCGCTCAGCGCGGGACGGGTGCCCGGGGTGGAGTGGAAGACGCCGCCGGCACCGATGCCGGCACCCAGCCTGCCCGGTGTCGGCTTGGGGATGAATCCGGGGGGACCGAGCGGCGGAAGCGTGGTGCCGGTGCGCACGGTCGTGGTCGTGGCAGGAGGCCCGGCAACAGTGACCGGAGCACTCGGGGCGCTGGAGGCGCTGGATTTCTCGGAAGCGGGGTCATAGTTCGCGCCCCATCGGACCGCCACCACGTGGTAGCTGAACTTCCCACCCCCCGAGGTGCTGTCCACGCACGAGATGTCGCCAGCCGGCGGGGGCGGGTAGTTGGAAACCTGGCACGCCTGGCTCCCGTCGTTGCGAAAGACCCGGTAACCCGCCAAGTCAGGCTCCGGGCTGGGGGTGAAGCTCACCTTCACGGTGGCTGAGGTCGTGTCCACCGTTGCCTTGACATTGGTCGGCGGGGTGGGCGGGTTGACGACCGCGGTCGTCCCGGAGATGTTGCCGCTGTTGCACCCGATAACGCCAATGGCGCAGTCGTTGGCGGTTCCGACGACGCCGTAGGTCCCGTTCAGCACGTACCCGTTGACCATCAAATCGGCCGGCCAGTCGTAGGCGCAGGTGAATTTGCTTGGTCCCGACGCCACACAGGTGCCCTTGACGGTATCGCTCACCACCGGGGGTTGGGGGGCACCGGTCGGGATCGTCGTGGGCGGCGACCAGGTAATGGCCAGATAGGTGTTGCCGGAGTCGAACACGCCGGTGGTTTGGGTCCAGACGATGGTTGCCCGTTCGCCGCCCGTACCGGCCGGGGCGACCTGAACGGTATCGGCGGTTGGTTTGCAGACCAGTTGCCCACAAGTGCCATCGTTCGCCGCCTGGGCCGTCCCCGCGGCCAGGGCGCCGAGTCCGAGGGCGCCCGCGCTGGAGGCGAAGAACAGGGCCAGGAGGCTTCGGGGCCAGCGAGCGCCCGTGGGCAAACGAGTGGCCAAGGCGGCTCAGGCGCTCTTCTGGGAAAGCATCTTGGCCTGGATGATGAGCCGGTGGCTGGCGGAGCCCTTGGGGGTGCAGGTCGTCAAAGTCAGCAAATGGTCGGCGCCGTTGGGACCGGCCGGCGCCGGCGGCGTCATGATGACTCCCACATCATTGGGCAGCACCACAAATGGCTTGACGTCAACCTCATAGGTGCAGCTGCCAACCGGGGTATCCAGGATGATCTGGTCGCCCACATTGAGCTGATCCACGTTGGCGAAGGGCTTCCCATAGGTGGTCCGGTGGCCGGCGATGGGGACGTTGCCGACATCACAGGGCAGGGCGTAGCCGGGGTAGTGGCCCGCCCCCGCCTGGAGGGCCCCCACCGAGATGCCCTCGACGACGACGACATCCACACCCAGGTTGGGGATGCGCAGCCGGGTCAGGGCGTCGCCCTCCTTGAGCTGGTGATTCCTGTAGGCATCCTTGAGCGGGGGGCTGGCCAGCTGCGAGCGCAGATGCGACTGCAGCCGGTTGTGGACGAAGTTGGTATAGATCGGTAACGCCAGCAGGGCCACGGCCACCACGATCAGCAGCGCCGTGCCGCCAGTGAGGGTCCGCCTCGCCCAGCGCTTGGCCCTCAGAAACGCGATTAGTTTGTCCACAGTCTCACCATCTTCACGTTGAGGCAGGATACTCGGGCGCGGTCGCGCGCCCCAGGCACCCCCTCGGCGGTCTCCCCGTTGCTTTGCCACCCTGACACAACGGTTCTGCCGTGTTCGTTAAGCAGGACATAAATGCTCCCCAAGCGAACCGCCCGAATCGGGACAAATGAACGATCGCGAGTCGTTTCGAGAGGGGTTAAACAGCAGTGGTGAGGATGCCCTCCATGGCCAAAAAGTCGGTCAAGGATCGGGCACGAGGCCGTGCCCGGCCGCGCGGAACTGAGGGCACCGGTAACCCTCAGCCTCTTCGCCCACGCCGGGGGCAGCCCGAGGGAAGCGATTGACAGCTGTGGCGGCGGGCTAGCCGGTCCGGAGCTTCCGGACGGCGAAGACCGTCAGACCTACCAGAGCCGCCAGGAGGATGAGCTTCTTCATGGCTCTCTACGGTATATGACGGCGACCGATCAGGTCGTCTCGGCCCCTCGGAGCAGGAACGCCAAGCGGGCCTGATAGGACGCTGTGAGCTCACTGTCAGGATCGGGCAACGACCGGACAAGGCGCTCTCCCTCGGCCCGGTCCTCCCGATTGTCGGCCAGGACCAACGTGAGGGCCCGGATGGTCGGCCCGTCGGTGATGGCCGACGCCCGTTCGAGGTGGCCGCGGTAGGCCGCCATCTGATGCGGAAGGAGGACCCGGTACAACCCGACCAGCCGCTCCGTGGAGGTCGCCGCAGACGGCGCCAGCGCCACCAAGGCCTCCAGCCCCGGTCCCGGCGGCGTCACAAACGACTCCCCATCGATCTCTCGCAACTCGGGGAGCCGGTCCCGCCACAGGGAGGCGTGCCAGGCGTGGTGGTGGCTGGCGACCGCCAGGTGCAGCTTGACGTCGGGCTCGGGCGTCGACGGCACCCAGGCTCCGAGGAGTTCGAAAAGCCGCTCCTCCAGCCAGACGTAGCCCCCGATGATCCGAGCCGCCGCGGTCAGGGTGAGGGGGACAGTCACCTCGCGGGAGCGGGCCGGGCCACGATGCCGGCCGCGTAGGGGTGCCGCCCGTGAGGGACCAGCTGCGAACAGTCGGGTGGGGAAAGACGCCGCCGTGGGGCAGACGGTTTCAACCAGCACCTCGCCTGTATCTGTTCGAAGACGTCGCCCATCGCCGTGAGGCTAACGAGCAGGGCGGCCCCTCGAGGCCGCCCTGCTATGCGCATTGGATTCAGTTGTCGGCCACCACGGACCCGGGCATACCCCGAGGTTGGCGCCCGCCGTTTCACCGCCAGTGCCGTGACTGGCGAGTGAGAGGCCGGTTCGAGTTGAGGGAAACGAGGCGACCGCGGTGGCCTACTGGAGCGGATCAGGAGTTACCCGATCCTTTCAGTGGACGGGCGGGCCATCCTCCTCTTGTGGGTGAGTCATGTCGCAGACCTCCCAAGTTTGTGCGCTTGCACCTCAGTTCTACCCCTCCCAGGGCCCGAATGCACGCGAAAATTGCCCAGGTTCGGCTGCTCAGGGCTCCGGATAGAGGGCTTGGCCCTCGTTGGGCACTAAGTCCGGCCTGGCCTCCTCCGGCGTGCCCTTGTGGTGCTCCATATCGAGATCGTCGATGTCATGTCCCTCGGCCTGGCCCAGGCCACTGGTGTCGGAACCGGCTTCGGTGTCCTGGTGTTCGTGGGGCCCGGTGCTGCGACCCTCGTAGGGGGGAACCCACCCACCAGGCTCGGTATCGCCGCCGGGACGCTCCTTGAGGAGGTCACCGCGTGGGTCTTGTTGCTGCTCCAGTTGGGAAGGCTCATCCGTCATCGTTCGTCCTCCTTAATCCCTTGCCCGCAGGGTCCGCGGCTATCCGCGGCGGCGGCAAGGGTTCGCGTCTCTGCGGTGAGGATCTACCCGATCTGCATGGGCCCCATGCCCGTGGCTGCTACGGGGTCGGTCCTAACAGGTGAAAATCATGGACGGCGACGGTTACCGCGCCGCTGGGGGTGCCGGTGCTGGGGGCAGCGATCGCGATGCGAGCCGCAGTGATCCGAACGCCGGGCGACAGGTTGGCGATCAGGAAGGGGACGAAGGCTGGGCCGACGGCTCCCGACGAGGCGGCAACCACTCGCCAGGTGCCATCAAGCTCGCGCACCGAGACCTGCACCGAGGTAGTCGGCCGGCCGCTCGCGGCGCCGGCGGCCCCGAGGGAGACCTGCGAAACCGCCACCGGCTGGCTCCATGACCAGGTCAGGACGGCGGTGCCGTTGGTAGCTTGCGTGGACGGGTATCGGCCCGCGGGATCGCCGGGGCCCTGAGGCGTCTCATTGGCCAGGACAACAGGTTGCGGGGCAGCGTCGACGACGCCGTCGGACACGACATCGCGCCAGGCCGCATGTCCTGTCCCCGGCCCGACAAGTTCGTAGACCGACGCCAAATCCCGGGAGGTCCGGTAGAGGCGAACCGCTCCCGCCATCGAGCCCAGCACCGGAAGGAGGCAGGCATCGTCGACCGGGCCGGAGCCATTGAGGGCCGCCGTCAGGAAGAAGCCGGCGTTGTCGGCGCTGATGGCGTCGGCCACCGCTTGGCTGTCGCAACCGGCCAGGTAGGCACCATTGGCTGTCCGGTGGCTGCTGTCCAGGGCCGTCGTCCACAAGTAGTCGGTCTCCACGACGTCATCGGGTTGGCCGGCCCGGCGCAGGAAGGCCATGTAGGACGACCCGCCGGGCCGGGAGCTGTCCGCGCCCTCGAAGTAGAGGTAGTCGCGGGTGAACTGAGCCGCCAGAACCAGCAATACCAGCAGTGAGACCACCGCGGGCAGCGTCTTCAGAACGTCACGCCATCGCCCGCCCAGGCGGCGGGCGAACCGGTTGACCGCGCCGAAAACGGACGCCGCGCCAAGGGTGTACCACACCACCACGGCCGGCATCACCAGGACCACCCGACGTTCGTTGATGAATGGGTAGACGAGTGTCTCGGCCAGGTAGACCGACACCGCCAGACAGGCGACATCGGCGTGGCGACGGCACCACACAACGAAGCCGACAACGACAATCGGGGTCACCGACATCGCCAGGACGAATGAGACGGCGCCGATGGCGCCCCCAGTAGGGAGCAGCCCGTTGTTGATGGGCAGGATGCTGTGGGGAAAGGCCTGGGTGAAGTAGGACCTCATGGCCGCGGGCACGCCGTGGCGGAGCGTCGCTGCCACGCCGCCGTGGAAACGCCCGCCGAGGTCGCCCGAATAGCGCGAGCCGATAAGGTTGGCTCCCGCCACCGACCGCAGCACCAGCAGCGGCAGGAACAACACGGCGGGCCCTACTGCAGCCACGAGAGCCTTGCGGAACAGGCGCCGGAGGAGGAGCCAGGCGACCACCCCCAGGAGCAGGCCGAAACCCGCCTCCTTGAGCCAGAGAAGCCCGGCGGCGGCCACCACGCTGGCCATCCCTGCCCCGGTAACGGTCTTTGGCTCCATCTGCCAGCGATCCAGCGCGATGAGCATCAGAAGGAAAACGACGACAAAGGCTGTTTCCGGCATCACCATGGTGGCGTAAGTAGCGAGGACCGGGTTGAGGGCGAGCAGAGCCAGAGCGGCGAAACGAACGACCTCGGGAACCCGCCGTCGGTTCAGGTACACCCAGGTCAAGGGGAAGATGGAGACGAACAGCACCAGCGACAAGGCTCGGAGGGCAGTGTCGCTCGACGGCCAGACGGTGGCGAAAGGGCTCAGCAGGGCCGGGTAACCGAGCGGGTAGATGCCGATCAATGGATAACCGCCCGCCATCCGGCTGGTAATTCCGTGACCGGTCGCCAGCGCCCGAGCCGCCAGGATGTAGCTGGCGTCGTCGTCGAAAGACCCGACGTGATAGCGCCGGGCCACCACCAAGGTGTGGACGAGACCTATAGCCAAGGGCGCGGCAAACCCCGCCCACCGGAGCCGCCGAGCCGCCCGCGAGGCGGGCGTGACACCGTTGGGAGCCGGCCTCACTCGGCCTCTCTCCTAGGCAGCCGGACTGCCACAGGTGCTCAGGACCTGCCATTGCTCGGTGGTCGCTACCACGTGGAAGTCGGGTGACCCGAGCCGCAATGGCAAGACGGGCGAATCCCGTGTGGTTCGGGTGCGGAACACGGTGCCCATTATCGGTATGGGGACGACCCTCCCCTCGGTCGGGGTGCCCTTGGGCGCGGCCGCGATGAGGAGGTCTGACTGGTGAACGTCGAGCCGCCATGCCAGGGCCGGCATCTGGTAGATGTCGGAAGTCACCGGGCCGCACGACAGAATCCGGTTTCGCCCACCTGCTCGACGGATCAAAACCTCCAGCTCCCCGTACTTGTGGGCCTGGTACGGCACCTCACCGATCGTCGCGGACAACTCGCCGAGTCGCTGGCCGACGAAGGGGCCCGAGCCCAGGAGCGCCGCCGCGATGACGACCACTCGGGCTGTCGTCAGGTCGGACGAGCCCCGGAAGCCGGCCAGCCAGGGTACCGCGACGCTGACCAACCGCGCCCAGCCGGCGCCCGCGAGGACGCAAATCAGGGCGACGGAAACGATCAGATACCGCTGATCACCAGAACCCATGCCGGCCTGGGTCGTCAGCGCGACCTCGATCAGCCAACCGACGCACACCAGGGACAACGCGAGGAGCGTGCGCTCCCCACGCCGCTTCCGGTAGGCGACGAGGGCGAACACCACCGCTATGGCAGCGCCCGCCACGATCGGGAGCACTACTGCGTTGAAACCGTTTTCCAGCACGGCGAGCGCGGGGTGGCCAGTGAGCAGCGGACCACCCTGGGTGGGCATCTGGGCCCGCCGGGTCGAACGGAGCCAGTCACCCGAGCTCAGGTAGTCCGGAAGCAACCAGAGAACCGGAAGCAGGGCTGCCAGTGCGACGACCCAGGGCCGGGCAGGCGGGCGACGCCGCCACATGAAGACGGAGTATCCGACGAAGAAGGGAAAAACCTCAGGGCGCAGCAAGAGGCAGGCGAAGATCAGCCCGAACGCCTGGAAGTCGTGGCCATCCAGATGGCGCTCGATCGCCAGCAGGGCCAGCCCCGCCAACAGGGGCTCGGACATCCCGAAGGGCGTGAGGTACTCCAGGAGCGATGAGCTGAGGAGCAGACCAACGGCGGCGATGACGCCCGCCCACCGACCGGCGAGGCGCCGGGCCAGGCGGTAGGCCATAACGAGGCCCAACAAGGCGCCGCCCCGGGCGACCACCAGCCAGGCCCACTCCTCCAGCGATCCCAGCGGGGCGAAGACGACATCGACCAGGACCGGAAGGGGCTTCCACGCCGGCCCGGCGTCGGTCGCCAGGCGGAGGTGGATGATCTCGCGGCCCCACGTGGCCCAGGTGAACGGATCGAAGGTGACGGTCGACGGAAGAAGCAGCAAGGCGGTCGCCAGGACCAAACACCCAACCAGCACGGGCACGATCCTGCTCGACGATTCGGCGAGACCGGGACGTTCGGGAACCTGGGCCACGTCAGCGGGGAGCCTAATCAGCGGTTAGCAGGCCGATCGGGGGGCGCCCGACCTGGGCCACGGTCGGCCCCACCGCAAGGATGGTGACGACTCCGCTGGTGACTTGCAACGGGAGCGTGAGGGGGGGGCCCGTGGCCGATTGGAGGCGCAACGATCCCTCCCAGCCGGCCGGCGTTATCGCGGCCATTCGGAGCGCTGCCCCGCCCGGCTCGGCGCAGGAGATGACGCCGTCTGCGCCCACCGCGACTTCCCATCCCGCGCCGGCGGGCGAGGCGGGACAAGGCAGTGACTGACCGGTCGGGGCGGGGGCACCGACCGGTGAGGCCGCGCCGGTCGCGGTGGCGGTCAGCGTCAGGCCTTGCCCGGGCGCCGGCGTCGACGGAGTCGACACATGGATGCGTACCGTGGCGCCCGACTTGGCTCGCACAGGCCGGAGGGTGGCAGCCAGATGCGGGGGGTGCGGATCGAAAGCCCCGAAGAGCGTCAGCACGTAGGGCCGCCGGGTGGACTTCGTTGCGAGCACCGCCAGGTCCTGTGGGGTGCCGCTCCACAACCCGTACACCAGCGGGCCGGTGCCATCCCAACGATTGGCCAGGCCGGAGATGGGATGCATCACGTACTCCTGTTGTGACTGGATCAGAATCAGGGTCGGCGCCTTTGACTGCACCGCCTGGCGGTTGACCATCGCCAGGACCGCGCCGTCCTGACGGCTCCAGCGGGCATCGGCGGCGAGGGCCGGTGCGGCAACCAGTGCCGAACTGGCGATCCCCGCCACCACCACCGCCACCGCCAGCAGCCGCCGGCGCCGGAAGAGAGCGACCAGTTCGGAACCGCCGAAGGCAGCCACGGGCACCACGAGCGGCAGGAAGTAGAACGGTCCCACGAACCGCACCCCGTGCCACAGCTTGCTGGCATTCCAGGCACCCCAGAAGAAGACGTAGCCCACGGGGAAAGCGACGCCAATGGCGGCGATCGCCAAGGCCAGTCCTGAACGGCGCCGTCGCCACAGTCCGATGACGGCCAGCACAACCAGGACCGGACCGCCCGCTACCCAGAGGACCGTGAGCAGTAGGTGGCTCCAGGACCCGCTGATGCCGAGGCGCAACCCGAAGGCGTGGTAGGGCTCCTGGGGGAACATCCGCCTCGGCCCGAAGCCCGGGCGATCGGCCGGCTCCAGGAGGTTGAACGGCAGGCGCAGGGGATTTCCCGTCGCCGCCCAGTCGTAGGCCAGCATGGCGACGAGCGGAGGGACCGCCCCGAGTGCATACCAAACGAGGGGTGCGCCCACCTTGCGCCGGAGCCGTAACACGGCCCACACGATCAGCGGCAGCGCGAACAGCGCGGTGTCGTAGGGCCGGGCGACTGCCGCCACGCCGAACGCGAGGCCACCCGCCAGTCCCCGGACCACGCTCGGGCTCCGGGTGGCCCGTATGACGGTCCACGCGAAGACCTCGAGCAGGACCAGCGTCAGGAGATAGCCGACCAGCAACGCGCTCTGCACCACGACGAGGGGTGACAGCACGACCAGGAGGGTCGCCACCGTGGCGCTGGGGGGGTCGCCGAGCACCTCTTCCACGAGGAGCCAGGTGGCGATGGCGGCTGCGGCGGCAACGACGGGCAACGCCGCCGAGGGCGATCCCGTGATGGTTTCAGCGAGGGCCAGCAGGCCACCCTCGACGGGGATGTATTTGAGGACCCAGTGATTTTGAACGGCCGCCGCCAACCAGGGCCGGAAGGCGGCCATGGGTGCCACTACCGGCGTGAAGAAATGCCCGTGCCGCAGCGCCTGAGCCTGGAGGCGATAGATGGCCTCGTCGTTGTTGATGGAGCCATGGGGGAACACCGCCTGTTGCACCACGACGGCCAGGGTCGCCGCCAGCGCCGCCAGCGCCGCCAGCGCCGCCAGCGGCGCCGGCGCCGGCGCCGGCGGCGCCGGCCACTGGCCGATGCGAGGGGTCCCCGCCTCCCGCCCGCTCTCACTCGGATCTTCAGGTGCCGTCGCCTCGCCCACGCGCTGCGCAGCCTTACCGGGCGACCCCCACCGTGGGAAGTCGGCTGCGCGGAGCTGGAATGGGCGGTACCCCTGGCCGCAGCGTGGCGGAGGACTCAGCAGTAGCGGTTGGTGATGGGCATTCGCCGGTCGCGACCGAATGCCTTGGGCGTGACTCGGACGCCCGGCGGGTACTGGCGGCGCTTGTATTCCGCCAGATCGACCAGACGCACGATCCGGCGAACCAGCTCCTCGTCGAAGCCCCGCTCCACCAGTTCCCCGGCGGTCAGATCCATCTCGACGTACGCCTCCAAGATCGGGTCCAGGACCTCGTAGGGCGGCAGGCTCTGGTCATCACGCTGATCGGGGCGCAACTCCGCCGACGGTGGCTTGCCCAGAACCGATTCCGGTATCGGCGGTAGACCGGGAAAGGCGGTCCCGGCGGCAACGTTGCGCCACTGGCACAGGCGGTAGACCATGGTCTTGAGGACGTCCTTGATGACCGCGAAGCCGCCCGCGGTGTCGCCGTAGATGGTGGAGTACCCGACCGCGAGCTCGCTCTTATTGCCCGTCGTCAAGACCATCCAGCCGAACTTGTTGGACAGCGCCATCAGGGTCACGCCCCGGATCCGGCTCTGCAGGTTCTCTTCGGTGAGATCGGGCGCCCGCCCCTCGAAGGCGGGGGCCAGCATCTCGACAAAGGCACGGTGGGCCGCCTCGATCGGGATGACCTGGTACCCGCTTCCCAGGCGCTGGGCCAGCGCTTCCGCGTCCGACAGCGAGTGATCGCTGGAATAACGCGACGGCATCGCCACCCCGTGGACGTGTTCGGCGCCGAGGGCGTCGGTGGCCACCGTCGCCACGAGCGACGAGTCAATGCCACCGGACAGACCGATCACCACGTCGGTGAAACCGTTCTTGGTGACGTAGTCACGAGTGCCGAGGACCAGGGCCCGGTAGATCTCCTCCTCCAGCGGCAGCGGATCGGCAACCGGGTGCGGCATCCCGGTGGCCTGGCGGCGGGGCTGGCGGGCCTCGGTGACCACCGATACCGGCAGCGGCACCGCGGCGGCCCGGCCCCGAGGATCGAGCAGCCGCTTGCGGAATACCGGACGGATGTCGACATCGACCACCGCCACCGTCTCGACGAACTGCGGCGCCGAGCACACCACGTCGCCGTTGGCGGCCACCACCACCGAGGCGCCATCAAAGACCAGTTCGTCCTGGCCCCCCAGGAGATTCACGTAGACAAGAGAGCATGAGGCGTCCGCGGCTCGGGTGCCGAGCATCCGCCCGCGCTCCGCCAGGCGCCCGCAGTAATAGGGCGAGGCGTTGATGTTGGCAATCAGTTCCGCGCCGCCCGCCGCCTGGGCCGCGATGGGCCCGGCCGGATCCCATGCGTCCTCGCAGACCGAAACCCCGACCCGGACCCCGCCGATGAGGTACAACTCCCGCGCCCCCTGACCGGGCGCGAAGTAGCGCTTCTCATCGAAAACGGCGTAGTTCGGAAGCACCTCCTTGCGGTACACCCCCTGAACCTGTCCGAAGGCGCAGACGGCGGCGGCGTTGTGCAGGTCCATTCCCTGCTCGACGAAGCCGACGATGGCGGCGCAACCCTCGGTGGCGGCCGCCACCTTGGTGAGGGCGGCCTGGTTGTCGGCCACGAAACCAGGCTTGAGCAGCAGGTCCTCAGGCGGATAGCCGGTAATGGCCAGTTCCGAGAAGACCGCCAGGTCGGCGCCGGCCTGTTCGGCAGTGCCAAGCGCGGCAATGATCCGCTCCGCGTTCCCGCTCAAATCACCGACAACGGGATTCAACTGGCAGAGAGCCACGCGAAGGATGGTCATCACCTCCCATTCAACTCCGAAACCGCTCGTTTCGACCACGAGGCCGTACCATCGGCCCTGTGTTGAGCGTCGCCGAACCGGTGGTCGCCGAGGCGATCGAGCGCTCGGCTGACCCCGCCGCGGCGGCCCTGACGGTGGGCCGCCTGGTGGCAGGCGCCCGCGACATTGCCGACCGGCTTGGCGCCGATCCGGTCCTGTTGACGGCGATCATCGCGGTCGCTGCCGCGAGCCCCCACCTGGCTCGGTTGATCACCAATGACCCCGCCGGAATCGAGGTGCTGGCAGACCTGGGTCAACGGCCCCAAGTCGAGCGAGGCGACGCCGCTACCCTGGCCCGCTGGAAGCATCTGGAACTGCTCCGGATCGCGGCCCGGGACCTGCTCGGGAAAGACTCCTTGGAGGCAACCGGCGCCTCCCTCGCCCAGCTGGCCGACGAGGTGCTGGTGGATTCCCTCCGCCTCGGGGGCCTCGTTACCGCCGACCTGGCCGTGATCGGCATGGGAAAGCTCGGCGGCCGGGAGCTCAACTACGCCAGCGACATCGACATCATATTCGTGGGCGAAGGCGACCCCCGCCGGGCGCTGGCGATCGCCCGGCAGGCGTGGCGGGTGGACGTCGATTTGCGACCCGAAGGCCGCAGCGGCCCCCTGACACGATCGCTCGACTCGTACCGCGCCTACTGGGACCGTTGGGCCCACACCTGGGAGTTCCAGGCCCTCATCAAGGCACGCCCGGTGGCGGGCGCGCCCCAGCTGGGCGCCGACTTCATGCAGGCGGCGGTGGAGCGGGTGTGGACCCGACCCTTCGGCGCCGACGACCTGCGGGCGGTTCGGTCCATGAAGGCCCGCACCGAGGGCGAGGTCGCCCGCAAGGGCCTCTCGGCGCGGGAGCTGAAGCGGGGCCCGGGCGGGATCCGCGACATCGAGTTTGCGGTGCAGCTGTTGCAGCTGGTCCACGGCCGGGCCGACCCTGCCCTGCGCTCGCCCACCACCTTGAGCGCCCTGGCGGAGCTAGCAGCTGCGGGTTACGTCGCCATGGACGACGCGGCGGCGCTGGAGCGGGCCTACCGATTCCTCCGGGCGGCGGAGCACCGGCTGCAACTGGTCGAGGACCAACAGGTCCACGCCCTGCCCAGCGACGCCTCGGGACGGATGCGGTTGGCGCGGGTGATGGGCTATCGGGACGACGCCAGCGCCACTGCGACCGCCTACTTCGAACGGGAGTTGCGCCGACACCAGGCGACGGTGCGCTCCATCCACGAGCGGGTGTTTTTCCGGCCCCTGCTGGAGGCCTTCACCCGGGCTCCGTCTAAGAAGAAAGGGCTGCCGACCCCAACCGAGGAGACGAAGACTGGCCTCAGCGGGGCGGCGATCGCGGAGCGTTTGGCGGCCTTCGGCTTCAGCGATGCCGACCGGACCCGCCAGGCGGTGCAGGAGCTGACGAAGGGCTTCTCGCGGTCGTCGCGGCTGATGCAGCAGTTGCTGCCGCTGTTGTTCGGGTGGCTCTCGGAGTCGCCGGACCCCGACCTGGGTCTCCTCGGCCTGCGGTCCCTGGCGACCGGTCAGCACCGCCGCGACCAGCTGGTGGCCCTGTTCCGTGAGTCGCCGGAAGCGGCCCGCCGGCTGTGCTTGCTGCTCGGCACCAGCCCCTTGTTCAACCGTGCGTTCGAGCGGCAGCCCGAGTTGCTGGCCGATCTGGCTTCTGGCGATGCCCTGGGGCGCGGTCACACTCGGGCGGAGCTGCTCAGAGACCGAGGCCAGGGACGCCAAGTCCTGGACGCCACCAGCCGCGCGACTACAGAGACAGCGGCCGACGATGTCGAAACAGCCGGGCCGACCGGCCCGCTCCTCCGGCCCGCGACTGGCGACGCCGGCCAGCCAGGGCCCGCTGAGGTTGGGCTGGCTCGCTTCGACGCCTTCCCGACAACCCTCTCTCTTCCCGGGTTCGCCACCGGCGACGGTGCCCGGACCAAGGACGAACTGCGGATCCAGGCTTCGACCTCCCTCGCCTGGCGGGCCGGGCCCGACGAGCGCCGCCGCGGGCTCGACCGCCTGGTCCGGGCGGAATGGCTGCGCCTGGCGGCCGGCGACGTCCTCGGACTCCGCGACATCGCGGAAACCGAGCGGGGCCTCACCACCCTCGCCGAGGTCGTCCTGGAAACCGCGCTGGCCGAGGTCAGACCCGAGGTCCCCTTCGCGGTCGTCGCCATGGGCCGCCTCGGAGGCGGCGAGCTCTCCTACGCCAGCGATCTCGACGTCCTCTTCGTCTACGACAGCAACAAGACCGAATCGGGCGAAGCCACGGCTTCGGCTCTCATGCGGTATCTGAACGGCGACACTCCCGCCACCCGGCTGTGGACGACCGACGCCGACCTGCGCCCCGAAGGACGCCAGGGCCCGCTGGCCCGCAGCGTGGCCGCCTACCAGCGCTATCACGAACGCTGGGCCCAGCTCTGGGAGCGCCAGGCCTTGCTCCGGGGCCGGGTCGTGGCGGGCGACGCCGAGGTCGGCCGGCGCTTCCAGGAGATCGTGAGCCCGTTCGTCTGGGGGACGACCCTCACCGACGACGACATCCGCGAGATCCGCAAGATGAAAGCCCGTATCGAGCGGGAGCGGATTCCGGCCGGCGAGGACCCCCAGTTCCACCTGAAGCTGGGCCGCGGCTCGCTCTCCGACGTCGAATGGACGGTGCAACTGCTGCAACTGCAGCACCAGATCCGGGGCGAGGGCACCATGGCCGCCCTTGATGCCCTGGTGAGCGCGGGCTCCATCGAGGCCGACGACGCCGGAGTCCTGCGAGCGGCCTACCGCTTCTGCGAGGAGGCCAGGAACCGTCTCTACCTGGTGCGGGGCCAACCGGGCGACGCCCTGCCAGCCACGGGACCGGTCCTCACCCACTTGGCGCGCAGCATGGGCACCACTCCGACCGAACTGCGCGAGGAGTACCGCCGCCGCACCCGCCGGAGCCGACAGGTCGTGGAGCGGCTCTTCTACGGCCGGAGCGACCAGTAGGGAGCCACCCCGCCCGGGACGGCAACCCGACGTGACCCGGTATCCGCCCCTTTTCCCCCTCAGTCCATTGACGGCTAACGATTAGTATGCTAATGATTAGTTCTCTATGGAAGAGCGGTTGGGACGGCTGCTGGCGATGACCGGCAAGGTGGCGCGGGAGCATTTCGACCGCGGCCTGAACACCGTCGGCTCCTCCCTCAACACCTACATCGTGCTGCGGTTCGCGGCCAACTGCCCCGGCGCCAGCCAGCGCCAGTTGGCGTCGATCCTCGGCATCGAGGGACCCACCCTCACGCACCACCTGGACCGCCTGGCGGGCGACGGGCTCATCGAGCGGGTCCGCAAAGGGTCCGACCGGCGGGTCTCCTACGTCGAGCTGACTCCGTCCGGCCGGGCCCATCTGGACCGGGTCGAGACGTACGCGGAGTCGCAGGACAAGGCGCTGCGCAGCTTGTTCACACCCGAGGAGGCGGCGACGCTCGCCGAGTTGTTGAACCGCCTTCGCGACCACTTCCTGGAGGAGGCTGATGTCAACCACCCAGCTCGATAGCCAGACCCCGGCGGCCCCCACCCGCGACGACGAGGTCATCCGCACCGTCGACCTGACCAAGGTCTACCCGGGGGCCGATTTCAAGGCGGTCGACGCCTTGAACATGTCGGTCTACCGGGGCGAGATCTTCGGGCTGCTCGGGCCCAACGGGGCGGGCAAGACCACGACCGCGGGCATGCTCACCACCCGGGTCATCCCGACGTCGGGCCAGGCCATCGTGGGCGGCATCGACGTCGTCCGCCACCCCGCCCTGGCCAAACAGGTGATCGGGGTGGTGACCCAGCAGAACACCCTCGACCGGGCCCTCACTGTCTGGGAGAACCTCTACTACCACGGCCGGCTGTTCGGCATGCCCGGCAAGGAGGCCAAGTCGGCCGCCGACCAGCTGCTGGAGCAGTTCCAGCTGGCCAAGTGGGCCAAGGCGTCGGTGTTCGCCCTCTCGGGTGGCATGGCGCAGCGGCTCATGGTGGCCCGGTCGATCCTCCACAAGCCGGACATCCTGTTCCTCGACGAGCCGACCGCGGGCCTCGACCCCCAGAGCCGCATCGCGCTGTGGGAGATCCTGGGCGAGCTGCACAAGGCGGGCCAGACGATCCTCCTGACCACCCACTACATGGAGGAAGCAGACCAACTCTGTAACCGGTTGGCGATCATGGACCATGGGAAAATCCTGGCGCTCGACACGCCGGCCGGTCTGAAGGCCAGCGTCGGTGCCGACTCGATAGTCACCGTCCATGCTTCGGGCGATCTATCGGAACTGGCGCTGTTGCTGCAGAAGGAAGTGCTCGGGGTGACGTCGGTCAACCAGGTCGAGGGGACCCTTCGCATCCACGTCAAGGGCGCCTCGAGCGTGGTGCCGCCGATCGTGACCGCCGCCGAGAAGGGCGGGTTCGGCGTCCAGGATCTCTCGGTCGCCGAGCCCACCCTGGAAACCGTGTTCATCAATCTGACCGGAAAGGACCTCAGGGACTGATGACTACCACTGAGACCGCCGCCACCGCGGCCGGATCGCCGGAGCCCATGGCTCCCCGGGCGGCGGTGCAGCCCAAGTACACCGGTGCCAAGCGGGGCCGTTCCGCGACCGAGGCATCCCGCCAGGCGTTCCTGGCGCTGCTGCAGCGGGACCTGACGGTGCTGAAGAAGAACCTCGGGGAGTTCATCGGCAGGACGATCATCCAGCCGTTCCTGCTGGTGTTCGTGTTCCTGTACGTGTTCCCCCAGATCGGCCAGGCCATCGGGGGGGCGTCGTCCAACCCCCAGCAGGCGCTCGCCAACGAGTCGGCGTTCGCCAGCGTCCTGATCGCCGGCGTCATCGGGATCTCCATCATGTTCCAGGGCATCATGTCGGTCGCCCTGCCCATGGCCACCGAGTTCGGCTACACCAAGGAGATCGAGGACCGGGTGCTGGCTCCCATGCCGGTATCCCTGGTAGCCATCGGCAAGGTCGCGGCAGGAGCGGTGCAGGGGCTGATCGCCGCGTGCATCGTGTTCCCCGTCGCCAAGTTCGTGCACGCCAAGGGGATCAACGCCCATCTCGCCATCCACTGGCCCATTCTCCTGACGTTGCTCCCCATCGCCTGCGTGATGTGCGCCGCCTTCGGGCTCTTGCTCGGCACCCGGGTCGAACCCCGCAACATCTCAGCCATGTTCGGGTTCATCGTGCTGCCCATGACCTTCCTCGGGGGGACCTACTACACGTGGACGGCGCTGAAGCACGTGCATTTGTTCGGGTTTCCGTGGCTGCAGACGCTGGTCCTGGTGAACCCGCTCATCTACGTGACCGAGGGGTTCCGGGCCGCCCTGACGACCACCTCGCACATGCATCTGTACGTGATCTACCCGGTGCTGCTGGCGATCACCGGGGTGCTGTTGTGGCAGGGCATCGCGGGCTTCAAGAAGCGGGTTTTGGCCTAGAGCCGGGGGGTGCGCTGAGAAATCCGTGTGTACACCCGGATTTGTCAGCGCACCCGTGGTCCTTCGGGGGCGGTTAGCCCCAGAGGCCGATGATCTTCCAGCCGCGGTCAGGGAAACCGGCCGCGTCGGCGACCTTGGCCGAGGCGACATTGGCGGGGTCATGCAGGTAGGTCGGGACGACTCCGCCGGCGACGAGGTGGCGGGCCGCTTGGGCTACCAGCCGGCGGCCGAGTCCACGGCCGGCGTGCTGCGGTTCGGTGCCGACCGCGATCTCGTGGGCGAAATGGTCGTGGCGCTTGATGCCGACGCCGGCCGCGTAGGTCCCGTCGCCCGCCCACGAGATAAGGACCTGGCCGCCGAAGGGATGCAACCACGACGGGACCCCGGGGTGGTCGAACGCGACCCACTCACCGGCATCGGGGAGGGCGCCGCCTGGTGTCGGCGACTCGGACCAGCGGAAGGTGCCCATTCCTAGCTTGGCGTGGGGGCGGCCGAGCATCGGGCCGAGTCGGGTGGCGAGGGCGTCGAGGCCGCCGTGGGCCGCCATCCGCTGCGCCCAGGCCAGCACCTCGGGGGGCACCGACAGGACGGTTCCCTCGGGACTGCTCACACCGAGGACGGGGTGGACGAGGCCGTCCCACCCTGGTTCCACCCGCGCGGGGGCCGTCGCCACCACCAGTTTTGCTGCCGGAGGCCACTGACCGAGGGTGTTGGCGAGGTGCTTCTCGAGCTGTGGTCGCAGATCCATGGCAACGCCTAGGGCCGGCCGGCGCGCCACGCCTGGGCTTGGTTCGCCCCGGTCACCCGCGGCAGGGCGACCTGATCGCCGCCGGCCGCGACCAGGGCCCAGCCGGTGACCTCGTTCATCGGGCCACACTATGGCGGTCGGGCGGTCGGGCGGTCGGGCGGTCGGGCGGTCGGGCGGCCCGGCCACACTTCCTCGCCGGTCGGCGGCCCGCAGGGCAGGGGCCGCCCGTCTTGACGCCGGTCGCCTGAACCAGAATGCGAGCGTGAGACGAGCGGCCCTCATAGTGGCGGCGGCACTGGGATGGGTCCTGATCCTGGCCTCGCCCGCCAGTTCCCGGCGCCGGCTCCCGCCGGTCAGATGGAAGGCTGACGGCGTGACAAGCGGGTACGGCAACGAGCCCCGGGGCGGACCGAGCCGCCGATGCTGGCCGCCCTCACAAGGCTCGCCGCCGCACTGGAACGTTGTACCAAACCGTGCCGACATCGAAACGCGCCGATCCCATGGCTGAACGACCGGCCACGGTTTCCCTGCGGCCGATCACCCCGGCCGACGAGAACTTCCTGCTGGCGGTCTACGGAAGCACCCGGGCCGATGAGATGGCGTTGGTCGGCTGGGACGACAGCCACAAAGCCGTCTTCGTCCGCCAGCAGTTCGACGCCCAGCACCGCTACTACCAGCAGGTCTTCGTAAACGCTTCGTTCCAGGTGATCCTGGTGGACGATCAGCCGGCGGGACGCCTGTACCTGCAGGAGGATGCCGAGGGAACCCGGATCGTCGATATCGCGGTCCTGCCCGAGACGTTCACCTGACCGGGACCGGGGTGGCGCTGACTCTCGCCGATGTCAGGACCTGGGGGCGGCCCTATGCCGACGACTCCCGGCAGCCCTTCACGGTGCACCTGTACGGGCCGATGGAACCCATGCTGGTCCAGTCGACGTACCACCTGGAGCACGCCACGATCGGCGGCGTGGAGATATTCCTCGTCCCGCTCGGCCCCGACCAGGGCCAGATGCTCTACGAGGCCGTCTTCGCCTGAACACCGCTCCCGCCAAGCCGAACCGGGGGGTGCGCTGAAAATCCGTACACCCAGATTTTTCAGCGCAACCCCTAGGCGATGGGGACCACTTCGCTGGTGCAGTGGGAGCAGCGCCGGGCGCCCTTGGGGATCTGGCTCAGGCACTCCGGGCAGGGGCGATCCCCGCTCTCGGGCTCGGGTGCCTGCTTCCGGCGTTCCCGTAAGGCGTTGATCGGTTTCACGACCACGAAAAAGACGGCAGCCGCCACCGACAGGAACGCGATGACGGCATTGATGAAGTCCCCGTAGAGGAACTTGCTGTGATTGATCGAGAAAGTCAGGGCACCGAAGTTGGGCTTCCCGAAAATAGCCGCCACGATCGGGGTCAGGAGGTCCTTTACCAAGGCCGTCACCACCACCCCGAAAGCGGCGCCGATGACCACCGCGATCGCAAGGTCGACCACGTCGCCCCGGACGACAAAGTCCTTGAACTCGCTGACTACGCCTTTGCTACCGGCCATCGATGTCCCCCTCGGCTGCTGCCATCGGGAGCCTAGGTGGACCAACCGCTCGGCACCGGCGATAGCGACCGCCGCCCGCCACCAAACGGCAAAGCACCCGAGCCGGTGCCAACGTGAAAGGGGCTGACCGGCACTTCGCCGTCCAGCCCCCCTTTTCCCACCTTAGATGTCGTAGTACAGCATGAACTCCCAGGGATGGGGGCGCAGCCGCACCGGGTCGATCTCGTGCTCCCGCTTGTAGGCGACCCATGTCTCGATCAGGTCATCGGTGAACACCCCGCCCGCCTTCAAGAAGGCGTTGTCGGACTCCAGGGCGGCCAGGCTCTCCTCGAGGGAACCGGGCACCTGGGGCACCTGGGCCAGCTCCTCGGGCGGCAGGTCGTAGAGGTCCTTGTCCACCGGGTCGGGGGGCTCGATCTTGTTCTGGACCCCGTCCAGGCCGGCCATGAGAATGGCGGAGAAGGCCAGGTAGGGATTGGCCGAGGGGTCGGGGCAGCGGAACTCGACCCGCTTCGCCTTAGGGCTCTTGGAGTACAGCGGGATGCGGCAGGCGGCGGAGCGGTTGCGCTGGCTGTAGACCAGGTTGACCGGGGCCTCGTAGCCGGGGACGAGCCGCTTGTAGCTGTTGGTCGTGGGGGCGGCAAAGGCCAGGATGGCCGGGGCGTGGGCCAGCAGGCCGCCGATGTACCAACGGCCCAGGTCGGACAGGCCGGCGTAGCCCAGTTCCGAGTACATGAGCGGTTCCCCGCCCCGCCACAGCGACGAGTGCACGTGCATGCCCGACCCGTTGTCCTGGAAGATGGGCTTGGGCATGAAGGTGGCCGTCTTGCCGTGGTTGCGGGCCACGTTCTTGACCACGTACTTGTACAGCATCAGCTTGTCCGCCATGACCAACAGCTTGTCGAAGCGCATGTCGATCTCGGCCTGGCCGGCGGTGCCCACCTCGTGGTGCTGGACCTCGATCTCGATCCCCAGCTTCTCCATGGTGATGATCATCTCGGAGCGCAGGTCCTGGTAATGGTCCATGGGGGGAACCGGGAAGTACCCCTCCTTGTACCGGGGCTTGAACCCCAGGTTGGGCTTCTCGTCCTTGCCCGAGTTCCAGATGCCCTCGACCGAGTCCACGTGGTAATACCCTTCGTGGCTGTTCTGGTCGAAACGCACATCATCGAAGATGTAGAACTCGGCCTCGGGACCAAAGTAGGCGGTGTCCGCGATCCCGGTTGAGCGCAGGTAGTCCTCGGCTTTCTGGGCCACGTAACGGGGATCTCGGGAGTAGGACTCCCCGGTCACCGGGTCCCGCACGAAACAGTTGATATTCAGCGTCGTGTGCTGACGAAACGGGTCGATCACCGCCGTGTCGGGGTCCGGCATCAGCAGCATGTCGGACTCCTGGATCTCCTGGAAGCCGCGGATCGACGAGCCGTCGAAGCCGTACCCGTCTTCGAAACCGCCCTCGGTCAGCTCGTGGCTCGGCACCGAGAAGTGCTGCATGAGCCCAGGGAGGTCGCAGAAACGGAAGTCGACGATGTCGATCCCCTCGCTCTGGACGAGGCTCAGGACCTCGGCGGGCGTGCGTTGTTGCACTGTCTATTCTCCCTTCGCGAAAAGGTCGGTTTGGAGCTTGTTCCGGGACCGTGTCGGGTCTGTTGCGTTTCTGTGAACGGCTTGTGAAACCAACTGCGCCGTTTGTCCTAGCACGGATCTGGCCTGCCAGACTAAACGGATCATGGAACGCCAAGCCGACTATGTCCTGCGCACGGTGGAGGAACGGGGGGTCCGTTTCATCCAGCTGTGGTTCACCGATGTGCTCGGCATCCCCAAGTCGTTCAACATCACGCCGGCGGAACTGGAGAACGCCCTCGAGGAGGGCATGACCTTCGATGGCTCGGCCATCGACGGTTTCAGCCGGGTCCAGGAGAGCGACGTCCTGGCTCATCCCGACCCCAAGACGTTCCAGTTGCTGCCCTATATGGCCGACGGGGCGCCGACCGCCCGGGTGGTGTGCGACATCGCCAACCTGGACGGGACGCCGTTCGAGGGTGACCCCCGCCACGTGCTGCGCCGGGCGCTGATGAAGGCGCGGGAGCACGGGTTTTCGTTCTACGCCGCCCCGGAGCTGGAATTCTTCTACTTCCCCCTGCCCGGCCCGGGCGTCGACGTCGGCACCCGCCCCCCGGAACCGCTCGACCACGGCTCCTACTTCGAGCTGACGACGGCCGACAAGGCGACCGACCTGCGCCAGCGCACCGTGATCACGCTGGAGGACATGGGCATCCCGGTGGAGTACAGCCAGCATGAGGACGCCCCCAGCCAGCACGAGATCGACCTGCGCTACACCGACGCCATGACCATGGCGGACACCGTCATGACGGTACGACAGGTGGTCAAGGAGATCGCAGCCGCCCGCGACGTGCTGGCGACGTTCATGCCCAAGCCCTTGGCCGGGGTGCAGGGGTCGGGCATGCACACCCACCTGTCGCTGTTCGACGGCGACACCAACGCCTTTCACGACGAAGCCGACGAGTACCACCTGTCGGAAACCGGGAAGCGATTCATCGCGGGGATGCTGCACCATGCCCACGAGATCACGGCCGTCACCAACCAGTGGGTCAACTCCTACAAGCGCCTCATCGTCGGCTACGAGGCGCCCACCTATGTCTCCTGGGCCCGCAACAACCGCTCCGCCCTGATCCGGGTGCCCCCGACCAAGCGGGGCAAGAAGGAGTCGACCCGCATCGAGTACCGGGCCGCCGACAGCTCCGCCAATCCCTACCTGGCGTTCGCGGTCATGCTCACCGCCGGGCTGGCCGGCATCGACGGGGGCTACGAGCTGCCGCCCGAGGCAGCCGCCAACCTGTACGAGCTCACGACCGAGGAGCGCCTGGCCGAGGGCATCGAATCGCTGCCAGGCTCGCTGTCGGACGCGGTGCGGGCCATGGAGTCCTCGGAGCTCATGGCCGAAGCACTCGGCGAGCACGTCTTCGAATGGTTCATCCGCAACAAGCGGGCCGAGTGGGCCGACTACAAGGCGGAGGTCACGCCATTCGAACTGCGGCGTTACCTGACGTCGCTGTAGGACCGCGGTCCGCCTACGCCATGGAGCCCCTGCTCATCTTCCCGGACCCGGCCCCGCCTGCCCTCGCCCAGGCGCTGGACCTGGCCGGCTACCCCTGGAAGGCGGCGGGGTCGCCCGACGCCGCCGACCGCCTGGAGCCCGAGGACGGCTGGTCCGGGGCCATCGTCGGCGCCGACGAGGATCCCGAGGGGGCCTTCGCCCTGTGCCGGGCGCTGCGCAAGCGCGACCTCCCCTTCGAGCCGGTCCTCCTCCTGGCCACCGGTGCCCAGCTGGGCGAGCTGGAACTGCGGGAGGATCTGTTCGACGATTTCTGTCTGGCCCCGTTCCATCCCCGGGAGTTGGAGGCCCGGCTGGCCCACTTGTTCTGGCGGACCGGGCGGGGCACTAGGCCGGAGCTGGTCGAGTACGGCCCCCTGGTGCTCAACCTGGAGACCTACCAGGCGGCGGTGGGCGGCCGGCCGCTCGACCTGACGTACATGGAGTACGAGCTGCTCAAGTTCCTGGCCACCCACCCGGGGAAGGTGTTCACCCGGGAGACACTCTTGAGCCGGGTGTGGGGCTACGAGTACTACGGAGGGGCCCGGACCGTCGACGTCCACATCCGGCGGCTGCGGGCCAAGCTGGGCGAGGAGCACGCCAACTTGATCTCGACGGTGCGCTCGGTGGGCTACCGCTTCGGGCAGAGCCGCTGGGTCGCCTAGGCGTTCCCGTTCGGCGGGGGAAAAACCGGCGCTCGCTGCGGCGGGCGCCCGGGAGGGACAACGACCCCGCCTCGCGGGGGCGGTCTCGCGGGGGTCGTCTCGCGGGCCCCGTCGTCGCGGTCAGCCGCTCAATAGTTGGTTTCGACCAGCTCGCTGTTGGGATGGATGGCCTCGGCGTGCTCTTTGAGCAGCCAGCCCATGCCGATGGCACCCAGAGTCCCGCTCATCAAAAAGGCGATCGGCAGCGCGAAGACGATCACGACGGCGAGGACGAGTGCTCCGATAATCACGACCCAGACCTTCCCGGATTGGTGAAAGCCCACACCTCGATTTCGACGGCGGCACCCAGGGGCAGGGCGGCCACCGCGAGGGCGGTACGAGCGGGGCGATGGTCGCCGAAGGCGGTCAGGTAGGCGGCGTTCATGGCCGCAAAATCGGCGATGTCGGCAAGGAATACGGTCGTCTTGACCACATCGTGCAGCGACGCTCCTTCAGATTGCAGCAGGATTTCAGCGTTGGCGAGGGCCTGGGTGACCTGGCTCGGGAGGCCGTCGAGCAGCTTCCCGTTGTCGGTTCCCAGTTGACCGCTGCAGATCAGCCAGTCGCCGGCGCGAACGACCGGGGTGTAGGGACCGATCGGCTTCGGAGCGCTGCTCGGGGTCGGGGCGTCGCCGGCATGGCTGGTGTGGCTGGTGTGGCTGGTACTGCTGGCGGAACTCATCCGGGGGGAGACCCTAGCGGGCGCGGCCGGCGGTGCCAAGGATGTACGAACAAGCCAGGCCGACGGCGGCTTCGGGTAGGACCGCGGCGCCGCTGGGTCCCGGTGTCAACTGAACCGGCCCCGCATGGTGGGCCAATCCGGGGGCCTTCCTTGCGCGATCCACATGGCGGCGGCGACCGCCGCCAACACGGCATCGCTCCCGTTGACCGGGTCTCGGCGATCGTCGGGGCCCACGGGTTCCAGGGCGACCTCGATGGGCGGGGTGTCGACAGCTCGCAAGATGCCGAACGAGCGGATCGTGAGATCGGTTGGGTCCCCCGCTTCGTCGACCGCGATGCCCTCGCTGCAGACCCAGCTCAGCGCCATGTGGGCGGCGCCCACGCAGTAGGAGCGCAGCACGATTTCGTCGAGCGATGCGCCGCAGGCCACCCGGACCCGGACCCGGGTCGGGCGGCCGTCGCCGTCCCTGTCGACCTCGGCGGTCGCCCGGCCGCCGCCCGGGGCGGTGATGGTGACCGAGTGGGGGTTTCCGCTCGGGTCCTGGGCGGCCCGGCCCCCGGCCAGCAGCACCGCCGCCTCGACCCAGCCCGCCCCCCGCAGGGCGCTCGAGGTGGGGGGTCCCGCGACGTCGACCTCTTCGACCTCGAGGCCCGGCGCGACCGAGCGGATGGCGTCCGCGATGCCCGGGGTGCGCACGACGCGTAGGATCCCGGTGCCGTCGGCCCGGACCCCGCCCGCCACGGGTGGGCGCTTCGGGCCCATTCGGACCACGTCCTCCCGGGAGAGGAGCACCCGCACCGGACGCTGGTACTGATCGGCGAGGCGGCGGGCGGCAGCCGCGGCGGGGCTGGCCACCTTGCCGCCGAACGCCCCGCCGTTGCCGAGTGGCGTAGCCGGCTCCCCGCCGGGCAGGCACCATGAGGCATCCGTCTCCACGTAGCCCGGCTCCACCCAGGTGGTCCGCAAGGTGACCACCCAATCCCCCGGCGGCAACTCCAGCGGGTGGCGCAACACCGCCCCACTCCGTCGCCCCGGAACCCGGCCCGCGGCTGCCCGGGCCTCGGCCAACGACTCCCCGACCGCCCATCCGCGGAGCCCGCCGGGGCCGGCTGGGCCGCCGGGGCCGCCTGGGCCGTCGGGTTCGATTGGGCCGGGTCCGCCTGGGCCGCCGGGGACGGCCACCAGGGCGCCGGGGGGCGCCAGGTCGTCGGCGAACCCAGCCCGGCCGCTCGCCACCTCGGCGCCAACCCGCTGCTCGGCGCCTCCCTCAATGGCTGCCCGGCGGGCCGCGCCTTCGAGGTCGCGCCCCGGTATTGGCCCCGGCAGGGTGGTCGCGGCCTCGATCACCGTCCGCCATCCGGTGCAGCGGCACAGGTGGGCGAGTAGGGCCCGCTCCACGCTCGGACCGTCGAGCGCCTGGCCCCCGTTGCCTGCGGCCAGGCGCACCACGATGCCCGGGGTGCAGAAACCGCACTGGCTGGCTCCCGTTGCCGTGAACGCATCCGCCCAGCGCCTCCGGGTCGCCTCCGGGAGGCCGTCGAGTGTGGTGATGGCCCGCCCCGCCACCCGGCGGGCCGGGGTGACGCAGGCCACCCGGGGCCTGCCGTCGACAAGCACCGTGCAGCAGCCGCATTGGCCCTGGGGGCTGCACCCATCTTTGGCACTGCGCAGTCCCAGTCGCTCCCGGAGCACTTCGAGCAACGATGACCCGTCGTCGGGTACCACCACGTCTCGGCCATCAACCTGAAGTGCCAATTCCACTACCCGAGACTAGGTTCGCCCCGGTGGACAGCCGCCTGACCCGCCGAAGTTTCCTTCTCGGCACCGCGGCGGCGCTGGGCGCCGCCGCCTGCGCCAAGAGCAAGGGCCCCATCTCGGTGGCCCCGCCCGCCCCGGCGCAACTGAATCTTCTGGTCACGTCGGGCGCCGGAGACGGCCCCAATCAGCAGGCCATTTCGGTATTCGAAGCCGGCGTCGACCAGCGGGTTGCGTTTGTGCTGACCGGCAAGTCGGGGTTCCTGGCGCCGGCCCCTGGTTCCGCCACTTTGCAGTTCAGCACCGACCAAAAGAACTGGGGCCCATCGGTCGCGCCAACCGTCCATTCCGACACCGGGGCTTCCGCTAGCACCTATCTCACGTCGACGTACCGCTTCCCCACCGCAGGTCAGTACTGGCTCCGGGCCACCTATCAGGGGCAGACGGCCGAGTCCCCGGTGATCGTGATCGAACCGGCCACCGCCATGGTCCCCCGGCCGGGCCAGAAGATGATCTCTGTCGCGACCCCGACCACGGGCGACAAGCGGGGCGTGGACCCGATCTGCACCCGCAGCCCGCAGTGCCCGTTCCATACCCAGAGCCTCGATACCGCGCTCGGTGGCCACCTTCCGGTCGTGCTGATGTTCGCCACCCCGGCGCTGTGCCAGACGGCAACCTGCGGACCGGTGCTCGACACGGTGGTGGCAGCAGCGCAGGGCTACCAGAGCAAGATCAACTTCGTGCACAGCGAGATCTACACCGCCCTCTCGCAGACGGCGCCCAACACGGCGGCCGTGGCGGCCTATCACCTCCAGTCGGAGCCCATCATGTTCCTGGCCGATGCCAACGGGATGATCGTGGATCGCATCGACGGCCTGTTCGGGAAGGCGGAACTGACCGCGGCCCTGTCCCGCCTGGCCGGCGCCTAGTAGGGCGGAACGGCGCCGGGGTGATCGTCATGTCGGCGCCCCACGTTTACTAGGACGCAGGGAATGACGATCTGGTTCGCGGCCGTTCACTTCGCGTCCTACCCGTCCCCCGACGTCGATCTGACTGCACCTTTGACGAGCCCGTCACCGCCGTGGTCTGGGCGCTGTGCGTCACCGGGCTGCAGTCGGCGCTCACCCGGTCCAGCGACGGCGGCGCCACTTTTCCCCCCTTGAGCAACTCTCAGGGGTTCGTGAACACGGCGGGGCTGGCCGCAGTGTCGGCGACCCGTGCCGTCGTCACCGCCTTGGCGAGCGGAGCCCAAGTGATGTACCTGACGCCCGACGGCGGGCGAACGTTCCAGATCGTGGGGCCGCGGCTGCCGCCGGGCGGCGCCAGCTGGGGCTTCGTGGGGTTCACCGACGCCACCCACGGCGTCGCCATCGCCACCACCACCCCGGCAAGCCTCTACCGGACCACCGACGGTGGCCACAGTTGGAACCCGGTTTCGATCAGGGCGGAAGCGCCCCGGGCGACTAGCTGAAGGACTGGCCGCAGCCGCAGCTGCGCTGGGCGTTGGGGTTGTTGATCGAGAACCCGGCGCCCTGCAGGCCGTCCTTGAAGTCGAGCGTGGCGCCCATGATGAGCGGGGCGCTCGAGGGGTCGACGACCACCTTCACGTCCCCGTAGGTCGACATCAGGTCGTCGGCGGCGAACTCGCTGTCGAAGAACATCTCGTAGCTGTAGCCCGAGCAACCGCCCGGCCGGACCGCCACCCGCAGGGCCAACTCGGGGTTGCCCTCCTGCTTCACGAGCTCAGCCACCTTGGCCGCGGCGGCATCAGTGAGGTTGATCGTGGTTTTTGTCTGCTCGGTCGTGCTCACAGTTCGCCTCCAGAGGGGTGTGACTGGTAGCTCATGCTACCGGTTGAGCAGGTCAACATGGCAAGGGTCTCGATCTTCGAGGGTCGCGAACACCGCCACCGCCACCTCGGCGTTGGGCACACCGGCCACGATCCCCTCCACGATGCCCCGGTGCAGGTGGCACACGAGGGCCGGGAACTCCGACGCCACCTCGCGGAAGGGGCAGCTGGCGAAGGCCACCGTGGTCAGTTCCCCATCCTCACCCACCTCGGGGTCGAAGCCCAGGTCGGCCAGTTCGTGCACCAGCGCCTCGAGGCACGACTGGGTCCCCGCCGCGGCGCGCTGGGCGCCGGCCCGGCGCCCCTCGGCCCGGCCCGCCTCGGCCACCAACTCGGGATCGGCGCCCCCGGCGGCGGCCACGCCGGCCAGGAGGCGGGCCAGGAGACGGAAGCCGGACGGCTCCAGCCCGAGTGATGGCGCTTCGGGGGCCAGCGACCACCGGTGCTGGGGGCGGCCCACCGTGCCCCGGCTGTCGGCGTCCACCTCGAGCAGCCCGACCTCGCGCATGCGCTCCAGGTGGGGCCGCACGGTGTTGGGATGCAGTTCCAGGCTGTCGGCGATTTCGGTTGTGGTGAGCGGGACGGAGGAACGGGCCAATTCCAGGTAGATGGCGTAGCGGGTGTTGTCGCCCAGGGCCTTGAACACCGGCAATCTATCCACGAGAGTCAATATTACCGGGCCTCGCCGGTACTATTCAGGAATCATGCCGTCGTCGCTCAGCGCCGCAGCCGTCGAAGGTGCCATGCGGGGCGTTATCGACCCCGAACTGGGTGACAACGTGGTCGATCTGGGCATGTACCAGGGCGCCGACATCCGAGAAGACGGCGATGTCACAGTGCACCTGGCCCTGACCACGGCGGGCTGCCCGCTGCGGGCCCAGCTGCAACGGGACACGACGAGCCGGGTCGGGAGCCTCCCGGGCGTGACCAAGGTCCACGTCCGGACGAGCGAGATGACGCGGGAGGCCAAGTCGGCGCTCATGGCCCGCGCTCGGTGGAAGGTGAGGGAAAACGCCCCGCTCACCGATATACCGGGTCGTACCCGCGTCGTCGCCATCTCGTCGGGCAAGGGCGGGGTTGGGAAGAGCTCGGTCACGGTCAACCTGGCCGCCACCTTGGCGACCCGGGGCCACACAGTGGGTGTCTTAGATGCCGACATCGCCGGGTTCTCGGTGCCTCGCATGCTCGGCATCGAGGGTCAGATCTCGGCCGAGGCCAACGAGACCCATCCCGACCGGCCCAAGATGCGCCCGATCGAGAAGCGCATCGGCGCCGGGGTGGTCAAGGTGCTGTCCATGGGTTTTCTCTCCCCCGAGGACGAGGCGATCATGTGGCGGGGCCTGATGCTCAACCGGGCCGTCCAGCACTTCCTCGAGGACGCGGTGTGGGGCGATCTCGACTACCTGCTGGTGGACATGCCCCCGGGCACTGGGGACATCCAGATGGGCTTGGCCCGCATGCTGCCCCGAACCGAGATGATCATCGTGACCACTCCCGCCCTGGCGGCCCAGAAGGTGGCGGTCCGGGCGGCCGACATGGCCCGCAAGGGCTACCTGCGGGTGGTCGGAGTAGTTGAAAACATGAGCGGCTTCACCTGCGAGCACGGCACCACCTATGAGCTGTTCGGCAGCGGCGGCGGCCAGCGCCTCGCCGACGAGATCGGCGCCCCTCTTCTGGGTCGCATCCCCCTCGAGCCGGCGGTGTCGGCTGGCGGCGACACGGGCGAGCCGGCGGCGCTGGGGAGCGGACCGGTGGCGGCCGCCTTCGCGGCCCTGGCCGACGCGGTGATCGAAGCGGTGCCCGTGGTGGAGATGCAGGACTGCACCGCCCGCATTCTCGATCTGGTCACGGCGGCGGTGGAGAGCGCCACGGCGACGCCCGAGCCGATCGCCTGAGCCGATCGCCTGAGCGATACAGAGCGCTGGCGCGGGCCGGTGTTCCGAGCGTTTTGCCAAAAAGTGATGTCCCCACATCACTTTTTGGCAAAACGCTCGGAATCTCTGCTTCCGCTAACGGCCCGCGCCCTCGTAGGGGGTGCGCCGGCGGGGCCGGGGAATGGCGAGGCGAAAGACGGCACCGCCCTGGCGGCCTCGCTGGTACCAGATGCGCCCGCCCATGGCCTCGGCCAGGCCGCGCACCAAGGCCAAACCCAGACCGGTGCCCCGGGAGCGGTCGCGGACCGGTGAGCCCAGCATTCGCAGGCCGCTGAACAAGGTGGGCAGGAGGGCCTCAGGCACGCCGGCGCCATGGTCGGTGACGGTCAAGATCACCGACCCCTCGGCCGACGCGGCGCCGGGCGCATCGACGGCATCGCCGGCGCCGGTTGGGGCGGGGCCCGTCGCTGCCACCGGGGCCGCGGTTGGGGCGGCGGCGGCGGCCGTAGCAACGCCCGCGACCGGCGGCGAGGGCGCCGGGGACGGCGGCGCCTCCACGGCGATGATGACGGGAGGGGCGCCATGCTCGATGGCGTTTTCGACCAGGTTGGCCACCACCTGCTCCAACCGGCGGGGGTCGGCCAGCACGACGACGTCGTCGGGCACGTCCACCTGGACCTGCGACCCGTCGGCCACCGAGGCGAGGGCCGCCTCGACCAGCGGGCGGAGGCTGATGACCCTCGGGCTCAAGAGGATCGCCTGGGCCTGGAGGCGGCTGATTTCGTACAGGTCGTCGGCCAGCCGGGCGATGCGTTCCGCCTGGCGGCGGATCGACTCCCCCATCCGCCCGATCTGGTCGGCGGGCAGCTCCCCGGCGTAGGACTGCAGGGTGGCGCCCAGACCCAGGATCGTGGTGAGCGGGTTGCGCAGGTCGTGAGTGACCATGGCCAAGAACTCGTTCTTGTCCGCCTCCAGGTCACGGGCCGCGGTCTCGTCGCGCACGATCCCCTGGTAGCCCACCAGCTCTTCGTCAACCGACCGCGGTAGCACCTGGATATCCAGCACCCGGCGCACCCCGTCGGCCCGGGCGGCGGTCACCATCCGGCGGCCGCCATCGGGGACCAGCAGGGTGGCGTTGACATCGACACTCGAATCCAAGGGCACGATGACGCCGGCCAGGTGGCCGTCGTGCAGCTCGTCGAGCGAGCGGCCCAGGATGACGCCGAGGGATGTGTTGGCGTAGTTGATGCGCCCCGTCAGGTCGACCTCGTACACCCCGTCCGAGGAGCGCTCGACGACATCCTGGTAGCGGGCCCGGATCCCTTCCTCTCGGCCCAGGATCGCCGACCAGTAACCCTGGGCCAGGGCGTCGGTGAGGCGGTCCATGGCGGGCAGGACCCGGGTGAGCAGGAGCGAGAGCGCGAGACCCCAGTGCCGGCCCTGCTCCTCAGCCAGTTCGACCGCGGTCTGCACCACCAGGTCGCGCGAGATCCTCAGGATGACGAGGAGTTGGGGCAGCGGGGACTGGGACCAGGCGGCCTGGGCGCCCACCTCCTGCAGGTCCCCGACCAGGGCTTCGTCGACCTCCGCCCCCTGTCCGGTGACTGCCAGGATGGCTTCGAAGCGGGCGCGAGCCTGCTCGATGAAACGGGCCTGTTCGGTGATGTCCCAGGACCGGGATTCGGGGAACACGGTCGAGAAGATGTCGAAAACCCGACGGGCCATTTCGCCGGCCCGACCGTCGAGGGCGTCCAGCAGATCCCGCGGGTCCACCTGCTCCAACTCCTCCAAGCCGCCGTCGAAGCTGAACTGGTCGTCCTCGGTTCCGCTGTTGCGGGCCACGAACGCCTTCAGATCGGCCAGCCGGAACCGGGGACCGTCGACACCGTCGGTGTCGGGGGACAGGTAACCGCCGTCCACCAGGGCCACTACCGCAGCCGGGGCCAGGCGGAGCACGGTCGCCGCCTCGGTGAGCGGTATGACATTGGCGTTGCGGTCGCCCACGAAAAGCTCCAGAAGAAATAGGTAGTCCCGTCAAGCTACTTCGGCATCCGGCTGCCGGATTCCCCCTGCCCAGCCGACACTAACTCCAGGGGCCCGCATATCGCGGGCTCGCCGGGGGCGTTACGGTTGGCGAATGGGGAGAAACGGCACCACCCGGCACCACGAACGCCTGGACCCGACCGGCCGGCTGAGTCCTGGTCCCGCGTCGTGGTGAACCGATCCAGCGCGAGCACGCTCCGGGGGCGGTTGATGCCCCGCACCGCGGCCGGCTTGGCGGCCATCGTGCTGTCGGCGGCTATTGGCGCTGCCTTCAGCGGCGCCGTCCTCTATTCGTATTACGAATACCGGTTGCAGAAGACCAACGACCGGGTCAACACCTTGATCAACACCTATCAGAAGACATTCCAGAACGCCTCGGGTGACCTGGCCAACCAGGCCAACCAGGCCAAGGCCCAGATCGACAGCGCCCTGGGCCCGCTGTCGTCGTTGAGCGGGGCCTCGTTGCAGAACCTCGACAAGAAGCTGGCGCCCTCCATGTTCTTCGTGTCCACCCTCGATCAGAATGGCCAGCCGTCGGTCGGCTCCGCCTTCGCCATTGCCTCGGACTCGGGCCAGACCCTCCTGATCACCTCGTACACCACCATCGCCGCCGCGACCAAGAAGCCGGGACCGCCGGTGATGGTGCGCCAGGGCAGCGGCGCCAACGTCGCGGTTCAGGTCTACAACTGGGACCCGGGCACCGACCTGGCCCTGATCCTCCTGCCCAAGGGCAACACCCCGGCGCTGCCGGCGGCCCCGCAAACGCCGGCCCCCCAGATCGGTGACCGGGTGTTCGCGGTGGCTGGGATCGGCTCCCTCGGCGCCGAGGTGGCCCAAGGCACCGTTATCGACGTCTCCTCGGCCGGCTTGCAGCACACCGCGCCGGTGGGCCAGGGGTTCCAGGGCGGACCCATGGTGAACGCGGACGGCCAGGTCGTGGCGGTCGCGTCCCGGGGTTACGCACCACTCGCCTTCCAGTCGGACTCGGTGTCGTTTGCCCCCCTGATCAGAGCGGCATGCACCCGGGTGCTGAGCTGCCCCGGTGGCACCTTGGGCAACACCCCGGGCGCCCGAGGCTAAGCCCGCCGGCCCCCGCCGGCCCCCGCCGGCCCCCGCCGGCCCCCGCCGGCGGCCCTCGCCACCCCTTCCGCCTCGACCCCCTCCCGGGCCCCACGAGCGGTCCCACTCGCAGTCCTGGCGCGTCAGGGGTGCAGCGTGGTGCTGGTCGTCGACGTGGCGGACGGTGGCACGAACGGTGGCAAGGTCGGAGGCGGTGCGATGGTGGACGGCGGGACCACCGCGTTGGCGGACGCCCCGGGCGCGATGTAGGGACCGCCCAGCGGGGTGTCGGCGGGCGCCAAGGGGGCGCCGGGGTTGATGTTTCCTCGTTTCTGGGCGTTCAACTGGTCGACCAGTGACGACAAAGGCGGCGGCTGGCTGAAGTCGGTCGGCGCCACCTTGGCCAGGGCCTGGCTCATGAAGTTCTTCCAGGTGGAGGCGGGAACGGTCCCGCCGAACACATTGCCGATCCCGGGCAGGACGACCGACGTCGACTGATTGTTGGCGTAGCCCATCCACACCGCCGTCGACCGGGACGGGGCGTAACCGACGAACCAGGCGTTGGTGAACTTGCTCGTCGTTCCCGTCTTGCCTGCCGCGGGCCGGCCGATGTTGGCACCGGTGCCGGTCCCTGCGGTGATGACACCCTTCAGGACGTCGGTGACGTTGTCGGCGATCACGGCATCGATGACCTGGGTGGTTCCCGGGGGTTTGGCGATGTTGTCGACCAGGATCTTGCCGGTGCCGTCGATGATCTTGAGCACCGGCGTCGGCTGGGCCCGGTTGCCGTGGTTGTCGAACACCCCATAGGCCGACGCCATGTCCAGCGGGGACACCCCTACCTCACCGAGGGCGTAGGCCCCGCTGCAGGTATGCACCTGGGAGCTGTACCAGGCCGAGGTGATGCCCAGCTTGGCCGCCATCTGGGCTACCTGGGGGCAGCCGGTGTCGCGGATCACCTGGGCGTAGACGGTGTTGATCGACTGGGCGGTGGCGACCCGGAGGGTGGCGCTGCCGCCCCCCTCGCCCTCGTTGTTGGAAATGGTGCACGGGTTGGCGGGCGTGGCCTTGCAATTCGGTATGACGAAGACGCGCGGCGCCGAGTAGACCTTGGTCGGCGGGATGCCCTCGGCGAAGGCGGTGGCCAGGACGAACGGCTTCCAGGCCGACCCGGGCTGGCGGCCCGCGATGCCGGTGCGGCTGGTGATGTTGTCGCCCGACCAGCAGTCGGCGGGGACCTCGACCTTTACCGAGGCGTCGGGTTTCGGCTCACATCCGCCCAGGGCGAAGTTGACCTGGGAGTACGGGCCCGGCCCCCCGAAGTCACGGCCGCCCACGATGGCGTCCACGAACCCAGTCTGCGGTTCCACGGTGGCCAGCGCCATCTCGAGCGGCTCTTTGGTCCCCTTCAAGGCGGTTTGGACCGACGCGTCGGCCTCCTTCTGCACCGTCGGGTCGAGGGTGGTCTGGATCCGGAGGCCGCCCTGATAGACCTCCTGGGGGCCGTACTTTTGCAGTAAGTACCGCAGCAGGTAGTCCACGAAGGCCGGGTACTGGGGCTTGTCCTGCTGGGGCGGGAAGACGGCGGTCTCGGTGTCGGTGGGCGTGTCCCCGGGGCCCAGCACGGTCACCGGCTGGGCGACCGCCTGGTCGTGCTGTACCTGGGTGATGTAGCCCTGCTCCAGCATCTTGTCGAGGACCAAAATGCGCCGGGCGTCGGCCCCCGACGCGTTCTCCCGGGGTGCCAGTGTGGTCGGCGCCCGGATCAGGGCGGCCAGCATGGCGGCCTCGGAGAGGGTGAGTTGGCTGACCGGGATGCGGAAGTAGTTCTCGGAGGCGGCGCCGATGCCGTAGCTGCCGTCGCCAAAGAAGATGGTGCTGAGATACTGGAACAGGATCTCGTCCTTGGAGCTGGCCCGGTCCAACCGGCTGGCCAGAATGGCTTCCTTGATCTTGCGGGTGAGGTTCCGCTGGCCGTTGGTATAGGTCAGCTTCACGTACTGCTGGGTAATGGTCGACCCGCCCTGGACCGGTTGCGAATTGCGCAGGTCGGCCACCAGGGCCCGGAGGCTGCCGCGGATGTCGACGCCGCCGTGGTGGTAGAAGTTGCGGTCCTCGATGGACACCACGGCTTCCTTGAGCACGGCGGGAATGTCCTTCTCGGTGACCGGGATGCGCTGGTCGAACTGGTGGAAGGTGGCGATCAGGGTGCCGTTGCGGTCATACACCAGGCTGGGCGATATGGCGATGAGGGCCTTCGGGGTGGGGATGGTCGCGGGCAGCGGGAGGAAGATGAGCGCCGCCAGGATGGTGACGATCACGGCGAGGGGAACCCCGACGGAAACGGTCACCAGCAGGAGAACGGAATCGAAGACCAGCCGGGCCGGGCGGGGCAGCATGTTGCCAAGAGCTTCGCGCGACCAGGTCCCCACGGGGGACGCGGCCCCGCACCAATAGGCTCATCCCCAGTGACCAGCCGCCCACCGTCGGTAGATGCCCTGGCCCGGAGCCTGGCCGATGTCGACCTGCCCCATGCCCTGCTGGTCGATGCCGCCCGGGGAGCCATCGCGGCCGGCGACCCCCACGCGGCCCGGGGCCACGCCGAGGCCATGGCCGAGGCCCTGCTGCGACCGGTCATCAATGCCACCGGCGTCCTCCTCCACACCAACCTGGGCCGGGCCCCACTGGCGCCGTCGAGCGCAACCGGTCCTCTCCGGTACTCCAACCTCGAGTTCGACCTGGCCACCGGCCGCCGGGGTTCCCGCCACAGCCACGCCGCGGGCCTGCTGGCCCGGGCGGCCGGCGCCGAGGCCGCCCTGGTGGTCAACAACGGCGCCGCCGCCGTCCTCCTGGCGGTGACCGCACTGGCCAGCCGGGCCGAGGTCGTGGTCAGCCGGGGGGAACTGGTCGAGGTCGGCGGCGGCTTCCGCATTCCCGACGTACTGGCCGCGTCGGGGGCCCGACTGGTCGAGGTCGGAACCACCAACCGCACCCGGGTCGCCGATTACGCCGCCGCCATGACCCCCGAAACCGCCCTCATCCTCAAGGTCCACCAGTCCAACTACCGCATCGTCGGCTTCACCGTCGCGGCCACCGTCGCCGAACTGGCGAACCTGGGGCCCCTGGTCGTCGCCGACATCGGCTCGGGACTACTCGACGCCGCCACCCCCTGGTTGCCCGGAGGTCCCCCGGGGTGGCTCCACGGCGAGCCGGCGGCCCGCCAGACCCTGGCCGCCGGGGCGGCCCTGGTAACCTTCTCGGGCGACAAGCTGCTGGGCGGCCCCCAGGCGGGGGTCGTCGCGGGCCGGAAGGACCTCGTGGACCGCTGCGCCCGCCACCCCCTGGCCCGGGCCCTGCGCCCCGGCGGCCTGGTCCTCGAAGCGCTGCAGACCACCGCCTTGGCCTACCTCCGCCGGGACCTGGCGGGGCTGCCGTTCTGGTGGCTGGCCACGACGCCGGTCACCGAGCTGCAGGAACGAGCCGCCGCCCTCGTCAAGGACCTCGACCGAGCCGGCGCCACTGCCACTGATTGCGCCAGCATCCCCGGCGGCGGCTCCCTCCCCGGGCTGGAAATTCCCTCGGCCGGCGTCCGCCTGGAGGGCGACCACCGGGCCGCCCTGCGCGCCCACGGGCCGCCCATCATCGCCCGGGCTCACGATGGCGCAACCATCTGCGACCTGCGCAGCGTCGATCCCGTCGACGATCCGATCCTCGCCGAGGCCCTTCGCCACCTCGCCACCTGATGCACGTCCTCGCCACCGCCGGCCACGTCGACCACGGCAAATCGACGTTGGTGCTGGCCCTCACGGGCATGGACCCCGACCGCTTCGCCGAGGAAAAGGCGCGGGGCCTCACCATCGACCTCGGCTTCGCTTGGACCACCCTGCCCTCCGGGGAGGGGGTGGCCTTCGTCGACGTGCCCGGCCACGTTCGCTTCATCCGCAACATGCTGGCCGGGGTGGGCGCCGTCGACGCCTGCCTGTTTGTCGTCGCCGCCACCGAGGTCTGGAAGCCGCAGTCCGAGGAGCACCTCCGCATCCTGGAGCTGCTGGGCATCGGCCACGGCCTGGTCGCCCTCACCAAGACGGGCCTGGTCGACGACGAGTGGCGGGAACTGGCCGCCCTCGAAATCGCCGACCACGTCGCCGGCACCTTCCTCGAGGGCGCCCCCGTCGTGCCCGTCGACGCCCGCAGCGGCGCCGGGCTGGACGACCTGCGCCTCGCCCTCGACAAGTTGCTGGCCGAAACACCGACCTCGCCCGACCGGGACCGGCCCCGGTTGTGGGTCGACCGGTCGTTCGCCGCCAAAGGCTCGGGCACCGTGGTCACCGGAACCCTCACCGGCGGGGCGGTGGCCGTCGACGACGAACTTACGATCGTCACTGCCTCGAAGGGGGGAAAAGGGGCGCCAGTGCGGGTACGGGGACTGCAGAGTCATCAGCTTCCGCGGCGGTCAGTCGGGCCCGGTCACCGCATCGCCGTCAATCTGACCGGCGTCCACCACGGGGAGATCCACCGGGGCGACGCCCTCATCCGCTCGGGCCAGTGGGCCGCTACCCGCACGTTCGACGCCTCGCTTCGGGTCCTGGCAGCATTGGACCACCAGGTGTCCCGCCGGGGCGCCTACCTGCTGTATGCCGGCTCCGGTGAGTTCCCGGTGCGGGTCCGGGTGCTGACCGACAGCGCCATCGAGGCGGGCCGAACGGGCCTGATCCGGTGCCATCTCCCGGTAGCCCTGCCCCTCCTGCCGGGCGACCGCTATGTGCTCCGCGAGAGCGGTCGCTCGGAAACGGTCGGGGGGGGCGAGATCCTCGACGTGGCCCCCGTCCTGCCGGCTTCCAAGGCCCAGCCGTCCCGATCGGTTGACCGGGTGATCGCCGAGCGGGGCTGGATCGAGGCCACACTGCTGGAGCGGCTGACCGGCGAGCGTCGCCCCCCGGTCGTGGGACGCTGGGTCGTGTCTCCGTCGGCCCTGGCGGCGGTCCAGCAAATGGTGCGAGATGCGGTGGGCACGGCCGGGCCGCTGGGACTCGACCTGGCGACCCTCGACACCCGGGCCCGGGCGGCACTGGCCACCATGGGCGACCAGGTCCTGGTCCGAGACGGGCGGGCCTGGCCGGCCGGAGAGCCCGGGTCCGAATTGGTTTTGCCAAAAAGTGATGTCCTGACATCACTTTTTGGCAAAGATCCCACTCCGGCCGATCGGGTGGCCGGCCAACTGGCCGAAAACCCGTGGCTGGTCGCCTTGCGCGATGCCGCCTGGGCGCCGCCGCCCCCCGACGGCGTGGACCGCCAGATCGTCCGGGAACTGGTCCGGCGGGGCCTGGTTATCGAGCGCGACGGGATCCACTTCGCGGCCGAGGCGGTCGACCAGGCCGCCCGGGTGGTCGCAGGGCTCCTCGCCCAGACGCCCGACGGGGTGACGGTGGCGGAGGTCCGCACCGCCCTCGGGATCACTCGAAAGCACGTCCTGCCCCTGCTGGCCCAACTTGACGCCACCGGGGTGACCCGCCGTCGCGGCGACCTCCGGATCGCCGGGCCCCGCCTACCCTGAGAAGGGAACTGAGAAAAGTAGTCGGCAGGAGGCCCCGATCCTGCCGATAGCTGAAGGCATGGGTGCGGCCACCGTCTTCCTCCGGATGCTGCCACCTGTCCGTGCCGCGATACGGCAGGCGGGTCCGCACATCCTCGAAGCCACGCTGGGCCCCACCGCCTGCTTCTTGACGGGACGGGCGCTGTGGGGCATCGATGGCGCGCTCGCCCTGGCGCTGGGCTGGACCGGCGCCTGCGTGGGCCTGCGTCAGCTCCGGGGCCGGCGCATGAGCGGCCTCCTGCTCATCGGCATGACCACCCTGCTGCTGCGGGCCGCTGTCTCGCTCGCCATGCAGTCCGAGCGGGCCTACCTGATCGCCCCCGCCCTGGTGACCATCGTGATGGGAATCGTGTACATCGGGTCGGCCGTGACCAGCAAACCGCTGCTGGCTCGGGTCATCGGCGACCTGGTCCCCCGCTCATGGCTCGACGCCGACGATCCTCACATCAGCCGGCTGTGCCGCATCGGATCAGTGGTCTGGGGCGGCGAGCAGGTTATCTCCGCGATCGTCTCGTTAGGAATGATCGCCCGTCTCCCGACCGCGACCTACATGGTGGTCCACGAGTTTGTCTCCTGGCTCATCTGTGGCGCCGTGATCGCGGCGGTGGTTCCGTTCTTCTGGTCCGATGTGCGAGCCGTCCGGGCGGCCCGGATGACGTTGCCGAAGCCGTCCTAGGACGCCGGTTCCTGCCTTGGCCCGGCGGGAAAGGCCCCGGCGATGCGCCGGGCCAAGCCGGGACCAGCCCTTTTCTCACCCTCCGGTGGATCTTGGTCCTCCAGTACCCGAGCCAGCTTGGCCACCGCGATCGAGTTGGTCAGGATCGAGCCGAAGGCATCGGGGTCGGCCAACAACCACGAATGCCGGCCTTCGATGACCTCGCCTTCTTTTCCGATCGCCCGGCACAGGGCGGCAAAGGAGGCCTTCGGTATTACGGTGTCCTGGTCACCCCAGAGCACGACGACAGGGAGCTCGCGGCGCTTGAGTTCCTCCAGTTCCGCCACCAGATCGGCCCGGCGGACCAGGTTGAGGACGTTGAGCAGCCCGAGTGGGTTGCGCACCAGGTTGGGGAGGGCGTCTTCGACGATGATCGGCATGACCCGGCTCATGTACCGCAGCGGCAGGATCTCTCCGGTGCGGAAGGGCCAGGTCCAGGGGGGCCGGGTGCTGACGGTGCTGACCAGGTTGGCGAAGGACCAGGTGGTGCCGCCCACCGAATTGACGAGCACGAGGTAGCGGACCCGCTCGGGGTGGTCGTGGGCCAGCTTTATGGCTACCCCGCCGCCGAAGCTGTGCCCGACGACGAAGGCGGGCTCGTCGACACCAACCGCGTCGAGGAAGCGGGCCACCCAGCCGGCGTAGCCGTCGAAGGTGGGCGCCTCCGCCAGATTGGGGGTGCCCCCGAAGCCGGGCAGGGCGGGCGCGTAGACACGGCAGCCTTGGTGAACCAGCCGTTTCAGGGCCCGCCGATAGGAGCGCTGCCCGAGCGCCCAACCGTGCAGGAACACCACGGCCAGGCCCTCGCCCGCCGTCCCGTAGAACGAATCCCGCCCGTCGACTGTCGTATGCCGCCATTCCAGGTGATCACCCGGATCCCCGCTTGCCATTGCAAGCGAAGGATATGGCTCGGGCCCCACCAGCTCGCAAGGTGCGGCTCGGGACTCCTCAGGCGAGGGAGCGGGCCAGGAGTTGTTTGCGCTCGACCTCGTTGAGGCCGCCCCAGATGCCGTGGGGCTCACGGATGCGCATGGCGTAGTCGAGGCAGGCTCGGCGGACCGGGCAAGTGGAACAGATCGTCTTGGCCCGACTTTCTCGGGCCTCCTTCTCGTCCTTACGCTCGAAGTGCGCAGGAGGGAAGAAAACCGAGGCGTGAGGCCCACGGCAGGCAGCCTTCGCCTGCCAAAGTTCATCTACTCGTTGAACGCTCAAAGGGTCCCCCCCTTTCTCGCGGGGAAGTTACTCCCCTTTGCTGGAACCAACAAGGGGTGAACTATCGCGAGCGCCCGAATTGCCCTGGTATCTCCCGGTTCTGCGCCAAGGCACCTGGGACAACCGTCGGGAAAAATGCTAGCAGCCCCGCTGAGAGGTATCAGTGGTGCGAATCACGTGCCGCCCCGGTCTCGGGTTCCACCTCGAGCAGCAGCCCGTCGATGGAGACCACCCGGATCCGCTCGCCGACTGCGATCGGCGTGGCCCGGTTGGTGCGGGCCCGCCACGGGGCGCCTCGGACCTCGACGGTCCCTTCCGGTTCCACCGGGTCCAGCGCCACGCCCATCTCTCCCACCAGGGACTGGCGCCCGATGGTGGGCGTGGAGAAGCGAGCCCGGACCATGGCCGGCATTCCCGCCACCATGAACAGCGGCGGGCCCAAGATCCCGGCGATCAGGGCCAGGATCGAGGGGTGGACGCCCCGGTAGAGGAACAAGGAGCCGACGACCAGGCCCAGCGCGCCGACGCCGCTCCAGATCCGGGGCACGCCTGACTGCAGGTCGATGCACAAGCCGAACACCGCCAAAGCGAGCAGCGCCAGGGCCCACACCCGCAGGGGGAGGACCCCGAGCCCGTAGGAGGCCAGGCCCAGAGCCCCGGCCCCGCAGATGGCGCCGATCCCGACCCCGCCGGTGAAGAAGTCCATAGCGATCAGCAACAGCCCGATGAGCAGCATGAGGTAGGCGACCGACGGGCTGGCGGCGGTGTGGAGCAGCTGCTGCACCAGGTTCAACTTCTCGAAGCGCACTGCGACCGTCGGCTGGCGGCGAGGCTGGCCGTTGGATTGGATGACCGTGGCGGTATGGAGGGTGTGGCCGGCGACCTGCTGGCCGTCCAGGTTGACCACGAAGTCGCCGAGGGTGGGCTGGTTGAGCATCGGGGTGGTGATCCCCTGGGCGGCCGCCTCGGCGTTGTCGATGGTGCGGCCCGGCCGGGGGCCGGGCGGAGAGCCGGCCGGCGACGACGCCGGGACACCCACCCGGGTCCCGGGAGCCATGCCGCGAAGAGCGGCGGCCCGGAACAGGACATATGCCGCCCCGAGGGCCCGGCTGCTGTTGGGGCCGACCCAGACCGCCACCGGCACCGGGGCGTTGGCGATGGCGTCGGCCAGGTGGGCCAGTACCGCGGGAGAAACAATCCCGCCCCCGCTGTCCAGCTGGACGACGAGGGCTTCCGCCCGGCCCCGGTTGGCAGCCGTCACCGCCCGTTGCAAGAAATCGACCTGGATCGGGTCGATCAGCCCGTTGACCTGGACCACGTCGATGTGGCCGGTAGCGGGGACGGCGTTTTGGGAAGGGGGACTCGACGGGGCCCAAGCCGTAAGCCCGAGGGCAACGACGAGCAAGCCGGCGACCATGGCTAGTCTGCGAATGCGACGACCTCCAAGAGGAGAGGGATTGGATCCAGGAGCGTTCTGCGCCCAGGCCCGGCTACTCATCGTCGCCGGGAAGGGCGGAGTCGGCAAGACGACGGTCTCAGCCGCGGTGGCGCGCCTGGCGGCGCGCACCGGCCGCAACGCCCTCATCATCGACGTTGAGGGTACGAGCGGGCTAAGCAGCATCTTCGGCCACTACCAGTCCCTGACCTACCGGGAAGTGGTCCTGGCCGAGGCCGACGGCTCGGGGCCGGGCGCGGGCGCGGGCGCGGGCGCGGGCGCGGGCTCGGGCTCGGGGGAGGTCCGGGCCCGCACCCTGACCCCCGACGACGCCCTCTTGGAGTACCTGTCCGACCATGGGCTGCACCGTATTTCCAACAGGTTGGCTCACAGCGGAGCGCTGGACGTGGTGGCTACCGCGGCACCGGGCATCAAGGACATCCTGGTGCTGGGCAAGGTCAAACAGCTGGAGCGGGCCATTGCGGCGGCCAGCCCCGGCGCCCCGGACCTGCTGGTGCTGGACGCTCCCGCCGCCGGCCATGCCTTCACCTTCCTCGCCAGCGCAGTGGGCCTGCTGGACGCGGTGAGCGTCGGTCCCATCCGGTCGCAGGCGGCCGAGGTGTTGGAGATGCTGTCCGACCCGAGCCGATGTCAGGTGATGCTGGTGACCCTGCCCGAGGAGACGCCCGTTAACGAAGTGGTGGAAACGGCCTACAAGCTGGAGGACCGCGTCGGGATCCACCTCACACCGATCGTGGTCAACGGCCTGGACCCGGAACAGGACCTGTCGATCGACCCCGCCCGAGCCGCGGCCGACGCCGGGGTGCCCGTCACCGACGCCGAGATCGAGAGCCTGCGGCGGGCAGCCGCCTTTCGGATGCACCGCCAGCAGGTCCAGGCCCAGCAGGCGGGCCGGCTGGCGGAGGCGCTGCCGCTGGCCCAGCTGCACCTGCCGTTCCTGTTCACCACCGAGTTGGGGCTGCCGGAGCTCGACGAGCTGGTCGACGCCTTGGCCCGCCAGGTCGCCGAGCTCCCCGACCCTCCTGACCCCGCCGCCGGTTCTGGGGACCCGGCTCCGGTCGCCGCCCACCCCGCCCCCGATGCGGCGGCGGCGGAAGCGGGCTCCCCGTGAGCCCAGCCAACCCCACCCCGAACCTCCGCCAGCTGATCGAACAGCGCACCATCATCGTGTGCTGCGGCTCCGGCGGGGTGGGCAAGACCACCGCCGCCGGAGCCATCGCGGTCGAGGGGGCGCGACTCGGGCGCCGGACCTGCGTCGTCACGATCGACCCGGCCAAACGACTGGCCGACGCCCTGGGCCTGGACGCCCTCACCAACGAGCCGGGGCAGATCGACGGCGACTGGCCCGAGGGGGGTGAGTTGTGGGCCCTGATGCTCGACACCAAGTTGACCTTCGACGACCTGGTGGCTCGCTACGCCCGCAACGCCGAGCAGGCCTCGCACATTCTGAGCAACCGCTTGTACCGCAACATCGCCGGGGCGCTATCGGGCACGCAGGAGTACATGGCGATGGAGAAGCTGTACGAACTGCACGACGAGGGCCGCTTCGACCTGATCGTGATCGACACGCCACCGACCCGCAACGCCCTCGACTTCCTCGACGCCCCCCGCCGCCTCACCCATTTCCTCGACAATCGGATCTTCCGGATGCTCGTCATGCCCGCCCGCACCTACATGAAGATGGTCGGTCTGGCGACCCAGGCGTTCCTGAAGACGGTGGCCAAAGTGGTGGGATCCGACGTGGTCAAGGACGCAGTCGACTTCTTCGCCGCGTTCGAGGGAATGGAACAGGGCTTCCGGGAGCGGGCCCAGAAGGTCCTCGAGCTGCTGTCGGAGCCGGTCACGGCGTTCGTGCTGGTGGCGGCGCCCCGGCGCGATGCCGTCGACGAGGCGATGTACTTCGCGGGCCGGCTGCAGGAGTCCGACATCGAGGTCCAGGCGCTGGTGGTCAACCGGCTGCACCCTCGCTTCGGCCCCGTGCCGTCGGTGTTGACCAAGCCCGGCACCGGCGCGGTGTCACCGGAAGTGGCGCCCCTGCTGGCCCTGGTCAAGAACCTGCGGGACCTCGAAGGCATCGCGGAGCGGGAGGAGCGGTACCTGAAGAGCCTGACCCGCCAGGTCGCCCCGGCCCCGGTCGTCCGGGTCCCGCTTCTCGACGACGACGTCCACGATGTCGCCGGCCTGGGCCAGGTGGGCCGCTACCTCCTGGGGTCGGCCAGCTAGCCCGACGGGTCCCGCGCCGCCTCCCCCGGGTTAGTTCTGGTAGGCGCCTTTGCCGCTTCCGGCGCTATCGCCGCCGCGGGGCTCGAGAGCCGCCGCCGCCTCCTCGATCGTCTCGGCCACGGTCACGATCCTGTCGAAACCGGTGGTCCGCAGGAGACGGGTCAGGGTCGGCCGGTTGCACGCCACGGCGACGTCGCCACCGAGCTCCCGGGCTCGGCGGATACCGCCGATGAGGGCGCCGAGGCCAGCCGAGTCGACGAAGGGTACCCCCGACATGTCGATCAACAGGCGGGGGCTGGAGGCAAGTTCCGCCAGGGTCTGGCGGAACTGGCTCACCGTGAACGCGTCCAACTCGCCCACCGGACGGCAGATAGTCAGCCCACCGTCGGTGTGATCGAGCTCTATTTTCAGCACACTTCCTCCCCGGGGGCAGGGGAACAGACTGCCAGGCTTGTTCCGGATGGTACCCGTCCGGAGCCGAGAGCTACCCTCGCCAGTGTGACCGAGATCTTGGTAGTCAGCGACGCCGAGTGGGTCCGGGACCAACTTAAGTCCGTCCTGGCGTCCCCGCAGACCAAGATCCGCATGGTCAGCACCGGCGCCCGGGTGTTGCCCGCGGTCCGCCGGCGGGCCCCGGACCTGGTCATTCTCGACCTCCAGATCGGAAACATGGGCGGCATGGCGGTCTGCTTGGACCTGCGGTTGGAGGAGGGCGCAGGTCGGCTGGACCACATCAAGGTCATCATGCTCCTCGACCGACGAGCCGACGTTTTTCTCGCCCGTCGATCAGGCGCCGAGGGCTGGATCATCCGGCCCCTCGACCCGATCCGGCTCCGCCGCGCGACTCAAACCGTCCTCGACGGCGACACGTACTACGACGAGTCGTACCAGCCGTTCCCGGTCCGAGTCGACTCGGTCCGCCCCGCGCCAGCCCTCCCCGCCCCGGCTTCGGGTAGCATCGCCGCCGCCGGGAAGTAGCGCAGCTTGGTTAGCGCGCAGCGTTCGGGACGCTGAGGCCGGGGGTTCAAATCCCCCCTTCCCGACCGGGTCGGGGTACGTTGGCGACGGTGAGCGAGTACGAGTTCCTCAGTCCCGAAGCCCGGGCAGCAGCCCTGGCGCAGGAATTCACGCAGCTGTCACCAGAGGACCAGGCGCTGATCATGGCGCTCATCGGCCGGCTGCGGGGAGACGTCGAGGAGGAGTTTCCCCCCGACGTCAAGTTCATGGACTTCGACGAGTAGCCGCCCTCCGCCGGTGCCTTTCGGACTCGACCGGGTGGGGCAGGACATTTGTACTGCTGAGATCCAGAGCTTTTGCTCTACGCACTAGCTGAGCAACGGTTCATAGTCGTTCTCGTGTGACACGCGGCGACTATGTCGGGCCAATCCCCCCTGGTTGGCCTGCGGTCTCGCCCATGGCGCCGCACCGCTCACACCCGGTTTACCGGGCGAGCGGTGCGGCGCATTCACGGCGTCTCGGCGAGCACGGCGGAGCGCAATCGCGCTGAACTGAGCACAACCCCCATTTGCCCCCGCCCCCGCGCTCGAAAGGGAAGCCTGTGTCTCTTGTCGATGACATCTTCGGTGAACAGACCGGTCAGCTCGCCGTGCTGTACTGCGAGGTCAACCAGTCCGACGCGGAAGTCCCCCCGGCCTCGGATTTCGCCCTGGGGCGGTACTTCCAGCCCGCCCGGGAGCTGGCGGCCGACTTCGGCGGCCGGGAGGCGACCACGACCGCGGGCGGGTGGCTGGCGACGTTCAACTCGACCGTGGAGGCGCTGGTATGCGCCCGGACCCTCGCCTCGCTGGTCGGCTCGCGGCGCCCCGGGGGGCCGAGCCTTTCGGGGGGCCTGTCGGCGGGTGAGGTGACCCGGGAGGGGTTCGGCCTCGGCGGCCGGCCGATCCGGGAGGCGATCGCATTGTGCCACCGGGCGCAACCGAGGCAGGTCCTGGTGGCCGACCCGCTCCAGGTCGTGGTGGCGCCCCACTCGCTGCCGTCCTTCGCACCGGCGCCGAGTCGTCTCGATGGCGGGCGCCGCGCCGCCGGTGCGAACTGGGAGGACGACAGCGAGCCCGAGCCCCCCGGCGGGCCGCCTACCCTCCGCCTCCTGGTCACCGGCCCGGGGCGGTCCCGCGCCCCCGCGCCACCCCCCGACCCCGCCCTGGGCAAGGTGGGCGGGGTCCGCCTCGCCATCCTCGGGTGGGTCCGGCTGGAAGTGGGCGAACCAGCCGTTCCCCGCGCCGTCATGCGGGGCAGCCAGGCCCGGGCGGTGCTCTCCATGCTGGCGCTGCGCCACGGCCCGGTCCACAAGGACGAACTGGCGGAGTTGCTGTGGCCCAAGGCACTGCCCGGGCATTGGGAAGGCGCCCTGCGGGGGGTCATCACCAAGATCCGCCGGTTCCTCGACAGCGGCGGCCTATCGGCGCGCCAGGTCCTCATCGGCGAGGGCGGCCACTACGAGCTCCGCCTCCCCCCTGGCGTGAGCATCGACCGCGACCAGGCCGACTTCCTGATCGTCTCGGCCCGGGCCGCCCTGGCGCACCGGCGCCCCGAGGAGGCGGCGGCCCTTTCGCGCCGGGCCGTCAAGATCCTGCAGCGCCGCCTGCTGTCGGGGCCGGACAATGCCTGGTTCGACCAGATCCGGGCGGAACTGGCCAACGAACGGCTGAGCGCCCTGGAGCTGTGTGCCCAGGCCGAGTTGGCGGCGGGCATCCTGGAAGGCGCCAAGCAGGCCGCGTCGGAGGCCCTGACGCAGGACCGGTACCGCGAATCCAGCTACCGGCTTTTGATGCAGGCCCATGCCGCGGCCGGTAGCCGGGGCGAAGCACTGCGCACCTACGAGCGGTGCCGGCGCTTACTGGCCGAGGAGCTCGGGGTCGGTCCCGCGGCGCCGACCCAGGCCCTCTACCTGCAACTGCTCGGGTGAGCGGTATCCAAAGGGCGATAACCGCTCGCGCTCAGTTCGCGCTCTTTTCGCGCGCAGTTCCTACAACTCCGCTGACCAACGGTCCCTCGCGCAGCGGAGCATCGGTGTCTTTCACACGGGCGCCGACATCGGTTCGAAACCGTCCGGGGGTGCCGCCTCGATATCGGGGGCCATGGCTTCGGTCGCGCTCCGGTGACCGGGGGACGGGCAGCGACCGACAGAAGGGACCAACTATGGGTGAAACCAACGAGCTAAGCCTCATCGATGAGGGTTTCAGCGAGTTCGACATCGAGGAACTGACCGTGTTCGACGTGAACTCGGCGGTCGCCCTCCCGGAACTGGGCGCCTCCCACAGCGGCGGCTGGTTCTGCTGTTCCTCATCCTCCAGCTCCTCGTGCTGCGTCTGAGGACTGGTTGACCTACGACCCGGTGGGGCCCGGAGTGGGTGCCACTCCTGCAGCTGCCCGGCAGCTCGCAGGAGTGGCGCACGCCCGCGCCGAGGCGACCGGCGCGGTGACCGGGGCCCGCGTCTACCTCCACTCGGCCGTCCGGCGGGGGTATCTGGCGTCGGTTGTGGCCGCGGTCGCCCAGGACCTGCGCCTCCAGGGAGCCGTCCAGGTTCATGTGGTCACGGGCTGGCGCTTCGGGCCCCATTTCGACCTGCGAGCCTCTGGCGGCGGGCCCGGCGGGCCCATCGACTGGGCGCCCGTCGCCCAGGACCTCGCCGACGGCGCCAGCCGCTTCCCGGCCATCCCCGACGCCGCCGGCCATAAGGAGTACCTGCGGACGGCGGCACTGCTGGGCCGCATCGAGTCCGTTCCCCCTCCCTACCTCCCCCTCCGCCCTCATGGACATATCGAACTCTTGCCCGCCGACCCCTCGCCGGTGTGGCAGGGCCGCCTCGGGATCCTGCGGGCGACGGGCCTCGCCCACCTCCTGGCCCCGCTCACCGACGCCGCGCGTAGCGAAGCCGAGGGGGCCCTGCTGGCCCGCGTCGCCGAGGCGTTCCTCGCCCTCGCCGCCAGCCACCCTCACGGTGTGCGGTTCGGGACGTTCTCGTTCCGGTCCCACGCCGAAGCGTTCTTCCACTGGGCGGGGCCCGGGGCGGACTACCGGGCTTCATTCCAAAGGCGGATGGAAAGAGACCGAGCGGTCCTGGAGGAGCTGGTCGGGCGGGTCCGCGACGCTTGCCCGAGCGACCCCGCCCGGCAGTGGCAACACGCCTTCCACCGCGCCCTGGCCGACTTCACGGACCAGGTGACCGATGCCGATCTCGACCGGGCCGCCCCGGCGGTGGGTCCGGCCAGCCGGGGGGTAACGGGAGCGGCGGGCGCGAGCGCCTTCCACCGGGCCGTCGCGGCCAGCGGCGTGATCGACCAGCCCCCGGCCTGGTTCGCCGGGTACCGCCTCCTGATCAACCTCTTCTACCAGTTGCTCCCGGCCCTCGATATCAGCCCGGTGCGGCGTTTCTACCTGTGCCACGCCATTGCCGAGACCGTGGACGCGGTGTTCGGAGAGTCCTGGCAGGACCGCCTGGCCGCCATCGAGGCCCTGACGCCCGCCGGGGCAGTCCGGTGAGCCCCCACCCGGGCGGTCCCGTGTGGATGGTGCGGGTCAATCCCATGGACCGCCGGCGGGTGGCCGAACCCCGTCTGGCCGGACTCCTAGAGGAGGCCGCGGCACTGGAACTGGCGGCGGGCCGGCTGGCCGAGGCCGCCTGTGACGATCTCTACCGCCTGGTCCCGGAGGTGCCCGAGCACCTTCGCGGACGTGTCCTGGCGTGGCGCCGGGACATCCACAACGGCCGGGGCGGGCCCGATGCCATGACTGGCGCCGGTGAGCCGGCCACGGCATCGATCGAGTGGCCCGACAGCATTGCCCACTGGGCGGATCACCAGCGCCGCCGGCTGGCCGCCCACGCACAGGTCCGCCAGGCCTACGAGGTGGCGCTGACCAAAGAACGCAGCTGGCTGCGTGAGCGGCTGGGCGAGGGGAACTTCCTGACAACCCTCGCCCAGTCAGCCCCCGGCGTGTATGACACCGCCTGCCGCTACCGCGGCCACGCCGTCGCCGACGCCAAGGACCGCAAGGCGGAACGAGCTCTCGTCCAGTACCTGACCCGGGCCATGGTCCGCACCAGCCCTTACGGGCGCTTCACCGCGGTTGGGCTGGCCCACCCGGACCCCGCCGGCCTGGCCATGGACGCCGTGACCCCCGACGCCGCGACCCCTCAGATCGAAACCGACCGGGCCCTGTTCAGCTACGTGCTGGGCGGTCTCGTGCCCACCCCGGCGGGGGACGATCCACTGCTGTCATTGCCCCCGACCGCCAGGGTGAACGGCGACCAGATCACGTTCTTCCAGGTTCGCCCCGGTTCCATCCGGCGCCTGGGGGCGCCGCTTACCCCCCAGACGAGACTGCTGGTCGAGTTGCTCGACCTCGGTCCCTACCGGAGGTCGGCCTTGGCGGCGGCGCTGGCGGCGCGCCTCGCGCTCGACCTCGCCACCGCGTGCCGGTTGCTGGATGTGGCGGTGGGGCTAGGTCTGCTCGTCACCACCTGGCGAGGTCACCGCTTCGTCGCGGAGCCGGTAGATGAGGCCATGCGGGACCTGGCGGATGCTGGCGCAGACTCGACGGTCGAGGCGCTGCGACAGTTCCGGGTCCATCTTCACCGGCTCAGCGACGCAGATCTCACCCCGACCGGGCGCATCGGGATCGCCCGCCGCCTCGACGCCGCCGGCGACGCCCTGAGCCGCCTGGCCGGGCGCCCCGCCAAGTTGGCGGTCAACGAAGATTTCGTCCTCGATCCGAGCCTCGTCGATCCCGAGCCGTACCGGGCCGCCCTGGACGACCTCGGCGCCGTCGCCGAGCTGTCCTCGGCGTTCGACCGGATGCACGTCGTCCGGGCGCTGGTGGCGGTCACCCTGGTCGAGCGGTTCGGCCCCGGCTGCCAGGTACCCCTCGTGGACCACGCCGAGGGGCTGGTCCGGGCCGTCTACCAGGCCGAGCGCCGGCTGGCCGAGGACCGCGAGGCATCAATCGGCCCCGCCGACGGGTCGCTGGCGATGCTGGCCAAGGTCCGCGGGGAAGCCCTGACCGCCCTGCACCAGGATCTCGCCACCACCAACAGCGACGGCGGCCCCGGCTGCGTCCAGTGGTCGCCCCGCGACATCACGGCCCTCGTCGCCGGCGTCCCTGACCGGTTCCGCGCCGATCCGGCGTCCTACGCCCTGGTCGTGCAGGCCCACGAGGGGCAACTCATCGTCAACGACACCTACGCCGGCCACGGGCCCATGGTCAGCCGTTTCCTCCACGCCAGCCAACTCCGGGGCGGCAACGAGGTGGTCCGGCTGCGTAGCCGGCTGCGGGCCCTCTACGGCCCCGACGTCCGCCTCCTCGAGGACCGGGGCCATCACAACATCAGCATTAACGCCCACCCGCCGGTCTTAGACGACGACGCCGGCCTCGACGCCGAAGGGTGGCAACGCCTGCGGCTGGCCCACGACATCGCCACCGACACCGTGTCGATCGTCGACGCCGCCGGGGCTCCGGTCAAGGTGCTGGCGCTCGGGGCCCAGCTTCCCGAGTTGTTCCCGTACCCGGTGCGGCTGGCCACCTGGCTGTCCTCGTCGGGGCGGGTCGTGCTCGACGTGCCCGCCAAACTCCACCGCCGGCTCTCTCCGCCCGACGGCCAGGCGGCGGGCCACCGCGACACCGTCGGCTACCGGCGGCTGCGGGTGGGCTCCGTCATCGTCTCCCGGCGCCGCTGGTACCCGGGGTCCGATTTCCCGACCGCGACCCCCGAAGGTGTCGAGTACTTGCTGGCCCTCACCGCCTGGCGGGCCCGTAACCAGGTCCCGGCCGAGGTGATGCTCAAATCGGTCTTCGACGGCCCGACCAGCTGGGAGACGGTGGCCGATGCCGAGTCGCACGACCGGTTCTTCGAGATCCGTAAGCGTTCCAAGCCGCAGTACGTCGACCTGGCCAGCGCCCTGATGGCCCGGATCCTGCCCCGCTTGCTGGAGCGCCGCCCGCCGGGCTGTGTCGAGGAGGCCCTGCCGGGGCTGGCCCAGGGGGGCCAGGCCCGGGAATGGATGGTCGAGGTGTCCCGCCCGGCGGGGCGGGAGAACTTTGACTGGCGCCCCGATTCCGTGGCGCTCCCTGATGTCGGGGGGCCTCGGTGAAGAGCCTCCGTTTGCGCCCGGGGCTGCACTACGCCCCCATCGACGCAGGGGTGTACTTCTCCAGCGCCCGGTCGACGTTCGTCATGCGGGGCCCGCCGGCGCTGTTCCGGGTGGTCGACGCCTGCGTGCCCCTGCTGGAGGACGGCGCGGAAATCGAGGACCTGGTGGCCGCAGTCGCCGCCATCGGGGGGGCCACGGCCGGCGCGCTGGCCGATCACCTGCTCGACACCTTCGACAGCCGCAAGCTGATCCTGCATCTCGACCGGCTGCAAGTCGCCGAGCCCAGCGTTGCCGAACGGGACCGCTTCGCCGAGACGCTGGCCTACCTCGAGACCTTCCGCGACGATCCCTACGCCGACTTTCGGCGGGTCCGCAAGGCCCGGGTGCTGCTGGCGGGACCGGCCGACGCCCTCGGCACCGCGGTGCGGGGATTGCTCCGGGCCGGGATCGGCCAACTGCTGGTAGCCACTCCGGACCCGGACCGACTGGGCGGCTTAGCCTCCCGGTTCCCCGAGGTCCGGCTGGTGCTGTGCCGCCAGGACGGCTTGCCCATGCTCGTGACCAGCGCCCGCCCGGACGCGGCGGTCCTGTTCACCTCGGACAGTTTCCCGACCGATGCCATCCGGCGGCTGCCCCCCACCTGCATCGCGGTACCGGTGCGGTTGGGCAAGGACCTGGCGATCGTCGGTCCCGCGGTCGAGGGCCGCAAGGACATCCGCGGCGCCGAACGGCTCTGGTCCCGGGCCCTTTCCTGGTGCCGCCTGGACGGCGACGACCTGCTGGTCCGTCCGAGCGGCGACCTGCTGGCCGGGGCGCTGGCGGGCCAGTGCGCCCTGGATGCCCTCATCGGCCTCGACCCGGGCCGGGTGCACCTCGTCCATGGGCCCGACCTGAGCAGCGACTCCATCACCCCGACCCTGGTGGCGGAGTCGCTGTTCGACCCGCCCACCGAATGGGGGGCGCAACGAGCCGGCGTCCGCGTCACCGGCTCCGCCTGGGTGGAGGCACTGTCGCAGCGCTGGGGCGGCTTGTTCCGGGTGAGCGTTCCCGGAGACCTGCCCCAGCTGCCGCTGGCGCTCACCGTGGCCGACGGGCGCAGCACCAACTTCGACGGCCGCACGGTGGGCTTCGGACCCGACCAGGAGGCGTCGACCAACGAGTCCGCGCTCGAGGCGCTACGCCAGCACTGCGCCGGCCTCGAGTGGCACTGCGACCGCACCGGCGGCGTCGAGCCCGACCGGCCGTCGACACCGGCCTCGGGCCTCGACGAAACGGGCTGGCTGCTGGACGGAGCGCTGCGGCTGCTGGTCACCGCCGCCGGCGACGAGCAACCCCTCGAATGGGCAGAAGTCCATGATGCCGAGGCGAGGCGGCTGTGGCGGGCCCTGGAGGACCACGAGCTCACCCCGGTCCGCCTCGCCCATCGCCATGTCCCCGGGTTCGGCTGGACGTTGATATCGGTCTACGAGCACCGGGGCGGCCCGGCGCTGGCCAAGGCCTGGGGACCGACCCTGGCCGCGGGCGCGGTCGGCGCCCTGTCGGCCGCCATCGCCACCCGGCAGGCCCGGCGCATCGTCGACACCGGCTACCAGGGCGGTGCCGAGGAGCCGGGCGGGGCCGGCTACCGGCACCACCTGCACGGGCCCCACCAAAACGACCTGGCCGCCCAGGTGGGCGCCTGGCTGGACACCAGCGGGGCCCGCCTGCGAGGCCAGCGCCTCCTCCTCGATCCTGTCACCGGTCCCCTCCCGGTGGCCTGCGGGATGGTGTGGCTCGATGGCTGACACCGCCACCGCCATCCAGGCCGCCACCGCCACATTGGCCTCGTCCCCGGGGCGGTCCTTGAAGATCCCCTTCCCCGCCGGCCTCTGGTCGTGGCTGGACGGGGGCCTGGTCACCGTCAATGTGGGCTTCGACCTGGCCCTCGAGTCGGCGCACCTGGCTGCGGCGGCCCAGCAACACCGTCCGCTCCTTTCGATCCGGCTCGGGCCTGACGAGGCGCTGATCGGACCCTTTTGGTGCCCCGACCGCCGGGCCGCCTGCGCCGGCTGCGCCGAGATCCGACTGCGGGGGGCGGTCGATCACCCGTTGCGCACGCGAGACGATGTCAACGCCAGCCCTCGGGCCGGGTGGCCGGCCGCCCTGTCGGTGCTCATCGAAGTGGGGCTCGATCACCTGGGCCCGCATCCGCTGGCGCCCGGCGAGATGTTGCGGGTCGGCTTGACCGAGACCCGCCGCCACCGGGTGGCCCGCAGCGCCGAGTGCCCGATGTGCGCCCCGCCCCCACGGAACCCAGGCCCCACACCACCGGGCCGCCTGGCCCTGCAGTCCTGCCCGAGCCTGGAGGCGGTGCCGCTTCGAGGCGGCCCCAGCCCGGCCATCGCCGGCGAGGCGCTACCCCGGCTGGTCGACTACCGGGTCGGGCCCGTCATCCAGGTCATGCGGGACGACAAGGCCCCCTTCGCCATGAGTGGCGCCTTGGTCCCCGGAGCCCGGGCGATGGGCTACGGGCGGGGCGCCAACTTCGGCCGAGCCGGCCAGGTGGCCATACTCGAGGCCTACGAGCGGCTCGGGGCCGTCCCCCACCAGGGCCAGATCATCCAGGATCTCCCTTTCGCCGAGGTCCGCCCGATGGCCGTCGACCCGATGTCCCTCGGCCGTTACAGCCCCGCCCAGCTCGCCCACCCCAACTCCCGAGTCATGGCCTATGGCCCCGAAATCCCCATGGACTGGGCCTACGCCCACCGCCTCGACGACGGAGAACCGTGGCTGGTCCCCGCCGACGTGGCGTTCTACGGCTACGAGTACCGGCGCCGCCCCCACGGGGGCCCCCAGAACCGCTTCTTCGCCGAGTCGTCCAGTGGTTGCGCCCTGGGCAGCGGCCTCGAGGAGGCGGCCCTGCATGCCCTGATGGAGCTGATCGAGCGCGACTCGTTCCTGATGGCCTGGTGCCGCCGGGTGCCTCTCCCGGTGATCTGCCGAGACCGAAGTCGAGGCCGCGGCTCGGGGTCCGGCCACGACCCGATCAGCCGGATGCTGCTCGATGGCATCGAAACAAGGGGCTTCGACATCCACCTGCTCGCCACCACCTTCGACCTGGGCCTGCCCTCGATATGGGCCCTGGCCGTCAACCGCGACCCTCATGCGGTGCCCGCCACCTTCTCGGCGGCGGGGTCGAGCCCGGTACCGGGCGAGGCGGTCCGGGCCGCGTTGTGGGAGCTGGCTCAGCTGGTGGCCCGGCCCGTCGACTGGGACGTCGACGGGGTGCGACCGATGCTGGACGACCCGACCCTGGTCGACACCATCGAGGACCACGTCCGCCTCTACGCCATGCCCGAGCGGCGAGATCGGGTCACCGAGGTGCTGGGTGGCCCCACCGTGACCATGGACGAGGCGTTCCCGGGCTGGCCCCAGCAGCTGGTCGCAGAAGCCCAGGGCGACGTCCGGGGGGCCCTCGACCATCTGCTGAGCCGGTGCCGGGCGGCCGGCCTGGAAGACGTGCTGGTCGTCGACCAGTCGACACGGGAGCACCGGGATCTGGGGCTGCGGGTGGCCCGGGTCATCGTGCCGGGGATCCTCCCCATGTGCTTCGGTGCCCCCCAGCAGCGCCTGGGAGGGCTGGCCCGCCGGCAGCGGGCCCTTCTCCAACTCGGCCGCCCCGACCCCGACGGCGACACCGCAATATTCCTCGATCCCCACCCGTTCCCATGAGCAGGGACGCACCATGACCCGAGCCGAGGACGTCCTGCGCTACGCCTACCGCCAGGGCCCGGGACGCGACATCGCGGGGGCGGGACCACTGGGGACGCCCGAGGGCCCCCCGACCACCACGTTCGGCACCCTGCCCCGGGGAATCGCCACCGACCGCATGTGCAACCTGGTGTGGGGAACGGTGGACCTGCTGGAGGCAACCGCCTACCCCACCCGCTGCCCCGACCTCGACCTGCCCGTCGAGGCGCGTCTCCAGCACGCCCTGGTCATCGCATTCGGCCTGCAGCGCCGGGAGCCGTCCAACCTCTTCAACGACCACCGCGCCACGGCCTCGGTGCGCAGCCGGTTCCCGGTCCACGCCTTCGTCCACACCGACGACAACGCGTGGTTCCTCGACGTCTACCGCCACGGCCTCCTGCCCGTCGGTGACGCCTGCCCCCAGTGGCCCCAGCTCCAGCCCGTCAATGTCGCCCTGGCGGGTCGGTTCACCCACCTGCCCAGCCTCTACGGGCGGCTCCGGGGCCCTTTGACAGAGCTGGAGCTGGGGATCAGCCTCCGAGCCCTGTGGGCGGCGCTCGAGGTGCTCGGGTTGGGCGGAGAGCTACGGCTACCAGGCCGGGACACGGGACAGTTGATGACCCGGCTCGAGCTCGACCCCCGGGCGGAATGGTCGCTGCCCCTCACGGTGGCGGTCTGCGACCGTCCCGCCGCTCTTCGTGACGGTGCCCCCGGCGCCGGGCCCGACGATTGCGACGATGTCGACGATGTCGACGACGACTACGGCGGCGGCGACAGCGACACCGACGAGTACGGCCACGATCCCACCCTGGCCGAAGTGGTGGCGGTCAACCGGACCTCCCGCGACGCCGTCGAGAGCCGCCCACGAGACGCCGCCCGGGGCGGCGCCCAGGCCATCCCCGATGGGGTCCCGGTGGGGACCGGGTCGTGGAGCGAGGTTTTGTGGAACCGCAGCGCGGGACGGATGCCCCGCCACCTGGCCGGGGTCTCGGGGCGCCGGCGGCCCTGCTCGGGCACCGTGGTCCGAGACGCGGTGGCCTGGGTGGCGGCGCCCCCACCCACCGCGCTGCTGGGGGCGATCGCGGGCCGCATCACCGTGACCGCCTGCCTCCAGGACGCCGAGGGGTTCGCCCCCGGTTGGTACCGCCTGGACCGCGACCGCCCGCCCGACGGCGGTCCCCGCCTGGACCTGGTGCACGCCGACCCCTCACTGCCGCTTCGGCTGGAGGGGTGCTACGGCCACGGGACCGGTCCCGAGGTGGGCTGCGCGGTGCGCCACGCCAACATGATCTGGCTGCTGTCCAGCGACGTGGCGTCGCTTATCGAAGAGTTCGGCCCCGGTGGGTGGACCCTGGCCCAGCACGCCTGCGGTTGGATGGCCCACGGCCTGTGCCTGGCAGCGGCCGCCCACGGCCTGTACGCCCGGCCCAGCCGGGCCTTCGAAGAGTCCGCCCTGCAGGCGGTCGGGGGCCTGGCGGCGGGCGAGATCGTCCTATTGAGCGTGGTGAGTGGCGCGGGCCGCTTCAGGGAGTTGACCCTTGATCTTCGGACCTGAACACTCGGCGGACGCCCGATGGACCTCGTGGCACCTCCACCTGTCGACCCTCGGGACCCGGGCGAGCGACGACGTGATCCGGCACGCCGTGGGACCGGCCGTCGACGCCCTCAGCACCGGATGGTTCTTCGTGCGCTACTGGCAGTTCGGGCCCCATGTGCGGCTACGGGTCGCCAACCTCACGCCCGATGACGAGTCCCGGCTGGAAGCGCTCCTGCAGTCCTCGGTGGCCGGCCTGGCGGTCACTGCGGGAGCGCCCCTGACCGCGGAGCAGTACCTCCAGGCGGCGGCGCCGCTCGCAGCCGCGGGTGAGGGCGGCAGGGAGTTGGACACCGGCGAGCTGTGGCCCGCCGGCGTGTACCGCCAGCGTTACCAGCCCGAGGTGGCGCGCTATGGCGGCGCCGCCCTGATAGCGGAATCGGAGGCGCTGTTCCAGCGGTCCAGCGAGCTGGCGCTGGCCTTCCTGCGGCTCGACCCCCCCGAGTCAGCCCGGTCGGGCCTCGGTTTGCGGGCCACCCAGGCCGCCCTGGCCGTCGTGGGCGGCGAGGAGGAACGGCGCCGGCTGTGCCAGCGCGCAGCCGCCGGCTGGCAGGCGTGGGCCGACAGGGCGGGGGTGGGGAAATTGCCCGCGGCTTCATATCAGGCCCCGACGGAGGTCAGAGACCCTCCGGCACCGGTCACCCGGTGGGCCGGCCAGCTGGGGCGATCAATGACCACGTGGCGAGCTGAGGTGGGCGAGGAAATGGCGGAGCGAATACTTCAGTCTCATATCCACATGCTCCACAACCGGCTGGGACTGAACGTGGCCCAGGAGCAGATCCACTACCGGGCCTTGGCCGAGGTGGCGTAATGACAGCCTTGTTTTCCGACGTCAGTGGCAGCGGCCTGGCGGTACCCGATACCCAGGTCTTTTCCCTCTCGACGATCTTCCCGTCGTACCCGCCGGGTTTTGCCCCCCCTGACCGCTGCCCGTCCTTCACGCTCATCCGTCCACTGGCGTACATTTTGTTTGGATCGATGGGTCACGTGAGCCGGGAAGGGGGCGGGGCGGCAATGACAGCGGCCGGGACGATCGTCGAGCGGCGCCGGCGGGTCAAGATGGTCGCCTGGAGCGCTGCCTGGCTCATCGTGCTCGGCTCGCCCGCCTCCGAGGTCTGGCACGGTCACGACCAGCCGGCCTGGTTGGCGGCGGGCCTGCTGGGGGCGTTCGTGGTCCTGTACCTCACCCACCTGTGGTTGCAGACCGGTCCCCGCCCGAGCGGTGCCCTCAAGGTGGCCCTGCTGGCGGTGCTGACCGGGATTTCCCTGGGCGGCAGCCTGGCGTACCACCAGAACTGGCCGTTCTTGTTCTTCTTCCTGTCGGTGGCGGTGGCGTTGGCGCTGCCCCAGAACCGGGCCGTGTTCGGGATCGCCGCGGTCACGGCGCTCGACGCCATCGTGGTGACCCGACCGCTGCTGCACGAGACCCGGGTGGCGCCTCAGATCGTCGGAGTGTTCATGGCGGGGCTGGTGGTGTTGTTCATAACCCGTTTGTTGCGCCTGATCGCAGAGCTGAACGTGGCCCGGGAGGAACTGGCCCGGTTGGCGGTGGCCGACGAGCGGCTGCGATTCGCCCGCGACCTGCACGACCTGCTGGGTCACACGTTGTCGCTGATCGTGGTCAAGAGCGAGGCGGTGCGCCGGCTGGTGCATCAAGACGCCGATGCCGCGGCCAAGGAGTCAGGGGATATCGAGATGGTCAGCCGGCAGGCGCTGACCGAGGTGCGCGAAGCGGTGACCAACTACCGCGAGCGGAGCCTGGACGCGGAGCTCGAGGGCGCCCGGCTGGCGCTGCTGGCGGCGGGAATCGAGGCGACCATCCATCAGCCGGTCGAGCGGCTACCCGAGACGGTCGACAGCGTGCTCGGTTGGACGGTACGGGAGGGCGTCACCAACGTGGTTCGCCACAGCAACGGTCGCCACTGCGCCATCGATCTGCGCCAGGCCAACGGGATCGCCACCCTGGAGATCTGTGACGACGGCTCCAGCGAGGCCTCCGGGAGTCGCCCCGCGGGATCGAGAGCGGGACCGGCCGGCAGGGCGCCATCGGGCGCCGGCACCGGCTTGCGGGGCCTGGCGGAACGCCTGGCCGCAGCCCACGGTCGCCTCGAGGCAGGGCGACGACCGGATGGGGGTTTCCGGCTGGCGGTAACCGTTCCCCTCCAGCCGGACGACCGAGTCGCTGGGTGATCCGCGTCCTCCTGGCCGAGGACCAGGGGATGATGCGGGGCGCCTTGGCGCTGCTCCTGTCGATGGAACCCGATATCGAGATCGTGGCCCAGGTGGACTCCGGCGACGCGGTCGTGGCGGCCTGCTGCGCCACCAGGGCCGACGTGGCGCTGCTCGACATCGAGATGCCCGGAATAAGTGGATTGGCCGCGGCCCGCCTGATGCGGGAGTGCTGCCCCGACTGCAAGGTGGTGATCGTCACCACTTTCGGCCGGCCCGGCTATCTCCGCGACGCCATGGATGCCGGGGCGTCGGGCTTCGTCGTCAAGGACGGGCCGGTGGACCAACTGGCGGGCATCATCCGGCGGGTCCTGGCAGGCGACCGGGTGATCGACCCGGCGCTGGCCGTGGCCGCCTTGACCAGCGGGCCCAACCCGCTCACCGAGCGCGAGCGAGACGTGCTGTCGGCCTCGGTGGACGGCACCCCCATCGGCGAGGTCGCCACCCGCCTCCACCTGTCCAAGAGCACGGTCCGCAACTATCTGTCATCGGCCATCCAGAAGATGGGCACGAGAAATCGCATCGAGGCGGCCCAGCGGGCTCGGGACAACGGCTGGCTCTAGGCGCCCCGGGACAACGGGATCCGACGTTGCCTCGTGGCACGACACTGGATCCCTTGGACGGCCCCGGCCCCCGGTTCCGGTCACTCAGGCCTCAGACCAGGCGCCGGACGGCACCGCTGACCAGCACCCCGGCCCAACCGACGGCGGCCAGGGACACGACCGACGCGGCCAGGGCGTCGGTGATGCCGGCCAGGCTGGTGGGCGCCAGGGAGTAACACAGCGCGGTCACCACGGTGGCCCCGACTGCGGTCAGCGCCAGGCCCGGCAGTCCCCGCTCCGACCGTGCCCGGGGATAGGCGTGGAACAACACCAGGCAGGCCGCCACCTTGAGCGCCATGAGCACCGCGAGAGCGGCGAGGGCCGCGGCGCGCGGGAATGACCCGTAGCGGAGCAGGTAGGTCAGGGTCCCCAATGGTGGGCTGAGGTAGGTGGCGGCCAGGAAGCGGGTCCGGGCGATCGCCGTCACCCCCCCGGCGACGGCTCCGAGGAGGATGCCCAGGCCGGCGAGGAACCGGCTCATGGTGGCCAGCCGGCTCAGGTCCCGATTGACGACCAGCCGGGGTACTCCGAGTGCGAGGGCGCAGGCGAGCAGTAGGGCGTCGAGCAGCGCCAGGGCGGGCAGCGCCCGGGGCCCGCTGGGCCGCTGGCTGTTGGCCACCTGGGCCAGCTCGGTCGGATCCACCTGCCAGTCGCGGATCATGTTCGCCACCCCGTCGATGGCGAGCACGTCGGCCTGGTGATGCGGGCTGCGGGCGGTCCGGAGGGTGGCCGCGGCCGCCACATCGAGTATCACGAGCGCGAGGAGCAGCCCCAGGGCCAGGGCGAGGCGGGAGCGCGGGACCCGCGGCGGCTCCGGCAGGGGAGTCGGGGCAGGTGCCAAGCCCGGCGCGGCCGGGTGGTCGGTCACCCGGACACCTCGAGGCGGCAGTCACCGGGGCCGCGGCAGCTGAACAAGGTCACGGTCGTGCCGTCATGCGGCGTCGCGAAGCGCAAACGCAGGGGATCGCTGGGGTCGGGACCGGCCTGGCCGGTGTCGACGGTCTGGGTCAGCTCCCCGGTCTGGTCCAGGGTGACCATCATGGGGGCGCTGCCCGGGACGCGGCGGAAGATCACCACGTGGACGCGGTTGGGGACGATGAAGGTGCAGCCGCCGCCGCCCTCGGCGACCACCAGGGTGTTGCCCTGGAGGCAGGTGCGTCCGCCCCGCCCGATCTCCCGGACCGTCAGGTGCCGGGGCGGGAGCACTTCCTCGATGGCCCGCAATCGGGACTGGGACGGCGAACCGGCGACATCGGTAGGCCGGATGACGACCTGGCCGACAGCCACCGCCGCCGCGAACAGGGCCACCAGTACGAAAAGCGCCACGACCAACCGCCGGTAGGTCACCGGGCCGCCCGCTGGTAGATGGCGAGGAAATCCCGCGCTCCCGGCGCCAGGACGTGGTTCGGCGTCGGGGTCATCCCACTCAGGAGCGCCTCTCCCTGGACTGACTCGGGATGGCTCGGATCGGGATGGACGAAGACCGCCGCGAAGACCCACATGTGGTTGATGTCCAGCTGCATGGCCCGCACCGTGCCCCCCGACAGCAGCAGCTGAGCCAGCTGGGCGGGGACCAGGTTGGGCCCGGCCCCATAAAGCAGGCGCCCCCGGCTGTCGATGCCGAGGCCGGAACGCCACACCGAAACGGGCACCTGAGGTCGGTACGTCAGACCCCAGCGGCCCAGGATGTCGGTGCCCAGGTCGGGCGCCGGACGGCCGTGGTCCACCAGGGGCAGCAGGTTCTGGAGTACCACCTGGTCCCCCGGGGCGGCAAAGACCTCGCCCGGCGCTTGCCAGGCGCCGACGTCGAAGGTCCCGTCGGCGCGGACCACGAACGAGGCGGCCCCGGGAACCAGCATGCCCGTGGTGCGGCCATCCACGAGTTCGCCGCCCCGGGCGTCGACCCGCTTGAAGCCGGCGTTGGTGGCGGCCACCAACGCCGGTCGAGCCGTCAGGGGCACCTGGCCGCCCTCGGGAAAGACCCCTCCGGGCTCCTTCGTCCCCGGCACCAGCGCCATTTGGAGGGTATGGGGATCGACGCGCAACACCGTTCCCAACCCGGTCACCAGCCGGACCAGGGCAGAACCGGGCACGACCGGGCGAAAGCCGTCGTCAGGGGCCACCGTGGTGGTCGTCGTCGCAGTCGAGGTGGACGTGGACGTGGTGGACGCCGCCGACGGAGCCCGGCTCACCTTGGCGGCCACCGGCGGGTGGGACACCGACGTGCAGCCGGCGCCGACCCCGGCCCCGACCCCGGTCAGAAGCAGGCCAGTGAGCGCAACCCGAGCGGCCTGGAACACCTGCGCCAACGTACTGTCGAGGCGGGCCGAGGAGACCGCGCCATTCTTTCCAACTTTTCGTCAGACCTCGCGGGACCCCTTGCACCTTCGGCTAGCCGCCCACCCGGCGTCGCAACCGGGGAGGGGCCCACTTGTGACACGCTACGGGCATGGCTGATCGGATCGCGCTGGTAACGGGCGCCACAGGTTTCATCGGCGCCCGGCTCATACCGGCCCTGCTCGAACGCGGGTGGGCTGTCCGGGCCTGCGGCCGCCGCCCCCGCCCCGACCATCTCCCCGCCGGCGTTGCCTACCACCGCGTCGACCTGATCGGCGATCACGACCTGGCGCCGTTGCTGCCCGACGTGACCCACATCTTTCATCTGGCCGGTGCGTCGAGTTCGAAGTCGTCGGAGGAGGAGATGCTCCGGGACAACGTGTTGGCGACCGAGCGCCTGATCGCCGCCATGTTCGAGTCCAGCGGCCTTGAGTCCAACTGCATCGAGCGGCTGGTGTACATGAGCTCCTCTTCGGTTTACGGCGAGGAGGTGCCCCTCCCGATCCCGGTCATAGAGGAGGAACCACCCCAGCCCAGCCGCGCCTACGGCAAGGCCAAATGGGCCACCGAGCAAGTGGTCTGGGCGGCCAGCGACGAGGGCCTACCGGTGATAGTGCTGCGACCCGTCTCGGTCTACGGCCCGGGCAACGTCAAGCTGCTGGCCAGCGCGGTGCTCGACGCGGCCATCGAGCGTTTCGCGGGCCAAGAGGTGTTGGCCGTCCCCGCGGAGCCGATTGAGCAACGCCTGGTGCACATCGACGACCTGGTCCGCGCCACCATCCACCTGGCCGTCCACCCCTGGAGCCCGGGGATGGCTTACAACGTCGTTGCTCCCACCTATCCCAGCAGCCACCACGTCGCCGAGGTGATCGCCGGCGAGTTGGGCCTGAAGGTCGAGTTGAGCGACGACCCGGAGTGCGGCCTCGGCTATGACGCCCGGGCCGAGACCCGGGACCAGATGCTGGCGGCGGGCATGCAGCCCGACATCGTGTTCACCAAGGAGCGGTTCCGGTTCTTCCGCAAGGCCAACCCCAACAACCGGCTGAGCCTCGACGCCTTGCTGTCGACGGGGTTCAAGTTCGCCGACGAGGATCTGGAGACCGGCATGCGGGCCACCATCGCCTGGTATCAGGAGCAGCGCTGGATCGTGTGACCGCGGTGGGCAGGCTCAGCCCGAAGCGGGCGCCCGTCCCTGGTACTCGGGGTACGGGGTGGGAGGGGCACCTGCCACCTGGTTGATGAACTCCTCGAGGAACCACGACCGGAACCGGACCAGGTCGGGGGGGCTCGCCAGCGTCAACAGGTGCACCCCGGCCTGGCAATAGGCGTCGGCCTCGTCCAGCATCTCCACCAGGCGGCGCGAGGCGGTGGCTGCCTCGGCGGGAATCCGATAGGTGAGATCGATCTCGGCCACCCCCGCTTCGGCGGCGTCGGCCAAACGGTTCTCCTGGTCGGTGTTGAGGCCGCCGTACTGCTCGGTCAGCTCCTCGACCAACTTGACGAGACGGACCGGCACCTGCGACTCCTCCGGGCGCTCGTGGAGTTGGGCCGCGATAAAGGTGAACTCCCGCAACAGCTCGTCGATGTGCTCCTGGGTCCGGGCCCAGATGGGGACCGGAATCTGGCGCACTTCGACGGCCACCAGGTCGCCGAAGTGCTGCCGGGCGGCAGCCTCCGAAGTCGGCGAGGATCCGTCGCTCATGCCGCCCGCAGATGGGGCGGGATGTCGTCCTGGTCGCGGGCACCGCCAGTAACCGCACCGGCCTCCTCCAGGGAGGGGAACGCGCTGAGGTCGACGTGGTGCTCCTCGGTGCCGCCCCGGAGCGGTTGCCCACCGCCTACCCGCAACTCCGCCCACACGGTCTTGGTGCCGTCACCATGCTGGTCGATGCCCCACTCCCGAGCCACCGAGTTCACCAGCGACAAACCCCGCCCGGTGGTCGACTGTTCGCTGTAATGGCGCCGCGCCGGAAGCCGGGGCGAGCTGTCGGTGACCGCCACGCGCAGGCACTGGGGCTGCAGCTCGACCTTCACCAGGATCTGGGTGCGGGCGTGAAGGGCGGCGTTGGTGACCAGTTCGCTCAACAGTAAGGCGCCGTCGTCGGCGAACTCGTCACGATTCCAAGAACTCAACGTGGCGAGGAGGAAACGACGGGCGAGCCCGGGGCTGCGGGCATCGGACGCCAGCGACAGTTGGGCCGCGGGCACGGGCGGGATCATATTGGTACCCCCAGGTGAGCGGCGGACGGCGCCCGCCGTAGCTGGGCCCGAACCGGCACGGCCGAGTCCCGTCGCAGGACTCTTTTTGACTGTCTGGACGTGGTGGCGCTCAGGCCGGAGCGCCGCTGGAAAGACTGTCCAGCGATGGATGGATGGTGAACACCCTGGTCAAGCCGGTGATCTCGAACACCCGGACAATGCGGGCCTGGCTGCATATCAACTCCACGTCGCCGCCTTGGCGGCGCAGGCGGTTGAGCGCAGCCACCAAGACCCCGAGACCGGTTGAATCGAGGAATTCCACCGGCTCCAAGTCGACGATGATCCGGGAAGTGCCGCTGTCGGCCAAGTCGACCAGCTTCTGGCGGAGCAACGGGGCGGTGTAGACGTCGACTTCACCGGAGACGGTCAGCACCAAGAAGTCCGGAGAACCGGCGTCGACGACGAGTCCTAGTTCGGGCGGCATGTAGGCAACTCCAGGGATGGCGGGCTCGGGGTATGCGGCCGCTTATGTACCCAAGGTCCGGCGTCGGCAAACCGCCTCGCCAAAATTCAGGTCCGGGCGTACCGGGCCTCCAGGAGCGAGAAGAGACCGAAGCAGGCCAGCCCCAAGGCGATGGCGACCAGCAGCCACGGCCCCCAGGGGTCATGCAGGACCGAGGCCAGGGCCCCGTCGAGGCCCTTGGCATGGGCCGGATTGTAGGTGACCGCAGCCTCGACGACGAAGTAGCCGATCAGGCCCACGACGGCCCCCCGGGCCAACATCCCCACGCCCCCGATCGCCTCGAAGGTGCGCCGGATCGAGCGGGGGACGTCAGTAATGTGGACCTCGACGTCGTAGCGGCGCCGCAGGCCCTTCACGATCATGTGCAGCCCCGCGATGCCGATGACGAGGCCCGCGGCGCCGACCAGGTAGCGCCCCGCGGTATGGGCCATGACTCGTCCCGTGACGTCCACGGCCTGCTTGTCGCCCCCGGCCCCGGCCTGCCGGTGGAACGCAATGGCCAGCCCGCTCACGCACGCGGCGGCGTCGATGAGCGCTTTGCCGGCCGCCGCCAGCCGCTGTTTGCCGGATCCCGTGGCCCGACGGGCCGCCAGGATCGCCTGCCACACTGCCAGGCAGCCGAAGCCGATCCCGATGGCCAGGACCAGGGCATGGCCGAAGGGATGGCGGGCGATGCTCTCCAGTGCCCCCCGGGTGTCGGGCTGGCCCTGCTGGGGCCGCCCCCGGACCAAGTTGATGGCCAGCAGGGCAATAACGAGGTAAACCACGCCCCGGCACGCGAGACCGAAGCGGGCCACCCGGCTCACCCACGTCGCGCTCACTTTTCCAACCCTGCCCGACCGTGCCGCGGCAAAAACATCAGGGTGGAGAAAATGGTGGCACCATGGAAGGCCATGGCAATGCCGGGCGAACTCCGGGATTCGAGACTGGCATCGCAGCATTTCGCGGCGTTTCCACCGATCGCCGAGTACGCCTTCCTCTCGGACTGCGAAAACCAGGCGCTGGTGGCGCCGAGCGGCAACATCGAGTGGCTGTGCCTGCCCCGTGTCGACTCGCCCAGTGTGTTCGGGGCCATCCTCGACCGCGACGCCGGCTACTTCCGGATCGGGCCCGCCGACCGCATGGTCCCGGCGGCCCGCCGGTACCTGCCCGGGACCATGATCGTGGAGACCAGCTGGAGTACCCCCACCGGATGGATCATCGTCCGCGACGTGCTGCTCATGGGACCGTGGCACCACTGCGGCGCCGAGATCTCCCACACCCACCGGCGGGCGCCGACGGACTACGACGCCGAGCACGTTCTGTTACGCACCGTGCGCTGCGTCAACGGCGAAGTTCAGGTGGTCCTGGAGTGCGAGCCCCGCTTCGACTACGGCCTCCATGGAGCGCGCTGGGCCCACACCGAGCGTGGCTACCACCAGGGCGTGGCCACCACGGCGGAAGGGGCGCAGTCGGGGCTGGCGCTGACCCTGACCACCGATATGCGGCTCGGCTTCGAGGGGGGACGGGCCATCGCCCGCACCCTGATGAAAGAGGGTGACACCCGGTTCTGCGCCCTCAGCTGGACCGAGCATGGACCCCCGCTCACCTTTGAGGAGGCGCACCGCCGTCTCACGTGGACCGCCCACCACTGGCAGCACTGGCTGGCGCGGGGCAACTTTCCCGACCATCCCTGGCGACACTTCCTGGAACGCAGCGCCCTGACGCTGAAGGGCCTGACCTTCGCGCCCACCGGGGCGCTGGTGGCGGCCGCCACCACCTCCCTGCCGGAGACCCTGGGTGGCGAACGGAACTGGGACTACCGCTACAGCTGGATCCGGGACTCGACCTTCGCCCTTTGGGGCCTGTACACCCTGGGCTTCGACTGGGAGGCCAACGACTTCTTCTGGTTCATCGCCGACGTCGCGGAACGCAACCCCGACCTGCAGGTCATGTACGGCGTGGGCGGAGAACGCGAGCTCGACGAGCGCATCCTGGACCATTTGACGGGCTACCGGGGCTCGCGCCCGGTGCGGGTCGGCAACGCCGCCTACCGCCAGCGCCAGCATGACGTCTGGGGCGCCGTCATCTACTCGGTGTACATCCACACCAAGAACCGGGATCACCTCGACGACCGCATCTGGCCCATCCTCAAGCACCAGGTGGAATCGGCCCTGGCCCACTGGCGGGAGCCCGACCACGGGATCTGGGAGGTCCGGGGCGAGCCCAAGCACTTCACCTCCTCCAAGTTGATGTGCTGGGTGGCGGCGGAACGGGGGGCACGCCTGGCCCGGGTGCGCGACGACTTGGAGCTGGCCCAGACCTGGCAGGCGGCGGCGGACGAGATTCACGCCGACATCTGTGCCCATGCCATCGATGAGCGGGGGGTCTTCACGCAGCACTACGACACCGAGGCGCTGGACGCCTCGGTGCTGCTGATGCCGCTGTTCGGGTTCCTCCCGCCTGACGACCGTCGTATGCGGGCCACCGTGCACGCCATCGCCGACGAGTTGAGCGAGTTCGGCCTGGTGCTGCGCTACCGGGTGAAGGAGACCGACGACGGGATGACGGGCGAGGAGGGGACCTTTACGATCTGTTCGTTCTGGCAGGTCTCGGCGTTCGCCCTGATCGGCGAGAAGGAGCGGGCCCACACCCTGTGCGAGAAGCTCCTCTCCCTGGCCAGCCCCCTCGACCTCTACGCCGAGGAGCTGGACCCGAAGAGCGGTCGTCACCTGGGCAACTTCCCGCAGGCGTTCACCCACCTGGCCCTGATCAACGCCGTGATCCACGTCATCCGCTGCGAGGCCAACGTGACGCCCGAGATCGCCTGAGCACCGTTCCCATCCTTTCGACGGGATTCACGCGTCCCTTCCCGGGGTACACGGGATGGAAGCACGCTGGCACCAGGGTGCGGACCGCTACAGGGGATCCGAACGTTGAGGCCTTGGCGCAAACATCTTCGCTCGCCGCCATCTCCGATAGCCGGCTGCCCCGGAACCAAGTGATGGCCAAGGGCTCCGAACGCGCGGACGAGTACATCATCGTGCTCGAATACCAGCCTCGGGTGGCCGAGGAGGCTCTTGACTACGGCAAAGTACGGGCCGTGGTGGAGGAGCTACGGGAGTGGCACCCGACCGCTCTGTTCTCCCCGGATCGCTATGCCCTGCAGCTGCAGGTCATCGCGTGGCGGCCGACCGAGGCCCTCCGGCGGGCCCTCGACCTGCACGAGCGGGCCGTCCACACCATCGGAGCGCCACTTCCGGCGCTGGCCCGCGTCGAGGTCCTGACGGGCCGGGAGTTCGACAGCCAGTGGGACGACCCACGGCCGGGTGTCGTGGCGACAGGCGAGCAGGTGCTCTCCGACGAGATCTACTGGGCCACCCGGGCCCTCCTGCGGGCGGCGACGGCAACCGAGCTCACCGAAATTCTGATCGCCTTCGTGGCGAAGGTGGGCGGCCGGATGGCGGCGGAGCCAGCCGAGCCCGTGGACGAACTGGTTTCCATCGATGTCGCCCTGGGGGACGAGGACCGGCTGTATGCCGTGGCCGAGCGCTGCAGCGTGTCGGGTCTCATCCTCGAGCACTCGTTGCCCACTCTGGTGGCCGACGCCCGGGCCGTCCTGAACCGCGGCCGGTTGACCGAACCGGTGGCCGACGAGCTGGGCGGGCCCGGGAACCGCTGGCATCGCTCTTGAGAGGGATCTAGTCTCGAACGTATGTGCCCCTCCTAGGGTTTCTGTGGGCGGGAAAGGCGGGTTGGCGGTGTGACTGACTTGTTTGTTTTCGGTCGGCTATTTGTTGGTGCCACACCCCTCCGTCTGGCGTCAAGGCCGCTTCGCGTCCCTGCGGGACGGCCCTGCGGGCCGGCCTTGACCCCAGCTGCGGGGTGCGGCGGTGGGCAGGTAGGAAGCGACGCTGGGGCGTCGCTTCGGTTCGAAACGCGGGCCTGATCGTGGGGCAGGGTGAGGGTGACGCCGCCGATGCAGAGGTAGATCATGGCGGCCAGGGAGTCGACGCTGCGGTAGCCGTAGCCGCGGCGTTGGATGAGCCGGATGCGGCTGTTGATGCCCTCGAGGCGGGCGTTGGACAAGTCGAGCTCGACCGCGGCCACGATGGGCTCGAAGTTGTGGCGGACCTGGCGGGCCAGGTTGACGAACGCGGGGATGCGGCTACGCAACGCCGAGGTGATCCACCGTTTCAGGTAGAGCCGGGCGTCGGCGGGCGGCACGTGGCGGTAGAGGGCCCGAAGTCGTTCCTTCAGGTCCCAGGCCCGCCACAGCCGATAGCGGTCCCGGCGCAAGGATTTGACCAGGGCCTGCTGGTCGCCGGTGAGTTTCTCGCCCGCCCCTCGCAGCGCGTAGCGGGTGGCCCGCCACGCCTTGTCGCCCACGCCGGAGGCGTGGTCGCGTCCGGTGCTCTTGTACACCGAGTCCAGGGCCCGGTTGGTCATCTGGATCACGTGGAAGGGGTCGAAACAGATGGTGGCGTTGGGGATTCTGCGTTTGGCGGCGTCGCGGTAGATGGTGCCCAGGTCCATGGAGATGGCCTCGATAGCCGAGCTGCGCTCGGCTCCCAGCTCGTCGAAGAACGACTCCAAGGCGGCACCGCGTTTGCCTTTGGCGACCCACACCACCCTCGCCTTGTCGTGGTCGGCCACGATCGTCAGGTACTGGTGGCCGCCGCGGTAGGAGATCTCGTCGACGCCGATGCGCACCAGGCCGTCCAGGCGGGCGCGGTCGAGCTTTTCGGCGGTCACCCGCCGGGCGATGGCCTGGACCGCTTCCCACGAGCAGCGCAGCAACGACGCCACCGTAGTCATGTCCGTTCGTTGCACCAGCCACGCCACCATGTCCTCGAAATCGGTGCTGTGACGGGCGCCGGGCCGGGCCCAGGGGACCACCTGGGTGCGGACCTTGCCGCAGCCCCGGCAATCGATGCGGGCCACCTCCGCCTCCAACCACACCCGGGTCCCCCCCATGTCCAGATGCCGCCAGCGGCGCCGGGAACGGTCATAGCGAGCCCGGGCCCAGGACCCGCACGGGCAGCACAGCCGCCCCGAACGGGCCCGCAAACCCACCACCACCCCCTCGGCGGTGAAGCTCACCGATTCCACGTTGGCGCCGGGCAGACGCAATATCCGATTGAATGCCGTAGTGACGCGCACGAGCGCCGCCTTTCAGTCCGGTTGTCTTGGCAGACCCCGAACCTAAGGCGTCCCCGCTCGTGCGCGTCTCTTCGTGCCCTCCCCCGACCCCGAAACCCTTGCCAGGCAACGCCATGCCAACCCCGCACGCCCAAAACCGCCCACAGAAACCCGAGTAGGGGAACGTATGTTCGAGACTAGATGTTTGGATTGCCCGGGCCCGGTGTCGTTCGCGGAGCGACCCGGCGACGCCACCTGCCCATACTGCGGGCTGCGTCTCTACCTCACTGCGGATGGCCAGTTGGGACGCTACGTGCCTGACGATTGGCGCCCCGGGGGCATCCAAGGTTCCCGATAGGGGCCGGGGCGGTGGACGGTTGCGCAGGACCCCTGCGGGTACACTCCCCCGCAATGGGTTGGTGCCACGCATTCGGTCCGCAGATCCGTGAGGGTTGCGACCACGCCATGGTGGCGGGTCGTGAGTCCTGCACCTGTGCCGAGTGCGGAGCCGAATGCCGAGGGCTTTTCCCCGGCTGTGGCAGCGTGTGGGCCGCGGGCCCGAGAAAGGTGAAACTCACCCGTCCGCCTGTAAACCGGCCGACCCCGAACGCTCTGCCGACAAACCAGCCGGCGCCGGAGTCCCGAAACCGCCTTCCGGTACTCGCGTCGGCACCCGGGCCTGCTAACGGTTCAACCGGTCAGCCGGACGATAATTCCGACATACGGGCCATGCGGATCGACATGCAGCTCCTGATGTGGAAGATCGACCAACTCCAGAAGGCGACCGAGCCGGGAGAGCGGCTGGTGCAAGCCGCCGAGCAGATCGGCACCGTCGCCGCGGGACTACCCGAGCAGTTGAACGAAGCGGTCTCACACGCCTTGGAAGCGCAGCGCCGGGCAATGTCCAAGGTGTTCGCGGAGATGCAGCGCAAGATCGTCGCCGACATCGGTCAGCTGTCGCTGGAGCTGAAACAGGAGTCGGAGCTGAAACAGGAGTCGGAGCTGAAACAGGAGTCGGAGCTGAAGCAGGAGTCGGAGCTGAGGGAGGAGCCGGACCGACTCCAAGCCGTTTCGTTGGATGCCATCGATGCCCGCTTCCAGTGGTTGGTCGAGGCGGTGTCCGATCGGTTCGTCACGCTCGGCAACGAGCTGACCCGAATCGAGCGCCTCTGGGCCGACGGGCAGAGTCGGGGAAACGGTGCCGTGAACGGCACCAATGGGAGTCACGCAACCCAGGTCACGGCCCAGCCGGACCATAAAGCGAGCGCGTGAGTTCGAGTTGTGCATCGGCACCGCTGGGTCTACGTCATGATCGTCGTCGTCGGTGCAATCCTGGCCCTCGGCATTGCCGGTGTCCCATCCACGCGCCACGACACACCCGTTCGCGTGGTGAGCACCACCACCACATCCGTAACCCCTGGCACTACCGTCGGGAGCGGTTAAGCCGGGCCCCGCGGCTTGGCGGCGGTCGCACCTGATGAAGACGTTGCCCGATGGGGCGCTGGCGTTTGCCGTGTCCTTGGCCTCGGCGCCGCTCGTCCTGTGGGTATTGCGCCGGGTGAGGATGCTGGACCTGCCCACCGCTCGTTCCCTACATCAGGCCGCTACCCCCCGTAGCGGGGGCGTGGCGCCTGCCTTGGGCTGTGGCCTGGCCGCCGCCCTGGCATCGGAGTTCTCGGGCGACGGCCGCGCCGCCTTGCTCGTGGTCTCGGTTTCCTTGGGACTGATTGGGCTGGACGACGACCGGCATGCCCGCCCGGCCGTTCTCCGACTACTGGGACAGACAGTCGTGGCATCGGTCGCCCTGATCTGGCTGCTTCCGGGTGTCGATGGCAGGGTCCTGGTCGTATTGGCGACCGCCGGAGCCATGGTCGCGTGGCTGGTCGGCTACATCAATGTCTTCAATTTCATGGACGGCATCAACGGCCTGGCGGCCACCCAGGCCGTGGTCGCCGGCGGGTACTGGTGGCTTCTCGGGCGCCGAGAGCACGTGGCTCCGCTGGCGGCAGCAGGACTGATCGTGGCCGCCGCGGCGGCGGCCTTCCTCCCCTTCAACGCCCCCCGAGCCAGGATGTTCCTCGGCGACGTAGGTAGCTATTTCCTGGGCGGGTGGCTGGCAGTAGCCGCGTTGCTGGGCGTCCGGGCCGGGCTCGCCCCCGAGGCGGTCATCGCACCTTTAGCCTTGTTCGTGGCCGATGCCGGAGTCACCTTGATCCGGCGGGCGGAACACCGCAAGCCGATATTGCAACCCCACCGGGAGCACACCTATCAGAAGCTGGTAGCGGCGGGCTGGTCCCACGGACGCACCACCCTGACGATGGGACTTATCATGGTCGCGATCAGCGCCTGCGGGACGCTCAGCCTGACCGGAAGTCCCGGCCTGCGAATAATCGGCGACGGAGCTGCGGTGGTCCTCCTGTCCGGCTACCTCGTGCTCCCGGACCGACTTTCGACGACCACCCTGTCAGGTTCGGGGGCGCCCCTCACTTCGTGATCGCCGGCGGGATGGAGCCCGGGGCGGGAGCGGCCACCTGTAACGTCAACAGAGTGCAAGTTCCGAGTTCGTCCCTCCTGGGGTTTCGCGACTATCTCCGGGTTCTCTCGCGGCGGCGCACCACCGTCATCTTCGCGGTCCTTGTCGTCGCCGTCATCGCCCTCACCTCGGCCCTGGTGCAGACACCGAAGTACGCCAGCACCGCTTCGATCCTGATCAAACCGTCCAATAGCAGCAACGTGCTCAACCCGAACGCGGCCGCGATAGCCGGCGATCCCACGCGGGAGCTGCAGACTGAAATCCAGGTCATCAACAGTCAGCCGGTAAAGACCGCGGTGCAATCGCAGTTGGGCTCGACCCCCAAAGTCGTCGTGGTGGCCCATGGCCAGGCCAACGTGATCGACATCACGGCCCACAGCACCGACCCGCCCAGCGCGGCCGCCATCGCCAACACCTTCGCCGGTTCCTTCATCAAGTACCGGCAGACCCAGGACCTCAACGCGGCCTTGGCCGCCGAGTCACAACTCCAGGTCCGAATCGACGACCTCCAACGGCAGATGGACCGGCTCAATGTTCAAATCAAGGCGGCTGACCCCAAATCGCTGGCGCAGGTCAACGCGACGCTGGGCCCCCAGGTCGACAACCTCCTCCAGCAACAAGGCACCTTCAAGCAGCAGCTGAGCCAGATCCAGGTTCAGGCAGCCCTGGGCTCCGGGGGCGCCGAACTCGAGAGCCCGGCGACCATCCCCGACTCACCGGTCTCACCCCGGCCGGCCAGGGATCTGATCCTGGCGATCCTGGCGGGGCTCATGCTCGGCGTCGGAGCCGCCTTCGCCTTGGAGTACTTCGACGACTCGATTAAATCCCGCGAAGACCTAGACCGAGCGGTGGCGGGAACGCCCAACGTAGGGCTGATCCCTCACGTACCGGGCTGGAAGGACCGGACAGAGCCGGTTGTCGTCACCCTCACCGACCCGACCTCCCCCGCCGCCGAAGCCTACCGGTCCCTGCGGACGTCGATTCAGTTCGCAGCCCTCGACCGACCCCTGCGGACCATTCTGGTGACCAGCCCATCGGCTGGAGAAGGCAAGTCCACCTTGTTGTCGAACCTCGGGGTCGCTCTGGCGCAGGTCGGACAGCGGGTCATCATCACCTGTTGCGACCTGCGTCGGCCCCGCCTGCACGAGTTCTTCGGGCTCGACAACTCGGTCGGATTCACCTCAGTGGTGCTCGGGGAACTGCCGGCGTTCGCCGCTCTTCAAAGGGTCAAAGGACAGCCAAATATCCGCATCCTGGCATCAGGTCCCCTTCCCGCTAATCCGTCGGAGCTGCTCTCGACCGAGCGGGCGGTCGAGGTTCTGGCGGCGCTGACGGGCGAGGCGGACATCGTTCTCATCGATTCTCCGCCCATTCTGCCGGTGACCGATGCCGCCGTCCTCACCCGCATGGTTGACGGCACCTTGTTGGTGGTAACTGCCGGCTCAACCACACGAAAGCAGGTCACCCAAGCCCTACAGGTGCTGGCGCAGGTCGACGCCCCGCTGATCGGCACAGTGCTCAACGACTTCAGTGCAGAAGCTTCTTACGGCTATGTGTACCGGCCCTACCACACCGTCGCGGCGCCACCGAACCCCAACCAACCGCTTCCTCCCCGAGTCCAGCAGAACGGATCGGGGCCGGTGACGACAAGTTCGAGGCGCAGAGCCACCAGGCAGTAGCGCCTGGCATCAGCCGTCGCCCAACTCGCCGCCCACATTCCGTTCCACCGGTGGCGCTACCGGTGCAGGTCCCAGCTGAGGTTAAGCGTGCGATCCCAGACGCCGGCCCAGGTCGCCTTGCCTCCGACTGTCCAGCCCGGGGCCTGGACGGTGACGCTCAACGCTGAGGGGTGCAGGCGGGGCTGCGGTACGAAGCGCAGGTCCAGTCTGCCGTCACGGACTGCGTTGGGAATGACCGTGATGAATACCGCCTGTTTTGTCTCGCCGGCGTAGATCCGATCGAGCACCGTGTTGCTTAGTCGTAGCCCGGACTCAGCAACCGACGTCGGTTGATCCGAACCCGAGGGTCCCCACAGCAGACACCAAGCCCAGTACTCGCCGGGCTGGGTCGTGCCGTAGCCGTCCGGGCCCAACTGATACGACGGCGCAGCGCCGGGCGGAGCCCCGTTGTGGACGATGATGGTGGTACGCACGATGGCGGCCCCGCTGGCCGTGATCGTCACTGTCTGCTCCGCTGCCGTTCGCACGTAGTAGTCGACTTTGGTGGCATTGCGGTTTTCGATGGCCATGTGAAAGGTCCGGTCGGCATTGGTGGTGCCGGGACCGCCGCCCAGGCCGACACGCTCCAGGATGCTCTCCTCGGCGGCGACATCGCTCCACACCCGCATATGGCCACCCGCCGCCGAGTTGGCCAGCTGCTGGGCCAGGGGCAACGGATCGAACGATCCCTGAGACAGCCGGTTGACCACCTCCGTCACTACCTCGGACAACAATTCCTTGCGCACTGTCTGCTGGTTGGGAGGGAACGAGTTGTACAGGTCATGAAGGATCACCGTGCCCGCGTTCTCGGCCGTGATCTGCTGATTGACATCGGGCACCGTCACCGGCCCCACCACGCTCAACAACGACGACAGAGCCGGGACGTCGAGCGCGATGACGCCGTCGATGTTCCCGCCGGTGGCCTGGTGGTACATGTCCTGCATGGCCTTGGCGCTGAAGTTGAAATCGGCGGTGGCGTTCACCGACTGCCACGTTTGGGTCGGAAAGATGCTGCCGAACACCGAAGCCGTCCCGGCCGGGATGACCGTTGGGGCGGGGCTCTTCAGCAGCAGGGTCTTACTGACTCCTTTGCCTGGGATCTGGATAGGGGTCAGAATCGACCCGTGGTCGGTCACCTGCACGTGGCCGTTGTCGACGGTGAGCAGGGCGTAGGACAAGATGGCGCCCTGATCACGCATCTCGGCGTCGTTCTCCAGAGCGACGAAGTAGTGGCGGACCCCTCCGGCACCGAGTAGTTGCTGGCCCACGCGGACCGCGTCGGCGTCATTGAGCAACCGTTTGCTGGTCGTGGCGGCCAGGGCGTTGAACTGGCGCCGGGCCCGCCCTAGCGGACCCAGCAAACCTCGGCGGGGACGGTCGAGCCGGGCGAAAGTGGATCCCGCGTTCCGCAAGTCGTTCTCGAAGATGGCCAGCGATCCGACCGGGATCCGGGCGCCATTCACCTTCCCCTGGGCCACCAGCCGGTCGGCCTCAGCCACGAGGTCATGTCCGGTGGTCACCGCAGTCCTGGAGTCGTCGACCAGCCGCAGCAGCCCCGAGCGCTGGCCCGAAAGGACCGGTATGAAACGGGCCAGCTTCAACGGGAAGGAACTGTCGACGATGCGGCGGGCTACCCCGACCTCGTCGACCGCGAACGCCAGCTGCTGGGTTGTCGTAGCCCGACCGTCCGCGGTGTTCAGGACGGCGGGATGACCGACGATCTGATCGAGGGTGCCCTTGGCGGACACCAGGCGGTTCCGGGCCGACACGAGGTCCCGGAACCCGGCCCCGGCCAGAATGAGGGCGATAACAAAGATGCCCCCCGCGACCAGCCAGATCATCCTTCGGCGGGCCCGCCGGCGGCGGCGGGAACGGCCCGGCACGCTTAGAAGGCGGGACTGTTCGGGGTGGTCACGATCAGGTCAGTGTAGGATAACGCTCGAGGCGGGGACCTAGCACCCCGGTTGGCCGCCTGAGACCAGCCATGCGGGGAGCAGTCCACTAAGGTGAGTGCGCTGTGCCTGCACGCTCTGGCCGATTTGCCCACTTGCCTTGGCGGGCGTCCGGCGCGCAGGCAGCGAAATGACCGCGGTTCCCCAGGTCGGGCCGTCCCGTCTCGGCCAGCAGCGAGCTGGAGAAGTGGCGGTCGACCTCCTGGCATGGGCTGTCGCCCTGCTGGCTGCGGTCGTGATGCGTTTCGACTTCCGAGTCAATGACGTCAGCTGGCCTGGCTTCGCCCTGATCCTCCCGCTGGTCCTTCTCACGCAGATCGTGTCTGGGATTGGCTTCGGCCTCTATATCGGGCGTAGCCGGTACGGGAGCTTCGAAGAGGTAGCCGCCCTGGCCAAGAGCGTCGGGGTCGCCACGGCAGTGATATTCGTCATCGATGCGGTAGCCGAAACCCCTCACCTGGTGCCACTCAGCACTCCCGTGATCGGGGGATTCATCGCCATGGTCCTCATGGCGGGAGTGCGGTACACCCGCCGCTTCGATTCCGAACGGCGCAAGCGTCCCTCGACCGAGGGAGCCGAACGGCTCATCGTCTTCGGCGCGGGCGGGGGAGGCGCCCAGATGGTGACCGCCATGCTCCGCGATCCGCAGAGCCCCTACCTTCCGGTGGCGCTGATCGACGACGATTTGGCCAAGCGCAACCTGCGGATCATGGGCGTTCCCGTGGTCGGCACCCGGGACCGTCTGGCCGCGGCGGCCGCGGCCTACCGGGCCCAAGCGGTGCTCATCGCCATTCCAAGTGCCGGATCGTCGGTCGTCGGCCCGATCAGCAAATTGGTTCACGAGGCCGGGCTCCCGGCCAAGGTGCTGCCTCCGCTCCGGGAGCTGCTGAGCGACACGGTCAGTCTGAGCGACATTCGCGACGTCACCCCTGCCGACCTGCTGGGTCGCCACGAGATCAAGACCGATTTGGCCAGCATCGCCGGCTACCTGACCGGCAAGAAGGTCATGGTCACCGGCGCCGGCGGATCCATCGGCTCGGAACTATGCCGCCAGCTACACCAGTTCGCCCCCACCGAACTGATAATGGTCGATCGCGATGAATCGGCGCTGCACGCCATCAAGCTCGGCTTGGACGGCCGGGCGCTGATGGACACCCCCGATCTGGTACTCCTCTGCATCCGCAACCGACCGGCGGTGCGCTCCATGATGCTCGAGCACCGACCCGACGTCGTCTTCCACGCCGCCGCTCTGAAACATCTTCCGATGCTCGAGCAGTACCCCGGCGAGGCCGTGTTGACCAACGTCTACGGCACCTTGAACTTGCTGGAGGCGGCCGTCGAGGCCGGCGTCACCCGATTCGTCAACATCTCGACTGACAAGGCCGCCGATCCCATTAGCGTCCTTGGGTACACCAAACGTGTGGGCGAGCGACTCACGGCATGGATGGCCGGCCAGGCTCGTGGCGTCTACCTCAGCGTCCGCTTCGGCAATGTCCTGGGCAGTCGCGGGTCGGTGCTCACCAGCCTCCAGGCCCAGCTCGCGGCGGGCGGGCCGCTGACGGTCACCGACCCCAACATCGTCCGGTACTTCATGACGATCGAAGAGGCAGTCGAGTTGGTGATCCAGGCGGGCGCCATCGGCTGTCCCGGCGAAGCACTGGTGTTCGACATGGGCGACCCCGTCCGCATCGACGACCTGGCCCGCTTCCTCGCCCAGCGCGTCGAGCGGCCCGTCGAGATCGTCTACACCGGTTTGCGGCCCGGCGAAAAGGTCCACGAGGTCCTGCTGGGCACGGAGGAGATCGATCACCGCCCGCTTCACCCCCTCATCTCTCAAGTCCCGGTCCCCCCACTGCACCCGGATCTGCTGAGGTCGATCGACGCCCACGCCGCCCCGTACGAGATCACTGCGGCGCTGAAGCGCCTGGCGGCAACGCCGCGAGAGGACAATGGATCACATGACCCCGACCGCGGTCGCCACCGGGCGGGACAACCTAGTTCGCCCGAACGGGCCTAACCTGCGGCCAAGAAAACATCATGTAACACGAAGTACCCTTGTCGCGGACGGTACCGGGATCTAAGGTACTCTATGCGGACTTGACTACGTGGAGGGAGACTGCGGTGCCCACGCTTCGGCATAGGTTGGCAGCACTGATAGGAGCCCTCGCGGTGGTCAGCAGTGTCTTTCTGCTCGGAGGGGCAGCCCAGGCTCAGACGGGTTACCCACCGGGCACGACGACTCTCCCTATCTGCGAGGTCGGCAATGTCGACGCGGGCATCGTCGCCGTCGGCCAAACTGTCACCTTCACCCTCTGCGGCGGATTTGCGCCCGGTGCCAGCGTCAACGTGACCGTCAACGGGGTGGCCGCCTTGACCAAGACCGCCAACAATGGCGGCTTCGTCGTAGTAGTTGTGACCGTCACCTCGCAGACGGTCCTCGCTGTCGGCGACCCGGTCAACGTAGCTGCTGTCTGCGGCACCAATACCGTCGTCGCCACCGGACCCCAGGCCGGCGGCGGCACTGGGTCGTCTACCGGGATCTTCAGGCTGGTGTGCACCTCGACGACGACGACCGAGGAAGGGTTGGCGTTCACTGGCGCCAACGTCCTGCGGGCGTTGCTCATCGCTCTGGCTCTGATCGTCGTCGGCGCCCTCTTGGTGTTCTTCCAGCGCCGCCGGCGCCAGACCATCTAACCCCAGCCCCCCAGTCGCTTGAGAAGGCCCCCACCGGAGACGGCGGGGCCTTCTCATTGGATCACGGTAGGGACCGCCCTTGCGGGCGGCCCCCCGTGCAGATCCCAGCGTGCGCTACTAACGCACTGGGCTCCTGCCTCGGATAAGAACGTCGAATCGCACCGCAGGGAACGGGTGCATCACGCGGGCTGGTGGTAGCCACCGGTCGACGAGACGGCTCATCCGTGTCCAGTTGAGACGGGTGCGCTGGCTGCGGCGCCGAAGCGCCTTGAACCAGTATCGCCCGACCTGGGTGCGGAACGCCGCCACGGCGTCGCTGTTGCCGGGCACGGCGTAGTAGGCGAGGTGACCTCGCACCACGCTCGCCAGCCACTGCCCTTGTTCGGGGATGGGTTGATGTCGTCGTTGCTTGAGCGAGATGTTGATCTCGCTCAGCTTGGCCCGCATCCTCTTCGAGTCCCACACCTGCTGCTTGGGAATGTCGAACGGCTTGGCCTGCGACGTTGGCATTGTCCTTCTCGCCTCCTCCCAGGGCATCCCCCGGTTGAACGAATCGAACAGTCCTGGTGAGCCGGCCCCTTGGCTCCACCCCCACCCCAGCGAGCAGAGGTCTCCCAGCTACTACGGGCCGGTCCGCCGGCAAGCGCCGCATCGGTACTCAGTGCCTACGGTTGCTGCCTCGGCACGCTCCCTCTCGCCGGCCGGGTGGCTAAACAAGCCCAAGTGAACGGCCGAGACGGTATCGACGCTCGCCTTCTCACGTTCCGTGCGAAAGCCGCAGACCAGGCTCACGCCGCCTGCACGCCGGGCACCACCTGGCCAGTAGACGGGACGCCCGCCAGGCTCATCCCGGGAGAATTCAGCGGCCCCCCGGTTTCGATGCCACCCAAAACTTACGACGCTTCAACGGCGACACCCAGCAGCACCGGGTGCTCTGGAACGTCTTCCTGGTCCCCAACTGACACGATCACGTCGTGCCTTTTCTCTGACGCTCACCACGACGGTCTTCAGCCAACGCAGCTCAGATCAGAGCGGTTTGACGCCTACCCCCGTTGGTCGACGCCGGAGGGCCAACGATCCTCCATCTTTCGCACAGCACCGCTTCAGGAAGCTCTCCTACATAAGCACCTCCCTCCGCGTTCGTGACCCAAGTGAACAGTTACCACCGATTGGCCTACAGCACTTCTCATCTTGGATGTATTGAACTAATGAGGCGGGCAGGACAGCAAGCCACCGTACTCATGGCCGCCGAGTTCAAATTGGCCGTCGGCTTCGATGGCTGGGTGATTTTGGCTCGAGGAGAACGCGGACCAGGCAAAGCCCCTGGGTGGATTAGTGCGATCGGACACAGGTTGCCAAGTGCTATCGGCACCGGGGTAGGATCTTCCGATGACAGCGAGCACGGTCACTGGCACGCCTTCCGTCGCCTCGCGTGGATGGCGCTCCGAAGTGGAAAACAACGAGCGTGCCTCGTAACGAACGCCACGGGGGTAGCAACCCACATAGCAAGAGTTCCTTCCCCCTTACGAACAATTTTGACATCCTGAGACTGTTGGCCGCGGTTCAAGTCGTGTACTTTCACGTTCTATTCCACCTGAAACCTCAAATAGGTCTACTGTCAACTCCAATACGGTGGGCCCTTGGGCCACTGACGGGTGTCCCTATCTTCTTCATCATTAGCGGGTTCTTGGTCTCGACTTCATTTGAGCGCAGCGAGGACGTCAGAAGTTACATCCGGAAGCGGTTAGTACGCATTTATCCCGCCCTCTGGGTCTGTCTTGCAATCACGGTTATTCTCCTAGGCTTTGCGGGTGTACTAAGTCCCATCGGATGGTCAACTAACTTCGCCGCATGGATGATTGCTCAGTTATCGATCGGTCAATCCCTGCACCTAATGGCATTTCGCTCATTCGGCACCGGTATCCCAAATGGGAGCCTGTGGACCATTTCCGTCGAATTCCTGTTTTACCTGGGACTCCCTATTCTGTACTTCATCATTGACCGACTATCGCGGATAGCAGCGAACGGCGTAATGATCACTCTTGGCTTGTCATCGTTCTTTGTCGCCACCATGCTTATACGAGACGATCCCAACAGCCACATGGGTGTCACTAAACTACTCAATCAGACACCGATCCCCTTTCTTTATCTCTTTCTACTTGGGATTCTGTGCCAGCGGAACTTTTCGAGTTTGGCGCGATGGACGATCGGCAGAGCTATTTGGTGGGCAGTGGCCTATTACCTCCTTGCAGGTGCGCTAAAGAGCCAACCCTGCACCGTTCCCCTCGGGTGGTGTCCTCAGCAGGCGGCCATACCGGACGCCGGCTTGTTTCTAACCTCGCAACTCGTGTTAGCTGGTCTGATTCTTGCCGTCGCCTTTTCGGCGTGTTCCCTAAGTGCTCGCCTGCTCAGGGGCAACGATGTATCCTACGGTACCTACCTGTATCACATGCTAATTGTTAATGTTGCGTTTGGCTCGGGTCTGACAGGGAATGGATGGCTGGTGCCTCTCGTTCTTTCGAGCTCGCTGGGAGCGGGATGGCTATCGTGGCGATTGGTGGAACGCCCCGCCCTAGACCGCTGGAAAGCAAGGAGGACGTTTTCCGGCGAAACACATTCGCGGCCCGATGGATGATGCAAATCCTGTCTCCAGTGCACTGGCTGGCCGGAAGTTGTTGTTCTCAATCCGCCAGTTCTCGACTGACCCGGGTCTCGAGGAGCGACCCGAACTCCTCGGTCGCCGCAAGCCGTGGTGAAGCGACGGTCGCCGTCGAGGTGAAGATGGCGCCACAGCCCTGGGATGGGCGGTGATGAAGGCCTGGGCCAGGACTTGCTGGATGTTGAGCAGCTCGTCTCGGTCCCGGCCGTTGAAGCTCCCCACGAACGGGTTCTCCCACGGGCATCCTGGTTCGATGACTCGTGCCCGTAGCGGACAACCGGCGACAGTCCCGCAGTGCCCAGGCGGTGAGCTAGGGTGCGTTATCCATGCGCAGGAAGCCCCCCGTTCGGTTACGAGAGCCTCGATAGTGGCCACGACCTGATCGGCGTCGCAGGAGCGGCCGGCACGCATAGCCTCCCGGGTGTGCTTGTCGACGACGTTGAGTTACTTGAGACGCCGCCGGCCGGCGGTCTCTCCTTGAGCATCGCCTTGTGGAGCTGCGCCTTGGCCAACAACGGTCCGGGATTTGACGGGAGGTCGTATGCCGATTGGCGACTGTTTCGCCACTAGCCACCGGCAGTGGCCGTACCCAGCGGCGAACCTTTGAGGACCGCGGCCGCGTACAGCAACCCGGCCGGGGTCGGGGGCACATGGCTGCCTGAAGGGTGTTTCACGGCGATCAATCATGCACCGGGCTGGCTCAGGCTCTCCACCATGGCGGCGCTAACGTGGCAGTATCGGTGAGTGATCCTTGCGCTTGCACGTACCTCGACACCCGTAGCGACATGCCCCACGGCAGCGTCTCTCTCGGTTCTTATGGCGCCCATGGCGCTCTCAGGCCAACAGGAACAATGTTGCTGATGGCCTCAGAGATCGAGGTGTTCAAGAGATCGTTGCCAGATCTCCTGTCACCTCCGCCGTCCCCCCGAGACCATGCGACGCCAGGTCCGCCCGGGACGACAGGATCGTGACACGTCCGCAGAAGCTGGCTGTCCTAGGCGCCAGCGGATTCATCGGATCGGCATTGATCGGCTACGGTCGTGGTCACGGCTTTGACGTCACACCGATCGTGATACCCCGGGTGAAGGAAACTGGCGCGGGGGGAGCTTCCATCGCCGAAGCCGTGGAGCTGTGGTGCCTCACCAACAAGGCTGCCTTTGACGGACTGTGCGACTCGCTGGCGCCGTACCAGGTTGTTGTCAATGCCGCCGGCGACGCAAGAGCAGCAAGCCGCCCGACTCCCGCCTTGAGAACGTCTAACGCTGTTCTACCGGCAATCATGGCGCGAGCAGCTCGCCTGAGCGGAGTTCGCCGCCTCGTGCACATCAGCAGTGCCGCGGTCCAGGGGCGCCTCGACTCGCTCGACGAGAGCGAATATCGATCGCCCTTGTCACCGTACGCCGCTTCAAAGGCAGAAGGAGAGCGAGCGCTGTTTGAGGCGGACCGATCGCAAGACGAGGTGCGTACCGAGCTACTGGTATATCGACCGACCTCCGTTCAGGCTGTCGGCCGCCGAGCGACGCGGACATTCGCGCGCGTGATGAGTTGCCTACCGGTCGTCCCCCTCGTCGGATCAGGCGATCAACAGGTACCAGTAGCGTTACTCGACAACGTCTCGGCAGGGATACTCTTCGCCGCCCACATGCCCAACTTCACCCCGATCGTGCTCCAGCCAAGTGAAGGCATGACTGCGCGGCGACTGGCAAAGTTGTTCGGCGCTCGCCGGACACTCGCAGTTCCGGCGCCCGCGGCCACCTTTGCTCTCGACCAGGCCGCTCGGGCCACCCGCCGCTCTGCCACTGGCACTTCTCACGTTCGGTGGTTGGAATTGATGCTTCGCGGGCAACGTGTGGAGGCCAAAGCACTTAGTGATGCCGGCTTCACCCTCCCAGTCGGCTCTGAAGGTTGGGAAGCCATCGCAAGAACCGAACAAGCGCGACGCCAAGGTTCATGATCGCCGACCACGGAGTCGCCGTCTGGTGGTGAGCCAGCGTTGAAGGTGCTCATCGACGGGCGCCTAGCCGTCCGCGGATTGGGGATTTCGACCGTCCTAGATCGCCTTCTGGTAGGTCTCCAAGGGCAAACCGATGTGGACATCCTGCTATGGAAGGCGGGCGGCGAATGGGGGCGGAGGGCAAAGGTGGCGACCATCGGCCGCTCGGGTTTGTTCGACATCTCGCCACGCCTCGACCCTCGCGCAAGGGGAGTCGACGTCGTCCACTTCGCGTCCAATGTTGGGGCGATATTTCCTGGCCGCCGCACAGTCTTGACGGTTTACGATCTCCTCTATCAGCGAACCGGACGCGCCCGTGATCAGCTGGTCGGCTTCTTACTGGAGCGCAGCCTATCCCGGGTAGGGCGACTAGTCGCAATAAGCGGCCAGACTCAGGCGGCAATCCTGCGGGCATGGCCGGAACTGGCCGCCAAAGTCGAGGTGATTCCCCTTGGAATGCGCTCCCGACCGTGGCCCAGCACCGCTCGTGAGCACCTCCTTGCGTTTGGGGGAGGCACCGATCCGCGCAAACGAATCGACCTGATGGTGTCGGTCTATCAGCACTACCGGGACACAACACCAGATCCGCTTCCACTCGTTGTGCTCTCAAGGGCTGGCTTGACGGCGAACCAGACGCACCAACTGGGCGAACTGGGTGCCCGGATTGTGCCCGACGTGTCCGCCGACGACGTTGATCGCTTGGTCGCCCGAGCGGCGGCCATCCTCTACACGACCATGGCTGAGGGATTTGGACTTCCCATTGTTGAGGCTGGCGAGGTCGGGACCCCTGTCGTAATGGACGCAGCCGCGATTGTCGCCTTGGAGGCCCTGGGGCGTCACTGCATCCGCGTCGACCGGATCCGACCTGAACGACTGGGCATCCGCTCTTCGGCAGGCCATCGCCTGGGGACCGGTACCGGACGCCCTGAACCTGCCTAGCTGGGAGTCCGTTGCCGCCCGATACCTCGAACTGTACCTGGAGGTAGGCGGGTTCTGACTTTGGCCACCAGACTATCACCAGGGATGCCCGCGATCAGCTCTTCCCGATCGAACGGAGAACGCGAGCAGGATTACCCGCCGCCACGACATTGGCTGGAACGTTCGATGTGACTACGCTCCCAGCGCCAATGATCGAGTTATCACCGATCGTAGATCCCTTCAGGACCATTGTCCCCATTCCAATCCAGACGTTTCTACCGATCGTCACCGGTACTCCACTATCGGGAAACCTCATACGAGTGTCCGGTGGCCATTGACGGTGCAAATCGGCATCGATAATAACGACGTTGGCGGCTATCATCGTCCCGTCGCCGATCTGCACGGATCGGCGACTCGTGACGGATGTTCCATTTAAAGCGACGCGGTTGCCTATGCGGATGTTTCCCCCTGGGAGGGTACGCAGCTTGCATGGTGAGTAGACACTGATTGTGGCCCGCCTCTGGTCGGAAATCGCGATGAAATCGTCGCCAATCGCGATCGAGGTGTTTCGGGCCATTACGACCGACATTCGGCCCGAGCAGCGCGGGCGGACACCGACTGATAAATTCTTGTAGATACGCTTAAAAAGGCCCAATGCAACCCGACCGTAAAGGAGGGGGATCAATGACACAGCAATGCGTTCATAGAGGAATCCCCGGAGCTCGCCCGAACGCCAAGCTATCCGTAGATCTTCCTGCAGGCTGGGATAGCCGGAACCGAGCGCGTCACCTTTGTCGTCGGTGACGATGTCGTCCACGGGGCCGCTGGGGATGATCACCCCTCAGTCGACGGGTGGGCGCTGCCGAGGGGTTGAGCGGGGCGCAGCATCCGGTTGGCAACGACCCAAACAAATAGAGTAAGCGAAATACCGGCCAGGCCATCCGCAAGGTCGTCGCGCAAGAGTGGATAGAAGTTGGAGAAGATTAACAAGAACCACGGTATCCTGTTGACGATCACATGTTTGTATCCGATGTCAAGTCGCGCGGCCAACATTCCGAGCAGCAGACATGCAACAATTGCTCCACGGGTTCCGAAGCTGAGATATGCGTCACCAAAGAAGGTTGGCGGGAGGGCGTATCCGGCCGCCCACTCAGCCGGCCGGACCGTCGACATATAATAGGCACCGGAATTTAAGGGCTTCGACGGATACCAGGACCGTGGAACCACCTTCAACAAGAAGGGAAGAACCACCGTTTTCCCGTGGGGGTGACCAAGAAGGGCTATGTTGGACTTTATGTCGCCATATGCCTGCACTGGACTGAGCTCGCTCGTGAAAATGGAAAGTGTGTCAGGCGCGTGACCAACACCACCGAGCTTATTGGTGAAGTGGCCCCGAATCGACGCCACAAATGCCGCCATCGCTATCGCGAATACCGCAGCTAATAGGATGAGGACGACCCTTTTAACCCGCACCGGCGCGAGATGTGTGGTCGGAGGCCTCTCCGGGGGACGGCGAGTGAACAACCTTCGATCGCACGCGTATATCGCCAAGAGAGTCAGCGCACCCACCAGTGCGTTGAATCGACTGAGAGACGCGATGGGCAAAGCGACAAGCAAGGCTATTGGATATCGATATCGGAGTGGAGTGTGCGACTCGAAACTCGCCTTCACATAGAGGATTACAAGGGCGGCCGCGCTGTAACTGAGCCCGAACGTCACGATCTGTTCGGCGCCACCAGCACTGTTGGCCTTCCCGTAGGTGAGCGCTTGATTGAGGAGATAGGCACCCTGGTAATAGCCGAGGACCCCGTACTTAAGAAACTGGACAGAGAGAAAGAGAAGGTTCAATCCAATCAATGCGACCAACGTATGTTCGAGCGCAAACAGATTTATTGGGCCTTTGCCCAACGGCGCTCTATTTTGCTCCATAGATTGGCCAGCCGCAGTCGGAACAGAAAACAGGGCGTACGCGGCTAGGAAGGCAAGGGTATAGAGAACCATATCGCCATAGATCGGTTGGCGGGTGAGGTGGAGCACGCCACCACCGACGCCGAAGACCAGGAGCATGTAGGTGAGAAAGAAGTTCTTGAGTATTAGAACATTTCGTGTGTCGAACGCCAACACAGCTATTACACCGAGCATAACCAGGGCCAGAGTTACATGGCTCGCCAATAGGAACATACCGAGACTCAGCGCAGCGAGTATCTGGGCGGCGAGTATCCCGAAAGCTGATGGGACCGATGGTGGCGGCGACGACGGAGCGGGTAGTCGACAATTTGACCCTTTGTCAAGTACCGGGACCGAACCCATCACACAACCCGCCCGACCAATGAGACCTGGTCAGCAAGCTGATCCCAAGGGACGGGGTCCGCCAGCGACCGCGCCGCCTGACGCAAGGTCCATCTCAAGATGGCCCATGCCAGCGCCGCGCTCAGCCACGAGGATGCGGCAAGGCCTATGACGGCTCCCGATGCACCGTCGAGATTGGCACCTATGACACCAGAGACGAACACAACGGGGCCGGCCCAGATTCGAATCCGAATGCTCCGCCGAGCCGCTTCGAGCGCTCGAAGTCCTACTAAGGCGGCGAGCATGGTCGTGATGGCGGCCGTGAATGCGGCGATGGGCCACCTCAGGTCCCGTGCCGAGTCCCAGTTTGACTTCAAGAAGGCCCGCCCGAGCTGACCAGGTACGAGAGAGAGACCAACCACCCACAACAGAACCATGAGTGCCATCCCGACGGCCAAGGAAACGACGAAGGTACGGAGCTGATGAACAGAGCGTGCCAATATCCGCAGCCCCTCAGGTAGTGCCACGAGGTAGACGCCGGAGAAAAATACACTGAGCGGCGCAAACAGTAAGAGCCCGGCGCGGACGGCCCCGACGGTCACGACCCCACCAAGGGCGGCGATGGCGAGCATACTCAGCTGAGCTGTCGCGTTGACAGTCAGAAGCTCTAAGAGGAACGGCATCCACAGATCGGCGTGCCGATCGAGCCAACGACGCCAGCGAAGGACGGATGGTACGGCGTGAGTTTGCCAGGCCCCGTAGGCGACCCCCGCCATTGCTCCCATCCCGAAGGAGGCGGTGAGTCCGATGAGCCCGGCCCGGCCAGCGCCAAGGAGCACGATCGTGAGCACAGCCTGTACGACGAGCCACAGTCCGTCATTCGCGGCGGCGCTTCTCGATCGGCCGCCGGCGAGGAGGACATACCGATAGGCGTCCTGGCCGAGCAGCACCGGTAAGAATAGTCCCATAGCGACTAAGGCGGAGCCGGTCGCGCCTCGAATCGCCAGTCCTACCGCCACGGCCGACAGTCCCGTCACCCCGCCAATCAGCAGTGCCGTGCCTACCGCCTCCTTCGCCGCCTCTGCCTGAGTGGGGGTGCTAGCTGTCGTCAAGCGGACGACGAAAGGTTCACCAACCATTGAACGTGCGCCCCAGAGCACGCAGATATAGACCGCCAGAGCGACACTGAAGGCACCGAAGGCGTTGGGCGACACCTGGTGCGCAACTACAGCAATCAGAGCAAAGTTGGTGATGCTGGATATCGTCTGGTCGAACATCCCCCATTGGGCCCGCAGGGCCGGCGCCGAGCGCAGGGTGGTCGGCAGCGAGCGCACGATGCTGGCGCGCCTGAACGCGCGGCTGCCAGTTGCTTGGTCCACGAGCGAACGCTAGCAGTGGGGGGGTTCGGAGGGCAGCGCAGCGACAGTAGGTCGCCCACAGCGGTAAGCCTGGGACGTACGGCCGGGACCTACCCAGGTGATCAACGGGATCCCGTCGACAGGCAGTCTCGAACGAGCGCCGCAGACCCGGCCGGGCGGTGCGACCAGGACACGAAGCAGCACGATCCGGACGCGGTTCAGTCGACAGAAGGGCTTACGGTGGGCGGCGCATCCACCCTCATCCAGTCCCACGGCCAGTGGAGGAGCTCCGCTGAGGTCTAGTGGCACCCCGAGGGGCGCCCAAAACCGCACAGGGAGCCGAAGGCAACGTCTCGGTGGCGTTCAGCCATCAGCCGGAATTCCGAGGTACGGATTGGCCAGGGTGATCGATCTTCGGCCCTGATCTAGGGCCGTGCGCGAAGGGTGGTCGAGCACGTGCACCGTGTACATGTGAAGGATCCAGGGGGCACGATCGAACACCCGGTAGCGGGACAGGAATGGATATCGCTCTATCTTCCTCAAATCGTGGTCTGTGTTGAACTCCGCAATTGCGAGCTGTTCGCCACAAAAGGTATTGTGCGACACGTGCTCGATGTCGTCAGCGTACAGACAAGTCCGAGGCAGGTAACATTCCGGCGGACCGGCCAGCACTTGAAGAGCGTCAACACTCGAATAGTAGAAGTCAACATCGAGAGACACGAAGCCAATGGGCGCCGATCCGTCCAGTTCCTTCGTGAATTCTGGGACCGTGCTCGCCAGATCACCCAGGACGAGCTTGACATTGGCGGGCACAGCAGCCCTGAGTCTGTCCACGTCCATGGCGAAATCGCCGGCCTGATACAGTTCAGGATGGTCCCGAACGCTTCGAGGTTCCGGCATGCCCCGTCCGGTGTCGAAGCCGTAGATATCGAACTGAACGCCAGTAACTCGAGTTACTTGTTTCGCCACTTTGGCCATGTTGAGTATCCCGGCGCCCGTAGCCACGCCGAACTCCACAAGTGTTACACGGTCTATTCCAACTTCCTTAGCTTGGTCGGCAACGCTCAATATTCCATACGCATGATGGTGGCGTAGGATAAGGTCGAAGGCCACCTTGGAACGGAATGACCCAAAGATGGCGACGAAGACCGAGAGCACATTAAGATGGAGGGGTTCTGTGAGCCTTTCGAGAAAGAGCCGCTTCCAGATGTATTTATTTCGAAGCTTCCTCAGGAATTGCATGGTAACAAAATAGTGGATGGCCGCCGACCACGCCTACTACTTGTCTCACCCCGACCGCCTCGGCGGGACGGCCGCGGTGATCAACGGCGAGCCCACGTGGCCATGACAGCGCTGGCTGAGGACTGGGCCGTCGAGGTGATCTCGTGGCTCCCGGAGGCGGAACAACCGCTCGGCCGTCCGTGGGTGGCCCAGCCCTTCTCCCTTATCCGGGGGCTGCTCCTGTCCGCCGTTCGGCCGCTGACGGTGGCCTACGTCCAGTCGCTCGCCCCGAGATGGGTTGCCCGGCGCCTCCAGCATGGCGACCTCGTCCTGTTCATGACCGACCGCGCGGTTCCGGTGCGCGCGGGGGCGCCCTATGTGATCGATTTCATCGACGACCTGGGGGGAGCGGCATTGCGGAGGGCTGGGGCGACTCGAGGTCCGCTCGCCTGGGTGTTGCGGTGGGAGGGTCAGCGGCTCCGGCGCCTTGATGCCCGACTGGCGCTCGGGGCGGCCCGAGCGGTGGCTATCAGCGAACGGGACGCCGCCGCGATCGGATCTGAGGTAGGGACAGTACCTGCGGCAATCGGCACCGGCCCCATGGAAGCGACCGGGACGAAGGTAGTTTTCACCGGCAACCTATTCTACCCGCCGAACCTGGACGCGGCCACTTGGGTGTGCGAGGCGCTAGCCCCAGAGATCGCCCGTCGGGGTGTTGATCCCGGAATACTGGTGGTCGCGGGCCGCCGGCCACCGGCGGCGTTGATCTCCTCCGCAGCCGGCGCCGGCGTCTGTCTGCTCGCCGATGTGCCCGACCTCGACGAGACTCTCAGCCAGGCGGCCGTCGTCTTGGCGCCGGTGGTGTTCGGTTCGGGAGTGCAGAACAAGGTGTTGGACGCGGTCGGGGCCCTCCGACCCTGCGTTCTGACCCCGTTCGTCAACGAACCGTTGGGCCTCGTTGATCGCGAGTCGGCGATGATCCGAACCCGGGACGCCGTCGCCTTCGCAGACGCCGTGATCGAGTTGCTCGGTGATCGCGAGCTGCGCCTGCGCATGGCGGCCTGCGCCCGGGACCGGTTGGCCGGCCACTCGCAAGCGGCGGTCGAACGGGCGTGGCGACATTGCCTGGACGAAGTGCGGCAGAATCTAGGAATATGACGCTGAAAATGCCGGTGAAAGACCTAAAGGGCGCGTACCAGGACCTACGCCCGCACCTTGAGGAGATGACGGCCGCCGTGCTCGCCTCCCCACCCGAGCGGGTCCGGTTCGCAAAACACCTGAACCGCCCTGGCGTCATCTTTCAATATGCCTACTACGCCGCCCTTGTTCGTCAAGTCCTACCGGCTGGCTCCGTGATATGCGACTGGGGTGGTCAGTACGGACACTTATCGCGATTGCTGTACCAAAGTTTCCCGTCGACGGTGTGTTATATCCCGGACGCCTCCGAATTCGAGGTCAAGTATTTTCATTCGAAGTTCAAGGTAGAATCCCTCGTCAAATTCGGTCGAGGGTACGGCAACCCAACCATAGAGCTGGAAACCGAGTCGGTCGACGCCGTGATCTCCTCGGGTGTTTTGGAGCACACTCGTGAGCACGGAGTGACGGAAGGGGAGAGTCTTGCCGAGATATGGCGAATCATACGACCAGGCGGCGTCCTTTTCGTGTGGAATCTCCCTCGCAGATGGGGTTCCGTAGAGTTGTTGAATGCCGCGCTCCACCGTTCGGTGCATCATTACAAATATCGACGTACTGACATTATACAGTTGCTGGAAGGAGCTGGATTCGAGGTCGAACTGTTCGACAAACACGAGTTTTTGAACCTAAGCTCCCGGGACGCATTAGGCAAGGTGATCGGACCTGTCAATGCTTTTACTTTCGATTACTACCTTTCGAAAGTCATCTTCTTCGGAGCCTTTTGTCAGTGGATTACCATCGTGGCTCGCAAGCCACGGCCTCCGGATGTCGGTTAGGGCTCGTGCATATACACCCCGCGCCAGTCAGGTGTTATGGGCTGGCGCCCTCATGTCACCGCCTCGTCGCGCCTGTCGAAACTCCCCGGCAGCGCCAATCTCAACGCCCACTGCCCGCCCGGGCCAGAAGCATGTCGACGACCAGGCCCTCCAGCGAGCCCGAAGGGCGAGCGAAGGGTGCCCGCGGGGTATAGCCGTAGCCGGCGAAGCGCTCCAACAGGTCTTCCGAGGAGGAACCTGCGGCGCGCAGCAACGGGTCATGGAATTCACAGATCACCAGCGGCCGGTGGTCGGCGAAAGTTTTCGCCGCCCCCTTCAACAACTCGGCTTCGAATCCCTCGACATCGATCTTCACGACGCGCAGCGGCCGCCCCGGGTCTTGGGTCGCCACCAGGTGGTCGAGGGGAACGGTGGCTACCTCGACAAATGCATCCTCACCCCAGGGCGCGACGAAGGACCCAGATCCGCTGCCGCCCGGAAGCGACGAAAGATGGAGACGTTCCGTCGAGACGACCGATCCAACCGCCAGCGGCAGGATGACCAACTGGGACAAGCCGTTGGCTTCCTTCAGCCGCTGGAGCCGGGCCAGGTTGCGAGGCAGCGGCTCAATGGCCCACACGCATCCAGATGGCCCGACGGCGGCCGCCAGCGGGCTGGTGACGAGCCCCACGTTGGCTCCGGCGTCGATTGCCCAGTCGCCCGGTTGGAGCTGGGAAGTCAAGAACCGAATGATCGGCGATCCGTGGGCCCCGAAAAACCCAATGCGCTCCATGTAGTCGGCCATGTCGGCCTCGACCAGATGTCCGTACTGGTTCCGGTAACGGTATCGGCCCTCCCGAATCAGCTTACCGGCCAGCAGGCGGACACCGCCGCTGGCGGTTGGCCACATGAGACCCCGGCGGTGCAGCCAACGCGACCCGCGACCAGCGCCTTGGATCAAGCTTCGAGCGACGGTCACGGCAACAGGCTGCCATAGTCGGGCGCGGGGGATCGTAGAACTGCGCCGCCAACAACCTGGCGCCCTCCGACAACGGCAACCCCAACGTGGCGAAAGGGGCCCGGACAGGCCAGTGCACGGGCTCGTTCTAGAGCACGCCCCCTAGCTCAGCCCGAGATGACCCCCTGAGCCACCAGGCTCTCGGCGATCTGGAGGGCGTTGAGGGCCGCACCCTTGCGGAGGTTGTCACCCGAGACGAACAGGGCCAGGCCTCGCCCATCGGGTACCCCGGGATCGGACCGGACCCGGCCCACCAGGCAGTCGTCTTGGCCGGCCGCCGCCATCGGAGTCGGCATATCGACCACCGACAGCCCCGGGGCCCGGCCCAGCAACTCCAGCGCCCGGCCCGGCGACAAGGGACGCTCGAATTCCGCGTGCACCGCCACCGAGTGCCCGGTGTAGACCGGCACCCGGACGCAGGTACAGGACACCGCCAGGCCCGGGATCCCGAGGATCTTGCGGCTCTCGTCGCGGAACTTCTTCTCTTCATTGGTCTCGTCGTCGACCAGCACACCCGCGATGGACAGCACATTGAAGGCAATGGTCCCGGGGAACACCGCTGCCGGCGGGAACCCGACCGCCTCGCCATCGAAGGTCAAAGCGGCCGATTTTTCCCCTCCCTCACGAACCTGGAGCTCCAGCTCCGCCACCCCCGCCAGCCCGGCACCGGACACCGCCTGGTAGGTGGCGGCTACCAGGCGCCGCAGTCCCGCCTCGGCATGCAGCGGCGCCAGCGCCGGCATGCACACCATGGTGGTGCAATTGGGGTTGGCCACGATGCCCTTGGGGATGCGGGCCAGGGCGGCGGCGTTGGCCTCGGGCACGACAAGGGGCACGTCGGGGTCCATCCGCCAGGCCGACGAGTTGTCGACCACGATCGCCCCCGCCGCCGCGATCACCGGCGACCACTGGCGGGACGCGGTGGCCCCCATGGAAAGCAGCGCGACATCGATGCCCCGATGGTCGGCAGTGGCGACGTCCTCGACCACGATCCCGTCCAGTTCCCGGCCGGCAGAGCGAGAGGATGAGAAATAGCGCAGCGATCCGTACGGGAATCCCCGGGAGCGCAACAGGCCCCGCATCACCCCACCGACCTGGCCGGTGGCTCCATAGATCCCAACCGAGATACCAATCTCATCGTTGGGCATCACTCGGCCTCCAGCTTGAAGGCGTCGTGGAGCACGATCACCGCCTGTTCCACCAGGGCCCGGCGCACCACGCAGGTGATGCGGATGGCGGAGGTCGAGATCATCTCGATGTTGATGCCCTCCTGGGCCAGGGTCTCGAACATGGTCGCCGACACGCCGGGGTGGGTCTTCATGCCGGCGCCGATGAGCGAAACGGTGGCGATCTCGTCGTCGCCCAGCACGCCGGTGGCGCCGATCTCAGGCTTCAGGGTTTCACAGACATCCAGCGCGGCAACGAGGTCGGCGTGGGGAACGGTGAAGGAGATGTCGGTCGTGCCGTGGATCGAAATGTTCTGCTCGATCATGTCGATGTTGACCATGCGGTCGGCCAGGGCCCGGAACAGGCGGGCCGCCACGCCCGGCTGGTCGGGGACCCCGGTCACGGTCAGCTTGGCCTCGGAGGCATCCGAGACGACCGCGGAGATGATGGGCTGTTCCAACTGGGTGTCCTCCTCCTCGATCCAGGTTCCCGGTTCCCAGGTGAAACTGGACCGGACGTGGAGTCTCACCCCGTGGTTGCGGGCGAACTCCACCGAGCGCATCTCCGGCTTGGGGCAGCCCGCCGCGCACATCTCCAACATCTCCTCGAAGGAGATCCGGTGCAGGCGGCGGGCCCCGGGCACCACCCGGGGGTCGGCGGTGAACACCCCGGACACGTCGGTGTACAACTCACAGGCGTCGGCCTTGAGGGCAGTCGCCAGGGCGACGGCAGTGGTGTCGGAGCCACCCCGGCCCAAAAATGTAACGTTGTTGTCGAGCGAGACCCCCTGCGCTCCCCCCACCACCGGGACCCGCCCCTCGTCAAGGGCAGCCTGGATGCGGCCCGCCCGTATCTCGACCACCTTGGCCCGGGTGTGCTCGTTGTCGGTGATCAAGCCCGCCTGGCTGCCGGTGAACGAGTCGGCGGGGACCCCGAGGTCGTGTAGGGCCAGGCACAGCAGAGCCATCGACTTGCGCTCCCCCGCCGTGATCAGCATGTCCATCTCCCGGCCCGGGCGGGTATGGGACACCTCGGCGGCCAGGCGCAGCAGCTCGTCGGTTTCCTTTCCCATAGCGCTCACCACGACCACAACCTGGATGCCCCGGCGCCGGGTCCGGGCGATGTAGTCGGCCACGTTGCGCATACGGTCGGCGTCGGCGACCGACGTCCCCCCGAACTTCTGCACGATGAGTTGGGCCACGGTGGGCGAGGGTACCAGCGGGCCCTGGGGTAGCCGCCCGTCCTTGGGCGCGGCAGTAGTCTTATGGTGGATCGACCCCGTTCTCGGCGCCATGGCGATCCCAACGCGGCTGGTCGGCGTGGTGCCGCCCGCTTCCCGAGCGCCAGCGAGTAGCTTGGCCCCCCGTGCCGAGCGAGAAACGCCAGCGTCAACGGGAAGGTCGGATCGCCCGCCAGGAAGAACTGCGAATGGCCCAGAAGAAGGCCAAGCGGAACCGCCAGTTCGTCGTGGTGGCGGTAATCGTGGTGGTGCTGGGCGGTGTCTTCTACCTGGTGACCAGGAAGAGCGGTACATCGGTGGCGACCAACGGCACCACTACGACCACGGTGGCAGGAGGCTCGACGACCACCGGATCGACGACCACTGCTCCCGGGGCGTCGACGACGGCTGCGACCGCGCCTCCCGTGAGCGTGCCCCTCATTGCGGCGCCAGCCGGCGCCGCCTGCCCGGCCGCCGACGGTTCGTCACCGCATTTCACCAAGTTCACGGCAGCGCCGACCAACTGCATCGACGCCACCAAAACCTACACTGGCACTCTCGTGACCGATGCCGGCACCATCACCATCACGCTGGACCCGGCCGCGGCGCCGAAGACGGTCAACAACTTCGTCTACCTGGCCGGCTACCACTTCTTCGACGGCACTGCGTTCCACCGGGTGATCCCGGGCTTCGTGGACCAGGGGGGCGACCCCACGGGCACCGGCGGCGGGGGCCCCGGGTACACCTTCGCCGACGAGCTCCCCAAGTCGGGCGCCTACAAGGCGGGCAGCCTGGCGATGGCCAACAGCGGACCCGATACCAACGGCAGCCAGTTCTTCATCGTGGCCAGCGACACTGGGGGCACCCAGCTGCAAGCCAGCTATTCCCTGTTCGGCCAGGTGACGGCCGGCATGGACGTGGTCACCAAGATCAACAAGGACGGCACCTCGGCGGGCACCCCCGCGGTGGTGCACAAAATCGTGAAGGCGACCGTCACCGCTGCCTAGGTCACCGAGGTGCCCCAGGCGCCATCCTGGCGGCGTTCGAATCTGAAATATCCCTGAAAGGCAGGAAGCCAGTCATGACAATCGAATGCCCGGCCGCGGACGGCTCGAGCCCCAAGCGCCAGAAATTCAGTGAGCGGCCCCCAATGTGCATCGATCCGGCCAAGCGCTACTCGGCCGAGATGGTGACCAACAAGGGCACCATGCAGATAGAGCTGGACCCGATGGCGGCCCCCAAGACGGTCAACAACTTCGTGTTCCTGGCCCGGTACCACTATTACGACGGTGTCACCTTTCACCGGGTCATCCCCGGTTTCGTCCTCCAGGGCGGCGATCCCCAGGGGACCGGTATGGGCGGTCCGGGGTACAAGTTCGAGGACGAACTCCCCAAGGGGCGACGCTATGAACTGGGCTCCCTGGCCATGGCCAACGCGGGATCGAACACCAACGGCAGCCAGTTCTTCATCATCAGCGGTCCCAGCGGAATGCAGCTGCCCCCCAAGTACTCGCTGTTCGGCAAGGTGGTCGGCGGTCTCGACGTGGTGGCGGCCATTGACGCTCTGGGCACGCCGGGCGCCGGGCGGCCTCGCGAGAAGCTCGTCATCGAATCGGTGACCATCACCGAAAAGGACTAGGACCGCCGTTTCGGAAGGCGCCGCTCAGGATCAAAAAGGGCATTTCGACCTGGTTGAGCCAATTGGCGCATCTGGCGGCAAAATGGGTTCTGGTTGCCCGAAAGTACACAAACCCGTCCTTCGGGGCTTGGGCGGCATTAACCTACCGCCAACCAATCTCCAGGAGGCCGTCTGATGGCCAAGTCCCGCCGTTGGGCACGAGCAGCCAGCAACCTTCTGGTGCTGGGTGGTGTCGCCAGCTTGATGGCCAGCGGATTTTCGAGTCGGACGGCAGAGCCGGGCGCTGGTGGCCCGTGTCCCGTTCTCCCAGGCCCAGTTCTCCAGCTTCGCGAGCGGTAGCGAGGTCCATTTGGGCGCGCTGACCTTGGGCTCCGCCACTCTTGCCAGCGTCGAGCAGGCATTCTCCGGGGTGACATCCAATTCTGCGGGACTCACAAGTCCATTTTCCTCCCACGTGATTCCGCCGGCACTCATCCAGCCAGCCCTGGGCGCCGGTGTGAACACCTACGCCCGGGGCACCGGTCTCGAGGTCGGTCTGGCCACCAACGCCCCAACCATCAACCAAATACTGCTGCCGGGGCTGGCAGAGTCCCACGCGCCACCCACCACCGCGGCCGTCACCAAGACCTTGTTGCCGATCAACATCCCCGGCGTTCTCACCGCGGGCGTCTTAAAGGGCATCGCCGCCACGAGCTACGCCGCCACCTTCTGCCCGGTCGGCCAGCCGCTCGCGTATGGCGAAGGGGACGCCGCGGGAGTCGCCCTCCTCGGGGCTCCGCCCCTGGTGGGATTGTCCAGCAACAGCAACCAGACCGCCCAGTCCCAGTCGCGGACCGACCTCTTCGCCAATCCCGACAGCACCTTCGGGATGATCAGCCAGGTCCAGGAGATCATCGCTCCGATCTCGATCAACCTCGGAGCCGCCCTTTCGCTGCAGATAGCGGTCCAAGGCACGGGCATCAACAAACCGGTCACCTTGCAGGTGGTCACCGACGGGGAAGGCCATAGCGGTTTCCAGGTCGTCAACAACACCGCCCAGGTGGTGATCACCCTGGTCGCCGGCGCGGTGTCGACCACTCTGGTGTCGTTGTCGCTGAACCAGCTGCTCGGCCAGGGCGGTCTGGTGATCGACAATTCCACCCCCGTCGTCGGGGCCGTGTTGTCGGCACTGGGAATCAACCTCGGTCTCGCCATCGCCACGCCGCCCCAGGCCATCCCCGTTGCCGGGGCCAATACCGTTGCCGCCCAGTTCAACCTGGTGTCCCTGCACCTGGCCCTCAACGGTGGACTCCAGATTGCCAACCTGAACATCGGTCACATGGAAGCCGGGGTGTCCCTGCCCACCGGTTCGATCTCCTGTTCGATCCCGGTGGCCAAGGCGGCCAACCCGACCACCGTGGTGGCCGGTCAGTCCTTCACCTGGACAATCTCCATCCCGAGCAGCGCCGCCGACCTGGCCGATTCGGCGTGTGATCTGACTCACATTGCGGCCCGCGACACGATCTCTGTGAACTCGGGGGCCCCGACCTTCTCCGTTACCGCGATCAGCAACGGGGGCACGTTCAACAGCACCACCGGGACGATCACCTGGGCCAACCTCGGTAACTACCATCCGGGTGACCCGCCGATCCTGCTCACGGTGACCGTCGCCGTTCCCGCCGATTCGCCGGCGGGGGTCTTGCAGGACACGGCCAACGTCACCGCGGGACTCGGAAACTGCACCGGTGGCGCCACCGGAGTTGCCACCCTGATCGGACCCAACTTGGGATCGGTGGTTATTGCCGGCACGATCACCCTGGTGGCGCCGCAGATCGTCCCCATCACGCCGCCTACCACGGAGCCACCCACGACTGCGCCGCCGACAACCACCCCGCCCACCACCGCGCCCCCCACCACGGCGCCGCCGACAACCGGACCCCGGCCTACCACGGAGCCGCCCGACACGGCGCCGCCCATCACACCTGAGGTGGAAACGGAGCCGACGCTGCCGCAACGCCTCCCCGTCACGGGCGGCGGATCGGACCTGGCCCTCCTGGGAGTGGCACTGCTGGCGCTGGGGGCCATTGCCCGCCGGGCCGCTCGCCAAGCCTGACACCCGCCCAGTTAGTCTCGCGGGCGTACCGCCGGCCCGGATCTATTGAGTCGTGAAACTGATCTCCTGGTACCGCCAGGTGTCATTCACGTAGCTCAGCATGGTGGCGTAGAGCGTCCGACCCGAGGGAAGCGAGGCCACGTGGTACGACGATTGGGGGGCGGGCAGGTTGCCCGAGTTGACCACGTCATACCCACCACGGGTGGTCCCGACCCAGAGGGCGTAGTACGGGACGCCGGCCACGGTGGACCAGGTAAAGGTGGCGGGGGCGCTGATCCCGGCCTGCCCGTCGGTCGGCGACGTCAGCCCCGCCTCGCCCGGCTTGGCCGTGAAGGTGGTAGAGGAATAGAGCCAGCCGGAGTTGGTTTGGGTGTAGATGGTGGCGTACATGGTTCCCGGGGGCAGGCCAGGTTGACGTTGGCGAAGACCTGCAGCCCCACCGTCGTCGCCCCCGACGCCGTGACCATCAGCGACGGACTCGAGGCGTTGGCGACACGGCCCACCGCCGGGGCCGCCGGGGCGGCCAGAGCGGTGCCTGCTCCGGTCGCCGCGAGGACCAGGCAGGCCGCCACGATGGTCCCCGCGAGGCTGATGACACGGTGCTTGCCACCCCAGCCGAGCGTCATATTGGGGAGAGCCAACTTGCTCGAATTTTCGGTGGGAACAGCCATCACATCTCTCTCTCTTCACCTGAGTGTCCAGACGCCGCCGCTCGGGGTACTGACGACCTTCGGCAGATCGACGGTGGTAATTAACAAGAAAAACGAGCGCCCTTAAATCCGAATGGAGATGATTGTCCGTGCCGGAAGGGAGAAAAAATCGGACAAATAGTCCCGATACCGCCGGAGAGCAACCGTATTTAATCGGATCGGGACATTCGCGGCCAATCGGCGCGAGTGTCCAGGGCGTCCCGAAACCTTGCTTCGGTCATTGACGCAAGTTGGGTAGCGGAGATACCGCGAAACTGGGTGTTCGGACGACTTGAGCATCGCCAAATTCTCTTGAGCCAGTTCCGACACCGGGACGCATTTCAAGGCCAGCTGGCGGGTCGGACATATCGTCCTAACGCACCTTCAGTCCTCCCGAGTTGGGCGGCGGCTCTTGGCCGCGTGAAGCTCAGTGCTGTCCGCTACCTGCCGGGGCCTCCGCGAGGAGGCGCCGGTGGACGAAGCCCAGCTTTTCGATCACCTTGGGGCTGAGAACGAAGGGGTACAGGTCGTCCTTGCCCATGCTGCGGTTGATGGCATTCAAGGCGTAGGTGAGGGGGAGCCAGTCGGCGAGGATCTCGTCGATATCGGACTGCGAATCCAACGACGGAGAAGCCATGAGGGAGGATTCCAACCGACGGTCCACGGGCCGCTGGCCCGGCGCCCGCAGCCCTCGGGGCCCGGTGACGATAACCCCGTGCGATGCCGCCGTTTGCAGGGTGTCACGGATGTGCAGGTAGTGGGCCCACGTCTCGGCCCAGTCCTCCCACGGGTGGGCGGCCGCGTAGGCGCTGACGTGGTGCTCGGCCCATCCCGAAGGCGGCCCATCCTTGTAGTGATGTTCCAAGGCCTGCTGGTACTCCGCCCGTTCGTCACCGAAGAGGGACCGGAACTGTCCCAGCACCTCGTCGTTGCCGTCAACCAGGACCTGCCAGTAGTAATGGCCCACCTCGTGGCGGAGGTGGCCGACCATGGTCCGGTAGGGCTCGCCCAACTCGTCCCGCAGCCGTTCTCGGTAGGCGTCGTCGGACTCGGCCAGGTCGATGGTGATCAAGCCGTCGTCGTGTCCGATGGTGATGGGCCGGCCTTTGTCGACCAGGAAATCAAACCTGGGCCCGCCGTCCATGGGAAGTTCCAACTCGAGCAGCTGGAACACCAGCCGCCGTTTGGCCGCCTCGGCTCGCACCAACCGCTGCGCCACCCGCGCATCCTCGAGGTCGGCGTCGTTGGGTCGGGTCCGGGTGAGCTGACATGACCGGCACCACTGCGGCGTCTCGCCACCCGATTCGAGGCCCGGCAGGACCCAGTTGCAACCGGCTCGGCCTTCGTTGGCGCAGCGGCGCACATCGCTGCCGGTGACGAGGACCATCCCCCGCCGGTCGGGATCGAAGCCCAGGCGGGAGCGGCACCGGAGACACGCCCGGTTCTCGAAAAACACCAGCTGCCCGCACTGGGGACAGGCGAAGGCCTTCACGGAACCAAGACCCGCAGTGCCTTCGGGAGGCACCGGTACCGCAGCGGGGTGGTCATCTTCTCGACCTCCCCGTCGAGCGCCACCTCGACCCGGCCCCGGTTCAGGTCGACGGTGGTGGCACCGTGACGGTCGCGGACGACCAGCGGCGAAGCCGCCAGGCGGCCGAGTAGCACCGCGCCCACGATGCGCAGCCGGGACAGCGGCCGGTCTCCCCGGACCACCCGGACGTCCAGTAACCCGTCGTCGAGGCTCTGACGGTCGGCCAGGTCGAGGAGACCCTCGCCGTAGGTTCCGTTGCCGACAAAGACCATCCACGCCCGATGGGTGACACCGTCCACTTCGACGTCGACCCGGCTCCCCTCGCGAAGCTGCTCGTAGGCGGCCACGATGTTGGCCACCCCCTTACGCAGCCGGCGCTGGTGGAACTCCCGCCGGATGACGATCTTGGGGTAGACGCCGATGCTGGAGTTGTTGATGAAGAACTTGTCGTTGACGCAGCCCACGTCGACCTCGATGACCCGGCCGCCAACCGCTCTCTCGGCGTCGTCGAGGTCCTCGATCCCGATGTCCTTGGCGAAATGGTTCCTCGTGCCCGCGGGGACCACGAGGAGAGGGACTGAGGTGCCGACCAGTTGCTGGGCCACGGTCCGGATGGTGCCGTCGCCACCTGCGGCACCGATGAAGGCAGGACCCGACGCCAGGGCGTCCTTGATGGCGTCCTCCAACTTGTCCGGGGGGCAATCCTGCACGGAGTGCCCGGGGAAGCGTTGGCGCAACTCCTCTACCGAGGTCTCCTCCGGTCCGGAGCCGGGGTTGACGAAGATGACTCCGGACTGTTCGGGCACGGGCTGTTCCTCGCGGTCGGGATTCACGGTGTTGGGATCACGGTACCGGCGGGCGTCCTGATCGGGGCGGGTTGCACCCTCACCCCGACCAGTGTCGTAGGCCTACGAGCGATCACCCGTGCGGGCGGCGACGGATTGTCTTCATTTCACGGGTCCGCCGATATGTCGTGCGACCTCTACCCAATCCGGGACCGCGCTCAAACCGGGAAGCGGGGACGGTTCCCCAATCAATTCCATCTGCCCGGGCGGGGGCGGGTGGCGGACACCAGGGCGAGGTGTTCGAGATCCGGGAGTGATCGGGAGCCGCACGAGTGCCGTTTGGACCGGCGTCAGGGCGGGTAGGTCCAGGGCACACCCCAGCAGCCTCGGGCGGCGGTCCCCCAAATCAGAGGTTCACCCGCGTCCCGCATCGAGCACCGGCGGACGTGCACGTGTTCACAAGCCTCATGACCGCCGCCCGGGGCTCAAGCTTTTCCCGTCCTGGGTCTCCGGTAGCGGCGGGCACCAGCGGGGGCTCGACGGCGCTACCGGCTGAGAGCGTCCAGGGCGGCGGGCTGGCCATCCACGAAGATCCGGACCTCGCCCGCTCCTTCGACGCGCCAGGCGCCGTCCCGTTCCCGGATGAGGGCGGTCTGCTCGTCGATGGCCGCGATCCGCAGCCCGCCCGCGGCCAGGCTGAAGGTGCGATGGGCCTTTTCCGGCGACCAGGTGTTGGCGTGGGGCAGCACCGCCACCTGCTCGATCAGGCCCAGCCCGAGGGTCAGTGCGCCGCCCCGGGGGTCGATCATGGGGTCGCACAGGGCCATGGCGCCGGCCGAGGATCCAGCCACCACCGCCCCTTCATGCCATGCCTCTTCGAGCGCCTGCCAGACCTCGGAGTCCTTGAGGACCGATCGGAGATGCAGGGGCGAGCCGCCGCCCAGGTAGATGAACCGGGCCGCCCGGACCACGGCGGCGTTGCCGGCATCCTCGGCGTCCCTGCGCCCGACCACCATCAGGCCCCGGACCCGGCCCCCCAACCCCTCGAAGTGCTGCGACGCGGTCGCCACCGCCCGGTCGGGGTGCTCATAGGCGGCCGCCGTCGGCAGCACCAGCACCTCCTCGCCGCCGCTGGCGGCCAGCAAGCCGGCATCGAAGGTGCATTTGTCCCGCCATTCCGCCCCGCCGACCAGGGCGAGTGGCCCCGGATGACCGGGCTGACCGGATGTCGTCATTCATTTCCTCCACCATGGGGTGCACGATTGACAAGGACAGAGTGGGCGAGGACGGACATTTCTGGGTCCGGCTCGCCGATCGGCGGGCGCCAGGCGACACCTGAGATGCTCGACTTGAACAGGGGGCCCGCGGCCGGCAGAGCGAAGCGTTCGCAGTCCGACACCGACAACCCGGCCTGGCGTAGCGTGGTCAGGGTATCCCGGCGGAGATGGCAACCCCCTGCGATCCGGCGCCAGAGCGGCGCCACCGCCCGCTGCGCCCAGCCCCCCAGGCCACCCGCCGCTACATGCTCGATGAACAGCAACCGGCCGCCCGGTACCAGCCAGCGAGCGATGGCCGCCGCCGCCACGTCGGGATCGGCAACCGTGCATAACGTCAGCGTGGTGACCACGGTTTCGAACCCGCCCTCGGCCAGGTCGGCTTCCTCGACGCCCACCCCGACCACCTCAAGGGGCACCGTCATCGTCGCCGCCCGCCCCAAAAGCCGCTCCCGCATGGCGGCGTCGGGCTCGAGCGCCAGCACCGACGACACCCGGTCGGGCCGGTAGTGGCGCAGGTTGAGCCCCGTCCCGGCGCCGATCTCCAGCACCCGGCCCTGGGCCGCCATCAGAAGGCGGCGCCTCCGGGTCGCCAAACCCCGGGCCTCGGTGGCCGCCAGCACCCAATCGTAAAAAGCGGGGGCCCACCAACGGCGCGTCATGGCGGAGGCCACCGTAGTCAGGTTACCAGTCGGTAATATGAGGGGGGATGACCGTGAAACGGGTCGGGGTGGTGGGGTCGGGGATCATGGGCGCGGGCATCGCCGAGTGCGCGGTCACGACGGGACACGAGGTGGTTCTGCGGTCCCGGCGCCGGGACACCGGCGACGCCATGTTGGCCGCCCTCGCCCAGTCGTTGGCCAAGCGTGTGGAGCGGGGAAAAATGGCACCCGAGGAGCGGCAGGCGGTGCTGTCCCGAGTCGTCGTCACCACCGACTTGGAGGACCTGGCGAACTGCGACCTGGTCATTGAATCGATCGTCGAGGAGCTGGCGGCCAAACAACAGCTCTTCCAGCAACTCGACCGGATCTGCCCCAAGGGGGTCATCCTGGCCACCAACACCTCGACCCTCCCGGTAATCGAGCTGGCGGTGGCAACGGGGCGGCCCGACCGGGTGTGCGGCATTCATTTCTTCAATCCGGCACCGGTTATGAGCGTGGTCGAGATCGTTCGCCCCCTCACCGCCAGCAACGAGACGATCGAAGAGTGTCGGGCCTTCGCGGAGGCGTGCGGCAAGCAGCCCGTGGAGGTGAAAGACCGGGCGGGATTCATTGTCAACGCCCTCCTTTTTCCCTACCTGAACAACGCGGCGCGCATGCTGGACGCCGGGGTGGCCAGCCGCGACGACATCGACGCCGCCATGAAGGGCGGGTGCGGTTTCCCGATGGGCCCGCTGGCCTTGCTCGACTTGGTCGGCCTGGATACCAGCGTCGCCATTCTCGATGTGCTGCACCAACAACTAGGCGACGCCAATTACTCCCCGGTCCCCATCCTGCGCCGGATGGTGGCCGGAGGGCGACTGGGCCGCAAGAGCGGTGAGGGCTTCTACCGCTACCAAGGGACAATTCCCTGAAATGGGTTGAACCCAGCCCCGGGAAGGGCCCGTATGCGGGGGTGCTACGGGCACCTGGCCCCAGCGAAACCCCTTGGAGGAAATGTGATGCGGAAATTTCTGCGCACCCGGACCGGTCGGGCCACGCTCGGCGTCCTGGCGGCGGGCCTGGTCACCATCGGTTCCGGCGCGGGTTCACTGGCCCCTGCCGGGGCGAACGTGACATCGACCACCTTCAGCTTGTTCCCGAACGCCAAGTTCCTGCCCTGCCTGGCGGGGACCGGGACCCCGAAAGTGAGCACCACCGTCATCCGGGGCACCAACAACGACCAGATGGAGATCGTGCTCACCGGTTTCAAGCCCAACTTGGCCTTCGACCTGTTCACGGTGCAACGCAGCAGCCAGCAGGCGGACGGCTCGCCCAACCCGACCCCTGGTTTCGGGATGGCGTGGTACCAGTCCGACATCCACGTCGACGGCAGCGGCTCGGCCCACGCCTCGATCAAGACCATCTTGCTGGACCAGATCTTCGGCTTCGATCCCGATGTGTCGTTGCCTCCCACCAACACCTTCCATGTCGGGTTCTGGTTCAACAACCCCGCCGACGCCGCGCCGTGCGGCTTCATCGGGACCACGCCGTTCAACGGCAGCCATGACGCAGGCCCGCTGGCCTTCATCTCCCGGCCTTCGGCGGCCACCGGCCTGGGACCGCTCTGCACCAAGCCCAACACCTCGACCAGCCCCGCGAGCTGCGACGGATAGCCCCGGGTAAGGGGCGGCGACCCTGGGGGGTGGCGCAGCGCGGCACCACCCCCCGGCGGCGCCCGGCGCCGGGAGCCGGGCCCCGGACCCGCGGCCGGCCCCGGGCGTCGTACCATCCGGGCCGTATGGACGACGCCCAGCTGGTGGCAGGGGCGTTGGCGGGTGACCGCAACGCCTACGCCGCCATCTACGACCGCTACGCCGATCGTATTCACGATTTTTGCTCGTCCATCCTGCGCAGCCGGGCCGATGCCGCCGCCGCTCTCCAGGAGACCTTCCTGGTGGCCTTCGAGGTCCTGGACCAGTTGGCCGAGCCGGCCCGGCTGCGGCCCTGGCTGTTCGCGCTGGCCCACCGGACCGTGCTGGAAGAGGCCGCCGACCACGGTGATTCCTTGGCCGGCGATGCCGCAGACCTGCTCTGGGGCTCGACCGGCCCGACCGGCTCCCTGGGCGCCGGCGCCGGCGCCGGCTCGACCGGCTCGCCCGAGGGGCGGCTCTCGCGGGCGGAGATGGCCGAGTTCGTCTGGCAGGCGTCGGCAGGACTGAGCGCCCGGGATCGGGTGCTGCTCGACCTCCACCTCCGTCAGGGCTTGGACGGGCGGGACCTGGCCAGTGCCGCCGGGGTCCCGGCGCCGCAACTGGACAACCGGCGGGAACGACTCGAGACCCAGATCGAGCGCTCGCTCGGGGCGCTGGTCGTGGCCCGAACGGGCCGGCGCAGTTGCCCCAACCTCTCCGCACTGCTGGGTCAGTGGGACGGGCGGATGACGCCAGAGTTCCGGGACCAGGTGCGGGCCCACGTCGACGACTGCGAGATCTGTAATAGCCGGCGCCGGATCGCCCCGAGCCCACTGGCCCTGCTGGGGGCGGCGCCGCTTGTTCCCGCCCCCGCCTATCTACGCAGTGTGGTGCTGGGCAAGGCGGAATTCGACGACGTCGAGCGGGCGGACGGCTCCGGCGGCCGGCTGCTGGCCCGGGCCGGCTGGGCGTTCAACCGGGATGGCTTCCCGGTCCTGTCCGGCGGGGCCGCGACGGGTGGGGCCGGGGCGGCCGCGGGCGGCGGGGATGGCGGGGACTTCACCCGGCCGGCCCGGTCGATCGGCTCAACCGCCTTGATCCCTGCGGACCGCGCCGAGTGGTCGACCGGGCCGGTCTTCGCCAGCACCCGGCCTCCGGCGGCGGCCCGGCCGGCTGCCGGGACCACCCCGGCCGGTGCGCCCCCTGTCGAGCCACCTCAATGGCGGGGCTATGACGGCCCGTCATCGGGCGACCGGGACCGGCGGGGCATGGTGGTCGGCGCCCTGGCGGGTCTCATCATCCTCCTGGCAGCCGTGGTGATCGTGGTGTCCAACCGGACGTCGGGGAACTCGCGCACGGTCGGCTTGGCCGTGACGACCAGCACCGCCACCGCCACCACCCAGACGAGCGACACCACCGTGACCACCGCGACGCCGGTCGTCACGCCGACCACCGTCGTCACGACCACCATCGCCAGCAATGGCCACCTCATCGTGCATGGCGCCTCCAAGGCCCTGAACCTGGGGACCGCGGCCTCCAGCGCCTCGGTGATGATCGGCAACGACGGGCAGGCGCCGTTGGACTTCGTCGTCACCGCGTCCGGCGTGGGCCTGACGGTCGGACCGATCTCGGGGACCCTGGCGCCCGATGGCGGCCAAACCCTCACGGTGGCGTTCGACCGTACGGCGTCATCGCCGGGGCCGTTCACCGGCGCCATCAAGATCAGCAGTCCCGGCGGCAGCGCCACCGTCAACGTCACCGCCGTGGTGGACCCGGGCCCGACGATCGTGGGAGAGGTGTCGTCGCAGCCGACGGTCTTCACCGGCAACTGCCCGTCTAATCCGATCGCCACGTCGGCGGTGATCTCTGCCCAGGTGACCGGAAGTCAGCCCTTGAACGTGGTCGTGCTCCACTGGCAGAGCTCGATACCGGCAGGTACGGGAACGATGACGATGACGGCGTCCGGCTCGACCTACAGCGGCCAACTCGGCCCGTACCGGGCGACGGGCTCGGTCGACTGGTGGATCGCCGCCATCGACATGGCCGGCGTCAGCACCATGACGGCCCATCAGATGCTGGTGGTCAGCTGTTAGCGGGGCGGCCCGCCCATCGGCGGGTTGGCCGGCCAGTCGGCTGGTGATCAGATGAGCGCGAAGCGGATCGCGGTAGCCACCGCATGGGTCCGATTGCGGGCGCCCAGGCGGTGCACGATGAGGTGCACTTCCTTTTTGATGGTGCTCTCGGCATACGCCAGTTCGCGGGCGATGTCAGACGTCGTCCATCCCTGGGACAGGAGCTTGAGTACCACCAGATCACGCGGTGTCAGACCAGGCAAGGTCTGATCGGGCGTCACCTCGGGGGTTTCGATGTCCACTTCCGCCCGGGGGAAGCGGGCCGCTCCGCCCACGACTGAGCCGCCACCTGTGAGCGGCGGCAGCTGATGGAGGCGCGCGCCGCTGTACTCAAAGGGTGAAACGGATGCGACGGTAATAGCTCACTCCTCTCGCTGTACCCACGGGTCCGACAGTGGATGCGTCCCCATGACCATGCCCCCATCCGGGTGCGTCGTCTAGGGGGAGGTCTCCCCTATCCCCGGCGGGGCAGGGCTCCATTTGTCCGCTCCGGAACCCGGGGGCTACGGTTTGCCTCACTTGGGGTGTTTTGGGGTGGCGCGTCCACTTCGGCCTGGGGGGGAAAATCTGCACGCTCGGAGCTCCGAACCGAGGAGACCTCGATTGCGCCTGAAACCGACGGCGCACGATGGCCGGACGGTGGAGAGCCGGCGACGCCTCCTGCTCGGGGCGGCCGGAGGCCTCATGGTCCTTGATGTGGCCGTGCTGGCCATGGGCGGCGCCGGCGGCTCCCAGGGCACGCGGGCGACCGCCATCTCCGTGAACCCCTCGGCAGTCGCCCTTCCCGCCGCGGCCGCGCTGGACTTCCCCGCTCCGTGGGCCGCCGACTCCACCTCGGCCGTGGCGGCCAGCCTCGCCGCCTCGACTCAGACGCCGGCGCTCCCGGCCGCCGGCACCGTCTCGGGGTCGGCAGCCGCCTTCGCGGCTCCCCCGGCCCCGGCCCCTGCGGTCCCGGCCGGCGCGGCCCCCGCGGTGCCGGCCGGGGCGTCTTCCACGACTACCGCCCCCGGCAAGGCCCGCCCCGCCGCCAAGGCGGCGACCACCGCCCTGCCTCTCCCACGGCAGTTCCTACGGAGCCCGTCCATCGACCAGGGCGTCGACTATCTGGCTCCCGGCGGCACGCCGCTGTTTGCCATGGGACCGGGGATCATCATCCAAGAGGGGATCTCGGGCTTCGGGCCCAACGCCCCGGTGCTGCTGATCACGGCCGGACCCCTGGCAGGTCGGACCGTCTATTACGGCCACGCGGGACCCGACCTGGTCAAGGTCGGCACTCACGTGACGGCGGGCCAGCAGATCTCCATCGTGGGCTACGGGATCGTGGGCATTTCCACCGCACCCCACCTCGAGGTCGGCTTCTGGCCCCCCGGCAACATGTCGTCGGGGGGGGCAATGCTCGACTGCCTCCGCGGCCTGGGGGCGTAACGGCTCGATCATCTGCGTGAACCGTGGCGAGGCGGGCCAGGCGGCTCAGCCGGCTCGATCCACCGCCGACAGGTCGGCAGGGGTGAGGACACCGTTGTCGACCAGGTACTGGCCCAGTTCGTCCTTGGCGTGGGGGCCCGAGAAGAACATCCCGCTTTCCGCGAGGCGCTGGCGGACTCGTTCCAGGTGCTTGCGGACCGAGGTCCCGGTCCAACCCGGTCCCAGCAGCTCCGACGCCTCCTGGTAGCTGAGCGGATGGCCGCCCCGGCGGGGCCAGGCCCGCAGCAGGGGCGAGAACACCGCCGCCAGCGCCTGGCGGTCGCTCTCGGTCAGGTGCAGTTCCTCGGTGGTGATGGTTCCCGAGGCGCCGAGCTCACTCGGCCTGCGCAGCGCCAGGCCGTCGTCGGGCACGTAGACGTCCAGGCGGTGGGTGAAGATGGCGCCGGGCACCAGGACGCCGAGCGGCGACACCGCGATGGCGTGGCGTTGCCCCGGGCGCAGGGTGATCATGGCCGAGCCGTAACCCACGTCGAGCAGCAGGTTGCGCTTGGCGCTCAGGTTGGCCAACCACCACAGGCCCTGGTCGAACTCCACCGCCAGCGCGCGCGCCGAGATGCCCATGTCCTGGGAGTCGAGACCGATGACCGCCCGTCCGTTGACGTCGCCCGTACTGTCGCCGGGGCCTCCATTGGCGAATGTCCCGTCACCGGCGAAAGGCGACGGCTCAATGTCCGCCCGGCCGAAGAGGAGCGGACGTTCAGGGGTGGCGGTCAGGCGGTCATCGCCGACACAGACCAAGACCCCCCCGGGAGACGCTGGCATTTCTTGCCCTGCCATTGCCGTCTTTTGATCCACGACTGCCCTACCTTAAACAACCGGGACGGGGTCCGGGGGACCGTCGGGGGCGAGGCTCCGCGTGGCGGGAACCGGTCAAAATGGCATTTCGTTAGGGACTAAGGCCAATCACGCGCGAAACTAGGGGTCACATGGAGGCCGAGGTCCTGGGGACGGGGGCGTCAACCGAGGTAGCTACGACGTCGGAAGGCTTCCGGGTCGGGCCCTTCGATGATCCCGACCGATACGAGATTGGTGAGCCCGTCGAGGCGGGAGCCGAGGGGATTCTCTATCGCGGCCGCCTGATCACCCCGACCAGCCGCCTGACGCTGTCGGTGGCCGTGAAGGCCCTGCAGCCGGCCTACGCGGCCCGGATCGACCAGTGGGCAGCCCGGTGGCGCGATCAGGTGGAGCTGCTCCGTTCCCTCCAGATCCCGGGCCTGGTAGGGGTCCGGGAAGGCTTCGTCGGTCCCCTCCCCCACCGCCAGGGCCGGGACACCGCGGGCCGCAACCTGTACCTGGTCATGAACTGGGTCGAAGGTGAGGCTCTCGACCACTGGGTGCTTCGCCATCGCGAGGTGGACGTGAGCAACGCCCTCAAGTTGCTGCTGCCGGTGGCGGTGGCGGTGGACACCATGCACGGAGGCCAGCTGACCGGGTCCGTGCCTGTCGTGCACCGCGACATCAAGCCCGCCAACATCCTTATCGGCAAGGGCGGATCGGTCCTGGTGGATTTCGGCCTCACCAAGGGCCTTTCCGTCGGCCACCCGGTAGGACGGGCCGGGACCCCCGGCTACATCGCCCCCGAGGTGTTGGCCGGGGGCGGCTACACCCCGGCTGCGGATCGCTACGCCTTCGGGGCGACCGTGTTCTTCCTCCTGACGGGACGCCACCCGTCCGCCGCCACCGACCTGGCGGAGTTGCGCCGTCTGCTCGAGTCGGCCCCGGTCGGCGGCGGAGTGTCACCCGAGTTGGTCGAGCGGGTGGTCGCCATGCTCGACCCAGACCCGGCCCGCCGCCCTGGTGCCCTCGCCAACTGGATCGCCCAGCTACGCCAGAGCAGCCTCGACGACGAGGTGCTGACGGTCCGGTTGGCGCCCCCGGCGCCCGCCCGGCCCCGCCGGACCCTGGGGGGCAACAGCGGGAATCCGCACGCCCCGGCGCCCGCGCTCAGCGGCGGCGTCGGAGTGGACCGCAGCGCCGGGACGGCTACCAACGCGTTGGGGGCGGCTTCCTCCTCGGCGTCCGCCACGGTGGGGGCGGCTACCAGTGTCTCCAGTGTCTCCAGCCTCACCAGCCTGGCCGGCTCCGGGACCGCCACCGACTCCGGTACCGCCGCCAGTACCGACGGTCTGGCCGCCGAGACCAGCGCCGTCAGCCTCGGCTTTGACCCCCACCGTCGCGGGGGCGCCCACCGGGCCCCCCACCGGGCCCCCCAGCACATCCGCCGGCCGCGCACCCGTACCAGTCGCTATTCGCTGGCCGCCCTGCTGGCGGTGGCGCTGATGTTCGTGGCCAGCGACACCGGGGCCCTGGCCCGGGCTCCTCGCCAGGTGGCGGCCTCCGCCCTCGGCACCGCGTCCCACCCCGCCGGAGGATCGACGACCCCGTCGAGTCGACCCTCGGGTTCCGGCGGCGCCACACCCGGCAATGCCGTGGACGGGCGGGGCGCTCTCGCCTTTGCCCCCGAGGTTTCGGAGCAGAACGGGAAGGTCGCCACCGCCCCGACGACCACCCCGAGCCCGGCCAGTTGCGTGAAGAGCCTGGCGCCGAACTGCGGCCCCCTGGTGTGGTCGCCCCCGATCGTCAACCGCGCCCTCAACATCTCCTTCAGCTACGCCCCCCAGCATCCGTCGCCGGGCCAGTTGGTCACCTTCAAGGTCGTTCTCGATGATCCCGACGACATCAACGTCCAACTGACCGGCCTCTACTTCGGCGACGGGGCGAGCCCGGGCGGCAACCCGGCGTCGCCGCCGGCCAACAGCACCGGCCCCGCCTGCCAGGCGCCCCACGGCACTTGGCCCGCCCCGGCCCCCCGGGGGCACGGTCACCGGGAACTGACCGAGACCCACACCTACACCCAACCGGGCTCCTACCAGGTCCACTTCACCGCCTCCAGCGGAACCGACAACGGCTCGTGCGCGGCGCCCGATCCCTATGCCAACACCGCCATGGGTCAGAGCCAGACCCTGATCGTCAACCCGCCGCCGCCGGCGCCCACCACCACGACCAGCACTACCGTTGCGCCTCCCCCGGACACCACCACGACCACGCCGGCCCCACCCAGTTCCCCCCAGAACGCCTGAAAGCCGAGGCCTCGGCGCGGGGTTGCGGGAACAATGGAGTGATGCCTGAATCTCGCCGGCGCCCGCCGTGGATGATGCGGACCTACTCCGGTCACTCGACGGCCGCCGCCTCCAACCAGCTGTATCGGACCAACCTGGCCAGGGGCCAGACCGGCCTGTCGATCGCCTTCGACCTGCCCACCCAGACCGGCTACGACCCCGACGCCCCCGAAGCGGCGGGCGAGGTCGGCAAGGTCGGCGTCCCGGTGGCCCACCTGGGCCACATGGCGCAGCTGCTGGACGGCATCCCGCTCGACCACATGAACACCTCTATGACGATCAACGCCACCGCCGCCTGGCTGCTCGGCTTGTACGTGGCTCACGCCACCGACACCGGCGTCGACCCCCGCCTCCTGGCGGGCACGACCCAGAACGACATCGTCAAGGAGTACCTGTCCCGGGGCACCTACATCTTCGGCCCCGAGGCCAGCCGCCGGCTCACGGTCGACACCATCGCCTGGACCGCCCATCACGCCCCCCGCTGGAACCCGATCAACGTCTGCAGCTACCACCTCCAAGAAGCCGGGGCGACACCGGTTCAGGAGCTCGCCTACGCCTTGGCGACGGCTATCGGGGTCCTCGACGCGGTCCTGGCGTCGGCCCAGATCGCCCCGGCCGACTTCCCCGCCGTGGTCGGCCGGATCAGCTTCTTCGTGAACGCGGGCATCCGCTTCGTGGAGGAGACCTGCAAGATGCGGGCCTTCACCCGGCTGTGGGACGGGATCTGCGCCGAGCGCTACCGCGTCGAGGACCCCAAACTGCGCCGGTTCCGCTACGGCGTCCAGGTCAACTCCCTCGGCCTCACCGAGTCCCAGCCCGAGAACAACGTGGCGCGCATCGTGCTCGAGACCCTCGGCGTGACCTTGTCGGCCGACGCCCGGGCCCGGGCCGTCCAGCTCCCGGCCTGGAACGAGGCGCTCGGGCTGCCCCGCCCGTGGGACCAGCAGTGGTCGCTGCGCATCCAGCAGGTCCTGGCCTACGAGACCGACCTCCTCGAGTACGACGACATATTCGAAGGGTCCAAGGTCATCGAGGCCCGCACCGCGGCGTTGATGGCGGCCGCCGCCGCCGAGCTCGACCAGGTGCTGGCGCTGGGCGGGGTGTTCTCCGAAGCCGGCATCGCCGAGGTCAAGTCCCGCCTGGTGCGCAGCCAGGTCGAGCGCACCCGCCGGATCGAGACGGGCGACCTTCCGGTGGTCGGCGTCAATGTCTTCACCACCACCGCCCCTTCGCCACTGGACAGCACCGATCTCGTCCTGCGGGTCGACCCCGCCGAGGAGGCGGCGCTGATCGAAGAGTTGGAAAAATGGCGAGCCGCTCGCGCAGCCAGCCAGGTGGACGCGGCTCTGGCCCAGTTGCGGCAGGCGGCCGAGGACGGGTCGAACATCATGCCGGCCACCATCGCCTTGGCTCATGCTGGGGGGACCACCGGAGAGTGGGCCGGCACCCTGCGGCAGGTGTTCGGTGAATACCGGGCGCCCACCGGGGTGTCGGGCTCGGTTGGCCTCCGGGGGACCGAACTGTCGCCCGTGCGGCAGCAGGTGGCCGACCTGACCGCCGTCTTCGGCGCCCCACCCCGGATCCTGGTGGCCAAGCCAGGCCTGGACGGCCACTCCAACGGCGCCGAGCAGATCGCGGTGGCGGCGCGCGACGCGGGGTTCGAAGTGGTCTACCAGGGCATCCGGTCCTCGCCCGCCGAGATCGCGGCGGCGGCCCGTGACGAGGACGTCGACCTGGTCGGGATTTCTATCCTGTCGGGCTCTCATCTCTCGCTGGTACCCGAGGTGATGAAGCAGCTGGCGGCAGCCGGGGTGTCGGTGCCGGTCGTGGTGGGCGGGATCATCCCGACCGCCGACGCCGAGGCGCTGCGGCGTTGCGGAATTGCCGCGGTCTACACACCGAAGGACTTCGAGGTGACCCGGATCATGGGCGAATTGGCGGACCTTATACAGCGGGATCACGCCTCGGGGCTAGCCTCACGGCAATGAGACGCCCGGCCGGGCGAGCCGCGACGCAGGAGCGCTCGTGAGCATGGATACCGAGCGCATTGCGGCCGCGCTCCCCGGCTACGAGATCCGCGGCGAGATCGGACGAGGCGCGTGGGGTGTCGTGCTGGCGGCCGAGCACCGTCAACTGGGCCGTGGCGTGGCCGTCAAGCAGCTGCCCTCGGCCTTCGCGTCCAATCCCGCCATCCAGCGCCGTTTCACGGCCGAAGCCCGGGTCCTCGCGTCTCTCGACCACCCCCACATCGTCCCCATCTTCGACTACGTGGAGCAGGACGGGCTATGGCTGCTCGTCATGGAACTGCTGCCCGGCGGCACCGTCCGCGACCGCTTCGGCAGTGACGGGATCGGCGCCGAGGCGGCCTGTGGCATCGCCCTGGCCACTTGCGCGGCGCTCCATTACGCCCACGCCAAGAGCATCCTGCACCGGGACATCAAACCGGAGAACCTCATGTTCAATGCCACCGGGACCCTGAAGGTCACCGACTTCGGCATCGCCAAGGTCCTCGGTGGCGCGGAAACGCTCGTCACCATGACGGGCGAGGTTCTCGGGACGCCCGCCTTCATGGCCCCCGAGCAGGTCTCTGGGGGCGCGTTGACCCCCGCCACCGATGTGTACGCGGTGGCCACCATGCTCTACGAGCTGCTGTCGGGAGTCTTGCCGTTCTCCGAGGAGGGCGGACTCATAAGCGCCCTGTTCCGGCACGTGTACGAGCAACCGGTTCCCCTGCTCGACGTTGCCCCCCGTGTTTCCGGTCCCCTTGCCGAGGTCATCATGCAGGGCCTGGCGACCGAGCCGGAGGAGCGTTATCCCTCAGCCGACGACTTCGGCGTCGCGCTCGTCGAAGCCGCCAACGACTCCTGGGGGCCGCAGTGGCTGAGCAGTACCGACCTGGACGTGGTGACGTCGAAGCGGGTGGCGCAACGGATCTCGGGGGCCGCGGCCGGGATACCGACCCGTCCCGCCGACTCCTCCCCCAAGGTGGTGGGCCGGCCGTCGGGTACCGCGCCCCGCCCGAGCCTCGCCGATCGCGAGGTGGCGCCTCGGCCCCTCGCCGAACCCGTGGGCCCCGGCGATGTGATGGGCTTGGCCGAGCTGCTGCAGCGGGGCTTCGGGTCGCGACCCGCCAGCGCGGCCGGGGGGACCGGAGGGGCCGCCGTCGCGGGCCCGCCGCAAGTGGCCCCGCCGTTTGAAGGTAGGCCGCCCGAAACGGCCCCTCCACCCCCGCTCCCTTCGTGGGCCGGAACCGGGCCCGAGCCGGCGCCGGCTTCCGGGCGAAAACGGGGGCGCCGGTTGCTTTGGGTCGTGGGACCGTCAGTCCTCCTCCTGGTAGCAGCCGGGCTCTTGATCAGCCGCCACAACGGGGCGCCCCCCGCCAAGGCGGCGGTCGCCGGTCCACCTGGCGTGCTCACCAGTTCAACCACCGGCCCCGCCCCGGCCACCGCCAAGCCCGTCTACGCCGACGACTTCACGAACGGCGCGTCGGGTTGGCTTCCCGACGCCAACCAGCCTGGGGCGGGCACCGCCGAATACCGCTCCGACGGTTACTACGTCACAGCATCGAAACCGCTAGCAGTACTGAACACCTTCTCGGTGGGGTCTCCCTACGCCCCCCGGCTGAGCTCGTTGCATGTGGCGGTCGACGCGACCTTCGTCAACGCCGCCCCCAGCGACGGGGCCGGTGTCCGCTGCGACCAGGGAAGCCGCAACGGCCTGCGCTATACCTTCCAGATCTTCGGCGATGGGACCTGGGTCATCTTCCAACTCGGCGCGCTCCCAAATGGGGCACTGAAGATGGGCAGCAGCCCCGCCATTCGCACCGGCACAGGCACCAACACGATCGCCGGGCAGTGCACCGAGGTCAGTAATACGGCGACGGTTCTGGCCATGAGCGTGAACGGAGTCGAACTCGGATCCTTCACCTACGTCCACCCGGCCGGCGCCCTCACCTGGCACGCCGCCCTGACCATCTACCGGGCCGCCTCGAGCCCGGGGACAGTGGTCCGCTTCAACAACTTCCGCACCGTGGTGCCGGCCAGCTGAAGCTTTAGCCCCCGGGCGGGTGATACACGCCCTGGCT
>CAWBSR010000002.1:0-320262 GCA_963791545.1 uncultured Actinomycetota bacterium
CTTGGGGATCGGTATTCGGCGTCGGGGCTCAGGGTGCGCAAGACTGTTGCGCAATGGGTTCTCGTTGATGACTGGCGGGATAACCGCAGCTGTTCTTCCACGCCCCCGGCACACTAGAGCCTGATGAAGAAATTCGTTGTCTACGCCGGGATTGCAGCGACCTCCTGAGCGCCGAGTCGTCGATATGGCGCCGGGGTCGTGGTTGTCCGGTCGACGTCTACCCTTCCGATCGGGCAATCTGTGGGCGTGGCGAAGACGGGCGCGCAGCCTGACGGGTCTGACGACGGTGCACTCTTGGCGCTGTTCCAAGCGATCGCGTCCCGTAACGACCGTGAGGTCGCGCAGCGGTTGGACGAATCGAGCGATCTTGCAATCCGTCCGATTCATATCGGGGCGACCCGCGATTATGCGAAGCCGTATTTCCTCGCCGCAATCCATCACTACGTCTACAGCGGCGACACGGCGCTGCACATCACTGCCGCCGCGCATCAGCGACGGCTCGCCGAGTCGCTCGTCATGAGAGGCGCCGACGTTCGCGCTCGTAATCGCAGGGGAGCTGAGCCGCTCCACTACGCCGCCGACGGTGGTCCCGCCGCGAACGGGTGGGATTCCGTGGCGCAGAGTGACGTGATCACCTATCTCATCGAAGCGGGCGCCGATCCGAACGCGTTGGACAAGAGTGGCGTTGCGGCGCTGCATCGCGCTGTTCGGAATCGTTGCTCGATGGCGGTCAGCGCCCTCATCGACAATGGTGCGGATCCGCTGCTGATGAACAAGTCCGGCTCGACGCCGCTGCACCTCGCGGTTCAGAACACCGGCAAGAGCGCTTCCGGTTCGGACGGGGCAACAGACGAACAGCGCCGCATCATCGTCTTGCTCCTCGGCTACGGCGCAAGTCCGACCGATGCCGACACGAACGGCAAGACCGTCGCGGCGGCGGCTACCAGTGACTGGATCCGCGACCTGCTGGGAACCCAGTGAACCCCCACGTGGCACGGAGATATCGATAAGTCTCTCAGTCGCTGAGGCGACACTTGACGTGAGCCCTGGTCGATCCCCCGACCCCGAGGCTCCCACGACCGAGGTCGTGAGGTTTACGGCCGCCCATGAACCGCTAACAAGAGTCGGGAGTCTTGGTAGCCTGCAGGGTGTAAGTGGCGGCGAGGCGCTCAGGAGCCTGCCGCAGGCGGTATTCGCCGCCACCGACGCCCTCCATGGCGTCGTCCAGCGGGTTCCATGGGACGGTGTCGTGCTCTTCGATTGCCGTCAATACCATGCCCGCGGCCATGAGGGCGGTGATCACCTGAGCTAGGCCGTGGTTGAAGTTTACGATGTCGGGTGCTTCCAGGGGTTCGTCGTGGTCGATGTAGCTGAACGGTTCGCTGAAGTGCACGCCTTCGGTCTCGAAGTACGGGAACTCGACGACTATCAGACCGTCGGCGCGAGGGTCCGCCAGTGTCCACAGCATCGGATGACCTTCCCGGATGAACAGGCGGCCGCCGGGCCGCAGCAGGGCCGCAACGACTCGCGCCCAGCGACTGACATCAGGCAGCCAGCACAGCGCGCCGCCACCGGTATAGACAACGTCGAAGCGTCCGGCGCCCAAAGCCTCGACCGCCCCGTACACGTCGCTGGCCACATAGTCGATCACCGTTCCGCAATCCGCCGCCAGTTGCCGGGCCACCTCAAGGGCGGGTGCAGAGAAGTCGAGGCCCGTGACACTGCGGGCGCCGAGCCGGGCGAGCGACAAGGTGTCGGTGCCGATGTGGCACTGCAGATGCACCACGTCGAGGCCCTCGACGCTACCGAGGCGCGCGCAATCAAAGCGCACCGCGTTCGACAGGTGGGCCGGATCGGCGTAGAACAGCTCAAGGCGGTAGCCCTTCTTGTGGTGCGCCACTCGGCTGTTCCAGTTAGCCAGGTTGACAGCTTGGTAGTCGCTCACGGTGGCATCATCGTCACACACTCTCCCCACCGCCGGCGTCGGCCACACCAGAACTGGTCGGTGGCTCGCCGGACTCGCTGGTGATCGAAATCGACCGTCGAGAGGGAACTTCCGCGCCAGGCAGCAGATCGTTCAAAGGCGCTCTGGCGGTTGGTCATCCCGGGACGGCGGTGGCGTCTCGGGCCAGGTTCCGGGGGTGTCCTTCGAATGGAGCTTGAATGCTTCGGCGGCCTGGAGTCTCCTCGGCCCGCCAGCCAATGGTGTGGTCGGTTACTGGCACGGGCGGATGCGTGGAACCCGTCCTCCATAGTCACGACTGGCTGCGCAGGCATGACCCAAGGATGCCGATACCCGTGAGGCTCACCGCGGAACTCGTGAGCGGAAGTCGCATTGTTGTGATGTCGATTGCCGCCGGTGGCGATTCGATGAGCGTTTGACGATCGGGTCACGGCTGGCCTCAGTTCGGGGTGCCTTCGCCGAGGCGCTGGCTGGTGGCCCACGCAGCGATCTGGGCGCGGTTTTGGAAGCCGAGTTTGGTGAGGATGTGTTGGATGTGATTTTCGGCGGTGCGTTCGGCGACGTGGAGGACGTCGGCGATCTGCCGGTTGGTGAGACCTCGAGCTACCAGGGCGGCGATCTCGAGCTCGCGCCGGGTTAGGCCAGTTGATCTGCTCGCTGTCTCAGGGTTACGCAGGCTGTCGACGAGTGCTTCAGACAGGGCCCGCAATGGGTTCATGCCGAGCCGCGCTGCGGCGCGAGCTGCGTCTTCGGCGAGGACGAGCGCCTCGGAGCGGTCTTCCCTCCGGCCGCGGCGGGCGAGGACCTTGGCCAGCTCGTAGCGGGACTCGATCTCGAACGGTGGCAGTCCGGCGCGTGCGTTGGCTGCGATCGCGGCGCGCAGGTGACCAACGGCCGTGTCGGTCTTTCCCAGGCATGCGGCGAGACATCCGAGGCAGCACTGGGCGGATCCGTGCATGGCGACAAGGGCGGTCCCGCCCACCACGATGTACCCAGCCCACGGACGGAGCCGCTGGTAGGCGATTGCCGCCCCATCGGTGTCGCCCAAGATGGCGGCGACGCGGCCCCGCTGGTCGAGGGCGACCAAAGCGACAAAGCGAGGCACTCGCCACCCGGTCCAAGGGGGCAGCCGTCGGTACTGCTCGAGGGCGCGATCCATTTGACCGCGCCCGGCATGCCATAACGCCAAGATCATGCTCGCCGACATCACCGACCCCGGTGTCTTGTCGCTCTCGAACATCGAGACCGCCGGTGCGTACCTCGGGTCTCCTGTCAGGGATTCCAGTTTCGCCGCCATGATGGCGTTCGTCAGCTGGCCCCGAGCGTCGATACCTCGATGTGCGAACTTGGTCGCCTCATCGAGGTAGCGCCCGGCCTCGGCGAAGCGACCCCTTCCCATCGCGAGCGAGCAACGCGTGCGGGCCAGATGCCAGTTGGCGATGGGCTGGCGGAGCCGCTCAACGGCCTGGGCCAGTGGGACGAGCTCCGCTTCGGCCGCGTCGACGTCGCCGAGCTGGCATTGGGCTTCGATGCGCCACAGACGCCCCCACACGGAGACCCAAGGGTCTGCTGTCTCGGTGGCGAGCGCAAGCATCTGTCCGGCCACCACCAGGCGTTCCCCGACCCCGTCCGGATCGGCGCAGGCCATCTGTCGTGCCCGCAAGGCACTGACCAACGCACCGGAAGCTCCGGAGGTCTCGGCGAGGGCCAGCGCCTTGCGACTGAGCGGCTCGGCCCGGTCGGGTCCATCGACAACAAGCTTGATGCTGTACACGACGGCGGTAGCCGCCATCAGGCGGGCGCGCAGCTCGATGTGATCGTCGCGGAGTTCTGCCAGCGCTTCATCGGAAAGCTCGATGACCCGTCGACCCCAGGCCTCATCAGAGACCCCTTCGAGCACCAGCGCAGCCCGCGCCATCCCGACCGGGTCACGACTGCGTTTGGCCTCATCGCCGGCTTCGGACGCCGCCGCTATCGCCGACTTGACGTCCCCCGCCTTGTAGAGCGCCTCGGCGAGCTGCAGCCACAGCCGGCACCGCTCCTGGGAGCCGAAACCACCCGAGGCGACCGCGGCCAGGGCCCGCTGATACAGGCGCGCCGCCTCCTCGTAGGCGAGGTGCGCACGGGCGTCGGTCGCGGCCCGTTCCGCCCACTCGACGGCGCGGTGGGCATCGGCGGCTGGAAGAGCAGAGAGCCAATGATGGGCCAGCTGGGCGGCGTGGCGGTCAAGGTCGTTGGAATGGGCCGCCTCGATATGCTCGGCGGCCCTTCGATGCAGGTCGAGTCGCCGTGGGGTTGGTAAATCGGCGTGGAGGGCGTCGCGCACCAGGGCATGTGAGAACTCGGTCGCGGATCGTCCATTCCCGGCCACCATCAGACCGGCCTCGGAGGCGGCGTCGAACGCGGCCAGCACCGCGTTGAGGGGAAGTTCAGCTATGGCGGCGACCGTCTCGACATCCATCACGGTCCCGAGCACGGACGCGGTGCGCAGCACGTCGTAGCACCCGGGCGGCAAACTCTCGAGCCGTTGAGCGACGACGGCGCGCACACTTTCGGGGAGAGCCGTCTCCCATGTTTCGGTGCTCAAGGTGCCCGCCCGGGCGGCATCGTCGAGCAGCCGTCCGAGTTCGGCCACGAAGAAGGGGTTGCCCCGGGTGCGCCGTGCCACGCCCGCGACGACGTCGGTGTCGAAGCGGCGTCCGAACGTCGTTTCCAGCTGATCGGCAACCTCGACCTCGGCCAGACCGGGGAGTTGTAGGCGCACTGTCCCGGTTTCGCGGCTGAGCGCGGCGATGGCCCGGGTCACAGGGGCACAAGGGTCCATGCCCTTTTCGCGGTAGGTCGCGACTACCAGCACCCTCGACGACGCCAAGTCGCGTCCCAGATGCGCCAGCAGCAGGGCCGAGGACGGGTCGGCCCAGTGCAAGTCGTCAAGCACCACGACCAAGCCCGATGGCATCGCCGTCGCGCCTAGAACGCGGACGACCGCCTCGAAGAGACGGAACCGTTCTTCGCCCCCCGGTGGCAGGGCGAGCCGGACGTCTCCCAGGTCGACTTCACTGTCCGCGCGGTCAGAAACGAGAAGAGCGATATCGCGGGCGTCGGCCCCGAGCCGAGCTACCAGGTCGCCTGTAGACAGGTCGAGACAGGCGCGCAAAACCTGCCGCCAGGGCCAGAACGCCGGGGTGCCTTCTTCCTCGACGCATCGGCCCCATACCACCGGCACACCCTGATGGCGGGCCCGCCCTTCGACCTGTTCGGCTAGGCGGGTCTTACCAATCCCCGGCTCGCCAGCGACGAGAACTGCGCCGCCGTGACCGCGGAGCGCCTCGGCCAAACAGTTGCTCGCGAGCTCAACCTCACGGGCGCGGCCCACGAACGGATGGGCCAAACGTCTACGCGAAGGATCACGATCTTGGACGCGGATCACCATGCCCGGTCCACGCAGCGAGAAGAAATGATCAGGTCGCGACAGGTCCTTGAGCGCCATAGAACCGAGGTCAGTGAGGGTGGCGCCCGGCGGCAGGGCGTCGGCGACAAATGCGGCGGCAGCCTGGGAGCACAGGACCTCGCCACCACTCGCCACCGCCCGCAGCCGCGCCGCGCGGTTGGCCGTGGTGGCGAATAGTTGCCATCGGGCAGTTGCGCTTCACCGGTATGAATCGCGACCCGCAGCGACAACGGAATGCAATCCGGCCAGGGTTCCGCGGCGATCGTACGCTGGAACACCACGGCCGCGAGCGCCGCATCGGTGGCGCGTGGGAACACGCTGAACGTGGCGTCCCCCTCACCGCGGCAGTTGATCAGCAAACCGCGGTGCGCGCTCACCACCTCGGCGATCAGCGCGTCGTGACGGACCAGCGCGGCGGAGATCGCTCCGGGGTGTGCCTCCGACGACCGGGTAGACCCCTCCACATCGGTCAAAAGCAGGGTGAGGACACCCTCGGGCAAGCGGCGGTCGTCATCGTCGGTGTGATCATGGACACCCACCACCCGACCTCCCGATTCGGCGGCACCACATCCTTACCTCCCCGGTCGAGCCGGCGCTGGAGGAACGTGCCACGGGCGGCACAGCACATTCTCGGCTGGCACTACCTGACGGCATCGTTTTGAGTACCAGATTTGAGTAGTTCCCTCGATGCCCGCATGGTGGCCGGGGCGCACAGTCCTAGGTATGTCAATCCATACCGGTACCAGGGCTCGGCGGCTCACGATTCTCCGTGCCGCGGCCCTCTTCGACGGCGCCACCACGAGGCTGACCGCCAATCCGGTGGTGGTGATCGAAGAAGGACGCATCGTCGCGGTACAGACCACGGCGGAGACGATCCCAGAAGGCGCAGACGTCGTCGACCTGACCGGGGCAACGCTGATGCCGGGACTGGTCGACACCCACCTCCACCTGTGTTTCGACGCCAGCAACAACCCGGTCGCCCACTTGGCCGCGATGGACGACGATGCCCTGCGCCACCACATGGCCGCCTCGGCCCGGCACGCGCTCTCCAACGGGGTGACCACCGTGCGCGATCTCGGTGACCGCAACTACCTCACCCTCGAACTGCGCGACCGTCCGCCTACATCTGACCCGCTACCCACCATCGTGGCATCCGGTCCCCCGATCACAAGCCGAGGCGGCCACTGCCACTTCCTCGGAGGCGCGGCGGACGGCATCGACGGAGCGCGAGCTGCGGTGCGCGAGCGCGCTGAACGTGGCGTCGATGTGATCAAAGTGATGGCCAGCGGAGGGAATCTGACCGAAGGATCGGCGCCCCACGAGCCCCAGTTCGAAGTTGAGTTCCTCACAGCTGTGGTGGCGGAGGCCCACCGCCTCAACCTGCCGGTCACCGCCCACGCCCATGCCACACAGTCCATCGCCGACGCGGTGGCTGCCGGTGTCGACGGGATCGAACACGCGACCTTCATGACCGCCGATGGCGTCGACGCCCCCGACCACCTGATTCAGGCCATCGTCGAGCGGCGCATTGCCATCGGTTGGACCGTCGGACGCGAGCCCGGCGATGGCGCAAGCCCGCCTCCGGAGATTGCCCGGCGGATGGCCGACTTGATCGCCACCAGGAGACGCGTGCACCAGTCCGGAGCCCTCATCGTCGCGGGCAGCGACGCCGGAATCTCGCCGATCAAGCCCCACGACGTGCTGCGCTTCGCAGCCGACGACCTCGTCGAAAGCGGCATGAACCCCGTCGAGGCGCTGTGGGCGATGACCTCCCGAGCCGCACAGGTCTGCGGACTCGGACATCGCAAGGGCCGCCTCGCCCCAGGCTTCGACGCCGACATCCTCGCCATCGACGGCAACCCCCTCCACGACGTGGCGGCTATCCGCAGGGTGCGTGCCGTCTACGCCCGCGGCCAGCTAGTTGCACCTCCGGCGTGATTCGGACATCGCACCAACCATCGAAAACCCCGGCCGCGAAGGACGACCGCCGCCACATGAAAGGAACGAGATCAATGTCGAGCAACGACTGGACGCACCCACAGGCACCGAACACGGCCCCGAATCCGGGGCAGGCGGCTGGGCGTAGCCGCTGGAGGGCGAGGGCCACGTGGCTCGGCATCGGCCGCCGGCGCGCCGTGGCGGCCATCGCCGCCATCGGGGTCAGCGCCCTCGGTCTCGGCTTCGGCGCCACGCCACCGGCGAGTGCCGCCTCGGTCGCGCCGCGGGCGACGACCACCCGTCCCATCACCCCAGCGACGCATCTGCCCGCCGGCGTCATGCCCAAGACGACTGCGCTGCACAACACTTCGGCGCCTGCGGGCGCCCACCTCACCTACTACGGCGGCCACGTCATCTCCAGCGTGAACGTAGTCAAGGTGCTCTACGGCGCCGGCACCTACACCTCTGAGGTCAGCGACCCGTCGAGCACTGACGGCCTCAGCATCAACAGCTTCTACAGCGGCGTCACCAACTCGACCTACTTCGACTGGCTGTCGGAGTACAACACCACCATCAATGCGGCCAATGGGCAGCCGGGCACCCAGCAGACCATCGGCCGGGGCGCCTTCGGCCAGCAGATCCAGATCACGCCGGCGTCGGGCAATAACGGATCGACCGTCGATGACACCAACATCCAAGCCGAGTTGCGCAGCCAGATAGCGGCCGGGCACCTGCCGTACCCCAACGGCAACACCCTGTACACCGTGTACTTCCGGGCCAACCAGACCATCACCCAAGGCGGCAGCTCCTCGGGCGTGCATTTCTGCGCCTACCACGGCACGGTGGCGGCCGGCGGCGGCGTCCCGGAGTTCTATTACAGCGTCCTGCCCGACTTCACGTCCGGCGGCATGACGAGCGGCTGCGGCACCGGCACCCGGTTCCAGAACGAGAGCTCGGTCTCCTCGCACGAGCTGGTCGAGGCGGTGACCGACGCCGAGGTCGGCCTGGCCACCCTCAACGGGCCGCCGCTGGCCTGGTACGACGGTACCAACGGTGAGATCGGCGACATCTGCGACTCCCAGCAGCAGGCCATCACGGGCGGCGACGGGCACACCTACACCGTCCAGCGGGAGTTCTCCAACCTCCAGAACAACTGCGTCGTGAGCGGCCCCGCCCCCGCCAACAACTTCTCCATCTCCGACAGCCCGACCGGCGGCTCGGTGTCGGCCGGCTCGTCGACCACGACGACGGTGTCGACCGCGGTCACGGCGGGATCGGCCGCCACCGTCAACCTGTCGGCCAGCGGCCTGCCGAGCGGCGCCTCCGCCTCTTTCAATCCCCCCTCGGTCACCGCGGGCGGGTCGTCCACGCTCACCCTGAGCACCACCGCGGCCACGGCGGCCGGGACCTATCCCATCACCATCACCGGTACCGAGGGCTCGGCGACGCACAGTGCTTCGTACTCCCTCACCGTGACCGCGGGCACGACGAACAACTTCTCCATCGCCGTCTCCCCAGCCAGCGCCACCGTCGCCGCGGGCTCGTCAACGACGGCCACGGTTTCCACCGCCTTGACCGCAGGATCGGCGGCCACCGTCACCCTGACGACCAGCGGGGCTCCTAGCGGCGCCACCGCCAGTGTCAGCCCGACCTCGGTCACTGCGGGCGGGTCGTCCACATTGACGGTGAGCACCACCGCGGGCACGGCGGCTGGCACCTACACCATTACGGTGACCGGGACCGAGGGCTCGGCGTCCCATAGCGCCACCTTCTCGCTGACCGTCACCGGCGGCGGGGGCGGGGTCGGGGGCGGCCTGACCAACGGAGGCTTCGAAACCGGCACCCTGAGCGGCTGGACCTCGACCGGCTCCACCTCGGTAGTCAGCTCGGGAGCCCAGGCGGGCACCTATGCCGCTCGGGTCGGCGCCACCACCCCCACCAATGATTCCAGCCTGGCCCAGACCTTCACCGTGCCCAGCAACGGGACGGGAATCTCCTTCTGGTACAACGTGACCTGCCCCGACACGGTGACCTACGACTGGGCCACAGCGACCCTGAAGGACAACACCACCGGCGTCACGACGACGCCGCTGGCCAAGACCTGCGTCAATCCCAGCTCGGGCTGGAAACAGGTCACTGCCGGCGCCACCGCCGGCCACAGCGTCACCTTGACGCTCAGCAGCCACGACGACAACTACGCCGGTGACCCGACCTACACCCTCTACGACTCGGTGGCCGTCACCACCGGCGGCGGGGGCGGGGGCGGCGGCATCACCAACGGCGGCTTCGAAACGGGATCCTTCATTGGCTGGACGACCAGCGGCGCCGCCACCACCATCACCACGACCACGCCGCACTCGGGCAGCTATGACGGGCTGGGCGGTTTGACGACACCGACCAACGGTGACTCGAACATCGTCCAGACCTTCACGGTGCCCTCCGGCGCCACGACACTGTCCTTCTGGTACAAGATGACCTGTCCGGACACGGTCACCTACGACTGGGCCACGGCCACCCTCAGGAACAACACAACTACCGCCCTGACCACGCCGCTCGCCAAGACGTGCACCACGAATGGGTGGACCCAGGTGACCGCCGCGGTCACGGCCGGCAACAGCTACACGCTGACCCTGACCAGCCACGACGACAACTACAGCGGCGATCCCAGCTTCACCCTGTTCGACGACATCACGCTCAGCTGAGCGCCGGCAGGGCCTGCTCGACCGAGAGAAGGGGGGCCATCAGGTCCCCCTTCTCCGCGACCCGTTGCAGGACCTGGGGGCGAGTGTCGTCATAGCCCACCGGCGGTTCAACGGCAGGTACACCTGGAATCTCTCGCTTCCCGAGGACTTGACCCACGACGTCAGGATCAGCGCGGCCAGCGTGTCGGGCAGCAGTGGCACTGCCTGCCGCACGTGAGCACGTCGGCGCCTTCGCCGGGGTCGAGGTCGCACACGATCGACGTCGTGTGGGACTGGGCGCTTCCTCGGTGATCAGGAGGAGTGCTGCGGGTGCATTGCTGAAGGTAGGTGGTTGCCAGCATCTGGGCACGGTGGGATCGCAAGACGACGTCATCTCTTTCCGCTTCTGGCCCGACAAGGGGAGCCAGACCGATCCGGAGCCGTTTGAGGAGCTCCTACGCCTCGCGGGCTGTCGTCATGACGTCCTCGCCAGGGGCTTCCGAAAGTGGCAGGTATGGGAACCCACCGAAATGTCCGGTGCCGGCTTGGTCGGCCAGTTCCCCAAGACGTGGTTCAAGCTCGACGAGCTTGGCAACCAGCTCGGTCTCGGAACCGTTGGTTAGGCAGGTCAACCGAGCCATGGCAGCGGCTGAATCCGGCGGCACTCCTTGGACCGCGGTCCCGGCGATGGCGGCCTGTAGTAGCCGATAGGCGCCGTCGCAGTGGGATCCTCCTCAAAGCGCCCATACATGCGCAACGACCGTGCGGCCGCCTGGAGGTCACGAGTCTTGCCTCTCGCCATGCGAACCAGTTCACCAACCGCCGCCTGATCCTGGCGATGATCTGTGGCCAGCTCGAGTGCCCGGTCGCGGATCGACTTTGAGCGATTGTTCAGCATCACAGAGCTGGGATAAGCGTCGTTGCTCTCCGCAAGCGATCGGTAGGCAAAATGCCAGCCGAGCCCGGCCGCGAGCATCATGGGCAACTCGCGAAGCCGGACGCGTGTTGCGCCCGAGCGTCAGCGTCTTCGTTGCCCGTCACCATGACGAAGCTACCGGCGTCGAAGGGGCACTGACCGTTCCCTTAGAACTCTCACGTCCGGCCGCTATGTGATCGTCCTTGCTGAGTTGACGGCGCCTGCCAGGTGACCCGTTCCTCGCCCCCGGAAGCCGCCCCGCTGGCTGCGGCCGCGGGATCCTCGCGGGATCGGCGGTCCGCCCGCTCCATCCGTCCAACCCGACACCCCTCCCGACGACAAGCACTTTTGTAGTGGTCGGAGTCGGCATCGATCCGACGACCTCGCGCTTTTCAGGCGCGCGCTCTACCGACTGAGCTATCCGACCGCGGTCCTGACGGGATTTGAACCCGCGGCCTCCGGCTTGACAGGCCGGCGTGCACTCCAAACTGCACCACAGGACCAACAGCCCCCTGGGAGGCTGGTTGAGGATACACGGCATCTCACTAACCCGGCCCCCCGCGATCGCGGTAGACCCGCCAGACCGCCCGGACCACCGCCTCCGGGTCGGCATTGGCGGTCACCGGGATGATGAACCAGCCTTGGCTGGCCAGCCACGCCCGCCGGGTGCTGTCGTAGTCGCGATCCGATTCGAGATTGTGGAACCGGTAGCTGTCCCACTCGATCCCGATCTTGCACTCGGGGATGGCTCGGTCGAGGCGGTAGCGGTGGCCGTTCACGAGGACCTCGTGCTGGCGGACCCCGGGCGGGAGCCCGGAATGCTCCCACTTCCGGTTCATCTCGGCCTCAAAGTCGCTCTCATCAGGCCGGTAGCCCGGTAGCCGGTCCGCCAGCACCTTGTGGACCGGCTTCACAAGCCGCCCGGGGGACGGTGCGCTCGCCTCGGCCAGGCGGCGGAGCCTTTCCAGGGACATCAGATCTCGGCGGATGGCGTCATCGACGCACTTTCCGAGTTGTTCGTCGGAGAGGGAACCAGCGAGATCGAGGATCGTCCGCTCGACGCTTGTAATCGGGATGCCTCGATGGACGCTGCGCTCGGCGGCCCTCAGGCGGATCTGATGAGCGGTGACGCCCTTCAGGCGAATCCTCCGCTCGCCGGTCATGTGTATGCCCGCCCGCTGCCGATCGCTGAACCGCAGACTCAAGACCGCGGCCGCGGTCGCGTGCGAGATCACCGCGTCGCCGCCGGCGCTGAGCACCGCCGCCAGTACCGCCTGCTCCCAGGTGACCGGCGCTCCCGCCACTCGATAGACCCGAGGCCGGATGAGGCAGAGAACGTCCCGGTGCACCTTCCATCGGATCTGGGTGATCGACATGCCGAGCTCCTGGAGTTGCTCCTCAGTGACCAGACCGAGTTGACGAGCAGCAATCCCGCTCACGAGCCGCAGCATGTTGCGCGTGTCGTGCATCTCGTGCATCTCGTGCAGTATGGGTGTTCTCTGTGACGAGAACCAGCGGTGAGCCCGAGCCGTTTTGCCAAAAAGTGATGCTCTGGCATCACTTTTTGGCAAAACGCTCACCTGTCGTGGGCCGGCACGGCGGAGAGCGCACCCCCAACGGGATTCGAACCCGTGCTGCCGCCTTGAAAGGGCGGTGTCCTAGGCCGCTAGACGATGGGGGCCCGGTTCCGGGAGGAAGATAGCAAGGACCCGAGTGTTTTCAGCCGAGGTTCTGGGGCGGGTCCCATTCAGTCCCGTCCGGCGTGTCGCGAACTGCCACGCCGAGAGCCACCAACTGATCCCGGATGCTGTCTGCCTCGTCGAAGCGCCGGCTCCGGCGGGCGGCTTCCCGGCGCGCCAGCAGCTCCTCCACGTACGGGCCGATGACGTCACGCGGATCTCGTGCGCCCACCCGGGCCACCTCTCCCAGCCGGACGATCATCCGGCGCCGGGCGCCGCGGCCCCGGTCCATCTCGTCTGACTGCAAGGTGTCGGCGCTCCACGAGGCCAATGCGTCGTCCAGCTCCAAAATGGCCCGTACGGCGGCATCCATGTCCCGACACTCCACCGCCGCTTCGAACGCCACCTCCTGGTCCCGAATGGTGGCCAACAAAGGGCTGAGCCCGCCGCGCCCCGCCGCCGCCGCCGCCCCCGCCCCCGCCCCCGCCCCCGCCCTCGAGCCGCCCCCGGCTCCATCCCCCAAGCCGCCCGTAGCAATGCCCGGACTCGCCGCCGCCGCCCTGGCCCCCGCCCCCGAACCCGACCCCGAACCCGACCCCGACCCCGAACTTGACCCCGACCCCGAACCTGACCCCGAACCCGCCCCCGAACCCGAACCTGCTCCCGAACCGGACCGCGAGGCCATGGCCACCAGATCCGAGATCGGAATTGTCGTCCCCGCCGGGACTACCGACGATGCGCCCTGGCGCCGGACCGTCACCTGCCCCAGGCCCACCACCGTCGCGGTTCCCGCATCCAGGTCCAGCACGCAGCCGGTGTGCTCGTCGACGCCCAGCACGAACGCCGGCGCCGGCAACTGCGCCTCCAGTAGCCGCAGCCGGCGCTCCCCGAGGTAGCAAAACCGGGTGTCGTGGTTGCCACCCTCGGCGTTGTCGTAGTGCGGGATCACGGCGACCGGCAGTCCGAGGCTGCTGAGCAGGTCCAGCCCCTCGGCCCAAACGACGTCGTCGCCGACCTTGTAGATCTCGTAGACGGGAACCGTGACCACTCCCAAGGTGAGGGCGGCGGCGCTGGCGAAACAGACCACGCCGCCGTGGGCCAGCTTGTCGGCCAGGAGCGAGCGGATTTCGGTCCCGGCCCACTGGCGCAGCGTGTACGTCGGGCTGCCCGGCCCCGCGAACACCCACCGGGCCTGGTTGATGAGGGCCAGCGCCGTCTCCCGCTGGAGGCGGTCGAGGCCGGTGGCGCCGCGGAAGCTGGCCACCTCCACCGCCTGGCCGACACTGCGCTGGAAGTAGTCGACCGCCCGGGCCGCGATGTCGTCGGCGTTCTCCTGGAAGCCAAAGGGGGTATCGAGCAGCACCGCGGGACCGGCCATCCCTGCCAGCCGCCCGAACACCTCCCGGTGGGTCTTGACCATGGTCGGGCTGGTCTCGCCCGAACCCATGATGACCAGGAGGCGGGTCACCCGGTGCCGGCCTGCTCAGCGCCGGCCAGGGCAAAGGCATGGAGCAGGTCCGCCACCTCCACCGGGTGCTGGACGTGCACGTCGTGGTCAGCACCGGGGAAACCCGCCACCCGCACCTGCCCCGACGGCCCCGACGCCCCCGCCCCCGGCGCCGACGTCCCCCGCCCCGACGTCCCCGGCCCCGGCCCCGGCCCCGGCCCGGGCCCCGGTCCCGACGCCCCCGCCCCCCCCAGGGCCTCCAGAGCTGCCGCGATCCCCGGGTCATCGGCGAGCGCCGACGGGATCAGCAGCACGGGCACCGAAACCAGCGGCCACCGGGAAGGGGGGTGGTGCTCCCACAACTGCCGGACGACCTGGAGGTGCCGCTCCAGCGTGAGCCACGGGGTAATCGTCCCGTCCCGGCGCACTTCCATGTTGGCCAGCGTGCCCGCCACCCCGGCATCGGACCAGTCGGGATGCCAGGTCCGGACGATCTTCTCGAACTCCGACACCGTGATCCCGGTCAGGCGCGGTGGGGTCAAGGCAGCCCGGCACTCCTCCCAGCTGGGAAAACGCCGGCTGACCTCCAGTGTGCCCCCGTCCACGCAGGCAATCGCCCGACACGCCTCGCGGTGGCGTATGGCCAGCTCCAGGACGACATTGCCCCCCCAGCTCTGCCCCACCACCAGGGGCGCGGTCCAGCCGAGCCAGGCCACCACAGCCGCCAGGTCGGCGGCCACGGTGGCGAAGTCGTACCCGGTGTCTGGCTTGGAAGACTGCCCGTGGCCCCGCTGGTCGACGGCCGCGACCGGGTGGCCCAGCGCGGCCAGCCGGTCGGCGACCCCGTCCCAGGTTCGGGCATTGGAGGCCAGCCCGTGGACCAGCAGCACCGGCACCTCGGCCCCGCCCCGCCCCGCCATGCGAACCGCCAGCTCGACGCCGTCGGCGACGGGCACGCGGATAGCCACGAAAGAGTCAGCCGCGCCGGTCCGGACCGGCCCGGTCGATGGTCACCTGGATGATGCAGCGCTTCTCCCGGACCATTGCCTCCCGGTACTCGTCCCAGTCGGGGTGCTCCCCCCGTAGCCGCCGGTAGTAGCCGACGAGGATCTCCATCGCCTCCGGGAGGGAAATGATCGCCGCCCTCCCGTCCACCTGCACCCAGTCGCGGTACCACGAGTCGGGAACCACGCACAGCGACGCCCGGGGGTCGCGCCGCAGATTGCGGACCTTGTAGGCGGTCTCCCGGCTGGAGATCAGGATGCGACCGTCGTCGTCGACGGAGTGGGCCACCGGGGACAGCTGGGGGTTGCCGTCCCGGCGGTGCGTGGCCAGGACGGAGCGGGAGTGGTCCCGGAGGAAGGCCCGGGCGTCGTCGAGGTCCATGGGGCCGGTCTAGTCGAACTGCGATGCCAGGGCCGTGATCACGGCCTCTTCCAACATGGACAGGTAGTAATACACCTGGTGGATCGGGGTGGACCCCGGCTCTTCGTCCTCGGACACATCGAGTTGGGTCCCGATGACCAGCCGGAGATCGTTCAGGGAGCTCAACCAGGCGGTCAGCTGCTGCTCGTCCAGGTCGGTGGCGTCGATGGTCGCCGCCATGATGTCCAGCGCCGCCTGGCGGCCTTGGAGGAGGTCGTCGCCGACCAGGCGCCGGTACTCGGACTCACCCTCGGCGTCGTCGATGTAGGCGGGGGAAAAAGGCGGCGTAGCGCGGGATCGTCGCTCTGAGCCAACAACTCCTTCAGTTGATTGGGCAGGTCCCGCAGCAGCTCGCGCTCAACGGGGGACAGCCGCAGCTTGTACTGGCCCGCCCGGACCCGCCTTACCGGGCGAAACCACATGTCGTCGTCGTCCTCATCTCCACTCACGTGTCGTGTTGCATGGTGGCCCACAGTCCGTGTTCATGGAGGCGGAACACGTCGAGCTCGGCTTTCTCCCGGGGGCCGCTGGACACGACCGCCTTGCCCTTCTGATGCACGTCCAGCATCAGTTTCTCAGCCTTGGCCTTGCTGTAGCCGAACAACTTCTGGAACACGAAGGTGACGTAGGACATCAGGTTGATGGGGTCATTCCAGACGATGACTATCCAGGGGCGGTCCTCTTGGCGGGACTGGTCGATGCCAGGCTCGTCGGTCCTTACCGGGGCCTCGGCGGGGGCGGGCGCAGAGGGCGACATCGCTAGGCGGGCGCCAGGACCGTGTTGATCGTGGTTGCCGCCGGAACCACGCCACCGGATCGGGTCGTGAGGCCGAGGACGAACTGCACCGTGACCGCCCACAGGGCCGCGGCCAGGGTCACGTGGATGGCGACCAGCCACGTGGGAACACCGGCGAAGTACTGCAGGTAACCGACGCCGCCCTGCAGCAGCAGGATGATCAGGAGCACCTCGCCCCGGCGCAGCACCTCGCCGGGCGCCCCGGCGCGCTGCATGCGCCAGAGGGTGGTCACCGTCAGGGCCAGGAACAACCACACCGCCAGGCTGTGCCACCGGGCCACGTCGTGCAGCGAGTAGTTCAGCCGCCGGGCCTTCGGGTCGCCCCCATGGGGTCCCGTGGAGGTGACCACCGTCCCGAGGAAGACGACCAGGCCCATGGCCACTACCAGAAGGCGGCCCATGATCAGGTGCTCGGCGGGCACCAGCGGCGTCACCGGGCCCGCCGGCCGGGCCCGGCCCCGACCGTCGGCCGGCCCGTCCTTGAAGCCAGCTCGGTGGTACAGCACCACCGCATTCAACAGCAAAGCAAGAGAGAGCATGAAATGGGCCATGATAAACGGGGGGTCGAGGTGGTGCTTGACCGATTCGCCGCCGAGGACGATCTGGCCCACCAGCCCTGCGACCAGGCCCCAGGACAGCCAGGTGAGGTCGCCACGGCGAGGGCGGCGGAATGCGGAGCCGAGCACCGCGGCCATGATCCCGAGGGTCACCGCGCCGGTCACCACCCGGTTCCCGAACTCGACCATGGCGTGGTACTGCCAGGGGGCGACCACCTGGTTGCGGGCGCAGGTCGGCCAGTCGGGGCAGCCGAGGCCGGAGCCCGTGAGGCGCACCGCGGCCCCGGTCACGATGATGAAACCCAGCGCCCAGACCCCGAACAGGCACACCCGCCGGTACGCCGACGGCGCCAGCCGCCAGCCACGGATGCGTCCCCGGTCCATCCAGTCGATGCTACGGCGACGGCCGGGAGACGACCACACCGCCCCCGATCCACCCCCAAACCGCCCCCCGCTTTGTCGCTGATCGTCCGGTCGCCATATTGTCGGACGTGATGCCCGGATCCGACCCGCAGGAGTGGCCCGCGTGGCCGTAAGTGCTGCTCGCATCCACGCGGGCCGGATCCACCTGGTCCTCGACAAGGCCAAGGCGTATGTCGCCCTCACCAAGCCTCGCATCATCGAGTTGCTGCTCGTCACCACGGTGCCGACCATGGTGGTGGCCGCCCGGGGCCTCCCAGGAGGCTGGCTGATCCTGAACACCCTGATCGGGGGCACGCTGGCGGCGGGCGGTGCCAACGCCATCAACATGTACGTCGATCGGGATATCGACGCCATCATGCGTCGGACCTCCCGGCGTCCCCTTGTGACGGGCGCGGTGACCCCGGGGGAGGCGCTGCGCTTCGCCATCGCCCTCGAGGTGGCGGCCTTCGTCGAGCTGGCGCTGCTCGTCAACCTGCTCTCGGCGGCGCTGGCGGTCACCGCCACCCTCTTCTATGTCTTCGTCTACACCCTGTGGCTGAAGCGGACCTCGACCCAGAACATTGTGATCGGCGGCGCCGCCGGCGCCATGCCGGTCCTGGTGGGCTGGGCCGCGGTGCGGGGCTCGGTGAGCCTGGCGCCGGTTGTGCTGTTCCTCGTGATATTCGTATGGACGCCCCCCCACTTCTGGGCCCTCGCCATCCGTTACCGGGCCGACTACGCCGCCGCCGAGGTGCCGATGCTGCCTGCGGTCACCACGCTGCGCTCGACAGCCCGCCAGATCGTGGGTTACACCGTGGTCCTCTGGGCCACCACGCTGCTCTTCGGTGCTGTGGGCGGGGTGGGCGTCATCTACTGGGTCTCGGCCACGGTGCTCGGCGCAGTGTTCCTGGCCGACGCCATCGGGCTGTACCGCGAACCCACCGAGGCCCGGGCCATGCGCCTATTCGGGTGGTCGATCACCTACCTGACGCTGCTGTTCGCCGCCATCGCCATCGACCAGCTGGTCCGGCATGGCTGACCCGCGCCTCCAGGTTTTCGGCCCCGCGGTGGCGCTGTGTAGAGTCCCCCCGCCCATTCCCCTGAGTACCGAAGGGTCCGGACGGCGATGACGATCCTCCAAGAACGCCCGGACGTCGAGGGGGCGTCCCCTGCCCCGGCGCCGGCCTCGACCCTGCCCGCTCCCGAATCGTGGTACGACACCGGCGACCACAAACGGCTGGGCCGGATGTTCGTCTACGCCTCCCTCTTCTTCCTCGTCGTCAGCGGTCTCGCGGCCCTGCTCATCGGGGCCCAACAGGCGTCGCCCAGCCTCGGCCTCTCGGCCAGCCGCTTCGCCCGTATCTATGGCTTGCACTCCCAATCCGGGGTGCTGCTGTTCCTGACCGCCATATGGATCGGGCTGGCCACCTACGTCGTCCCCCTCCAGATCGGATCCGGCCGCCTCGCCCTGCCCCGCCTGAGCGCGCTGGGCTTCTGGACCTACCTCATCGGCGGCGGCTGCTTCGTCGTCAGCTACCTCGACGGCGAGGTCAACGGGCTCGGGCTCAGCCAGTCGAGCGCCGTCGTGCCCATCCCGGGGGGCGCCAACGGGGCGACCATGTTGTGGATCGTCAGCCTGGGCCTTATCGCCCTCGGCTTCCTCCTCGCCTCGGCGTCGCTGCTCGTCACCGTGGCCGGGTTGCGGACCGACGGCATGACGATGCTCCGGGTGCCCGCCTTCAGCTGGGCCACCATGGTTGTCAGCGCGGTGACCATGATCGCCACCCCGGTCTTTCTCGGCGGACTGGCCCTTTTGGGCATCGACCAGCGTTTCGGGGGCCAGCTGTTCGCCACCGCCACCCCGGGCAGCCAGCCCATCTGGCAGCGGACCCTGTGGCTCTACGGCCGTCCTGACGTCTACCTCATCACCATCATCGCCCTAGGCGCGGCCAGCGACATCGTGGCCACCCACGCCCGGCGGCCCCTGCTCCAGCACCGGGCGACGCTGGTCCTGCTGGCCCTCCTGGGCGTCCTCAGCCTGGGCTCGTGGGCCTCCACCGCCCATATGGCGGTCGCCGTAGTCGTCCCCACCTACAGCCTGCTCACCGGCGCCTTCGCCGTCCCCCTCGGGCTCACCGTGCTGATGTGGCTCGGGACCGCCGCCAAGGGCCGCCCCCGCCCCCACGTCAGCGTGCTGTTCGTGGTGGGCGCCATCGGGCTGTGGGTTATCGGCGCCGCCAACGCCCTCGGCGCCGCCCTTCACCACGTCGACGGCATGGGGGGCACCAGCGCCTGGATCGCGGGCAACATCCACACCGTCGTGGTCGGCCCCCCCACCCTCATCGCCTTCGGGGCCCTCTACCACTGGGCCCCCAAGATCTGGGGCCGGACCCTCAAGGCCGCCTTCGGGGGCCTGGTCTTCCTGGCCACCTTCGCCGGCTTCGCGGCCACCGGCCTCGCCTACTACTTCCTCGGCTACAACGGCGCCCCGCTGGCCCAAACCGCGGCCGCCACGTCCTACCAGAAGACTTTGTACGTCCTCGCCGAGATCGGCGGGATCGTGGTCGTCCTCGGCGTGGTCGCCCTGCTGGCCGACCTGGCCATGAGCGTGGCCCGCCCCGGTGGCGCCGCCGCCCCCGAAGACCCTTACGAGGGCCTGACCCTCGAATGGGCGACTTCCTCGCCGCCCCCGCCGTGGGGATTTGACGTGGTGCCCGAGGTCCGTTCCGAGGCGCCCCTGTACCACCTCCGGCAGTCCGGAGATGGCGGGGCGGGCAGCGCCGCGGCCGCCTCCACAACCGCCATCAGCCCCGGAGGCAGGCCATGACGGCGCCCCTCGCCCTCGGTTCCGGCGAACGCCCCCGCCCCAGGAACCTGCTCAACATCGGCGTGCTGGCGGTCGTGACCGGCGGGGTGGCGCTCTTCGGCGCCCTGATCGCGGCCTACGTCAGCATCGGCCACGCCGCCCACGCCTGGCCGCCCAACGGGGTCACCCTCGACGTCTACATCGGCAACATGCTGGCCATAACCGCCATCATGAGCGCCGTCACCGTCGAGTGGGCCGTGTACTCGGTGAAACGAGGCGACCCCGCCCAAGGCACGTGGGGCCTCCTGCTCACGGCGGGCTTCGGCGCCGCCTTCCTCCTGCTGCTGTGGCAGCTGGGTAGCAAGATCGGCTTCGGGCCCGGCAGCTCCAAGATCGGGGCCTTCGCGGTCATCTTCTTCACCATGTTGGGTTCCGCGGGGGCGGTGGCGCTGGTCGGGATCTTCGCCGTCATCATGGTCCTGCTGCGGGTCCTGGCCCGCCAGATGACGCCGGCCAACACCGAGATGTTGCGGGCCGTGGCCTGGTACTGGGACTTTGTCGTCGTGGCGTGGCTGGCCGTGTTCAGCGCCATCTGGTTGTTCACATGATCAACACCGTCGCCAAGATCGAGCTGGCCCTGGCCGCCGCCGCCGTCGTCATGGCCATCGGCGTCGCCGTGGCCAGCGACGACCCGGGCGGGTTCGTGCTCCTCATGGCGGTGGCCATCGCCCTCGCCCTCTCGGGCCTCGCGGTGACCGGCTCCGGCTTCACAGACCGGGCCCCCCGCTTCACCAATGCCGCCGACACGCCGCCGATCCAGATGGTCACGGTGGGCCGGGCCCGGCAGCCCCGCCCGTCGCCGTGGCCGTTGGCCGGTGCCGTCGCCCTCGGGCTCGCCGGGATCGGCCTCGCGCTGGGCCACGCCGTGGTCGAGGTCGGCCTGGTGGTCGGCCTGGCGGCCGCCGCCGGTTGGCTGAGCCAGGCATGGCGGGAGGACCTCACCTTCAGCCGCCGGGAGGGGGCCAGGGTCTCGTCCCGTCTGCTGACGCCGTTCGGCCTGCCGCTGATGGCGGTGGCGCTCATCGGCGTGATCGTGGTCAGCATCTCCCGGATTCTCCTCACACTGCCCCGGGCCGGTTCCATCGTGGCCGCCTTCGTCCTGGCCGCGGTGCTGCTGGTGGCGTTCTTCCTGCTATCCGCCCGTCCCCATCTGGGCCGCAACAGCCTCGCCTTCCTCGGCGGTTTCGCGGTCGTGGCGGTGGTGGGGGCGGGCAGCGTGAGCGCCGCCAACGGCTACCGGGTCTTCGACCACACCGAAACGGGACCGGCGCCCATCCCCGTCGTCGCCAAGAACACCGCCTTCGACCTCAAGACGATCACCGTCACCCAGAACGAGGCGGCCACGATCATCTTCAAGAACGACGATCCGATCTATCACAACGTGGCGGTGTACACCGACAAGGACGCTCCCATCTGGAACGGCGAGCCGGTCAGGGGCGTGAAGAAGATCACCTACACCCACACCTTCGACATCCCGCCTGGCACCTACACCTTCCGGTGCGATTTCCACCGCACCTCCATGGTCGGGTCCTTCGTCGTCCAGGCGGCGCCCACACCCACGACGGCCGCCCCATGAAGACCCGCTCACCCCGCAACCTCAAGCTGGCGGTTGTCGCCGCCAGCGCCGTCGTCATCCTCGCGGGGTGCACCAAGAACGCCTCCCAGGACAGCCTCAAGGCCCACGGCTCCATCGCCCAGCTGGAGAACAGCCTCCTGTTCCCGGTCTTTTGGATCGCGGTCGGGGTTTTCTGCATTGTCGGCGGCCTGGTCGGCTACTGCGTCTTCCGCTTCCGGGCCCGCTCTGACGATGAGGCCCCCCGCCAGATCCACGGCCACACCAAGGCCGAGATCGCCTGGACCATCGCCCCCGCCATCCTTCTCGCCTCCATCGCCATCCCCACCGTCAAGTTCGTCTTCGACCTCAACAAGTTCCCGACCAACACCATGACCATCAACGTGACCGGTCATCGCTGGTGGTGGCAGATGGATTACAACAAGGGCAGCGCCGCCAACGCAACCGACTTCACCACCGCCACCGAGATGCACATCCCGGTCAAGGAGGAGGTCATCGTCACCCTGACCTCGGTCGACGTCATCCATAACTTCTGGGTGCCGGAGCTGGCCGGCAAGCTCTACGCCATCCCGGGCCGGACCAACAAGCTGGTCATCGAGGCCGACACCCCGGGCACCTACTACGGGCAATGCGCCGAGTACTGCGGCACCTCGCACGCCAACATGCGCCTGCGGGTCGTCGCCCAGACCGCCGCCGACTACGCCGCCTGGGTCCAAAACCAGCAAGCCGGCCCGGTCGCCCCACCGGCCCCCCCGGCCGACACCGCCGGCACCACCACGACCACCGCCCCCGGCACCGGCACCGGCACCGCGGCCGCGAGCCCCGGCGACGCCCTGGTGGCGGCGGGTGCCAACACCTTCCTCAGCGCTGGCTGCTCGGGCTGCCACAGCATCACGGGCATCTCCGAAGGCGTGGTCGGCCCCAACCTGACCCATTTCAAGAGCCGGGCCGTCTTCGCGGGCGGCATCTTCGAGAACACCGACAACAACCTCCGGGTGTGGTTGGCCAACCCTCCGGCGCAGAAGCCGGGCTCGGTCATGCCCAACCTCAACCTGACCGCGGACCAGATCAACCAGCTCGTGGCGTACCTGGATACGCTGCGATGAGGGAGCCGAGCCCATGGCAATAGTTTTAGAACCACCGCCCTCCTCACCCGCCCCCGAGGTCCACGAACCGGCGGCGCCGGCCGGCACGCCGTTTCTCAGGCGCCCCTCCTCGAGCGAGGGGTTCTGGAGCTGGATCACCACCGTCGACCACAAACGGCTGGGCATCCTCTACACCGTCACCGGGTTCGTCTTCTTCCTGCTGGGCGGCATCGAGGCCCTTCTGATCCGGCTCCAGCTGGCCCGGCCCAACGGCCACATCCTCTCTGCCAACCAGTACAACCAGGTCTTCACCATGCACGGTACGACCATGATCTTCCTGGTCATCATGCCGGTCTCGGTCGGCTTCGCCAACTATCTGGTGCCCCTCCAGATCGGCGCCCGCGACGTCGCCTTCCCCCGCCTGAACGCCTTCAGTTACTGGCTGTTCGTCTTCGGCGGCATCTTCCTCTACTCCAGCTTCCTCTTCGGTGGTGCCCCCAACGGCGGCTGGTTCGGCTACGCCCCCAACACCTCCATCCCCGGCTACCTCCCCGGGCGGGGCAGCGACTTCTGGGTCTTCGGCCTCCTCCTTCTCGGTATCGCCAGCACCGCCGGCGCCGTCAACATCGTCATCACCACCCTGAACATGCGGGCCCCGGGCATGACGTTGTTGAAAATGCCCATCTTCAGTTGGATGTCGCTCATTGCCCAGTTCCTGACGGTGTTCGCCATGCCCGTCATCACCGTGGCCCTCTTCCTGCTGATGTTCGACCGGAACTTCGGGGCCAACTTCTTCAACCCGGCGGCCGGCGGTGACCCGGTGCTGTGGCAGAACCTGTTCTGGTTGTTCGGGCACCCGGAGGTGTACATCCTGATCCTGCCCGCCATGGGCATGGTCTCCGAGGTGCTGCCCGTGTTCGCCCGCAAACCCCTCTTCGGCTACCCGGTCATGGTGTTCTCGGGAATCGCCATCGGTTTCATGGGTTGGGGCGTGTGGATCCACCACATGTTCGCGGTCGGCTTGGGCCCGGTGGCGGTATCGGCATTCTCGGTATCGACGATGTTCATCGCGGTCCCCACAGGAGTGAAGATCTTCAACTGGATCGGCACCTTGTGGGGCGGCTCATTGAGATTGACCACGCCGATGCTGTTCGCGATCGGCTTCATCGTGATGTTCACGATCGGCGGCCTGTCGGGGGTGACCCATTCACTTTCGCCCTCGGACCGCCAGCAGACCGATACCTATTACGTGGTGGCCCACTTCCACTACGTACTTTTCGGCGGCTCCATGTTCGGTATATTCGGCGCCATTTACTATTGGTACCCGAAAGCGTTCGGGCGGATGCTGAATGAAAAACTCGGCAAGTTCCACTTCTGGCTGACATTCATCGGGTTCAACCTCACCTTCGGACCCATGCACATCCTGGGCCTGCAAGGAATGCCCCGCCGGATTTACACCTACGACAAGAGCCTGCACCTGGGCTTCTGGAACATGGTTTCCACATTTGGCGCCTTCGTAATTGCTATCTCGATCCTGGTACTCATGTACAACATCTTCGTGGTGACACCCAAGTCGCCGCTGTGCTCCGCCGACCCGTGGGACGCCCGGACGCTGGAATGGTCGATACCGTCACCGCCACCCGAATACAACTTCCCGGAAATCCCCGTGGTGCACTCGCTCGACGATTACTGGCACCGTAAGTACACCGAGGACGATGAGGGGCGCCTGGTCCGGTTGCCCGATTATGAGGCGGTACGGGCGGGGTCCGATACCAATGTGGCCAAAGCAGGCCAGCACATCCATATGCCGTCCCCCTCCTATTTTCCCATCCTTTGTTCCTTCGGTCTGGTAGTGGCGGCCTACGGAATGATCATGGGACGCACCAATGGGGCCAACTACCTGGTCACGGTGGTCGGATTCATCATCACCCTGGGCTGCCTTTATGCATGGGGGATCGAGCCCTCGGCGGAGCCCGAGGAAGAGGCGGTGGCCGCGCCTACCGGGCACCAGGCGGCGCTTGTCAGTGGAGGCGGGTACGCCCAGACGCTTGAGGGCCCGGACTCGGCGGCCCTTCCACCGGCACCACCTGCAGGTGAGGCGGAAAGCTGATGGCGACCACCACCCACGAGGTCGTGGACGAGAGCCCCGGCGAAAGCCCGGCTGACCACGGCCTGAGCCCCGTCACCAATACCGGCGTCTCCAATGAGAAGCTGGCCATGTGGTCGTTTCTCGGCTCCGAGTGCCTGCTGTTCGGCGCTCTTATCTCGACCTATTTCCTCTACCGGGGTCGCAACTTCAGCGGTCCCACGCCGAAGCAGATCTACGACATCCCCTACACCTCGATCAGTTCGTTCGTCCTCCTGATGAGCTCGCTGACCATGGTGTTGGCGTTGGCCGCCATCCAGCGGGGCGACGACCGCCGGCTGCGGTTGTGGCTGACCGCCACCGCCTTGTTGGGGACGGTGTTCATCGGCGGTCAGGTGTACGAGTTCACCTCGTTCATCCACGAGGGACTGACGGTGCGCACCAACCTGTTCGGCTCCAGCTTCTTCGTGCTGACCGGCTTCCACGGCGTCCACGTGACGCTGGGCATCATGATGCTGCTGTCGCTGGTGATCATGTCGGCCCGGGGCCGGTTGCCCCAGTCCAAAGCCGGGGTCGTGGAGATCATCGGGCTCTACTGGCACTTCGTGGATGTGGTGTGGATCGTGATCTTCACCGTCGTCTACCTGATCCCCTCGCCGGTGGCGCATGTGACCAGGCCTTTGCAGATCCGATGAGCGAAACGTCCGAACACGAACCGGCGACCACCGCGGGCGCCACCGTTCTCACCGGCGCCGGCGAGGCCGCGGTGCCGGCCCGCTCGGACCCCGAGGCCCGGGAACTGGTCGCCGAGGCGGCCGAGCACCGCCGGCCGGTGCCCGAAGGCGGCGAACACGGGGCGCACCCCACCGACGCCCAGTACATGAAGATCGCCCTCATCCTGGCTCTGATCACCGGGGTTGAGGTGGCGGTCTACTACGTCAAGAATTCCCTCGGCGACGGCTTCGCGCCGTTCCTGCTGGCCCTGGCGGCGGTCAAGTTCGCCATGGTCGGCGGCTTCTTCATGCACCTGCGCTTCGACAACCGGGTGCTGCGCCGGCTGTTCGTCACCGGGATCGTGCTGGCCATCATCATCTACGTCATCCTGTTCCTGCTGTTGGGGGTGTTCTCCCCTTCCCACGGAGCCCACGCCTGATGTATTCGCTCGCCGCGGTGAGCCCTTGGGCTCTGCACCCCCATCCCGACACCTGGATCGCCATCGTCGTCCCCGCCTTTGCCTACTGGTACGGCGTGCGGCGGATCGGGCCCCGGGCCCTCGGGCCCCGGGTCACCGTGGTGTCCCGCCGCCAGGTGCTGTGTTTCGCGGGCGGCCTGCTGGCCCTCGAGGTGGCGGCGGACTGGCCCCTCCACGACTTGGCCGAGAACTACCTGTTCTCGGCCCACATGCTCGAGCATCTGCTGATCAGCCTGGTGGCGCCCCCGCTGCTGCTGCTGGGGCTGCCCGCCTGGATGGTGCGGCGGTTGCTGCGCAAGCCCTGGGCCGGGGGCACTGTCCGGGTCCTGGCCCGCCCGCTGGTGGCCGGCCTCCTGTTCAACGCGGTGCTCGCCCTTTCCCACGCCCCGTTCTGGGTGAACGGGACGCTGCAGCACCACCTCCTGCATTTCTGGGCCCACCTGCTGCTGTTCGCGGTTTCCATGCTCATGTGGTTCCCGGTGATCAACCGGCTGGAGGAGTTCCCCTCCCTCGGCGGTACCGGCCGCATGATCTACCTGTTCGTGATGTCCATCGTGCCCAACGTGCCCGCCGCCTTCCTGCTGCTGGCGACGGGGGTGGTGTACAAGTTCTATGCCACTGTTCCCCATCCCATCGCCGGCCTGAGCGCCATCAACGACCAGCAGCTGGCCGGGGCCATCATGAAGGTGGGGGGGACCACTTACCTGTGGTCGGTGATCACGGTGATGTTCTTCCGCTGGGTCGGGACCCAGTACCGATCCAGCGACGCGTCCGAGGACCGGGCCGCCAGCGCCGCGGCGGGCCAGCGCGACCTGCTACACCGGATTCGGGTCAAGGTGCCCACAGCGGCGGGCGGCGCGTCGGGAGCCATGCCCAGGGTGCTGACCTGGGACCATGTGGCCGAGGAAATGGCCCGCACGCCCCCGGCCCCGCCCGGCGACTCCGGCGGCTGAAGCGGCTCAGGCGGCTCGGACACGACGATCTCCCTCTCCCGGTCCCGTCGCGCCCTGGTTGCTGGCGTGGTCGTGGTCCTGCTGATCCTCCTGGCGATACCCCTGTTGCGGGCCACCAAGGGGACGTCTGGCACCGCTGGCGGGGCGGCGGTTGGTCGCGCGGCGCCGTTGTTTGTGAGCACCGACCTGTCGGGCCGGGAGGTGGCACTGGCCTCCTACCGGGGCCGCCGGGTCGTACTGAACTTCTGGGCGTCGTGGTGTGTCCCCTGCCGGGCCGAGTTCCCGGTCCTCAAGGAGCTGCAAACGCGCCATCCCGACGTGGTCGTGTTGGGGGTGGTGTTCGAGGACGTCAGTAGCGCCGCGGGCGGGTTCATGCAGGCCCAGGGGGCGACGTGGCCGGCGGTCCAGGATCCCCGCGCCCAGATCTCCAACGCCTATGCGGTGTACGCCAAGCCGGGGATCCCGGTGTCCATCCTGATCGACGCAAGCGGCCGGATCCGGCGGCGCCAATACGGGGCTCTCGGCGACCAGGCGGCCGCCGACGCATTCGTCGACCTGGGCGACCGCGGCTCTCCGGTGGCCCAACGGCGCCCCTAAAGCGGGGTGACGCAGGAGAGCGGCGGGCGACGAGCGGGTTGGCGCGACGTCAAAGCCTCGCGATATCCGGGCTACTCCCAGCGGAACGTGAGCGCCGCCGCGACCGGGGCGGCCACCGCCCACACCGCCAACACGACCCATGCCCGTCCCGGGACGTGGCCGGCCGCCGTCAGGGTCCCATGCAGGGCGTCGGATAAGGCGGCGGCCGGCAGGGCCCGCGACACGGCCCGGAGGGGACCGGGCAGCTTGTCGAGGGGGAACACCATTCCGCCCAGCAGCAGCAGCACCAGGTAAAGGCCGTTGGCGGCGGCCAGGGTGAGCTCGGCCCGCAGGGTGCCGGCCATCAACAGGCCCAGCCCCGCGAAGCCGATGGTGGCGAGGAGCGCCGCCAGGGCGGCCAGGATGGCGTTGCCCTGCGGGGACCAACCAAGAGCCACCGCGGCGCCGACGAGGATCGCGGCCTGGATGACCTCGAGCGCCACGATGGCCGATGTCTTGGCGGCCAGCAGGGCGGGCCGGCCCAGGGGCGTGGAGCCCAGGCGTTTCAGGACTCCGGACTGCCGTTCGAACCCGGTGGCGATGCCGAGGCTCACCATGGCGGTGGACATGACCGCCAGCGCCAGGATGCCCGGCGCCAGGAAGGCCACCGCGTCGGTGACGCCCGCCGGTTTGGGCAGCACGTCGACGAGCGAGAAGAAGACCAGAAGACCCACCGGGATACCGAGGGTCAAAAGGACGGACTCCCCCCGGCGCAGGGTCATCGACAGCTCTGCCTGGGTCTGGGCCCGCCACGCCTTCATGTCCTGCCCTCGGGGGCCGAGCCGGGATCGGTGGGCGCCGCCCGATCGGCGGGCGCCGCCGGATCGGCGGGCCGGCGCGATGGGTTCGGTAGCCCCCTGGCCCCGGCCCCCCGCTCCGACCCGCCGCCGCCGCCGCACCCCATCGGGCCCGACGCTGCCGGGCCCACCCAGGGCGGCCGCCGGGGCCCCGGCAATTGCGCCGGCGCCAGCGGGCTCCTCGGTCGGCGGCGGCACCGGCGCCGGCACCGGCGCCGGCGCAGGGGGCGGCGGGGTCGTCCCGTTGTCGCCATCGGAGGAGGTGGTGAGGCGAAGAAAAACGTCCTCGAGCCGCTCCCTGCCCACCCGCAGGTCGGCCAGGGCCACGTCCCGTTCCGCCAGCCAGTTGGTCACGGCGGCAATGGTCCTGGGCCTGCCCTCGGCGTACACCCGGTATTCGCCCGGTCGCTCCTCGTCCACGGCCGCTCCTATGGCTGCACCTAGGGCGACTGTGTCCAGACCTGGGGGGGCGCCGAAGCGGATCTCTTTCCCCCCGTTCTTGGTCATCAGCTCCGACGGCGCCCCGTCGGCCACGATGTTGCCGTGGTCCAGGATGATGATGCGGTCGGCGAGCCGTTCCGCCTCCGCCATCTCGTGGGTGGTCAGCAGCACGCAGGTCCCCGCCGACCGCAGATCGCGGATGACCTCGCGGATGGCGAGGCGGCCCTGAGGGTCGACCCCCGCGGTGGGCTCGTCGAGGAACGCCACCCACGGCCGGCCGACCAGGGCCAAAGCCAGCGAGAGGCGCTGCTGCTCGCCGCCTGACAGCCGCCGCCACGGCGTCGTGGCCGCCGAGACCAGGCCCACCCGGTAGAGCAGCCCCTCGGGTTCCTCGGACTCGTCGTAGTAGTGGGCGAACAGGCGGATAGCCTCCCGGGGCGTCATGGAGGTGTAGACGCCTCCCTTTTGGAGCATGACGCCGATCCGCTTGGTCAGCGCCCGGTGGTCACCGATGGGGTCCAGCCCCAGCACCCGGACCTTGCCCACCGTCGGGCGGCGGTAACCCTCCAAGGTCTCGATGGTGCTGGTCTTGCCGGCCCCGTTGGGGCCGAGCAGGGCCACGACCTGGCCCGCCCGGGCCTCGAAGCTGATGCGGTTCACGGCGATTGTCGCCCGATAGCGCACCACCAGGTCGTGAACCTCGATGGCGGGTCCCGGCACGCCGGCGACAGTACCGTGCCGGCTGGGCCGGCCGAGAAGGGACGAGGGCCGCCGCGCCCTCCGGTACCTTCATTGGACGATGATTGACGTCCGCCGCCTCCGTGACGACCTGGATGCAGTGCGCCGGGCCATGCGGCGCCGGGGCATCGACCTGACCGAAGTCGATGGGGCCGCCGTCCTGTACTCCCGGCAGCTCCAGCTCGGAGCCCAGCGGGACGCCTTGCGGGGCCGGAAGAACGCCATCTCCAAAGAGATCGGCGCCGCCCGGCGGGCCGGCGAGGTGGGTCGGGCCTTCTCTCTCACCGCCGAGAGCAACACCATCGCCGAGGAGCTCGACGGGCTCGAGGCCTCGACCGGCGCCGTCACTAGGGAGCTTCAGGAACTGCTGCTGCGCATCCCGAACCTGCCCGACGACGATGCCCCCGACGGCGAGTCCGAAGCCGACAACCCGGTCCTCAGGACCGTCGGCTTCGAAGGAGGCGGCGGGTCGGAGGCAACATCGCCCACCGCAGCCGAGCGGTACCAGCCCCACCAGCGGGTCCCGCACTGGGAGATCGGCGCCGCCCTCGGGATCCTGGACCTGGAACGGGGGGCCAAGATCTCGGGCTCCATGTTCCCCGTGTTCCGGGGTCCGGGCGCCACCCTGGCCAGAGCGTTGTGCCAGCTGGCCCTCGACCGCAACGCCGACGCCTACGAAGAGATCCGGCCGCCCACCCTGGTGCGCACCGAGACGCTGCAGGCGACCGGGCAGCTGCCCAAGTTCGCCGACGACGCCTACCGGGTCGAGCACGACGACTTGTGGCTCATCCCCACCGCCGAGGTGCCGTTGACGTCGCTACGCCGCAACGAGATCCTGGACGAGGCGGAGTTGCCACTGCGGCTCATGGGGTGCACGCCGTGCTACCGGCGCGAGGCGGGCAGCGCAGGGCGCGACACTCGGGGTCTGCTGCGGGTCCACGAGTTCGACAAGGTCGAGATCCTGGCCATCACCACCGCTGAACAGGCGCCCGCCCTGCACGCGGAGCTCCTCCATCGGGCCGAGGGGACCATCGCCGCCCTGGGACTGCCGTACCGCATCGTCGACATCTCGGCAGGGGACCTGGGCCAGTCGCACGCCCGGAGCTTCGACATCGAGGTGTACGCCCCGGGCTGCGGCATGTGGCTCGAGGTTTCGTCGGTGTCGTGGTTCAGCGACTACCAGGCCCGCCGGGCCAACATCCGGTACCGGCCCCGGGGGGGCGGCCAGACAATCATGTGCCACACCTTGAACGGTTCCGCGCTGGCCGTTCCCCGGGTGTGGGCGGCCCTGGTCGAGCAGGGCCGCCAGGCGGACGGCTCGGTGGCGCTGCCCGAGGTGCTGCACCCGTACTTGAGGGGGGCCACCTCCATTCCCGCCCGGTCGTAGCCGCGAGCTGCGAGCTGCGAGCGGCGAGCGGCGGGCGGCGGGCGGCGGGCTGCGGGCGGCGAGCTGCGGGCGGTGGGGCGGCGGCCGACATCGGGGCGCCCCCTTGAGTTTTAGCCCCAGGCGGCTGCTACAGCCGCAGCGGTGAGGCCTCGAGGCCCACGCCGGCCTCGTCGTCGACCGACCGGCGCAGGGCGGCGTGCAGCGACTCGGGGGTCAGCACGCCCACGAAGCGCTCCCCGTCCAGCACCGCCACCCACCCCGCGTCGTGTTGGAGCATCTCGCTGAACGCCTGCTTCAACGTCGCCCCGAGCGGGACCCACGCCTCCATCCGGTGGGTCCGGTCGCCGACCGTGCCACCGCCTCCGCCTCCGCCATCGTCGCCGGAGGTCCGGTCCCGGCCGATCCACCCCCGCAACCGCTCCTCGGCATCCACCACGACGGCCCATTTGCTGGCGGCCACGTCCATGATCCGGCGGGCGTCGTCCAGGTGGTCCGAGACGTGCACCAGCGGCGGCTTGTCGAGATCCGCGATGTCAATGGCGGTCACCGTCAACCGCCGCAGGCCTCGGTCGGACCCGACGAAGTCGGCCACGAACGGGGTGGCCGGGTTGCCGAGGATCTTGGCCGGGGTGTCGTACTGCTGCAGGTGTCCCCCCTGGGCCAGGATGGCGATGCGGTCGCCCATGCGCACCGCCTCCTCGATGTCGTGGGTGACGAACACAATGGTCTTGCGTACCTCGCTCTGCAGCCGCAGGAACTCGACCTGGAGGCGGTCCCGGGTGATGGGGTCGATGGCCCCGAACGGCTCGTCCATCAGCAGCACCGGCGGGTCCGCGGCCAGCGCCCGGGCCACCCCGGCCCGCTGGCGCTGGCCCCCGGACAGCTCCGAGGGATACCGGCGAGCGAACGTGGCGGGCGGGAGCCCCACCAGCTCCAGCAGCTCGTTCACCCGGGTGTTGACACGGGAACGGTCCCACCCGAGCAGCCGGGGCACGGTGGCCACGTTGTCGGCGATGGTCAGGTGGGGGAACAAGCCCACCTGCTGGATCACGTACCCGATGTGCCGGCGCAGGTCGACCGCCGACTGGCTCATGATGTCGGTCCCGTTGACCGTGATGGTGCCCGACGTGGGCTCGATCAGCCGGTTGACCATCTTCATGGTCGTGGTCTTGCCACAGCCGGACGGCCCCACGAGGACGCACAGCTCGCCCTCCTCGATCGACATCGACAGATTGTCGACCGCTACCTCGTTGCCATACCGCTTGGTGACCGACTCCAGCCGGATCATTCGAGCAACGGTACCGGTTCGCCCGCACCGCCGCTACGCTCGTCGCCCATGTCGGGCCTGGCCCTTCGGGTCCCCAGCACGCTCGCCTCCTCCCAACCCTGGGTCGACTGGCACTGGGTCCACCGCCATCTCGGGGTCATCCGCCATGACGTCTGGGTACACACCTTCCTCACGCTGCTGGCAGTGGGCCTCGGCCTCGTCATTGCCGTTCCCCTCGCCATCCTCGCCTACCGCAAGCACTGGACCGAGGCGCCCATCCTCGGCGTCACCGGCGCCGTCTATACCGTCCCCTCGCTGGCCCTGCTCGGCTTCCTCGTCCCCATCACCGGCCTCGGCACCACCACCGCCGAGATCGCCCTGGTCGGCTATACCCTCCTGATCCTGGTCCGCAACGTGCTGACGGGGCTGAGCTCGGTACCCGCCGATATCCGGGAGGCGGCCCGGGGCATGGGGTTCACCCCGACCCGCCAGCTGCTCCGAGTCGAGCTCCCCCTCGCGGTCCCCTCGATCATGGCGGGGCTGCGCATCGCAACGGTCACCACCATCGGCCTGGTCACCGTCACCGCCCTCATCGGTGCCGGCGGGCTCGGTCAGCTGATCAACGACGGCCTCAACCAGGACTTCCGCACCCTGACGGTGGTCGGCGCCGGCGGCTCGGTGGCCCTGGCGGTCGTCGCCGACACGCTGCTGGTGGGCGTGGAGCGACTGGTCACGCCCTGGTCCCGGCGGGGGCGGGCATGAACTTCGAAGTCAAGGTCTTTCACTGGTTCACCGCCGCCAGCCACTGGCGGGGCAGCAACGGCATCCCCCACCGGGTGTCCGAGCACCTGAGCATCGCGGGCGTCTCCGTCGTCGCCGCCCTCGTCGTCGCGCTACCGCTGGCGCTGTGGCTGGGCCATCTGGGCAAGGGCGGGTTCGCCGCCATCAGCATCACCAACGCAGGCCGGGCCATCCCCTCCTTTGCCCTCCTCGTGATCGGCTTCGAGATCTTCGGCCTCGGCGCCACCCCGGTGTTCCTGGCCCTCTTCGCCCTGTCGGTGCCACCCATCGTGACCAACACCTACACCGCCATCCGGGGCGTCGACCCCGACGTCAAGCAGGCCGCGGTCGGCATGGGAATGACCGGTTGGCAGGTCCTGACCGGCGTCGAGATCCCCAACGCCATCCCCCTTATCTTCGCGGGCATCCGGACGGCGGGCGTCCAGGCAGTGGCGACCGCAACCCTGGGGGCGGTCGTGGCGTGGGGTGGCGTGGGGCGCTACATCGTCGATGGCATCGCCCAGCAGGACCACGTCCAGGTAGTGGCGGGCGCCCTGATCGTGGCCGTCTTGTCGTTCGTGGCGGAAATCGGCCTGGCGACCCTCCAGCGGACGGCAACCCCGAAAGGCCTGCGGGCGACGGCCGACGCCCATCGGTGGCTCTCCCATTTGCCCGGCGCCGCGTCCACCAGCGCCAACGCCGCCGTTACCGCCGGACCCGCGGCGGTGAATGCGTAAGGGGCATGATGGTGCGGCTGGGATAGTCCCGGCGCGGAGACGGACAAGTCAACTAGGAGAATGACCCATGCGGTTTCACCGTGTAGGAGCGACCGGGGCGACCCTGCTCGCCGTAGCCATGCTGGCTGCGGCCTGCAGCTCGGGTGGTAGCTCCACGACGACCACTTCCACCACCGGTGGCGGCACCGGTACCACCAAGGCGGGGACCCAACTCGCCGGCCAATTGGTCCTCGGCGGGCCCCCCGAGTGCGCCACCCGCCAGACCTGCCTGCTGGGCCTGCAGTCGGTATACGGGCTCCACTTCAAGGACTTCAAGTCCTTGGATGCCGGCGGTCCGCTGACGGTTTCCGCGCTTTCGAACGGCCAGATCCAGGTAGCTCGGCTCTTCTCGTCCGACCCCTCGATCAAGACGAAGGGTTTCGTGGTCCTCGACGATGACAAGCACTTCCAGTTAGCCGGAAACATCGACCCCGTGATCCGCACTTCCAAGGCCACCCCTGAGGTGACGTCGATACTCAACTCGGTCTCGGCCGCACTCTCCCAGTCCGACCTGATCAGCATCGATGACGCCATCCAGAACAACCATGCCGATCCCAGTGATCAGGCCAAGTCGTTCCTCCAGTCGAAGGGCCTGCTCAAGGGCGCTAAGCCGGGCGCCAAGGAGTCCCTCACCGTCGGGTCCGCCAACTTCTCCGAGAGCGTGGCGCTGGCCGACATGTACGGCGGCGCCTTGAAGGACGCTGGTTACTCGGTGTCGTACAAGCTCAACCTGGGGGCCCGGGAGGTCATCGAGCCCGCCCTGGAGAGCGGTCAACTGGACCTGATCCCCGAGTACGTGGGCAACTACCTCAACTTCATCGACAAGGCGGTGACGGGCGGGCTGAGCGTGGACGAGACGGCCACCAAGCTGAACAGCCAGATCTCCTCCAAAGGCCTGCAGGTCCTCACGCCGTCGGGCGCCTCCGACGCTGACTCCATCGCGGTCACCAAGGCCACGGCCGACAAGTACGGCTTGACCAAGATTTCCGATCTCGGCAAAAACGCCTAAAGGCGGGGGAAAAGGGGGAGCCGGTCGCGTCGCGGCCGGCTCACCCCCCTCAAGCCCGAATGCGGCGTGAGCACCCGGGTGAACGCGCCCAGCCCCACCATGGTCCCGATCCTCAGCGGCTGATCCGGACCCAGACCATTTTCCCCACCCCGCCTTTCACGTCGACGACCCCCCATTCGTTGGCGAGGGCATCGACGAGCACCAAGCCCCGTCCACAGGTGCTGGTGCCCGACGGCGGCGCCCGGTCGGGTCGGGCGGGGGCCTCGTCGGTGACCTCGAGCCAGATATTGGTGGCGTCGATCACCAGCCGCACCTCGACATCAGTCTGGGCGTGGACGACCGCGTTGGTAACCAGTTCGCTGGTGCACAGGCCCAGCCGCTCCGCCAGCGCCGGCTCGTCCATCTCGGCGCCCAAGCCTGTCGCCACGAACTCCCGGGCCCGCCGGGCGCTGGTCAGCGACGGCGGGAAATTGGCCGTTAGGGAATGGTGGGTGAGGGGAATCATGGGGGGTGGGGGAGCCGCCGCGTTCTCGACAGACTCTGGCTATTTCTGAATTTGCCCAATTCACCCCCCTGCGCAAACACGTGATACTGGGCGGGTTATGGAACGTCCCCTCGCAGTCGTGATCCGTCACGGTGAGACCGCCTGGAGCGCCACCGGCCGCCACACCGGACGCAGCGATATTCCCCTCACTGTCACCGGCGAGGCCCAGGCCGAGCGGCTGCGGGCGCGGGTGGCGGGGCGGCAGTTCGACCTGGTGCTGTGCAGCCCCCTGATCCGGGCCCAGCGCACCGCAGAACTGGCCGGCCTGACACCCTTTGAGCTGGAGCCGGACCTGGTGGAATGGGATTACGGCGACTTCGAAGGGCTCACCACCGACGAGATCCGCGCCGACATTCCCGGGTGGACGATCTGGAATGGCCCGTGGGTGGGGGGCGAGACGATCGACGAGGTGGCCGAGCGGGCCGACCGGGTGATCGCCCGGGTCCGAGGCCTGGCGGACGGGGCGGTGGCGGCCCTGGTCGGCCACGGCCACATCCTGCGGGTGCTGGCGGGCCGCTGGATAGAGGGCCCCCCCTCAATGGGGCGCTCATTGGCCTTGGAGACGGGCACCATCAGCGAGTTGGGCTGGGAACACGAGCCCCCCGTGGTCCGCCGCTGGAACGCCTGACGGACCGTAACGGCGGCATTGGGGCACGATGGGGGGCCAGCCATGGTGACCTCGCAACTCCCCGACCGCGTTGCGTGTTACCGCCATGCCGACCACCTGACGGGCGTCCACTGCACCCGCTGCGGACGGCCCATCTGCCCCGACTGCATGGTGGCGGCCCCGGTGGGCCACCACTGCCCGACCTGCGTCCGCGAGGATGGCGGGACCGCCCCGCCCCGCCCCGGGCGGCCGGGTCGCGGGGGGAGCCGGGTCCGCTGGTCGCTCCCGGGCGGCCGGCGCCCCGTGACGCCGGTCGTGGCCGCCCTGGTCGGCGTCAACGTGGTGATGTTCCTGCTCACCAGCTCACACCGGGCCTGGGAGTTCGACTACGCCCAGATTCCCTCCCTGGTCGCCCACGGCCAGGCCTACCGGCTGCTCAGCGCGACCTTCGTCCACGAGAACCTGGCCCACCTGTTCTTCAACATGACCGCGTTGGTCATCGTGGGACCGGCGATCGAACTGGCGTTGGGGCGCAACCGCTTCCTGGCTTTGTACCTGGTGGCCGCGGTGGGCGGGTCGGTGTGCAGCTTTCTGTTCGGCCCCGTGCTCATCGCCGGGGTCGGGGCGTCGGGCGCCATATTCGGGATCTTCGGTGCCTGGTTCTCGTTGGCCCGGGCGCAGCGCTCGGATACCGCGGTGATCGTGGTGCTGATCGCGATACTGCTCGGTTACTCGTTCTGGGACCCGGCCATCGACTGGCGGGCCCATGTGGGCGGCCTGGTCGTCGGCGCGCTCGTCGGGGCCATGTTCGCCTGGGCGGCGGGGCGGCCGGCTCGGTTGCGGGTTGCCTACGAGGTGGCGTCGGTAGCGGGCCTGCTGGCGATCCTTGCGATGTCGGTATATGTCCGATCGGTCCAGATTTAGGGCCGGTTGCCCTCCGGGGGTATACCGTCGTAGCCGGTACCAGGAGGTTCCTCGATGCGTATTCGTTATTCCTTGGCAATGGTCGTGTCCACCGTGTGCGCGGTGGCGCTGACGGGAATGGGCCTCGGCGGGGCCGCGGTGGCATCGGCGGCCCCGGCGCCGGCCCTGATGTCGGTGGCGGTGCCCACCTGCCAGCTGGCCAGTCCCGAGACGATCAATGGCGTCCAGTTCGTGAACGGCCAGTTCGTCAACGGGACGTGGACCTACTCCACCGGGGTGGCGTGCACCGCCAACCTCGGAGATATCGCCCTGTACGAGGAGCTCGATCTCAACGGCGTCAAGGTGCACTCGAAGCTGAAGAACTTCACCGGAGTGGCCCGCCCGCTCGACGCCATCACCGCCAACGTCCCGTGCTCGGTGTGCAACGGCACCTGGGTCTTCAAGTGGGGCCAGATCCTGAAGGCGCCGGCCGGGTTCATGTTCACCGGCGCCATGGCGGGCTGCGTCATCCTGCAAAGCGGCCTCTACGAGCTGTGCGTGCAGACCAGAACCGTCACCCTCTGACGGTTTGGTGGGCCGTCCGGGGCTCGAACCCGGCACCTTGGGATTAAAAGTCCCCTGCTCTACCGGATGAGCTAACGGCCCTGTTAGAGGGTATCGGCGCCGGAGCGACCTCGAAGTCTCCGAAGGTGACGACTTGGCCATACTGGGTACGAATCCCGCCTACCGTACCGTGCGACCACCGCCCAGGCCATGACCGACTACTCCCAACCCCTCCCCCCGCGCCACCCGTACCGCCCGCGCCGGGCGGCGGGCCCCGACCTCATCGTCATCGTGCTGGCCGCCCTCATCGCCATCCTGCTAGTGGGCGGCAGTGTGACCGCGGCCGTCAAGGCCTCCGAGCCGTCGTCTTCGTCGACCCGGCAGACCGCCGCCGATGGGAGGCCTTCCGCCGCCCCGGGCTCAGCACCGTCTTCTTCCGTGCCGTCCTCCACCGCCCACCCGCCGACGACCGCTCCCGGCACCACGCTGCCGGGCGGGACGGTCGCGCCGGTGAACTCCTCGACCGTGCCCCGGGTCACGGCGCCGCCGGTCACCGCCCAGAAGCTACGGCTGGCGCCGTCGGTGATCGCGGCTTTGGTGAACCCGTCGGTGGTCGACATCGACACCCGCCTCGCCTACCAACATGCCGTCGCCGCGGGAACCGGCATGGTGCTGTCCTCGGACGGGATCGTGCTGACCAACAACCACGTGATCGACGGCGCCACGACCATCGGCGCCGTTTCCGTCGGCAACGGGCGGGCCTACCCGGCCCACGTGCTGGGCGTCGACCCCTCCGCCGACGTGGCCCTCATCAAGCTCGACGGGGCGGCGGGATTAACCCCGATCACCACCAGCAACGCCTTTGTCAACACCGGTGATCCGGTGGTGACAATCGGCAACGCGGGCGGCGTCGGCGGCACCCCCAGCGTCACCAGCGGCACCGTGGTGAGCACCAACCAGTCGATCATCGCCAACGACCCCGCCGGGGGGACGTCGGAGCAACTGGACGGGCTGATCGAGACCACCGCCGCCCTGCAGCCGGGCGACTCGGGCGGGCCCCTCGCCAACGGCTCTGGTCAGGTCATCGGGATGGACACCGCGGCGTCGGTGGCGGGGCAGCCGTCGCCGAGCGTGAGCTTCGCCATCCCCATCGCCCAGGCGATGGGGATCGCCCGCCAGATCGAGGCGGGCCAGGCCAGCAGCACCGTGCATCTCGGCCTGCCGCCGTTCCTCGGTGTGACGGTGACGGGGAGCGGTTCCGGCGGCCGGGCCGGAGCCCTGGTGGGCACCGTGGTGGCCGGGGGGCCCGCGGCAGGGGCGGGGATCGCTCCGGGCGCCCTGATCGTGGCGGTCAACGGGCAGACCATCGACTCGCCGCCGGCGCTGACGGCGGTGCTGCGCCAGTTCCACCCCGGCGACACGGTGACGGTCCAATGGTTCACCCCGGCCGGAGCCCTCCGCAGCGCCCGGGTGACGCTGGGGACCGGCCCCGCCGACTAAGGGCCGGTTCTATCCGGGTTCCTAAGCCCCGTCCCCCGCGGCGGCGGCCAGCCGTTCGAAGTCGTCGATTCGGGCCTCGATGATGGTGAGCTTCTGGAGCCCCGCCTGCTGGGCCTGGACCTGGGACAGAACCCTCGCCGCCTCGTCGTGGCGGGCGTCGGTGGCCAGGCGGGCGTTGAGGTAGGCCCCGATGAGGCGGACCTGTTCCATGATGCCGTTGGTCGCGGCGACGACCTCGTCGAAGGCCCCCACCGTCTCCGGGGTCAGCGGCAGCCGGTCGCCGCCCCGCACGCCGTGCTGGTCGTACATCGCCGCCAGCCGCTCCAGCTCGGCGCCCATCGATTCCCGGGCGGCTGCGAACTCCCGGGAGTCGATCCCGTCGAACAGCGACGACAGATCCCAGCGGGGGGCGGTGTCGGTCATGTCCACCATGGCAGGAGAGGCTACCGACGCCCGGTACCATCCTCACGATGGAGCCGGGACCCGATCTGTCGATCCTCGACGACCTGGAAGCGGAACTGCGCGACGTCGAGCACGCCCTGCAGCGCCTCCAGGAGGGCAGCTACGGGACCTGTGAGGTCTGCGGCGATCCCATCGGTGAGTCGCGCCTGGTCGACCACCCCGCCACGAGGGTCTGCGGCGACGACCATCCTGCGCCAGGCCGGGGCGCCTAGCCCGCCTGCCCGCGGGGCCGTGAGACCCGGTCCGGCACCCGGCGCCTCGAGCGGGTGCCTAGAGCGGGGTGTTGCCGTGCTTGCGGGCGCGGAGCTTCTCCCGCTTGGAGGCCAGCATGGCCAGCGACCGGGCGATGGCGAGGCGGGTGTCGGCGGGGTCGATGACCTGGTCCACGTACCCCCGCTCGGCCGCGATGTAGGGGTTCAAGAAGGCCTGGCGGTACTCCTCGACCAGGCCCTGGCGGGCGTCGGGATCGACGTTGCGGTGGAGGATCTGCACTGCTCCCTCGGCCCCCATGACGGCCACCTCGGCGCTGGGCCAGGCCAGGCAGATGTCGCTGCCCATGGACTTGGAATCCATCACGATGTACGCCCCCCCGTACGCCTTGCGCAGGATAAGCGACACCCGGGGCACCGACGCCTCGGCGTAGGCGAACACCAGCTGGGCGCCATGGCGGATCATGCCGCGCCACTCGAGGTCCTTGCCGGGCATGAAGCCGGGCGTGTCCACCAGGGTCACTATGGGCAGGTTGAAGGAGTCGCAGAAGGAGACGAAACGAGCCCCCTTCTGGGCCGCCCCGATGTCCAGTGTCCCCGCCATGGCCAGCGGCTGGTTGGCCACCACGCCAACCGGCTGACCGTCCACCCGGGCCAGGGCGGTAACCAGCTGGGGCGCCCAGCCGGGCCGCAGCTCCAGTAGCTGGCCCCCGTCGGCCAGGGCCGAAATGATGTGGCGGACGTCGTAGGAGCCCGACGGCCGGTCGGGGAGGATGGTCTGCAACTCCGGGGTGGGCCGGTCGGGCGGGTCGTCACGGGGGGCCCGCGGGGCCGTCTCGTCGGTGTGGTCGGGCAGGAACGCCAGAATCTCGGCCAGCGCCTCGACGGCGTCGGCGGCGGCGGGCACGACCAGGGCGGCCACGCCGGTAGCCCGGCCGTGGACCTCGCTGCCGCCGAGCTCGGCCGGGGTGATCCGTTGCCCCGTCATCTGGGCGACCATGGCCGGGCCCGACAGGTAGGCCAGGGCGTCGTGGCTCATCACGACGACGTCGGCCATCCCCAGCAGCAGCGCGGGGCCCGCCAGGGCCGGTCCCACCACCGCCAGCAGGATGGGCACCACCCCGGAGCAGGCGGCCAGCGCCTTGGCGGCGCCCCCCCAACCGTGGAGGGCGGCCACGCCGGCGCGGACATCGGCCCCGCTCGTCGAGAGCACCCCGACCAGCGGCAGCCGGAGCTCGAGCGCCAGGCGGGCGGCGGCGGCCACGGTGTCGCTGTCGTCGTTGCCCAAGGCGCCCCGGCGCACCGTGGGGTCGACGCGGACCACCACCGCCCGGCGATCGAGGGGCCCGAAGGCTTCCACCGCCGCCGAGGTCGACCCGGGCACCCGGGCCCGCAGCGCCACCGTCGGGCGCGGTCCCATGGCGTCAGGTCGGGGCGGGGCGGTGGGCATGGTTACCGCACAGCCTGTCAGCAACCGGGGGCCGGGCGCCCGCCCGGGCGCCAGGCGCTAATCGTCGGGCTCCATCCCCCGGGCGATGAGAAACCCCCGGGCTCGCTCCGCCTTGGGGTACCGGGCCACGAGGGCCCAGAAGGCGGAACCGTGGCCCCGGATGCGGAGATGGGCCAGCTCGTGGACGATGACATAGTCGAGCACCCATCCCGGCTCGCCGACCAGACGCGACGAGATGCGGATGCTGCGGTCGGCCGGCGTGCACGAGCCCCAGCGCCACTCCTGGTTGTCGACCCACTTGATGCTGTCGGGCGCCGGGAGGCGGTACTTCCGGGCCAGCTCCCCCGCCCGCCACTCGAGGTCGATGTCCTCCGCGGCCGTTTTGCGCTCGATCCGGCGGACCATTTCGGTGACCCACTTCTGTTCTTCCGCCTTGGTCATGGTGGCCGGGATGCAGACCCGGAGCACCCCGTTGACCTTGGTCGCCTGCACCGTCTTGGTCCGCCGGGCGCTGCGAACTACCTCCACCTGCATGCTCAGAAACTACCGGGCGGATGTGTCCGAAATGGCGGCCAATTCGGTGGCTTCCCCAGAATCGGCCACCTCCCCCTCGGGATCGAGAAGGGCCACCACCTCCCCGGCCCGCAGCCCGTCGGGGCCCGCGTCGACCCAGATGCCGCCGAGGTGGCCGAACCGCCGTACCGGTCCGCCCAACTCCCGGCTCAAGGCGCTGATGACGCCGCCGTGGCTGATGACGAGTACCCGCCGGCCCGGGTATTCGGCGGCCACCCTCGCCCCGGCGTCCGATATGCGAGCCAGGAAGGCCTTGCGCTCCTCGCCCCCGGGGGCGGCGTACAGCCGGCCCTCCCGCCAGGCCTGGATCTCGCCGGGCCATCCCGCCTCGATCTCGGCCCGGGTGCGACCGCTCCACCGGCCCAGGTCGTACTCCCGCAACCCCGCCTCCACGCCGATCGCCCCGGTCACCGAGAGCGCCGGCACCAGGAGCTCCGCGGTGGCCCGGGCCCGCTGCAGATCCGATGAGACGACCGCCGTGATCCCCACCGGGCCCAGCCGCGGCGCCGCCCGCACCGCCTGCTGCACCCCCCGGGACGACAGCGGCGGGTCGGCCACACCCTGCCAGCGACCCAACGCGTTCCACTCCGACTCGGCGTGACGGAGGAACAGCAAGCGGGTCACGCCCCGAGTCAAGCACGGCCCACCCGCCCCGCGGCTACGCTCACCGTTGTTCACCGGGACGCTTTTTCGAGGTCAGATTGGGAAAAGGGCTGCGCCTCTAAGGGGTCCGATGGCCACGCTTAGGTTTTTCGCTGCTGCCCGTGAGGCGGCCGGGACTTCGGTCGACACGGTCAATGCCGCTACCGTTGGTGCCGTGCTGGCGGAAGCGCGTACCCGCTACGGATCCCATTTCGAGGCGGTGCTCGGCGGTTGCCGGGTCTGGCTCAACGGGGAGCCTGCCGAGCTGGATGCGCCCGTCGGCGATCGCGACGAGATCGCGGTGTTGCCTCCCGTGTCAGGCGGGTACGGGCGTTGAGCCTCGACGACACCGTCTTGTGGCCGGCGCCTGACCACTTCCGCGCCGCCGCCCCGAGGGGCCTGCCGATTTCGGCTCCCGCCCCGCCCCGCCCCGAGCGGATGGTGGCCCGGAGGGCTACCTCGACCATGAGAGGCCCCGGGGGGAGAGATTCCGGCGGGCGGCCCGGGCCGGGCGACGGTGGTCCGCCTGGCGCCGATGGGCCCCAAACAGCGCCGGGCGGCCCCCGGGAGTCCCCTCGGTCGGTTCCCGGGGGGACCGACCGGGTCGACTCGGGCGCCACTCCCGGCCAAGCCGTGGCGGGCGCCGGGGACCCAGCGGGTGATCCTGCCGATAGGGTGCTCGACGGGACGGGCCGGGCCGAGGCGGTACCTGCGCCGAAGGCTCCTGTCGCCACCTTGGGGTCGCGGCGGGCCGGGAAACCGCGCCACCGAGCGATCCGCCGCCGTAAGCCGGGCCGCCCCGCCCTCTCCCAGCCCACCGGTCCCCACGTCCGCCTCGGAATCCTCTGGGCCGGGGTCACCCTCGGGGCGATCCTGCTGGGGCCTCCCTACCTGGCTGGGTGGTTGGCGGTGGTGGCGGCCATGGCGGCGGGGAGCGGTGCCCGCAGCTGGGGGACGCCCGCCATCGCCGAGCGTCTGCCCCACAACCGGCGGGCCCGGGTGCAGCCGCCGGCCGCGGTGGCGGCCGCCTTCGCCGCCATCATCTCGGTGGCGGCCCTGGCCGGGGGGCTGGTGGTGGCGGTCGCCGCGGCTGCCGTCATCGTGGCCCTGGTGGCGGCCGCCACCTTCGGCCCGCTGGGCCAACCCGACGTCTTCCGGCGCGTCGTCATCGTGGTCGGCCCCGGCCTGGGTGCCGCCAGCCTCGTCCTGGCCCGCGGCCAGGGCCTGGCGGTGGGGCTGGTGCTGGCGGGCATGGTGACGGTGTTCGACTCGTCGGCCTACCTGATCGGCACGGGCGCCCCCAACCACTGGGAGGGTGCCGTCGCCGGGGTGGCCAGTATCGCCGCCCTGACGTTGTTCGCGGCCGCCGTCCTCTCCCCGCCGTTCACCGGGGCCAGCCCGTGGCTGCTCGGTGGCTCGGTGGCGCTGCTGGCCCCGGCCGGCCCGGTGCTCAGTCGTTGGGTGACCGGTGACAAGGCGGCGCCGGTTCCCGCGCTACGCCGACTCGACTCGTTGTTCCTGGCCGGTCCGGTCTGGGTGGCGGGAGTGGCGTTGCTACTCCACCGCTGACACCGCCGGATGGTCAGGCCTTCTTGGTCTCCCAGAAGATCCGGTCGATCTCGGCGATCTGGGTGAGCAGGTCCTCGGCCACCGAAACGTCGTTGGACGCCTTGGTCTGGCCGGCCGCCTTGGTCGCCTTCCAGAACAGGTCGTGGAGGGTGGGGTGGGCCTCCAGGTGGGGCGGCTTGAAATAGTCCGTCCACAGCACCCACAGGTGGTGCTTGACCAGATCTGCCCGCTGCTCCTTGATCAGCACGGCCCGGGTCTTGAACACGTCGTCACTGGAGGCGTTGAACTTCTCCATGCACGCCTTCACCGACTCCGCCTCGATGCGGGCCTGGGCCGGGTCGTACACGCCGCACGGCAGGTCGCAGTGCGCGTGAACCGTGACCGGGGCCGAAACCCGGTCGAGGGCGCGCAACAACGAGGGGAGGATTCGCATGCCAAGCTCCTTGGAGATGGGGGTTGTTTTGAGTGATATTAGTTGCTAAATCCCGGATCCTCGCGGCTGGCGGTGCGGCGCTGGTGGTCATGGCCGCGCTGGCGGCGGCAGCGCGGCGAGCCACGGTGGAGGGAGCCAGCATGGAGCCCAACCTGGTCCCTGGCGACCGGCTCCTCCTTTTCCCCCCTCTGAAACTCCGAGCGGGTGATGTGGTGGCGGTGCGGGACCCCCGGAACCCCGAACGGTTGCTCGTCAAGCGGTTGACAGCCGTCGGCCGCCATACCATCACGATGGAAGGCGACAATCCGGACAGCCGGGTATTCGGGCCCGTCGCCCGGCGAGCCGTCGTGGGACGGGCGGTCTACCGCTATGGCCCGGGCGGGAGGGTCGGACCGATCCGCCGAGGGCATTGAGCGGTACCATCAGCTGAGATGTCCACCGCATCGCTCAACGCCTTGCTCGCACCGGCCTACCTCGAGGGGCTTTCATCGCTGCCGATCGCGGAGATTCGCAGCCGTCGCGACCAGGCCACCGAGGTCGAGGTAGGGCTGTCCTATGTGCGCCGCCTGGTCCAGGGGCGGTTGGACATCGTTCTGGCCGAGGTCCATCAACGGGAGACCGGGAACCCCGGTGGCGACATCTCCGACCTGGTTCAGCGGCTTCCCGAGATCCTGGGCGACCGGGTGCGGGCACCCGGGATGGGGCGGTTGCCGACCCTCATGGCCCCCGCCGAGGTGGAGTTGACCGAGGTCCACCGGTTGGACGAGATCGTTGACGCCGACTCGCTCGGCACCCTGCCGGAGCGCAGCGACGCCGAGTTGCGGGAGATCGTGGACGCCCTGGCCGGCTTCGAGCACGAGGTGTCGGCGGGCCGGAAGTCGGCGTTCGAGGTCATCGACCGGCTGCAGGAGGAGATCGTCCGCCGCTACAAGAGCGGCGAGGCCAATGTGGACACGTTGCTCGCATGAGCGAGACCAAAGGGCGCGTCGTCCTGGTGGTCGATGACGACGACATGATCCGGCGGCTGGTGCGCACGGTGCTGGAGGCCGACGAGTTCGAGGTGGCCGAGGCGACCGACGGGGAGTCGGCGCTGGCCCTGGCCAGCAGCGCCGAGCCGGCCGTGGTGGTTCTCGACATCATGATGCCGGGGCTCGACGGTGTCGAGGTATGCCGGCGGCTCGACCATGAGCGGGTCAAGGTGATCGTGCTGACGGCCCGCGACGATCCCGATCTGGAGCAGGACTGCCGCGACGCCGGGGCCAACGCCTTTGTCACCAAGCCGTTCTCCTCCATCGAGTTGCTCGACTTGGTGGCGGAGCTCATTGCAACCTGACGTGGCCTCGCCGGTGATGCCCTTGACGTCGGCGGTGGCGGTTGACCAAGGACTGTCGGACCCGCAGCGCTTCGAGGAGCAGCTCCACAAGCTGGCCAAGGACGCCGTGGCCGCCTACCGCAAGGCCAAGTCCCGCGCCCGCGAGCTGGAGACGGCCCTGGCCACGCTGGAGACGGCGTTCCTGGAGACGGTGCGGGCGCTGGCGTTCGTGGTGGAGGCCAAGGACGCCTACACCGGCCAGCACCTCGAGCGGTGCCGGGTGTACGGCGTGGCCATGATGAAGGTGCTCGGGATCCACGAGGAGTACCCCGACGCCCAGTACGGGTTCCTGCTCCATGACGCCGGCAAGGTGGGCGTGCCCGAACGCATACTGGGCAAGCCGGGGCCGCTGACCGCCGCCGAGTGGCGGGTGATGCGGACCCACCCGCTGATCGGCTACCAGATCGTCTCCGGCATCCCGTTCCTCAAGAATGCCGCCGAGATCGTGCGCTCGCACCACGAGATGTTCGATGGGTCGGGCTACCCGGCCGGGTTGCAGCGCGAGGAGATACCGGTGCCGGCGCGGGTGTTCTCGGTAGTGGACGCCTTCGACGCCATGACGACGGACCGGCCCTACCGCAGCGCCCTGTCGCTCGAACACGCGGTGGGGGAGCTGAAGCGCATGTCGGGAACCCAGTTCGATCCTGAGGTGGTGGCGGCGTTCATCCCCCTGGCCGAGGAGTTCGCACCGCCGGGACTACCAGCGCCCATTCGCCCGTCCTAGGCTGCTCCCGATGGGGGAACTGCCTTTGCCCGACCGCTGGCGCGAGCTGGGCGAGTTCATCCGGGAGCAGCGCAGTACCGCCCGGCTGTCGCTGCGGCGGCTGTCGGACATGGCGGGGATCTCCAATCCGTACCTGAGCCAGATCGAGCGGGGGTTGCGCAAGCCGTCCGCGGAGATCCTGCAGCAGATCGCCAAGGCGTTGCGGATTTCGGCCGAGACGCTCTATGTGCGGGCCGGGATTCTCGAGGAGCGGGTCAACGGGCCGGGCCTCGTCGACGAGATACTCCGCGACCCTTCCCTCACCGAGGACCAGAAGCAGACCTTGACGCACGTGTACCTGTCGTTCGTGCACGAGAACACCAACGGGGCCGGGCTTCGTGGTGGCGCGCCGGGAGTGGGCACCGAGCCCGTCTGACGGGCTTGTTGAGTGCGTATGTCATATATCCCGGAGGCACGGGTAGGGTCATTGCGACCGTGCGCAGCCTGGCCGTCCTCTCCCTCCACACTTCGCCGCTGACCCAGCCGGGCACCGGTGACGGCGGGGGTATGAATGTGTACGTCCGGGAGCTGTCCTCGGCCCTGGCCCGCTCCGGGGTGACTTGCAACGTGTTCACCCGGGCGTGGGACCCCCGCCAGCCGGCGACGGTCAACGTCGAGCCCGGCTTCCGGGTCCATCACGTGCCGGCCGGTCCGCTGGCCCCAATGGCCAAGGAGCGGCTGCCGGGGGTGGTGGCCGAGTTCACCGACGGTGTCGGGCAGCGGTTGCGGCGCCTGGCCGCCCAAGGGGTCGAGACCGACGCCATCCACGCCAACTACTGGCTGTCGGGAATGGCGGGCCACGTCTTGAAGCATGAGTTGGACGTGCCGCTGATCTCGACGTTCCACACCCTGGACCGGGTCAAGGCGGAAGCCAGCCCCGAGCAGCTCGACGCGTCGGAGCCGGCCCGGCGGGCCTTGGCCGAGGCCGAAGTGATCGGGTGCTCTGACGCCGTGCTCGCCTCTTGCACCGTGGAGGCGGAGCAGTTGGTCGAGCTCTACCAGGCCGACCCCGACCGCATCCAGATCGTGCCTCCCGGAGTGGACCACGCCTTCTTCGCCCCCGGCGACTACCGCCAGGCCCGACGGGCGCTGGGGTTTGCAGCCGACGCCCCGTTGCTGCTGTTCGTGGGCCGCATCCAGCCCCTCAAGGCGTTGGGGGTGGCCGTCACCGCCCTGGCGGAGTTGGTGCACGGTTCGCTGGCGGGGGGGACCTACGAGCGCTCGGGGGGGTCGGGCCCGCTGGCGGGGGCCACCCTGGTGGCGGTCGGCGGGCCCAGTGGGCCCCACGGCCAAGAGGAGATGGCGCGCGTCGTCCAGCTTGCCTCGGACCTGGGCGTCGGTGACCACTTGCGGCTGGTCCCACCCCAGGGCCACGAGATGCTGTCGACCTACTACCGGGCTTCTGACCTGGTGATCGTGCCCAGCCGTTCGGAGTCCTTCGGCCTGGTCGCCCTGGAGGCGGCGGCGTGCGGGATCCCCGTGGTCGCCTCGGCGGTGGGCGGCCTGACGACGCTGGTCGACCACGGGCGCACCGGGTATTTGGTGGATGGGCGCGACCCCCTGGTCTTCGCCGACTACGCCGCCCGCGTCCTGCGTGACCGCGACCTGGCGTCGTCGATGAGCGGCGCCTCGGCCCGGCGGGCCCGGGGTTATACCTGGGCCCGGGCGGGAGCCAAGCTGCGGGGCCGCTATGCCGACCTGACGGCGCGCAGCCTGGTCCAGTGCCGGTAGAACGGGCATCCGAGGAGGAGCTGGCCGGGTACCGGGAGGTGATCGAAAAGTGGGCTTCGAACGAGGCGGCGGCCAATCCGCTGGTGGCGGCGGTTGATCACGATCCCGAGTTGCCCCGCTGGTATGTCCGCATGCTGGGGGAGGAGAAGGCGTTCATCACGTTGTGGCTGACCCTCGGCCAGCGGACGTTGCAGTATGAGACCTACTTCATGCCGGCGCCCCTGCAACGCCCGGCGGAGTGCTACGAGTACCTGCTGAAGGCCAACCTGAAGCTGTTCGCCATGCGGTTTGCGCTCGGGGCCGAGGACGCGGTGTACCTGGTCGGGCAAATGCCGCTGTCGGCGCTCGACGGGGAGGAACTGGACCGGATCATCGGCTCCGCCTACGCCTACTCGGAGCGTTATTTCCGGCCCGCCATGACGATCGGGTACGGGTCGAAGTTCCGGTAGGCACGGCTTTTCTGGGGCACCCGAAAAGAGAGGAAGAGGGGTATTTTTGCCCGTTGTATGAGTGAGAGCTCGCTTTTACCATAAGCGCGGTACGAGGCCGACGCCGCATTTCCGAATGCGGTTCCCAGGGAGAAAGAGAGTCTCGTGGCCGACGAAGTTCACATTGGCCGTTACCGCCTTGAGGGCGTCCTCGGGTCCGGCTCCTCGGGAACGGTCTTCCTTGGTGGTGGACCCAACGGTCCCGTCGCCATCAAGATCCTGGCGTCCTATCTGGCCGCCGACCCGTTGTTCCGGGCCAAGTTCCGGGCTGAGGCGGCGGTCATGCGCCAGGTCGACCATCCCAACTGCGTTCGCATCCTGGAGCTGGTCGAAGATCCCGCCTTTACCGCCATCGTGGCGGAATTCGTGGACGGGGCGTCGCTGCAGGTCGTTCTCCAACGGGCCGGCCCACTCCGCGGCGAGCAGATCCTGGGTCTGGTCGAGGGGGCGCTCGAGGGGCTGGCATATCTGCACCGCCTGGGTCTCGTCCACCGCGACATCAAACCCGCCAATATCCTGATCACCAGCCGCGGCGTGTCGAAGCTCACCGATTTCGGTTTGGCCCGGCCCGTCCACGAGCTGGGTCGCGGGCTGCCGGAATCGGTCGGAACGCCGACCTATATGAGCCCCGAGTTGGCGGGCGGCGAGCCGGCCGATCAGCGCTCCGACCTGTACGCCTTCGGCGTGATCCTCTTCGAGGCCCTCACCGGGAGTGCTCCCTACCGGGCCGACAGTGTGTACCAGCTCCTCGCCCTTCACCGGGACGCGCCCGTTCCCGACCCGCTGGTGTTCCGGCCCCGACTGCACCCCGCCTTGGCCGGCCTGATCCGGCGGACGCTCGCCAAGCAGCCGGGTGACCGCCCGCCCGATGCCGTCGCCCTGCTGGGCGAGCTGCGGGCGGCGGCGGCGGCGGCCCACGGCCGCGACTGGCATGAGCGAGCCGCCGTCGGCGGTGCCGTCACCGCCCTCGGCGTCGGGGGTGTCGGTGGCGCGGGACTGGTGGGCGGGCTGGGCGGCGGGGCCAGCACCGCCGCCGCCCAGCTGGCCACCCTCCTGCCGCAGTCGGGGAGCCTGGACCTGGCGGCGCAGGTACTCCATGCCGCCGCCCCGACCGTGCCCCCCGGGGCCCCGCCGTCGCATGGCCTGGCCCCCCATACGCCACCATCCCACCCGCCTGGCCACCCGCCGCCTCAACCCGGGACGGACCGCCACGGCCCCCGCCGGGAGCGCCGCCGGCGTCATCGACCGCACCGGGGGGTGGTGCGCAAAGGTCCGATCTCTTTTCTGGCCGGCGTCGCGGTCCTGGTGATCGTGGTCGTGGTCGTCCTGGTGCTCCCGCGCCCCGCCCTGCCCCTGCCGGTGGGGACGATCTCCTCCACCCAGGCGACCACGACCGAGGAGGTCGTGGCCATGGTCACCGGCACCGGCGACCTGCACGCGACCATCACCTTGAGCGGAAGTTGCACGGGGGGCCGAGGGTTTTTCTCGACAATCCTTACCATCGGTCCCGTCGTCGTTCGCTACGACCGGGCCCGCAGCGCCTTCGTCAGCGATGTCATTCCCATCGTCAGCAGCGACGTGCACCCTGCGGGACCGGCCGCCTCCTGTCCCGGTGCCGGCCGCGGCCACGACTCCAACACGGTGGCCGGCGCCGGTTCGTCGTCGGTTCTCGGATCGCTCACGGTGGATGCCGGTGCGGTGAACCTGATACTCGATTATCCGGCGCCGGGGGTCGCGATTGCGCCTCCGCTCGGCACTGATCAATATTCCTTCTCCCGATCCGCCAACTATTCGAGGGTCTTTCGCGGCCCGGGCCTGCCGCAGTTGGTGCCAGACTGCGGCGCCCCGGCGACCTCGGCTCCGGGTCCATCGGGTTGCACCCTCCGTGCGTCGTCGCCCGTGACCGTGTCGCTGACCGCGGTTCCCCCGGCCGGCGCCATCCGGTGCTCGGCGGCGGCCTCGAGCGGGCTGGTGATCTCCGCCACTTGCCTCTTCCAGGAGGTGGTGACGCTGACGCTGACCCCGGCCCTCGTGCGGAGCACGACAAATGGAAGCCGGTCGTCGGTCGCTACCACCGGATCGCCGACCGCTACGACCCAGGCGGCGTCGTCGGGCGGTCGGCCGTGAAGGGCCTCCACCGCCTCGCTCTTCGCCTGCTGGGTCGAGGCCCGGCCGTGGCCCTTACCATGCTGCTCGTGCTGGCTGGCTGCGCCCGCTCGGGCCCCTCAGTCGCCGCCTTCTGCGGTCGCGCCGCCGCCGCGGGCGCCGCCCACCAGGCGCTCGACAACGCCGCCTTCGGGCCGGGACCCCACGACCCGACCACCCTGCAGCAGCTCAGTGGCCCGGTCATCGCCCTCGATTCCAGCCTGGTCGCCGTCCTGCCGGGCCGATTGGGCGCCGACGGCCGGACGCTGTTGGCGAACGATCGCAGTGTGCTCGCCGCCTTGGACCGGGCCGGCTTCCACGACGACCAGATGGTGTCGCCCCTGACCGGAACCGAAGCCGTCCAGTCGCAGACCGCGGCGGCTGACATCGGGCGCTACCGGGAGTTGGTCTGCCATGGGGAATCAGGTCCCAGCCAGTCGGCCCACCGCGTCTCGGGGGCGGGATCGTGATCGCAACCGCCGTGGTCAGGTCCCGGAGCGTCCGGTTCATGGTCGTCGCCGTCGCGAGCGGGCTGAGCCTCGCCGGGTGCTCGACCCTGTCGCGTTCCGTCGACCTCGCCGCCTGCCCCCGGCCCGTCGGAGCCCTGGTGACACCGGCCGCCGCCAAGGCCGCCGTCGCGGCTGACGACGCCGTCAACAACCGCGCCAATGCCGCCCTCGATCTGGCCATACAGGATGGGCATGAGGCCGGCGCCGCGGCCGTCCTCGACGACGCCTCTTTCGTCCTTGACCATGCGCTCGCCACCCCGGGGCCGGCGACGTTCACTCATAGCGACCTGCGGGTCGGGGTCGCCTTCCAGACCGCCTATCCCCTGAGCTTCGTGGTTTTCGGCCACTACGACCCGGGGGCCGACGCCTCCACCACCACGACCGTCACCCCGACGCCGGGTCCACGCCCGACGGGCGACCGCATTCTCGTCTACGACCGTCAGTCCGCCAGCACACCGTGGAAGAACGTGGCTGCGGTCACCCTCCCAGCTGGGGTTCCCACGCCGACGCTCGCCACCGACTGCAACGGGTTCGCCCTGGCGGTCGCGGCCTTCGACCCGTCACTGGCGGTCCCCCCGGGCAGCCTGGCCACCCGCCTGGCCCGGTACCTCACGGCCAACGCGGCGTCGGGCGCGACTCCTTCCGACCTCCTCGGCGGCGCCGGGTCGACCGCCATTCTGGCTGGGATACGGGCAGCCGCGGCGTACGACGCGCTCTTGGGAGCGACCCTCAGCTACTCTGCCGCCCCCGGTGACTTCCCGACCGCGGCCTGGCGTACCGCCGAGGGGGGCGCCTTGGTGATGCTCGCGGTGAGCGGGACCTACCGTGTCAAACCGATTGGCCGGGGCCCCATCGTGCAACCGGTCGACCGATCGGTTTGGAACCAGTTCCTGGACCCGGGGACCTACCCCGAGGCGTCCTTCCACGATCTGAGCATCGTGGGCGCCATCATTCCCCGGGCCGACCGAGGAGCCCAGGTAGGGTGGATCGCGTCGAATAGCGGGTTCGTTTCCGCCGGTCTCGACCCGTGTCGCCTCCTCAGCGCCGGCGACGCCGGGGCCGTGCTCGGGGCCACCGCCACCGTGGACGCCCGACGCGATCCGTCCGGCGATGTCTGCGACTTCACGACCCCCCACCAGGGACGTATCACCGTCACCACCGCCCCGGCGCCTGCGGGCCAAGCCCCGGGCGGGACTCCGTTGACCGGCCTGAGCCAGGCGGCGGGGTACGCCGAGACTTCCGCGGCCGCCGGCGGCGGGACGACCGGTTCGGTGAGGTTCGTCTCCAGCGGCACCCTCGTGACCGTCGCGGTCACCCTGGCCGGGTCGGCGTCGCCGCAACCCCAGGCCCGCCAGGCGGCCCAGCAGGCGATCGCCACCGCCCGGTCCTTGTAGTAGTCAGACGTAGCCAGATGTAGTCGATGTAGTCAGAGTGCCTGGGGGCGGATTGGCCCGGCCCCAGGCTCACCGCCCCAGATCGGACGCCTTGATGGCAGTGGGTAGAAAAGCGGAGCTGGGAATCAAAGGCCTCACCGACGCGGTCGAGATCGGTCGGGGCGGCTTCGCCGTCGTCTACCGGGCGTATCAACCGACCTTTGACCGTTTTGTGGCCGTCAAGGTGTTCAACGACCTTGCGCTCGACGAAACCATCCGCGAGACATTCCGGCGAGAGTGTCGGGCCATCGGGAGGCTGGCGGGACGCCCGAACATCCTCAATGTGTACCAGGCCGGCGACACTTCGTCGGGCAAGCCGTACCTCCTCATGGCGTACCTGGCAGGCGGCTCACTCCAGGACCGGCTCGACCGGGACGGTCCGCTGCCGTGGGCCGAGGTGGTCGACATAGGCATCAAGTTGGCCCGGGCGCTGCAGGCGGTCCACACCGCCGGCGTCCTTCACCGCGATGTGAAGCCCGACAACGTCCTGCTGTCCGAGGACGGTGAACCGGAGTTGGCCGATTTCGGCATCGCCCGGCTGACCGACGCCACCCGCCAGACGAGGATTCCCCGCTCTTTCACCCCGGCTCACGTGGCTCCGGAGGTACTGGCGGGCGAGGCCCCCACCAGCGCCGTCGATGTGTACTCCCTGGGCTCCACCCTGTTCGCCCTCATCGCGGGCCGGCCGGCATTCCTCGAGAGGCGTGACGACGAGTTCTTTGTCGTCGCCCATCGAGTGCAGACGGTGCCGGTCCCGGATCTGCTGCGGCCCCAGGGGACCCCCGACGCCGTCTGGCGGGCGATCGCGGCGGCCATGGCCAAGAACCCGATCGATCGTCCGCCGTCGGCAGCCGCTTTTGCTGTCGTGCTCGAGGACTCGGCGGGCCGGCTCCCCCACCGCGACCCCTCCTGGATTCCGGGGCAGCCGGCGCCGACCGCGCCGGTGATCCCGAGGGGTTCCGCGCATGACGACCGGGCGACGCGGGGGCGAGCTCAGCAGGCGGCGGGCGACCAGGCGGCAGGCGACCAGGCGGCGGGCGACCGGGGCGGGGGCGACCAGGCGGCGACCGCCGACAGCGGGCGGGAGGACAGCGACAACCGGGCCACGGTACTGAGCGCCGCCCCGCGCCGCTTGGGCGACGGACCTCCGGTCGAGCTTCCCGGCGATCCAGTTCCTCTCACGGTCTACCGACCGACCCGGCGGCCCAGGATGGTGATCCTGGCCCTGGCGAGCCTGGTATTGGTCGTTGGCGGGGTGGTCGGATGGCGCCTGGCCATGGGGGGGCCGGCGGCCTCGGACCCGCGGCCCCCGGCCGCGCCGCTGGCCGTCGTGGGGACGGCGCTGGCGCTGCAACCGGTATCGGGCGTGCTCCACTGCCCCCAGGGGGTGGCCGTCTATACCGCCATCATCACGACCAATGGGCGCCCGGGCCTGATCTCCTACCACTGGGTGCGCCCCGACGGCAGCCAGGGGCCGGTTGCCTCGGCCCGCGTCGGTGCTGGCCAGACCAGTGTTACTGCCACCTTGTCCTTCACCTTTTCGGGCGACGGCACCACCCAGGGCCGGGCCAGCTTCGACATCGTCGAACCCGCGGCCGGCGCGGTATCGGGACCCGCCGTGTCGTACCAGTGTCCGTGATCGTGCCGCGCCAGCGCCGAGACTATTTGCGCCCCCGGCGCTTCGGTTTCTGCCCTTGTCCGATGCCCTGACCAGGCCTCGGCGCCGCCTCCCAGGCCGGTGGCGGGGGGCCATGGCTGACCAGAATGGTGTCGGCCGGCAGCGGTCGCGAAATGAAATCCCTCACCGCAGCAGGAGAGATCGTCCGGGCGCGGTGAAACACGAGGCTGATGTCGCCGACTGTGAGGGTGGCGCCGTCGGGGAGCGCCGCGGCTTCGCCAAACCGCACCGGCACCCCGTCTACCGACGTGCCATTGGCGGATCCGAGATCGCGGACCCAGGCCTCGGCCCCCCGGAACTCGATAGCGGCATGCCGGCGCGAAACCGAGCGACGCTCGTCGAAATCTGCCAGATCCACCTCCGGATCGGAGTTGATCCGATCATCCCATCGCCCGATCAGGCTGTAGTCGCCCAGCAGAATCCAGGCGCGGGGTCCGCAAACCAGCCTGTTGACGGCGTCAAATGCTGCGGCCATCCGACTCACCTCCCAGGGCGAGCCGAAGATAGCAATCTGACCCGCCGATATCATCGGCGGGAGCCGGTGCCGTAGCGCGGGGAGGGACGTGGCAGATTCAAGGACCGCTGGGGCCATGGTCTCCATCGGAAACGAGGTGCGCCTCGTCCCACTGCTCACGGATTGCCTCACAATTGGCCGCAGTGTCGAAAACGACATCGCATTGGAATCCGACGCCGCGGTATCCCGGCGCCATGCGGTGCTGGAATGGCAGGTCGACCGGTGGCAGATCCGGGACCTGGGTAGCCGTAACGGCACATTCGTCAACGGCCTAAGTGCGGGAGGTCCTACCCCGGTCCGAATCGGCGACACGGTCACTTTGGGCGGGGCGACGTTGCGATTGGCGGACCTGCCCGGCCCATCGGAAGTTACGGGCCAGACGCTCGATCAGAAGGGACGCCAGCGCCTGGGGGAGCACGGGCTTACGGCGCGCGAGTGCGAGGTGGTGCGCCTGGTGGGGGCGGGCCTCACTGATGCCGCCATTGCCGGCCGGCTGTCGATCAGCGTGAAGACCGTCCACTCCCATCTTGAACGCATCAAGGCCCGCACTGCCCTGCGCCGGCGGGCCGACCTCACTCGCCTGGCGGTGACCCTGGGCCTAACTGACCTCGGCTCTGCGGGGCCGGGGAGTCCCGCCGTCCCGGGAATCGTGGAAAACCCGAAGTAGTTAGAACGTTCGGCGGCTGATGTTCGCCCGGGCCAGCTGAAGAACCACGAAATATAATGGAACACATGTTGCTGCCCTCCCAATCAGGGCGATACGCTCGACGGCGCTGAGGGCCCGAGGGGCGCAGCGTGCTCCTCGTTCGGGGAAGTGCGAGGGGTACCGCGAGGTTCCTCGGGGCCTCGGCTCGATATCGAGGCCGAGGCCGCGGCCGCGTGCCGCCTGCCGCCTGCCGCCTGCCGCCGATTGCAGCGGCGCCGCCTATCGTGGCGCGCCGTGGCAGCCAAACTGGTCGTCGTTGGTGGTGGCAAGATGGGCGAGGCCCTGGTGGCCGGGTTGCTGGCGGCCGGTTGGGCCGAGGCCGCGGACATCGTGATCGCCGAGGCGGTAGCGGATCGGCGGGCCGAGTTGCTGGATTCCGATCGGCTGGGGGGCCGCCACCGGGGGCTCAGAGTGGTGGCGTCCGCGGTAGAGGCGGCGGCGCCGAGTCCTGGGGGGTCGGCTTCGGCGGCGGGCGCGGGTGGCGTTGACGGCACGACCGGGGCCGTGATCGCCGTCAAGCCCGGGGACGTCGAGGCGGCCTGCCGGAGCTTGGCGGCGGCCCACGTGGGCCGGGTCCTCTCGATCGCCGCCGGGGTGCCGCTGGCCCGGCTGCAGACGTGGTTGGGGGCCGGCGTTCCGGTGGTGCGGGCCATGCCCAACACCCCGGCGCTGATCGGAGCGGGTGCCGCGGCCATCGCGGCGGGCGCCGACGCCGGGGAGGCCGACCTGGCCTGGGCGGCCGAGATCTTGGGCGCGGTCGGCACCGTGGTGCGGGTACCGGAGTCCTTGCTCGATGCCGTGACCGGGTTGTCGGGCTCCGGACCCGCCTACGTGTTCCTGGTGGCCGAGGCCCTGATCGACGCCGGGGTGCTCGTCGGCCTCCCCCGGCCGGTGAGCCGGCAGCTGGCGCTGCAGACGCTGCTCGGCTCGGCCCGCCTGCTGGTGGAGTCCGACCAGGCTCCCGAAGCGTTGCGGGCTGCAGTCACCTCGCCGGGAGGGACGACCGCCGCCGGTCTGCGGGCGTTGGAAGCGGCCGCGCTGCGCTGCGCCTTCCTGGATGCCGTGGTGGCGGCAACTGAGCGTTCCCGGGCCTTGGGCGGCTGAGGGACCCACCGCGACTGCTGGGACGTTTGGGGTTGGTGGGGTCTTTGGGGCGGGCGGGGCCCGTCTGTGTGACCCTGGTTGTCAGCGGATACGCACGAAGTGCGACGAAATGTGCCCCTTTTCGCCGGGGCCGCGTTGTCGTACGCTCGGGGGGCGGAGAAGGGTGGTGTTGCGCGTGCCGGCGAACGAATCACGAAGCCGATTTGTCACCGTTGCCGAGGTGGCTGACTTGCTGCGCGTGTCCAACATGACCGTCTACCGGCTCGTCCAGGCGGGCCAGCTGGCCGCCATTCGGGTCGGGCGGTCCTACCGGATCCGGGAGGAAGACGTCGACAAGTACCTGGCCGCCCGCTACACCGAAGCAGGCTGAGGGCGCTGGGCCGGCAGTACCGGACAATCTCCTTCCTCTCCGACTACGGACTGGCGGACGAGTTCGTCGGGGTCGTTCACAGTGTCATCCGCTCGATCAATCCCGAGGTCGGGGTCGTCGACGTCTGCCATGAGGTCCCCCCCTACGACGTCCGAGCCGGCAGCCTGACCCTCGTGCGCGCCGTGCAGTACCTGGCTCCGGGAGTCGTGCTCGGCGTGGTCGACCCTGGCGTGGGCACCGAACGGCGGGCGGTCGCGGTCGAGGTGGCCGATGGCGAGGCCATATTCGTCGGGCCCGACAACGGCCTGCTGGCTCCGGCCGTCTCCATGACCGGTGGTGCGGGCCGGGCCGTCGAACTGACCGAGGAGACCTACCAACTCGCGGCCCCGGGGCCGACCTTCGCGGGCCGCGATGTGTTCGCCCCCGCCGCCGCCTACCTGTCCCAGGGCGTCGACCTGGCCGAGCTCGGTTCCCCCGTCGATCCCCTCAGCCTGCTGCCGGGCCTGGTGCCCATTCCCCGCCACGAGAACGGCGCCCTCCACGCCGAGGTCCTCTGGGTGGACCGGTTCGGCAACGCCCAGCTCAACGTCGGGCCCGAAGAGATCGACGACCTGGGCGAGCGGGTCGCGGTGCGCTGGAGCGAACAAATCCGCATGGCCACCCGGGTCGATGCCTTCGACCGGATCGCCGCCGGCCAACTGGGCCTGATCGTGGACTCGTATGGCCTGATGGCACTGGCCCTCGCCCGGGCCTCGGCCGGGGACGAACTCGGCCTCAAAGCCGGCGACCAGGTGTCCCTCAAGGTCCCCGGAAGCTGAGTCCGCGCCCCGTCCTTGCGGTGCCGGGGTCGAGGGGGGAGGCTGGGGGAGTGCGTCGCGGAACAACGATCGTCCTCGCCCTACTTCTCGCCGCTATCTTCTTGGCGGCGATCATTCAGTTCGTCTTCCTGGCGAAGGTCTGAACGGGGGAGCCATGAACCTGGCCGGCATCATCGATCCCCACCCGGCCGGTGCCCTGGCCCTGGTGACGGGATCGGATGCCGTCACCACCTACGGTGAGCTCCGGCGGGCAGTGGCCGGGGAGCACACCCGGTTGGTCGAGGCGGCCATCAAGGCCGACGACCGGGTGGCGATCCTGTCCGCCAACACTCCCGCCTTCGTGGTCGCCTACCTGGCCGTCCTGCGGGCGGGGGCGGTCGCGGTCCCGCTCAACATCGTCAGCCCCCCGGCGGAACTGCAACGCCAGCTGGCCCAGGTCGATGTGGCAGCCATCCTCGTAGGCCCCGGCGCCATCCACGTGGCGGGAGCGCTCGAGCACCTGACCGGCGTCCACGTCCTGACCGTTGGTGGCACCCCCACTCCTCCGCCGCCCGAGGCCGCCGCCCCCGCTGCCCCCGCCGCCGCCCCCGCCGACCCGGAGACCGCGGCGCAGCTCGAGCCGGCGGCGCCCCCGCTCCCGCCGGATGCGGTCGACCGCGCCCCCGACGACTTGGCCGCCCTGCTGTTCACGGCGGGAACGGCGGGCTCGCCCCGGGCCGCCATGCTCACCCACGGCAACCTGCTGTCGAACCTGGAGCAGGTCCAGCGCCATCCCGGGCCCACCATCGGGGCGTCGGATCGTGTCCTCGCGGTCCTGCCCCTCTGCCACATATTCGGTCTCAACGCGGTCCTCGGCGAGGCCCTGTTCGTCGGCGCCAGCGTCGTGTTGCTGGACCGCTTCGAGCCGGCTCGCACCCTGGAGCTGATAGCCCGACACCAGGTCACCATCGTGATCGGGGCACCTACCCTTTTCTCCGCTCTGACCGCCGCCACGAGCGTCGGCGACAACCCCATGGCCAGCGTGCGCTACGCCTTCTCCGGTGCCGCCCCCCTCTCGCCGGAGGTGGCCGAGGCGTGGCACAAGCGATTCGGCCTGGCGCTGCGCCAAGGCTACGGGCTCACCGAGGCGGCGCCCGTCGTGACGGCCACACTGGCCCGCCAACCGGGCCGGTCGGCGTCGATCGGCGTGCCGCTGCCGGGCGTCGAGGTGCAACTGATCGACGAGGACGGCGAGGAAACGCTGGCCGGCGACCCCGGCGAGATCTGGGTCAAGGGCCCCAACGTCTTCCCCGGCTACTGGCACGACCCCGATGCCACCGCGGCCGCGCTCACCGCGGACGGCTGGTTGCGCACCGGGGACATCGCGGTGGTCGGCGACGACGGGGAGCTGGCGATCGTCGACCGGGCCAAGGACCTCATCATCGTTTCCGGCTTCAACGTGTACCCCGCCGAGGTCGAGGAGGCGCTGGCCGAACATCCCGGCGTGGCCGACGCGGCTGTCGTCGGCGACCCCGACCGGTACCGGGGCGAGCAGGTCCATGCCTTTGTCGTGGCCAGGGACCCCGCCCACCCACCGACCGCCGCGGAACTGAAGACCTGGTGTGCCACCCGGCTGGCCCACTACAAGTGCCCGACCGCTGTCACCTTCCTCCCGGCCCTCCCCCACGGCCTGGCCGGCAAGCTGCTCAGGCGCTCGCTCCGCTCCGCGTAGGCGCCTGGGCTCGGACGGACGGGCGCCAGGGAGCCGCGGGTGGCACCGCCCGCGTCGCCCCGCCGGCGCCGTGCCCCGGCGACGACGCCACCAGGAACCCCGCGAAGATCACTGAGATGCCGACCAGCAAGGTGACCGCGAAGGCGGTCATGGCCCCGAATACCGAGTTCAACGTTCCGCTGGCGCCGAGCACCAGGGTCCCGAGGGCGATGAGGCTGTTCGACCACAGGAACCGTCGCGCGGCGCCGCGGCGCCGGACCCGCCCAGCGCTCCACAGCGCCCCCGCCACGATGACCAAGGCGCCCACCGCCGAACCCAGCGCCGCCAGGACCCGCGGCAGGGGCCCGAACACCTTCGACCCCTGGACCAGTTCGTTGGCCGGCAACAGGGCCCGAAACGGTGCCGTCACCACCACGCCCGCCGCGAAGGCGCAGAACATGGCGACTCCGAGCGCGGTCACGTGTCCCGCCCGCCGTCCCGACAGCAGGTAGACCGTCCCCAGTGCCAGTACCGGCACGTCGGCGATGGCGCCGAAGAGGTAGAACATCCGGAACACCGACCCCGACCACCCCGCTTGGGCCCCGAAGGCCAGCGCCCCCGCGGCCAGGGCGAACATGGCCAGCGCGGCGCTCCAGGCCAGCTCGTGGGGTTGCCGGGCCCGCAGCCACCGCTCCAAGGTGGACAAGCCGAAAGCGACGCCGACGATGGCCGCCGCCACGGCGACCGAGGTCTCCAAGGGGTGGCGCATCAACCGCGACACTACTTCCCGGACATGTCATGTGAACTTGTGCACGAAATGGTCACCCGGCCCCGGTACGATGGCGGAGTGACTGCGGGCCGGCACATCCCAGAGGCAACGGTGGCCCGGCTCCCGGTGTACCTGCGGGCGCTGGTCGAGGTGGCCGAAGCCAAACTGGCGACCATCTCCTCGGAACGCCTGGCCGACCTGGCCGGCGTCAACGCCGCCAAGGTCCGCAAGGACCTCTCCTACCTGGGCTCCTACGGCACCCGGGGCGTCGGCTACGACGTCGAGTTCCTGCTGTACCAGATCAGCCGGCGGCTGGGCCTGACCCGGGACTGGCCCATCGTGATCGTCGGCGTCGGCCACCTCGGCCACGCCCTGGCCAACTACAAGGGCTTCGCGGCCCGCGGGTATCGGATCGTGGCCCTGCTGGACGCCGACCCGGCCAAGGTGGGCGAACCGCTCGGTGACCACCGCATCCGCCATATGAGCGAGCTGGATGAGGTGGTGAGGGGGGAAAAAGTGGCGATCGGTGTCATCGCCACGCCGGCGACGGTGGCCCAGGAGGTGGCGGACAAGCTGGTCGCGGCCGGGGTGGCGTCCATCCTCAATTTCGCGCCGACGATGATCTCGGTCCCCGATCACGTGGCCCTCCGCAAGGTCGACCTGTCGATCGAGCTGCAGATCCTGAGCTTCTACCACCAGCGTTCCCTGGCGACCGCCCTGGCGACCGAACTGGCCCCGGGTATGGCGGCCGACATCGCCGTGCAGGCCGGCTGAGGCTGTAGCTACCGGGCATGCCGGTCGAAGGCGACCAGTACCCCGTCAACCTGATCCTGCAGGGGCGCCGGTGCCTTGTGGTCGGGGGGGACCGGTGGCCGCCCGCAAGGCGGCGGGCCTGTCGGCCTGCGGGGCGTCGGTCCATGTCATCGCCACCTCGCCGGGCCCGGAGGTGGCTTCACTGGTCCCGCTCGGCGTGTCGGTCGAGGAACGGGCCTATGAGCCCGGCGATCTGGGCGGCTACCGGCTGGTGATGGCGGCCACCGACGACCACGCCGTCAACCGGGCCATCTTCGAGGAGGCCGAGGCGGCCGGCATCTGGGTCAACAGTGCCGACGATCCCGCCTCGTGCTCCTTCACCCTTCCTTCGGTGCTCCGCCAGGGGCCCATAATGGTCGCCGTCTCCACCGGGGGCCGCAGTCCCGCCCTGGCTACCTGGCTCCGGCGCCGGATCGAGGACGGCCTGGGCCCGGAATACGGGATTTTGGTCGACCTGCTGGCCGCGGCCCGGGAAGACATGCGAGCATTGGGACGTTCCACTGAGCAGGCCGATTGGCAGAGCGTGCTGGATTCCGACATGCTCGACCTGATCCGGGCTGGACAAGTAAACGTGGCAAGGGAGCGTCTGCAGACGTGGCTGTTGTTGTCGTCGGACTGAACCATCGCACCGTTCCTCTCGAGATTCTCGAGCGGATGACGGTGCGCGACGCCCTGTTGCCCAAGGCCCTCCAGGACCTGATGGACCGCCAGCACCTCACCGAGGCCGTGGTGCTGTCCACCTGCATGCGCACCGAGATCTATGCGGTGGCGGCGCGCTACCACGGCGCCATGTCCGACGTCCGCAACTTCCTGGCCGCGTGGAGCGGCTCTGACCCGGACCGTTTCACCGACCACCTGTACTCGTACTACGAGGACGGTGCCGCCAACCACCTGTTCCAGGTGGCCACCGGTATCGACTCGGCGGTCATCGGTGAGGGCGAGGTGTTGCGCCAGGTGCGCCACGCCTGGGAGATGGCGCGCGCCGAGAAGACGGCGGGACCGGTGCTGACCCGGCTGTTCCGCCACGCCATCGAGGTGGGCAAACGGGCCCGCAACGAAACCGCCATCACCAGAGGCATCACCTCCCTCTCCCAGGCCGCGGTGGCCATGGCCGGCGACCGGCTGGGCAGCCTGGAAGGCAGGACGGTGCTGCTGGTCGGAGCAGGAGAGATGGGCGAAGGCATGGTCCAGGCGCTGGCCGCGGTCCCGGGCATCGGCCGCAGCCTGGTGGCCAACCGGACGTGGGCCAAGGCGGCCCGGCTGGCAGAGCGCATCGGGGGCACCCCAGTGGAACTGGTCGGCCTGACCAGCGCCCTCGAAGAAGCCGACGTGGTGCTCACCTCGACCGGCGCCCCGGGCACCTTGATCGAAGCCGGGGACTTGGAGCCGGTCCTGCCGGCGCGTCGTGGTCGTCCCCTTCTCGTCGTCGACATCGCGGTACCTCGCGACGTCGACCCCGGCGTCGGCGAGTTGCCGGGCGTGACCCTGCTCAACATGGACGACCTCAAGGCGTTCGTCGATGCCGCCATGGCGGAGCGGCGCAAGGAGATCCCGGCCGTCAGCCGGATCATCGCCGAGGAAGTCGAACGATTCAGTGAGCTGACCGCGGAGCGGGAGATGGCGCCGCTGGTTTCGGCGCTGCGGGAACGCTCCGAGCTGGTCCGAGCCGCCGAGGTCGAGCGTTACCGGGCCCGGCTGGCTTCCCTGAGCGACGCCCAACGGGCCGAAGTCGAGGCCCTGACCCGCAGCCTGCTGGCCAAGGTGCTGCACGAACCGACCGTCCAGCTGAAGGAAGTGGCGGGATCGGTTCAGGGCGAGGCACTGGCCGAAGCGGTGCGGGTCCTGTTCAACCTGTAGCCGAAGGCCCCGAGCTGCTCCGGGTCGCCACGCGCGGCAGCACCCTCGCCCTCTGGCAGGCCAACCGGGTCGCGGAGCGCCTGCGGTCGGCCCATCCAGGCTTGAGGGTCGCCTTGGTGGCCGTAGAGACGACGGGCGACCGCCGCCTCGACGTGGCGGTGTGGGAAATGGGCGGCCAGGGAGTGTTCGTGAAGGAGGTCCAGGCGGCGGTGCTGGACGGGCGGGCCGACATGGCGGTCCACTCGGCCAAGGACCTGCCTTCGCTGACCGCCCCCGGCCTGGTGCTGGCCTGCGTGCCCGAACGCGAGGACCCCTCTGACGCCCTGGTCGGCTCGACGCTGGCGGGACTGCCAGCCGGCGCCCTGGTGGCAACGGGGTCGGTGCGGCGCCGGGCCCAGCTGGCCTGGCTGCGGCCCGACCTGACCTTCACCGACCTGCGGGGCAACATCGCCACCCGGCTCTCCAAGGCCGGCCCCGACCGGGTCGTGGTGGTGGCCGCGGCCGCTTTGCGGCGTCTCGACCTCCTCGACCGGGCCACCGAGATCCTCGATCCCGCCGTCATGTTGCCCCAGGTCGCCCAGGGGGCCCTGGCCGTGGAATGCCGGGCCGGCGACGATTCGACCCACGCGCTGCTGGCGGCCGTCGACGATCCGTCGGCTCATCGCACCGTGAATGCGGAGCGAGGCTTCCTGGCCCGCCTCGGCGGCGGGTGCGACCTGCCGGTGGGGGCGCTGGCGGTCGCCGGTGGCGACGGGGCGATAACGCTCGAGGGGCTAATGGCCAGTTTCGACGGCCATGTCCTGCTGCGGGCCCGGCGGACCGGCACCCCGACAGACGACCCGGCCGAGGTGGGCGCCCGCCTGGCCGCCTACCTGCTCGACGAGGCGGGTGGTGCCGACCTGCTTGCGGAGCGCTACCTTGCCGTCGAATGACGGGTTGCGACGCCGGCGGGGCACGCGGGCGGGGGTGGGCCGGGTGACGGTGTACCTGGTCGGTGCCGGGCCCGGCGATCCCGGGCTGCTGACGGTCCGGGCGGCCGAGGTGCTGGCCCGGGCCGACGTGGTGGTGCACGACCGGCTGGCCGAGGTTTCCCTGCTGGACCTGGCCCCCGAGGGGGCGGAACGGATCGACGTCGGGAAATCGCCGGGCGGGCCGGTGGACCAGGATGCGATCAACCAGCTGCTGATCGCCCGGGCGCGCGATGGCGGCACCGTCGTGCGCCTGAAGGGGGGCGACCCGTTCGTTTTCGGCCGGGGCGGCGAGGAGGCGCTGGCTCTCAGCCAGGCAGGCGTGGCCTGGGAGGTCGTGCCCGGCATCACCTCGGCGATCGCGGCCCCGGCCTACGCCGGGGTGCCCGTGACCCACCGGGGCCTGTCGACTTCGTTCACCGTCGTCACCGGGCACTCCCGCCACCTCGTCGATCAGGAGACCAACTGGAGCGCCCTGGCGGCCGCCGGGGGCACCATCATCGTGCTCATGGGCGTCGCCCACCGGGCCGCCATCGCCGCCCATCTCATGGCCGGCGGCCTGGCACCGGGCACCCCGGTGATGGCGGTTCGATGGGGTACCCGCCCGGAACAGGCGACGGTTCGGACCACGCTCGGGGCGCTGGGCAGCACCCCGCTCGAGCCGCCGGTCACGATCGTGGTGGGCGCGGTCGCCGACCTCGACCTGGCCTGGTTTGAGCGTCGCCCCCTCTTCGGCCGCCGGATCGTGGTGACCCGGGCCCGAGCCGACGCCTCGGCCCTCTCCGAGCGGCTCCGGGCCCTCGGCGCCGAGGTGGTCGAGCTCCCGGTCATCGAAGTCGGCGGCCCCGCCGACGGTGGTGCCGGGCTGCGCCGGGCCGCCGCCGACCTGGCCGCGGGCCGCTACCGGTGGGTGGTGTTCACCTCGCCCCGGGCAGTGGAGCGTTTCGTTCCCCTCCTCCACGACGCCCGGGACTTTGGTACCGCTTCCATCGCCGCGATCGGGCCCGGTACCGCGGCCGCCTTGGCGGCCCGGTCGCTGGTTGCCGATCTGGTGCCGCCGGAGTTCGTAGCCGAGTCGCTGGTGGCCGCCTTCCCAGCCGCCGGGGACGCCGGCGCCGGCCGCGCCGGCCCCGGCGGCGCCCGGGAGGTGCTGGTACCGCGAGCCGCGAAGGCTCGCGACGTGCTCCCGCAAGGTCTGGCCGCCAAGGGGTGGGAGGTCCACGTGGTCGAGGCCTACCGGACCGACGTCGCCCCGTCCGATCCGGTCGGTGTCAAAGCGGCTGCCGACGCCCACGCGGTGACGTTTACATCGTCGTCGACGGTGACCAACTTCGCCGCCGTGGCGCCCGGGGTCGTGCCGCCGTTTGTCGCCTGCATCGGCCCGGTCACCGCGGCCACGGCCCGCTCGTTGGGCTTCGAGGTCGACGTGGTGGCCGGCGAGCACAGCATCGACGGACTTATCGACGCCCTGGTTTCGGGCCTCGGCGCAGTACCGTCGTAACTCCTATGGCCTTCCCCGAACACCGGATGCGGCGGCTGCGGCGAACCCCCGCCCTGCGGCGCATGGTGGCCGAAACCAGGCTCTCGGTCGACGATCTGATTGCCCCCCTCTTCGTCCGGGAGGACATCGAGCAACCCCAGCCCATTGCCTCGCTGCCCGGCGTCGTCCAGCACAGCCGGAGCTCGTTGATCAAGGAGGCGCACCGCCTCAGCTACCTGGGCGTCCCCGCCGTGGTCCTGTTCGGCGTGCCCCGGGAGAAGGACTCGTTTGGCTCCGAGGCCTGGAATCCCGAAGGGATCGTCCAGCTGGCGATCGCCGACCTGAAGGACGAACTGGGCGACGCCATGGTCGTCATCGCCGACCTGTGCCTGGACGAGTACACCGATCACGGCCACTGCGGCGTCCTCGACGACCGGGGTGAGGTCGACAATGACGCCACCCTCGAGCTCTACCAGCGGGTGGCCCTGGCGCAGTCCCTGGCCGGGGCGGACATCGTGGCGCCGAGCGGGATGATGGACGGCCAGGTAGCAGCCATCCGAGGCGCCCTGGACGAAAGCGGCTTCCAGGAGGTCGCGATCCTGGCCTACGCGGCCAAGTACGCCTCGGCCCTGTACGGACCGTTCCGCGACGCCGTTGACGTGCAGATCGCCGGGGGAGGCAACCGCAAGGGGTACCAGCAGAACCCCCGCAACATCCGTGAGGCGCTCACCGAGGTCGCCCTCGACGTGGCCGAGGGTGCCGACATGGTCATGGTCAAACCGGCCCTGGCCTATCTGGACGTTATCCGGGAGGTCCGCCAGCAGGTCAATCTGCCGGTGGCGGCCTATCACGTGAGCGGCGAGTACGCCATGATCAAAGCAGCCGCAGCCAACGGCTGGATCGACGGCGACGCCGTGGCTCTCGAGCACCTCACCGCGATCAAGCGGGCCGGCGCCGACATCATCCTCACCTATCTGGCCGGCGAGATCGCGCAAAGCCTGGATGGCTGAGGTTTCCGGCAACGCCGCCTGGTTCGAGCGGGCGGGCCGGGTTATCCCGGGCGGTGTCAACTCGCCGGTGCGGGCGTTCCGTTCCGTCGGCGGGGTGCCGTATTTCGTCGAGCGGGCCGAGGGCGCCTATGTCTGGGATGTCGAGGGAAGGCGCTACCTCGACTACGTCCAGTCCTACGGGGCGTCGATACTCGGCCACGCCGATGCCGACGTCGTCAAGGCGGTGGCCGACGCCGCCAGCCGGGGGACGACCTTCGGGGCGCCCACCATCGGCGAGGTCCGCCTGGCCGAGGCCATCTGCGAACGGGTCGAGGGCTGCCAGATGGTCCGGTTGGTGTCCAGCGGCACCGAGGCCACGATGTCGGCGGTCCGGGTCGCCCGGGGGGCGACGGGAAGGGACCGCATCGTGGTCTTCGACGGGTGCTACCACGGCCACTCCGACGGGCTCCTGGCCGGAGGCGGCAGCGGCGTGGCGACCCTCGGGCTGCCGGCGTCGGCCGGCGTGCCCAAGGCGGCGGTGGCGGAGACGATGGTGGTGCCCTACAACGTGGTGCCCCAGATCGGCGCCGACGTGGCGGCCGTCATCGTGGAGCCGGTGGCCGCCAATATGGGCTTGGTCCCGCCCGAGCCCGGATTCCTGGAAGGGCTGCGGGCCGCCTGCGACCAGGCCGGGGCGCTGCTGATCTTCGACGAGGTCATCACCGGGTTCCGGCTGGGCCGCGGTGGCGCCTCGACTCTGCTCGGGGTGCGGCCCGACCTGTGGTGCTTCGGCAAGGTGATCGGCGGCGGGCTGCCGGTGGGCGCCTTCGGCGGGCGGCGCGACGTGATGTCGCAGCTGGCGCCCATCGGGCCGGTGTACCAGGCGGGGACCCTGTCGGGGAACCCACTGGCCACTGCCGCCGGGCTGGCGGTGCTCGACCGGCTGGACGATTCGGTGTACGAGGAGTTGTCGGCCCGGGCGTCGCGGCTCGCGGTCGGGCTGAGCGAGGCCCTCAGCGCGGCCGGGCGGGCAGTCCAGGTACCGGTGGTGGGCCCGCTGGTGGGGGTCTTCTTCTCGGCCTTACCGGTTCGGGATTTCGGGGGCGCCAAGGCGTCGGCGGATACCGGGAACTACCCCGGCTTCATGCACGGGCTGCTGGACCGCTCGGTGGCGGTGGCGCCGGGGGCCTACGAGGTGATGTTCCCGTCGCTGAGCCACACCGATGAGGACGTGGACAAGACGGTGCAGGCGGCGGCCGAGGTGGCGGCTGGTCAGCGCCAGGAAGGCTCCTGATCGGACGTCCGAAGTCGACCGGAGCTGGACCCTGGGCGCCTCAGGCGGCGTCGGGGACGACCCGGGCGATGGCGGCGACGGCCCGGTAGGCCGCCTCGGCGGGGCCGAGTTCGTCGGGGCGCAGCAGGTTGGACATGATCCGCAGGATCCACTCCATCAAGGTGCGGCTGCGCATGCCGGTCGACACCAGGGCCTTCATGAGCTCGGGCTTGCCGATGATCTTCACGAACGCCCGGGCCGTCTTGTAATAAAGGCCGTAGGTGGCCCAGAGGTCGGACTCGAAGGTCTGCAGGGCCATTCCGTCCCCGCTGACCAGGGCCTGGTGGATTGCCCCCGCCGCCATCCGCCCCGTCTCGTAGGCGTAGGCGATGCCCTCCCCGTTGAACGGGTTGATGCAGCCGCCGGCGTCGCCGATGACCAGATAGGTGGGCCCGGCGTGGGGGCCGACGGATAGCGCCATCGGGAGGCGGCCGCCGGTCGGGGGGCCGCAACAGGTCTCGGGCCGCATGTCCCACGACTCCGGCGCGTACTCCACGAAGGCCTGCATCAGGTGGCTGGTGTTGACCGACTTCCACTGGTTGAAGGTGGAGAGCAGGCCGATGCCGACGTTGATGCGGCCGTCGCCGACCGGGAAGATCCATCCGTAACCGGGCAGGACGTTGTCGGCCTTGTCCCGGATGTCGAGCCAGCTCTCGATCCAGGGCTCGTCGTGGCGGGGCGAGGTGTAGTAACCCCGGATGGCCATGCCCAGGGGATAGGAGCGGTTGCGGCTGGTGCCCAGGCTGCGGCCGAAGCGGGAGTTGGCCCCGTCGGCCACGATGACGTAGCGGGCCGCCACGGCGACGGTCACCGGCTCGGTGCCCGCCGGGGCGGCTCCGGTGGGGTCGGCCCCGGACCGGGCGCGGGCACCGTCCTTGCGCCGGATCAGGGCACCTCGGACCAGCCCCCGGTCCACGATCGGCTCGACCGCCTCCGACGCCTGCCATACGGTCGCGCCCGCCTTCTCGGCCCGCTGGGCCACCAGGTGGTCCAGGTCCTTGCGGGTGACGACGTAGCCGTGGTCGGGGTAGTCGGGGTGGAGAGGCCAGCGCAGCTCCAGGGTGCGGCCGAAGGCGTGGCTGCGCAGTCCGTCGAAACGGTGGTGCTTCACCATCTCATCGGCCAGGCCGAGGTCGTACAGCTGGCGCACCGACCGGGGCGTGAGGCCGTCGCCGCAGGTCTTCTCCCGGGGATAGCGCTTCTTCTCGACCATCAGCACGTCGTGGCCCGCCTCGGCCAGCCAGTAGGCGCAGGCGGCGCCCGAAGGCCCTCCGCCGATGATCAGGACGTCAACGCGATCGGTCACAGTTTGGTTCGTTCGTATTCAACGACGTCTTGGATTTGGGTCGCAGTCAAAGTCGAGCCGAAAGCGGGCATATCCCGCTTCGACGCCACCCGCTGGCCACCGGGGCGGTCGGCGGCGCCGTAGGGGGTGTTGGGGGCCAGGCCGGTGGACCCGTTCTTGACCCAGTCGATGTGTTCCTGGATCTTGGGGAAGGTGACCGCGGCCACCCCGCCGTGCAGGGCGGGGCCGACGCCGCCCTCACCATTTTGCCCGTGACAGGTCGAGCAGGCCGAGTGGTACACCTGGTTCCCGATCGTGATGGGGTCGGTGACCACCGCCTTCTTGTGGTTGCTGAAGGCGGCCGGGAAGAAGAAGGCCCACATCGGGATGGCGATCAGGACCGGCATGACCCAGATGGGAACGGGCAGCTTGTGGGGGCCGGTCGGAGGAGCGACGAAGGCCGCCTTGGTCTCGGCCGGCTCCTCGATGATCGCCGGCGCCTTGGACGGGGCGGCCTTGGCGGGGGCAGCGGCGCCGGTCCGGGCGGGCGTGGAGTCGGTCGTGGCGGCCAGGGCGTCGCCGCCTCCGCCGCCTTCCCCGTCCCCGCCCAGGCCGAGCGCGGCCCGCCGCTCACGGGAGCGTCGCAACAGATGTTCGGGGATCTCCGTCAACGCCTGGTTCCTCCGGGTGGCCGGTCGGGTTGTACTGCGCACTGTAGGCGGGTACCGGTGGAAACGACCAAGCGGCGTACGTGCCCGGCCGCCGATGTGCCCTACCGAGAGTCGAGGTGGTAGAACCGATCCCAGTAGCCCGAAGACCCGTCCCCGGGTGTTCCCAGTACCATGTGAGTTCGTTCACGAAGTCCCGTCGTAGGCAGCCGTAACCAGTCGTAACCAGGAGAACGCTCCCCCAGTGACCGCCTTTCTCTTCTCCATCGTGGTCTCACTGCTGCTGACTGGCGCGGTCGTTCGGGAAGGCCGCCGCCGTCCGCCCGGCGCCAAGCTCAGCTGGGGCGAGGCCATGGCCGCGGCCCTGCTCATCTTCTTCCTGCTGCTGATGATCTACGGCGTGGTACCCGACCGCTGGCTGCGCTACGCCGACAGCGAGCTCAAATGGCGCACTGACAAGATCGGGATCCCCCTCGGGCCCATGGGCCATTTCCTCCACGACACTTTCGGGATCGGCAACAGCAAGAACGTGATCGCCCCCAACGGCGTCAAGTTCTTCGGCCACGGCAAGATCACCATCAGCGCCCACGTCATCGAGGACCTGATCGCCACCGTCATCTACGGCGTCGGCCTGGTCGGCCACATCCTCATGATCATGTGGTGGCAGGCCCGGGGTAAGAAGCCCAAGACGACTGCCCTCGAGAAGACCTCCGCCTATGGCCGGCCCCTCGTGCGATCCTCATGAAAGGAGTGATCGATGGCCCGAACTGATGCCAATCCACCCATGCCGAGCTTCCCCGGCGGCTACGTCCTCCAAGAAATCGAAACGGCCGATCTCTCGAAGGCGGTCAAGCCCAAGCAGTTCCTCCACATCGACCAGTCCGAGTGCATCATGTGCGAGGGCTGCGTCGACATCTGCCCCTGGAAGTGCATCCACATGCTCTCCCACGACACGATCGTGGACTCGGTCGACACCGACATCCCGGGCGAGGATCCGAGCGACCACGTCGTCTTCATCGTCGATGAGGACGTGTGCACCCGCTGCGGGCTGTGCGTCGACCGCTGCCCGACCGGCGTGATCATCATGGGCCGCGCCGGTGTGGCCGCACGCGATGGCGACCCCCATCAGCGCGACAGCAAGCACGGCTACTCCTACGGCATGCGGTTCTAGGGAGAGGGAGACGCGTGGCCCGACTATTTGGCCTGGGCAGAGGTGGCTCTGCCGACGGGACGACCAAAGAGCGCAAGACACCCGGCGAACGGATGTCGGAGGCGGTCAGCAAGTTCCAAGGGTCACAGTTCGCCACGTCGATCTTCCGGCCCGGGTCCATTTTCCGCAAGGGCTACACCGACAGTCCCCGTAACCGTTCCTACGTGATCATGAACAGCGTGCTGTACCACCTTCACCCGGTGAAGGTGAAGCGCCACGCGGTCAAGGTCAGCTACACGCTGTGCCTGGGCGGGTTGTCGTTCTTCCTGTTCATCATCCTGACGGTGACCGGCATCTTCCTGATGTTCTTCTATCGCCCCGCCGCGGCCAACGCCTGGGGCGACATCAAAGCCCTGCAGACGGCGATCACCTTCGGCCTCCTCGTGCGCAACATGCACCGGTGGGCCGCCCACCTCATGGTGCTGACGGTGTTCCTGCACATGGCCCGGGTCTTCTACCACGGCGCCTACAAGCCGCCCCGGGAGTTCAACTGGGTGATCGGCGTCATCCTGCTCCTGCTCACCCTGCTGCTGTCCTTCACCGGCTACCTGCTGCCCTGGGACCAGCTGGCCCTGTGGGCGGTCACGGTGGGTACCAACATGATGGGTTACACGCCGGTGTTCGGCAGCCAGATCCAGTACGTGCTCATCGGCGGGTCCACGATCAGCAGCGCCACCTTGCTGCGATGGTATGTACTGCACGTACTGATGTTCCCGTTCGTGATCGTCATCTTCATGGCCGTCCACTTCTGGCGGGTCCGTAAAGACGGCGGCATCTCCGGGCCCCTGTAAGGCGGAGGCGACCCATGGCTGAAGTCCCCGAACATCTCCTGAAGCGGGCCGCCGAACGCAAGGCGGCCCTCGAGGCCCAAAAGGCGGCCGCCGGCGCCCCCCCGCCGGCGCCCCCTGCGGCCGACACTGATGTGGCCGCCTCGAACGCCGAGGCAGAAAAGACGGGGAAGATCCCGGCCCACCTCTTGGCCCGTAGCGCCGACGCCAAGGCCAAGGCGGCCGCCGGTGGTGGCGGCGGCGCCTCCGCGGGCGGCAGTGGTGGTGGCGGTACCGCCACGGCCACCCAGGCGCCCGCCGCGACCGGTGGTGCTGCCGCGGCGGCCCGGGTGGCAGGAGCCCAGCCGGGACCGGGGCTGGTTGGCCCGGCCGGCCACACCCAGCGGCTGCTCACCGTCGTCAAGGCGGGCTCCATCCAAGATGTCAAGGCCACCCCGACCGACAAGGTCAACGTGTGGCCCCACCTGCTGGTGGTGGAGTTCGTGGCGTCGCTGGCCATGACGGCGTTCCTGCTGGTGTTCTCCACCTTCGTCAACGCCCCGTTGCTGGGTCAGGCCAACTTCAACCTGACGCCCAATCCCTCCAAGGCCCCGTGGTACTTCCTCGGCCTCCAGGAGCTGCTGACCATGTTCCACCCCATGGTGGCCGGCGTCATGATCCCCGGCATGGGCCTGTTCGGGCTCGGCATGGCGGGCTACGTGGACAAGAACCCGAGCCACAAGCCCGAGGACCGCAAGATGGCCATCGCCCTGTTCACCTTCTTCATGCTCTTCTGGGCGATCCTCGTGATCATCGGGTCGATCTTCCGTGGCGAGGGTCAGAACTTCGTCCTGCCGTGGCGCCAGGGCGTCCACGAGATTTTCGACCTGTAGGAAGTGCCATGAGCTCTGCCGCCATACTCATCGTCGCGATCGCCGTTGTGGTCGTGCTGGCCATCGTGCTGTTGGCCACGACCAACGCCCGCCGGGATCGGCAGACGGCGCTGGGCGTGCTCGACCGCGAAACCCGCAAGAAGGACAAGAGCGGGGCAGGCCTGGAGACGGCGACGCCCGAAGGCGGCGAGCCCCGCACCGGCAAGGACATCGAGAAGGCGGCGGTGCTCGAACGCACGGGCGCGGGCACGGTGGCCATCCCGGCCCGGACCGCCCCCGCCTCGGCCTCGGGCCCCGTCGACGCCGAGACCTACGGCCAGACCCGGCGCATGTTCCTCAACCGGGGCGTGGTGGGCCTGATGGTCGTCAGCCTGGGCGGTTTCGGCGCCACCCTGATCGCCTTCCTGTGGCCCGCGGTGTCGGCGGGCTTCGGGGCCAAGATCAACGCGGGCACCGTGAGCGACATCGAGAAGACCCTCGCCACCAAGCAGCCCTTCTACAACCCGGTCGGGCGTTTCTACATCAACCCCTTCCCGACCGACGCGGGCACCCTGGCCAAGGCCAAGAAGGTGTACTCACCCGCCCTGCTCAACGGCATGCAGGCGGGCTACGTCGCCCTCTACCAGCGATGCGTCCACCTCGGCTGCCGGGTGCCGTGGTGCGTCAGCTCACAGTGGTTCGAATGCCCCTGCCACGGCTCCAAGTACAACCGGGTGGGCGAGAAGAAGGGGGGGCCGGCACCCCGGGGCCTCGACCGGTTCTCGGTGAGCGTCTCGGGCGGCTCGATCACGGTGGACACCGGCGTGATCTTCGTCGGGCCCCCGATCGGCACCAACAGCACCGGTCAGGGCCAGGACGGGCCGCACTGCGCGTGATGGTGGTTCCGACGTCCTCACGATTTGCGCCCCTACCCGCTGGCGCGGGCAGGATGCAGACCGCAATGAGCGCTGCCGCTGACCCGCCCCTTTTCCCACCCCCGGCGCGGTGATGATCCTCGCGGCATCCACGGCCCAGAAGCTGGGGACGGTTTTTGCCATCGCCCTCGTCTTCGGGTGGCTGGTCTTCATGCTGTCGCACACCAGGCGCGGCGCCGTTCGCCCCGGCGACGAGATCGTCAAAGCCCCCAACCGCAAGCCCTACTACGACGACGAGGCGCTGGAGGGCCCGAAGCTGGAGCGGGCCCTCACCCTGGCGCTGCTGCTGCTGGTGATCATCGGCATCGGCCTCCCGCTGTACTGGATCAACGAGACCCGGCGGGAGAACGGGGCCAAGAAGCTGTTCGCCAACACCGCCGTCGAGGTCGGCTTCTCCTTGTTCCAGCCCGCCGACTCGCCCCTCGCCGCCAACCCCAAGCTCAACGAACTGCATTTCGGGTGCGCCGGCTGCCACGGCAACGCGGGCCAGGGCGGGTCGACGACCTACACCATCACCACGCCCCTCGGGGCGACCCAGTCGGTGACGTGGCAGGTGCCGGCGCTGGACACGGCGCTGCTGCGCTTCACCCCCGACACGGTGCGGACGATCATCGTGTACGGGCGCTCCAACACGCCGATGCCGGCGTGGGGCCTGGCGGGCGGCGGCCCCATGAACGACTCCCAGATCGACTCCTTGGTCGCCTACCTGCAGAGCATCCAGATCACCCCGGCTGCCGCCATCAAGGTCGCCGCCCAGTACGGCACCGACGGCCCCGCCATTTTCAACGCCTACTGCGCCCGGTGCCACACCAAGGGGTTCTCCTATGGGCAGCCCGACCTGGCCGGAGGCGGGGCCTACGGACCCAACTTGACCAACGGCGACGAGCTGCGTCAGTTCCCGACGCTGTCCGACCAGATCGACTACGTGACCAAGGGCGCCGTTTACGGCAAGGCGTACGGCACCCGGGGGGTTGGCAGCATGGCCGCCGATCCGAGGCTGGACATCGAGACACCCGGGGCGGCCCAGCAGGGCGGCGGCATGCCCAAATTCGACCAGATGCTCACCCCGGAACAGATCCAGGCGGTCGTCGCCTATGAGAGAGGGATGTAGGTGCACCTTACCCTGGCCCTGAGCGCGGCGCCGGCGCACCTGCTGGCGGCCACCTTCGTGTGGGACCCGTTCATCCGGGGTGCCCTGATCCTGGCGCTGTTCATCATCCTGCTGCCCGGCAGCGTGTACCTGGTGCTGTCGACCGACGTCGGGGGGCGGCTGGGGTTCCTGCTCATGGCGGCCGCCACGTCGGGGATGCTGTGTCTCCTGGCGCTGCTGTGGATGCCCCTGGCGTCGACCGCCGATGTCGGGCGGCCCAACTCGTGGCATCCCCTCGAGGTCATCACCGGCGACTACAACGGCCAGATCACCATCAAAGGGGCGGCCGGCCTCAATGTCAACGATCTGGCGTCGGTGGCGCCGCCCACCAAGGCCCTGAAGACCCAGCACTGGTTCTGGCCCTTCCAGGGGTGCAACGACAACGCCTGGCACAAGATCGACCCCTCGCTCGTCAACGACCCCGAGTCGGAGGCGGACAAGATCCTGGCCAACACCACCGCCTCGTTGATCGGGCCCCAGCTGACCAGCCCCTTCAGCGCCACGACGGACTACGTGTACATCGACGGCTACCAGAAGGGCCAGAACAGCGGCTGTTTGTTTGCCATCAGCCGCCACAAGATCTATATGCCCCTGGCCCGGGGTACCCACTTCGTCGTGCTGCGGGTCAAGCCCGCCCTGCCCACGCTGAACCTGGGCGGGGCGCCGCCGGCCGCCCAGCCCGACAACACCAAGCCGTACACCTACGTGATCATGGACCGGAACCTGGGGTCGGTTCGCCAGCCCCAGGCACTGCTGGCGTTCAGTATGGGCATCACCTTCCTGGTGATCTGCTACATCCTCCACACCCGGGACAGGGAGAAGGAAGCAGCTGACGCCGCGGCCGCCGGCGGTGGCGGCAGTGGCGGCGGCGGTGGGCCGGCCGGTGGCGCCGGGGCGGGAGGGTCGGGCGGCGCCGGCGGCGCGGCTGGCCGCGAAACGGTGGGCGCCGGGGTCTGACCCCCGGGTGTGACCATATGGGTGGAGCCCTGCGGGTGGCTCCTGCGGGTATGGCTAACTGCTCGCCTTGGCGGCGAGGGTGGTCAGGGCCCATTCGACGATTTCGTGCTGACTCATGCTCTTGTCGGCGACGAGGATGGTCCAGCCGAGGTCCCGGAGGCGTTTGAGGCGGCGAGTGTCGTCGATGCGGGCGAGAGGGTTGTTGGCGTGATCGCGGGCGCCGTTGTACTCGATGCCGACCTTGGACCTCGGCCAGGCAATGTCTATGAGCAGGATCCCGCCGGGGGTCTGGACCACGTAGTCGGTCCGGAATCGTGGGGCACCCGCGCCAAGCAGTCGGTGGCACAGCTCGCGGGCGGGCGGGCTGTCGTCATGGCCGCCCACTTCGATCGCCTGGAGGCAGAGTTCCCGAAGTCCCTGGCGCCCCCCGATGCCGGCCACCTCGATCCACTCGCGGATCTCCGGGAACGACGTCCAGTGCCGCTTGACCAGGTCATTGGCGATGCTCTTGACCAGGTAGGGGCCACAGAGGTTCGTCACCTGGACGACAGCGAGCGCGGGGACGACGACCGGTAGGTCCAGGTGGCGGGTGATGGCCCGCGTCGGGTCGAGTCGCGACCGGTGGGTAACAATTCCGGGCAGTCGATGGTCGCGGTTGTCGAAGGTGGTGATCTCGATCCGGCCCGCCAGCACCTGCTCGGCGCCCCACAAACGAGCGGCCGCCATATGGGACACCGCGGCCGTCTCACCCGCCGCCAGGCAGGCCGCCATAAGTGGCTGGTGCTCGACCGGAGCGCCCACCACCGCGTACACGCCATGACGCTTCCTCGTGAGGTGGCCCTCCGCGACCGCCCAGTCCAACTCCTGGTCGCTCACTCCGGCGGCGCGCGCTTGGGCGCGACTGATCAGGCTGAACTGACGAGCGGAAATCGCTGAAATAGCACTCCAGGACATGCAACACAGTCAATCAAACCGATGTGACAGGGGGGTGCGCTGAATAATCCGTGTGTACACACGGATTATTCAGCGCACCCCCCAGCCGAGTCCCCCCACGGCCAGGGACTAGGGTGAGCGCCATGGCGCAGTACCTCCCGATCGCGGTGCTGATGGTGCTGGCGACCCTCTTTGCCGGCGTTTCGCTGGCGGCGTCGCGCTTCCTAGGCCCCAAGAGACCGACCGCGGCCAAGTCGGCGCCCTACGAGTGCGGGATCGTGCCGACCCGCGCGCCGGTGCAGCGTTTCCCGGTCCGCTTCTACCTCGTTGCCATGATCTTCGTGATCTTCGACATCGAGATCATCTTCATCTATCCCTGGGCCGTGATGTACCACCAGCTCGACACCTTCGGCTTGGCGGAAATGGTGGCGTTCTCGCTGGCCGTCCTCGTCGCGTTCCTCTACCTGATCTCCGGCGGCGCTCTCGACTGGGGGCCCGTCAAGCGCCTGGCGCCCGCGGTCACCCTGGCCCAGGGCTACTCGAGCACCGCCACGGTGCGCCGGGTGCCCCGTCCCGAGGCGTTGCTGGCCGGGCTGGAGCCGATGGAAGGCACCGCGGCCGAGAACACCGAGCCCGAGAACACCGAGCCCCCGGCCACGACGGCCCCCGAGAAGGTTCCCGTCACCACCGGCCAGGGCCACTGACATGGCCCTCGAGGACCTCAACCACAACTTCCTTACCGGCCGTCTCGAGGACATGGTCAAGTGGGCCCGCAAGAGTTCCATGTGGCCCGCCACCTTCGGCTTGGCCTGCTGCGCCATCGAAATGATGTCGACCGGGGCGGCCAACTTCGACCTGGCCCGCTTCGGCATGGAGGTATTCCGGGCCTCGCCCCGCCAAGCCGACCTGATGATCGTGGCGGGGCGGGTCAGTCAGAAGATGGCGCCCGTCCTGCGCAACGTCTACGACCAGATGATGGAGCCCAAGTGGGTCATCTCGATGGGCGTGTGCGCGTCGACGGGCGGCATGTTCAACAACTACGCCATCGTCCAGGGCGTCGATCAGATCGTCCCGGTCGACATTTACGCCCCTGGTTGCCCCCCGGGACCGGAAACACTCATCCACTCCATCCTCACCCTGCACGCCAAGGTGCAACGCGGCGAGATCATGAAGCGGCCCGTCGCCGCCAGCGAGGCGTCGTGAGCGATCGCCCGGTCGCCGCCGGCGGCGCCGGCGACACGGGAGGCGCCGAAGAGGTCGAGGGTCCCGCCGATGCGCCGCCCGAGCGGCACGGTTGGCCCGTCGTCGACTCCCACGGACAAACGGTCGTGCACTGCAGCCGCGAGGGCTATCACGACCTGATGTCCGCTCTCAAGGCCGACGGCTACGACATGTGCGTCGACGTGTGCGGGGTCGACTACCTTGCCCACCTCGGGCGGGCCTTGCCCGCCCCGGTCACGCCGGAGCGTTTCGAGGTCGTGGTCAACCTGGCCTCGATCGCCACCCATGAACGGATCCGGGTCCGAGCCCAGGTGCCCGAAGGTGACGAGTCGATCCCGACCCTGTTCGACCTCTGGCCCGGGTCGGAGGCCCCCGAGCGGGAGGTCTACGACATGTTCGGCATCCGCTTCGATGGTCACCCCGACCTCACCAGGATCCTGATGCCGGAGGACTGGGAGGGCTACCCCCTGCGAAAGGACTACGCCGTCGGCCGCATTCCTGTCCAGTTCAAAGAAGCGCCGTCCCCCCGCTGATCCCCCACCAGGGTTGGACCACGACATGCCGATTCGGCAAGGATCAATCAAAGAATGGCACGGCTGACGCCTGAGAACGCGCAGAGGGCACGCGATCTCATCGCGTTGTACCCGCAGCCGCGTTCGGCGCTGATCCCCATGTTGCACATTGCCCAGGAACAGGACGGTTACCTGACCGGCGAGGCGATGACCCACATCGGCGAGATGATCGGTTTGACGCCGGCCGAGGTCCGGGGCACCGCCACGTTCTACGACATGCTCTTCCTGGAGCCGGTGGGTAAGTACGTGCTGTCGGTCTGCACCAACATCGCCTGCCTGCTGAATGGCGCCTACGAGCTCCTCGAACACATCGAGACCAGCCTGGCGGTGAAGTCCGGGGGGACGACCACCGACGGCGTCTTCACGGTCGAGGAGTTCGAATGCCTGGCGCTATGCGGCAACGCCCCCTGCCTCACCGCCAACTGGCGGTTTTTCGGCGACCTGACGCCAAACAAGTTCGACACCCTGGTCGACGACCTGCGGATGGGTCGCCTGGACGACGAGGTCCCGCCCCATGGGACGCTGTGCCGGGTCCGCCGGACGGTCGGCTTGGAGGCGGCGGGCGCCCCGCCCGCTCCGGTAGTCGCCAAGGCGCCGGCGGCCGCCACACCGCCACCCTCGCCTGCACCCGCGGCTGCGGATGCGGCGGCCGCCACCGCCGGACAGGGCGAGTCGAAGCCGACGGTGCTGGGTGGCGGGGCCACCGACACCGAAGCGCCGGCTCCTGTCGAACCGGCTTCCCCGGTTACCCAACCCCATGGTTCGCAAGCGCCGGCGGGCGCCGAGGACAGTGTTCAGCCGCCTACCTCGTCCGCCGCCGGAACGTCGGCTACATCCCCTGGCACGGTTGCCCCTGACGCCGCTCCCGACTCTCCCGCCGCCGAACCCGGCCCCGCCGCCGAACCCGAACCCGCCGCCGAACCCGAACCCGCCGCCGAACCCGGAACCGAACCCGGCCCCGCTCCCGAACCCGAACCCGAACCCCCAGCCGAACCCGAAACGGCGACCCCGCCCGCATCCGCAGCCGGAGACCCTGGCCCCAGATGACGGTCACCAACGCCCCCAAGATCGTGACCCGCCACCTCGGCAACCCCGAGAGCTGGACCCTCGAGTCGTACCTGGCCGACGACGGGTACCGGGGCCTGCGCAAGGCCCTGACCATGGCCCGCGAGGACGTTCACGAAGAGGTCAAGAAGGCCTCTCTCCTGGGCCGCGGGGGCGCCGGGTTCCCGGCTGGGCAGAAATGGGCGATGCTCCGCAAAGCCGAGCCCATCTACCTGGTCATCAACGGCGACGAGTCGGAACCGGCCACCTTCAAGGACCACATGCTGATCGAGCAGGACCCCCACCAGATCATCGAGGGGACCCTGATCACGGCCTACACCATCGGCGCCGCCCAGGCCTTCATCTACATCCGGGGCGAGTTTGCGAAGGGCTTGGAGCGCATCACGGCCGCGCTCAATGAGGCCTACCAATATGGCGCCGTCGGCCGCGACATCTTCGGCAGCGGCTGGTCCATCGACGTCATCATCCACCCCGGCGCCGGCGCCTATATCTGCGGGGACGAAACCGGGCTGCTCGAATCTCTTGAGGGCAAGCGCGGCTTCCCTCGCATCAAGCCCCCGTTCTTCCCCGCCGCCTTCGGCCTCTACCAGGCCCCCACCGTGGTCAACAACGTCGAGACCATGTCCAACATCCCGTGGGTCGTCCTGAACGGCGGCGACGCCTTCTCCGCCCTCGGCGACAACCGAAGCCGGGGCACCCGCATCTTCTCGGTCAGCGGCCACGTCAACCGGCCCGGCAACTACGAGGTGGAGATGGTCAAGACGACCTTCCGCGACCTCTTCTACGCCCCCGAGTACGGCCAGGGCATCCGCAACGGGAAACAACTGAAGGCCTTCATCCCCGGGGGCGCCTCCTCCTACTGGTTCGGCCCCGACAAGCTCGATGTGCCCCTCGACCAGGACGAGGTGGGCAAACTCGGCACCATGCTGGGCTCCGGCTCCATCGTCGCCATGGACGAGGACACCTGCATGGTGCGGGCCGCCTGGCGTCTCACCCGTTTCTTCCACAAGGAATCCTGTGGCCAGTGCACCCCCTGCCGGGAAGGGGCCGGCTGGCTGGAGAAGATCCTGCAGCGGATCGAGGCCGGAAGAGGAAGAGAAGCCGACCTCGACCTGCTCCTCGACGCCTGCGACAACATCGCCCCCGGCCTCACCTGGCCACCCAAGCAGACCACGATCTGCCCCCTGGGCCCGTCCATCCCGAGCCCTATCGTTTCCGGCGTCCGCATGTTCCGCGACGAGTTCTTGGTGCACATCAAGGAAGGGGCCTGCCCCCATGGCCCCTGAGAACATCGAAAAGGTGAGCATGGTCATCGACGGCCGCACCGTCGAGGCCAACAAGGGCGAGATGATCATCGCGGCCGCGGAACGGGCCGGCGTTTACATCCCCCGATTCTGTTACCACCCCCGCATGAAGCCGGTCGGCATGTGCCGCATGTGCCTGATCGAGTTGAAAGGGCCCCGGGGCTTCGCTCTCACGCCGGCCTGCTTCATCGGTGTCAACGAAGGCACCGAGATCGTCACCAACTCGCCCGCCGTCCGGAAGGCCCAGGACGGGGTCCTCGAGTTCCTCCTCGTCAACCATCCCCTCGACTGCCCGGTCTGCGACAAGGGCGGCGAGTGCCCGCTCCAGGATCAGACCCTCGCCTTCGGCCCCGGCGAAAGCCGCTTCGTCGAGGAGAAGCGCCACTGGGAAAAGCCCATCGCGCTGAGCGAGCTGGTCCTCCTGGACCGCGAACGCTGCATCCAGTGCGCCCGCTGCACCCGCTTCGCCGACGAGATCGCGGGCGATCCCCAGATCGACTTCGCCATGCGGGGCGACGCGGTGGAGGTGGCCACCTTCCCCGGCGTCCCCTTCACCTCCTACTTCAGCGGCAACACCGTCCAGATCTGCCCGGTGGGCGCCCTTACCAGCAGCCCCTACCGCTTCAAGGCCCGGCCGTGGGACCTGGAGCAGGTCGAGAGCAGCTGCACCACCTGCTCGGTTGGCTGCCGGGTGGCGGTCCAGTCGACCGGCGACCAGATCACCCGTTACCTGGGTGTCGACTCCGATCCCGTCAACCAGAGCTGGCTGTGCGACAAGGGCCGCTTCGACTGGGAGGCCATCAGCAGCGAGGACCGGGTCACCGCCCCCCTCCTGCGCAAGGGTGACGAACTCGTCGAGGTGGGCTGGGCGGAGGCCCTCGACGCCGTCGCCACCGGCCTCAACAAGGCCAAAGAGGTTCACGGCGGCAGCGCCGTCGGCATCATCGGCGGCGCCCGGCTGGCCAACGAGGACGCTTACGCCTGGTCGCGCCTGGCCCGCTCCGTCCTCGGCACCGACAACGTCGACGCCCAACTAGGCGACGGGCTCCCCGCCGAGCTGATCCTGGGCCTGCCCCGGGCCACCATCGATCAGGCGTGCGACGCCTCGGCCGTCATCCTCCTCGGCCCCGATCTGAAGGAAGAGCTGCCGGTCCTCTACCTGCGCCTCAAGGCGGCCGCGGTCGAGGGCAAGCGCCCGATCATCGAGCTGGCCGAGCAGCGCAGCGGCCTGTCCCCGTACGCCGCCGTGACCTTGCTGCACCGCCCCGGCGAGGCCCACGTGGTGGCCAAGGCGCTGACGGCGGCAGCCGATCCGACCGAAAACGTGGCCGGCATCGCGGTGGCGGAGGTCACCAAAGCTCGGCGCCTTCTCAAAACAGTGGGGGAAAAGGACGGTCCCGAGGCGAGGTATGTCGTCGTCCTCGGTCGCCCGTCGCTGGCCTCGGGCCCGGCGCCGCTTGCAGATGCCGCCTCAACGCTTCTCAACGGGCTGCCCGGGGTGCGCTTCCTCACCGCGCTGCGCCGGGGGAACGTGCACGGTGCCCTGGACATGGGCCTGGCGCCCGGCGTCCTGCCGGGCCGGGTCCTGCTGGGAGCGGGGCGGCCCTGGTACCTCCAGGCGTGGGGTGGTCCCCTCCCGGAAGCCAAAGGTATGGACACCACCCGGATGCTGGTCGAGGCATCGGAGGGCCGGCTGGCCGGGCTCATCCTGTTGGGCGCCGACCCCCTTTCTGACTTCCCCGACCGGACCCTGGCCAAGAAGGGCCTGCAGGGGGCGGGGATGGTCGTGGCCGTCGACTGTTTCCTCACCGAGTCGGCCAAGTTGGCCAGTGTCATCCTCCCGGCCGCCACCTACGCCGAGCGGCCCGGCAGCTTCACCAACCTCGAGGGCCGGGTGCTCCGCCTCGGCCAGAAAGTCACCGCGCCCGGCGTGGCCTGGCCCGACTGGATGATCGCCAACGAGCTGGCCTTCCGCCTGGGCAGCGACCTGGGCTTCGACAACCTGGACGGCATCTGGGACGAGATCGAGCGGCTGTCGCCCACCCATTCCGGGGTGACCTCGGCCCGGCTGGCCAGCCTGCACGCCAAGGACGGGGTGGTTGTGCCGGTAGCCATCGATGACCCGCCGGGGCACGATCCCGGGCGCCTCGACCCGATGGCCGAGCCCGGGATCATCGCCGCCGAGGCCCATTGGGTGTCTCTCATGGATGTACCGGCGCCGGGTGAGGCCGCGGTGGGCGAAGTCACCCGGGGGCCCGAAGGCGACGTCGGCCACACCGACCCGCTGGCCCCCGCGGCCGCGGCTGCCACACCCCCCGCCGACGGCGATCTCGGCGACGCCGATCTCGGCGACGCCGACAGCCAGCCGGCCGCGGAAGCTCCCGCCAAACCCGAGGCCATGCGCTTCGAAGCGCCGGCCAGCGCCGCTCCCGTCCCCCCGATCGACGCCTACTCGCTGCGCCTCGTCGCCTCCCACATCCTCTGGGACGCTGGCGTCGGGGTCCAGAACTCGCCTCATCTGGCCGGCCTGGCACCCAAACCCGGTTTGCGGGCCAACCCCCACGACCTGGAGCGGCTGGGCCACAAGAGTGGCGCCCGGGTCAAGGCGGTGGCCCCCCGGGGCAGCCTGGTCCTCACCGTCGACGCCGATCCGGGCGTGCCCCGGGGCTCGGTGGCGCTGGGCTTCAACCTGCCCGGCGAAGGGGCGGCCGATCTCATCGACGCCACCTCGGCGATCACCAACGTGCGGCTGGACAGCACCTGATGGGCGATCCGCTCCTCCAGCACGGGATCACCTTCGCTGTTGTCGCCATTGTCGTCCTCAAGGCGATCATCACCTTCGTGGTGGTGCTCGTCTCGGTCCTGTTCATGGTGCTCTTCGAGCGCAAGGTCATCGGCCATATGCAGAACCGCATCGGCCCCAACCGGGCCGGCCCCTTCGGGTCGCTGCAGTCGCTGGCTGACGGAACCAAGTTGTTCTTCAAGGAAGCCCTCCTGCCGACCCGGGCCGACAAGCGGGTCTACCGCCTGGCCCCGTTCGTGGCCGTCGTCCCCGCCTTCTTGGTCTTCGCCATCGTCCCCATCGGGGGGACCGTCACCATCGCCCACCACGTCACCGAGTTGCAGCTGGCCGATCCCCCCTGGGGGATCCTGTTCATGCTCATGCTGTCGTCCATCGCGGTGTACGGGGTCATGCTGGCCGGCTGGTCGTCGGGCTCCAAGTACCCGCTGCTGGGGGCGGTCCGGGCGTCGGCCCAGATGATCTCCTACGAGGCCGCGATGGGCCTGTCCATTGCCACTGTCGTGGTGCTGAGCGGCTCGCTGCACACCAGCGCCATCGCGGCCAGCCAGCACGGCCTGCTCCACTTCCGCAACTTCACCGTGCCCTTGCCGGCGTGGAACCTGTTCCGGTCCTGGGTGGTGCCCTTCATCATCTTCATGATCGCCATCACCGCCGAGATGCACCGGCCGCCGTTCGACCTGGTCGAGGCCGAGGAGGAGATCGCGGGGGGGTTCAACGCCGAGTATTCCTCCCTCGGCTTCGCCTTGTTCTACCTGGCCGAGTTCATGAACGTGGTCACCATGTCGGGGATCACCGTCACCTTGTTCCTCGGGGGGCCCATCGGGCCCCGGATCTTCGGCCACAGCGTGGGACCGTTGTGGTTCCTCGTGAAGATCTTCGCCTTCCTGTTCACCTACGTGTGGCTCCGGGCCACCCTGCCCCGCTTCCGCTACGACCAGCTGATGGACCTGGGTTGGAAGCGCCTCATCCCGGCCGGCCTCGCCATGCTGCTGTTCGTGGCCGCGGTGCGCACCGGGAGCCGGGGCTGGGTCATAGGCGTCATGGTCGGCCTCGTCATCGGCGCCGGAGCTCTGCTGCGGGCCCTCACGGTGGGCCAGCGGGCCACTCGGGTCGAGGCCGCCACCGCCCGGCCAGGAAAGGTGGTGTAGCGGTGGGCTACCTCAAGGGCTTCACCATCTCCGGGAAGCAGTTCTTCCAGAAGGTCGTCACGACCCAGTATCCCGAGGTGAAGCGGCCCAAGCCGGAGCGCTTCCACGGCCGCCACGTCCTCAATCGCTACGAGGACGGCATGGAGAAGTGCATCGGCTGCGAGCTGTGCGCCGGCGTCTGCCCGGCCCGCTGCATCTACGTCCGGGGAGCCGACAATCCGCCCGACGGCCCGGTGTCGCCGGGCGAGCGGTACGGGTTCGTCTACGAGATCAATTTCCTGCGCTGTATTCACTGCGACCTCTGTGTCGAGGCGTGCCCGACCGAGGCCATCACCGAGTCCAAGCTGTTCGAGTTCTCCTTCGCCAACCGCAACGACGCCATCTACACCAAGGCGGAACTGGTGGTCGACGACAACGGCAATCCCAAGCACCTCCCCTGGGAGGACTGGCACGAGGGCGACGACGAGAACACCTCGGGGTGGCTGCGAGCCACGGCGCCCGCCGGCTCCGCAGCCGCCGAGGGCCGGCCCCTGTGGTCCGGTGAGCTCGGCTACGGCGTTCGCCCCGCCCAGCGGGGCCAGTCCGACCCGCTGGCCGGCGATGTCCCCGCCGACTGCGACATCAGCGTCCGCGAGGTCATGACCAACGAGATGCGCAGCGCCGGGGTGGCCACCGGGCGCCCCGAGCGCGTCGAGGTCGAGATCGAGGACGAAGCCGACGGCGTCGACGAGGGCGACGGGCCCAGCCACGACACCGCCGGCAGTGGGAGCCACTGATGCTCCTGGCCGCTTCCATCCCCGACCTGGTGGTCTTCTTCGTGGCGGGCATCGCCATCCTGGTGGGCGCGATCGGGGTCGTGGTCTCCCGAAACCCGGTCCACGCCGCCTTGAGCCTGGTGTTGACCCTGTTTGGGATCGCGGTGGAGTTCATCAACCAGCAGGTCGACTTCCTGGCCGCCGTGCAGGTGATCGTCTATGCGGGCGCCATCGTGATCCTCTTCCTCTTCGTGATCATGCTCCTCGGTGTCGACCGGGAGGAAAACATCGCCGCCGATCCGCTCCCCGCCCAGCGCCCCATCGCCATCGTGCTCGGCCTCATGGTCCTGGTGGAGCTGGCCTTTTTGGCCCGGGTCAACGACTGGGTGACCGGCACCCCTTCGACCGCGGGCCCCCTCAACGGCCCCGGCGAGAACATCCAGAAGCTGGGCCAATCCATCTTCACCCGCTATCTGTTCCCCTTCGAGATCACCTCGGTGCTGCTCGTCATCGCGGTGATCGGCGCCGTGGTGCTGGCCCGGCGCCCCCACCGGGTAGCCAGCGAGATGACCCGGGAGGAACAGGAGGCTGCGCTCCCGTGAGCGTCGACGCCTCCTGGTACCTGGCCCTCTCGGCCCTCCTTTTCACCATCGGCGCCCTCGGGGTGCTGGTGCGCCGCAACGTGCTGGTCATGTTCATGTGCGTCGAGCTGATGCTCAACGCCGTCAACCTGACCTTCGTCACCTTCGCCCGCCAGCTCAACGACATCGGGGGCCAGTCGATCGTGTTCTTCGTGCTGGTAGTGGCGGCGGCCGAGGTCGTCGTCGGCCTCGGGATCATCGTGGCCATCTACCGGCGCCGGGTAGGGGCCACGGCCGACGACCTCCACGTCCTGAGGGGCTGAGCGCAACGCGATGAACGCCGCCTACGTCATCCTCGCCCTGCCCCTCGCCGGGTTCCTCGTGCTGCTGGCCTTCGGCCCCAAGATCGGAGAACCGGTGGCGGGGCGGCTGGCCACCGCGGTCGCGGTTGTCTCGTTCGCAGGCGCCGTGGCCACCTTCGCCACCCTCCTCGGCCGCAGCGGCGAGGATCGGACGGTCATCAAGAACATCTTCGCCTGGGTCCCGGTGGCCGGCCTCCACGTCAAGTTTGCCCTCCAGCTGGACCCCCTTTCGGTCACCATGGCCCTTTTCATCACCGGTGTCGGGAGCCTGATCCACCTGTACTCGATCGGCTACATGCACAACGACCCACATTTCCCCAAGTTCTTCATGCTGCTGAACCTGTTCCTCTTCTCGATGCTGTGCCTGGTGCTGGCCGACAACTTCCTCTTCAGCTTTCTCGGCTGGGAGGGTGTGGGCTTCTGCTCCTACCAGCTGATCTCGTTCTGGTTCGAGCGGGAGCGGCCCCCGGCGGCGGGCAAGAAGGCCTTCGTTACCAACCGCGTCGGTGACTTCGGCTTCATGATCGGGGTCTTCCTGATCTTCAACCACTTCGGCTCCCTCAACTACCACGACGTGCTGGCGCCGCTGATGAAGGGCACCCCGGGCGCCCTGGCGACGGTGACCGCCACCGGCATCGCCCTGATGCTGTTCCTCGGGGCGGCCGGCAAGTCGGCCCAGATCCCGCTGTACATCTGGCTGCCCGACGCCATGGAAGGCCCGACGCCGGTGTCGGCCCTTATCCATGCCGCCACCATGGTCACCGCCGGTGTCTACCTGATGGCCCGCGTGGCGCCGATCCTGCACTACGCCCCTGACGCCCTGACCGTGATCGCCATCGTGGGGGCCGCCACCGCCCTGTACGCGGCCACCATCGCCTGCGCCCAGGACGACATCAAGAAGGTCCTGGCCTACTCGACCATCTCCCAGCTGGGCTACATGTTCCTCGCCATCGGCGCCGGGGCGTACACCGCGGGCCTGTTCCACATGGTCACCCACGCCTTCTTCAAAGCCCTCCTCTTCCTCGGGGCGGGCTCGGTGATCCACGGGCTGCACGAGCAGCAGGACATGAAGAAGATGGGCGGCCTTAAGAAGTGGATGCCGATTACCTTCTCGACCTTCGTCATCGGCTGGCTGGCCATCTCGGGGATCTTTCCCTTCGCCGGCTTCTGGTCCAAGGACGACATCCTGGCCGCCGCCTGGGGCAGCCATGGCCAGCTGGGCAAGGTGCTGTGGGCGGTCGGGTTCATGACCGCCGGGCTCACCGCGTACTACATGAGCCGCCAGGTCGCCCTGGTCTTCCTGGGCGAGGCCCGCTGGAAGGACGCCCGCCACCCGACCGAGCCCGCCCACGGCGAGGCGCACGGCAAGCCGGAGCTGACCCAGCCGGAGCCGGTGGCTCAGGAGAGCGGCGACCACACCCAGACCGAGGGCCACCGGGGCGAGCCCCACGAGGCGCCGTGGCCCATGGCCTTCCCGTTGCTGGTCTTGGGCGCCCTGGCCGCCGTGGGCGGGGTGCTGAATCTTCCGTGGGGAAAATGGGACCTGTTGACCCGCTGGCTGGAACCGGTCTTCCCGGCCGCCATCGCTCCCGAGCCCCACGTGGCTACCGCCATCAAGGTGACACTCACCCTGCTCACCCTGGCGCTGTGCCTGGGTGGCATCGCGGTCGGCCTCCTGCCGTGGTTGCGCTCCATCTCGCACCCCAAGCTGGAACCGGCGGCCCTCAAGCACGCCTGGTACTTCGATGAGGCGGTTTCCGCCTTCGTGGGCGGGCCCGGTGAGGAGCTGGCCGATTTCACCGCCTACCAGGTGGACAAGGGCGTGATCGACGGGGCGGTCAACGGCGTCGCCACCTTGACCGCGCTCGGGGGAAGGACGTTGCGAAAACTCCAGACCGGCTACGTCCGCAACTACGCCCTGGGCCTGGCCGGCGGCGCGGTGGCGCTGCTGTTGTACGTCGCAATACGGGGCGGGGGCTGAAACCATGGACTTCCCCATTCTCACCGCCCTCGTCTTCCTGCCCGCCGCGGGGGCCCTCTCCGTGGCGCTGGTGCCCAAGTCCCGCGAAGATGTGGCCAAGGTCATCGGTTTTGCGGTTTCGGTGGCGGTGCTGGCCTTCGCTGTTTTCATGCTGGTCGACTTCAAAGCGGGCGAGGCGGGATTCCAGTTCGTAACCCGCCAGGACTGGATCCCCGATTTCGGCATCAGCTGGCATCTGGGCGTCGACGGAATATCCCTGTTCCTCGTCGTCATGACCGCCCTGATATTCCCCATCGCCATGGCCGGCCCCAAAATCCATGGCCAGCCCAAGGCATTCCTGGCCTGGATGCTGCTATTGGAAGCGGCGTGCATAGGGACGTTTTTGGCCCTCGACCTGTTCGTCTTTTTCCTGATGTTCGAGTTGACCCTGGTCCCGATGTATTTCCTGATCTCCGGGTGGGGCTACACCAACCGGGTCTACGCCGCCCTGAAGTTCTTCATTTACACCCTGGCCGGATCGGCATTCCTGCTGGTCGGGATATTGGCGGTGGTGTTCCTGACCGCCCCCGGCGGCGGCCACCCGAGCTTTGACCTGATTGACGTGGCCCGGCGCACCGCATCCCTGACCCAGACCGAACAGCGGCTGATCTTCCTCGCCTTCATCGTGGCCTTTGCCGTCAAGGTGCCCCTTTTTCCCCTTCATACCTGGCTTCCCGACGCCCATACCGAGGCGCCCACCGCGGGATCGGTGATTTTGGCGGCCGTGCTCCTGAAACTCGGGACCTACGGGATATTGCGCTTCGCAGTATTTCTTTTCCCGAAAGCGGCGGTCGATCTGGGACCGGTGCTCTTGACGGCGGCGGTCATCGGCATGACGTATGGGGCCATCGTGGCGGCCATGCAGAAGGACCTGAAGCGCCTGATCGCCTATTCGTCGGTGGCCCACCTGGGTTTCATCGTGCTCGGTATTTTCGCCTTCACGTCGCAGGGCCTGTCAGGCGGCGTTTTGCAGATGGTAAACCACGGGTTTTCCACCGGCGCCCTCTTTCTTCTGGTCGGGATGATCTACGAGCGCCGCCACACCCGCCAGATATCGGAGCTGCACGGGCTCCAGAAATCGGTACCGGTCATGGCCGGCGTGTTCCTGGTGGTCATGATGAGCTCGGTGGGACTACCCGGGCTCAACGGGTTCGTCGGCGAATTCCTGGTACTGCTGGGCACGTTCATCACCCACCGCTGGTGGGCGATCGTGGGGTCGACCGGCGTGATCCTGGCCGCCGTGTACCTCCTGTGGGCGTACCAGCGGGTGTTCCACGGGGTGCCCGAAGGCGAGAACGCCACGATGCTCGACATGAACCTGCGGGAAAAGGCGATGATGGCGCCGCTCCTGCTCGTGATCGTGTTCCTCGGTGTGTACCCCCGGCCGGTGCTGGCCCGCATCCAGCCCTCGGTTGACCACCTGATCGCCCACGTCCAGCACAGCGACCCGGCGTTGCACCTGCCCGCCAAAGGGGTCGGGCCCGCCGTCAAGGTGGCCGCCGCCGATGACGTGGACGGCGGCTCGACCGCCACCGTCTCGGGGACCCCGAGCGCCGCCTCGACCACCCCCACCACCGTTGGGAGCGCCCCGTGATCGGTTTGACCGCCGGACTGGCCTCGCTCGCCGGGCAGGCGGCGCCCACCACCACCGTCGCCCCGTCGTGCGTCGTCACCGCGGCCGGGCAGGTCACCGGGCTGTGCACCAATGCCAAGTCGCTGCACATCCCATTCCAGTACCGCTATGTGGCGCCCGAGTTGATCCTGATCGGCGGGGCGCTGCTGATCCTCACCGTCTCCGCGCTGCTACCGAAGCGGTCCCGGCGAGGGCTGTGGATGTTCCTCACCGTTTTGACGGGGCTGGCCGCGCTGGCCTGGGCGGCGTGGACCTGGCACGCCTCCCAGGCCGGGAAGGCAGCGCTGGTCGTCGGCAACGCCTTAGTGTTCGACGGCTTCACGGTGTACTTCGCGGTGCTGGTCAGCAGCGCCGTCATCCTGTCGGCGTTGATCTCGGACAGCTATTTACGCCGGGAGGGCCTGGACGGGCCCGAGTTCTATGTGCTGGCTCTGCTGTCGGCGTCGGGCGCCATGGTGATGGCGTCGGCCAACGACCTGATCGTGGTATTCCTCGGCCTGGAAATCCTCTCGCTGGCCCTGTACATCATGGCCGCCTACCACCGGCGCCGGATCGAGTCGGGCGAGGCGTCGATGAAGTACTTCATCCTGGGCGCGTTCTCCTCGGCCATCTTCCTCTACGGCGTCGCCCTGTGTTACGGCGCCACCGGAACGACCCGGCTGTCGGAGATCGCGGTCTTCCTGGCCAAGAACCACGTGCCCAAGAGCATCCTCCTGGCCGGCGTGGTGCTGCTGATCGTGGGACTCGGGTTCAAGGTGGCCGCGGTGCCGTTCCACACCTGGACGCCCGACGTGTATCAGGGTTCGCCGACGCCGGCCACCGGTTTCATGGCGGCGGTCGCCAAGGCGGGTGGCTTCGCGGCGCTCATTCGGGTGCTGGTCAGCGCCTTCCCCACCCTCCAGGTCGATTGGCGGCCCGTCATCTGGGTGCTGGCGGCTCTGACGCTGCTGGTCGGGTCGGTCCTCGCCATCGTGCAGACCGACGTCAAGCGGATGCTCGCCTACTCATCGATCAGCCACGCCGGCTACGTCCTGGTCGGCGTGCAGTCGGCGACGGCGTCCGGTGTGGCCGGTTCGCTGTTCTACCTGCTGTCATACGTGTTCATGGTGCTGGGCAGCTTCGCCATCGTGTCGGTGGTGAGCGGCAAGGGCGAGGCCCGCAACGACCTGGGCGGCTTTCGGGGCCTGTCGTCGCGGCGGCCCGGGCTGGCACTATGCATGACGGTCTTCCTGCTGGCCCAGGCCGGGGTTCCGTTCACGACCGGGTTCTTCGCCAAGTTCTACGTGGTGTCGGCGGCGGTCAACAAAGGCCAGTACGTGCTGGCCGTCCTGGCCATGCTGGCGGCCGCGGTGGCGGCGTTCTTCTACCTCCGGGTGGCCATCTTCATGTACTCGCCCCTGCCCGAGGCGACCGAGGCAGGTGCCGCCGCGGGTGCGCCGGCCCAGCCCGCCGCGGATGCGCGGGCGGCGGCCTCCGCCGGGGGGGCGGGCAGTGCAACCGCCGGCGCCGGCGCCGGCGTACCTGCTGGCGGCAGTGGCGGGCTGGCCGTCTTGGGCGGCCTGGCCCTGGCCGCGCCTCCCGAGACGGGCCGAGTCGAGATCCCGGCCGGTATCTCGATCGCACTGGCCGTCTGCCTGGCTTTCACCATCGTGTTCGGCGTGGCGCCGGCACCGCTCATCCACTTCGCCCAGCACGCCCACCTGCTCTTCTGACCGCCCACCGACGTTCCTGCAGGTGCCCTGGGCCGAATTCCGCGGCCGCGGCCGCGGCCGCGGCCGCGGCTGGGCGTGGCTGGGCGCGGCCGGGCGCGGCCGAGGGCGGCCGAGCGCCGCCGAGCGCGGCCGAGGGCGGCCGAGGTTGCCAATCCGGTGCCTGAAGCTTTCTCCGTGCCACCGGGTGAAGGGTGGTGGCTCCTAGGCGAGCCACTATCCATCAGCGGTGAACGCCGCCCTCCTGCCGGTGACGGGTCGTGGCTCCCAGGCGAGCCACTATCCATCAGCGGTGAACGCCGCCCTCCTGCCGGTGACGGGTCGTGGCTCCCAGGCGGGCCACTATCCATCACTCGTTCCTTCCCGCGGCATGAGAAGGGACGTGGAACCACTCCTCATCACGCAAGTGCTCGCGCTGGCCAGCACGCAGCTCGGTCTGTTCTCGGTCCGCCAGGCCAGGCAGTTGGGAATATCGAACTCGGCTATCGACCGGGCGGTCGCTCGGGGCTGGATACGCAGGGAGCGCTACGGCGTCTATGCCATTGCCGGCCTTCCACCTTCACGATGGCGGCCTACGTATGCCGCCGCCCTGGCCGCCGGTCCGGACGCCATCATCTCCCATGGTTCGGCGGCCGCTGTCCACTCCTTCTACGGCGTGATCGACCGACAGATCGAACTGACCGTTCCCTGGCCCATGGTCCGCCAACTGGCCGGCGTCCGGACCCACCGGTCAAAGACCCTGCTGCCTGGCGATATCGACCGACGCCACGGACTGCTCGTCACCAGTCCCATCCGGACCCTCCTCGACCTGGCACCGCGGTTTCGTGACCCCCTGCTCGGCTCGATTGTCGATGAAGGCGCTATCAGTCGGTTGTGGACCCCCGAACAGGTGGAGGCCCGGATCGCGCTGTTCAGGGCTCACCCCGCTGGCCTGGCCGAACTTCGTCGCCTCCTGGCGCTGCGAACCGATGAGTGTCATCCCGATAGCCGGTTGGAACAACGGGTAATCCGTGTGGTCAAACCACTCTTTCCTGGCTACGCACTCCAGCATCCGGTGACCCTTGACGGCCACGTGTTCCTGCTCGACATCGCGTGGCCGGCGCAGAAGATCGATGGGGAGGTGGAAGGGATGACGACGCGGGCGAAGTCGCTGTCGAAGTTCGATCACACCCTTCAGCGGGAGAACATCCTTACCCGACACGGATGGCGCGTCGTTCACTTCACTGCCGCCATGGACGATGCCACCATCGTCGCCCAACTGGCCCCGTACTTCAGGTAAACCGGCAGGGGCCTGCCAGAGAGGGGGCGGTACGAGGAGTTGGTTGATGTCGACGGCCCCCAAATTCGTTGGTGTGTGTGGTCATTTAGGGGCTGGGGGGCTGGGGGGCTGGGGGGCTGGGGGGCTGGGGGGCTGGGGGGCTGGGGGGCTGGGGGGCTGGGGGGCTGGGGGGAGCCACTTCTCGTCCGCAACCGGAGGAATGGATGGCCCCGACCCGGCGCATACCGGTGCTCTGGTGCGGGTAGGTCACCCGCAGCAGTGACAGCAGCGGCGACGAGGAGGTTGCGCCATGGCGGAAGTCGGCATTTTCCTTTCGAGCGAGGAGCACGGGCCCGGGTTCCTCGTGAAAACGGCCCAGCAGGCCGAGGAGGCGGGCTTCGGTGCCGTACTGATCTCCGACCACTACCACCCGTGGACAAACCAACAGGGGGAGAGCCCCTTTGTGTGGTCCGTCATCGGCGCCATCGCGGCCACCACGGGCTTGAAGGTCACCACCGGGGTGACCTGCCCCACGCTCCGCATTCACCCGGCCGTGATCGCCCAGGCGGCCGCCACCTCGCAGCTACTACTGGGCGGCCGTTTCGCCTTCGGCGTAGGTAGCGGGGAGGCCCTGAACGAGCACATCACGGGATCTCGGTGGCCACCTACCGATGTCCGGCTGGAAATGCTCGAGGAGGCGATCACTGTCATTCGGAAGCTGTGGGAAGGCGGGATGGTCAATCACCACGGCTGCCATTACACGGTCGAAAACGCCCGCGTGTACTCCCTCCCCGACCGGAGTCCGCCCATCCTGGTCTCGGCCTTTGGGCCCAAGGCGCTGGCCCTGGCCGCTCAGATCGGCGACGGCTTCGTGAACACGGCGCCCGACGCCGCTTCTATCCGGTCGTTCCGCGAGCAGGGCGGCCGCGGGGCCACGGTGGCGGCGGTCAAGGTGTGCTGGGATAACGACGAGGCGGCGGCCAAGAAGCTGGCCTACGACCGCTGGCCCACGACCGGCGTCCCCGGCGAGCTCAGCCAGGAACTCCCGACTCCGGCCCATTTCGAGCAGGCGTCGTCCATCGTCACCGAGTCGATGGTCACCGACAAGATCGTGTGTGGCCCCGACCCGGAACGCCACGCCGAGATCCTTCGGCGGTACCTGGACGCCGGCTACGACGAGGTATACGTGAGCCAGGTCGGCGAGGACCAGGCGGGCTACTTCGCTTTCTACAACCGCGAGGTGAAATCCCGCCTCGGGCTCTGACGAACTGCCCTGACCAGCGCTGGTTCACCGACCCCGCGGCCGACACGCTCTCCGTGCTGCAAACGGCCTAATGGGGTACAACCCTCCTGGTGCCAGTAAATAAACGAGGTTGGTCGGGTCGCGCCGCCTTCCGGGCCCGGCGCGGCTGGCGCCGCTACGACGTGGCCGCCCTGGGGCGGCGCACCCGCCAGGTCCTTGTGTTCGCGGCGGTCACCGGTGCCCTCACTGGCCTCGCCGTGGCCGGGTTCGAAACACTCACCCGCGGCGGCCTGTTCGACCATCTGGCCCAGGCGCCACTGCCGCTCCAGATCCTCGCCCCCCTCGTGGGCCTTCTGCTGGCGGCGGCCGCGCTTCGCTACCTGGCGGGCGGCGCCAGCCCGGCGACGGCGGACGAATACATCAAGAACTTCCATGACCCCTCGGTCCGGTTGGACCTGCGCCCGCTGCCCGGTCGCATCCTGGCCAGCATCTTCACGCTCGGCCTGGGGGGTGCCCTCGGTTACGAAGGCCCCTCGATCTACCTGGGGGCCGCGGCCGGCTCGGTCGTGCAACGCCGGTTTCACCGCCAGTTCTCCCGCAACGACGCCAAGATCCTGCTGGTGGCCGGCGCCGCGGCCGGCGTGGCGGCCATCTTCAAGGCTCCGGCCACCGGTCTCGTATTCGCCCTCGAAGTCCCCTACCAGGAGGACCTTGCCCGACGCATGCTCCTCCCAGCGGGCATCGCGGCCGCCGTCAGCTACGTCGTCTTCGCGGCCATCGAAGGCACCCACCCGCTGTTCGCGGTGGCCGGCAGCCCGCCGTTCAATCTTCGGGATCTGGGCGGCGCCGCCCTGCTCGGCGTGGCCTGCGGGATCGGCGCCCGGGTGTTCACCAAGACCCTGACGCTGGCCAAGTCGGCCACAGCCACGGTGCATCCCGCCCTACGGGCGCTGGTCGCGGGCGTCGTCCTGGCGGCCGTCGCCCTCATCGCCAAGATGGCTTTCGGCATGCCGCTTACTCTGGGCGCCGGTTACAACAACCTGACCTGGGCCTTCGACCCCAAACGCACCGTTGTCCTGGTCCTGTTGCTGTTCGTCCTCCGGGCGGTCGCCACCATCGCCACCGTGGGGGGTGGGGGGGCGGGTGGCTTGTTCATCCCCTTGGTCATCGAGGGGGCGCTGCTCGGGCGGGCCGTGGGCGGGCTGTTCCGCACCGCCGCCTCGGGTAGCAACTTCTTCCCCCTGGTCGGGGTCTCGGCCTTTCTTGGAGCCGGCTACCGGGTGCCGCTCGCCGGGGTCGTGTTCGCGGCCGAAGCCAGCGGCCGCCCCGGGTTCATCGTTCCCGGCCTGATCGCGGCCATGGTCGCGCAGCTGTTCATGGGCCACGCCTCCGCCTCGCCCTACCAGGTGGCGGCCCGGGCCGGCCATCTGGAGCGCCGCTTCGCCTTGCCGCTCACGACCGCCCTCGAAACCGATGTCGCCACCATGCCGCCCGACACGACACTGGATGAATTCTTCCGCCACCACCTCATCGGCAACCGGGAGAAAGCGGTGGCGGTCGTGGACGGCAACCGCTACCTCGGTATCATGCGCATCGAGGAACTCCAGGAGGTCGCCCAGGGGGAATGGACGACCCAACAGGTCGGCGACCACATGCGTACCGACTTCCCCAGCATCGCCCCGGGAGGGCAATTGCGCGATGCCTTGACGGTGATGGAAAACGCTGATGTCGACCTGCTCCCGGTGGTCCAGGGTGAGGCGTTCGTCGGGATCGTAACCACCGCCGAGATCCTCAAACTCGACGACATTCTCGACCAGACCGAACCCGATATCGGTTCCTGATCGGTTGCGCCTAGGAGGCACGACCTTTGAAGTGGCGGGCGAGCGGAGTTGCCGGGAGTACAACGGCGGCGCCTTTGGAGGCCGGTTATTCCCCCGCGTCGGCGGTGATGCGGGCCAGCATGCTCCCGGCGTCGGCCACCAAACGGGGCAGCCAATCTTCGATCATGAAACCGGCGACGGTGTAGGGGTCGGCGGCACCGAAGATCGGCCGGCCGGTGAGCGCGATGGGGACCGCGACCATGGCCCGGTCTACGGGGACCGATCCCAGGCTGACGGAACCGCCGACCGTCACGACGAATTCGATGAGGGCATCGGTCAGCTGCCCCGGTGCCGTGGCTCCGAGAATGGCCCTGGTGGCCTGGTAAACCTCGTGAGGCACCGAGATCGGATCGCGCTCGGTGGGGGCCAGTGACACGTCGAGTTGCTCTTGGCAGCTCCGCTCGAACTCCCCACGGGAGATCACTTCGGTCCGCAGGAGGGGCAAGGCGCCGAACCCGATCCGCGCTGCCGCCATTTCGTGGGCGCAGATCCCGGAATCGACGGCGTCGGTAGCCGAGCGGGCCTTCAGGTGCAGCTGCAGGGCGTAGCGATCATCGCTGTACAACGCCGACGGTTGTCGGTCGCCGAGGACGTCGATGAGGGCCTCGAGGGCGGCCAGGTCAAAACGCCTCCCTTGGGATGGGAGGGCGATTTCGACCACGACGACCCACTCGGCCAGTTCGTCGCCGGGCCGCTCGACCGTGGGGAATCCGAGTTCCTGCCACAAGCCGATCAGGCCTTTGTCGGAAAGGTCGACGGCGTCCCAATCCCGGTCGTCGCCGTAAAGGCTAGGCATCGGCGAAACCGCCCGAATTAATCGAAATCGGCCAAGAAGGGATGACGGCGGGCACACCGTACCTAGTCAACATTGACTAGTTACGGTACCAGTGGCCGACCGGCTGGTGCAACGAGACAATGAGGCATAAATCTCCCCCTCCCCCCAACTCCGTGATTTTTCCGTTTCCCCGATGGGCTAGTTCTTTCCTCGCGCAAGTACTTGCAGGATAGGCAAAATGCGTAGTTCGGCTTTCCCTCGTCCCCAAGAGAGAGTGAGCTTCGTGCGGGCGGCGCGGGTCGGGGTCGGCTCGGGCCAGTACCGCGAAGCTCGGGGCCATGGTTTCGATGGATCTGTCCATCGCAGGTGGAGGACCGCTTTGGGCGGTAACAGCGTCCTCATGCTCGCGACCGGAGGCAGCGCTTGACCCGACGTCGGCCACTTGAGCCGGGACGCAGCGAGGAGACCAGCCGGGGGCGTGGCCGGGCCTCCTCAAGCTGTTCTGTCGGATCCACGGTGCGACGAACTAGATCGGGATCCGTCCAGACTCTGAGGCGTTGGTCGCGGCTGCGCCGAAGAGAAATAGGAATCCTAGGTCCCACAATCACTACGGACTTCAACCGGGCGGGCTTATTCGGGTGCGCCACCGGGGTCCCGAGTGACTGGCTTGGACTCGTCAAACGCAGAATAGCACCGACTGCGGACCCACGGATGAGACCCGCTTGGTGTGGTACGGTCTGTGGCTGACACGGGGGATTTTCCCCAGTCCGTGTTGGACTCTGCCGCTCGCCGGCACCCTCCGGGGGCGTTGCTCCGGACCCTGGTAGCGCATTAAGTGTTCGCGCTCCGTCCGACCAGAAAAGACCGCTCGTTCCGTCTGTCCTGTCTCGGCGAGCCCAGGCCGAGGAGGCGATCAAGTGGGAACCAAGGACAAGATTTCGAACACCACCCAGGATCTGAGGGGCAAGGTCAAGGAGACGGTCGGCAAAGTCACCGGTAATACCCACATCGAACGCGAGGGCCAGGCGGACCAAGTGAAGGCGGCAGTCAAGGATGTATCCGAAAAGGTCAAAGATGCCGCTTCGACCATCAAAGACGCTGTCACCAAGTAGATCGATTAAATCAATTCACAGAATGGGAGCCATTCATATGACGACAAGCGCTGATGACCTCAGAAAGAAGGACCTTTACGGGGCCGACCTCAGCGAGGCGGACCTAAGTGGCAGGAATCTCACCGGGGCCAACCTCAGCAGCGCCGACCTGACCGGGGCCGACCTCAGCGGCGCCGACCTGACCGGGACCAGCCTCAGTGGCGCTGACCTGACCGGGGCCGACCTCAGCGGCGCGGATCCCAGCGGAGCCAACCTCAGCGGGGCGGATCTGACCCGCGCCGATCTCACCGGGGCCGACCTCAGCGGCGCCGATCTCACCGGCGCCGACCTCAGCGGCGCCGATCTCACCGGGGCCAACCTCACGGCTGCCGATCTCAGTGGGGCCACCGGCGACGCACAAACCAAGTGGCCCGCCGGTTTTGATCTGGAGTCGGCGACGGCCACCGAGACTCTCTAACGTCGGGTCGCTCGCTCCCCTGACGATCAGGCCCCGACGGTCGTCAGAGGAGGTCTGAGCAGGCGTCGGCGTGGGCTCGGTGCCGCGGGAATCGGACGAATCCGCGGTCCGCGGCCTCGATAACTGGCGGATGCCAAGCGCCCCCTGGTCTCCCTGGAGAAAGCGCGGCAGGGGACACAGTTATTCGAAGGGATGCACCTCGTTGACGTCCTCTTCCGAGCGGTGAATGCTGTAGCCAGCAGGTGGAAGGGGGCTACAGCATGACCGGTCCGAAAATCGCCGATTTTTCCCATAGGGGCCACCGTGACCGCAACCGGGTGACGGTGCCGGATTCACCAGCGGCCCCGCCGACCGACGAACTGCCCGTCAGTCTGTCGGCTCCGTGGTCGGTCTGGCGCCGCATCGTCCTGGCCGAGGCGGCGCAGCTGGAAACCGACTTGCGGGAGGTCAAGCGGTCCGGGCCCCCCTATGTGAACCTGCCCAGTTACGACTTCGCCTTCTACTGGGATGCCGCCGAGACAGAATTGGCGTCAGCCAGGAAGGTCGTGGCCAACGAGTGGCCCCCCAAGATCGCGAAGCGGATCTGGGCGGTCGGCGGGGAACTGTTCCGGGTGTGGACCGGGTCCGACTCGGAGACCGCAGCCGCCGCGGTACACCGTGCCAAGAGCTTATATCTGATGATCGCGCCCGACCACCGGCTGCGGGTCGAGGCGTTGAAGATCGAATCCAACTTCAAGTCCTCGTCGGATATCCCGGCGGACGATCCTCGCCACGGCGCCTACGCCGCCTTGTTCGCCCGCCTGAAGGGTTCGTCCTGCGACCACGGACCGCCTTCGCCGGTCGAGCTCGGCGACCGGCTGCTCCTTCGAGAAATCCTGCGGGAGCAGAATGAGGAGTGGGAGATCGCCCGGGCCCGGGTTCGGATCTTCCGGAATGTCCTGACGGCGACGATTCCATTCCTGGCCACCGTCCTGGTCGTGGCCGTGTTCATCGGGCGGATGAGCCCGAGTCTGCTGCCCGTGGCGGTCCCGGCGAACCTCCAACCAGGCCCATGGGACGTGGCGGTGGTGGAGTTCCTCGGCGCCTTCGGCGGGTTGTTGTCCGCGGTGGCCACCCTCCGGGCGCAGCGCAACTTCCGGCGTTTTTACGGGCTCCCGCTGGCCCAAAGTGTTCTCAAGATCCCGGCTGGAGCCGCCTCCGCCCTCGCCGGCGTCTTCTTGATCCAGCACGGTGTGTTGGGGGTCGCGGCCGTTTCGAGGGAGACCGCCTTCGCTTACGCCCTGGTCTTCGGCGTCGCCCAGCTCGCCGTCACCAAACAGATCGATACCCGAGCCGGCGACCTGCTCGGTGCCGCCAACGCCAAGTCCCCCTCATCGGGCCAAACGAGTCCCGCCGGGCGCGGCATGGTCGACCCCTGATCTGCCTTGTCGGGCGGCATCGTCGAGCCTGCGGGGCGGGCCCTAGAACGATTTCCCGGGCCCCACTTCCCGTTCGCCTTCCACTGCGTTCCTCTCGCTCAGGTGCGCAGGCAAGGGGTCCTACGACCCCCCACGCCGGTAGGCCCAGCGGACCCCGGCAACGGGCCGTGACTCGGCGCCTGTTGGGGCAGGAGGGCATCTGGGTCGGGGTCTGAGTCGACAACAGGTGGGTATGGGTGTGCCGTGAATCCGATCGAGTCCGTGGTTCGCGGTATGGACGGCTGGCAGCAGAACCACCGGGCCAGCGCCTTTGTCTTCGCGGTCTTCAAGAAATTCGGCGACGACCGCGGGTCGATGCTGGCGGTGACGCTGGCCTACTACGGCTTCATGGCGCTCTTTCCCCTGCTGCTGGTGCTGACCACGATCCTGGGCTTCGTCGGGAATCAACGGCTGGACAAAAGCGTCATCGGTTCGACGCTGAAGCAGTTCCCGATCTACGGCCAGCAGATCGGCCAGAACGTGCCTCACCCCCTCCACGGCAGCGTGGTCGGACTGGTGCTCGGTCTGCTCGGCTTGATCTACGGCTCACTGGGCATCGCCCAAGCGGCGCAGCATGCCATGGCCCAGATTTGGAACGTGCCTGGGGTGGTGCGGCCCGGTTTCGTCCCCCGGCTGGGGCGGGCCCTGCTGCTGTTCGTGACCCTGGCGGTGGCCATGGGCGCCAGCGCCGGCCTGAGCAGCCTGGCCACCGTGGCCGGCCGGGGCTTGGCGCTGCGGGGGTTGGCGTTGCTGATCGAGGTTTGTTTGAACGTGGCCCTGTACGTCGCCGCCTTCCGGGTGCTGACCCCCCGCCAGATCACCCTGCGCGACCTGGTGGTCGGCGCCGTCACCGCCGGGATCAGCTACACCGCGCTGCTGACGCTGGGGACGGCGCTCATCCAGCACCAGCTACGGCACGCCCAAGCGGTCTACGGCCAGTACGGCTTCGTGCTGGGACTGATCAGCTTTCTGGGATTGGTGGCCACGATCACCCTCTACGCAGCCGAGTTCAACGTGGTCCGAGTCCGACACCTCTGGCCCCGCAGCATCGTGCAGCCGCCATTGACACGTGCCGACCGACAGGTGCTCGCCGACATCGCCCTCCAAGAGGAGCGGCGACCGGAACAGTCCGTCGGTGTCCGTTTTGACCAGGACGCCGAAGCCGGGAACCACTAGCCACGATGCGCTGGGATCGCCAGAGCTTGTTGGGGGGGCAGTCCCGCATATCGGGGTGGTGCCCCTCCCGGGTGTGCACGACATGCATGCCCGCCGCCCGGGCCGCCTCCAGTACCCGGGGAGTGGGCTCCAGCCCCGCCCGGGTCAGCTTCAGGTCGTACCCCATGGCGTCGACGTACCCGCCCGGCCCACAGAAATCGACCTGCCAGTCGATGTTGACAAGGGCGGTGCGGGCTGCCTCGAAGCCGCCGTCAAAAGGCCAGGCATACGGTTCTGCCTCAACCAGACCGAACATCACTCACCTCCAGGGAAAGGGTGGAAAAAAGGGTCCTGCCGCGACCCGCCCGCTGATTTCTGAGTAACCGTGGCAAGGGGAACGAGCGGTCAACTGCGGGGTCCTCCACACCGGAAAAGAGGTGCGGGTTGGCGGGTGATGGATATTGGCTCGGCTGGGGGCCACGGGCCTTCACCGGTGGCCGGCTCGGGTTGGCGGGTGATGGATATTGGCTCGGCTGGGGGCCGTGAGCCTTCACCGGTGGCGGCGGCGGCGGTCGTGGCGGCGGCGGCGGCTGGAACTGAGGAAACATCACGGCTCAAGTCCGAGCCCGGCCAGGACGGCAACGCTGTCGGCTACTGCGCCGAAAATGCCGCCCGACATCTCGATAATCCGGACGCCGGGCCCCGCCAGGGTCGGGTCGAGGGGGGCACAGCCGTCGATCACCAGGAGGCACTCGAGTCCCCGGTCGTTGGCGCTGCGCATGGTCGAGTGGACCGGGCCCTCGAGGGCGAGGCCGCAGATCAGCAGATCGTCGACGGCGAAACCGGCCAGGCACTCGGCCAGGGGGCTGGCACTGAAGCCGTCCACGCCGAAGGCGTCGACGACGGCGTCGGGGGTCAGCCCGGCCAGGAGCTCCCACCCATCGTGCCCGTACTCAGGCAGTATGCCGGGGCGGCGCTGGGCGGGGGAGCGGCGTGACGGGTGGCGACCACCTTGGCCCCCCATTGCCGGAATGCCGCCGTCAACAAGGCCATGACGCCGATCGCGGCGGGGGCGTGCGGCGGCACCGCAGGAACCGGCCCGTGCATTCGGCGACGACCTGGTCGTCTGACTCGCCCTGGAGTCTCAGGTGGATGAGAACCATCGCGCCGCCGTCACCCCGCTCCCGGCCCGACAAGACGCCGGCCGTCCGTCGCGCCCGAGTCAGGAGGTGACGAACACGATCAGCGCCGTTGCCAGGGCATCCGCTGCTTTCTGCCGGAAGGTGGCATCGGTAAGGAGGGCGGCGTCGATTGCATTGCGCATGTTGCCGGTCTCGATGAAGACCTTGGGGACCTGGGACAGGTTGAGCCCTCCGAGATCACCTCGTGTCTCCAGGCCCTGTGACCCGGCATAGGTGGAATAGGGCATGCCCGTCCCGGCCAGAAAGCTGGCCCGGACGTCAAGGGCCAGTTGACGCGATGGCGCCACCATGTTGTCGGTGAAGCCGGGCAGCAGGACCGGTTGGATGACGTGGAAACCCCGCCCCGAGGCCGGTCCGCCATCGGCGTGAATAGAGATGGCTGCGTTGGCGTGGGCCTGGTTGCCGATCGCAGCCCGCTGGTCGACACAGGGGCCCCACCCGTCATTGGAGTTGCGGGTCATGACGACCGTTGCCCCCCGCTGGCGCAGGTCAGCCGCCAGTCGGATGGCGACGTCGAAGTTGTAGGCGGCCTCGGTGTAGCCGCTGTCTGTTTGGGCGCCGGTGGTGTCACATTCCTTCCGAAAACCCCCGGCGTCGACCAACCTCGCGATTTCGGCGGCGTGTAGGTGGTTGGCCCCATTGTGGCCCGGGTCGATGACAATCACCTTGCCGGTCAGGACGGGACTCGACGCTGCCGGCGCGGTGCCTGTCGTGGTGGGCGGGCTCGACGCCCGTGATACCGGCGTTGGCCCCACAGTGGTGCCGCCGGCCGACGGTCGCCGGGCCGGGCCCGGCGTGGTCGAGCCTCGATCGACGAACCACACCGTGAGACCCGCGACCAGGATCACGCTCAGTAGCGCGCCCACCAGCCAGCGGTGCGCCCCATTTGGTGGCGGCAAACTACAGGTCCTTCTCGGCGTACTGGGGCAGGCTGTACTTGACGGCGATGGGATTCCACAGGGCGACGAATGTCCGCTTGGCCCCAGTGGCCTGCTGGGAGGCGGTCGAGGCGGCTTGGAAGGCGGTGTCTCGGATGGGACAGCTTCCCTGGCTGAGCATGTCGTTCATCCAGTCGATGTAATGGCGGTCGGCTTCGATGGAGGCCTGCAAGCCGGTGTTGAGGGCAGCCAGCATCTGGGGACCGTTCGGTAACGAAACCAGGGGTATCGCGCCCAGGTTGTGGATGACGGCGTCCCGCTCGTTGATGGCCGTTTGCAGCTGGGCGATGCCGTCTTGGGGATTCTCCTGACAGGCGTCGACAATCTGGGTGGCCATGGCCACCAGGTTGCGGGCACCGTTGCTCTGCTGGAGGAGGCCCGCCAGTTGGATGGCCGCCGCTCGGGCGCTATCACCGACGATCGAGGTCGACGGTGCGGTGCCCGGAGCAGTGGTGGCGGGCGCCACCGTCGTGGCCGGTAGCGAGGTCGGCGTATTGCCGCCGCCGCCACCCCGGCTGACGACTAGCGCCACCACCGCGGCAAGAACTACCGCAACCACGATGGCGCCGACGATAGCTACCGTCCGCCCCCGGGCCGGCTTGAGGGGCGGTGGGGGAGGCGGCGGCTGAGGGGGAGGCTGGCCCCAACCAGGTTCTGGCTGGGTCTGGGCGGCGCCGGCCCACGGCGGCATCTCCGAGGTTGGACCGGGCGGGCCGCTCGGGCCGGTCGCCGGTTGAGGCGGGAAAAACGGTGGTGAGGGGGGGCCAGGAGGGTACTGGCCGCCTCCTTGAGGCAGGCTCGCGGCCCCCGGGTCATGGCCGGTTGGTTCTTGACGGCCCGCGTTCGGAGGGACGAGATTCGGCGCCGCCCCGGCCGTGGCGCCGCCGCCGGAGGGAACCGCAGGCCACGCCCCCGGGCGGGCCTGCCAACCGGGCTGGGTAGGCGCGACGGGCGCTGCAGGCGGCAGAACAGCCGGGAAAGCTGGGCCAGCCGTGACAGCCGGGACGGGCGGGACATCGGTGACGGGCGGGGCGGACGGGACCGGGCTGAGAGCGGAATCGTCGACTTTCGGCTCCGACCGCGGAACCGGTCCCTTCTGGGTCCGGGCCACGTGGGCGGAGTCCATGATGGGACCGGGGGCGAGGAGCGCGACTCGGGAATGGTCGATCCAGCCGGCCCCGAGTGACGCGCTGGCGGCCCGGCCGATGGCTACGCCAAAGTCTTCCGCGGTGGCGAACCTGTCCTCGGGGAGGCGGTTCAATGCTTGCATGACGACATCGGACAGATCGCGGGGAATGTCCGGGTCGATCTCGTCCAGGCGCACCGGGTCCTGGTGAAGGCGCCGAAAGGCGATCACCATCGGCGGACCCTCGCCCGAAAACGGCAGCTCGCCGCTGAGAAGTTCGTACAGCAGCAGGCCGGTGGCGTAGATATCGACCCCGGGACCCAGGGTTTGACCGGCCGCTTGTTCCGGCGCCATGTAGGCCGGAGTGCCTTTCAAGGTGCCGAGCTCGGTCGAACCGGCCGAGGGCGCGCCGTCGATCACAACCTTGGCAATGCCGAAATCAGCGACCTTGAGGATCCCGTCGGCGGAAAACAGGAGATTCTCAGGTTTGACATCCCGGTGCAGCACCCCGCGCCGGTGGGCGTGGTGCAGCCCGGAGCAGGTCACCATGGCGACCGCGCAGGCGCTGGCTACCCCGACCTTTTCCGGCGACGGGAACCGCTCGCCCAGCGTGCCCCCCTCGAGCCGTTCCATGACCAGCAGGCACGACTCCCCATCTTCCACGTAGTCGTAGAGAGGCACGACATGTGGGTGCTCGAGCGAGGCCAACACCCTGGCCTCGGCGAGGAAGCGGCTCCGCATGGCGGCGTCGACGGCCGTCAGCTGCTTGATGGCGACGCGACGTCCAACCCGGCGATGCTCTCCAGCCCACACGACACCGAAGGCACCCCGGCCCAGCTGCTCGCCCACCACGTAGGCAGGAAGCGCCTGGGCTACCCGGTCGCGCTCATCATTCATGACTCGTGCGGAGGGTCGCCCCCATCGCCTGCCCCGCTCCCATGAGGACGAGAATACGCTCGGCAATCCCTGCGCCGTCACCCCAGAGCAAAACGGCCACTCAGACCGCTGAGCGGCGCTGACGGGATCGGGAATGGGACTGATCTCTCTTCCGGTGAGTGCTCTCTACCTGTCCGGCCCAGCCGGTCGTCCCCGGGCAGAAGGTCATCCGACCGATACTCGCGGATACTGGTGCCGGTTGCCGCCTCCCGATTGACCTCGGCCAGCGGGTCGACCGGGAGGGCGGCTCTTGGTTGGAGCGGCCCCGGGCCTTCTATTCGGTTGTCAAGGTGCTGTTGAGGGCGGGTTGCTTCGTGACGGAGGCGCACCCGGTGGGCGGAGTGTCACGATGGGCGGAGGCCGTCTCGCCCGAGATCTTGCGGGGTGGGTTGTCGGCAGGTGGGTGGGGGGGTGGTCCGAGAAGGCCGGCTTCGCGGTCCCGCCTGGTCTTTTCCTTGTGCCCGGGTCCGCACAGCGGACCCAAGTTGCGGTAGCTGGTGGGACCGCCGTTGGCGACGGGGTCGATTTGGTCGAGTTGCAGGTGGTAGCGGCGGTCGCAGCCTTCCTCGCTGCATACCGCCCCTGCGAACAGTGGTGGGTCGCCCAGTCCGAGGGCGGTGCGAAGTTCGGCTTTGATGCAGCGGCCGAAATGGGCCACGGAGCGCAGGGCGGCACTGCGCTTATCGCAGCGGGCCAGCAACTCCACCACCGTGGCGCATTCGGTCCCCGACAGGACCGCGGGGTCGGTCCCGGAGATGGCGTCGTCCAGCGACTCGCACGCGGATTGCAACTCGGCCAGCACGACGACACCTCCCACCCACACCAATCAGAATCAGACCGGGAGGAGGGCCATCAGCCAGGCCCACGAAGGCTACCGCAACTCCTACAATATTCGAACAGACGTGCCCCTCCTAGGGTTTCTGTGGGCGGGAAAGGCGGGTTGGCGGTGTGACTGACTTGTTTGTTTTCGGTCGGCTATTTGTTGGTGCCACACCCCTCCGTCTGGCGTCAAGGCCGCTTCGCGTCCCTGCGGGACGGCCCTGCGGGCCGGCCTTGACCCCAGCTGCGGGGTGCGGCGGTGGGCAGGTAGGAAGCGACGCTGGGGCGTCGCTTCGGTTCGAAACGCGGGCCTGATCGTGGGGCAGGGTGAGGGTGACGCCGCCGATGCAGAGGTAGATCATGGCGGCCAGGGAGTCGACGCTGCGGTAGCCGTAGCCGCGGCGTTGGATGAGCCGGATGCGGCTGTTGATGCCCTCGAGGCGGGCGTTGGACAAGTCGAGCTCGACCGCGGCCACGATGGGCTCGAAGTTGTGGCGGACCTGGCGGGCCAGGTTGACGAACGCGGGGATGCGGCTACGCAACGCCGAGGTGATCCACCGTTTCAGGTAGAGCCGGGCGTCGGCGGGCGGCACGTGGCGGTAGAGGGCCCGAAGTCGTTCCTTCAGGTCCCAGGCCCGCCACAGCCGATAGCGGTCCCGGCGCAAGGATTTGACCAGGGCCTGCTGGTCGCCGGTGAGTTTCTCGCCCGCCCCTCGCAGCGCGTAGCGGGTGGCCCGCCACGCCTTGTCGCCCACGCCCGAGGCGTGGTCGCGTCCGGTGCTCTTGTACACCGAGTCCAGGGCCCGGTTGGTCATCTGGATCACGTGGAAGGGGTCGAAACAGATGGTGGCGTTGGGGATTCTGCGTTTGGCGGCGTCGCGGTAGATGGTGCCCAGGTCCATGGAGATGGCCTCGATAGCCGAGCTGCGCTCGGCTCCCAGCTCATCGAAGAACGACTCCAAGGCGGCACCGCGTTTGCCTTTGGCGACCCACACCACCCTCGCCTTGTCGTGGTCGGCCACGATCGTCAGGTACTGGTGGCCGCGGCGGTAGGAGATCTCGTCGACGCCGATGCGCACCAGGCCGTCCAGGCGGGCGCTGTCGAGCTTTTCGGCGGTCACCCGCCGGGCGATGGCCTGGACCGCTTCCCACGAGCAGCGCAGCAACGACGCCACCGTGGTCATGTCCGTTCGTTGCACCAGCCACGCCACCATGTCCTCGAAATCGGTGCTGTGACGGGCGCCGGGCCGGGCCCAGGGGACCACCTGGGTGCGGACCTTGCCGCAGCCCCGGCAATCGATGCGGGCCACCTCCGCCTCCAACCACACCCGGGTCCCCCCTATGTCCAGATGCCGCCAGCGGCGCCGGGAACGGTCATAGCGAGCCCGGGCCCAGGACCCGCACGGGCAGCACAGCCGCCCCGAACGGGCCCGCAAACCCACCACCACCCCCTCGGCGGTGAAGCTCACCGATTCCACGTTGGCGCCGGGCAGACGCAATATCCGATTGAATGCCGTAGTGACGCGCACGAGCGCCGCCTTTCAGTCCGGTTGTCTTGGCAGACCCCGAACCTAAGGCGTCCCCGCTCGTGCGCGTCTCTTCGTGCCCTCCCCCGACCCCGAAACCCTTGCCAGGCAACGCCATGCCAACCCCGCACGCCCAAAACCGCCCACAGAAACCCGAGTAGGGGAACATAGGTTCGATATCAAGTGATACTGCGCCGGCTCAGAGCTCGAGCGGAGTCCAGCCGTAGGGGCGGTACGTAGTGCAGGTCCCTAGAATCGGAGCCTCGGGAGCGGGCGCGGAGCGTTCCCGCAGTGTTCGGTCACACGGGAAAGGGGGTCGCGGTGTCGGGCCTTGAGGGCGAGTTCGACGAGTCGCAGCGGGAACAGCTAAAGGGCCGGCGTGTCGATCAGGACCGGACCCTGGCCGCGATCCACTGCCTCGAGGAGGCGCTGGGGGCGGCGGCGCCGGGCCGGGAGAAGGCTTGGCGCGACGCGGTGCTTGATGCGCTGGCGGTGCTCGACGAGGCGACGGCTCAAGAAGACGACAACGCGGGTCGTCCCGATAGCTTATTGGCCGATATCAGGAGGACGCAGCCGCGGCTTCGTCCCCGGGTGCGTGGGGTGCGGGTGCAATATGGGCAACTGCGTGACAGGATCGCGGCGTTGCGCCAGGAGCTCGGCGACGAAGGTGATCAGCTCACCGATTTCGCCGACGTCCGCCAACGGATCGGTTCGCTGCTGACGGCATTTCGCCATCAGAGAGCCCGCGAGTCCGATCTCATTTACGAGGCCTATTACGACGCGTTCAACGCCGACCTGCGGATGGAACGGTAAACGGGGGAGGCGGCGACCGGTGCACGGCAAGTGCGGCGCCGCTAACCGGCGCGCACGCGGCCTATTCGGTTTTATAAGGTGGAGAACGGATTCCGGCCCCCTCGCCCATGCGGCCCGGTTCGTCAGGTTCGAGACCGGAAGCGGCTGCCGCCCGGCGTCGAGGCGATTCCTCCGCCCCGTGGGGTCGAGGTACCGAGGACCATGAGCGTCTTGGTCCCGGTGACCGGTCCGCTGCTGCGGAGGCGGTCGATGACGCGTTTGAGGTCCTCGACGTCCTTGACGCGGATCCAGGCCAGCGCGTCGGGGTCGCCGGCGACGGTGAAGACGGCCTCGACCTCGGGGATGGCATCGGCCAGGCTGGCGATGGTGTCGACCCGGGCACTGCCCGCGAAGCGAAGCTCGGCGAAGGCTTCGAGGGGCCGGCCGAGCTTGGCGTGGTCGACCCGGACGGTGTAGCCCAGGATGAATCCCTCCCGCTCCAGCCGGTCGAGGCGTCGCTTGACCGCCGGCGCCGACAGGCCGACCCGCCCCCCGATGTCGCCGAGGGTGCGGCGAGCGTTTTCGGCCAGGAGGTCGAGGATCGCCAGATCGGTAGCGTCAAGGCTGTCGTCGGCGGCGTTCACGCAAGAAGATCGTAGGAGATCGGCCGTTCACCGTGGCAAACTTGCGAGATATCCGGCCCGAAGCCATGTTTCGTTGTTATTGGTCTCGCGTAGAGGTTGACTGGATCGTGTGGCGCCCGGGCCCCCGACGACTACCTTTTCCCCTCCCCAATCGACAACGGCGCCCGAAGTGCTCGACCACGTCCAGCAGCGAGTGTTGTGGCTGGCGACCAGCATCATCCACCACGCCAACAGGATCCGGGACACCCCCTCGGGAGTGAAGGTCGGCGGACACCAGGCGTCGTCGGCGTCGATGGTGAGCATCATGTCGGCATTGTATTTCGGCCACCTGCGCAGCCAGGACCGGGTATCGGTCAAGCCCCACGCGGCGCCGGTGCTCCACGCCATCAACTATCTGCTGGGACGACTCGATCGCAGGTATCTGACCGAGTTGCGAGCCTTCCACGGGTTGCAGAGCTACCCAAGCCGGACCAAGGACCCCGACCCGGTTGACTTCTCGACGGGGTCGGTAGGAATCGGGGCCACGGCAACCATATGGAGCGGATTGGCGCACCGCTATCTCGCCAGCCGCTGCGAAGTTCCCGAGGGCGGTCGCCACGTCGCCCTGGTCGGCGACGCCGAGCTCGACGAAGGGGCGGTGTGGGAGGCACTGGTCGACCCCATGGTCCCTCGACTCGGTGAGCTGCTCTGGGTCGTCGATGTGAACCGCCAGTCCCTCGACCGGATCGTGCCCGATATCGCGGCCGGCCGGATCGGGGCGATGTTCCAGGCCGCCGGCTGGCACACGATCACCGTCAAATACGGGCACCGGCTGCGGGAAGTCTTCGGCCGACCGGGGGGCGAGGCGTTGCGGGCCCGCATCGACTCCATGGGCAACGAGGAGTACCAGCGACTCCTGCGCAGTGAGCCGAGAATCCTGCGGGATCGTCTTGCCGACGGCCTCGAGCGGCGAGCCATTCAACGGGCCTTGGTCGACCTGGACGACCACGACATCTTCGAGGTTGTTCGGGACCTGGGCGGCCATGACCTCGGCGATCTCCTCGATGCCTTCAACGAAGCCGACCGGGTCACGGACCGCCCGTCGGTCATCTTCGCGTTCACGGTCAAGGCGCGGGGATTGCCCACCGAAGGCCACCCGGGGAACCACTCCGCACTGCTCTCCTCCGAGCAGTGGAAGCAGCTCGCGGTCGAACTGGACGCGGACTCATCAGATCCCTGGGCGATGTTCGAAGAGGGCTCGCCCGAAGCTCGCCTGTGTACGGAGGCGGCGGCCCGGCTGGCCCGCCCGGCGATCGTGGCTGTTACCCCGCCTGCGGTTCCCGTCACGCTCGGCCGATCGCACCTGGCGCGGGCGTCGACCCAGCAGGCCTTCGGGCGCTTCCTTCTCGAGGTGGCTCGTGTCGCCCCAGAAGTGGCGGCTCGCATCGTCACTGTGAGCCCCGATGTGGCCTCGTCCACGAACCTGGGTGGCTGGATCAACCTCTTCGGCATCTGGAATGTCGCTGACCGGGTCGACTGGTTCGCCGATGACCGCGAGACGCTGGTCCGATGGCGCGAAACGGGAAAGGGGCAGCACATCGAGCTCGGCATTGCCGAAGGCAATCTGGTGGGGCTGCTCGGCGAGCTGGGCGCCACGTGGTCTCGCGATGGGCAGGCCCTGTTTCCCATCGGCACCCTGTACGACCCCTTCGTCAACCGGGCCTTGGAGCAATGGTCGTTCGGAATGTACGCAGGCGGGCAATCGATCCTCGTCGGCACCCCCTCCGGGGTGACCTTGGCGCCCGAGGGAGGCGCCCACCAGTCCATCATCACGCCGTCGGTCGGGCTCGAACAGCCGGGCTGCGTCGCCTGGGAGCCGGCGTTCGGCCAGGATCTGGAGTGGGCGCTCCTCCATGCGCTCAGCCGGCTGGGCCGCCCCGATGGGAGCTCCGCCTACTTCCGGCTCTCGACGCGCCCCATCGACCAGGCGCTGGCAGCCGTGCCAACCGATCCCGACCGATGCCAGCTCCGCCGCCGACAAGCACTGGCCGGTGGCTATGTGTTGCGCCAGGCGCCCACGACACCGTCGGTGACCCTCGTCGGGATGGGCGCCGTGCTCCCCGAGGTCCTGGCGGCGGCCGACGAGCTCGGCGCCGCCGGCGCCGGCGCCGACGTGGTGTGTCTCACCTCCGCCGATCTCGTGTTTCGCGCCCTGCAGGCGCGCCGGGGCCTCGCCCGCGGTTCGGACGGGATCCTCGACACGCTCTTTCCGGTCGAGCGAAGCTCACCGGTCGTCACCGTCCTCGACGGCCATCCCCATACCCTGTCCTTTCTTGGCGGTGTCCGGGACGTACCGATCGCCTGCCTCGGTGTCGCCGACTTCGGGCAGGTCGGCGACGTCGGCGACCTGTACCGGCATTTCGGTATCGACACCGACACCATCGTGGGCGCCGCCTGGGACCTGATCGACCAGATGCCACGATGAGAGGAGACGGCGATCTGGGGCCTGTTGGGCCCCGCCGAGTTTGTCATCCGAGTCGGCGCGACATTCGTTTCCGACTCCGCCCACCATCGCGTCGCGCCATCAGGACGGTTGACGCCCCGTTTCGTTAGCCTGGCAGAAGTGACCAGATACCGGTTTCTCGACGGTATGGGCGACGTCGTCGATGAGCACGATTTCGCCGAACACGCCGCCGCCCTGACCTGGGCGATGGGCGAAGAAGTCGATGACGGCGTACAGCGGGTGGAATTCCTCGGACCCGAGGGCGACTGGCGCTGGGCCGGCCCGTTGCTGGGCTGATCGGGGCCAACCTCGATGCGCCGTCGGAGCGGCCCTCCCGTCGCCGGCCCCCGCCGCTCAAGCCAACTCGGCGACGTCGACAGGAGGAATTCTTCGGTAACCGGCCAGGCTCGGGGCGGCCGCTCCGGTTTCGTTTCTGGCCTGCATTTTGAGCGGGTATTTTAGCGATAGCAGCGGCAACGGCAGCTGGCGACCGTTGCACCCGGGTTCGTCGGGGAGTACCGTTATGGCCTGCGGCAAGGGGGGGACGGTTGGTCGCTCAACACGCACGCATGCTGACTCCGAGAGAGCTTCGCAACGGCCGACGAGAACCCAGCCCTTCTCGTCGGAGCCACCTGCCGTCGGTGACCGCGGGGACGGAGGCGGAGGACATGATGTTGCTACAGCGTTCGGCCGGCAACCGCGCCGTCGTCGAACTCCTCGCCCGAACGAGTGCGGGATCCGGATCGGCTCCCCAGGTCCAACGTGCCATTCTGGCGATCGATGGGGCGTCCGACGACAAAATCGCCAAGGCGGCCACCGCCAACTGCTTGAGCAACCTGCGGACGGTGAAGAGTGTTCAGTCCTCTTCGGGGGGCAAGGTGCCGACCACCTACCGAGCCGGCGATGCTCGTGGTGAGACTTACGGGCAAGGTCCGGCCAACAATGTCCGTGCCGACGCCCACGACGGCGTTGCCGTTGGCAAGGTTGGTGACAAGGAGTCGTTGTATGTCCTCGGTCATGGAGGCGGCAACGCGATCGCGGGACTTGACCCCACGGCGTTGGCATCCCTGCTGAACGGCGCCATGGCGGACTTGCCGGGAACGGCGCCCTACAGCGGCAAGGTCAAGTTGGTCGCCTGTTACTCGGCCTCGCTCACCGAGGACGGCAACCAGATCCGTGACCAGAAAGGCACGCCGATCACCATTCCCTACGCCGGTCAACTGGCCGCGGGACTGTCCAGCCAGCGGGGCCGCTGCCGCCCGGCGATGGTCGAAGGGATAGCTGGGATCGCCTGGGTCGACGAGGAGACCGGCAAGAAAACAGGCTTCGACGTCCGAGGCGGTGCCTTGAATCCGCTCGAAAAGGTGTACCAGGACCGCGAACTCCAGCCGCGGTGGATGGCTGCACTCACTGAGAAGGACCCGATCGCACGCAAGAAGGCGATGGACGACATCCTGGAAGCGGTCCAAGTCAAGTACCCGGAGTTCAAGGGAATGCAAAAGCGGGTTACGGGCCCGAAAGCCCGGGCGGTCTACGCGCCGACGTACCCGCTCCCGACTACGTCCGAGCCCTGGTACCGGTCGTTGCTGTCCTGCTTCGGACTCTGATCTGACCCGCACTTCGCAAACCTAGGCGCCACGGGAGCGGTAATCCCGGGTGGTCCCGCCATATCCGGCTAGGAACCCTGCGTCGGCGATGGATGCCGCAAATATCAAACGCCGGGCCATGCGACCGGAACCCATGGCTCCGGTAACGGGGCTTCACCGTTCAGTCTTGCGATCGGCTGCCGCTTATGAACCCGGGATTCATGGATGCGCCCCGGTTTCCCGACTTCGGTCGCGTGCCGGTCCCGTGGCGGCTTTGCGGCGAATATCAGCCGCGGCGCGGTGGGGGTCGAGCAGGGCGACCAGATTGGTGGTGTCAAGGTCGTCCAACTGGTCGAACGCCAAACGGTGCTCGAAGGTGCCATCTCGAGGGTGCGTTGCGACCACGGTGGTGCGGGTCACGAGGGGAGCGCCGTCGGGCAGCATGAGAGTCACGCTGACGGAGGTGCCGGCGGGAAACAGGACGGAGGTCTCGATTCGTAGGCCGCCCATGCCGATATCCAATGTCCGTCCCGCGACGCCGTGAGCCCCCTGCGCTGGTAAGGGGAGGGTCTCATCCGGGGGCGGGAACAGGGTGACATCGAGATGCAGTTCGTGGCGGGGCCAGCGCCGCCTTTGGATCTGTTCGATGTCGTGGATTGGGTCGATGGCCAGGCGTCGGGGGTCGATCCAGTGGACGCCGGCGCGGATGCGGTAGAGGGCTTCGGGGGAGAACACGCTGATCATGACCTCGGTGCCGTCCACGAGGTCGGCGGGGGACACACCGACGATGGTCAGATGGTCGTGGCTGGCGTCGTCGACCAGGCCGGTGAGCGGTTTCGCGTAGCGCCACCCGAGCGGACCGAATTCTTCGGGTTCGATCAGGGCCGTATGGCCCGACAGGTGGCTGACCAACGACACAGGCACCCCCTTCTCCGGCGGCGCCGGTTCTGCTCGCTGAGGCCCACGAGTGACGGTACTACCAGGCGTTATCAGGACCCGGGGCGTGCCCGGCGCCTGACCCCGAGTCGGCGCCACGCGGGCGAGCCGCGAGCGACGAACAACGTTGGCTACCATCCTGGGGGCCGGGAGGCAACGGCGAAAGGAGCGAGCGTGGCGAGCAAGCTTGAGCAGGAGGGGGCCTATCCGGAGGTAATCCCGGAGGACGGATACGGAGATAGCGGTTTGCTCCCCTCCGCCGGCGGCATTCGTTCCGCCTACGGGGACGAGGAGCCGGAAAAGCGACCGGAGGTCGTGACCGAAGTCGCACCCGAAATCCAGCCCGACCGGGAAAAGGAGCGCCCCATCGTCGAGGTGGCCCCGGAACGCCCGCATCCGCAGCGCCCCGAGGTCATCACCGAGGTGGCGCCCGAGGTCCGGCCCGACCGGGAAAAGGAGCGCCCCATCGTCGAGGTGGCCCCGGAACGCCCGCATCCGCAGCGCCCCGAGGTGATTACCGAGGTGGCGCCGGAACGTCCCCACCCGGAGCGCCCCGAGGTGATTACCGAGGTGGCGCCGGAAGTGATCACCGAGGTGGCGCCCGAAGTCGGTCCCGAGCGGAAACGGCCCGAGCCCGAAGTGATCACCGAAGTAGCCCCCGAGGTGCGCCCCGACGCCCCGAGGCGCTAAGGCGTCCGAACGAAGGAGCGACAAATGCGCCGCCGGCCGGGTGTACCGGCCCCACCGACGCCGGCCGGCGCCCAGCGAGACGCATTGCTCAAGCTGTTGTGCGGGGACGGTATTCTTTACCGGTCCGACAGTCAGCCCGTCCTGAGCCGGGACGGCACCTCGGCTCGGTGGATGCTCGACTCGCTGGCGGTCACGCTGACGCCGCGGGGGGCGGAGTTGGCGGCTCATTGTCTTCTCGAGGAGTTGGCTCCATTCACCGGGCGGCAACTGGCGACCTACGGCCTCACCGGCATCCCCCTTCTCCAGGCTTGCGTCCTGGCCGGCCAGGGCCGTTATTCCGGGATTGTGGTTCGCAAGGAGCGTAAGGCCCATGGTTCCTTGAAGCTGATCGAGGGTCACCTCGACCAGTCGGAGCCGGTGGTGATCGTCGACGACTCCGTCAGTTCCGGATTGTCGATGCTGGCGTGCGCCGAGGCCCTCGAGGGGGCCGGATTCCACGTCGAGGGAGGCGTCTGCCTGGTCCGCTTCGGCTACGACCGGGGGACCAGCAAAATGGTCGAACGGGGCTACCGGATGGCGTCGGTTTTCGACATTTTCACCGACTTCATGGCCACCATGGAGGGCGAGGAGCCCATCCTCGCCAACCCCACCAAGCGTTTCGGCCCCCTGACGGCGTCAGCGGAGTGGGCACCGGAGGGAATGCCCCCCGCGTCCCTCGCCCGGGCCGTGATCCTCGAATACCTCCGAACCGGATCGGTATTGCAATCACCCGCCGATGTCGGTGCGGACCACGATTCGTCGGGCGGGTGCTGGGTCAGCCTGCGCCGGCGATCCGATATCTACGACCGGCCGGCTCGCGGCGGCTTCTGGCATTTCCCCGGGGAACCACCAGGGCCCGGTGCCGACATCGTCCTGGCGTCGGTAGCCGCCGCCGAGCAGCTCATGGAGGGGGAAAAAGACCCAGTCGGGATCCTGGACGACTGTGCCCTGGCGGTCACCTTCTTCTCGGCGCTGGAGGAGTGCACCGTCGCAGAGCTGGACAACGACAAGTACGGCATCGTGGTCAGGAGCCGGGAACGGCCGTGGTGCATGGGCGGCGCCCTGCCCCGCATGCCGGGAATCGCCAACGAATGGCAGCAGTTCTCCCACGCCCGGCTCACCAATGCCCGCCTTTCCCCACTGGAGCCCTACCGTCTGTATCGCCACCGTGTCGACAAGGTCATCGAAGCGGGCGCCCATTGGCAGCCGACCGGGGTCCCCGCCGCGGGCCGGCAGCCGTGGCACCGCCGAGCGTCGGTCGCCGGGCCATGGGCGGAACTGGCCCGATCCTCGGTCCTCGAGGCGTTGGGGTCACCCGGCGCCCCGGCTCGGGGGCTACCGAAGATCGGCGAGGCCGACCTGGTCTTCGTCACGATCTACTCCCATGGCCGCCTGGCCGGTTGCATGGGAGGACCCGCCACGGCCCTGGCCACCTCCGTGCCGGAATACGCCCGGGCCGCGGCCCGTGACACCCGATTCCCGCCGATCGGCGATACCGACCGCCTGGCCGTCAGCGTCTCGTTCCTGTTCAACCGCCATGTCATCGGGGTCGCCGATCCCGCCTGGGTGGTAAAGCCGGTCCGCTTCTGCGAGCAGGCATTGGAGGTGGACCAGGGCAGCCGACGTGGCTTGCTGCTGCCGTTCCTGGCGCCCATGCACAACCTCTCCCCGCTCCAGTACGTGTACGAGGTGATTGACAAGGCAGGGATCACCCGACCGCCCTACCGCTGGACCCGCTACGACTGCGCCACCTGGTTGGCCGACGGGGCGACGACGGCGCCCCTCGTGCACGGCTTGCCCCAAGGGCGGCCGGCGCCGACCGCGCCCGATCAGATCGAACGAATCGAACCGGCCATGACGGGCTATGTGCGCCGTCACCATCTGGCCCACGGGGTGCCGGTCGGTCGCTACGAGGTGTTCGCCAACCGGCTGCGGGCCGGAATCGCGCCGGCCCGATTGGCCTACGGGGCCTGGGTGAAGGCCCAGGTGGGCCTGCGGCGCCAGGCCGCCGACGACCTTCGTCGATTGCGGCGGGGGCTGCGTCGCGATGGCTGGATCGTCCTCGACGAATCTCCTTCGATCTCGGAACTGGCGTTCTTCCTGCTCGCCCAGCTGGAATTGGGCGGGTCCCCATTTCCTGCCGCTGTGGCCACCCGGCTCTGGGGGCAGATCGACGGGCACGGGCGATTCGCCACCCATCTCGATCCCCAAAAGGCCGGCGACGCCTTCCAGGACTACGGTCCCGGGCAGGCCCTGCTCGCCCTGGCCGGGGCCGCCGGCCAAGCCGCCGTTGACCGCGACGCCCTGCGGCGATCGCTCCGGTTCTACCGGATGCGCTTCGACCACAACCACGATTGGGGCGCCGTCACCTGGCTGATCCTGGCCTTTACCGCCTGGGGCCGGGTCGAATCAGACCGCTCGCTTACCGGGTTCGCCTTCGAGGCGGCGGACTGGGCCCTGCAGTTCCAGTCGCAGAAATCCGGTGCCTTTCTCAACGACCACCAGCCCGATACGCCCGGAGCGACCACCGCCCTCTACCTCGAGGGACTGGCGGCGGCGCTGGAGGCGGCTCGGGCCGGAGGGGACCGGTCCCGCGAGAAGCGGTACCGGGCGGCCTGCGCCCGCGGCCTGGCATTCCTGGACCAGTTGGTGTACCAGGAGCGTGACCGGGCGGTACTCCCGAATCCGGAATGGGCCGTCGGCGGCGTGCGCACGTCGGTCACCGGCAGTGACGTGCGAATGGACTTCGTATTGCACGCACTGGCGGCGGTGAGCCGATTGCGGGAACCGGCGCCGTGACCGAAAAAGCGGTGGCGCTCGTGAGCATGCCGACCTTGAGCGGCAAGTTCCCGTCGTTCCAACTGGCCTTGTTGAAGCCCACCTTGGAGCGGGCCGGGGTGGCCGTCGAACCCCATTCGCTGTTCCTGCGCTTCGGCGACCTGATCGGGTGGCAACTGAACGACGTGCTGGCGACGGTCTATCCGTGCCTGGTGGGGGAATGGATCTGGTCGAAGGCGGCCTTCGGCGACTTCGCCGACGACCGCGAGTACCTCGCCCGTTTCCGGTCCAATCTCGGGGAGATCTGCGATTCCGCGGGATGCGAAGTGGCCGACCTGGTGCGGGTCCGCGAGGAAGCGGTGCCGCAGTTCCTGGAGATGATGCTGAAGGAGATCGACTGGCCCTCCTATGGGATGGTCGGATTCAGCGTCGTGTTCCAGCAGATGGCGGCGTCGCTGGCCCTGGCCAAGGCCATCAGGGTCGCCCACCCCGCCGTGCCGATCCTGTTCGGGGGCGCCACCTTCGAGGACGATATTGCATCGGAAACGTTGAAGCGCAATCCGGCCGTCGACATCGTGCACTGCGGCGACGCCGACCTGTCGCTGCCGGAGCTGGTGCGGCGGATCTATTCGGGCGCGTCGCTTCGGGGACTTCGGGGCGTGATGTGGCGGGACGGGGAGGGGATCGCCTACGAGGGACGGGCCCCCAACCTGGAGGACCTCGACCAGACGCCGGTCCCCGACTTCGACGAGTATTTCCGGCTGCGGACGACTACGGGGTACGACCGGCATGAAGGGACGTCGGAGGTCATGCTCCCGATCGAGACCGCCCGGGGCTGCTGGTACGGGATGAAGAACCATTGCACGTTCTGCGGCCTGAACCGGGCCGGCATGGACTTCCGGCGCAAGAACCCGGCCCAGGTGCTGGAAATGCTGAAAGTGTTGTCCCGCCGGTACGGCACCCGCTATTTCAATGCCATCGACAACATCATGGCGCCCGCCTACGTGTCGCGGCTGTTCGGCGAGCTGGCGGACCACCACACGGACCTCCGGCTGCACTATGAAATCCGCCCGACCATCAACCGCAGCCAGCTGTCGCAGCTGCGAAAAGGGGGCCTGGTGTCGGTGCAGCCCGGCGTCGAAAGTTTCAGCACCCATGTGCTGGACCTGATGAAGAAGTCGACCACGGGCGTGAAGAACGTGGAGCTGGTGAAGTGGACGACCTATTACGGGATGGCCAACCTGTACAACATTCTTTTCGGCTTCCCTGGGGAGACGGCGGAGGACTACCTGGGCCAGGCCGGGGTCATCCGGCGGATAATGCATCTCCAGCCGCCCTACGCCATGGCGGTGGCCCGCCCCGACCGGGGGTCGCCGATGTTCGAGCAGCCCGATCACCACTCGATCACGGTGCTGCGGCCGTCGGCGTGCTACCGGTATATCTACCCCCCCGAATACAACCTGCGGCGGGCCGCCTACTTCTTCGAACACGAGGTCGGGGTCGACCTGCCGGCCGCCGCCATCGATGAGTGCCGGGCACTGGTCAATGAGTGGCGGCGGCGATGGAACGACGGCGACCGGCCCTACCTGCGGTCGGTGAAGTCGTGGGACTCGGTCAGCATTCATGATGGACGAGGCCGGGTGCCGCGCCATGTCCGCTACGACGACAGGATGGCGGCCCTGTACGAGTTCTGCATCGACGCCCAGGCACTGTTGGACATCCAGGCGAAGTTCGAGGACGACGACGACTGGATCGGCGAGGCATTGGCGCAGTTCGTCGAGCAGGATCTCATGCTGTTTCTCGACGACCGCTACCTGGCGCTGGCGCTTCCCGACAATCCCTACCACTAGGGGGAGCACTGGGCCCGTCGCACCCGGCCGGTCCGTCAGCCCCGGCGGGTGCGGCCCCGGAGGGCGGCGAAGCAGAGTGACATGCTGGCCGCGCCCACGATCGCGATGGCGAGGAGCGCCGACCCGAGCCGGTCCCATTGCCAGCCCTGGGTCACCAGCGAGCGTTGCCCCTCGAGGACATAGGTCACCGGGTTCCACGCCGCCACCGTGTTCAACCATCCGGTCAGCTGGCCCCGGGGCACGTAGGACGAGGTCATGAACAGGAAGGGGAAGAACAACAGGAAGCTGGAGTTCACCGCGGCCGGATTTCCCGTCTTGAGGGCGATCGCGTAACCGAATCCCGCGAAGGCGAGGCTCCACAAGCCGGCCATGGCGATGAACACCACCACGCCGCCGACGCCCGACTGGAGACGGACCCCCAGCGCCCACGCGACCACCAGGATGGGCACGGTCAGCAGGCACGCCACTGCGACATCGGCGACCATGTGCCCGATGAGGATGGCCAACCGGCGCACCGGGGTGAGCAGGAGACGGTCGAAGTAGCCGTTCTGAACGTCGAGGACCAGGGCGCCCGCTCGGGAGACCCCGGTCACACCGATCAGGATGGCCGTCGGCATCATGAAGGCCTTGATGTCGAAGCCATGGATGTGGCTCTCGGTGAGGTGTTGGAGCGTCCCGATGTTGACGACGAAGAAGAACAAGGCGATGAAGATCGGCGGGACGACCGTCGAGGGGTCCCGGGGCACCGCCCGCAGGGCCCGCCCCGCGATCGAGGCAACGTCACTGAGGACCGGGGCGGGCCGGGCCCGCACGGCGCGGGAATCGTGTTGCACGGCCATGTCCATCGTGGTCATCGACCCACCTCCACTAGTTCGGGGGAATCTGTTTCCGTGCCGCCGTCTGACTGGAAATGATCTCCCGTCAGCTCCAGGAACACGTCGTCGAGGGTCGGGCTGCGCAACGTGAGGTGGCGCACCGGGGCCACGGTGTTGAGCGCCACCGCGACACTGCCGATGGTGGCCGCCCCGTTGACGGCGGTGACGGTCATCTCGTCGCCCCGAGCCTCCACGCTGCGCACCCCGGCCAGGGCTTCGACCGCCGCCCGGGCCAGGCGGGCCTCGCCGTCGACACGGGCCACGATGACGTCGTTGCCGACGGCTCGCTTGAGCTCGCCGGGCGTTCCCTGGGCCACCAGACGCCCGTTGTTGATGATGCCCACCCGATCGGCCAGCTGGTCGGCCTCCTCGAGGTACTGGGTCGTGAGAAAGATCGTCATATCGAGCTCCCGGTTGAGGCGGCGGACCTCCTCCCACATCCGGGCCCGGCTGACCGGATCAAGGCCGGTGGTTGGTTCGTCGAGAAAGAGAACCTCCGGGTTGTGGACCAGCGCCGCCGCCAGGTCCAGGCGCCGCTTCATCCCGCCGGAATAGGTGCCGATCGGGCGGGTCAATGCATCGCCGATGTCGATCAGCCGGCCCAGCTCGGCCAGCCGCGCCTCGATCTCGCGGCGGGACAAGCCGTACAGCCGCCCTTGCAGGCGCAGCAGCTCGATCCCGGTCTGCTTGGGGTCGAGGGCGACGTCCTGGAGGGCGACGCCGATGCGGAGGCGGACCTGTTCCGGCTGGGTTGCGACGTCGTAGCCGGCGACCACCGCCTTCCCCGCCGTCGGCGAGAGCAGGGTGCACAACACCCGGACGGTGGTGGACTTGCCCGCCCCGTTGGGCCCGAGGAAGCCATAGATCTCGCCCCGGCCGATGTCGAGGTCGACCTCGTCCACCGCGGTGAGTCCGTCGAACTGCCGAACCAGGCGTTCCGCCACGATGGCGGAGGGGGGATGGGGGTCAGCGGTGGGGTTCATGCCACCCATCATGCGCCCCCAAAGTGGCCACCCTATGACCAGTTTTGTGGGATGGCCCGACCAAGTTTGGTCAGTTTGGGCCGCTAACCCCGCTGCCCGCCGGCCGTCCCGACGTGACCGCCTACCCTCTGTCGGTGCTCGAGCCCCGACACATCTCCGAGATCCTCGCCCGGTACTCGCTCGGCAGCGACGCCGAGCTGTCGGGACCGGTCGCCAAAGGTGAGCAGGGAGAGGTGTGGCGGCTCACCACCTCAACGGGTTCCTGGGCTGTCAAGCGCCTGTTCCGGCACTGTTCGGAGCGCGATGTCGCAGAGGATGCTGACTATCAGGACGCGGTGCACGCCGCGGCTGTTCCGACGCCTCGTGTGATGCGAACCGTCGAAGGCGGCATTCTGCTCAACGTCGAGCCCCTGCAGTTCCAGGTGTACAGCTGGGTCGAACTTTTGGAGCCGAACCCGCTCCTGGATCCCGCCGCGGTGGGTGCCGTCGTCGCCGCGATCCACCGGGTGCCGTTCACCGGGCACCGCCCCGTCCACTCCTGGTACACCGACGCGGTAGGAGCACATCGCTGGGACGAACTGGCGCGCGCCCTGCAGGAGTCGGGGGCTCCATTCGCGGCTGCGCTGGCGGAGATTCGCGACGAACTGATCGCAATGGAGGCGTTGCTGGAGCCCCCGTCAAAACTGCAGACCTGCCATCGCGACCTGTGGGCAGAAAATCTTCGCGGCACGCCGACCGATGAGGTGTGTGTAATCGACTGGCACGATTGCGGTCTCGCCGATCCGAGCCAGGAGCTGGCGCTGGTTCTTTACCAGTTCGCGTGGCGCAATGCCGAGCGTGCCCTGACTCTCTACCGTGCCTATCTGGACGCGGGCGGACCGGGGCGAATCACCGGGCGCGGCAATTTCACGATGGTCATCGCCCAGCTCGGGCACATCAACGAAAGGGCGTGCCGGCGATGGCTCAGTTCGTCCGCCTCGGGCGAGGACCGGGCTCGTGCTGCTTCGCTGTTCGGCGAGTTCACCGACAGCCCGCTCACGCGGGGCGTGATTGACGAACTTCTCGATGCCGTCAGCCCCGGTAACCGGTGATCCCGACCGGCCCCGGGTGGCGTCGTTCTCGAAACTCACGGCAATGCTAGAGCCGGCCAAGTCTGGCTCGGCAGCGTCTCGGGGTCATGCCGGTTCCTGGACTGGGAGGGGTGACGCGGGGCCGGCCCGACGACGGGTGTTGGCGACGGCGTCTACCGCCAGGATCACGAGACCGACCCACACCAGGAGGAATCCCGCCAGCCGTGCGGGTGGCAGCGGCTCGCCCAGCACCAGCACGCCGCACAGGAGTTGCCCCGTCGGCGTGAGGTATTGGAGAAGTCCGAGCAGCGACAGCGGGATCCGGCGGGCCGCGGTGGCAAACAGGAGGAGCGGCGCCGCGGTGACGATGCCGAGAGCCGCCAGTAGTGCGCTGCGTCCCAGGGAACCGTGCCCGAACGCGGCGCGGCCTTGAGCCTCGGCGACGACCAGGTAGACGAGGGCGGGGGGGGCGAGAATGGCGGTCTCCACCGCCAGCGACGGGGCGGCGCCGATCAGGACGCCTTTCTTCTGGAAGCCGTACCCGGCGAAGCTGACCGCCAGGATGAGCGCGATCCACGGCAGCCGCCCAAACGCCACCGTGAGAACCGCGACCGACGCGGCACCGAAGCCCAAGGCGACGATCTGCAGCCGCCGGAGTCGCTCACCGAGCACGACCACGCCGAGCCCCACCGTCAGCAGCGGGTTCACGTAGTAGCCGAGCGCCGCTTCGACGACGTGATCGTGGTTGACCGCCCAGATGTAGACCAGCCAGTTGACAGCGATCAGGACGCTGGCGATCGCCAGGCGGGCGCCCTGCCTTCGATCGGCCAGTAAGGGACGCAGCCACCCGCGAGGCCCTCGCCACGCCAGCACTACGAGCACGACCACGAATGACCAACCGATGCGGTGCACCAGGATCTCGACTGCTCCCACTCCGCGGAGTTGGTGGAACACGAGGGGGAACAAACCCCACAGCAGGTAGGCCCCGATCCCCGCCAACACGCCCCGGCGGTCGCTGTCATCACGGTTGTCGGCGACGTCGCCGCCGTCCTGATAGTCCACCGAGCGAAGCTACCGGGAGCCGAGCGGCAAGCGGGAGCCGGATGGCGCGCGCGAGACTCGAGCCATGCCCGACGACGACGACCCGACCGGCGACGCGAACCAAGGACCTGACGGTGAGAACGATGGTCCGATTAACGACCCGCTCACGCACACCGACGTAGAGGCGCCTCGGGTCCCCTTCGAGTCCCCAGACGAGTAGCCCCGAGGTCCCCGGCTCGTGCGGCCCCAAACCGTGCGAGGCCAAGGCCCATAACGCCAACGCGGCGTTAGCCTGATCCCGTGGGCCTCGGAGTGCTGGTCGTCATCCTGATCCCGATTGCGGAGGTGTGGGCCGCCATCCAGGTGGCCCATCACATCGGTTGGCTGGCCACCATCGCCTTACTGGTACTGGTCTCGGCGTGGGGACCGTTCCTTGTCCGCCGCCAGGGCACCGGAGTGTGGCGTCGGGCCCGGCGCCGCCTGGAAGAAGGGGAGGTCCCGGGGCGTGAAGCGATCGACGGTGTGTTGCTGCTCGTCGCGGGCGGCCTACTGAGCTTCCCCGGCTTCATCACCGGCGTGCTCGGGCTGCTGCTGCTCCTGTCTCCGGTACGCCGCCTGGTGCGGGTTGCCTGCGGGGCCTGGCTGGCTCGCAAGGTTCGCAAGTCGGGTCTACGGGTGCGGGCCTCGGTCAGCGGGTTACGGCCGGGGCCCGGCGAAGGCGACCGGATTGACCGTGGCCATCGGGTGATGACCGCCGAGTCGTACCCGCTGGAGCATCGGCCCGCGGCCCTGAATGCGCCCCCCGGGCCGGTAGATCCAACCGAGCCCGGCTGAAGCACGGAGGCCCGTAGGTCATGGCGACGGCCGACAAAGGTTGACCGCTTTGGCCTTCAGCACGTTGGCGGCGGCGGCGGTCAACCGGTCGAGCGGCAGCGCTCCGCGCCCGGCGTCCGCGACCAGGCGCTCGACGATGGTCGTGGCCAGGGTGTTCGGGTTGCCTGACCCTACGATCACCATGTCGACGCCGGCCTTGATGGCCGCTACCGCCGCCTGACCGAGGTCCAGCCTGGTGACGGATATCGCGCCCGCCGTCAAGGAGTCGCTGAGCACCAGACCATGGAAGCCAAGCCGCTGCCGCAACAGCCCGGTCACAGCCTCCGCGGAGAGGCTGGCCGGTCCGTCCGAGAGGCCGGGCACGGTGGCATTGCCGACCATGATCGCCGGCAAACCGGCTTTGATTGCGGCTTCGAAGGGGACCAGGTCGGAACCCTCCAACGATGACAACGGTGGCGTGTCGGCGGCGCCGAAATCGGTGCTGGCGTTAGCATGTCCTTCGCCCGGAAAGTGCTTCAGCACCGGGATGACGCCGCCGTCGACCATGCCCCGGGCGAACGCCACTCCATAGCTGGTCGTAAGGGCCGGGTCGGCGCTGAACGACCGGCGGCTGTCGCTGTGGCTGACCACGGCGCCGAGGCCCGGAGCCAGATCCACGTCGGGGGCCAGATCCATGGTCACGCCGTTCGCCACCAGTCTCCGAGCCGTGTTCGCCGCCAGGGTCCGCACCTGGTCGGTGGTGAGCGTCGCCGCCATGGCCTGCGCCGACGGCATCGATCCCACCAGGTCGGCGACCCGTTGAACCGCCCCGCCTTCCTCGTCGGACATGACCAAAGGAGCGATTCCCCCGAGCGCCTCGGCCTTCACCTGCGCCAGTCTCGAGCTCAGGTCGGCCCGGCCCGAGACCCCCACCAGGAGTAGCCCGCCTACCCCGAGGCGCACCACGGGGAGGGCAGACGCGAAGTTTCCCTGGAGGACCGGGACCGCGACCACCTGCTCGGCTCGCCGGGCCACGCTCCAGGTGGCGAGCATGGTGGCGTTCGAACACGAGGCGGTCGAGGTACCGGCAGTGGCTGCGCTGGTGGGTTGGGAGGCGGTGGGTTGGGAGGCGGCGGGTTGGGAGGCGGCGGGTTGGGAGGCGGCGGGTTGTCTTGGTGCGCAGCCGCCGAGCAGGGCCGCCAACAAGCTGGTGGCCAGGGCCCCCCGACGCCATACCCATCCCGCCTGTTGTCCGTGCCGCTCGCCGACCATCTTTGACCGAAGGTAGACCACGGCGAAGACTCCGGCCGCACTCCGCGCTTCCGAGTTCTTAGCTCAGCTCACTCAGTTGATGACCCGGCTGCGTTGCGCGACCCCAGGGCCGCCGTAGGGGTAATCGGCCGGCGCGGGATCGCTGACCTGGTCCAGGGCGGCAATCTCGTCACCATCCAGCCGCAGGTGGGCCGCCCCCAGATTGTCCTCGAGTTGGCTGACCGTCCGGGCGCCCAGGATCACGGCGCTCACCGCGGGTCGCGTCACCAGCCACGCCAGGGCGACCTGACCCATCGACACCCCCCGGTCGGACGCGATCCGCTGCACCCGGTCGATGACCTCCCAGGTGCGTTCCGACTGGCGCCGGCGGTCGTAGGCCTCCACCCCCCGCCCCGGATTCTCGCCCAGGCGGGTGGCACCTGAGGGCCGCACATCACGCTGATACTTCCCGGTCAGCCAGCCCCCGCCGAGCGGACTCCAGGGCAGCAGGCCGAGACCGGTGGACTGGCAGGCGGGAACAATCTCCCACTCCACCTCGCGGACCAGCAGGTTGTACTGCGGCTGCAGCGAGACGGGCCTGGTGAGCCCGAGGCGCTCCGAGGTGTCCATCGCTTTTTGGATCTGCCAGCCGGTGAAGTTCGAGAAGCCTGCGTAGCGGATCTTGCCCGCCCGGACCGCGTCGTCGTAGAAGCGCAGCGTCTCGTCGATCGGCGTCAGTGGGTCCCAGGCATGGGCCTGGTACAGATCGATGCACTCGGTCTGCAGCCGGGCCAATGAGGCATCGAGGGCCTGGGAGAGATGTCGGCGGGAGAGCCCGGCGCCGTTGGCCCCATCCGAGGTGGGAAACCGCCCCTTTGTCGCCAGCACCATGCCCCCGCGGTCAGCCGGGGATGCCTTCGACCACCAGCGCCCGATGATCTCCTCCGACGCGCCCCCGCCGTACACATCGGCGGTGTCGATCAGTGTCCCGCCCGCCTCGACGAAGCGGTCCAGTTGGGCATGGGACCCCGCCTCATCGGTCTCCGTCCCGAACGTCATCGTGCCCAGTGCCAAAATCGACACGGCACAGCCACTGTTGCCAAGGCTCCGGTACTCCACGTTGTCGGTCATACCCAAGGCGACCGGGTCGGCCACATCCCCCAGATGTGGCGGCCCGCCCCTGGCTGGCGCGGTGACCGGGGCCGGCCGGAGGAGGCCTCAGTCGGCGAGTAGTGCCTGCGCCCCGTCGCAGACCGAGGGGTGACGGAGCTTTGACATGGCCCGGGCTTCGATCTGGCGGATCCGCTCCCGGGTCAGGCTGAAGTGGGCGCCGACCTCGTCGAGGGTGCGGGGCTCACCGCGATCCAGACCGAAACGAAGCCGGAGAATTTCCCGTTCCCGATCGTCGAGCATCGCCAAGAGTTTCGCGACCTCACCGCAGAGCAGGGACGCGGCGGCGGCGTCGAAGGGTGACACTGCGGTGCGATCCGCAACCACGTCCGCCAGCTGGGCGTCCCCGTCCTCGCGCAACGGCTCCGACAGCGACAACGGCTGGGCGGTGTGGCGCAACAGCTCGATGACCTTCTCCCCGTCGATCTCCAGGTCGGCGGCCAACTCGCCCACGGTGGGACGTCGCCCCAACTCCCCTTCGAGGCGGCCCCGGGACTTGGACAATCGGTTCAGCAGGTCGCCGGCGTGAACCGGCAGCCGGATGGTGCGGCCCGTGTTGGCGATCCCGCGGGTGATGGCCTGGCGGATCCACCACGTGGCATAGGTCGAAAACTTGAAACCCTTACGCCAGTCGAACTTTTCGACGGCGTGGATGAGGCCCAGGTTGCCTTCCTGGACCAGGTCGAGAAGCGGCAGGTCGGCGCTCTGGTACTTCTTGGCGATCGACACCACCAGCCGCAAGTTGGCCTTGACGAACAGGTCCGCGGCCGCGTCGCCGGCCCGGACCATGAGAAGCAGCTCCCGGGTGCGCTCCGCGGAGAGCGATTTGCCCGAGGCCAACTCGGCGCGCGGTTCGCGCCCCGCTTCGATCGCCTGGGCCAGGCGAGCCTCGTCGGCCTTGGTCAAAAGGGCGTGCTTGCCAATGTCACGCAGGTAGAGGCGGGTGAGGTCTTCGTCCGGCTGAGCCAGTTTGATGGGCACTTTTGGAGCGACATCCTTCCCAGCAACCAAGCCGGCGACGAAGCTCCATCGTCACACACACCAGGCGGTCGTGCACCGCGGAGTTGCCCAGGGAGGGCTCCACGTCGGTTTTCCGTTGCCAAGAGAGCTCGGGCAGTGTCGTTAGGCGTCGGACATTTCCGAGCCGCGCCGGCTGGCGGGATCGTCGGTCGGCGTCGGTGGCCCGGCGCTGTGGGCGACGGCGGGAACAGAGATGACGACCACGGCCATGTCGTCGTCGGCGGTGGTGGCTGAGAAGGACACCGCCGCGTTTTCGATCCGTTCGGCGAGCGCCGCCGCCGGGAGGGCGGCACCGCCTCGGAGGGTGCCGGGCAACCGGTCGGCGAAGAACTGGCGTTGCTGGCGGCGCTCGGTGATCCCGTCGGTGTACAGCACCAGGGCGTCACCGGCACCGAGCTGCACCGTGACCGCGACCGAGTCGATGTCGCCCAGCAGGCCCAGCAGGCTTCCCGGTGTTCCGATCTCGGCGACGGTCCCATCGGCGCGGACCACATAGGGCAACGGGTGGCCGGCGGCGGCCACGGATACCTCGGCGCCGCCGTCGGCAACTGCGACCTGGGCCATGCACACGGTACAGAAGCTGGGCTCGGCGTCGTCGTCTTCTCCGGCCGCTTCGACGAGCAGGGCGTTGACGTCGGCCAGCAGAGCGGGTAGGGAGTCGGCGTGTCGGGCGACGGCGCGGATACTGTGGCGGGTCATGCCGGTCATCGCCGCCGCCGCGATACCGCGGCCGCACACGTCGCCCAGCACGATCATCCAGCCGCCGTGGCCGTCAGGGAAGCAGTCGTAGAAGTCGCCCCCGACGTCGCCCGCGGGCCGGTAGCGCGCCGCCACTTCCAGGCCGTCGATTTCCGGCAGCCGCCCCGGTAGCAACGCCCGGGCCAGGGTGTCGGCGGCGGCGTGTTCGCGTTCAAAGGACCGGGCGTTTTCCACAGTGGCCGCCACCCGGGCAGCCAGCTCCTCGATCAGCGCCAAGTCGGCGTCGTTGTAGGCGGCCCGGGTAGAACCGCCGGCCACGGTGAGCACGCCGACGGTACGGCCCCGGGTGCGCAGCGGGACCAGCATGGCGGAGCGCAGATCGAGGCGGCGCAGCAAGGCGAGATGGTCGGCGTCGACCGCAGCGGCCTCCAACATGGCCGGTGGGACCGCGTCGAGGAGGATCGACCGTCCCTGGCGTAGTGCTTCCATGGCCGGGCTGGCCGCCAGCACGTCGCCGTAGCTGTCCAAGCCGGCGATGATCTCGGCGGCGGCGTCGAGGTAGCCGATCGCCACCCGCTGCGGTGCGCCGCCGGACCCGAGCTCTCGTATCGCGCACCAGTCGCCCAGCTCCGGCACGATCAGGTCCACGACCACCTGCAGGACCTCGGCGGCGTCGAGCGCGGTGCCCAGCAGCCGCCGCCCCGCAGAAGCCAAAAACGCCAGTCGGGCCTCGCTGGCCCGCAGCTTCTCCACCGCCTGCTGGCGCTCCGTGACGTCGCGGAACACGTTGACCGCGAACTGGATGGCGCCAGTGTCGTCGAACACCGGGTGGCCCCGCACCAGCGAGAAGCGTTCGTCGCGGTCACCGGAGAGGTCGCGCCAGCGGATCAGCACCTCGGGAAGTCTCTCGCCCCGCAGCGCGGCCCGCCCCGGGAGTGCTTCGGGGGGCAACGGGTGCCCTTCCAGGTCGCACATCTCGAACCGTTCCCGCACCGCCCCGAGGCCGGCGGCGAGCAGTTCGTCGACCGACTGGTACCCGAGCAGGGCGGCGGCCGCCTGGTTGGCCAGCAACAGCCGCCCGTCGGGCGACTGGACGGTGATCGCTTCGCTGACCGCGTTCAAAGTGGCCGACAACTGGCTCTCGAGGCGCCGCTTCTCCAACGCGAAGGCGACGTGGCTGGCCACCGTCGCCGCCAACGACAACTCGGCGGTGTCGAAGTCGCGTGGTCGGTTGCTGTAGATCATGAACTTCCCCAACAGCTGATCCCCGTATACCAGCGGCACGAACGCCAGCGCTGCGATCCCCTCCGCCAGCACCACCGGCCGCAGCGGCCCTAGGCGGGCGTCGCCGACCACGTCGGCGATCACTACCGGCTCCGGGTTCCGGCTTTCACGAGACCACGGGCTGTGACCCTCAGCCGATGCCCGGTAGCGCTCCGACAGTCCCCGCCATGCCCGGAAGCGCATAACGTGGTCGCCGTCGAAGAGCAATACCGCCGCCCGATCAGCGTCGAGAACCGAGATCAGGGCATCGAGGGCGGCCTCGCAGATCGACTCGACCGTCGCCGCCGACACCGTCGCCGCCGTCAGGAGGTGCACCGCCTCCAGTTGCGCCAACAGGCGATCCCTGCCGCGTCCGTTCACTGACCGGCTCCCCCGGCCGCCCCCGTGCCCCGCCAGCCCGGCCGGGCGCGTCGGCGCCCGGTGTACTGGTCAAGCGACACGTCGTCTGCTTCCTTCCGACGTCCTGATCGGCCTGAATGCCTAGCTGTGAGCTCAACTGGGCAGGTTATGGGGGGTCGGAGCGAATTGTTGACGGTGGTGCCCCCGATGTCAAGAAGGTCTTTACCTGCCCAGGCAATAAGACATAATCGTGCCGCCATGGGGGTAGGACGGATGGGGCCCGAACCTGGTGGACGGGACGGGGCCGCTGTCGCTACGACCATGCCGCAGCCCGCGCCTATCGACTACGACGCCCTCACCGTGGCGCTGCGTGCGCTACTCGACGACACGGTGGCTGTCGCCCACGGAGTCGGGGCGGCCGGCAAAGCGGGGCGCCTCGACATGGTGGCGGTCGCGGCTGCCGCCTGCGAGTGCTGCCGTCAGCACCTCGACGCCGCGGTGGGCACCGCACGGGCCGCCGATGCCAGTTGGGCCGAGGTCGGCCACGTTCTCGGTGTTAGCCGCCAAGCCGCTTGCCAACGCTTCGGTACCTGAGCGGCCGACGACGACGATGTCGCAGCCGCGCTCCTTCAGCCGACGCTATCGACGCGGCGCGGTAGCTTCCAGCCAGGGCGAACGTAATGGCAGGTGTAGCCGTTGGGGTAGTGCTCGAGGTAGTCCTGGTGCTCAGGCTCCGCCTCCCAGAACGGACCCGCCGGGGACACCTCGGTGACAACCTTTCCCGGCCACAAACCCGAGGCGTCGACATCGGCAATCGTGTCCTCGGCGATGCTCTTCTGGGCGTCGGTGGTGTAAAAGATCGCCGAGCGGTAGCTGGTGCCGACATCGTTGCCCTGGCGGTTCCTGGTCGTCGGGTCGTGGATCTGGAAGAAGAACTCCAGCAGGTCGCGGTAGCTGATTGCCTCGGGGTCGAAGAGGATCTCGATGCCTTCGGCGTGGTTGCCATGGCGCCGGTAGGTGGCGTTGGCGACATCGCCGCCGGTGTAGCCGACCCTCGTCGAGATCACTCCGGGCTGCCTGCCGATGAGGTCCTGGACGCCCCAGAAGCAGCCTCCCGCCAAGATGGCCTTCTCGCATCGGTCCTTCGTGTTCGTCGTCTCCGTCGTGTCCGGCATCGGCGTCCACCTTTCTTGTCGCCCACCACCAACCAACAGCCGCCGCCATCGCCGTGTTCCCGGCGGTGACCGGCATCGCGAAACTCGCCCGGACTGTACCGATAGCCGCCCGGACACGATCCGATCGTTCACTAGCCGGGCTATGGTGCCACAGCAGCCCCGGCGCCATGCCTATGTCGTCGCACAATCAGCGACCCGGCGCCGGCGACCGCTAGTACCACAATGGCCCCGAGGATTATGGGCAAAGGCCCTGAGCCCCCCGAGCTTGTCTTGGTAATCACGGGAGCCGCCGATGTGGCTGACGCGGCCGGAAAGGTGATGCGCGCGGTCGCATCCCGCTGGGTCGTGCCGGAACGGAGAACGAGGTGGGCATCCCAAGGACCCCTCGGGATAGCCGGGTCCAGCCCCACTGTCACCGGCTCGGTCTGACCGATCCCGAGCGTCGTTCCCAGCTTGGCCGAGAAGGGACCCGCAGACAATCCGCCCGGGCCGTTGGCGAGCTGCAGCTCGCCGCTCAGGTCGACAGCCCGGCCACCGGTGTTATGGACCGTCGCTGCGAGAACGGGACTGCCATCGGCGCTCCGCCGCGCCTCGAAGGCCGTTATCGCGAAGTCGGAAGGCGGCTCGCCGCCGGGGCCGATCGACAGGTAGATCCTCACGCCCACCCGGTTGACCGTCGTCACTCCACCACCTAGCGCCGGAGCCAGCTCCGCCCAAACCACCCCGTATTGCTCACCAGGGCTGGCGTTGCCCGGTACCGCAATGGTCACCGTCGCCAATACCCTGGCGCCCGCCTTGGGGTTCACCACGGGCGGGTCGACAGTTGTCCAGCTGGTCAGATCATTGGCCGCCCGTCCCTCCCCGAACTGGAAATCCCCATTCCCGACCGTCGCCGCCGCTACATACAGTTGAACTGCTTGGGGCGATGCGGTGTCGTTGCTGATCTCTACTCGTCGAGTGATCGTCGTGCCCGGAGCCAGGTGGTCGACAATGTATTGGCGGGCCCGAGGGTCGTCTTTCCGACTCGTCGGGGCATCGACGATGCGAATGCCGACCGTCTTCGGGGCTGGAGGCGTCTGGGCGAACGCCGGAGAAGAGGCGAACCCGATCAACAGGCAACACATAGCCAACAGGCCTTTACGCATAGTTCTCACTCCGCTGGTTATGCCACTGAGGTTGTAATGGTGCCGCTGTAGGAACCCGCCACCGCGGCCGTTGGGATGTTGATGATTATCGTCGGGTTCCAGGAGGTACTCGTTGCGAGGACAACCCCCGACACCGAGAGAGCGGTGCGTTGAACCGACAAGTCCTGCGCCTGGGCGGCCGCCAACTGACCCGGTACTGCCGTTTGCAGACCGGAGGAAGCGGTCACCGGGCCCGACCAATAGAACACGCTGGATTTGGGGATAGTTTCGGCCGTTGTCCTCCCTCCCGTCCCGAGGGTGGTGGTCAATACCACCGTGGCACTGAAGGAGGCCAATAGGCCAAGTCCGCTGTCGGTGACGGTGAAAGTGCCCAAGTGACCCGACAGCGTGGTCGACCCGGTAGCGGCTGTGCCGAGGGCGGCGCTCGCGGGAACGGAAACCCCGACTCCGGCATGGGCGACCGATGGCCAGAGGATGACTAGGAATCCGCTCATGACGCCGACGAGGATCGCCCGGCACTGACGACCTCTCATCTGTACCCTCCACCTTCCGCCTAGATCCTACCCTCAAGACAAAGGTTGCCAGGCCCCCGGGGCCTGGCAACTCTGTCCCGCGATCGATTGTCGACGGGGCCGACTAGGCGATGGAGTGGGTGATGATCCCGCTGTAGGTACCAATCACCGCCGCGCTGGGAATGGTCACAATCACCGTCGGGTCCCAAACCGCGGTGTTGTTGCCCACGACACCAGTGGCCGAGAAGGCCGTCTTCGAGGTGTCGATAGCCACCTTGTTGGCGACGAGGAGCTGGCCCGGTACTAAGACAGCCGTACCCGTGTTGGCGGTTGCCAGGCCGGACCAGTAGCTGACGTTGGTCTTGGAAATCGTCTCGTTCGCAGAGGCAGCGCCGGTAGTGAAGTTACCTGAGACGACGCTGGCTGTCCACGATCCGAGAAGCGCGCCCCGAGCGTCAGCGACGGTCACGCTCCCCAGTGCCGCCGTGATACTGGCCGTGCCGGTGGCTTGACTGCCCAAGGCGGCGCTCGCCGGTGGCGACACGGACAGGCCGCCACTGGCAGTCAGGATGAAGGTAGTGGTGGTGTCGCCGGGGGCCGCGGAGGCGGTGCCGGCGACGCCGACGAGGGCAGCCAGGGCCAATCCGGTGGTCGCCGCCAGGGCCGCGACCTTGGAGGTCAGATTCTTCTTCATGATGCCCGTCCTTGGGAATGGTGGATGTCGTTTGGCTTCCACATTCATGTTCGGCCCGGGGACCGTTCTTCCCAATCGTCAGAATTGATGATATTGCACTAATCGAGCGCGCTAAATGCCGGTCTGGGGCCACCCCGCCCGGCGGGCGAGGGCTACCGCGGCCAGCTGTGACTTGACGTCAAGCTTCATCAGGATCGAGCGGATCTGGGTCCGGATCGTGGCCAGCGAGACATAGCTCCGGGATGCGATCGTCTCGGCCGATTGGCCTGCGATCAAGGCGGCCAACACGGCCTGTTCCCGGGGGGTCAGGGTGGCGAAGGGGGCCAGCCGGGAGCCGTCGGCCCGCCGTTGCGCCCGCAGGTCGCCGATCAGCTCCTGCCGCTGGTTCTGGCTCAGGAGCTCCTCGCCGTCGACCACCCGCCGGACGGCGTCGACCAGATCCCCGAAGCCCGCCGCCTTGCTGGCGATACCGATAGCTCCGGCCTCGACACACTCGGCCAGGCGTACCTGGTCGACGATCCCCGTCACCATGACGACCCGGGCACCGGCTTTGATCAGGGGCCCGATGAGCTTGAGACCCGAGCCCAGGGGCGGGCCGAGGTCGAGGTCCAGCAGGACGAGGACGGGAAGGAGGCCGCCCACGCGGGCCACGACCGACTCAACCGAAAGGCCCGCGACCGTCTCTACTTCCAGCCCGCAGTCGCGAAGTGCCATGGCCAAGGTGGTGGCCAGGAGAAGCTGATCCTCGACGATCAGGAGACGGTCAGGGACCTCGTCAATCACGGCGGACAGGCACACAGACACCGAAGGAAGTGCCGCCCCCCGGGCGCTCGGCAATCCGGACGAACCCGCCCTGTTCCCTCGTCAAGCGGATAGCAATGTGAAGTTCCGTGACCCGGTCGTCGTGGCGCGGCGCTCGCCGATCACGATCGAGGATCGCCAGCCGCTCCCTGGGCGGGATCTGCGGTCCTCGATCCTCGACCCACAAGATGGCGCAGTCGCCCCCCCGTTCCCCCCGCAGCCTAAGCGTGCCTTCTCGGGGGGACCGGCGGTGGCCATAGGCCAGGAGCTGGCGCACCGCCTCCTCGACCACGTCGGGCTCGCCCTGCCCCATCAAGTCGGAAGGCACATCGACCTCAAGGCCGCTAGTCCACCGCGGATCCCTGGTCGCGGCCGCGGCCACGCCGGCCAGCGAGAACCCGGGCTGGCCGGTCTCGCCGGTCAGCAGCGCCCGGACGCGCCTCAACCCCGATTCCAGCACTTCGTTGAGCACGGTGCGATCGGCGGGGCGGAGACCTCCCCGGGCCAGGATGGTTGCCGCCCCCTCCACGGCGGTGAAGGCGTTGGCCAGGTCATGACGCCGGACCTGCTCCGCGCCCTCCTGGAGGCGCGCCCGCACGTCCGCGGTGGCGGCATCGAGCTCCAGGTCGAAGCGCCGCCGGCTGGCATCGCGCCGGGCCCGCAGCCGGGTCGCCACGATCCCTACTGACACCCCGGCCGCTGAGATTACCGCGGCCGCCATCGCCAGCCGGGCCAGCGGCGCGAGCGGCGCGCCCCCCGCCGGCCCGGGCGGCGCGACGGCCGCGCCCGGATCAGGCCCGCGCCCCCCGTACCGGGCCCTACCGCGGTGGTCTTCGCCGGAAATCCCGATGCCGCTGTCTCCCACCATCACAATGATGTCATCGCCTTCCCCGTTGTCCCTCGAGGCGGGCGAGCTCGGTTCGGGGGTAACCACCGGTAGAGCCCATAGGGTGAGGGCCGGCCGTCTTCGACTAAGGCTGCCATTCGACGCCGCCGATCAGGGGATGGTTCCGAGACATGTCTGGATCACTGAAGGTGTGGCCAGGAGAGCCATACCCCTTGGGCGCCACCTTCACGGGCATGGGAACCAACTTCTCGTTGTTCTCGTCGCTCGCCGAGCGCGTCGAGCTGTGCCTGTTCGACGACGCCGGCCGTGAGACCCGGTTGGACCTGAAGGAGGTCACCGCCCACTGCTGGCACGGCTACGTCGCCGATGTCCTGCCCGGTCAATGCTACGGCTTTCGGGTCCATGGGGCCTACGACCCCGACAACGGCCTGCGGTGCCGTCCCTCGAAACTGCTGCTGGATCCTTACGCCAAGGCCGTCGACGGCGAGGTCGACTGGGACGAGTCGCTCTTCGAGTACCGCTTCGGCAGCCCCGATGACCCCAGCAATGACGACGACAGCGCCGCCCACATGCCCAAGGCGGTGGTCATCAACCCGTATTTCGACTGGGACCACGACCACCACCCTCGCACCCCCTGGCCTGAGACCATCCTGTACGAGGTCCACGTCAAGGGCTTCACCGCCAACCAGCCGCGGATACCAGAGGAGCTGCGGGGCACCTACGGGGGACTGGCCCACCCGGTCTCGATCGAATACCTGGGTTCGATGGGCGTGACCGCGGTCGAGTTGCTCCCGGTCCACCAGTTCGTCCACGACTCGCATCTCATCGAACGGGGCCTGCGGAACTACTGGGGCTACAACTCCATCGCCTTTCTGGCGCCTCACAACGGCTACAGCACCGGCCGTCGGGTCGGCCAGCAGGTCCAGGAGTTCAAGGACATGGTCAGGATCCTCCATGGCGCCGGAATCGAGGTCATTCTCGATGTGGTCTACAACCACACCGCCGAGGGCAACCATCTGGGACCGATGCTGTCGCTGAAGGGCATCGACAATCCGGCCTACTACCGCCTGGTGGAGGACAACAAGCGCTTCTATTACGACACGACGGGGACCGGCAACAGCCTCAACATGCGCCAACCCCACGTACTGCAGTTGATCATGGACTCACTGCGGTACTGGGTTCTCGACATGCACGTCGACGGCTTCCGCTTCGACCTGGCCGCCACCTTGGCCCGCCAGTTCCACGAGGTCGATCGGCTGTCAGCCTTTTTCGACCTCATCCAGCAGGACCCCGTTATCAGCCAGGTGAAGCTCATCGCGGAGCCGTGGGACATCGGCGAAGGCGGCTACCAGGTCGGGAATTTCCCGCCCCTGTGGTCCGAGTGGAACGGAAAGTACCGCGACACCGTCCGCGATTTCTGGCGCGGTGAGGACCAGACGCTGGCCGAGATGGCGTACCGCTTCACCGGCAGTTCCGACCTCTACGAGCAGGGAGGCCGGCGGCCGTCAGCCAGCATCAATTTCCTCACCGCTCACGACGGGTTCACCCTGGCCGACCTGACCTCGTACAACGAGAAGCACAACGACGCCAACGGCGAAGGCGGCGCCGACGGGGAGGGCCACAACCGGTCCTGGAACTGCGGCGTCGAGGGTCCCACCGATGACCCGGCGGTATTGGAGCTGCGGGCCCGGCAGCGGCGCAACTTCCTCGCCACTCTCCTCCTCTCCCAGGGCATACCCATGCTGCTCGGGGGCGACGAGATGGGCCGAACCCAAAATGGCAACAACAACGCCTACTGCCAGGACAACGAGACGTCGTGGTTCGAGTGGCAGAAAACCGACGGCGAGTTGGTTGCCTTCACCCAACGACTCATCGACCTGAGACGGCGCCATCCCGTGTTCCGCCGCCGCGAGTATTTTCAGGGCCGGGCCCTGCACGGCCAGGATAACGAGGACATCGCCTGGTTCGCCCCCGACGGAACCGAGATGAGCGAGCAGGATTGGGCCGAGGGCAATGCCAAGTCCCTGGCGGTCTTCCTCAACGGTGACGCCATTCCCAGTCCCGACAGCCGAGGGGAGCGCATCACCGATAACAGTTTCCTCGTGCTGTTCAACGCCCATCACGAGCCGCTGACCTTCACCCTGCCGCCCGAGCGCTTCGGCCCCCGCTGGATCCGGGTGCTCGATACCGCCGACGTCATGGACGAAGGCAAGCAAGTAGGGGCGGAAGGAAAGGCCGTCGTCCAGGATCGGTCCCTGGTGCTGTTCCGCCGTATCGGCTGAGGTCGCCCGCGCCTCCAGATCAAGCGCACGGGGTTCATCCTGCCTGAGCCACCCGGGCCGAGCCCTACGCTGCTGCAGTGGCGCTTCAGGAGAAGGTCCGGTTCGGGGCCGACTACCTCGATTCGGTGACGAGGTTGCTACAGCGGGTCCGCCAGCATCGTGAGCCGCCGCTGACAACCCGCTTCGTCGCCGACGCCGCCTCGAGCGGATCCGGGGGCCTTACGGGGCGGCAAAGCGTGGCTGGGGAGCGCCGCGCTACTCTCGCTGCGCTACCGGCCACGTGGGGAGAAGGGGACAGCCATGGTGTCGTCGCCGTCGACGCAGCCACCACCCGGCTCGCCCCAAACCACAACCGGGGCTGCCGGGCCACGCCCGCCTCGACACCGCCTCGACGGCCCGACCATGACCGCCGGCGCCGACGGCCAACGGGGTTGGGTGACCGGTTGCTCCTGCGGTTGGCGCGGCGACGTGGCGGGAACCGAGGTTCTGGCGGTCGCCGATGGCGAGCAACACCTCACCCTCGCCACCATCCGACGCCCGCCGCGAGCCTGATCAGGGCGACGGCTGGGCGGCATTCCCATTCTGGCTATTCATTCGGGTCACTCGGGCTCCTGGAACCAGGGCCCGAGGATCGCCTGATTCCAAAAACGGGGCGCCCGGCCTAGCCGGTGACAACTGTTTCGACTGATCCGGCTGGACGCCGTCGGGCGAAGGCTTTTCGAGGTCGCACGCGCAGGGCGTGCCGAGCCACGGAGAGGGGCACGGAGATGTTTCAGCTTCGCCGGTGGGGGCGGGTTCGAATGGCCGCGGTGGGCGCCTTGGCGCTGGGAATGTCGGCGTGCCGCGGAGGGGGCAGCCAGGCATCACGGCTGGGCGATTCCTCTATCGCATCGGTCAAAGTGGTGGCCACCGTCGCCGGCCCGACCGACGCCGCTCCCAGCCCCGATGGCTCGGTGTTCTACCTCCTCGGGAACGACAACTCCCAGGCCAGTATCCAGCGAGTGCCCGCATCGGGGGGAACGCCTGCGATCCTGCACCTCGGCGCGCCGCTTCGTTCGCCCAAGGGCGTCGCCGTCTCGACCGACGGTAGCCAGGTGTTCGTCGCCGATCCTCTGGCGGGCCGGGTCTTCTCGGTACCATCGGCCGGCGGTACGCCCAGCGTGGTCGCCGGTACTGAGGGCCGTTCGCCGCGGGGTCTGGACGTGATCGCCGGCCAGGGGTCCGACATCATCTACTTCACCGGTGTCGATCCCGCCGATGGGGCGCCGGGCGTGTTCTCGGTTCCCGCGGCCGGCGGAGCGGTCACGGTGGTGGCCAAGGGATCACCCCTGGTGTCGCCCGACGCGGTAGTCGTCACCGGCAGTGCGGTCTATCTCAGTGATCGGGGAGGCGCTACCAACCGGGGCGCGGTGTTCAAGGTCAGCGGATCGGCGGTCATCAAGGTCACTGACGTTGCTCTGGGTGATCCCGGCGGGGTGAGCGTGACCGCCAACGGGAAGACCCTGCTGGTGAGTTCGCAGAACCCCGCCACCGGGGCGGACCAAGTGCTGCTGGTCGACCTCGCCACGGGCAAGACCGGTACCGTCACCAAAGTCATCGGCGCCAACCACAACAGCGCCGGCGGCGTCCATCGGGCTTTTCACGGCACCGTCTTCGCCTGGGCCGACGACAGGCGCAGCGGCCGGGTGTACCGGGTCGAACCCTAACGACCTGAGGCGGCGCCGCCGCGGCGAGTGGGTGCGCCACGTCACCGACAGGTCCCGCGATGGTCATCTCGGGACCTCCTCGGGGGCATGGGGGACGATGACGTCGGCGGCCGATCCCGCCGTCTGGGGGTAGAGGATCCTGATCGCGGCGACGGCGAGGGCGGCCCCGACGACCTGGGCGGCGATGAACGCCGGTGCCGAGGACGGTTCGATCCCGGCAAAGGTGTCGGTGAACATGCGCCCCGTCGTCACCGCCGGGTTGGCGAAGCTGGTTGAGGACGTGAAGAAGTAGGCCCCTCCGATGTAGGCGCCGACCGCCAATGGCGCCGCCGGCGCCCGCCCCGAGCGGACGACGCCGAAGATGACCAGCAGCAGGCCGAAGGTGGCCACCACCTCGGCCAGCCACAACGGCCCCGACGAGCGGATCTTGCTAGAGGCCTCGAAGGCGGGCAAGGCGAACATGGCGTTGGCCAGCACCGAGCCGCAAATCCCCCCCGCCAACTGGGCGGCGATGTAGGCGCCGGCATCAATGGTGGTGATCCCGCCGAAGACCCGGTCCGCCAGGGTCACGACCGGGTTGAAATGCCCCCCCGACACCGGGCCGAGGGCCAGGATCAGGGCGACCAGAGCGCCGACGGTGGCGGCGGTGTTCTCCAGCAGCTCCAGGCCGATGTCGCCCGGGGACAGCTTGGCCGCCGCTATCCCCGAGCCGACCACAGCTGTGACGAGCAGGCCGGTGCCGAGGAACTCGGCCAAGGCGCGGCGGCCCAGCGGTCCTGTGCCCATTTGCTCCCTCAGTCGGCGCCGACGGGCTGGTCACAGCACTCCGATACGACCGCGGCCGGCGTGGACGAACAGCATCCGCCGGGGCCGCAACTGCCCGGATTGGAACCCCGCAACGAGCCGGGCTCGGTCTCGGCGTCGGCCAGCACGGTGTAAACCTCCCACGGGGCGCCGTCGGGGTCGTCGACCCACACCTTGTCCTGCCGGGCGTAGCAGCAGGTGACGTTGTCCTCGACCGCGGTGGCCAGGCCGTGGCCGGCCAAGCGGGCCTGGGCGTCCGCCACCTGGTCGGCGGAGCCGACCTCGACTCCGAGATGGTTCATCGTCCCCGCTTTCCCCTGGCCCTCGATTAGGACCAGTTTGAGGGGTGGTTCCGCGATCGCGAAGTTGGCGTAGCCGGGCCGGCGTTTGGCCGGCTCGGTCGCGAACAGCTTGGAGTAGAACTCGACGGCGGCGTCGATATCAGCGACATTGAGAGCGAGCTGGACACGGGACACGGGGACCTCCGCTAACATTCGTGGTTGTCGATACGTCGATCATGGTCGATGCATCCACGATTGTCAATGCGAAGGTGGTACGTGTGTGAAACAGTTCCCGGCGATCGAGGCAGCGGTGGACGATTGCTGTCCCTCCGTGCTGACCGCCCCACTCGGCGAAGCGAGGGCTGAGCTGTTGGCCAAGGGGTTCGCGGCCTTGGCCGATCCGGCCCGGCTGCGGGTCCTGTCGATGCTCGCCGGGGCCGCCAACGGCGAAGTGTGCGTGTGCGAGTTCGTGGAGCCGCTGGGCAAGAGCCAGCCCACCGTCAGCCACCACCTCAAGGTGCTCGGCGACGCCGGCCTGATCCGGGGGGACCGGCGAGGCAAGTGGGTCTGGTACTCGTTGGTGCCAGAACGCCTGGCGGCGCTGCGCACCGCCCTCGACTCCTAGCCGCAGCCGACTCTCCTGGAGGGTCGGCGCAAGTGGGCGGCGCCCCCTTGTTGGCGGGCGCATCACGCGGGCTGGCCTCTCCCAGGTGGACCGGGGAGGGGCGGACGGCGCAACCCGGCTACTGTGTCGGGCTGGGGCGAAGCAGCCGCCCCCTACCTCGTCGCTGCCGGAGAACCCTAGGCGGGCGGGTCCTGGATCTTGCGATAGCCGCAGCCGGGATTCTCGAACCACGGCCGCTGGTTGTCACCCCACCCGGGCCCCCGGTGGCGCACTCAAAGAGAGAAGCGCTGTCCATGGTTGATCGGTCTCGAACCGCTTCGCCTCCCCGATGACGGCCGCCGCGGAGTACTGGCGCCAGGTCGTCGTCATCGCCGATGCCGGCCCCGACCTGCCCAGCCCCAATCCGAGCCTCCCCGGCCCCAGCGCCTTGTGCGCCGCCTGCGCCGCCGTCTTTGTCGTGGCCGGGGTTGCGATCACCTTGATGGACCCGGCCGCGGCTGGGGCGGCCTATGCCTCGAATACGGGGACGTACCAACTTGAAGAGTTGCAGTTCGAAATCGGCGAGGGCCCGACGATCGACGGCTTCGCGGCCGGCCTGCCGCTCGATGAACCGGATCTGGCCGGTCTCGGTCCCGGAAGATGGATGGCGTTCGGGCCTCCGGCTGCCGCCGCGGGCGTTCGCAGCGTCTTCTCGTTCCCGCTTCAGGTCGGGGCGGCTCGGGTCGGGACCCTTACCGTCTACCGGGCCGAAGCGGGCCCCCTCAGCGACGACCTTCATCGCGGCCTGCTTGTCGTGGCCGAGATGATCACCCGATTGATACTTGGCTGGCAATCCCGCGCCCCGGAGGGACTATTGGCTTTTGAGCTTGGGCACGAGGGCGTGTACCTGGCTGTGGTCCACCAGGCGTCGGGGATGATCTCGGTGCAACTTGATGTCGGCGTGGGCGAGGCGTTGGCCCGCCTGCGGGCCCGGGCATTTGCCAATTCCATGATCCTCGCCGACCTGGCCGCTGACGTCGTCGGCCGGCGGGTTCGCTTTGACGACTAACTATCACCACGACGTCATGAACCGCCACACGGTTGTCCCTGGCTTCGGTTTGTTGATATCAAACTGTGGCGCGCGGGACCCGACAGCGGCGGCGCGCTTTCCGAGGAGCGAATGGCTTTGACCTCCAGGCCTCATCCCGACGACGAGTTTCGCGACCTGTTCCAGCAGGCCGAGCAAGCGGCCCAAGGCGAGGTCCGAGACGACTGGGTGGCGGTGCTGGAGTTCGCACCCGGCCGCGGGCACGGCGTCGACGAAATGGCCGACTTGGGACTGCTGTTAGAGGCGCTACGGGAGTGGCAGCCGACGGCCCTGTTCAATGTTGACCGCTACGCCATCCAGCTTCACGTCCGCGCTCCTGATCCCGTCGAGGCGCTGCAGGTCGCATTCGAAGGGCATCAGGCGGCGACCCGGGCGGCTGGGATCAACGCCGGGTGTTTCCTTCGTTCCGAAATCCTCACGGTCGAGGAGTTCGAAAGCGACTTCCAGTCCGACCGGAAGGCAGAGCGACCGCCACCCCCTTCCAGGGGGCCGGCCGCGGTCTCCATCGACGTCCACGAGGCGACGCGAGCGCTCATCAGCGCCACCACGACGACAGAAGTCACCGCCATCCTGGTCCGCTATGGCGCCTCCATCGGCGCCCAAATCCACCTCGGCCAGATCCACCTCGGTGCCCCGGTCAGGGCGGATGAGGTTGCCGTCGATTTCGGATTCGAGGACGGGCCCCGGATCACGGCCTGTGCGCCCGCGGCCAGCCCGGCCGGGCTGCTGATCCAGCGCTCTCTGCCGGCGTTGCTGGAAGATGCTCACATCGCACGGGCCCGCATCGCAGCATTGGCGCGCAACGACGACACTCCATCCTCCGACGCTTCGTGAATGGCGTGGGGGAAACGGGCGGCGCCTGCCCGAACTGGCTACCGATGCGCCGGACAGAGAAACCTGAATCCGCAGAATTAGTTGCGTTGCGTACTGTTGACCTGCAAAGAAATGCCATCAGTCGGTCGGGGATCGTTTCCCGCCTTGAGGGCATCGAGCGCGCCGAGAGCGTCGAGGCCGTTGAGGGCGTCGTGGGCGAACGATTTGTCGATAACCCCACGGGCGAGGTCGACCAGGCGCAGATTGTTGGTGCGGGCATAGCGGCGCAATGCTTCGAAGGCGGCTTCCATGCTGAGGCCGGCCCGTTCCGCCAGTACCCCCTTCGCCTGTTCGATGACGACCCGGCTGTTCAGGGCGTGGTTGAGTTGATCGTTGAGGATGCGGGACTCGGCGAAGGCCCGCTGCTGCAAGATCGTAATGGTGGCGACGTCGGCCAACGCCTGGGCGGCCACCACGCCCTCGTCGGCCATGGCCCCGACCTCGTGGCCGAACAGGTTGAGAGCGCCGATCGTCGACTGCCGCAGCCGCATGGGTATGGCGTGCACCGATCGAAATCCGGCGTCGATGGCGATGGGCGCCAGCCGAGGCCAGCGACCGTTGGCCGTGGCCAGGTCGAGGTTTATCACCGGTTCGCCGGTGCGGAAGCAATCAAGACAAGGGCCCTCGTCGGACTGCAGCTCGAAGAGCTCGACGACGCGCATGGCTTCGCTCGAAGAAGCGACGACCCGCATCTCCCCGTTAGGGGCGAGTAGCAGCACGCCGGCCGCCGAAACCGCGAGCACCTCCACGCAGCGCTCGGTGAGGCGGGACAATAACTCGACGACATCGAAGTCGTCGACCAAACTGTCGGCCAATTCGACCAGGGTACGGACCAAAAGCGTCTCTCGGAGCAAAGCAAGTCCTCGTTTTCGGAACCGGGGTGGCGGGGGCCAAACAATCGACGGTAGGGATGCTAGGTCCTGGTACCCGGGGCCAGAAAATGCTGCGAGTCGAATTCCATGGCGGGGTGCGGCAATACTGCGACATTTTCGGAGATCGTCAGGAAACTTAAGCCGGTACAACGCGCAACGGCGAGCGCAGGGATTTCCGAGAGCCCCGACCCCGGACCCCGGACCTCAGGCCACGGTCACGACGGGAACTGGGCCTCGAAGTTCGACGCCGTCATCGTTGTTTGGTCGAGCGTGAACTGGGCATCGACACTGTCCAGGGCGTCGTGCGAGAGTGTCCAGCCCAGCGGCAGCCGGCTGCCGGGATGCTCGGCCAGCTTGAGGGTGTAGATCAAAGGCTTGGGCGTGGACGCGTCGTTGTAGTTCTGCAGCTCGTCGTCGAGGCGGGCGGTGTATTCGGGACCCCGGTCGAGCAGGAGGTGAAGGGCTGTCTGGACAGGGCGCAGAATCTGGGCCCCCGAGCCCTCGGTGGAAACAACGGGGATCGAGCTCCCCTCCCCATTGTCGATCTGCAGAAGTATCGGCCGGATGGTGGCGTAGCCGCCGGGTGACTTGTTGTGACTGGCGACCATCGGCGCCACCACCTTCCAGAGCTCCTCGATCTGGGAGGCGCCAGAGTTGTCCCGGTAGCCCCCGTCGACTACATCGAGGTGCCGGGTACTGGCCCGGGTGCACCCCTGGTGCTGGAGGGGGCGGGGCGGGAGATGGCCCGACGGGCTGACGATCGGGAACCGGGACGAAAGAAAGGCGGCGTCGAAAAGCCTGATGTCCTCGCCCGGGCACAGGACGTCGCGCAAGTCATGGGAGAAGGGCGAAAACGTGGTGTCCTTTGGCACCCCCTTGCCGTCAGGACCCTTCACTCCCGACTCCGGCGCCGGGACGCCGGCGCCGTCGAGGGGCGAGATGTTGACCCTCTTCCCGTCCGCCACGTTGGTTCCGTTGAACAGCATGAGGGGGACGTCGGGGCAGTCATTGCCCACTGTGAGAAAGCCGGCGTCGGCGATGCGAGTGCCCTGCAGGTTGGGGCAGCGGGAGGCGATGGTCCCCCACCGCCGCACCCATTGCTGGGCCAGGACCGCCCCCCGATCGTCGCCGGTGTAGAGACCCACCAGGCCCCGTGGGGTTTCCCCGAGGACGGCGTAGCCGAGGTCGGGGGCAAGAAAGTCGTCGCCCAGATGGCCCCGGACCCAGTCCCCGGACGCAGTGGGGTCAGGGCCCGAAATCTCCTCGGCGACGGTGGACGCGATCCCGACGCTTCCTCCCGAGGCGCCCCCGGCCGCGAAAACATACCGCCAACGGTCGCCGGTTGCCCCCCGGCGGACGGTGCCGCAGGGATCGGGGGCCCCCGGGCGCGCCGGTAGGAGCAAGCAGTCCAGCACCCGCGCCGTCCACGCCGCGGCCCGGATGCCGCCGCCGCTGGCGGTGACCAGCACCAACGGTACCGTCGCTCCGGGTCGGCCCTTGGCGACCGTGTCCCGCCACCGGCAGAAATCGTCGCCCACCTCCCCCGCCGGGCCCGGGCGGGTGGCGGCCCCGATGCCGCAGTCCGGCGTAGGCGCCGCCGCCCGGGCTCCCTCGGGCACGGCCGGCAGGGCGTGGTAGTGGAGATCGGAGCGGGCCGCGTCCAAGCTCGATGACACCAGGACTGCGGCCACCGCCAAGGTCACCACCGGGGTCCGGGTAAAGCCCAGCGCCCGCAGCCCGGCCGGGGCATCGGCGCCTTGAAACAGCACCCGGAAGGCGCCGCCGAGACTGGCGACCAGCACCAGGCCCAGCACCACCACCGCCATCGACCCGGCGGCCCGACCGAAGGCGATCAGCGCCCCCCGATGCACCACGGAGAGCCCGATGGCGATCACCGTGGGGGCAAAAAGGGCCAGCGCTCCCCACGGCCGGGTGACCAGGATCGAGCCCGGCGACGCCGCCCGCCCGGCCAGGAAGAGCCCGACCGCGAACGCCACCACCAGCGCCGCCGCCGCCACCAGGGCAGCCGCCGGCCACGGACCGTGGGTCGCGATCAGCGAGGACAGCAAGCGGACCTGCACCAGGGCGATGGCGGCGGGAGGCAGGACTCCGGCGACGATGAGCGCGGAATGGGAAGAGGCCTCAGCCGGTTGCGGCGGGGGGGTCGGGACGACTGTGGAACCGATGCCGAGCACCAACAACAGGCCGCCGAGGACCAGCAGCGCCGAGCCTCCGAAAGCGGTCTGGTCCACGGCGTAGCCGACCACGGCCAGCGCCAGTCCCGCCGTGATCAGGACCCAGGGCCGGGCCGGCCGGCCGCCGCTGGGCGGGACCCGCAGCAGCAGCCACACCACTGCGGTGTAGGCGGCCACCGCGGCCAGCGCCGCCACGCCGTGCCACCAGCGACCTTCGATCCATCCGGCTAGGACATCGTCGGACTGGCTGCCGATGGCGCCCAGGTTGAGCAGGCCCAGAAATGCCACCGATGCCGCCAGGGCGATGCGGGCCAGGGCCGAGGTGTCCTGCAAATAGCTGACCGCTCTTCGCATCGCCCCGAACAGGCCGGGCAGGGCCAGGAAGGCGGCCAGTAGGAACAAGCCCCACTTGAGGTAGAAGAGCCATTTCAAGATGTCGGCGGCGGACCCACGCAATCGCGAATCCAGGGCCGAGAGAAGCTCCAGGCCGTTGGCGGCCACGTTGACCGCTCCTGCGGCGGCGAGAAACCGCAGGGGCAGAGGTCCCAGTTCCAGCATCCGGCCGGCCCGCCAGCCGGCCCCGAGATAGGCGGCGACGAACACGGTGGCCAGCATGGCGTGGATCACGATGAGGCTGGGTCCGGTAATGGGATGGAAACCCTGCAACTTGGCGTAGCCGTCGTGCCACATCTGGAAGGCGGCGTGTACCCCGCCCGGGTCGCGCAGGGCGCCGTAGCCGGCTCCGGGGTCTTTCTGAGAATGCAGGCGGGCCAGATCGCCCTCGAGTCCGGCCAGCATTTGCCGCAGCGCGACCGCCCCCATTGCCGCCGCCCAGAGGCAATGCTTTCCCCTCTTCACCCCCTTATTCCTGAGCGGGCGCGATCTGGTTGGCGGGCTGTTCCTCGAGTTCCGATGGCGCGTGGCCGTTGCCGCCATTGGAGGGCGCCGGGCTGGGCACCAGGAAGCGGCCGATGATCGGCAGCTCCCAGAACGATTCCGCCCGGGCCACCGCAATGGCCGCCGGAAGGGCGTGCTCGGGGGAGTCGTAGAGGGCATAGCGCGGCTGCCAGTCGGGATCGAACTTGGCGTTGAACTTCCACAGCGACTCGATCTGCATGGAGTCCGACATCCGCCGCAGCAGCCACGCCTGGATCCGTTGCGAGACGCCCTCGCCCAACTCGCCCGCCAGGACGGCCCGCATGGTGGCGAAGTTGAGCCCCAGCCCCCGCTGCCCGGCCGCCTTCAGGTGGCGGATGGTTTCGACCACTGCGAAGTCGAGCAGCCCGTTGGGGTGGTCCCCCTGGTCGCGGCGCATCAGGTCGAGGGAGTAGCCGTCGATGCCGGGGGCGGGAACGAACTGGCAGAACGCCACCGGCTCGACGCCGCCCGGGCCCCACACCACCGCCAGCAGCAGCCCGTCGTCGGAGACGTCGAACGCCCGGCCCAGCGTCATCGAGAAACCCCGCTCGACGTCGCCCCGGCGGCTCTTGGTCATAACCGCCGTCAGCTGGTCTCGCAGGGCAGGGGAAATCGTGGCGGGGTCGTGGAAGGTGATGGTGTAGCCGTACTTGGCCACCCGGTTGACCGCTTGGCGCAACCCCTTGAAGCGGCCGCCGTCCATGGCGAAGCGGGTGCAGTCCACCACCGCCTCGTCGCCGACGTACATGTCGTGCATGCCCGAGGCCCGGTAGATGGGGAGCCAGTCCTCCCCCGCCCCCATCACCGCCAACGTCCAGCCCTGGCCATCGGCGTAACCGCGGAACGCCTTCCACGCCTCCTCCCGCTCCGAGCGGGGCCCGATCGGGTCGGGCGAGACCAGGCACACGCCGCCGTACACCCCGTAGGCGACCATGCTCTCGCTCCAGAAGAAATAGCGCTTGTCAGAGCGCAGCGCGAAGTAGTCCAAGGTGCCCGACCCGTAACGGCGCACCACATCCCGGGCCCCCGCTAGGCCGGTCCGGCTCCCGGGGCTGCGAGCCCCGCTGCTGCCCGCGGCGCCCCCCACATGGCGGGCCACGACCGGCCGTGACAGCAGGTAGGCGACCGACAGCCCCAAGCCGATGGCGACGGCCAGCATGGCCGGGGCGAAGAAGTCCTCCAGCCGATCGGGGAGGTGGACCGTGTGCAGCCCGACCATGCGCTCGGTCGCCGCCAGGAACGCCTGGGGCAGGGGGAGGCGTCGGTGGTGGCGGCTTCCGGCCAGCCGGGTGCCCAGCTCGACCGCTCCCGTCCCCGCCAGGATCGTGAGCGCGGCGCCGTAGCCGAGGGTCAACAGGCCCCGCCGGGTCGAGGGTTTGTCCACCCCGGCCCGGAAGGCGTCACGGTTTAGCATCAGGTACCCGAAGACCAAGGCGGCCGCCAGCGCCTCCTCCACGTCGATGCCCTTCACCAGGTGGAGAAGGCACGAGCCGCCCAGAAGCGCCTCCGCGATCAGCCACGCTCGGCGCTGGCCCCGCCGGACGCTGCGGGCCAGCACCAGAAGGCCCAGGCCGGCCAGAGCGACCAGGGCGTTGGCAGCCTGGGGCACCGCCAGGGGCACGAGCTGTAACACGTCCGACAGCCGCTGGCGCATGGGGGCCAGCAGGGCCGAGATGAGGCTGAGCACGCCCGCCGTCGCCACCAGCCCCGCGGCCCAGCGGCGCACCCGCCGCACCCGGCGGTCGATGGCCACCGGCACCGGCCACGGCGACCCGTGCGGGAAGGTGGCCACCACGGTGGGCTGGCTCTGGTCGGCCGCCGCCTCCCGCTCCCGCCGCTGCCGGCCGCCGGCGTCCCAACCGCCGGCCCGAGCCGTCTCCCCCCGACGGGTCAACAACCGCTCGATCACGGTGGCGCCCGGCAGATCCCGCCGAGCGTGCAGGAGTCGGACGTGGACTTCGTTGCCCGCCTCGATCTCGACCCACGCCACCTGGCGCTGGGCCAGGAACAACGATGGTGCCCCGAACGCCTCCAACCGGGCCCGTGACTCCGACACCACCTCGGCCGCGCAACCCGTGTTGGCGTAGAACCCCCCGCCCAGGTAGCTCAGTTCTGGATGGCGGGTATGGCCGGTGATCAGCCCCGCGTGGCCGGCCGTGACCAGCTCCCGGGCCAGGGCCCGGGGGGCGCCGTTGGGGTCGCGCCAGTCGTGGTCGCCGTCCGCCGAGGCGGCCGAGCTCCCGTCGGGGCACCCCCCACGGCCCAACGCCACCCCGGCCAGGGTCCGCCATGTGCCCCTAACCAGCAGCACCGCGATCGTGCCGATCAGGAGCAGCCCGAGCACCGCCGCCAGCACGAAGTACACCGCCAGCCGGCTGGCCGAGGCCACGTGCTGGTGGGCGTGGCGGACCACCGCGAAGGGCAGCCGCAGCAGCACCGCGGCCACCAGCGGCAGGACCAGGACCCAGGCGTAGCGCCCCAGCCGGCGGTAGGTCAGGCGGGAGGCAAGGAAGCGGGGGAAGGAACCGGGGTCGTCGAGCGAGTCCAGCCCGCTCAGCCAGCCGTCGTGGCGGCGGGAGGGGCGCTCGGAGGTGGTGGACCGGCGCAACGCCGGGAGCACCTCGCACATGAGGTGATGGCCGAGCGGGCTCTCGGCCGGGTTGCGGGGATCGTTCAGGCGGGTGAGCGGGTCGAGGCGGTGCCCCGGTTCCACCCGCACCACCCGGGGCCCGGCACCGGTGTGGATGGTGAGCTCGGCTGCCACCGCGATCTCGGCGCCGAAAGCGCCCCGCACCGCCTCGGCGGCGGCCGGGTCCCACGCCACCCGGCCATCCCGGGCACCCGCCAGGTAGAGGACCCGCCGTCCCGGGGCGGCCGCGAACGCCCTGACCACCGTGACCAGCCGGGGATGGGCCGCCAGGGCCGCCGCCGCGGTTGCGTCCCCCATCCCCGCGCTACCCAACAACTCGAGGCAGCTGCCGTTGAAGACCAGCAGCCCGGGGCCGGTCCAGGCCTCGATGGCCCGGGCCACTTCGTTGGTGGCCGCGGTCGACGTCGGCGTCGCCACCGGGCCCAGGTGCAGGTCCGAGATGACGAGAACTCGCCCCCCGAGGGGGACGTCGATCGGCAGCCGGTCCCCCCCCGCCATCTCTGTCACTTCATTGATCTTCGATATTTTCTATACCGATTCACTAAGGGCGCGAGCTGGATTGCGGCAGGCAGGTGATTCGGTCCCAGCCGAGCCCTGCCGGTCACCATCTGTCGGCCACGAGCCTCGAAACAGGATCCACTCCCAGTCTGCCACGAGCCACTTGCGGCTGGGTTGGCATCGGCGGGCGCCGCCCGGAATGGCGTTCGCTGTGGAACGGGCCGGGTTCTTTCGGGTTGGCCGTACAGTTGCGGCGACGATGACGAACTTTCACGTGGCCGCCGCCGGCCACCGCCGCCCCCGACTGAAGAAGGATTGACCGCCATCGGCGGTGGCCCGCGCAGGCTCGGCGGCGCCGCCCGGGAGGCGACATTTCAAGCCCTGCTGAGGAGCGTGCTGACGGGCGTCCATCCCTTTGCCGGCGACCCCTTCCTGCCCCGCTCCGACCTCGAGGTCGTCGGTGACGAGCTCCGCGTCGGGACCGACCAGTTCCCGGCCCGGCTCCGGCGGGCCATCGCCGCGCCCACTTTCCTCGCCCTGCGCTCCCAACGGGAGCTCGATGACCGCATCGAGGTGACCGACGGGTGGGAGCTGCCGTTGTCCAGCCCGTCCCGTGACTCGCCGCCCTGGTGGGACGTGGCCAACGCTGCCGACCTCGTCTACAGCGGGCTTGAGTTCGTGCTCACCGACAGCACCGCGACCTGGGCCATCCTCGTCGTCCCCGGCGCCCAGTTGGTGGCCGGTGACCGCCGGTTCACCCAGGCCTACTTCGGCGATGACACCAGAGCCGGTGACAAGGTGGTAGGCGAGATGGTCCCCTCCCCGGTGAACTCTCCCGACCGCCAGGCCGAGTTCCGGGGCCTGGGCGACCACCTGCGGTTGCGCGCCAGCAGCAACTAGGCAGTTAGCGTGGCGTCCATGCCGAATCAAGATCTCGCCCGCCCCGGGGCCCCCTGCTGGATCGACCTGATGACCACCGACGCCGACCGCAGCCGGCAGTTCTACCGCGAGCTGTTCGGCTGGACAGCCGAGCCCGCCAACGAGGAACTGGGGGGCTACTTCTACTTCACCAAGGACGGCTTCCGGGTGGCCGGCGCCATTGGCAACGGCTCCGGAGCCCCCGACGCCTGGTCGGTCTACCTCTACACCGCCGACGCCGCCCAGACCGTCGAGACGGTGGAGGCCAACGGCGGCAAGGTCCTGGTGGGCGCCACCCCGGTCGGCGACCCGGGCACCATGGCCTACGTCACCGACCCCGGCGGCGCCGGTATCGGCATGTGGCAGCCCAACTTCTTCCACGGCTTCGAGGTGGCGGGCGAGCCCGGGGCGGCGGCGTGGTTCGAGTTGCGCACCCGGGACTACGACGCCACTGTCGACTTCTACCGCAACGTGTTCGGTTGGGACACCCACGTCGCCAGCGACACCGAGGACAACCGTTACACCACGTTGGGCTCGGGCGAGGAGCAGCGGGCCGGGATCCAGGACGCCTCCGACGTCCTCCACGCCGGCGCCCGGGGCAAGTGGTCGATCTACTTCGCGGTGGCCGACATTGACGCCGCGGTCGCCAAGATCGCAGAACTCGGCGGTGACGTCATCTCCGAGCCCGAGGACACGCCCTACGGCCGGCTGGCGACCGTCACCGACCCAACCGGCGCCGCCTTCAAACTTATCGCCCTCCCCGGCGGGGGCTGAGCCCGGGGGCGGGCGGTGAGACTGCGGTTGTAAACACGCGGTTGTCGGTTGGCAGCTTGTGAAGGCAGTCACTACGCTCCGTTTCGAGATGTCAAGCTTCCTCCGCAGCTACCTCACGGTGGCAATTTTCGCAGGGGCGGCGGTCGTGCTGGTTGTCCTGATGCTGGGGTTGGGAAGCTTGCTACGTCCGACCCGGCCCCAGCCCCAGAAGTACATCGCCTATGAGAGCGGTGTCGACCCGGTGGGCACCGGGTGGTCCCAGAGCCAGATCCGCTACTACGTCTTCGCCCTCCTCTTCGTCATGTTCGACGTGGAGACCGTTTTCATCCTGCCCTGGGCGGTCCGGGTGAAGGTCCTGGGAACCTATGGCCTGGTCGAGGCGACCGCGTTCATCATCATCCTGGCCCTCGGGCTGCTGTACGCCTGGCGCAAGGGGGTGCTGCGGTGGGTCTAGTCGAGCGTGGCTGGGTCCCCAAGCCCCTGACGATGCTGCTGAACACGGCCCGCAGCTACTCCCTCTGGGTCTACCAATGGGGCCTGGCCTGCTGCGCCATCGAGATGGGGGCCGCCTTCGGGTCGCCCCGCTACGACGTGATGCGCCTCGGTGTCATCCCCTTCCCCGCCTCGGCCCGCCAAGCCGACCTGGTCGTGATCAGCGGGACCGTCACCGACAAGATGGCTCCGCCCATCCGGCGCCTCTACGAGCAGATGCCCGATCCCAAGTACGTGATCTCCATGGGCAGCTGCGCCAACTGCGGCGGCCCGTACTGGGACAGCTATTCCGTCACCAAGGGGGTCGACCAGATCATCCCCGTCGACGTCTACGTGCCCGGGTGCCCGCCTCGGCCCGAGGCGCTCCTCGAAGGAATCGTGCTGCTCCAGCAGGCCATCCGAGGCGAGAGCATGGCGGCCCGTTGGAGGGGCGACCCGATCGTGGTCGGCGGGGGCACCATCGACGGCGCCACCCCTGTCAAGATCGAGAAAAAGTCCCGCCGCAAGAGCCACGACGCCCCCTCGCTGAGCGAGACGACCGCCGCCTACGTCGCCAGCCACCCCCAGGCCGCCGGCCCGACCCGACCCGACGCCGCCCCCGCCGAGGGCCCGACGCCTTCCGACCCGACGCCCGACCCTGACGCTGACCCCACCCCCGAGAGGGTGACCTCTGGTGGCTGAGGAGACTGCCGAGGCGTCCCCGGACCCGATAGCCGCCGACCCGATAGCCGCCGACCCGATCGTCGCCGACGACCTGCGCCGCCCCATGCTCGACCTGCTCCAAGACGAGTTGGGTCCCGCCCTGCTCCAGTCGGAGCTCATCGCGGGCGACGACCTGGTGATCCGGGTCGACCGCGACGCCTGGCGCCAGACGGTGCAGCTGTGCCGGGACCGCCTGGACCTCAGTTACTTCTGCTTCCTTTCCGGTATCGACTGGCAGCCCAACCCGGGACTACTCGGGGAGAAGGCGTGGGAAGCGGAGGAGGCGGTCATCGAGGCAACCGAGGAGGCCATCGAGGCCGAGGCCGAGGGGGACGCCGATCCTGACGAGGCAGGCGCCGACGCCGCCGCCGCCGACCAGGCGGCCGCCGCCAGCGCCACCCCGGTCTCCCCTAATAAGAAGGCCTATCCCACCGGCGTGGCGGGCGGCGATAGCCGCTTCCAGGTCTTCGCCCGGCTGTACAACGTCACGAGCCACGTGGGCCTGACGCTCAAGGCCGACCTGGACGACGACAACCCCAGCATCGACTCCCTCGTCTCGCTCTACCGCGGCGCCGACTGGCACGAACGCGAAGCGTGGGAGATGTACGGCTTCGACTTCCCGGGCCACCCCAAGCTGCGCCACCTCTACCTCCCGAGCGAGTTCGAGGGCTACCCCCTGCGCAAGGACTTCCCCCTGCTGGCCCGGATCGTCAAACCGTGGCCTGGCCTGGTTGACGTGGAGCCCATGCCCGGCGAAGAAGTCGACCCCGACGCCGACGCGCTGGCCGCGGGCGACGAAGGCTAAGGGGCCACGACCATCCCCGCCGCCCCCGTGAACGTCACCGACCGCCAGCGGGCCGCCTACATCGCGGCCACCGCCGCCGATGCCCGGGTCAACGTCGAACTCGAGGCCGAGGGCATGACCCTCAACATCGGCCCCCAGCACCCCGCCACCCACGGCACCCTCAGAATCGTGGTCCGACTGGATGGCGAACAAGTCCTCTGGGCGGAACCCGTCGCCGGTTACATGCACCGGGGCTACGAGAAGCTGGCCGAGGTCCGCACCTACCCCCAGATCACGACGCTCGTCAACCGGATCGACTGGCTGGGCAGCTTCTGCAACGAGGTCCCCTTCATCCTGGCCGCGGAAAAGCTCATGAACGTCGAGGCCCCGCCCCGAGCCCAATGGATCCGGTGCATCCTCTTCGAGCTGGGCCGCATCGCCAACCTCATCCTGTTCCTGGGCGACATGGGCGTCCAGCTGGGCGCCCTGACCCCGGTCTTTTTCGCCTTCCGCGACCGTGAGCACGTCCTCAACCTGATCGAGGGGGCGACGGGCGGCCGTTTCCACCCCAACTTCGACCGCATCGGGGGCCTCAAGGACGACTTTCCCAAAGGCTGGATCGACGAGACCCGCGGCGTCCTCAAGAAGGTCGTCGGGTTCTGCGACGAGATCGAAACCCTCCTCATGGGCAACGAGATCTTCGAGCAGCGCACCCGGGGTATCGGCGTGATCCCCCGCCACATCGCCCTCGAATACGGCTTGAGCGGGGCCAACGCCCGGGCCAGTGGCATCGACTTCGACCTGCGGCGCGACGAGCCCTCCCCCCTCCCGTGGAGCGAGGTCGACTTCAAGGTCTGGACCCACCCCGACGGCGACTCCTTCGCCCGCTACTGGGTCCGGCTCCAGGAGGTCCGGGAGGCGGCCAAGATCGTCACCCAGCTGGTGGATGGCCTGCCCACCGGCGCCATCCAGGCCAAGGTGCCCCGCATCATCAAGGTGCCGGCCGGCGAGGCGTGGATCCACACCGAGAACCCGCTGGGTGAGATGGGCTACTACGTCGTCAGCCAGGGCGGTCTGGGCCCGTTCCGCTGCAAGATCCGCACTCCCTCGTTCTCCAACGTCTCCATCACCCCGTGGCTGCTCCGGGGCGTCTTCGTCCCCGACGTCATCACCATCCTGGCCAGCTTGTACTTCATCCTGGGCGACATCGACCGGTGACCGCTCTCGTTGTCCCCTACTGGGGCCAGACCCTCATCAAGGTCCTCCTGGTCCTGATCGCGGTCCCCACCGCCACCGCCCTCATCGTCCAGACGTTCCTGTTCAAGGTCATGGCCCACATGCAGAGCCGCCTCGGCCCCATGGAGGCGGGCCCCCACGGCTCCCTGCAGCTGATGGCCGACGGCGGCAAGTTCCTCCAGAAGGAGCTGCTGGCCCCGGCCGCCGCCGACAAGAAGGTCTACGTCCTGGCCCCGGTGATCGTGCTCATCAGCACCTTCATGCTCTATGTGGTCATCCCCGTCGGCCCCGGGGCGATCGGCGAGAACCTCGACACCGGCATCTTCTTCGCCCTTGCGGTCTCGTCGCTGAGCGTCATCGGCATCCTGGCGGCGGGCTGGGCCAGCGCCAACAAGTACTCCCTCATCGGCGGCCTGCGGGCCGCGGGCCAGCTGATCGCCTACGAGCTGCCGCTGGTCCTGGCCGTGGTCGGCGTGGTCATGATGGCCGGCACCTTGTCCCTGCAGGGCATCGTCCACGCCCAGACCAAGTTCGAGCTCGGCAACACCGGCCTCGTCCTGCCCTTCGCGGTCCCCCAGGCGGTCGGCTTCATCCTGTTCCTGATCGCGGCGCAGGCGGAGCTGACCCAGACCCCCTTCGACATGCCCATCGCGGAATCGGAGCTGGTGGCCGGCTACCAGACCGAGTACAGCGGGCTCCTTTTCCTCTTCTTCTACATCGGCGAGTTCGGCACCGCCTTCGGGCTGGCCGCCATCGCCTCCACCCTGTTCCTCGGGGGCTGGTGGATCCCCTTGTTCCATCCGACCGGGCTGTGGGGTGACCTGTTCGGCTTCGGCGTCCTGTTCGCCAAGACGATGGCGGTGTCGTTCCTGATTTTCTGGATTCGCTTCACCTACCCCCGCTTCCGCGAGGATCAGCTGCAGGCGTTCGCCTGGAAAGTTCTCATACCGGTCGCCCTGGTCAATGTCCTGGCCACGGCGGCCTTCAAGGTGGTGGTTGGCTGATGTCCGCACGACCCAAACTGCCGGGCCTGGTCAAAGGCCTCGGCGTGACCCTGAAGACCATGATGAAGCCCGCCGTGACGGTCCAGTACACCGGCCCGCACGGCAAGGAGCGCGAGGCGCCGCCCACCCGGGCCCGGGGCGTCATCGCCCTGAAAGAGGAGAACTGCACCGTCTGCATGCTCTGTGCCCGGCAGTGCCCGGACTGGTGCATCTACATCGAGGGCCACAAGGACAAGGCGCCGCCCCGGCGCGAGGGCGGCAAGCCCCGCTCGGTGCAATACCTGGACCGCTTCGACATCGACTACGGCCTGTGCATGTACTGCGGGATCTGTGTCGAGGTGTGCCCCTTCGACGCCCTGTTCTGGAGCCCCGAGTTCGAGTACTCCGAGCCCAGGATCGCCGACCTGCTCCACGACAAGACCCGCCTGGGCGAATGGATGGAAGGCGTGCCCGAGCCGCCGGCGCTCGAAGTGGGCGCCCTGGCCAAGAAGGGTGGGAAAAAGTAGCTGTGCCTGGCTCCATCCTCGCCGACGCCAACAGCCTCAATGTGGCCCAGCAAATCACCTTCGCGGTGCTGGCGCTGGCAATGGCGGCCTCGGCCGTGCGGATGGTCACGACCAAGAACCTGGTCCACGCCGCCCTCTACCTCACCGTGGTCCTGGCCGGCGCCGCGGGCCTGTACATCCTGCTGGCGGCCGAGTTCGTGGCCGTCACCCAGGTGCTGGTCTACATCGGCGCCATCGTGGTGCTCATGCTGTTCGGCCTGTTCCTCACCCGGGCCCCCCTCGGCGGCGACCAGCAGCTGGACAACAACCAGCGCTGGCTGGCCGGAATCATCGCCCTGTTCCTCTTCGGGGTACTCGGCGTGACCCTGCAGCGGGGTTTCAAAGGCACCCATCTCAATGCCACGCTCATCGGCGACGGACCGCCGGGCCATCTCAGCAACACCGGCGCCATCGGCATCTCCATCTTCCACGACTTCGTGGTGCCCTTCGAAGTGGCGTCCATCCTGCTCCTGGCCGCCCTGGTGGGCGCCGTCGTGATCGCCCGGCGGGACTAGGCGCCCGTGCTCCTCAACGAGTTCCTCCTCCTGGCCGCCTTCCTGTTCTGCACCGGGGTCTACGGCGCCCTGGCCCGCAAGAACAGCGTGCTCGTCCTCATGTCGATCGAGCTGATCCTGAACGCCGTCAACATCAACCTGATCGCCTTCGGCGCCTTCCGGGCCACCATCGCCGGGCAGGTCTTCGCCCTGTTCGTGATCGCGGTGGCCGCGGCCGAAGTCGGCGTCGGCCTGGCCATCGTGCTGCTCATCTATCGCAACCGCCACTCGATCGACCTCGACCAGGTCGACGTCATGAAGGGCTGACGCCGACCGTGAACTGGTTCCTCACCAACGCCTGGCTCATCCCCCTCATCCCGGCGCTCAGCTTCGTGGTCATCCTGCTGTTCGGCAAGCGCATGCCCAACAAGGGCTCCGAGGTCGGTGTCGCCTCGGTGCTCGTCAGCTTCGTGCTCGCCATCGGCGTCGCCATCGCCTGGATCGGGCGGGCCCCGGCCGGCCCCGACCACCTCCGCCCCGACGCCGTCAACGACCTGTTCCTGTGGTTCCGGTTCGCGGGCGCCGACACCAGCTTCGGCATCCACATCGACGGCCTCGCGGTGATGCTGCTGTTCGTCGTCACCTTCATCTCGTCGATGGTGCACGTGTACTCCCTCGAGTACCTGCGCGGCGACCGCCGCTACACCTATTACTTCGCCGCCCTGTCGCTGTTCACGGCTTCCATGCTCACCATGGTCACCGCCTCCAACTCCCTCCAGCTGCTGCTCGGTTGGGAGGGCATGGGCGTGTGCTCGTTCATGCTGATCGGGCACTGGTGGGAGGACAAGCCCAACGCCGACGCCGCCCTGAAGGCATTCCTCACCACCCGCACCGGTGACATCGGGCTGCTGATCGGCCTCACCATGACCTTCTTCCTGGCCGGCCAGACCTTCGACATCGCCAAGATCAACGAGGTCGCCCTGTCGGGGACCATGCCCCACACGCTGCTGTTGCTGGCGGGGCTGGCCCTGATGGCGGCGGTGGTTGGCAAATCGGCCCAGTTCCCCCTGCACACCTGGCTGCCCGATGCCATGGCCGGCCCCACGCCGGTCTCCGCCCTGATCCATGCCGCCACCATGGTCGTGGCCGGCGTCTACCTGATCAGCCGGTTCTACGGGGTGTTCTCCCAGGCGTTCCACATCTTCACCCCGGGTCACACCGGCTTCAACCTGGTCGCCATCATCGGCGGCGTCACCATCGTCATCGCCGCCCTGCTGGCGTTCGTGCAGCACGACATCAAGAAGGTGCTGGCCTACTCCACCGTCAGCCAGCTCGGGTACATGGTCATGGCGCTCGGGTGCGGGGCGTGGACGGCGGCCATCTTCCACCTGTTCACCCACGCCTTTTTCAAAGCCGACCTGTTCCTCGGGGCGGGCTCGGTCAGCCACAGCGGGTCGCACCACAGCTTCGACATGAAGAAGGACATGGGTGGGCTGCGCAAGGCCATGCCCGTGACCTTCATGACTTTCGTGATCGGCTCCGCCGCCCTGGCCGGGATCTTCCCGCTGGCCGGGTTCTGGTCCAAGGACGAGATCCTGGCCAGTGCCGGTCACAACGGCTACACCGCCTTCATGGTCATCGGCATCCTCGGGGCCATGATGACGGCCGGGTACATGACCCGCTGCGTGTGGCTCACCTTCTTCGGCGAGTACCGGGGCCACGGCCATCCCCACGAATCGCCCCGCCAGATCACCGGCCCGCTCGTCATCCTCACCTCGATGGCGGTGGTGGCGGGGTGGCTCAACGGCTTCGGGCTGCACTACTTCGCCAAGTGGACCGAGAATCCGATCGTGGCGTCGGCCACCACGTTGGCCCATGCCACCGAGGCCAAGTTCTCGCTGGGCCTGGCGGTGTTGTCGACCCTCGCGGTGCTCGTCGCCATCGCCGTCGCCTGGGCCTACTACGAGTACCACGCCCTCGGCTTCCTGCACGGGCTCACGGAACGGTCGGCGGCCGCCCGGGCCGGGTACACCTTCGTCGAGGAGAAGTACTACCTCGACCGGCTGTGGACCGACGGGGTGGTGGGCTCCATCAAGGTCCCCCTCGCGGCCGCCGCCTACTGGGTCAACCAGAACGTGATCGACGGGATCGTCAACGGCGCCGGCCACGGCACCCGCCTGGTCGGCAACTTCGTCTACCGCTACATCGATCAGGACGTCATCGATGGCGCGGTCAACGGCACCGGATTCTCGGCGGAGGAGGGCGGCAGCATCCTGCGCCGGCTGCAAACCGGGCGGGTCCAGCAGTACGCCGCCGCCTTCTTCGGCTTCGGCGTCATCATCATCGGCATCGGCCTGTTGGCCCTGACCCACTCGTTTTAGAGGGAGCACGCGTGAACGCGTTTGACCATTGGGTCCTGACCGGGGCGATCTTCCTCCCCATCGTCGGCGCCATCCTGATCGCCTTCATCCCCCGCCAGAGCGAGGTGCAGATGAAGGTCGTGGCCCTGGCCACCACCCTGGTGACGCTGGCCTTCGGCGTCTACCTGTTGTTCAACTTCGACTACGACAAGTCGGGGGTCCTGCAGTTCCAGGTCAACCGGCCCTGGATCGACGTCATCCACTCCCAGTACCACGTCGGGGTCGACGGGATCGCGCTGCCCCTCTTGGTCCTGTCCATGTTCATCACGGTGTTGTGCGTGATCTACAGCTGGGACCATTTCCCCGAGCCCCACGACCCCAAGGGCTTCCTGATCCTGATGCTCATTCTGGAAGTGGGCATGAACGGCACCTTCGCCGCCGAGGACCTGATCCTCTTCTTCGTCTTCTTCGAGCTGGTCCTGCTCCCCATGTACTTCATGATCGGCCGCTGGGGGGGCGAACGCCGGCAGTACGCCTCCATCAAGTTCTTCCTCTTCACCCTGTTCGGCTCCGCCCTCATGATCCTGAGCTTCCTGGCCCTGTACTTCAAGGCGGGCGGGACGACCTTCGACATGCCCGCCCTGATCGCCTACTTCGCCGATCCCGCCCATGCGCTGGCCCACACCACGGCGCTGGTGATCTTCGGAGGCCTGTTCATCGGCTTCGCCATCAAGGTGCCCATGTTCCCGTTCCACACCTGGCTGCCCGACGCCCACACCCAGGCGCCCACGGTGGGTTCGGTGATCCTGGCCGCCATCCTCCTCAAGCTGGGCACCTACGGCTTCATCCGCATCGCCATCCCCATGCTGCCCAACGCGGCCGAGTCCTGGGCCCCCTGGATCGGCGGCCTGGCAGTGATCGGGATCATCTACGGGTCGTTGTGCTGCCTGGCCCAGACCGACATGAAGCGCCTCATCGCCTTCTCGTCGGTGGCCCACATGGGCTTCGTGATGCTGGGCATCTCCACCCTGACCTCGTACGGGATCAACGCCGCGGTGTTCGGCATGGTGGCCCACGGCCTCATCACCGGCATGCTGTTCTTCCTGGCCGGGTCGATCGGTGAGCGCTACGGGACCCGGGAGATCAAGCGGTTGGGTGGGCTCCTGGTGCAGGCGCCCCGGCTCGGGTGGATCTTCGGGTTCTGCGCCATGGCCTCGCTGGGCCTGCCCGGCCTGGCCGGGTTCTGGGGGGAGTTCCCCGCCATCTTGTCGTCGTTCGCCCCTTCGGGGGCTTTGGCTTCGCATCTGGGGCTCTTCCGGGCGTACATGGTGATCGCGGCGGTGGGGACGGTACTGGCGGCCGGGTACCTGCTGTGGATGTTCCAGCGGGTCGCCTTCGGCGTGCCCAAGGCGGAGTTCGAGAAGACCCACATCCACGACGTCCACCTGCCCGAGTGGCTCTCCTGGACGCCGTTGCTGGTCCTGATCGTCTTCCTCGGGATCTACCCCCACGCCCTGTTCAAGACGACCAACGGCGCCGTCAACCAGGCCACCGCGGGCGTGCCAGGGCCGGTATCCATCGTCCCGGGGGCCAAGACCGCGGCACCGACGACCACCACGCCATGATCTCGGTGCTGGCCGCCGCCGCCGCCCCGGTTTTCCAGACGCCGTACTTCGACTACCACGCCCTGGCCCCCGAGATGGTGCTCACCGGGGTGATCCTGCTGGTGTTGGTGGTCGACGTCATGGTCGACGAGACCCGCAAACGCTGGGTGACCCAGATCGCGGGCCTCGGGATCCTGGCGGCCATGATCCCGATCGTGACCCTGGCGGTGGCGGGGATCACCAACAGCCCCCGGTCCATGTTCGGCGGCGCCTACCAGGTCGACGTGTTCTCCCTGGTGATGAAGGCCCTTTTCCTCGGCATCGGCTATGTGATCCTGCTGATGAGCACCACCTACATCGAGGAGGGCGACTACTACGAGGGGGAGTTCTCCTTCCTCATCCTGTCGTCGCTGCTGGGGATGGTCGTCATGGCCAGCGCCCGGGACCTGATCACCATCTTCATCGCCCTGGAGCTGCTCTCCATCCCCGGCTACCTGCTGGCCGGCTGGCGCAAGCGTGACGTCAAGTCCAACGAGGCGTCGCTGAAGTACTACCTGCTCGGCGTGCTGGCCACCGGGGTCATGCTCTACGGCATGTCGCTGATCTTCGGGGCGACCGGAAGCACCGTGCTGACCGAGATCTCGTCCAAGCTGGCGGTCAGCCACGACCTGCGGCCGCTGGTTACCATCGGCATCTTCTTCGTGATCGTCGGCTTCGCCTTCAAGGTCTCCGCGGTGCCGTTCCACCAGTGGGCGCCGGACACCTATGAAGGGGCGCCGACCCCCGTCACCGCCTTCTTGTCGGTGGCTTCCAAGACCGGTGGCTTCGTCGCCCTCCTGGAACTGGTGTACGTGGGCTTCTTCGCCCGCTCCGACGTGTGGCAGCCGCTGTTCTGGATCCTGGCCGCGCTGACCATGACGGTGGGCAACCTCATCGCGCTGCGCCAGACCAACATCGTCCGCATGCTGGCCTACTCCTCGATCGCCCAGGCGGGCTACATCCTGGTGCCGTTCGCGGTGGCCGGCGACATCGCCACCAAGCATCAGCACGACGCCATCACGGCCAGCATCGTGTACCTGCTGCTGTACGCGGCCATGAACCTGGGCGCCTTCGCGGTCGTGATTGCGGTGGCCCGCAAGACCCGCAGCGGCGAGATCACGTCCTACAGCGGACTGTTCAGCTACGCCCCCGGCCTGACGGTGATCATGACCGCCTTCCTTTTCTCGCTGGCCGGCATCCCGCCGCTCGGCGGGTGGTTCGCCAAGTTCTACATCTTCAAGTCGGTCCTGGAGGCGAGCACGCCCGCCGCGGTGATCCTCGGCGTCATCGTGGCCGTGAACTCGGTCATCGCGCTGTTCTATTACGCCAACGTGGCCCGCCTCATGTGGGCCGGCGCCACCCCGGAAACCGACGTCACCCCGATCCGGGTCCCCTACTCCTTGGCCACCTCGATCGGCATCTGCGTGGCCGTCGTGGTTGCCCTGGGCATCTACCCCCAGGCCTTCGCCAGCCTCGGCGACCTGGCCCACCTCACCCTGGCCCGCTAGCCGCCTTGCGGTAGGACCGCCGAGCGTTTTGCCAAAAAGTGATGTCCCAACAACACTTTTTGGCAAAACGCTCCCGGGCCGAGAGGTACCGCGGCCGTTACTCGCCGGTCTCGCCGTCCACCGACTCCCGGAGGAGATCGGCGTGGCCGTTGTGGCGGGCGTACTCCTCGATCATGTGGCACAGGATCCAGCGCAGGCTGGGCGTCCCGCCATCGGGCCAGGTGCGCCGGGCCGGCTGATCCAGGCCTCGGTCGGCCAGCGCCTCCGCCAGCTGGGCGCGGGAACGGTCCACGGCGTCGCGCCAGAGCCCGACGAGCTGCTCGGGGGTGTCGTCGGCGGCCGAGTGCCACTCCCAGTCGGGGTCGGCTTTCCAGTCCACCGTGTCCCACGGCGGCCGCCACTCGTTGCCGTGCAGTGACCGGGAGAACCAGTTGTCCTCGACGAGGGCCAAGTGCTTGAGCATCCCCCCGAGCGTCATCGACGAGACGCCGACCGTCGCCTTCAGGCCGGCTGCGTCCAGGCCGGCGCATTTCCATTCGAAGGTGGCCCGCTGGTAGTCGAGGAAGCCCACCAGGGTGTCGGTCTCATCGGCTGCGATCGGAGGTTCCGGGCGCCCCTGTTCGTCGATGCGGGTCATGGTCGGCGAATCTACCGGCGTCGCCCCAGTTGGAGGCCGGGCGGGTGGTCGGGCGGGTGGCCGGGCGGGTCGCCGGGCGGGTGGCCGGGCGGGTGGTCGATCGGGCATGGTGGGGCGATGGCTGGCCGGCTGGCAGAACGGATCGCGGGGCGGGCCCGCCGCTTTGGCCCCCTTCCGTGGTCGGCGTTCATGGAGGCCGCCCTGTACGACCCCGACGACGGCTTCTACCAGGCCGGGGGGCGGGCGGGTCGCCACGGGGCGGACTTCGTCACCAGTCCCGAGCTGGGCCCGCTGTTCGCGGCCGTCGTCGCCCGGGCCCTCGATGAGGTGTGGGTGGAGCTGGGCCGGCCCGATCCCTTCGTCGTGGTCGAGGCGGCCGCCGGGGCGGGCACCATGGCCCGCGATGTCCTGGCCGCGGCCCCCGCCTGCGCCCCGGCCCTGCGCTACGTCCTGGTCGAGCGCTCGGCCGCCCTGCGGGCCGAGCAAGCCGCCCGCCTCCCGATAGAGATGCCCGCCTTGGTGCTCGGCCCGACGGCGTCGGGCGATGGCGGCGAAGACGGGGAGGACGCGGCGCCGGTGCCCGGCCGGGGCCCCCTGGTCACCTCCCTGGCCGAGCTGCCGGCGCTGTCCATCACCGGGGTGGTGCTGGCCAACGAGCTCGTGGACAACCTGCCCGTTGACCTCCTTGAATGGCGGGAGGGCCGCTGGCACGAAGTCCGGGTGGCGGCCGCCCCGGCCGGCACCGCGGCCGGCTCGGCCGGTGCCCCCGACACCGCGGCCGGCTCGGCCGGTGCCCCCGACACCGCGGCCGGCTCGGCCGGTGACCCCGACACCGCGGGGCTGGTCGAGGCCGGTGACCCCGACACCGCGGGGCTGGTCGAGGCCGGTGACCCCGACACCGCGGGGCTGGTCGAGGCCGGTGACCCCGACACCGCGGGGCTGGTCGAGATGCTGGTTCCCGCCTCGCCCGAGGTGGCCGCCGAGGCGGCCCGGCTGGTGGGGGAGAGCTCGGAACTGGCCGACGGTGCCCGCATCCCGAGGCAACGGGCCGCGGTGGATTGGGTGCGCCAGGCGTTGACGACCCTGGAGGCGGGGCGCCTGATCGTCATTGACTACGCCGACACCACCGAGGCCCTGGCCCGTCGCCCCTGGGGTGACTGGCTCCGAACGTTCCAGCAGCACCAGGCCGCCCTTTTCCCCCTTCATGGGCCCGGGACCCAGGACATCACCTGCGTGGTGGCGTGGGACCAGTTGGCCGCGCTTCGCCCGCCCGACCGTAACCAGCCCCAGGAGGAATGGCTGGCCGAACACGGCCTCCCGGAGCTGGTGGAGGCGGCCCGGGCGGTATGGCGGGAACGGGCGTCCCTGGGTGATCTGGCGGCCCTGGTGGCCCGCAGCCGGGTCAACGAAGGCGCGGCGCTCGCCGATCCTCGGGGCCTGGGTGGCCACCGGGTGCTGCAATGGACCATCGCCTGAGATGTTGGCACCAACGGGCGAGAATCCCTGGCTCCCGAACGGCGGTGGTATCGCCATCGTCGCTGCCACCGGGGGCGGCAACGGGCTGACCGACGCCGCCAGGTCGGGCGTAGCATCGGCGACATGACGGCGAAAGAAGAGCAGCCCGAGGGCCAGGCCCCGACCATCGAGGCCTATTACCTGGAGAGCCGGACCTTTCCGCCCTCCGAGGACTTCACGGCCGACGCCTTGGTCGATGACCGGCGGTTGTACCAGGCGGCGGAGCAGGACTGGCAGGATTTCTGGGCCCAGCAGGCCCAGGCGCTGGACTGGTTCCAGCCTTGGGACACGGTGCTCGAATGGGACCTGCCCTTCGCCAAATGGTTCGTCGGCGGACAGCTCAACGTTTCCTACAACTGCCTCGACCGCCACGTGGCCGCGGGACGGGGGGACCGGGTCGCATTCCATTGGGAGGGCGAGCCCGGCGACACCCGGACCATCACCTACTCCCAGCTGCTCGACGACGTGCAGCGCTTCGCCAACGTCCTGAAGTCGCTCGGCGTGGTGCGCGGCGACCGGGTTGCCATCTACATGCCCATGGTCCCCGAGTTGCCGGTGGCGATGCTGGCGTGCACCCGGATCGGAGCCGCCCACTCGGTGGTCTTCGGGGGGTTCTCGGCCGATGCCCTCCGGGGCCGAATCAACGACGCCGCCGCCAAGGTCCTCATCACCGCCGACGGCGGCTACCGGCGCGGTGCCCCGTCGCTGTTGAAGCCGGCCGTCGACACCGCGCTGGCCGACACCCCCACGATCGAGCACGTGGTAGTGGTGCAGCGGACCGAATCCGACGTCACCATGACCGAGGGTCGTGATCAGTGGTGGCACGAACTGATGGCCGACCCCGGGTTGCCGGCGACCTGCGAGCCCGAGCACATGGACTCCGAGGACCTGCTGTACCTGCTGTACACCAGTGGGACCACGGCCAAGCCCAAGGGGATCATGCACACGACCGGGGGCTACCTGACCCAGGTGGCGTTCACCCACAGGTACGTCTTCGACCTGCACGAAGAGACCGATGTGTACTGGTGCGCGGCCGACGTGGGCTGGGTCACCGGCCACAGCTACATCGTCTATGGCCCCCTGACCAACGGCGCCACCTCGGTCATGTACGAGGGCACCCCCGACTTCCCCGACAAGGACCGCTGGTGGGCGACGATCGAGAAGTACGGCGTGACCATCCTGTACTGCGCCCCGACCGCCATCCGCACCTTCATGAAGTGGGGCCTGCGCTATCCCGAGGCCCATGACCTGTCGTCGCTGCGGGTGCTCGGGACGGTCGGCGAGCCCATCAACCCCGAGGCATGGGTCTGGTACTGGGAACACATCGGCGGCGGCCGCTGCCCGGTCGTGGACACGTGGTGGCAGACCGAGACCGGGGCCATCATGATCTCCGCGCTCCCCGGGGTGACGACGCTGAAGCCGGGGTCGGCCACCTTCGCCCTGCCCGGCATCTCGGCCGAGGTGGTCGACGAGGCGGGCCACAAGGTAGACCTGGGAGGTGGCTATCTGACCCTGACCCGGCCCTGGCCGTCGATGCTGCGGGGCATCTACAAGGACCCGGACCGCTACCGCGAGACGTACTGGAGCCGCTTCGAGGGGCGGTATTTCGCGGGCGACGGTGCCAAGCTGGACGACGACGGGTACCTTTGGCTGCTGGGCCGGGTGGACGATGTGATGAACGTGTCCGGGCACCGGATCTCCACCACCGAGGTGGAATCGGCCCTGGTCGACCATCCGTCGGTCGCCGAGGCGGCTGTCGTCGGGGCCGCGGATCCGACCACCGGCCAGGCCATCATCGCCTACGTCACCGTGAAGGCCGATTTCACCGCGGACAAGGCGCACGGCGAGTTGCTGCGGGCCCATGTGGGCGACAAGATCGGCAAGTTCGGGCGCCCCAAGACGATCGTGTTCACCGACGACCTGCCCAAAACCCGCAGCGGCAAGATCATGCGGCGGTTGTTGAAGGACGTGGCCGAGGGCCGTGATCTCGGCGACACCACGACTTTGGCGGACGCCTCGGTGGTGGACGAGATCAAGCGCCGGGCCAACGCCCCGGCTGAGGACTGAACGATCGCCGACGTCGTCCCCAAATACTGGCGGTGGCGGGCCGGGACGGTCACGGCCGGGCCGACGGTGGTGTTCGACCTCGACGGCGTCCTGTCCGACGCCGCCAACCGCCAGCACTACCTCGAGGACGGGCGGCGGGACTGGGACGGCTTCTTCGAGGCCTGCGGTGACGATCCCCTCATCGACGAGGTGGCCCGGGTGCTGGCGTTGCTCGACGGCGACCTGCGCATCGTGCTCCTCACCGGCCGGCCGCTGCGGGTCCAGCCCCAGACGCTCGCCTGGCTGGAGCGCTACCAGCTCCGCTGGGACCTGCTGATCATGCGGCCCTCCGGCGACTACTCGGCGGCCCGGGCCTTCAAGCGGCGTTCGGTGGCGGAACTACGGGAGTACGGGATGCGCCTGGAGCTGGCGTTCGAGGACGATCGGCGAAACTTGGAGATGTTCCGGGCCGAGGGAGTGCCGTGCCTGTACGTCCACTCGGGCTACTACGACTGATCTGAGAGGCGAGGGGAAAAAGGGGGCTCGGCCGCAAGAATCATCGTGGGCCGCAGTACCGTCGCGTGGGAATAACAAAGGACACGCTATGAGCAAGAACACCATCAAAACTGTCATCCTGCTGGCGGCGATCGGTGGCCTGTTCATGTTGATAGGCGAGCTCATCGCGGCCCGGACCGGCCTCATCATCGCTTTCTTCATCGCCTTGGCGTTCGTGGGGACCCAGTACTGGCTCTCCGACACCCTGGCCATCAAGGCGGCCCGGGCCGTCCCCGTCACCGAGGAGCAGATCCCCCAGTACTACGCCGTGGTCCGGGAGCTCACCCAGCGGGCCGGGCTTCCGATGCCCAAGCTGTACGTCACGCCCGACATGCAGCCCAACGCCTTCGCCACCGGCCGCAACCCGAACCACGCCGCGGTCGCCGTGACCAGGGGCATCCTGGACATCTGCACCTGGGACGAGATGGGCGGCGTGCTGGCCCACGAGCTGTGCCACGTGGGCAACCGCGACATCCTCATCACCTCGATCGCGGCCAGCCTGGCCCTGACCATCACGTTCATCTCCCGCATGGCGCTGTGGTTCGGTGGCGGCAGCAACGACAGCAACAACGGCGGGGGCCTCATCGAGCAGCTGGCCCTGCTCATACTGGCGCCCCTGGCGGCGACCATCCTCCAGCTGGCCCTGTCCCGCAGCCGGGAGTACGAGGCCGACATGTGCGGGGCCCGGCTGCTGGGCGACGGCGAACCGCTGGCCCGGGCCCTCGCCAAGCTGGAAGCTGCCGCCCACCAGATCCCCATGAACGTCCCCCCGGCGGTGGCGCCGCTCTTCATCGTCAACCCGCTGACGGGGCGCCAGATCCCGTTCAAGAACCTGTTCATGGACCATCCCCCGACCGAGGACCGAATCCGCCGGCTCCGGTCCCGGGAGTGGGCCCGCTGAGCCCGCCAGCCCGCCAGCCCGCCAGCCCGCCAGCCCACCAGTTCCGCTGGGTGCGCTGAGTGCGCTGAGCCCGCCAGCCCACCAGTTCCGCTGGGTGCGCTGAGTGCGCTGAGCCCGCCAGCCCACCAGTTCCGCTGGGTGCGCTGAGTAGTGGGCGTGTACACACCAACTATTCAGCGCACCTAGGCCGCTCAGTCCCGGAAGTTCTCGAACTGTAGGGGGATGCCGAAGTCCTCGGTCTTGAGGGCGGCAATGGCCGCCTGCAGGTCGTCGCGCTTCTTGGCGGACACCCGGACCTGATCGCCCTGGGTCGAGGACGAGACGCCCTTGGGTGCCTTGTCCTTGAGGAAGCGGTTGATGGCCCGGGCGTTGTCGGCCGAGATGCCGGCCTTCAAGGTGATCGTCTGGCGGGACGCCGCCTTGGCGGCCTCCTCGACCTTCCCGTAGTCGAGCGCCTTCAGGGACACCTTGCGTTTCACCAGCTTCTCCTCGACGACGACGACGAGGGCGGCCAGCCGGTCCTCGGTGGCCGAGTGCAGCCTGATCTCGTGGTCGTTGAGCTCGATGGTCGACTCGGTGTTCTTGAAGTCGAAGCGGGTCGAGACTTCGCGGGAGGCCTGATCGACGGCGTTCTTGACTTCCTGCATGTCGACCTGGGACACAACGTCGAACGTGGGCACGTCGGACACGCTATCGTCGTCAGCCCTGGGTCGGTGCCCGAGTGGCCAAAGGGAGCAGACTGTAAATCTGCCGGCACAGCCTACGGTGGTTCAAATCCGCCCCGGCCCACTAGCTGCAAGAGCAGGTCGGAACCGATATCAACTGAACCGGAAGTGACCGGGGACTCGGCGGAGGTTGACCTGGCTGGCAATATTGCCAGTGCACGGCGCTGGCCGGTCAGGCAGCGGTCAAGTACAGCGACGCCCAAGCGTCCTCGTCCGAATCGGGGCACTAGCGTTCCAGTTTTGCCACCAACTTCCGCAACATCGCGATGTTGCGGCTCGTGCTCCGGTGCTCTCCGACGAGCGTGGCCCAGTCCTTTGACTTCAACGACGAATCAGTCGACTTGCCGTGCATGCGCCAGTGGACATCCCGACCTCGAACGACCAGCGTATCCATCTCATTGGACAACGACTCAAGCTCTCGGGCCACGGCGGCATTCGGCGGGGACTTGAGGAATGTCACAAAGTAGGTATCACCTTCAACTAGCTCGAAGGGCGTCGCGGTGAGAGCTCGCTGCAATTCAACGGCTGATCGGACGAAGGTTGTCACCTCAAAGCCGAACTCCTTCTCGAGCGCCGCCCCGATCGTCTTCTCGAGTTCCGCTCGGGAACCGGCGGCGTCGAATACGACATTGCCGCTGTTGATATAGGTCCACACGTCCTCGTAGCCCAGCGCTTCGAACAACTCGACGAGTCGTGCCATCTTGACAGTTCGTTTTCCCAGGTTCACCGCCCGGAGAAACGCGACCCACATCGCCTACCGTCCGCCCATCGCCACTGGCCGCACCGTAGCAACAACACGGGCTGACCCAATAGGCGTCCGGTTAGAAAGCCCGGCGCCAGCCCGAATGGGGAGAGCCGGATTGTGCCGCCAATTCGCCCGTTACCGTGGCGCTGGCTCGGCTTGGTGACGTTCCCCGGCTGCTTCATCGCCGTTGCCCTCCTCGCTGCCGCCCAGGGGCGTCGAGGTCGCGGCGTAGCGGTATTGGCGGCAACCGGGCAGTCACCGGCATGATGTTTCGGCTCTGTTCAGCTCCCGTATCAGTATCCCAGACTGACTCCGACTTCGATACCCGAGGCGGCTGGTCACCTGGGACCAGATCAGAGGGATCAGGTCATACAAGACGTGAAGACCATGATGACCCGGCGAACACTGCGAATCGCGTTGGAGACCGGGACCCAGCTGTTACTCCTGATGGCTGCGCCCCGGCCGGCTTCGAAGTTCGGGCCTGAGCTGAAGCGCTTCGAGGACGCCATGCCGTTGCGCGAGGCCAGTCATCGGGCGGCCTCCCGACGAGACGGTCATCGGTCGAGGCCGTCAAGCAAGGGACGCAAATGAGCAGCTCGGAACGAATCGCGGCGATGCGGGTCCGGCGTGAACCACCGCCCTTTCGACTGGTCACGGTGTCAGAGGTGAAGCAGATGAGCCCCCGGATGGCACGGGCGACTCTGGTCGGTGCCGATCTGGCGGGCCTGAGCGTGGAGCATCCTGGGGCGAGCGTCCGGGTTTTGCTCCCCTCGCCCGGCAGCGAGCTTGTGATTCCCGCATGGAACGGCAACGAGTTCCTCCTGCCCGACGGGCGGCGACCCACGATCCGGACCCTCACGCCCCGCCGGGTCGATCCCGAAGCTCTCGAACTCGACGTCGACATCGTCCTCCACGGAGGGGGAGCCGCATCGGGATGGATCGCGGCCGCCCAGCCAGGGGACCGGGCGGCCGTGTCAGGGCCCGGCCGGGGCTACGCCATCGATCCCGACGCGACCTCGTACCTTCTCGGCGGCGATGAGACCGCCATCCCGGCAATCAGCCAGCTGCTCGAGGTCCTGCCAGCCGATACGCCGGTGGCGGTATATATAGAGGTCGCCCGTCCCGACGCCCGAATGGCGTTGCCAGTCCATCCCGAGGCCGATGTCGAGTGGTGTGATCTAGCCGAGGGGGCGCCCTTCGGTGATGCTCTGGTCGCGGCCATCCGCGCCACCGACCTGCGGCCTGGTACCCGCGTGTGGGTGGCGGGCGAAGCGGCGGCCGTGCAGCGCATCCGCCGTCACCTCTTCGAGGAGCGCGGACTGCCCCGCAGCCAGGCGACGGTGCGGGGCTACTGGAAGCACGGCCGCGCCGGGGACCGAGACGACGACACCTGAGCCGCCGTCGCCAGCCGCCGCCACCCGCGCCAGCCGCCGCTCCGCGCCAGCCGCCGCCACCCGCGCCAGCCGCCGCCACCCGCCGTCGCCAGCCGCCGCCACCCGCGCCAGCCGCCGCCACCCGCGCCAGCCGCCGCCACCCGCGCCAGCCGGCCCCGACGTCGGCCGCCGCCCCCGGCCCCAGCGCGCTCAGCCTCGAATCGCCTGCACCGAGGCCACGCCCGCCAGCACCATCAGCACAACCGCCATCGCAATCCGGGCCTTCTTCACCGAGATGACACGGAGCAGGCCTTGGCCGCCCACCACGGCCACGGCGGCTACCGCCCACAGCGCCAGGGTGGCGGCCAGGCCGACGCTCAAGGGGGAGTGGTAACGCGCCGCCAGGTTGGCGGTCAGGACCTGGGTCAGATCGCCCCACTCGGCGATGAAGATGACCACGCACGAGGTCACCGCGGTCCGCAGCGGCGAACCCACTTCGACGTCGCCGTGTTCCTCTTCCTCCTTGTTGCGGATCATGAAGGCGTAAACGGCGCCCACCAGGAACAGGACCGCCACCAGGGCGTCGACGGCCCGGTGGGGGAGGAGCTTGAACACCGCCACCCCGATTGAGACGGCGATGACGACGTGGACCGCAAAAGCCGCCGCGGCGCCCACCCAGACCGCCAGCGGCCGGCCCCGCGACGCCAGCACCAACGACGCGAACATCGTCTTGTCGGGGAGTTCGCCCAAGAACACGAGAGGGAAGACCGCCGCAAAGATCGCCAGGTGCACCCCGTCAGCCTTCCACGACGGCGCCGCCGGTCCGCCACGCCCGCCCAGGACGCCGCCACTGCGCCCGAGCGCCCACACCGCGCTCGAGCGCCGACACCGCGCCCGAGGCGCCGGCAGACGTCAGCGAACCGTGTAGGGACCGGTAGATACCGCGTGATACCCCTTGGCCCCCACCATTCGGGCCAGTTCGCTGCGCGGGTCTTCGTCAGCCCGCAACTGCGAAAGGACGTAACCAAAGTCGTAGCGGGGCGCCCAACCCAACTCCACCCGCGCCCGGGCGTTGACGTACACCCGGTCCAGGCGGGGGAACATTTTCCACCCCCGCCGGGCGTACTCAGCCTCCTGGTCGGGAAAGAGCCGGCCCACGACGCCCGGCGCGTCCTCCGCCAGGGCCGCGGCATCCTCGGGCGAAAACGGTGTCGTGGCGCTCACGATGTACCTCCCGAATCCGATCTCGGGTGCCTGTTCCATGGCCCGTTGGTGGGCGCTGACCACGTCCTCGAGGTCCACCCGGCGGTACAGGTACTCGTTGGCTTTCAGGTTCTCGTCGGTATAGGCGGCGCGGACCTGGTCCCGGTCGTCCTGCTCAGGGAAGAAACGAGCCGTCCGCAGCACCACCACCGGCAGCCCCTGGTCCCGGGCCACCAGTTCGCACAGATCTTCCGCGGCCGTCTTGGTCACGCCATAGATGTTCCGAGGGACTGGGACCACGTCCTCGGTGATCCACGCCGCCGGATCGCCCGGGCGAGGTGTCAGGGCGCGGCCGAAGGTGCTCGTCGTGCTGGTGAACACAAAACTCCGTACCCCCGCCGCCACCGCCTCCTCCAGCAGAGCCAGCGTTCCCGCGACGTTGGTTTCCACGAACGCCTGCCGCGAGTGCGACCCCACATGGGGCTTGTGGAGCGTGGCCGCGTGGAGGACCACATCGCAGCCCGCCACCGCCGTCGCCACGACCTCGCGGTCGACGACCGACCCCACCACGGAGGTGAATGGCGAGGCGAGCCGGTCCAGGCCGACGACCTCGTTCCCCGCCGCGGACAGGACACGCATGAGGGCCTCACCGAGATGCCCGGCCGAGCCGGTGACGAGGATCTTCTGGCTCACCGGCGACCCAGCACCACCCAGCCCTAAACCGCCCGCCGACTAGCGGGCCGCCCCGGCCTTCAGGGCGTCGAGTGCCTTGTCGGCGTGAACTGACGCCCGAATCTCGCTCTTGACGACCTCGAGCACCCGCCGGTCCTGGCCGATCACGAATGTTTGACGCTTGGTGGGCAGCGGGCCCGCCCGGTGGACGCCGAAGGTCCGGGCCACCGTGTTTTCAGTGTCGGACAGCAACGGGTAGTCGAAGCCGTACATGTCCGAAAACGTCTTCTGCTTGCCGACGGCATCGGCGCTGATGCCGACCCGCTGGGCGCCGACCGCCTCGAACTCCGCCTTCATGTCCCGAAAATGGCAGCTCTCGGCGGTACACACCGGCGTCATGGCCCCGGGATAGAAGAACAACACCACCGGCCCCTCGGCCAGGAACTCGCTCAACTTCCGTGACTGGCCCCGCTCATCCGGCAACTCGAAATCGGGAACTTCATCGCCAACGCGCACGGCGGCGATGGTAGGCACGCTCCCGTCGCTATCCCGCATCGGCGGCCACAGCCACAGCCGCAGCCGCATCCACCAGCCCCAACCGCGGCCACCCTTACAACAACCGCTGCATCAACACCACGTCCTGCCAGCGGCTGAACTTGCGGCCCACCTCCCGCTCCACCCCGACCGGTTCGAAACCGCACGCCTCGTGGAGGGCGATGGAGGCGGCGTGGCCTCCGACGATGCGGGCCATGATCGTATGGAAGCCGTGGGCCGCCGCCAAGGTGACCAGGTCGGTGAGGAGCAGCCGCCCCACCCCCCGGCCCCGCTGATCGGACCGCACATACACCGAGTCCTCCACCGTTGTCGAGTAGCCGGGCCGGGACCGGTAGGGCGAAAGTGAGGCGAAGCCGACCACCTCCGAGTCGCCGGCGCCGGCCGTGTCGTCGACCGCCACGATGGCCGGGTGGGCGCCCCGATGCTCGGCCAGCCACGTCAGCTGCTCCTCAGGCGTCCGGGGGACCAGGTCGAAGGTGACGTTGGACCCGACCACCTCGATGTTGTACATGGCCCGGATGGCCTCGGAGTCGTCGTTCGTCGCCAGCCGGGTTCGCACCGGCGAGACGCTACCGAAGCCCCGGGCCGGCCCCAATCCGCCCGCGGCGGGCCGGCAACAGCGGCCGCCCGGCCACACCCCGGCCTCGACTACCATGGCCAAGCTAGCCCCCACCCAGGGGTTCGGCTGCCCCCTTAGCTCAGTCGGCAGAGCACAGCCATGGTAAGGCTGGTGTCGTCGGTTCGATTCCGACAGGGGGCTCAGCCCTTGGCAGCATCAGCGCAGCACCATCACACAAGGGCGGCGTAGCTCAGTAGGCAGAGCAAACGGCTCATAATCGTTAGGTCGTCGGTTCAAGTCCGACCGCCGCTACGGACACCACCACCACCACCATCAGCACCAGGCACAGCAAACAGCACAGAACCAGCAAGGAGACAGCGTGGCGAAGAACGAGAAGCGGGTGAAGGTCACCCTGGCCTGTGACGTATGCAAGCGGCGTAACTACATCACGATGAAGAACAAGCAGAACGACCGCGAGCGCATCGAACTCAAGAAGTACTGCCGCTGGGACCAGCGTCACACCACCCACAAAGAAACCCGCTAACCGGAGGGAACCCCCGAGTAACCCGTGCCGCCCTTCCCGAGTCTCACCCAGTGATGCCGCCGGATCTCACCGGTCTGGTCGCTCTCGCCAGATCAGGCGATCGCTCGGCATTCGACGAATTGGTGAAAGCCACATACGCCGACATGTACACGCTGGCCTATCGACTCACAGGGAACGAAGAGGACGCACGGGACGTGGTGCAAGACGCCTATCTCCGGGGCTACCGAGGCCTCAAGCGCTTCCGCGGCGACGCTCGCTTCACCACGTGGATGTACCGGATCACGGCCAACTGCGCGTCGACCCACCTGGCCAAGCGGACCCGGACCCGCCACGACGACCTCGACGAGGATTTCGACGTCATCGACACCAACCCCGACCATGACCCGGAACGCAAGGCGGAACTGTCCTTCGAGCGCGACGGCATCGCCCGGGCCCTGCAGGAGCTGCCCCCCCGCCTCCGGTCGGTCATCGTGCTCCGAGACGTCTACGACCTGCCCCACGAGTCCATCGCCGCGGAACTGGGGATCACAGAGGCAGCGGCCAAGGTCCGGCTCCATCGAGCTCGTCGCAAGCTCCGGGAGCGTCTGTTCTCCACCCGCAGCGACGAAGTCCTGAGTGAGGAAGGCGACGCCCATGCAGTCTGAGCATCGGGAACATCAACGCCGCGTCGCCCGCCGCCTTACCTGCGAGGACGTGGCGGCGGCCCTGCCCGGCATCGTCGACGGCCCCGACAAGGCCGACCGCCGGGTCCAGCACCACGTCGCCACCTGCCTGCGATGCCAGGCCGAGCTGGTCCAGTACCGCCGGCTACTGCGGGGCCTCCGCCAGCTGCGCACCGAGTACCTGGAGCCGGCGCCCGGCGTCCTGACCAGCATCCTCGCCAACCTCGAGGAGGCGGGCGAACAAGGCGCCATCCGCTCCCTCCTCTCGGGCCACCGGGCCGCCTACATCGGTGGCGTCGCGGTGGCGGCTACCGCGGCGGCCGGCGCCGGGACCCTCGTCCTCGTCTCGCGTGCCTCGCACCGGCGCAAGGACATGCGCCTGGCGGGCTAGTCACCGGGGGAAAAAGCCCGGGGGTCGCGCCCACGCGCCGCCGAGGCAGGCACGCGCCGCCCGGCTCCAGCCATGCGCGGCCGGGGAAGCGCCGACCTCCAGACGGGGAGCGGATGCTATCCTCGCTGGTTGGGACTCCCCGCCGCGATAGGGCAGTAGCTCAATTGGTAGAGCACCGGTCTCCAAAACCGGCGGTTGGGGGTTCGAGTCCCTCCTGCCCTGCTCCACCAGTCCGGAAGGTCACGCAAACGTGAGCATGAACCGAGAACAAAAGCGGTTGCTCCAGCGCCAGGGTCAGCTCGGCGCTGATGGCGAGCCCGCGGCCAAGCGCCGGGAGCCCCGCCCCGCCCCGGTCCAGATCGCCCAGCGGCAACGGCCCAAACCTCGCGAGTTCCTCCACGAAGTCGGCGTCGAGCTACGCAAGGTGGCCTGGCCCAGCCGGGCCGAGACCATCAACTACTCCACCGTGGTCCTGATGACCCTGGTGATCGTGATGGTCCTTATTTTCATGCTCGACTACGGTTTCTCCGCCGGCGCCAAGTTCCTTTTCAAGTAGATGAGTGAAATAGACCAAGCAACTGTGATGACTGACGCCCACGATGTGCCCGACGAGAACGAAGAACCAGTGTTGAACGAGGACGAGGTCCTCGGGGTGGCCCTCGAAGCCGATGAGGTCGAGGCCGCGCCGGTCATCGAGAGCGCCTACGACCGTCCCGGCCAGTGGTACGTGGTGCACACCTACGCCGGCTACGAGAACAAGGTGAAGTCCAACCTCGAGAGCCGCATCGCCTCCATGAACATGGAGGAGCGGATTTTCGAGGTCGTCATCCCCGTCGAGGATGTCATCGAGTTCAAGAACGGCAAGAAGCAGGTCGTTTCCAAGAAGGTCTTCCCCGGCTACCTCCTGGTCCGCATGGACCTCGACGACGACTCCTGGTACGTCGTTCGCAACACCCCGGGCGTGACCGGCTTCGTCGGTCTTGGTGCCCGGCCCACCCCGCTGTCGCGCAAAGAGGTGGAGAGCATCCTCCAGGTCAAGGTTGACGGCCAGGAGACCACCAAGAAGGGCCGGCCGCGGTTGGAGTACGAGGAGGGGGAGTCGGTCCGGGTGAGGGAAGGCCCCTTCGCCGACTTCACCGGGACCATCGCTGAAATCAACGAGGACCAACTCAAACTCAAGGTCCTCGTCAACATCTTTGGCCGTGAGACGCCAGTCGAGCTCGAGTTCGCGCAGGTCGCGAAGCTGTAAGGGAGTTATTTTCCAATGGCCAAGCGCCAAGTAGTCGCCATCGTCCGTATCCAGTTGCCGGCCGGCAAAGCCACGCCCGCCCCCCCGGTCGGCACTGCGCTCGGACCCCACGGCGTCCAGACCATGGAGTTCTGCCGCCAGTACAACGCCGCCACCGAGGACAAGGTGGGCCAGATCATCCCCGTCGAGATCACGATCTTCGGCGACCGGTCGTTCACCTTCATCCTCAAGACCCCTCCGACCCCGGTGCTGATCCGTCAGGCCGCCGGTCTGGACAAGGGCTCCCCGACGCCGGGGCGGGCGGTTGCCGGTACCGTTACCGACAGTCAGGTAGCCGACATCGCCAAGATCAAGATGCCCGACCTCAACGCCAACGACCTGGAAGCAGCCAAGCTGCAGGTGGTCGGCACCGCCAGGTCGATGGGCATCAAGGTCAAGGGCTGACACAACCGAATCCGACGCTGAGGAGGACCTCGCCTCAGGTCGGCTCCAGAGAGGGAGGCAGCATGCCGAAACATGGAAAGAAGTGGGTTGACGCCCGCAAGGCCTTCGAGGCCCAGAAGGCGTACCCGCCCGGGGAAGCGGTCGAGCTGGTGAAGACCCTGGCTCGCGCCAACTTTGACGAAACCGTCGAGATGGCGGTGCGGCTCGGGGTCGATCCCCGCCGCGCCGATCAGGTCGTCCGGGGCACCGTCTCGCTACCCTCGGGCACCGGCAAGCCGGTGCGGGTCGCGGTCTTCGCGGCCGGCGACGCCGCCGAGGCGGCTCGGGCTGCCGGTGCCGACATCGTGGGCTCCGATGACCTCGTCGCCCGGGTCGACGGCGGGTTCATGGACTTCGATGTGGCCATCGCCACCCCGGACCTGATGGGTCAGGTGGGGCGCCTCGGCCGCAAGCTCGGTCCTCGCGGCCTCATGCCCAACCCCAAGACGGGGACGGTCACCATGGACGTGGGCCGAGCGGTCACCGAGTTCAAGAGCGGCAAGGTCGAATACCGCGCCGACACCCGGTCGCGGGGCGTCGTCCAGGTCCCGATCGGCAAGGTCAGCTTCAGCAAGGACCAGTTGCTCGTCAACTTCCGGGCCGTCGTCGACGAGCTCAACCGGGCCAAGCCCGCCGCCGCCAAGGGCCGGTACATGCGATCGGTCGCCGTCTCGTCGACCATGGGTCCCGGGATCGATATCGACGTCAACCGCCTTCGGGTCACCGACGAGGACTTGGTGCCGACCACCTGACGGGCCTACAAGGGAGCCAAGTCCAATGTCGCGTTGTCGCACGACCGTGGATCCCTTGTTACCGAGGCGGGCCGGGCGGGCCTCGATTGGGGCTAAACTGTCGCCTCCAAGCTCCATAAATCGCCAAAGACATCCGGTACGCCTGCGGGCGTGTAAATCCTGACGAGGCGAACGGGTTACCCCTCCGGGTTCTGTTCGCGCGTCGCACGAACTTGAGAGGAGGTAACCGATGGACAACCCGAGGGCAGAGAAGGTGGCAGTCGTAACCGAAGTGCGCGAGCACTTCGAGCGATCCAGCGCCGCCATCCTGACCGAGTACCGCGGTCTCACCGTTAAGGACCTGGCCGCCCTTCGTCGCACCCTTCGCGACGCCGGCAGCGAGTACAAGATCTATAAGAACACGCTGGTGCGGTTCGCGGCCCAGGACCTGGGCCTGGGTGAGCTCGAGAGCCTGTTGGTCGGGCCCACCGCCATCGCCTTTGTCGACGGGGACGCTTCCAACGTGGCCAAGGCGCTGCGCGACTACGCCCGCACCAACCCCAAGCTGACGGTCAAGGGCGGCGTTCTCGGCAAGAAGATCATGTCCGTGGCCGACGCCGGCGCCCTGGCCGACCTGCCGCCGCGAGACGTGGTGCTGGCCCGTTTGGCCGGCGCCCTGGCCGCCCCCATGCAGCAGTTCGCGGGCCTCCTCCAGGCCGTGCCCCGCGGCTTCGCCTATGGTCTGAAGGCCCTGATCGAAAAGCGAGGCGGTGTCGCCGAAGTCGATGACGCCGCCCCCGGCGACGGCGATGCGGCAGACGCCCCCGGTCCCGCCGAGTCCGCGGTCACCTCGGATGCCTCCGAGTCGGCAACGGAAGCGTCTGAGCCCGCCGAGTCGGCAGCGGCCGCCTCGGTTTCCGAGCCCGTTCCCGAACCGCCGCAGCCCGAGACCCCAGACCCCAGCCAACCGGCAGCTGCCGTGGTCGCCGAGGCGGCGGGGCCTGCTGCAGCCTCTGCGGAGGCGGTCGCAGAATCGGTGACTGATGCCCTGATGGGTGGCGGCGAGCGGGACCTGGGCGAAGCGCAGGACGCCGCCTTGGACGAAGCGGCATCCGCAGCCACCACGACCGAGCCCGCCGGGTCAGCCGAGTCCGCCATCGCCTCTGAGCCCTCCGGGGCCGCTCCTGCGGTATCGGCTCCCGCCGAGTCGGCGGTGACCACATCCATTTCCGATGCCGTCGCCGAGCCCGAGTTGCCGTCCCCCGCCCCCGACGCCCCGCAACCGGCGGCGGCCCTCGTGGCGCCCACCGACCCTGTCGAGCCCGCCGACGCCACCGAGCCCGCCGACGCCACCGAGCCCGCTGCCACCGAGCCCGTTGCCACCGAGGCCGCTGCCACCGAGGCCCCCGCATCGGAAGCGGGAGCGGAAGCGGTCGAACCACCGCCGCTCGAAGATGCCGCCGAGGCAGCCCTCACACCCGCTCTCTCCGATGAGCCCACCGAGGTCGAACCGCTGGCCGCCCACGGCATCCCCTCCGAGGTGACGCCCCAGATCCTCTCCGTTTCCCCGGAACCGGAACCGGAACCGGAACCGGAAGCGGTCGAACCACCCCCGCTCGAAGATGCCGCCGAGGCAGCCCTCACGCCCGCTCTCTCCGATGAGCCCACCGAGGTCGAACCGCTGGCCGCCCACGGCATCCCCTCCGAGGTGACGCCCCAGATCCTCTCCGTTTCCCCGGAACCGGAACCGGAAGCCGAACCGGACCCGGAACCCAACCCCGCCCCTACCCCACCCGCTAGCTGAGCCCACCTTTTCCCCGTAAGGAGCACTGATACCAATGGCAACCAAGGCCGAAATACTCGATTCCATCGCCAACATGACCGTTCTCGAGCTGTCCGAACTGCTGAAGGAGTTCGAGGAGAAGTTCGGCGTCACCGCCGCCGCCCCGGCCGCAGCCGCCTCGAGCGGCGGCGCCGGCGCGACCGAAGCGCCTCCCGAGGTCGAGGAGCAGGACGAGTTCGACGTCATCATCACCGGCGCCGGCGAGAAGAAGATCCAGGTCATCAAGGAGGTTCGCTCCCTCACCAGCCTCGGCCTCAAGGAGGCCAAGGACCTCGTGGACAGCGCCCCCAAGGCCGTCCTCGAGAAGGTATCCAAGGAGGAGGCCGCCAAGGCCAAGGCGCAGCTCGAGGCGGCGGGCGCCAGCGTCGAGCTCAAGAGTCAGCCTCGGATCGCCTCGGATCGCCTCGGATCGCCTCGGATCGGCGGGGCCGGCAGGGGCCGGTAAACCCGGGCAAGCCCTTGACCCCGGCGTGGCGCTGACCTACCCTGATCCCTGCAGAAGCGCCCGGAAAGCGGTTGCTTTTCTACGCGTGCTGACTTACACTGGTCAGTTGCCGTGGTCGCTTGTCTCGCGCACCCCCATGCTTTGCTAGTGGGTGCCTCGCGCCCCAACGGCCCCCGTTCTGCCTTCCGCGTCTCATTCTGAGGAGTAGGCCTTTGCCGTCACGTCCGCTCACCCGGGAGCGCTTCTCCTTCGCCAACCTCGACGAAGTATTGCCGCTTCCGGATTTGATCTCCATCCAGCGCGACTCGTTCAAGTGGTTCCTCGAAAAGGGCCTGGCCGAGACCTTCCACGACATCAGCCCCATCGAGGACTTCTCGGGCTCTTTGAAGCTGATCCTCGACTTCGACCCTGACGATCAGGACCTGCGCCCGCCGCCGAAGTTCTCGGTGGAGGAGTGCAAAGAGAAGGACATGACCTACGCGGCCCCGATCTTCGTGCGGGCCCAGTTCCAGAACGCCAATACCGGCGAGATCAAGGAACAGACCGTCTTCATGGGGGACTTCCCCATGATGACCGACAAGGGCACGTTCATCATCAACGGCACCGAGCGCGTCGTCGTGTCCCAGCTGGTGCGCAGCCCCGGCGTCATCTTCCAACCCGGCCGGGACGTGAAGACGATCGTCACCGGCACCATCCACCCCTACCGCGGCGAGTGGATCGAGTTCGACGTGGAGGCCAAGCCGGGCAAGGACATCACGGCCGGCTCCCGGGTGGCCCGCAAGCGCCGCCTGTCGCTGTTCGTCCTGCTGCGGGCCATGGGCTACACCGACGAGGCGTTCCTCGACCGCTTCGTGCGCCACTTCGACTTCCTCGAGGGCCAGTGGGAGAAGGAGCGCGACCTCGCCCCGACCCAGGAAGAGGCGCTGCTGGAGATCTACAAGCGGGCTCGCCCGGGCGAGCCGCCCAGCGTGGAATCGGCCCGGGCCTACTTCGAGAACGCCTTCTTCAACCCCAAGCGCTACGACCTCACCCGGGTGGGCCGCTACAAGCTGGACCGCAAGCTCGGCCCCGAGATCCAAAAGGCGGCCGACCTGTTCGAGATCGACCTGGAGCGCCCCGAGAAGGGCCAGGGGGTCCTGTCCCGCAGCGAGATCGTGGCCGCCTGCTGCTACCTGCTGCATCTGGCCAAGGGAGAGCCCGGCTACCGGCTCGACGACCAGGACCACTTCGCCAACCGGCGAATCCGCTCGGTCGGCGAGCTGATCCAGAACCAGGTCCGAGTCGGCCTGTCCCGGATGGAGCGCGTCGTCCGGGAGCGGATGACGACCCAGGACGTGGAGGCCATCACCCCCCAGACCCTGATCAACATCCGCCCTGTCGTGGCGGCCATCAAGGAGTTCTTCGGGACCAGCCAGCTGTCGCAGTTCATGGACCAGACCAACCCGCTGTCGGGCCTGACCCACAAGCGGCGCCTGTCGGCCATGGGCCCCGGCGGCCTGTCCCGGGAGCGGGCCGGCTTCGAGGTGCGAGATGTCCACACCTCCCACTACGGCCGTATGTGCCCCATCGAGACCCCCGAGGGCCCCAACATCGGCCTGATCGGCCACCTGGCCTCCTATGGCCGGATCAACAACTACGGCTTCATCGAGACCCCGTACCGCAAGGTGGTCGACGGCAAGGTGAGCAAGGACATCACCTACCTGGCTGCGGACGAGGAAGAGGAGTACGTCATCGCCCAGGCCAACGCCAAGTTGGCCACCGACGGGACCCTGACCGACGCCCGGGTCCTGGTGCGCCGCGCTCCCCAGGGACCCGGTGTGCGGGTCAGCGCGGCCGGAGGCACCAGCTACGGCACCACGTCGGAAGTCGACTTCGTGCCCCCGGCCGAAGTCGACCTGATGGACGTGTCGCCCAAGCAGATCGTCTCCATCTCGACCGCCCTCATCCCATTCATCGAGCACGACGACGCCAACCGGGCCCTCATGGGGGCCAACATGCAGAAGCAGGCCGTCCCCCTGGTCAAGCCCGAGGCCCCGTTCATCGGCACCGGGGTCGAGGCCCGGGCCGCCCGCGACGCCGGCGACGTCCTCCTGGCCGAGGGCCAGGGCGTCGTGGTCGAGGTCGGCGGCGAGCATGTGACGGTGGACTACGCCGGCGTGGCCGGCCAGGTTGACCGCCTCAACAACCCGCTGGGCCGCAAGGTCTACCGGTTGGCCAAGTTCCGCCGCTCCAACCAGAACACCTGCCTCAACCAGCGCATCATCGTCGACGAGGGCACCGAGGTGGTCAAGGGCGACGTCCTGGCCGACGGCCCCTCCACCGACCGGGGCGAGCTGGGCCTGGGCAAGAACCTCCTGGTCGCCTTCATGCCCTGGGAGGGCTACAACTACGAGGACGCCATCATCCTTTCCGAGCGGCTGGTCCGCGACGACGTCCTGACCTCGATCCACATCGAGGAGCACGAGGTCGACGCCCGCGACACCAAGCTCGGCGCCGAGGAGATCACCCGGGACATCCCCAACCTCTCCGAGGAGATCCTGAAGGATCTCGACGAGCGGGGCATCATCCGCATCGGTGCCGAAGTCGGCCCCGGCGACGTCCTGGTCGGCAAGGTCACCCCCAAGGGTGAGACCGAGCTGACCCCAGAGGAGCGCCTGTTGCGGGCCATCTTCGGTGAGAAGGCCCGGGAAGTCCGGGACACCTCGCTCAAGGTGCCCCACGGCGAGTCGGGCAAGGTCATTGACGTCCGGGTGTTCTCCCGGGAGGACGCCCACGAGTTGCCGCCCGGGGTCAACCAGCTGGTCCGGGTCTACGTGGCCCAGAAGCGCAAGATCTCCGAGGGCGACAAGCTGGCCGGCCGCCACGGCAACAAGGGCGTCATCTCCAAGATCCTGCCGTTGGAGGACATGCCCTACCTGGCCGACGGCACTCCGGTCGACATCATCCTGAACCCCCTGGGCGTCCCCTCCCGGATGAACGTGGGCCAGGTGCTCGAAAGCCACCTGGGCTACGCCGCCCGATGGGGCTGGGAGGGCAACGAGCTGGCCACCGTCCCCATCCGGGGCACCGAGCGCAAGACCAGGACGGTCGCGGTCCCCAGTGTCTGGGTGGCCACGCCGGTCTTCGACGGCGCCCACTGGGACGAGGAGGATGACGCGGGGCGCCATCCGACCATCCGCAAGATCTTCGACCACCTCCAGCCCGAAGCCCCGGGCACCGAGTACGGGCGTTCCGGCGACGGTCACCTGCTGGGCAACAACGGCAAGGCCACCTTGTTCAACGGCCGCACCGGTGAGCCCTACGACAATGAGATCAGCGTCGGCTACGTGTACATCTTGAAACTGGCCCACCTGGTGGACGACAAGATCCACGCCCGCTCGACGGGGCCCTACTCGATGATCACCCAGCAGCCGCTGGGCGGCAAGGCCCAGTTCGGTGGCCAGCGCTTCGGCGAGATGGAGGTCTGGGCCCTCGAGGCCTACGGCGCCGCCTACGCCCTGCAGGAACTGCTCACCATCAAGTCCGACGACGTCCTCGGCCGGGTGAAGGTCTACGAGGCGATCGTCAAGGGGGAAAACATCCCCGAACCGGGCATCCCCGAGAGCTTCAAGGTGCTCATCAAGGAGATGCAGAGCCTGTGCCTCAACGTCGAGGTGCTCTCCAACACCGGTGAGGAAATCGAAATGAGAGAGCTCGACGAGGACGTGTTCCGCACGGCCGAGGAGCTCGGTATTGACATCAGCCGCCCCGAGCGGGGCTCTGACGAAGAAGACGCCCGTCGCGCCAGCGAGAGAGGGTTTTAACGCATGCTGGATGTGAACAACTTTGAACAGCTCCGGATCGGCCTGGCCACTGCGGACTCGATCCGCGCCTGGTCCAACGGTGAGGTAAAGAAGCCCGAGACGATCAACTACCGGACCCTGCGCCCGGAAAAGGACGGGCTGTTCTGCGAGAAGATCTTCGGTCCCACCAAGGACTGGGAGTGCTACTGCGGCAAATACAAGCGGGTCCGGTTCCGCGGCATCATCTGTGAGCGCTGCGGAGTCGAGGTCACGCGCTCCAAGGTCCGGCGCGAGCGCATGGGCCACATCGAGCTGGCCGCCCCCGTCGTCCACATCTGGTACCTGCGGGGCACCCGCTCCTGGCTGGCCTACCTGCTCATGGGCACCGAGGCCCGGGAGGAGCTGAAGGCCAAGCAGCTGGAGAAGGTCATCTACTTCGCCGCCAACCTGGTCACCTTCGTCGACGAGGAGAAGCGTCACAACGACCTGGCCTCGCTGGAGTCGGAGTTGATCGAGGAGCTCTCGGAGATCGAGCGCCAGCGGGACATCGACGTCGACCGGCGGTTCAAGACGCTGGAAGACGACATCGCCAAGCTGGAGAACGACGGGGCCAAGGACTCCGAGATCAAGGCCCGCCAGAAGGCGGGTGAGAAGGAGATCACCGCCATCCGGGAACGGGCCGAGGCCGACCTGGAGCTGGTGCGGCGTTCCTTCGACGAGTTCAAGGAGCTCCACTCCCGCAAGATCATCGAGGACGAGCTGTTGTGGCGCGAGCTCAAGGAGCGCTACGGGGACTATTTCCGGGGCGGCATGGGCGCCGAGGCGATCGCCCAGCTCATCCACGAGATCGACCTCGATGACGAAGAGGTCAAGCTCCGCAACAACATCGACCCGACCGACGGGCGCCGCCCGCTGTCGGTGCAGCGCAAGCAGAAGGCGATCAAGCGGCTGAAAATCGTTTCCGCCTTCAACCGCCGCGACGAGCACGGCCGGCGCATCAACGACCCCCGGGCCATGATCCTCGACGCGGTGCCGGTCATCCCGCCCGAGCTGCGGCCGATGGTGCAGCTCGACGGTGGCCGCTTCGCCACGTCGGACCTCAACGACCTGTACCGCCGGGTCATCAACCGCAACAACCGGCTGAAGCGCCTGCTCGACCTGGGGGCCCCGGAGATCATCGTCAACAACGAGAAGCGCATGCTCCAGGAGGCCGTCGACGCCCTGTTCGACAACGGCCGCCGGGGCCGCCCTGTCACCGGCCCCGGCAACCGGCCGCTGAAGTCCCTCAGCGACATGTTGAAGGGCAAGCAGGGCAGGTTCCGCCAGAACCTGCTGGGCAAGCGGGTCGACTACTCGGGCCGCTCGGTCATCGTGGTCGGCCCCCTGCTGAAGCTGCACCAGTGCGGCCTGCCCAAGCAGATGGCGCTGGAGCTGTTCAAGCCCTTCGTCATGAAGCGGCTGGTCGACCTGGAGCTGGCCCAGAACATCAAGTCGGCCAAGCGCATGGTCGAGCGGCGCCGGGCCCAGGTGTGGGACGTGCTGGAAGAGGTCATCAAGGAGCACCCGGTGTTCCTGAACCGGGCCCCGACCCTGCACCGCCTGGGCATCCAGGCCTTCGAGCCGGTCCTGGTCGAGGGCAAGGCCATCCAGATCCACCCGCTGGTGTGCACCGCCTTCAACGCCGACTTCGACGGCGACCAGATGGCCGTCCACCTGCCGCTGTCGGCCGAGGCCCAGGCCGAAGCCCGGGTGCTCATGCTGTCGGCCAACAACATCCTGTCGCCGGCCACCGGCCGTCCGATCGTGACGCCGACCCAGGACATGGTGTTCGGCGCCTACTACCTGACTGTCACCCGGCCCGGGGCGCGCGGCGAGGGCCGCACCTTCCGCAACCTCTACGAGGTGGAGCAGGCCTACGAGGCCGGCGACATCGAGCTGCAGGCCAAGGTCAAGTGGCGCCTGCCCGCCGCCAAGGCCGGCGACCTGGTCCCCTCCGCCGCCGGCGCCGCCGGCGCTGCCGACGAGGGCAGCTGGGGTGACGGTGGCGCTCACGACTATGTCGAGATCGACACCTCGCCCGGCCGCATCATCTTCAACACCTCGCTGCCCGACGACTTCGAGTACGTCAACGACATCGTGGGCAAGCGCAACCGCAGCCTGGGCCAGATCGTCGAGGCCCTGGCCGACCAGTACCCGCGGTCGATCGTGGCGTCGAGCCTCGACAAGATCAAGGACCTCTGCTTCCGCTACGCCACCCAGTCGGGCCTCACCATCTCCATCGACGACGTGAAGACCCCGCCCCGCAAGGCGGAGATCATCGCCAAGTTCGAGGCCGAGGCCCAGAAGGCGGAGAGCCAGTTCAAGCGGGGCATCATCACCGACGACGAACGGCGGCAGAAGGAGATCGAGATCTGGACGTCGGCCAACTCCGAGGTGGGCAAGGCGATGGAGGAAACCCTCCACCAGATCGCCTTCAACCCCCTCGACATGATGGTCGACTCCGGAGCCCGGGGTAACCCCCAGCAGGTCCGCCAGATCGCCGGTATGAAGGGGTTGGTCTCCAACCCCCGAGGCGAGATGATCCCCCGGCCCATCCTGTCGTCATTCCGGGAAGGCCTGTCGGTCCTGGAGTACTTCATCTCCACCCACGGCGCCCGCAAGGGCCTCGCCGACACCGCCCTGCGCACCGCCGACTCGGGTTACCTGACCCGGCGTCTCGTCGACGTGGCCCAGGAACTCATCATCCGGGAGGATGACTGCGGTTCCACCCGCGGCCTGTGGGTACGCGACGTGAGGCCCGACGACGAGAAGGTGCGCTCCTACCTGGAGACCCGCCTCGACGGCCGGGTCCTGGCCCGCGAGGTCGCCCTCAGCGACGGCACGGTGCTGCCCGCCGGGCTGTCCATCAGCCCGCTGGACATGGTCGTCATGCGCGACGATCCCGCGGTCACCGATGTCCTGGTCCGCAGCGTCCTCACCTGCGAAGCCGAGCAAGGGATCTGCGCCGCCTGCTACGGGCGCTCCCTGGCCACCAACCGCTCCATCGAACTGGGCGAGGCGGTCGGGGTCATCGCGGCCCAGTCGATCGGCGAGCCCGGTACCCAGCTGACCATGCGTACCTTCCACACCGGCGGTATCGCCGGTGAGGACATCACCCACGGCCTGCCCCGCGTCGTCGAGCTGTTCGAGGCCCGCACGCCGAAGGGCGCCGCGGTCCTGGCCCGCACCTCGGGCGTGGTGCGCATCAGCGAAGAGGACAACGTCCGGCGCATCACTATCGTCTCTGACGACGGCACCGAGGACATCTACAACGTGTCCGTCCGGGCCAAGCTGGTCGATGACCTGCGCGACGGTGTCGAGGTCAGCGCCGGGGACTCCCTGGTCGACGGGCCCAAGGACCCCAAGCAGCTGCTGGAGATCAAGGGCATCCGTGAGACCCAGCTGTACCTGGTGGCCGAGGTCCAGAAGGTGTACCGGGACCAGGGCGTGTCCATCCACGACAAGCACATCGAGCTCATCGTGCGCCAGATGCTGCGCCGGGTGCTGGTCGCCGAGCAGGGCGAATCGCCGTTCCTGCCCGGTGAGCGGGTCGACTCCCGCATCTACGCCGAGGTCAACCGGAGCATCCTGCAGGAAGGCAAGCGTCCCGCCGAGGGCCGCCCCGAGCTCATGGGTATCACCAAGGCGTCGCTGGCCACCGATTCCTGGCTGTCGGCGGCGTCGTTCCAGGAGACCACCCGGGTGCTCACCGAGGCGGCCATCGAGGGCAAGTCGGACCAGTTGTACGGGCTCAAGGAGAACATCATCATCGGCAAGCTGATCCCCGCCGGGACCGGCATGCCCCGCTACCGCGAGATGGTGATGGAGGCGCCCGACGCCGAGCGCATGCCGTTCTGGAGCAGCGACGAGGACACCGGGCCCGAGGACCTGGCCGCCTGGCTCGCCAGTATCGGCAACGACGGGGGCGGCGCACCCGTTCTCGACGAGGGCTTCCTGGGCGGCGGCGCCGAGGTTTCCTAACAGGGTGGGAAAAGGGGGCCCGGTGCTGATTTCAGCGCCGGGCCCCCTTTCACGTCCCGGGGGCCGGGAAGTTCTTAGCCGTTCCAATCCACTCACCTTCGATGTCGCCAATGGCGCTGTGGAGGTCCTCGGGACCCCGGTCGGGTCATCGAGATTGGGCGGGCCGACAAAAAATGGGCCCGGCGTTAGCCGGGCCCATTCGGAGGCACCCTCTGGGGGCACCGGGATTTGTCGAACTAGGCGGCCGCTTGGCGGCCCAGGTCGGTGTCGTACTGGCGGCCGATGGAGTCACGCTGGGCCTTGGCGTTCTCGGTGGTGCCCGTGATGCGCTTGTCGCTGGGGGTCACGTTCCACACTGCGATCGTCCCGATGGGGTCGAAGTTGCCGCTGGAGTGGTAGTTGTAGGAGCGGGTGCTCTGGGGATCATTCGTGGCGGTTGCCATGTAAAGGACAGCTCCTCTGGTTTGTATGACTCCACAGTATCAACTTGTGAAGGTTTTCACAAATACAGCCGCGGGGTGTCGGGTGGACCAGCGCCGGGGACGCTGCGATCCTGAGCGGGTGGACCGGCGGCGACGGATCGGCATCGATACCGGTGGCACCTACACCGACGTGGTGTCCGACGACGGGGCGATCAGGAAGATCCTGTCGCGCCCTGACGATCCCGCCGCCGCCGTCCTGGAGGGAGTAGAGGCGCTCGGGCCGGCCGAGGTGGTGGCCCACGGCACCACCGTGGCCACCAACGCCCTGCTGGAGCGCCGTGGGGCCCGGGTGGCGCTGCTGGCGACGGCCGGGCACACCGACATCATCGAGATCGCCCGCCAGGTGCGACCGTCGCTCTACGACCCGTTCCTCGACCGGCCCGAGCCGCTGGTTCCCCGCCACCGGCGCTACGACGTGGCTGGTCGGCTGGATGCCGAAGGGGCCGAAATCGAGCCGCTGGGAGCGGTCCCCGAGCCCGACGGGATCGACGCGGTGGCGGTGGCCCTGCTTCACGCCGACCGCAATGCCGACCACGAGGCAGCCGTGGCGGCCCGCTTGCGGGCCACCGGCCTCGACGTGACCACCTCGTCGGAGATCTCGCCGGAGTTCCGGGAGTACGAGCGGACCGTGACCACGGTGGCCAATGCCTACCTCCGTCTGCCCTGCCGGCGCTATCTCCTCGCCCTGGCCGGCGCCGCCGACCAGGTGCTGGTCCTGACTTCGGCGGGCGGCCTGATCCCCGTCGACGAGGCCGCCGAGCGCCCGGTGGCCCTGCTCCTGTCGGGCCCCGCGGGTGGCGTGCTGGCGGCGTCCGCGGCTGCGGTGGCGGCGGGCTTTCCCGACGCCATCACCCTCGACATGGGCGGGACGAGCACCGACGTGTGCCTGATCCGGGGTGGCCGGGCCGAGCCCGCCGCCCAGCGCCAGGTCGCGGGCCTGCCCATCCGCATGCCGTCGCTCGATGTCCACACCATCGGGGCGGGGGGAGGTTCTGTTGCCCGCCTCGATCCCGGGGGCGCCCTGGCGGTGGGCCCCGAGAGCGCGGGCGCGGACCCCGGGCCCGCCTGTTACGGGCGGGGCGGCCGGCGGCCCACCGTGACCGACGCCAACCTGGTCGCCGGTCGCATTCCCGGCGACGTGGAGTTCCCCGGACTCGGACGACTCGATGCCGCCGCCGCCCGGGCCGCCATGGAGGACGCCGGGGTGAGCGCGGAAGGGGTCCTGGCCGTCGTGGACGCCAACATGGTTCGGGCCCTTCGTAGGGTCTCCGTGGAGCGGGGCGTCGACCCCCGAGGGCTGGCCCTGGTCGCCTTCGGGGGGGCGGGTCCGCTGCACGCCTGTTCCCTGGCCGACGCCTTGGGCATGCCCGCGGTGGTGGTGCCCGCCCGGGCCGGGGTCCTGTCCGCGGTCGGCATGCTGGCCGCCCCTCGCCAGGTCGACCGGGTGCAGGGGTGGAGGGACGGCCGGGACCATCCTGGCGCCATGGCGGCGGCAACCACGCTGGCGGCGGGGGCTGGCGCGAGCGTGGGCGCTGGAGAGGTGATCCTCGAAACCCTCTTCGATTGCCGCTACGCCGGCCAGGGCCACGAGATCCCGGTGCCGAGCATCGAGGGGTTCCACGCCGAGCACGAGCGGCGCAACGGGTTTGCCCGGCCCGAGTCGCCCGTAGAGGTGGTCGCCCTGCGGGCGTCGGCCCGGGTCCCGAGCCCGATCCACCTGGCCCGCCTGCCCGAAACCGGGGACCGCGCCGGGGTGGTGGTCGGGCCCGCCGTGATCTCCGAGCGCGACTGCACTATCTGGGTGGCCGACGGCTGGACGGCCTCGGTGGGAGGAGGCGGCGCATGGCTGTTGACCCGCTAGACCCGGCCGCCCTCCAGGTTCTCATCTCACAGTTGACCGGAGTGGCAGAGGAGATGGGAGCGGTGCTGCGCCGGGCCTCTTTTTCCCCCAACATCAAGGAACGGGCCGATTGTTCGGCCGCCCTGTTCACCCGCGACGGCGGGCTTTTGGTCCAGGCCGAGCACATCCCGGTCCACCTGGGCTCGATGCCGGCCTCGGTCGCGGCCGCCATCGGGGCGGGCTTCGACCTGGCGGCCGGTGAGCAGGTGGTGCTCAACGACCCTTTCGCAGGCGGCACCCACCTCAACGACATCACCCTGGTGGCGCCCTGTTTTCTGGGCGGCCGGATCGTGGGCTGGGCCGCCAACCGGGCCCACCACGCCGACGTGGGCGGCATGACGCCGGGATCGATCCCGCCCGAGGCCACCGAGATCGCCCAGGAGGGGCTGCGCATCCCGCCGGTGCGCTACGGCCCGAGCGTGGTCGCCATCCTGCTGGCCAACTCCCGCACCCCCGAGGAGCGCCGGGGCGACCTGGACGCCCAGGTGGGGGCCAACGCCATCGGCGTCGAGCGGCTGGCGGCGATCATGGCGGGCGGGGCGCCCGTCGAGGAGGTGCTGGCCTACGGGGAGCGGCGCATGCGAGCCGCCCTCGCGGAGCTGGCCGACGGGACCTGGGAGGTCACCGACGTCCTCGACTCGGTGGGCCCCCGGGAGGCGCAGCAGCGGCCGGTGACGATCCGGCTGCGGTTGACGAAGGCCGGGGAGGGGGTCTGTTTCGACTTCACCGGAACCGACGCCCAACGACCCGGCAACGTGAACGCGGTGGAGGCGGTCACCTACTCGGCGGTGGCGTTCGCCCTGCGCAGCGCCACCGACCCGACCATCCCCGCCAACGGGGGAGCCCTCCGGCCCGTCACTCTCATCGCCCCCTCCGGGACGGTCGTGGCGGCTCGCCCGCCGGCCGCGGTCGGGGCGGGCAACGTCGAGGTGTCGCAGCGGGTGGCCGACGTGTGCCTCCGGGCCCTGGCTCAAGCCGCGCCGGGCCGGGTGGGAGCGGCGGGCCAGGGAACGATGAACAACCTCATCCTCAGCGGTGAGTCGGGTTGGGTGTACTACGAGACCATCGGCGGCGGCCAGGGCGGCCGCCCCGGGAAGGACGGGGGTCGGGCCGGCATGAGCGGCGTCCACACCGCCATGACCAACACCATGGACACCCCGACCGAGGCGCTGGAGCGGACCATCCCGGTGCGGGTGCTGCGCTACCGCCTGCGGCAGGGCAGTGGGGGGGCGGGGCGGGCCGCGGGCGGCGACGGGATCGAACGGGTGATCCAGGTGCTCGAACCCTCGACCGCCTCGCTCATCACCGAGCGCCGCCACAGCCGGCCGTGGGGCCTGGACGGCGGTTCGCCCGGGGCCCGGGGCGAGAACTGGCTGTGGCCGGGCGGCGACGAGGCCGCCCGCCGGCCCCTGCTCGACAAGGTGACCGTCGAACTGGCGGCCGGCGACGCCATCGCGCTGCTCACCCCGGGCGGCGGCGGCTGGGGCGCCGCGCCGTCTGGCGGGTAACGGGTCCGCGGGCACCACGAGGGAGGTCGAGGGCGAGTCCCGCCGGCGCCCCCGGCGGTACGCCCCCGCAACCGGCCGCGCTACAATGTTCGCTGGCTGCACGGCTGGTGGTTCTTCGCGCGTCTCGCGTCAATGGGCCGCCGGCACCCTAGAGGAGAGGTTTTCTTGCCCACCATCGCGCAACTGGTCCGGACGGGCCGCGAGCACAAGTCGGATAAGACCAAGACCCCCGCCCTCAAGGGCGCGCCCCAGCGGCGCGGGGTCTGCACCCGCGTGTACACCACCACCCCCAAGAAGCCCAACTCGGCGCTGCGCAAGGTGGCCCGGGTGCGCCTGACCAGCGGTGTCGAAGTGACCGCCTACATCCCTGGGGTGGGCCACAACCTGCAGGAACACTCGATCGTCCTCGTCCGCGGCGGCCGGGTCAAGGACCTGCCCGGCGTTCGTTACAAGATCATCCGCGGCACCCTGGACACCTCCGGTGTCCGTGACCGCAAGCAGGCCCGTAGCCGTTACGGCGCCAAGAAGGACTGAGAGACCACCAGACAATGCCCCGCAAAGGACCCGCACCCCGTCGCGACCTCATGCCCGACCCGATCTACCGGTCGGTCCTGGTCACCCAGCTCGTCAACAAGATCCTGTCCCGCGGTAAGCGGGGCCTCTCCGAGCGGATCGTGTACAAGGCGCTCGACATCGTCAAGGACAAGTCGGGCGCCGAGCCCGTCGCCACCTTGAAGCGAGCGGTCGAGAACACCAAACCCCAGCTGGAGGTCAAGAGCCGCCGGGTCGGGGGCGCCACCTACCAGGTCCCCGTCGAGGTCCGGCCCCGGCGGGCCACCACCCTGTCCATCCGCTGGATCGTCGGCTATTCCCGTCAGCGCCGTGAGAAGACGATGGCCGAGCGGCTGGCCAATGAGTTGCTGGACGCGTCCAACGGCACCGGCGCCGCCGTCAAGCGCCGTGAGGACATGCACAAGATGGCTGAATCCAATAAGGCGTTCGCCCACTACCGCTGGTAAGTGCGGCACAATTTCAAGGTAGGGCGTCGCCCCTTTTCGGGCGTCGCGCGGCGCCACGCCTGCCGCAGCGGCCCGATCGGCACCCCGGCATCACCCCTCCGCACCAACCCCCTCGAGAGCATCGAGAGAAAGCCATGGCTGAAGCTGCCCCCATCATCCGAGAGTTCCCCCTCGCCAGGACCCGCAACATCGGGATCATGGCGCACATCGACGCGGGCAAGACCACCACGACGGAGCGGATTCTCTACTACACCGGCAAGAACTACAAGATGGGCGAGGTCCACGAGGGCGCAGCCACCATGGACTGGATGATCCAGGAGCAGGAGCGCGGCATCACCATCACCAGTGCCGCGACCACCTGCAAGTGGAAGGACACCTGGATCAACATCATCGACACCCCGGGTCACGTCGACTTCACCGTGGAGGTGGAGCGCAGCCTGCGGGTCCTCGACGGGGCGGTCGCCGTCTTCGACGCGGTGGCAGGCGTGGAGCCCCAGACCGAGACGGTGTGGCGCCAGGCCAACAAGTACGGCGTCCCCCGCATCTGCTTCGTGAACAAGATGGACCGCATCGGCGCCGACTTCTACCGCGCCGTGGACATGATCCGCGACCGGCTCGACGCCACCACCGCCGTGGTCCAGATCCCGATCGGTGCCGAGGCCGACTTCCGCGGCGTCGTCGACCTGATCGGCATGAAGGCTCTGGTGTGGGAGGAGTCGTCGGAAAAGGGCTCCGAGAAGGGCGAGTCCTGGTCGGTGTGCGAGATCCCCGGCTCGCTGGCCGGTGAGGCCGAGATATGGCACACCGCCCTGATCGACACGCTGTCCAACTTTGACGACAAGATCACCGAGAAGTTCCTGGGCGACGAGGAGATCACCGCCGAGGACCTGCGGCGCGCCCTGCGCCACGCCACCCTGGAGAACCAGGTGGTTCCCGTCCTGTGCGGCTCCGCCTTCAAGAACAAGGGCGTCCAGCCCATGCTCGACGCCGTCGTCGACTTCCTGCCGAGCCCTCTCGACATCCCCCCGACCCGGGGCATGGACTTGAAGGGCATCGAGGACCTGGAACGGCTGCCCGACGACAGCGAGCCGTTCGCGGCCCTGGCCTTCAAGATCGCCACCGACCCCCACAAGGGGAAGCTGACCTATGTCCGGGTGTACTCCGGCAAGATCGTCAAGGGTTCCGCAGTCCTCAACTCCATCAAGGACCGCAAGGAGCGGGTGGGCCGCATCCTCCAGATGCACGCCAACCACGAGGAGGACCGGGCCGCCGCCTTCGCAGGCGACATCGTGGCGCTTGTCGGCATGAAGGACACCACCACCGGTGACACCTTGTGCGACCCGCACGCCCCGATCGTGCTCGAGGCGCTGGTGTTCCCCGAACCGGTGATCCACGTGGCCGTGGAACCCAAGACCAAGAACGACCAGGACCGGCTGTCCAAGGCCCTCCAGTCGCTTTCCGACGAGGACCCGACCTTCCAGGTCCACTCCGACGAGGACACCGGCCAGACCATCATCGGCGGTATGGGCGAACTGCACCTCGAGGTGCTGGTCGACCGGATGCTGCGCGAGTTCCGGGTGGACGCCAACGTGGGCAAGCCCCAGGTGGCCTACCGGGAGACGGTCAAGAACGCCGTCACCAAGATAGAGGAGCGCTACATCCGCCAGACCGGGGGCCGGGGCCAGTACGGCCACGTGGTCATCAGCCTGGAGCCCACCGGCCCCGGGGGCGGCTACGAGTTCGTCGACAAGATCGTGGGCGGCATCATCCCCAAGGAGTACATCTCCTCGGTGGACGCCGGCATCCAAGACGCCATGCAGTCCGGCGTGCTGGCCGGCTACCCCGTCGTCGACATCCGGGCCACCTTGACCTACGGCTCCTACCACGACGTGGACTCGTCGGAAATGGCCTTCAAGATCGCCGGTTCCATGTGCTTCAAGAAGGCGGCCCGGGCTGCCCATCCGACCCTGCTGGAACCCATCATGGCCGTCGAGGTGGTCACACCCGACGACTACATGGGCGAGGTCATCGGCGACCTCAACTCCCGCCGGGGCCGTATGGAGGGTATGGAACAGCGGGGCAACAGCCAGGTCATCCGGGCCCAGGTCCCTCTGGCCGAAATGTTTGGCTACGCTACCGATCTGCGCTCGCGCAGTCAGGGCCGCGCGACCTACACCATGCAGTTCAACTCGTACCAGGAAGTTCCCGAGTCGGTCTCCCGCGAGATCGTGGCTCGGGTCCGGGGCGAGTAACCCGCCGCCCCAGCCACATCATCGCACCCGGCCCCCCCACGGCAGCCGGCCCGTAGACTCTTAGACACTTTCATTTGCAAGATCAGTAACAGGAGCGATTTCCTTCCATGGGCAAGCAGAAGTTCGAGCGGTCGAAGCCCCACCTCAACATCGGCACGATGGGGCACATCGACCATGGCAAGACCACCCTCACCGCGGCCATCACCAAGGTCATGGCCGCCCAGGACCCGGCGCACAACTCTTTCACCGCCTTCGATCAGATCGACAAGGCGCCCGAAGAGAAGGCGCGGGGCATCACCATCAACATCGCCCATGTGGAGTACCAGACGCCCAACCGGCACTACGCCCACGTGGACATGCCCGGCCACGCCGACTACATCAAGAACATGATCACCGGTGCCGCCCAGGTCGACGGCGCCATCCTGGTGGTCTCGGCTGCCGACGGCCCCATGCCCCAGACCCGGGAACATGTGCTGCTGGCCCGCCAGGTCGGCGTGCCCTCGATCGTGGTTGCCCTCAACAAGGCCGACGCGGTCGATGACGAGGAGTTGCTGGACCTCGTGGAACTCGAGGTACGGGAGTTGCTCAGCGAATACGAGTTTCCCGGCGACGACACCCCGGTCATCCGGGTGTCGGCGCTCAAGGCGCTCGAAGGCGACGCCGAATGGACCAAGACCATCGTCGAGCTCATGGACGCCGTCGACAACTTCGTGCCCGAGCCGCTCCGCGAGACCGAGAAGCCTTTCCTGATGCCCATCGAGGACGTGTTCACCATCCAGGGCCGGGGTACCGTCGTCACCGGCAAGGTGGAGCAGGGCAAGGTCAAGATCGGCGACGAGGTCGAGATCGTCGGGTTGCGGCCGACCGCCAAGACGGTCTGTACCGGGGTGGAGATGTTCCGCAAGTTGCTCGACTCGGGCATGGCGGGCGACAACATCGGGGCCCTCCTGCGGGGCACCAAGAAGGACGAGGTCGAGCGGGGCCAGGTGCTGTGCAAGCCGGGCTCGATCACGCCGCACACCGATTTCGAGGCCAACGTGTACATCCTGACCAAGAACGAGGGTGGCCGGCACAAGCCCTTCTTCAACAACTACCGGCCCCAGTTCTACTTCCGGACCACCGACGTGACCGGTTCCATCACCCTCGAGGAGGGGACCGAGATGGTGATGCCGGGCGACAACACGGTGATGAAGGTGGAGCTGCAGAAGCCCATCGCCATGACCGAAGGCCTCCGCTTCGCCATCCGGGAAGGCGGCCGCACCGTCGGCGCCGGCCGCGTCACCAAGATCCTCAAGTAGTCATGGCCGACGCCCCTCGCCAGAAGATCCGCATCCGTCTCAAGGCCTACGACCACGAGATCATCGACCAGTCGACCAAGAAGATCGTGGAAACGGTGCTACGGACCAACGCCAAGGTGAGGGGCCCGGTCCCGCTGCCCACCGAGAAGCACCGCTACACCGTGATCCGCTCGCCCCACAAGTACAAGGACAGCCGCGAGCATTTCGAGATGCGGATCCACAAGCGTCTGCTGGATATCGTCGAGCACTCGCCCAAGACCGTCGACTCGCTGCAACGCCTCGACCTCCCGGCCGGCGTCGACATCGAGATCAAGATCCAAAACGCGTAGATAACACGGGTGGCCGCTCGGCTACCCGTGGTCTGCTCGGCCGTGCACGTACCGCTCGAACAAGGCGCTCACCCCATCGGCTCGCTGGCTGAGGTGGCGCTCCAACCCTTCGGTGGTGACGAAGCCGCCGGCGTGGTCCTGGTACCACGCGGCCATCGCGGCCCGCATCTGGGGGGCGCCCCCCAATACGTGGGCGATCCCTGCGAACAGGCGGGATCCCTCCTTGTAGGACTCGATCGGTGTGTGCCGCGACCATCCGCTCGGTGGGTACAGCAGCACCGGGGGCTCCTCGAGGCCCAGTTCCTCGACCGCGAAACGCCCCAGCTCCCTCCGCCTGGAGTTGGTGGCCCAGCTGGTCCACGCCTCGTCGATCCATCCATCTGAGGCCCGCGCCGGCTTCACGCCTCGACCGAACCAGCTGTGGAAGACCTCGTGCTCGACGGCTCCCACCGCGGCGGTGGTGGCGCCGTCGTACTCCATCCCCCGCCCGGGTCCCCACAGCACACAGGTGAAGCGGTCGCCGTGGGCCCATTTGCCGTACCTGGCCCGGTTGTGGCTCAGCCAGGAGGCGATGTCGGCCTCGTTGGCCTCCAGGTCGGCGTCGGACTCGGCCACCTTCGCGGTCACCACCTCGGCAGGGTCGCCGGGCCGGCGCCGCAACTCGATCTCCTCGCTCGGCCGTAACACCAGCATCGGCGACAGCGACGTGAAGCGGGCCGGGTACTCCACCCGCCACTGGTTGGGTGAGGGTTGGTACTCGGCGCCGTTGCTGACCAGCCGGTGTGGTTCCCCGCCCTCCACCGCCACCTCGAGGGTCAGCCGGAAGCGGTCGTGGCACAGGTTGGCCGGTAGCCACATCTCCAGGTACCGCCCCGGATGCAGGTCGGACATCCAAAAATCGAACCGGACCCCGGCGCCGGGCCAGGCGATGGCCTCGGCCCCCTCGGCGGCGGGCGTGGTCAGTTGGTACTGCAACTCCAGCCGGTGACGGCTGCCGGCCGCCAGCCGCTGGTCGAGCACCCGCATCTCGGCGCCTGGGCCGCCTCCCAGGTCATGGGGGGAAAATGCCTCCCCGGACCGCGCCTCGCCGTCGAGGAGCAACGAGTCCACCGGCTGGCGAAGGTCCAGGACCGGGCACCCGTCGACATCCGACACCGCGAATTCCACCTTGGCCTGGATCGTCGCCGCCCGGGCGGCCACATCGAAGGTGATCCGGGCCTCGACCGATGAGATGTCGACCGGGACCGCCAGGCGATCGCCGAGCCGGACGGGGGGAGGGGGCGCCACGTCGTCCATGGGCCCCAGTCTGTCCTCCTGCGCCATCCGTTCGGATACCGGTCGGTATCGCGGGAACCCACCAGCCGTCTGTGAGCCGTGGACGAACGACTCGTCCCGCGAGACAGCGAGGTATCCATCATGAGCACCCACACCGAGGCCCGTGGCCTTGAGCACCGCCTGGCCGAGGTCCGCCGCAGCGCCGAGGACGCCTTCGAGGCCCTCGGAGCCGGCGACGACAGCCGCGATTCCCGTGCCTTCGTCTTCCCCTGGTGGAAGGGTCCGCTGACCAGCGTCGCGGACCTGCTGATTCTGGAGGGTGAGCTCGAGGTCATGGCCAGCTTGATGAACGCGGTGCAGAAGACCGCCGGCACCATCCAAGCCATCGCCGAGCGGCAGGCTTGACGGCAGACCCCCAGATGTCACTGGACCCGGACCCGGCGGGACAATGTCGTCCCCCAGGGTCCGGGGCGGTGACCGAATTGGTGATCCTCAGCTTGGATCGGTCCCAGCCGCTGGTGGCTGCGCTTCTCTCCGACCTCGGCGGCGGGGCGCAGTGGAGCCCCCACGGCCCGGCATCGGGTGCCGAGCTGGCCGTCGGGGTGTACCGCTGCCCCGAGGAGGATGACGACTACCTGCGTGTCGCCCAATGGGCGGCGGCCGCCGGGGTGCCCTTCCTTTCCGTCTCGATGGTCGCGGGAGGGGCGCGCATCGGTCCTCTGGCCCTACCCGGTCGGGCCGGCTGCGGGCACTGCGCCCGCCGGCGTATGAGCGCCGTCGGCCAGCTCCGGCGCCCCCGCGGCGGCGTTGCCGTGCCGGCGACCCTGCTGCGCCAGCAGGTCCAAGACGTCCTCGCCGGCGGCGCCGGATGGAACCGTCTCCTTGACCATGTTCTCGTGCCCGACCGCGACGCCGGCGGCTTCACTCGCCACCGGGTCATCCCCCTTTCCCATTGCCCCGTCTGCGGCGGCGCTCCCGCCGCGGCGGCCCGATCAACTCCCGCTCCCCTTCCGGTCGGCGGCCCCCCAGGGGAGCTGCTCGAGGCCCTGGCCGGTTGGGTCGACCCGATCACCGGCGTGATTCCGCTTCTGACCGTAGATCCCCTCCCGGGGCCGCTGCCCGTCCTGGCCAGCGCCACACCGGCGCCGGCTTCCGGCTGGGACGGCGAACGGCGGCCGCTGGCGGCGGCCTCAGGCAAGGGCTTGTCGATGTCCCAGGCCACCATTTCCGCGGTCGGCGAAGCGGTCGAACGCTACGCGGCATCGACGGTCCCCGCCGATCGCGTCGTCTGGGCCCGCCCCGACGACCTCGAAGGCGAGGTTCTCGATCCCCGCCAGTTCCCCCTCTATTCCGACGAGCAGTACCGGCGCCCCGGGTTCCCCTACCCGCCCTTCGACGCCGGGGTCCTCCACCCGTGGATGCTCGGTCACTGGCTGGGCCGGGAGACGACGGTGTGGGTCCCGGCCGTCATGGCCCTGTTGCGGATGGTGGTGCGCCCCGAGCACGCCCTCTGCCAGGGCACGTCCAACGGGCTCGCGGCATCGGGCACCCTCGATGACGCGGAGCTCCGGGCCACCCTGGAACTCGTCGAGCGGGACGCCTTTCTCGCCGCCTGGCTGACGGGCACCCGGCCCACCCCGGTCCGCGTCGACGGTGTCTTCGGCGAGATCGTGGCGAGGTTGGGGGATCTGGGCGTCGAGGTCGAGGTCTCACTCCTGCCGAGCGCGGTAGGTGGCAGTGCTGCGGTGGCTGTGGCGATCGCCCGGGGCGACGGGGTGGCGTGGCCCGGGGCGACGGTCGGCCTCGGCTCGCGCCTCGACCCTGCCGGGGCGGTGGGCGCCGCGGTCCTGGAAGTGACCCAGGCGACCCACGAGTTGGGCCAACTGCTGCGATCGGGTCGGTGGCCGGCGCCGCCTGAGCCGTCGTCGGTTCGCCACCTCATCGATCAGGCCGCCTACTACTTCCCCCGGGTTCGTTCCGCCGCCCTGGACCGCATCCGCGGGGTGGGGGCTCCCGTCGCGGTTGACCAGATCGCGGTTCCCACCCGGGCGGGGTTTCTCGCCGCCTTAGCCGCCGAAGGGATCCGGGTGGCCGTGATCGACGTCACCCCGCCCGACGTGGCGAGCGGTCCTTTCCGGGTGGCGCGCGCCGTTAGTCCCGACCTTCAGCCCCTCACCTTTGGCTACGGTCTGGACCGGGTTCCGGTGGCCCGCTTGGCTGGCGCCGGCCCGACGTTCGACCCAACCTTGGTCCATCCCTTGTCGTAGTCGTTGCCGCGCCCAGGACTGCGCCCTCGCCGAGCTGGCGTTCCGGGGCCGGGTGCGCCCCGAGCTCGCCGAGCGGGCCCCGGAGCCGGTATTCGGCTTGAGCACCCGCCGGCCGCCGGGCGCCCCGAGTTTCTGGGTGTCAGGGCCGGGGTAGGTGCTGCGGCAATGGGAAAGCTCATGTACCGGCCACTCAGCCTCTTGATGAGCGTGGTGGGCGGCCTGATGGCGGGCCTGGCGTTCAAGCAGGTCTGGAAACTGCTGGGCCACCAAGACGACGCCCCCTCGGCCACCGACCGGGATCGCACCTGGCGCGAGGTCCTGACGGCGGCGGCCCTGGAGGGGGCGCTGTTCGGCCTCGTCAAGGCGGCGGTCGACCGGGGCGGTGCCAAGGGCTTCGAGAAGGCCACCGGCACCTGGCCCGGCAAGGACTGAGCGAACGCCTTAGGCTGGTAACGGCCCCCGGCCACCGGTCATCGCCTGGGGTGCTGGGGGTGCCAGGGGCCCCGGCTGGGTTATACTGACCCGTCTACCAATCGACGTCTGCGGGTGTCCGCCTGTCGGAGACCCCGCAGCACAACTGAACGAGCGCTCCGCTCGGGTACCGCCCGAGCGGAGCGTCCGCGTGTGGGGCCCGCCAAATGTCCCCCTCCACGACCGAGAAAGAGCCAGCCGTGCCAACCACAGCGATCGTCGGCGAGAAAGTCGGCATGACCCAGATCTGGGACGACAAGAACCGAGCCGTCGCGGTCACTGTCGTCCGGGTCAGCCCGGCCCGCGTCGTCCAGCTCAAGACACCAGACAACGATGGGTATTCCGCCGTCCAGGTGACCTATGGCGCCCGGCAGGCCCGAACCCTGTCCAAGCCCGAGGCCGGCCACTTCGCCAAGGCGGAGGTGGATCCGGGGCGGCGGCTGGTCGAGCTGCGCGTCGACGACTCCAGCCTCTACCGGGTGGGCCAGGAAATCGCGGTCGACATCCTTTCCGCCGGCGACCGCGTCGACGTGACGTCGGTTAGCAAGGGCAAGGGTTTTTCTGGCGTCATGAAGCGCCACAACTTCAAGGGCCAGGGCGCCAGCCACGGCAACCACAAGCACCATCGGGCCCCGGGTTCCATTGGTGCCTGTGCCACCCCGGCCCGGGTGTTCAAGGGCACCCGGATGGCGGGCCAGATGGGCAACCAGAAGGTGACCACCCTGAACCTGGAGGTGGTCCAAGCCGATGCCGAGCGGGAGCTGCTCCTCGTCCGCGGCGCCATCCCGGGGCCCCGCGGCGCCGTGGTCCTCATCCGGGGCAGCGTCAAGAGGAAGGCCCGATAGTGCCGTACACCATTGACGTCCGCACCGTCGACGGCGCCGTCGAGGGCTCGGTGACCCTCGACGATGCCATCTTCGGCATCACCCCCAACGTGGCCGTGATGCACCAGGTCGTCACCGCTCAGCTGGCGGCCGCCCGGGCCGGGACCCAGAGCACCAAGACCCGAGCCGAGGTTTCCGGCGGCGGCAAGAAGCCATTCCGTCAGAAGGGGACCGGTCGGGCCCGCCAGGGTTCCACCCGCGCCCCCCATTGGACCGGTGGTGGCGTGGCCCTCGGCCCCAAGCCCCGCAGCTACAAGCAGCGCACCCCCCGCAAGATGATCCAGCTGGCCCTGCGTTCCGCCCTGTCGGACCGGGCCTCCGAGGACAGGATCATGGTCGTCGCGGAATGGCCCTGGACCGAACCCAAGACCGCGGCCGCCCGGGCCGCCCTCGAGGTGTTGAACCTCGACGGCCGGGTCCTCATCGTGCTCGACCGCAACCACGACGAAGAGGCCTACAAGTCGTTCCGCAACCTTCCGCTGGCCCAGGTGATCCTCACCGGCGAGCTCAACGCCTACGACGTGCTGTGCAACGACTGGATCGTCTTCACCAAGTCCACCCTGCCGGGCGAAGGCGCCGCCGTTCTCCCCGCCGAGGGCGCCGACCACATCCCCGAGCCCGCGGCCCAGGCCGAGGCCGAGCCGGCCACCGCGGCTGTCGAGGCGGCCGAGCCCGAGGAGCCGGTAGCGGCCGAGCCGGCCGAGCCAGCCGAGCCGGCTGCGCCCGAGGAGCCGGCCGCGGCCGCGCCCGGAGCCGGTCGCGGCCGCGCCCGAGCCGGGCGCCGAGCCCCCAGCAGCCGCCGAGACCGAGGCCACCGCCACGGCCACCAGCCCAGAGGAATCCGAGTGAGCGATCCCCGCGATGTGATACTCCGGCCGGTCGTGTCGGAGAAGTCCTACGCCCTGCTGGAGCAGGGTGTGTACACCTTCGTCGTCCGCCCCGACGCCAACAAGATCGAGATCCGCCAAGCGGTCGAGAGGATCTTCAACGTCACCGTGGTCAAGATCAACACCTTGAACCGCAAAGGAAAGATGAAGCGGCACCGCAAGCAGCCCAAGATGGGCAAGCGACCGGATACCAAGCGGGCCATCGTGACCCTGGCGGCGGGCCAGAAGATCCCGTTGTTCGAGAGTTGAGGTCCTAGCAAATGCCCCTTCGCAAACGTAAGCCGACCAGCCCCGGGCGCCGGTTCCAGACCGTCTCGGACTTCTCCGAGATCACCAAGGGCCGGCCCGAGCGGACCCTGGTCGTCCCCAAGCCCAGCACCGGTGGCCGCAACAGCTACGGCCGCAAGACGGCCCGCCATCAAGGGGGGGCCCACAAGCGCCAGTTCCGGATCATCGACTTCAAGCGCGACAAGGACGGCGTGCCCGCCACCGTCGCCGCCATCGAGTACGACCCCAACCGCAACTCTCGCATCGCCCTGCTGCATTACCACGACGGCGAGAAGCGCTACATCATCGCCCCCAACCGGGTGGCGGTGGGCGACAAGCTGCAGAGCGGCCAGGGCGCCGACATCCGTCCCGGCAACGCCCTTCCCCTGCGGTACATCCCGGTGGGCTCGGTCGTGCACAACGTGGAACTGAAGCCCGGCGGGGGCGCCAAGATGGGCCGGGCCGCGGGCACCAGCGTCCAGCTGGTGGCCAAGGAAGGCGACTACGCCACCCTCCGGCTCCCCTCGACCGAGATGCGCCGGGTGCCGATCGACTGCCGGGCCACCCTGGGCCAGGTCGGAAACGCCGAGGCCGAGCTTCTCGTCATCGGCAAGGCGGGTCGCAACCGCTGGAAGGGCGTGCGCCCCCAGACTCGCGGCGTCGCCATGAACCCCGTCGACCATCCCCTCGGCGGTGGCGAAGGCAAGAGCTCCGGTGGACGACACCCGACCTCGCCGTGGGGCAAGCCCGAGGGCCGTACCCGCGACACCAACAAGCCATCGCAGAAGCTCATAGTCCGCCGCCGGCGTACCCGCGGCGCCCGGAGGTAACGCCGCATGCCCCGCAGCCTGAAAAAAGGTCCCTTCGTCGACGACCATCTCTTGAAGAAGGTCGACGACCTCAATGGTCGCAACGAGAAACGGGTCATCAAGACCTGGTCCCGGCGCAGCACCATCATCCCCGACATGGTCGGCCACACCATCGCTGTCCACGACGGTCGCAAGCATGTGCCCGTCTACATCACCGAGTCGATGGTCGGCCACAAGCTGGGCGAGTTCGCACCCACCCGTACCTTCCGGTTCCATGCCGGGCAGGAACGTCAGGGCCGCCGCTGATGCCAGGCCCCAAGACCAACGAGCGTGAAGGCACCCGGGCGGTGCTCCGCAACACCCGGGTATCCGCCTACAAGGTGCGCGAGGTGCTCGACTTGGTGCGCAACAAGCCGGTCGCGGAAGCCGAGGACATCCTCCGCTTCACCGAGCGCGATGCCGGACTCCTGGTAGGCAAGCTGCTGCACTCGGCGGTCGCCAACGCCGCCCACAACGACCAGCAGGACGCCGAGGAGCTGTACGTGTCGGCCTGCTTCGCCGACGAGGGCACCACGATCAAGCGCTGGCGCCCTCGCGCCCGGGGCCGGGCCACCCGGATCCGTAAGCGGACTTGCCACATCACCGTCATCGTGAGCCGGCTGCCCGACGCCGACCTGGTCCGCCTCCACGCCAAGCGGGAAGCCGAGCAGGCGGCCCGCCGGGCCCGCCGGGTGGCCGGGGCCCGCAAGGCCGATGCCGCCGCCACCTCGACTCCCGGTGGTGGTCGGGGCCTGCGGACCCGGGTACGCCCGACGCGGCGCCGGAACGAGGACCACGACCACGACCACGACCATGAGGCGGAGGCCGCGGCTGCCCAGCCCGAGCCCGCCCCGCCTGCGACGCCGGCCGAGGCGACCGACGAAACCGAGAAGGGTGAGTAGGTAGATGGGTCAGAAGGTCAACCCCTACGGGTTCCGCCTCGGCGTGACCACCGACTGGAAATCACGGTGGTTCAACGACCGGGAGTACCAGGACTACCTGGTCGAGGATTGGAAGATCCGCGACTACCTCATGCGCGAGCTTGAGCGGGCCGCCGTCAGCCGTGTCGAGATCGAGCGCACCCGGGACCGGTTGCGCATCGACGTCCACACCGCTCGCCCGGGCATCGTCATCGGACGCCGGGGCGCCGAGGCGGACCGGCTGCGCACCAAGCTGGCCGAGATCACCAAGAACCCCAAGGTCCAGCTCAACATCCAGGAGATCAAGCAGCCGGAGCTGGATGCCGCCCTCATCGCCCAGGGGATCGCCGACCAGTTGCAGGGCCGGGTCAGTTTTCGCCGAGCCATGAAGCGCGCCGTCCAGACCGTCCAGAAGGCGGGCGCCCATGGAATCCGGGTCCAGTGCGCAGGCCGCCTCGGTGGCTCCGAGATGTCCCGCCGGGAGTTCTACCGCGAAGGCCGGGTTCCGTTGCACACCCTGCGGGCCGATATCGACTACGGCTTCCGCGAGGCCCGTACCACCTTCGGCCGCATCGGCGTCAAGGTCTGGATCTACAAGGGCGACATCCTGCCCTACAAGGTCTCGGCCGAGGACAAGATCACCCGCGAGGCGGCCATGGCGGTGGGCGAGACGTCGGGCCAGGTCCGACCCCGCCGGGTCATCTCGGCCGGTGGGGGCCGCCGTCGCCCCGACCTCGGTGAGCCGGGCGCGGCTCCGGTCACCACCGACCCCGGCGAGACCCCTCCCGGCGAAGAGGCGGCCGAGTCCCGGCCCATTGTCACTGTCGACCCCGAGCTCGAGCGCTTGCTGGCCGAAGAAGAAGAGATCGAGCGCCGTACGCGAGGCGAGCACCACGAGACGCCCCATTTTCCAAAAGATGGCTAGCCCCAAGGATGGATAGCAGCACATGTTGATGCCCAGAAGGGTCAAGCACCGCAAAATGCAGCGGGGCCGGTTGTCGGGTAAGGCAACCGGCGGGACCATGGTCAACTTTGGCGACTACGGAATCCAGGCTCTCGAGCCGGGATGGATCACGGCGCGCCAGATCGAGGCCGCCCGTATTGCCATGACCCGCCACGTCAAGCGGGGTGGAAAGGTGTGGATCCGGATCTTCCCCGACAAGCCGGTGACGGTGAAGCCGGCCGAAACCCGTATGGGATCGGGAAAAGGGAACCCCGAGTATTGGGTCGCGGTGGTCAAGCCGGGCCGAATCCTGTTCGAGCTGGGCGGGGTCAATGAGGCTCTGGGTCGCGCCGCCATGGAGCGAGCCATCCAGAAGCTGCCGATCAAGGCCCGCTTCGTCATCCGAGCCGAGATGGAGGCGGTGGAGATCTGATGGCCAAGATCACAGATTTGGGTGAGATGGGCGTCGACGAACTCGACACCGCGTTGGCCGAGGCCAAAGCCGAGTTGTTCAACCTCCGCTTCCAGCACGTCACCGGCAAGCTCGACAACTACGCCCGCATCGGGCAGGTCCGCAAGAACGTGGCCCGGTATATGACGATCCTCCGCGCACGCGAGATCGAGGCCGCCGAGGCCGAGGAGATGGCATGAGCGACCCCGAAGTGACCCCCGAGACCGGCGCTGGCGTCGACCGACCGAACCGCCGCAAGGTGAGGGAAGGTTTGATCGTTTCCGCCTCCATGACCAATACCGTCGTGGTCGCGGTCGTTGAGCGGGTGCGGCATCCCCGGTATGCCAAGACGGTGCAGCGGACCAAGCGGTTTTACGCCGACGATCCTTCCAATGAGTTGCGGGTTGGCGACCGGGTCCGTCTCCAGGAGACCCGCCCCATCTCCAAGCTCAAGCGCTGGCGGGTCACCGAGGTTCTGGAGCGGGCCAAGTGATCCAACAAGAAACCCGCTTGCGGGTTGCCGACAATTCGGGCGCCAAAGAGGTGCTCTGCATCAAGGTGCTGGGCGGGTCCCGGCGCCGGTACGCGTCAATCGGGGACATCTTCGTGGCCACCGTCAAGGACGCCATTCCCGGCGCCAACGTCAAAAAGGGCGATGTCGTGAAGTGTGTCGTCGTGCGGACCAAGAAAGAAAAGCGCCGGCCCGATGGCAGCTATATCCGCTTTGACGACAATGCCGCGGTGCTGATCAACGATCAGCAACTGCCCCGGGGGACCCGGATCTTCGGTCCCGTCGGTCGAGAACTGCGGGACAAGAAGTTCATGAAGATCATCTCGCTGGCACCGGAGGTGCTCTGAGAAATGCCTAAACCGCAACCGCAAACCAAAATGAGATTGCACAAGGGAGACCGGGTCCGCGTCCTGCGGGGCAAGGACCGGGGCGCCACCGGGGAGATCAGCAGGGTCCTCCCCAAGGAGGGGCGCGTCATCGTCGACGGCGTCAACCGGGTCAAGAAGCACCAGAAGGCGACCCGGGCCACCATGCAGGGCGGGATCATCGACAAGGACATGCCGATGTCGGCCTCGGCGGTCGCCCTGATCTGCGGCGACTGCGGCCCCACTCGGATCGGTTACCGGTTCAACGAGGCCGGCGTCAAGGTCCGGGTCTGCAAGAAGTGCGAGCGGGATCTGTAATGGCCGCCGCCTCCACCAAGACCACCAAGGCCGCCACCAAGGCCGCCGAGCCCCGCCCGCCCTCAGAAACCGCTCCCGACCGGCCCCGGCTCAAGACCCGGTACGACACCGAGCTGCGGGTCCAGCTGAAGGACAAGCTGGGCCTGGCCAACATCATGATGGTCCCCCGCATGGAGAAGATCGTCGTCAACATGGGCGTCGGCAAGGCGACCCAGCAGCAGTCGCTGCTCGACGGCGCGCTGCGTGACCTGACGATCATCACCGGTCAGAAGCCCCTCGTCACCAAGGCCAAGAAGTCAATCGCCGGCTTCAAGCTGCGGGAGGGCAACAGCATCGGCGCCAAGGTCACCTTGCGCGGCGACCGCATGTGGGAGTTCTTCGACCGCCTGATCAGCCTCGCGATCCCCCGGATCAGGGACTTCCGAGGCCTCAACCCGGACAGCTTCGACGGGCGCGGCAACTACACCTTCGGAGTTACCGAGCAGTTGATCTTCCCGGAGATCGATTACGACAAGGTCGATCAGCCCCGTGGGATGGATATCACCATCGTCACGACCGGGCGTACCAATGCCGAGGGTCGGGCGCTGCTCGACGCCTTCGGCTTTCCATTCCGACGCGAAGGGCAGGGTCAGTAACACATGGCCAAGAAGGCGCTGATCATCAAGCAGCAACGCAAGCCGAAGTACAAGGTGCGGGCCTACACCCGTTGTCGCCGTTGCGGACGGCCGCGGGCCGTGTTCCGCAAGTTCGGGCTGTGCCGGATCTGCTTGCGAGAGTTGGCCCACGCCGGCGAAGTGCCCGGCGTCACCAAGGCCAGCTGGTAGGGGAGGTTTCTTTTCGATGACGATGACCGACCCCATCGCGGACATGCTGACCCGCATTCGCAACGCCAACGTGGCCATGCACGACCAGGTCCGCATGCCGTCCTCCAAGCTCAAGGAATCCTTGGCCGCCATCTTGCAGCGGGAGGGCTACATCGACAGCTACAACGTCAAGGACTCGGTGGAACGACCGGGCCGGACCTTGGAGATCAAGATGAAGTACACGCCCGAGCGCAGCCGGACCATTTCCGGGATCCGCCGGGTGTCCAAGCCGGGACTGCGGGTGTACACGGCGGCGGACAAGCTGCCCCGTGTGCTCGGCGGCCTCGGTGTCGCCGTGCTCTCGACCAGCCAGGGGCTGATGACCGACCGTGAGGCGCGCAAGCGCCGCATGGGCGGCGAAGTCCTCTGTTACGTCTGGTGAGGAGGTAGGAGCCCATGTCCAGAATCGGCAGATCACCGATCCCCATTCCCTCGGGGGTCGAAGTGGAGTTCTCCGACCGTCACGTCACCGTCAGCGGCCCTCGCGGGCGACTCGAGCGCGACCTTCCAGGTGAGATCACGGCCCGCCAGGACGCCGCGGTGCTGCTGGTGGAGCGCCCCGACGACGAGCGCGGCAACCGGGCCCTGCACGGCCTGACCCGCAGCCTCATCAACAACATGGTCCTCGGGGTCACTAACGGCTTCACCAAGGACCTCGAGATCGTGGGCGTGGGCTACCGCGCCGTCGCCAAGGGGCCCGGCCAGCTGGAGTTGGCCCTCGGGTTCAGCCACCCGGTCGTCGTCGACGCCCCGGAGGGGATCACCTTCGCGGTGCCCGCCCCGACCCGCATCAGCGTGATGGGCATCGACAAGGAATTGGTCGGCCAAGTGGCGGCCAACATCCGCAAGATCCGCAAGCCGGAACCCTACAAGGGCAAGGGCGTCCGCTACGCGGGCGAGCGGGTTGTTCGCAAGGCCGGCAAGGCGGCCAAGTGACAGCCGGAAAGGTAGCCCAGCAATGAGCGTTTCCACCAAGGACAAGCAGGTCGCCCGGGCCCGGCGCCACTACCGGGTCCGCAAGAAGGTGTCCGGCAGCACCGCCCGGCCCCGCCTGGCGGTCTTCCGTTCCAACAAGCACATCACTGCCCAGGTGATCGACGACACGACCGGCCGCACCCTCGCCGCCGCCTCGTCGGTCGAGAAGGACCTGCGGTCGAGCCTGGCCCATACCGGCAACAAGGACGCCTCGAGCGCGGTCGGCAAGCTGGTGGCCGAGCGGGCCAAGGCGGCCGGGGTGACCAAGGTGACCTTCGACCGGGGCGGTTTCCTGTACCACGGACGGGTCGCGGCGGTCGCCGATGCGGCCCGCCAAGCCGGCCTCGAGCTGTAAGGACTGGAGAGCAATGGCAGAGCAGCAGTACGAAGATCGCACTATCAAGGTCAACCGGGTCGCCAAGGTCGTCAAGGGTGGCCGGAGGTTCTCCTTCGCCGCCCTCATGGTGATCGGTGACGGCAACGGCACGGTGGGCCTGGGCTACGGCAAGGCCAAGGAGGCCGGCCTGGCGGTCCAAAAGGGCATCGAGGAAGCCAAGAAGAACCTGTTCAAGGTTCCGTTGGCGGGCAGCACCATCACCCATCCGGTGATGGGGGAGGCCGGCGCCGGCCGGGTGCTGTTGAAGCCCGCCGCTCCCGGCACCGGAGTGATCGCGGGGGGCGCCGCCCGGGCCATCTTGGAGATGGCCGGCATCCACGACATCCTGGCCAAGTCACTGGGGTCGTCGAACGGCATCAACGTGGCCCAGGCCACCATCGCCGGCCTGCGGGCCCTGAAGCGTCCCGACGAGGTCGCCCGGCTGCGAGGCAAGTCCCCGGAGGAGGTCACCCCGGTGGGCGTGCTCAAGGCGTACCGGGAGAGCCAACGGGGACCCCATACCCCCGTCGAGGTGGCCTGATGGGCGAGATCCTGGTGACCCAGGTCCGCTCGGCCATCGGGACCAAGCCCAAGCACCGGGGCACCTTGCGGGCGCTCGGGCTGCGGGGCATCGGCCAGTCCAACACCCTTCCCGACCGCCCCGAGATCCGGGGCATGATCGCCCGCGTCCCCCACCTCATCACCGTGGTCCCCGTCGCCGACGCCGCCCCGGCCACACCCGCGCCCGCGCCCGGCCAGGAGATACCGATGAAAGTTCATGATCTGCAGCCGCCCGCCGGCTCCACCCACGCCCGGCGCCGCGTCGGTCGCGGCATCGCCGGCAAGGGTGGCAAAACCGCGGGCCGGGGCACCAAGGGCCAAGGCGCCCGGGGCAACATCAAGCCCGGCTTCGAGGGTGGCCAGCTGCCCCTGAAGCAGCGCATCCCCAAGCTGAAGGGCTTCAAGAACCCTTTCCGGGTGGAGTACGTGGTGGTCAACCTCGACACCCTCGAGGAGTTCGACAACCCTGTCGTGTCCCCCGACACCCTGCGGGCCGCGGGCCTGGTCCACAAGCACGGCCTGGTCAAGGTCCTCGGGCGGGGCGAGCTCACCCACCCGCTGCTGGTTTCCGCCCACGGCTTCTCGAAGTCGGCGGTCGCCGCCATCGAAGCGGCCGGAGGCACCGTCACCGTGCTCGAACCACCCTTCGGCCATGGCCGACCGCCGGCCAAGGGCAACGCCCTCACCAACCGTTAGCGCACCGGGACCCTTTTTCCCCCACTGCCTCCCAGAAAGCGTTCGTTAACGATAGCTTGAGGCAGCTACGCCAGGAGCCTTCGTGAAGAGCACGCTGTCCAGCCTGAAGAACATGTTCAAGGTTCCGGACCTCCGGAACAAGATCATCTTCACGATCGTCATCATTTGCCTGTACCGGCTGGGTTCCTGGGTGCCCCTGCCGGGCATCGACTTCAAGGCGCTCCAATCCCTGGAGGCGGCGTCCAGCAAGGGCGGCGTGCTCAGCTTCCTGAGCCTGTTCTCCGGCGGCGCCCTGACCCGCTTCGCGGTCTTCGGGCTCGGCATCATGCCCTACATCACGGCCGAGATCATCATCCAGTTGCTGGTCGTGGTGGTGCCCAAGTTCGAGCAGTGGCGGGAGGAAGGGGCGACCGGGCAGAAGAAACTGACTCAGACGGCCCGCTACCTCACCATCGCCCTGGCGATCATGCAGGCCACCGGGCTGGCGTTCGTGTTCCACAACGGCGGCGGCGGCTTCCTCGGCGCCGGGACGGGCCTCAACATCGACCTCATCCCCAACTTCACCGTCCCCCGGGTGCTGCTGATCGTGCTCACCATGACCGCGGGCACCGCGTTCGTCATGTGGCTGGGCGAGTTGATAACCCAGCGGGGGATCGGCCAGGGCATGTCCATCCTGATCTTCACCAACGTGGTGTCGGGCATGCCCTCGGGTGGCGCCGCCATCCGGGCCCAGGGCGGCAACGTCAAGTTCGGCGTCATCATCGCCCTGACGCTGGCCCTGCTGGTGGCGATCGTCTTCGTGGAGCAGGGCCAACGCCGGGTGCCGGTCACCTTCGCCAAGCGGGTGGTGGGACGGCGAATGTACGGCGGCCAGAGCACCTACATCCCCATGAAGGTCAATACGGGCGGCGTCATCCCCATCATTTTTGCCAGTTCCGTGCTGTACTTCCCGGTTCTTTTGTCCAATGTCCTGCCGTCCCATGGCTGGGGCAAGACGACCCAGAGCTTCATCAACAACCACCTGGTGCAACCGGACAATCTGGTCTATATCATCCTTTACGGGCTTCTGATCATCGGCTTCGCGTACTTCTACGCCGCCATTACCTTCGACCCGCATCAGCAAGCCGAAATTATCCGCAAGCAGGGCGGCTACATTCCTGGTATACGACCGGGACTACCGACCGAGCGGCACCTCCAGGGCATCCTCAACCGGATCACCCTGCCGGGCGCCTTGTTCCTGGCGTTCATCGCCCTGCTGCCGTCGTTGTTCCTGGCATTTTGGAATATCAACCGCTACCCGTTTGCCGGTACCACCCTCCTCATTGCCGTTGGTGTTGCTCTCGAGACGATGAAGCAGATTGATAGCCAGCTGATGATGCGGAACTATGAGGGCTTCCTGAAGTAGTGGTCCCCGGGACAAGGCTCGTCATGCTCGGCAAGCAGGGAGCCGGGAAGGGCACGCAGTGCGTTCGGTTGTCGCGCCACTACGTCGTGCCCCACATCTCCACCGGCGACATGTTCCGGGGGGCGGTGCGGTCGCGCTCGGAGCTCGGCCAGCAGGTCAAGGCGTATATGGACGCCGGGGATCTGATCCCTGACTCCCTCGTGGTCCGTATGGTCGCCGAGCGCCTCACCCATCCCGACACCGCCAGCCGGGGATTCGTGCTGGACGGCTTCCCCCGGACGGTGATCCAGGCCGAAACGCTGGCGGCGCTGTTGGCGCCCCGGGGCCTGGATGTGGTGATCGACCTCATCGTGGACACCGAGGTGGTGCTCAAGCGCCTCGCCAGCCGCCGGGTGTGCACCGACTGCGGGGCCAACTACTCCGCCCAGCAGCCCCCCCAGACCGACTGGGTCTGCGACATCTGCGGCGGTGAGGTGGTACAGCGGGAGGACGACACCGAGGCCGCCATCCGTCGCCGCCTCGAGCTGTACGAACTGGAGACGGCACCCCTGATCGCCTGGTATTCGAACCTCGGCATACTGGTCGGGGTCGATGGCATGGGGGCGCCCGACGAGGTGGCCGCCCGGTTGGTGAAGGTCGTCGAGGACTCCCGCCACCGCGGGCTGGTCGAGGCGGCCCAGCGGGCCACCGACTCCCAAGTGTCGGCTCCTGTGCCGGCTTCGGCCTCGGCGGTGGCCGACCACGGATTGCCGTCCGACCTCGACCGGGCCTCGTCGGAACGGCGGCGCCATGGCTGAGATCGCCGGAGCCCGGCGAGCGTTGGAGTGGAACTTGGAGCGGGTATTGGAAGGAGCGGGACGAGCATGGTACTGATGCGGGAAGTGGATCCAGTGAGGAGAAGCGCCGAAGAGTTGGCCAAGATGCGGCGGGCCGGGCGGGTCGTCGCCGAGATGCACGAGGTGACGCGGGCCGCGGCCCGGCCCGGGGCGACCACCCGGGACCTCGACCGCGCCGCCCGCGAGGTCATCGAGCGGCGGGGAGCCAAGTCCAACTTCCTCAACTACCACGGTTTTCCCGCCGTGATCTGCACCTCGCCGAACAACATGATCGTGCACGGCATCCCCGGCGAGTACCGGTTGAAGGACGGGGACATCCTCTCCATCGACTGCGGAGCCATCGTCGAGGGGTACCACGGCGATGCCGCCTTCACCATGGCGATCGGGGAGGTCACCGAGGAGGCCGAGAAGCTCATCCGAGTCACCGACGAGGCCCTGTGGGCGGGCATCGCGGCCATGGTCGAGGGCAACCGGCTCCACGACATCGGCCTCGCGGTCCAGACGGTGGCCGAGGGGGCGGGGTATTCCGTCGTCAAGGAGTACGTCGGTCACGGGATCGGTACCAAGATGCACGAGGAGCCCGCCGTGCCCAACTACTGGCCGGGGACACCGGGGCCCAAACTCAAGGCGGGCATGGTGTTCGCGGTCGAGCCCATGGTCAATCTGGGCGGGCCGGCCACCAAACTGCTGGGCGACCACTGGAGCGTCGTCACCGCCGACGGCAGCCTCTCCGCCCACGCCGAGCACACCATCGCGATCACCGAGGACGGCCCGGAGGTCTTCACCCTCGCCCGATGAGCCCGGGCCGCCGCCCGCCCCCGCGCCCGCCGCCGCCCGCGGCCGCTGCCCGCCGGCAAGATCCCCTTGCCGGCTTGGGCCATACCTGCGCTATCCTTGTTTCTCGGTCCCTGAGCGGTTTGGCGCGCTTCGCCGCAGCCGTAATCCTCCGCTCGACGGACTGGCTGTTTTCGCCACCAGAGTTCCTCGGGAGGACACCTGCCCCCTAAGCCCCAGCCTAAAGAGGACGCCATCGTGCTTGAGGGCACGGTCGTCGAGCCGCTACCCAATGCCATGTTCAAAGTCGAACTCGAGAACGGGCATCAGGTCCTGGCTCACAGCTCCGGGAAGATGAGGATGCACCGCATCCGCATCCTGCCGGGCGACCGGGTGCAGGTGGAGATCACCCCGTACGACCTGAAGCGAGGGCGGATCACCTACCGCTACAAGTAGCGGAGCAGGCCCACGGCAGGAAACGCAGGACACGCACCACCCCAGGCCAACCCAGAAAGGAAGGTCGGACCGTGAAGGTTCGCCCCTCAGTCAAAGCAATCTGTGAGCATTGCAAGGTCATCCGCCGCCACGGGCGGGTCCGCGTGATCTGCACCAACCCCCGGCACAAGCAGCGGCAAGGCTGAGGCCCAATGGCCGAGACCCGCGCCCAGACCCGCCACCAGGAGAGTCACTGATCCATGGCACGTATCGCCGGCGTCGATATCCCCCGCGAGAAGCGGTTGGAGATCGCCCTCACCTACATCTACGGCCTCGGCCGTACCCGGGCTCAGCAGATCTGCGAGGCCACCGGGATTGACGTCAGCACCCGCGTCCGCGACCTCACCGACGAGGAGGTGACCCGGCTGCGCGCCTATATCGACTCCAACTACAAGGTCGAGGGTGACCTGCGCCGCGACGTCGCCCAGGACATCAAGCGCAAGATGGAGATCGGGTCCTACCAGGGCATCCGCCACCGCCGTGGTCTCCCGGTCCGGGGTCAGCGCACCCACACCAACGCCCGCACCCGCAAGGGACCCAAAAAGACCGTCGCCGGAAAGAAGAAGGTACGTAAGTAACCCATGGCCAAGCCCAAGCCTGGCGGGCGTCGTCCCCGCCGCCGTGAACGTAAGAACGTCGCCTTCGGCGTTGCTCATATCAAGAGCTCGTTCAACAACACCGTCGTCTCCATCAGCGATCCCGAAGGCAACGTGCTGGCCTGGGCATCGGCCGGCAACGTGGGCTTCAAGGGCTCCCGTAAGTCCACTCCCTTCGCGGCCCAGCTGGCGGCCGAGGCGTGTGCCAGGCGGGCCATGGAACACGGCGTCCGCAAGGTCGAGGTGCTCGTCAAGGGCCCCGGAAGCGGCCGGGAAACCGCGATCCGCAGCCTCATGAACGCGGGCATCGAAGTGGCGGGCATCAAGGACGTCACCCCCATCCCCCATAACGGCTGCCGCCCTAAGAAGCGGCGCCGGGTCTAGCCGGAGCGGAGCGAGAACAATGGCGCGATACACCGGCCCCGTCTGCCGCCTCTGCCGGCGGGAGAAGATGAAGCTGTACCTCAAGGGTCCCAAGTGCGACTCGATGAAGTGCCCAATCGAGAAGCGGCCCTACCCGCCCGGAGAGCACGGCCGGGACCGGATGCGGCAGGGTTCGGAGTACCTGACCCAGCTGCGGGAGAAGCAGAAGGCTCGCCGCATCTACGGCGTCCTCGAGAAGCAGTTCCACAACATGTACCAAGAGGCCAACCACCAAGCGGGAATCACCGGTGAAAACCTGCTCCGCATGCTCGAGTTGCGCCTCGACAACGTGGCCTTCCGGGCCGGCTGGGGCTCCAGCCGCTCCCAGGCCCGCCAGTTCGTGCGCCACGGCCACGTCAACGTCAACGGCAAGCGGGTCACCATCCCCAGCTACCGGGTCCGCAAGGGCGACGTCATCTCGCTGCGGGAGAAGTCCAAGAACCTCATCGTCATCCGCCACAACCTCGACACCCTCGATCGCCGCATGCCCGCCTGGATGGAGCAGGGCGCCGATCAGACCGAGGTACGCGTTATCGAGGTCCCCCTGCGGGACCAGATCGACACCGGCGTTCGGGAGTCCCTGATCGTCGAGCTGTACTCCAAGTAAGCCGCAAACGCCACCAAAGGAAGACCGACACACATGCTCATCATTCAACGACCCAGTGTCGAGGCCATCGGGGAGGAGGAGGACGACCGCCAGCATTTCGCCATCGGCCCGCTGGAGCCCGGCTTCGGCTACACGCTGGGCAACTCGCTGCGCCGCACCCTGCTCTCCTCGATCCCCGGGGCCGCCGTGACCCAGGTTCGATTCGATGACGCCCTGCACGAGTTCACCACCCTGCCCGGGGTGAAGGAGGATGTCACCGACATCGTCCTCAACCTGAAAGACGTCGTCCTGCGTATGACCACCGACGACCCGGTGACCCTGCGCCTTGACGTGAGGGGCCCGGCGACGGTGACCGCGGGCGACATCCAGGCCACCAGCGACGTGGAGATCCTCAACCCCGAGCTGGCTATCGCCAGCCTCAACGCCAAGGGTCGCCTGGCCGTGGACATCGCGGTGGAGCGAGGCCGGGGCTACGTCTCCGCCGACCGCAACAAGCGCTCCTCGACCATCGGCGTCATCCCGGTGGACTCCATCTTCTCCCCGGTCCGCCGGGTCGCCTTCACCGTCGAGCCCACCCGGGTCGAGCAGTCGACCAACTTCGACCGTCTCGTCCTCGACATCGAAACCGACGGCTCCATCTCCCCCCGCGAAGCCCTGGCCAGCGCCGGTGACACCCTGCGCTCGCTGGTCGGCCTGGTGGCCGACATGAGCGACGTGCCCATGGGCCTCGAGCTCGGCGACATCGGAGTGGCCGGCAGCGGCTCCCCCGACCTGGACCTGCCCATCGAGGAGCTGGACCTGTCCGAGCGCCCCCGCAACTGCCTCAAGCGGGCCCAGATCAACACCGTCGGCGAACTGGTCACCAAGACCGAGGACGACCTGCTGGCCATCACCAACTTCGGCCAGAAGTCGCTCGACGAGGTCCTCCAGAAGCTCGACGAGCGGGGCCTCGCCCTGCGCAACAAGGAGAGCTAGGACATGGCGACCCTGCCCGGGCGGCCCAAGAAAGGCCGCCGCTTCGGCGGTAGCTCGGCCCACCAGAAGGCCATGTTCGGCAACCTGGTGGCCTCGCTCATCGCGGCCGAGGGCATCGTGACCACCGAGGCCAAGGCCAAGGCGCTGCGCCCCATCGTCGAGAAGTGCGTGACCAAGGCCAAGAAGGCCGACGCCGACCCCGCGGTCGCGGTCCACAACCACCGCCTCGTGGTGGCCCTGATCCGGGACAAGGACATGGCCCACAAGCTGTTCGCCGAGATCGGGCCCCGCTATGCCAACCGCCCCGGCGGCTACACCCGCATCTTGAAGTTGGGTCCCCGGCACGGCGACGATGCGCCCATGGCCCGCATCGAGTTCGTCTAACCGAAAAGCTGACCCTCTTCGGCGACCAGGCGGAGGCGCCGACCGACGCCGCGCCCGCCGTCATCGAGGGCCCGACCGTTCGGGTCCGCCTCGGTGTCGCCTACCTCGGGACCGGATTCCACGGTTTCGCCATCCAACCGGGCATCCACACCGTAGGCGGTGTACTGACCGCCGCCCTGGAACGCCACCTCCGCCACACCGTCGAGCTCACCTGTGCCGGCCGCACCGACGCGGGCGTCCACGCTTGGGGCCAGGTCGTGACCTTCGACGCCCGGGCCGGCGTCGACCTCACGGCCCTCCAACGGGCCCTCAACAAGACCCTGCGCCCGGCCGTGGTGATCCGCTCCGCCACCGCGGCACCCCCTGGCTTCGACGCCCGCCGCGCCGCCACCGGCCGCACCTACCGCTACACCATCCTCAACGGCCCCCTTCCCGACCCCTTCTCGGCGCCCATCGAGTGGCACGTCCAGCGACCTCTCGACCTGGGCCTCCTGCGCCTGGCCTGCGACCCGCTGATCGGCGAGCACGACTTCTCGTCGTTCTGCCGGGCGCCGGGCGGCAACGCCTCGCTAGTGAGAGTGGTGCGGCGAGCCGAGTGGACTGATCGGGGGAATGGCCGGCTCCGCTTCGAGATCGAGGCGTCGTCGTTCTGCCAGCAGATGGTGCGGGCCCTCGTGGGCACCATGGTGGACATGGGGATGGGGAAAAAGCGCAGCGGGGAGATGGCCGCCATCCTCCGGGCCAAGAATCGCGGGGCGGCGGGGCAGCTGGCCCCGCCCCATGGTCTGTGCCTCTGGAATGTGGACTATGGCGAGCGGGGCTGAGGCGTTCTGCCAAAAATTGATGGTGGGGCACCACTTTTTGGCAAAACGCTCGGTGGCGTCGTGAGTCGAGGCCGGTGGATGGCGCTCGTGGTCGTGGTGGTCCTGCTCGTCGCAGCCGGGCTGGTCTCGCTCGCCGCGACCGGGGGCAGGTCCGGGACCTCGGCCCGCGCCAAGCCCCTTCCCCTTCCGAAGTCGATGGCCTCGTCGGGCGACTCCATCACCCGGGCGTTCGACCTCGACTCCGGCCATGTTCTCGTGGACGCCCCTGAGGAGTCGTGGTCCACGGGAGCCGACCCCGCCATCAACTCGCAGTACGGCCGCATCCTGGCGGCGGGGCCCGCCATCTCCGGGCAGGTCTACAACGACGCCCAGTCAGGGGCCCAGATGGTGGCCCTGGACGGCCAGCTCCAGGCGGCCGCGGGGCAACGGGTCGAGTACGCCACGGTTCTCATAGGGGCCAACGACCTCTGCACTTCCACCGTTGCCGACATGACGCCGACCGCCGCCTTCCGGGCCCAGTTTGACCACGCCCTGTCTCACTTCTTCTCGGCCGACCCGGCCGCCCACGTGTTCGTGGCATCGATCCCCGACGTATTCCGGCTCTGGGAGACGATGCAGGCCAGCACCGCCGCCCAACTGGTGTGGGCCCTGGCCCACATCTGCCAGTCGATGCTGGCCGCGGGCGCGACCTCGGCCCAGCGCCAGGCGGTCGTCGCCCAGGAGCAGGCCGACAACGCCGCCCTGGCCTCGGTTTGCGCCCATTTCGACCGCTGCCGGTTCGATGGCGGCGCCGTCTACCAAAGCGCGTTCGCGGCGACCGATGTCAGCCCGGTGGACTACTTCCACCCCAGCCGGTCAGGCCAGGCCAAGCTGGCCGCCATCACCTGGGCGGCGGGCTACTGGCCCACCACCCCCTAGCTCAGATCCTGGTCACGCGGTCCTCCGCTGGATTCGCTGTTGGCGTGCATCTCGGCGTCCCGGGACCGGTCATTGCGGTCGCCCCCCCGCCGGGCGGTCAGCCGACTGGTTCCACCCGGTAGCCGGCCCCCTTCAGGGCCTCGACGACCCAACCCCGATGCTCGGGTCCTCGGGTCTCGACGGTCATCTGCACGTCGACCTCCTGGATGCCCAGTTCCAGCCCCGACCGGTGATGCGCCACCTGGAGGACGTTGAGCCCCATACCCGCCAGGGTCGCCGTCAGAGCCGCCAACGCCCCCGGCCGATCGTCCAGCACCGCCCGGAACACGAGATAGCGGCCGGCCGCCGACAGTCCGTAGTCGACCATCTTCAAGAGGAGGAGAGGGTCGATGTTGCCGCCCGACAGCACCGCCACCGCGGGTCCGTCCCCGGGCACCCGGCCCGAGAGGATGGCGGCCAGGGCAACGGCGCCAGCCGGTTCGACCACCGCCTTGCCCCGCTCCAGCAGCAGCAGGAGGGCCCGGGCGATCTCCTCCTCATCGACGGTGACGACCTCGTCGACGAATTTCATGACGTGTTGCAGGACCAGCGGTGAGGTCGACTTCACCGCGATGCCGTCGGCCATGGTGTGGATGTGGTCCAGGTGAACCTCGCGCCCCGCGGCCAGCGAGGCGGCCACGCAGGCGGCACCGGCCGGTTCCACCCCGACCACCCGGATACCCGAATAGCTCAGTCCCAGCGCCGCCGCGATGCCCGAAATCAGGCCACCCCCGCCGACGGGTACGACCACCACCTCCGCCTCGGGGGCTTCCTCCAGGAGTTCCAGGCCGATGGTGCCCTGCCCGGCCATGATCAGCGGGTGGTCGAAGGGGGGCACGTACTCGGCCCCGGTCTCGGAGGCATAGAGCTGGGCCAGGGCGAAACAATCGTCGACCACCTTGCCCTCGAGGCGCACCACCGCCCCGTAGCTGCGGGTCGCCTCGACCTTGGGCAGTGAGGCCCCTTCCGGCATGAAGATGGTGGACTTCATGCCGGCGCCGGTGGCCGCGAAGGCCACTCCTTGGGCATGGTTGCCGGCCGAAGCGGCCACCACTTCGCTCCCGAGGGGGAGCTGGGAGATCAGGTTGTAGGCGCCCCGCACCTTGAACGACCCCGTCCGCTGCAGGTATTCGGGCTTGAGCAGGATGCGCCGGCCGGCCAGGCCGCTCAGGGTTTCGCTGGGCCGCACCGGGGTGGGGCGCACCACCGGGACCAGCCGCTCCCGGGCCGCTTCGATATCGGCCAGCCGGATCAGCGGGGCCTCATCGACATCGTCGGGTGGATTGAGCAACGACGGCTGGGTGGGTGGCGGCGGAGGCGGGGGAGGGGGTACCGGGGCGGTCATGGCACCGGCCCCGTCGGGACCGCCCCCGCCAGCTGCCGGTCCTGGCGCAGCGCCTCGCGTTCCTCGGCCTTCATCCACTGGGCGGCCACGATCATCATGGCGATCAGGCCCAGCAACTCGCCCGCCGTCCACAAGATGCCGGCCCCGGTCTGCTGGTCGGCCAGGGTCAGCCCCGGGGCGATCAGCTTGGTCTGGGTCGTGAGCGCCACCCCGATAATGGTGTGGAACGGCAACGCCACCAGCACATACAGCATCCGCCCCCCGTACGGGAGCCGGTGGGGGAGGGGATCGAGGCTCACGACGGGCCAGAAGAACAGGCAGCCCGCGGTAACGAACACCAGGTGGGTCAGGTCGTGCAACACCGTGGCGCGCAGGGTGGCGGCATACAAGCCGGTGAAATAGAGGGCGAACATGGAGCCGCCGAAGCCGGCCCACGCCGTGACCGGGTGGGTGAGCAGGCGCACCGGCTGGCTGTGCAGGATCTTGATCAGTCGGGCCCGCAGCTCCCGGCGGCTGCTCTGCAGGGCCAGGGTCACCGGGGCGCCCAGGGCCAGCAGGACCGGAGCCGCCATACCGAGCAGGAGGTGCTGGATCACATGGGCCGTGAAGGACGTGGTGTCGTCGGCGGCAATCCCGCTCTGGGTGGCCACGACCAGCACCGACAGGCCGGCCAGGAAGGGAACGGTCCGTCGGGGCGGCCAGCGCCGGCCTCGTCCTGCCAGTCGCCGGGCGGCCGCCAGGTACCACCAACCGGCCAGCCCGATGACCATCGCCGCGGCCGGCTCCAGCCGAGAACCGGTCACCAGGTCGCCCGAAGTGAAAACGGCCATCACCGATCGAAACCTAGTAGGAAGGCCGCCTTTCGGGTAGAAAGGTGATGGTGACGTCCGCCGCCGCCCTCACGGCTGCCAAGACGAGTCGGCGGCCCGAGCTGCTGACCGTCGGCACCGTCGTGTGGCTGGCGTCGGAGTTGATGTTTTTCTCCGGCCTGTTCGCGGCCTACTTCACCCTGCGGGCGCAGAGCACGGCATGGCCGCCGCCCGGAGTCCACCTCGACACCGTCGCCGCCACCTTGTCCACCCTTTTTCTGGTCCTCTCCAGCGGCACCATGCAACTCGGTGTGCGGGCCGTGGCGCGAGGCGACCGGGGCGTGTTCGTGCGGTGGTTGGCGGCCACCTTCGTACTCGGGACCGTCTTCGTGCTGGCCCAGGCCCGGGACTGGTCGCGACTGGATTTCTCCGTCGGGTCACACGCCTACGGCTCCGCGTTCTACCTGTTGACCGGTTTCCACGGGCTGCACGTGATCGGAGGATTGCTGGCCATGACGGTCGTGGGCGGACGGGCCGCCTCCCGCCGCTTCGGCGCCGCCGACCTCCCCTCGGTGGAAATGCTCTCCTACTACTGGCATTTTGTGGACGTGGTGTGGATCGGGTTATGGGCGACGATCTTCTTCATTCGCTAGACGTCCTCGAAGCCCGGCGCGGGACCGGCCCCCGGCTGGTCGCGCTGGCCGGGGCGGCGCTGTTTGCCTTGCTCGTCGTGGTCTTCAGCAGCCGGGCCCACGCCGCGGCGTCGCCGCGGCCAAAGGCGTTCTCCCCCGATCAGGTGGCCGCCGGGCGCCAGCTGTTCGTCGTTCACTGCTCGAGTTGCCACGGCCTCGATGCCATGGGGACCGCCAATGGGCCGTCGGTCGTCGACTCCGGGGCCGCTTCAGCCGACTTCTACCTCCGCACCGGGCGGATGCCGCTCAACGACCCGCGCCAGCAGCCGGTCCGCCACCGCCCGGCGTTCCCCCCCGACCAGATCTCGGCTCTGGTCGCCTACGTGGCGTCGCTCGACAAGGGTCCCGCGGTCCCTGACGTGCTGCCCGGCCACCTTTCCGACGGCCAACAGCTGTACTCCATCAACTGCGCCCAGTGCCACAATGCCGCCGGGGCGGGCGGGGCGCTGGGTTACGGCGACATCGTGCCCTCGTTGCGCCACGCCAGTGTTCTGGACACGGTCGAGGCGGCCCGGATCGGGCCCAAGCCGATGCCCGTCTTCGGCCCCCAGACGCTCTCCGACCAGCAGGTGGCCGACATCGCCAGCTACGTCCAGTACCTGCACCAACCCGAGGACCGCGGCGGCCTGGGTCTCGGCCATCTGGGGCCCATTCCCGAAGGCTTCGTCGGCTGGGTCATCGGCATGGGGGCCCTGCTCCTGGTGGCCCGACTGATCGGAACCCGCGGATGACCCTGGCCGGCGACACCCCCCCGCCCGACCCGCCCGGCCCGCCCGACCCACCCGGCCACGACCCCCGGGACCGGCCCGAAGACTCCTACCGGCTGGAGGGCCATCCGGCCGCGGAGCGCTTCGCCGAGGGGCGCATCGCCCTCTACTGGGGCATCACCACCATGGCCGCCCTGGCCCTGGCCGGGGTGTACCTGGCAGGCGGCCAGCCCCAGCTGGAGGGGGTCCTCCTCATGATCGCCCTCGGATCGCTGGGACTGGGATTCGTGGTTTTCGCCCGCGACCTGTTGCCCGGCAACGAGCAGACGGCGCCCCGGGAGGAGCACCGATCCAGCCAGGCCTCGCGTCAGGCCGCCGAGGAGTCCTTCGAACGGGGGGAGCAGCCGTTTGTGCGGAGGTCATTCCTGCTGCGGATGCTGGGGCTGGCCGGGGGGGCGCTCGGGATTGCGGCCCTGTTCCCCATCAACTCGCTGGGGCCGCATCCCAAGGACACCCTGGCGCGCACCAGCTGGGGGAAAGGAAAGCGCCTCGTCACCCCCGACGGGCGGCCGGTCCGTCTCGGCGACCTCGAGGTGGACGGGATCCTCACCGTGTTCCCCGAGGGGGCCATCGACGACGCGGACAGCCAGGTCATCCTCATCAACGTGGGCGACGCCGCCCAGAAGGTTCGCCGGGGCCGGGGCAGCTGGTCGGTGCAGGGATATGTGGCGTTCTCCAAAGTGTGCAGCCATGCCGGCTGCCCGGTCGGCTTGTACCGCTCCACCAGCCACCAACTGTTGTGCCCATGTCACCAGTCGACCTTCGACGTCCTCGACGGGTGCCGGCCGGTCTTTGGGCCCGCGACGCGGTCGCTTCCCCAGCTGCCGCTCGATGTCAGCCAGGACGGTTTCTTGACGTCCCAGCACGACTTCACCGAACCGGTCGGCCCCGCCTACTGGAACCGCCCGTGATCAAACTGCGGCGCCGGGCCAAGCCCGCCGACGACGACCAGCCCCGCCCCCCGGTGGAACGAGCCCTACTCTGGCTGGACGACCGGCTCGGTATCTCCCGGTTCACCCAGAGCGCCCTGGACAAGATCTTCCCCGACCATTGGTCGTTCATGATCGGTGAGATCGCCCTGTACTGCTTCGTCATCCTGGTGGCCACCGGCTCCTACCTGACGTTCTTCTTCAGCCCCAGCGAGCGCCGGGTCGTGTACCACGGGTCCTACCGGCCCCTCCAGGGCCAGACCATGTCCGACTCCTACCGCTCGGTCCTCGACATCAGCTTCAAGATCCGCTCCGGGCTGGTCATGCGCCAGATCCACCATTGGGCGGCCATCGTGTTCCTGGCCGCCATCGTGGTCCACCTGTGCCGCATCTTCTTCACCGGCGCCTTCCGGAGGCCCCGGGAGGTCAACTGGATAGTGGGCGTCACCCTGCTGCTGCTGGCCATGGCCAACGGCTTCACCGGGTACTCCCTGCCCGACGACCTGCTGTCGGGCACCGGCCTGCGGATCGCCTACTCGATCGTGCTGTCGATCCCCTTCGTCGGCTCCTGGCTCGGGTACCTCTTCTTCGGCGGCCGTTTTCCGGGTACCAACATCATCGAGCGGCTGTTCGTCATCCACGTCCTGTTCGTCCCGGCCCTGATCGCCGTCCTCCTGACCGCCCACCTGGGGATCCTCTGGCACCAGAAACACACCGATTTCCCCGGGCCCGGCAAGTCCGAGGACACCATCCACGGCAGCCGTCTGTGGCCCCAGTACGCCGCCAAGTCGACTGCCCTGTTCTGTTTCGTGGCTTCGGTGCTGGCCGGCCTCGGGGGTCTCGCCCAGATCAACCCCATCTGGCTCTACGGCCCCTACCGCCCTGCCGAGGTGAGTGCTGGTTCCCAGCCCGACTGGTACATCGGCTGGCTGGACGGGGCGCTGCGAGTCATGCCCCCACTGGAGATACGGGCGTTCCACCACACCCTTCCCAACCCCTTCTTTCCCGGCGTGCTGCTGCCCGGGATCACCTTCGGGCTGCTGTATGGCTGGCCCTTGCTGGAGGCCCACTTCAGCAAGGACCGGGAGCCCCACAACCTCCTCGACCGGCCCCGGGACCGGCCGCTGCGCAGCGCCTTCGGCGTGTCCACCATCACCTTCTATGTGGTGCTGTTCATGGCGGCGGGCACCGACGTGCTGGCCGCCACCTTCGGCCTGTCGTTTCAGGCCCTGCTGCACCTGTTCCAGGTGCTGCTCCTGGTCGCGCCGCCCCTGTTCGGCTGGTTGACTTGGCGGATCCTGAAAGAACTGTCACGCCAGCAGGCCCACCCCATCCAGCAACCTGTGGGTGGCCGCATCGTGCGCACCCCCGCCGGTGGCTACGAGGTGGCGGCCCACCAGCCCGACGGCCCCGGCCCCACGGGTACCGGACCAGCTGGCGCCGAGCCCGCCGGCGCCGCGGTTGACAAAGCGCCGAGCTCCGGCTGAACCGCCACCTGGCAATGTTGAGAGCCGAATGGTGGGAACGACGGCTCACCTGGGCCGGCGCCGGGCTGGCGATCAGTGCGGTGTTCATGGCGTGGTGGCTCCACTGGTTCGACCTGGTCGACCTCGAGGTCTACCGGTCCGGCGCGTCGGCGTTCCTCCATGGCCGCGACGTGTACCTGTCCCATCCCCGTATCATCCCGCTGCCATTCACCTACCCGCCGTTCGCGGCCATCTTCTTCGTGCCCCTGGCGGTCCTACCCGACACCTTGGCCCGGGTCGCGATGTCGCTGCTCTCCGGCGCCGCCTTGGTGTTCTCGGGCCTGGCACTACTCCGGTTGGCGGCGCCCACCTGGTCCCGCCGGGCGCACGGCGCGGTGGCGCTCGCCATCGCGGCTGCGACACCGCTGATCGAGCCCATCCGGGACACCTTCCGGTTGGGCCAGGTGAATCTGCTGCTGATGGCCCTGGTCCTGGCCGACCTGGTCGCCATCCTGAGCGCGGGCCGCATCCGCAGCCACCGCCTGCCTCGAGGCGTGCTCATTGGCGTGGCGACCGCCGTCAAGCTGACGCCGGGCATCTTCATCGTCTACCTGCTGGTGATCCGCCGCCCCCGGGAGGCGGTCACGGCCATGGTGGCGGCGGCCGGCGCCACCGTCGTGGCGGGGCTGGTCCTGCCGTCGGAGTCGGCGCACTACTGGCGTCACCTGGTCCTCGATGACCGCCGCATCGGCAGCCCGGGCACGGTCTGGAACCAGTCCCTCCGGGGCGCCGTGGCCCGGTTGAGCGGGTCGCCCACCGGCGCCCACCTGGTGTGGCTGGCGCTGGCGCTCGCGGCCCTGGTGGCGGGCATGGCCCTGGCCGCCCGCCTGCACCGCGGAGGCGAGCCGCTCCTCGGGCTCGGCGTAGCCGCCCTGACGGGGCTTTTGGTATCGCCCATCTCCTGGAACCACCACTGGGTGTGGGCCCTGCCGCTGGCCGTCGGACTGGTTCATCGAGCCCTACGCAGCCGGCGCCGGCTCGACTGGTCGGTCGCGGCCGGATGGACCGCGACCTTCTGCCTGGCGTCGCTGTCCTGGTGGCCCTTTGCCCACCAGGACAACTATCGCCTGGGCGTGGTGTACACCGTGGCCGCCGACTGCTATGTCCTGGCCGCCCTGGCGGTGGCGGCCCTGACGGCCGCGACGCCTCGCGGTGGCGGCCCTGACGGCCGCGACGCCTACACCGAAGCTGGTCCCGGTCCCGGGGACCCGAGCATGAGGGTCAGGGTCAGGAGTACCTGATATTGCGCCGCGAATGTCGAAGCCGCGGTTCGACATACGGGCGCGACAGTTGCTCGGTTAGGTCTCAGTGGGGGACCTGGGCCTCCAGGGCGTAGCCGATGATGGCCCCGACGAGGAAAATGGCGGCGATCACGAAGAACCATCCCCCGAAGACCAGCCCCAGGGCCGTCATCACCGCGCCCAGCCCCAACGCCGGAGGCCAGACGCTGGCCGCCGGGAAGTACCCGACCTCCGTCTGGGAGTCGGGCACGACCGCGTCCTCGCGGTCCTCGGGGCGGGCGGTGCCCAACTTCCTGGCCTTGAGGTACAGGTACCCGCACAACATGGCGTAGGCCGCGGCCCCGAGGCCCAGCATCGTCGTCCCCGCGTGCTCGTAGCTGGTGAACCAGTAGATGGCCGTGATCCCCGCCACGAATACCGCCGAAGAAAGAACGACCCGGATCTCAGTGCGCAGCATCGCCAGGCCCCGGCCCTCCGACCCCGGGGGCGTCGGGATGGTCGCGGTCCCACACCGGTCGGTTGGACCGGATGGGCGGCAACGAGTCGAAGTTGTGTTCCGGCGGCGGCGAGGTGGTGGCCCACTCCAAGGTGCCCGCGCCCCACGGGTTGTCGCCCGCCGGCGAGCCGTGGCGCCATGTCCGGAACACGTTCCACAGGAACGGCAGGATGGCGATGCCCAGCAGATAGGCCCCGATCGACGACAGGAGGTTCAGGTAGCTCCACCCCTGATCGGCCGGGTACAGGGCGATGCGCCGGGGCATCCCCCGCAGCCCCAGCACATGCTGGGGAAAGAACGTCAGGTTGAACCCGACGAACAGCAGGACGAAGCTCACCCGGGCCCAACCCTCGTGGAGCTTCTTGCCGGTCCACTTGGGCCACCAGTAGTAGATGGCCGCGAAGATCGCGAACACCGAGCCCCCGAACAGCACGTAGTGCATGTGGGCAACCACGAAGTAGGTGTCGGTGACGTGGAAGTCGATGGGCGGGGCGGCCAGCATGACGCCGGTCAGCCCCCCGAGCAGGAACAACAGCATGAACCCCACCGCGAACAGCATCGGTGCCTCGAAGGTCAGGCGACCTTTCCACATGGTGCCGATCCAGTTGAAGAACTTGATCCCGGTGGGCACTGCGATCAGGAGCGACATGGCGGAGAAGAACGGCAGGAGGACCGCCCCGGTCGCGAACATGTGGTGGGCCCAGACCCCCACCGACAGTCCCGCGATGGACAAGGTGGCGAAGACCATGCCCTTGTACCCGAACACCGGCTTGCGGCTGAAGGTCGGTACGACATCGGTGATCACCCCGAAGTAGGGCAGGATCAGGATGTACACCTCCGGATGGCCGAAGAACCAGAACAGGTGCTGCCACAGGATCGGCGAGCCACCACCGGCGGGGTCGAAAAAGTGGGCACCGAAGTGGCGGTCGGCATACAGCAGCGCCAGCGCCGCGGTCAGGACCGGGAAGGCCATGATGACCAGAAAGCTGGTCACCAGCATGTTCCAGGTGAAGATGGGCACCCGGAACATCACCATCCCCGGCGCCCGGAGGCCGAAGATGGTGGTGACCAGGTTGACGGCGGTCAAGATCCCCGAGAAGCCGGTCAGCGCCACCCCCACGATCCACAGGTCGGCGCCCGGTCCGGGGGAGTGGATGGCCTCGTTCAGCGGGGCGTAGGCGAACCACCCGAAGTTGGCCGCCCCCCGCGAGGTCAAAAAGCCCGAGACCATGACCAGGCCGCCTCCGAGGAACAGCCAGTAAGACAGGGCGTTCAACCGGGGGAAGGCCATGTCGGGGGCGCCGATCTGCAGCGGCACCAGGTAGTTGGCCAGCCCGAACGCGAAGGGGCCCGCGAAGAGGAACATCATGATGCTGCCGTGCATGGTGAACAGCTCGTTGTAGGTGGCCTCGTTGACGAAGGTCCCGTTGGGCACGGCCAGCTGGGTCCGCATGCCCTCGGCCAGCAGCCCCGCCAGCAGGAAGAAGGCGAAGGCGGTGACCATGTACATGATCCCGATCTTCTTGTGGTCGGCCGTGGTCAGCCATCCCAAGACGCCCGTCGGCCGGGGCCCGGCAACGATCTGGGTCAGCGGCCGTGCCGAGGCCGCAATGGGAGGATCGGCGACCGTCGTCACGCGCCCACCCCCGCCGGCAGGGCGAACTGGTCCTTGGGGACGGCCACCACCTGGAAGCTCATGTCGGCGTGGTGGATGCCGCAGAACTCGGCACAGTGGCCCTGGAAGGTGCCGACTTTGTCGACGTAGACGTCCACGGTGTTGTTGACCCCGGGGATGAGATCCCGCTTGAACAGGAAGTTGGGCACGTAAAAAGAGTGGATGACGTCATCGGCCACCAGCGTCAGCCGCACCGTCTCGAAGGCGGGCACGCGCAGCACCGGCGGCGAAAGCTGATCCCCCACGATCGGCGCCCCGGCCGGCGTCCCGTCGGCGTTCAGGTAGGTGAACCGCCAGCCCCACCGGAATCCCTCCACCCGCACCGAAACCGCCGGGGTGGCCGAGACCCGGTCGACCGTGTCCTCGGCCTTCACCACGAAACCGAAGATGACGGCCACGATCATGACTGGGATGACCGTGTAGATGATCTCGAGGGGTATGTGGTACTGGGTCTGCTTGGGCAGGCTCTCATCGCCCCGGCGGCGGCGGTAGCGGATGACTGCCCAGATGATCAGGGCCCACACGATCACCCCGACCACTGCCGCCGTGACCACCATCGCCTGCCACAGCCCAAGTGTCGAGTGGCTCTGGCGCGTCGCCGGCGCCGGCATCCCGTAGCGGGAGGAGCATCCGACCAGCCCCGCCGCCGCGACCGTCCCACCGACCGCAGCAGCCCAACGGCGGGGGGGCACCGACCGCACCACCGGGAACCGTACCCCAGGAAGATCGATCCTACATTGGCCAACTTGGGCCGCCTGATTGCAAGCCGGCCCGGCGCGCCGTATCCTGATCGGTGGCCAGGCGGCCCAACGCGGCACGCCCACCCTTTTCCCCTCTCCAAAGGAACGACGTGCGCACGTTCTCGCCCAAATCGGCTGACATCCAACGCGTCTGGTTCGAGGTCGACGCCGACGGCGCCGTCCTCGGGCGGCTGGCGGCCGAAGTGGCCCGGGTCCTGCGGGGCAAGCACAAGGCGATCTTCGCCCCCCACATGGACACCGGCGACCACGTGATCATCGTCAACGCCGCCAAGGTGGTCATGACCGCCGACAAGGCGGCCCAGAAGATGCACTATCGCCACTCCGGCTACCCGGGTGCCCTGACCGCCACCAGCTACCAGACCCGGCTCGACAAGAACCCGGCCGAGACCATCCGCCAGGCCGTCAAGGGCATGTTGCCCAAGGGCCCCCTGGGCCGCCAGATGATCAGGAAGCTCAAGGTCTACGCCGGCCCCACCCATCCCCACCGCGCCCAGATGCCCCGCCACCTCGAGGTTGACCACTCGGTGTATCGGACATCCGCGGCCAACACCTCCCGCTGAGAAGGAGCCTCACCCCGTGCCCAAGCCGTTGATCCAGTCGACCGGACGCCGCAAGGCGGCCGTGGCCCGCGTCCGCCTGCGCCCCGCCGAGCAGCCCGGAGACGGCACCATCTTGGTCAACAAGCGGCCCATCGAGGACTACTTCCCCTCCGCCACCCACCGCATGCTGATCGTCGAACCGCTGCGGCTCACCGAGACGGTCGAGGTCTACAACGTGGACGCCACCATGGACGGCGGCGGCATCTCGGGCCAGGCCGGTGCCCTGCGCCTCGGTATCGCCCGGGCCCTGGCGGAACTGGAGCCCGACCGGCGTGACGCCCTGAAGCGGGCCGGCTTCCTCACCCGTGACGCCCGGGAGAAGGAATCCAAGAAGTACGGGCTCAAGAAGGCCCGCAAGGCGCCGCAGTACTCCAAGCGCTAACGGCGCCGGTGTCGCCGAAGTTCGGCACCGATGGTGTCCGGGGCGTCGCCAACGCCGAGTTGACCCCGGAGTTCGTCCTGGCCCTGGGACGGGCCGCGGCCCGGGTCCTGGGCGGCCCCCGCTTCCTTATCGGGCGGGATACCCGGATCTCGGGGCCGCTGCTCCAAGCGGCGCTGACGGCGGGCATCGCGGCCGAAGGCGTCGACGTGGTCGACCTGGGCGAGATCCCCACCCCGGGCGTGGCCGCCCTGGCCGCCGCCGACAAGGTGCCGGCCGCCATGATCTCGGCGTCGCACAACAACTTCGCCGACAACGGGATCAAGCTGTTCGCCGCCGGCGGTCGCAAGCTCGGCGACGAGGTCGAGGCCCGCTTAGAGGCAGAGTTGGGAAAAGGGCTGGCGGCGGCGGCCCGCACCCCGGAGGTGCCCACCGGCGTCGCCGTCGGAAGACTCAGCACCGCGGCCGAAGGCCGGGAACGCTATGAGCGCCTGGTCCTGGCCTCGCTGGGCGGGCGGCGCCTCGACGGCCTCCGGGTGGCTGTCGACTGTGCCCACGGCGCCGCCTCGCGTACCGCCCCCGAACTGCTCCGGCGGGCCGGCGCCGAGGTGCTGGCGGTCCTGGCCGATCAGCCCGACGGGACCAACATCAACGACCGCTGCGGCTCGACCTACCCCGCCGGCCTGCAGGCGGCGGTGCTCGAAACCGGCGCCGACGCCGGCCTGGCCCTCGACGGCGACGCCGACCGGGTCATCGCGGTGGACCACACCGGCTCGGTGGTCGACGGGGATCAGATGATCGCGGCGCTGGCCCTCGACCGCCTGGCCCGGGGCGCCCTGGCGGGCGGCACCGTCGTGGTGACGGTGATGACCAATCTCGGCTTCCACCTCGCCATGGCCGGACACGGGGTCACGGTGCACACCACGCCGGTCGGGGACCGCTATGTCCTGGAGGCGCTGGAACGGGGCGGCTGGTCACTCGGGGGGAACAATCAGGCCACGTCATCTTCCCCGACCTGGCCACGACCGGCGACGGGGTGCTGACGGGGCTGCAACTGCTCGACGCCGCGGTGCGCTCGGGCCGCCCGCTGGCCGAGCTGGCCCGAAGTGCCATGGTCCGCCTGCCCCAGGTGCTGCGCAACGTGCCCGTCACCCACCCCGGCGGCCTGGCCGGGGCGGCCGAGGTGTGGGCTGCGGTCGGCGCCGTGGAGGCGGGCTTCGGCGAACGGGGCCGGGTGGTACTGCGGGGCAGTGGCACCGAGCCCCTGGTGCGGGTCATGGTGGAGGCGCCGACCCACGCCGAGGCAGAAGCGGCCGCCGCCCATCTCGCCGACGTCGTCGCCGCCGCCATCGGCTGAGTTACGCCACCAAGTTCACCACGACCGCCTTCTTCTTGACCGCCCCCGACCGGGACCAAGCGGGTCAGGCGGCGCCGTCCCAGAGGCGGCGCTCGGTCCCGTTAGGGTCCCCGACGACCCGGCAATCGGTGTCGAAGATCATGGTGGCCCGCTGCGGCGGGCGGTAGGGCGGCCACTCCGGCAGCTGCGGGGTGGCCGGATTCCCGGTGATCGCAAACACCAACCGGCGGCGGCCGCCCCGAGAGGTTGCGCTCAGTCGGGCACCGAAGCCGATCCTGGCCCGGCCGGCCCGCCCCAGGCGTTGAGGCCGTCCAGGCGGCCCGCCATGTTGACGGCGTGGTCGCCGAGGCGCTCGTAGAAACGACCGATCAGGGCCATGTCCATGGTGACCGACGACGGCATGGCGGAGCCGGCCACCTCGGCGGTCAGGCTGGTGTGGAGATCGCGCAGCTCGTCGCGTGCCGAATCCAGGCTCTCCGCGATGGGCCGTCGCCCGTCCCACGCCCGGCGCAGCTCCTCCCATATGGCGGTGACCAGGTCGCCGCTCCGCGTCACGAGGGCCCTTCCCCGCGGTGTCAGGGCGGTCGCGATGCCGAGCCCGCCCCGCCGGCCGATCTCGTCGGCCAGGCCCGCCGACTGCTCGAGCTCGGGGATCACCCGGACTACCGAAAGCAGGTACCGGAGGTCACTGGCCACGGGCGCCTGGCGGGCCATGAGCACCTCGACCTGCTGGCCGATCTGGTCGTACAGGGGGTCCGACAGGTGCCGCAGCGAAGTGATCTGAACCGACGCCGCGGCGTCGTTCTTGAGCAGCGCTTCGGTGGCGTCGGCGACCTCCCGGCAGACCGAATGCACCAATTCCGACAACTTGGCATCGACGGCCGCCAACTCGTCGTGAAAGCGGGACCGCACGCCGGAGCCTGGCTCCACGGGGCCAGACTAGTCCGAGGCCCGGGGGCCAGTACCCTTGATCGCCATGTGCGGGATCATCGCCGTCCTGCGACGCCGCTCCTCCCGGCCCGCTCCGGAGTTGTCGTCGGTCCTGGAGCGCCTCGACGAGGCCCTCGGACGCCTCGGCGCGGCCGTGGCCGGGGCCCGGGCGGGCACCGCCGCCGACAGCAACGAGGAGCTCACGGCCATCGCGGCGCGGTTGGAATCCCTCGACGGGGAGCTCCGGGGCCCACCCGGCGTGGCCTGCCTGCTGTCGGGCCCTGACGGGCGGGGCCACGAGGACGTGGCGCGTCGGGGTCGGGCCCTGGCCTGTCTCGCCGACGACCTCGAAGAGACCCTGGACACCGGCAAGGCCCAGTGGTCACCGGCCTACTTTGAATCCCTCAACGAGACCCTGGTCCGCCTGCGCGACGTGATCTGGGCCATCGAGCGGGACCGGCCGAGCAACGCGGCCGCCATCTCCGCCCTCGGCCGCCTCTCGTTCGACGGCAGTGGGGTCCTTCCCGGCGCCGCCCGGGACGCCCTGTGGTCGGTCCAGGTGGCTCTGTCGGCCATCGATCGCCTGGAGGTCCGGGGCCGGGACTCGGCCGGGCTGCACCTGTTGATAACCGGCCACGGCATCGACCTGGCCCGACCGGATATCCAGGCGATGCTGAGCGCCCGGGCCGGCGACCCGCTCTTTACCTCGATGGCGGTGCGGACCCCGACCGGGCTTTTGAGCCTGGTCTACAAGGCGGCGGCCGAGATCGGCGAGCTAGGCGACAACACCCGCGCCCTCCGTGCCGCCATCACCACCGACCCGCTCCTCCACCGGGCCCTGGCCAACCCCGAGGCCGAGGTCACCGTCTTGGGCCACACCCGCTGGGCCAGCGTGGGCATCATCTCCCAGGCCAACGCCCACCCGCTCAACGGTGAGGAGGTCACCGGGGGCGCAGGACCCTACGTGGTCGCGGCCGTCAACGGTGACGTGGACAACTACCTCGAACTGCGCGACGACGAGGGCCTCCATCTGGCCCCGGAAATCACGACCGACACCAAGGTGGTGCCCGTCCTGCTCTCCCGCCGGCTGGCCGCCGGCGAGCACCTGGACCAGGCCTTTTGCGAAACGGTGTCCGGCTTCGACGGCTCCGTCGCCATCGCCGTCTCGGCCGGCGGGAGCCCCGACCAGCTGCACCTGGCACTGCGCGGCAGCGGCCAGTCGCTCAACGTGGGTTTGGCGGAAGACGCCTACATCGTGGCCAGCGAAGCCTACGGGCTGGTCGAGGAAACCGGCTCCTACCTCCGCATGGACGGCGAGACCAGCCACGCCGGCGGTCCCGGTCAGGTCGTGATCCTCGACCGGCGCTTGGCCGGCCGCCACCAGGGCCTGCGCCGGTTGACTTACGACGGAGCCCCGCTCCCGCTGGGGCAAGGCGAGATCCGGATCGCCGAAATCACGACCAGGGACATCGACCGCCGCGGATTTCCCCACTTCCTCATGAAGGAGATCTCCGAAGCCCCCCAGTCGTTCCGCAAAACGCTGCGAGGCAGGATCTTCGCCGACGAGCACACCGGCCTCCTGTCCGCCCGGGTCGGCGCCGCCCTGCCGCCGCCGGTGAACGAGCGCCTGAGGTCGGGCGCCATCACCCGTATCTACGTCATAGGCCAGGGCACCGCCGCCGTGGCCGGCCAGGCCATCGCGGCCGCCATCGCGGACACGCTGCGGGAGCGCCCGATCACCGTGGCCGCCACGCTGGCCACCGAGTTGTCCGGCTTCGCCCTGGTCGACGACATGGCCGACACCTTGGTGATCGCGGTCAGCCAGTCGGGGACCACCACTGACACCAACCGCACCGTGGACCTGGTGCGCAACCGGGGCGGTGTTGTCATCTCGGTGGTCAACCGGCGCAACAGCGACCTGGTGGAGAAATCCGACGGCGTTCTCTACACCTCCGACGGCCGCGACGTGGAAATGAGCGTGGCGTCGACCAAGGCGTTCTACGCCCAGGTGGCGGCCGGGTTCCTGCTGGCCCTGAGCCTGGCCCCGCTACTCGGCGCCGGCGACCGCCGGCAGGCGGAACGGGCCGACCGGCTGCTGCGGGCGCTGCGCCAGCTGCCCGACGCCATGGAGGAGGTGATCGCGGGCCGGGAGGCGATCGCCGACGTCGCGGGCCGGGTCGCACCGTACCGGCGTCACTGGGCGGTGGTTGGCAACGGTCCCAACCGCATCGCCGCCGCCGAGATCCGCATCAAGCTGTCGGAGCTCTGTTACAACTCCATCGCCTGCGACGGGACCGAGGACAAGAAGCACATCGACCTCTCGTCGGAGCCGTTGATCCTGGTCTGCGCGACCGGCCTGGCGGGCCCCACCGCCGACGACGTGGCCAAGGAGGTCGCCATCTACCGGGCCCACCGCGCCGCTCCGGTCGTGGTGGCCACGAGGGGCGAAGCGGGTCGCTTCGGTGCCGCCCTCCATATCATCGAGGTGCCCCCGGTCGATCCCGAGGTGGCGTTCGTGCTCTCCGCCATGGTCGGCCACCTGTTCGGCTACGAGGCGGCCCTCGCCATCGACGCCCAGGCCCGGCCGCTGCGGGAGGCCAAGGCGGCCGTGGAAGCCGCCTTCGGGACCCGCGCCGGCGTTGGCGGCGGGCTCCCGACCGACAGCCGCGCCACCGGCGACGCCCTGCTGGCGGCGGTCCGCCCGGCGCTGGAAGTGGCCGCCACCCGGTTCTTCGCGGGCCTGCGGGCGGGCGCCTACAACGGCCATCTCGAGGCGTCCACCGCCGTCCAGGTGGCATCGCTGCTGCGCTACAGCACCGGCGCCCTCCCCATCGAGGGCTACGAAAGCGAATACGGCAAGGTCGGTACCCCGGGCGCCATCGCGGTTGACCTTATGGAGGCCCTGACCACCGCCACCGGCGAGCTGACCCGCCCCGTTGACGCCATCAAGCACCAGGCCAAGACGGTCACGGTGGGCATCTCCCGCAGCGAGGATGCGCTGTTCAAGGTGCCGCTGGTGGCCCAGACCCTCGCGGCCGGTGTCGGCCTCGACTGCCTGTCCTACCGGGCCCTGCGCACCCTGGCGGAGCTGGACACGGCCGTCGCCGCGGTCGAGGGCTTCACCCGCTACCGCATCGAGGGCGACCTGGCGGCGGCCGCCACCATCGAAGTGGTCGACCGGGGCGGCATCTCCCTCGGTCTGCCGTCACGCACCGAACGCGACTCTCGTCTGCTCGGCACCAAGCACCATGTGGCCGAAGAGCGAGAGGTCACGGTGGCCCGAGGCGGCCGCGACGGGCGCAGCCTGATCCTCATCCCGGAGACCAAGGGCAACGCCGTCACCGGCATGACCCTTCTCCACGTGGCATTCCACGACCGGCTGGCCCCATCGGCGGCCCGCCAGGTGCTGTCCGGATACCGGAACCGCTACGCCGCCCTGTCCGACGCCGTCACCGAGACCGAGCCCGGCTTCGACGACGCCCGGCTGGGCGCCGTCCCGCTGCTGGCCCTGCTGACCGAGCCGGTCTACGTGCTGGCCGAGCGCTGGAAGGGATGACGGCACGCTGATCGGACTGGGGATCGACGCAGTGGACGTGGGCCGGTTTCGTACCGTGCTGGCCCGGCGGCCCGCCTTGGCGCAGCGCCTGTTCACCGACGGGGAGCGGGCCTACGCGGCCCGTCACGCCGACCCCGCGCCGTCGCTGGCGGCGCGGTTCGCGGCCAAGGAGGCGGCGATGAAAGCGCTGGGTGTTGGCCTGGGCGCGTTCGCGTTCCGGGACGTCGAAGTGCTGCGCCAGGCTGGGGGGTCCCCGGTGCTGCACGTCCGCGGGGCCGCGGCCGCCCTGGCCGCCCAGCAAGGGGTGGGAAAATTCCTTGTCTCGTTGACGCACACGTCATTGTTGGCCGAAGCCGTGGTGGCGGCGCTGCCATGATCCCTGTCGTCACCACCGAGGAAATGAAGGCGGTCGACAAGGCGGCGACCGAGCCCGTCGACGTGCTGATCGGCCGGGCCGGGCGGGCCGTGGCCGAGGCGGCCCGAGATCTCATGGGGGGCGCCTACGGGCGCCGGGTCGTGGTGGTGGCGGGCAAGGGCAACAACGGCGCCGACGGCCGGGCGGCCGCCTCGGCCCTTCGCGGCCGGGGGGTGCGGGTGACGGTGCTGGATGCGGCGTCGCTGGCGCCCGGCGCCTTCCTGCCGGCCGCCGACCTGGTGATCGACGCCGCCTACGGAACCGGTTTTCGGGGCAGTTACGCGCCACCGGACCCGGGGGGCGCGCCCGTCCTGGCCGTCGACATCCCCTCGGGGCTCAATGGCGACACCGGCGTGGTGGGCAACGGTGCCGGGCCCTGGCCGGCCGCGGTGACCGTCACCTTCCAGGCCTACAAGCCGGGTTTGCTGCTGGCGTCGGGGCCCGATCTGTGTGGTGAGGTGATCGTGGCCGATATCGGCCTCGGCCCCCTGGTCGACGAGGTGGCCTCGGCATGGTTGGTGACCGACTGGGCGCTGCGCTGGCTGCCCCCCCGGGCTCGCGACACCCACAAGTGGCAGACGGCGGTCATGGTGGTGGCCGGCTCGCCGGGGATGATGGGAGCCCCCGTCCTGGTGAGCCGCTCGGCCATGCGGGCGGGAGCCGGCTATGCCCTGCTCGGTGTCCCCGGGGCCTCGCTGGATGCGCTGCCCTCGGGTGAGGCGGTCGGCCTGGCCCTGCCGGCGTCTGGCTGGGAGGTCCCCGCCGCCAAGGCGGCCCAGCGGTGCCGGGCGGTGGTGACCGGCCCCGGGCTGGGCCGTTCCCCCGCCGTGGCCCGCTCGGTGGCGGAGCTGCTGGAGGAGGTCGACGCCCCCGTCGTCGTCGACGCCGACGGGCTCAACTCGTTGGGCTCCGTCGAGCGGCTGCGCCAAGCCCTGGGGGGCCGCTCCAAGGCCACCGTCATCACGCCCCACGAGGGGGAGTACGCCCGCCTGACCGGCGAGGCACCGGGTGCCGACCGGCTGAGCGACGTGCGGTCGGTGGCCGCCGCCTCGGGCGCCGTGGTGCTGCTGAAGGGCTCGACGACGTTGGTGGCGGCTCCCGACGGGGGCGCCTACTTCGTGACCAGCGGCTCGCCCCGCCTGGCCACGGCGGGCACCGGAGACGTCCTGTCGGGGATCATCGGCGCCTTCCTCGCCAGCGGCCTCGCGGCGCCGCAGGCCGCCGCCCTCGGGGCCCACGTCCATGGCCGGGCGGCCCAACTCGGTCCCGCCATCGGCCTGGTAGCCGGCGACCTCCCGGACCTGGTGGCGGAATGGCTCTCCGCCGCGGTCCCGCTCCCGGCCGGGTGACGGTCCATCCCGGTCCTGCTGTGCCCCGGGTGGGGACCCACCGCCAGGCGTGGGCCGAAGTCGATCTGAGTGCCATCCGGGCCAACGCCGCCCTGTTGGCCGAGCTGGCCGCCCCGGCCGAGTTGTGTGCGGTGGTGAAGGCGTGGGGCTACGGGCACGGATCCGTCGAGGTGGCCGAAGCGGCCCTCGAAGGCGGCGCCACGTGGCTGGCGGTGGCGCTGGTCGAAGAAGGCCGGGACCTGCGGGAGGCGGGGATCACGGCCCCGATCCTGTTGCTTTCCGAGGCGCGGCCCGACGCCATGGCCGAGGTCGTCCGGGGCCGGCTGACGCCGACGATCTACACCGCGACAGGGATGGAGGCGCTGGCGGAAGCGGCCGCCTCGGCGCCGGGGGAGGACCCCGTGGCGGTCCACGTCAAGGTCGACACCGGCATGCACCGGGTAGGCGCGTCGCCCGGCGACGCCGTGGACCTGGCCCACCAGGTGGCGGAGCACCGGCGGCTCACCCTCGAGGGGTTGTGGACCCACTTCGCGGTGGCCGACGAAGCCGATGACCCGGAGACGGGCCTCCAGCTGGCCCGCCTGCTGGAGGCCGCCGACCGGCTGGCCCGCCGTGGGGTCATGCCCCGCCTGGTGCACGCCGCCAACTCGGCCGGAGCCCTGCTCCACCCCGCCAGTCGCCTCGACCTGGTGCGCTGCGGCATCGCCCTGTACGGCCTGGCGCCGGCCGCGGCGCTCGTCGACGGCGTGGCGGCCCGGCTGCAGCCCGCCCTCTCGCTCGCCGCCGAGGTGTCCCACGTGAAGACCCTCGCGGCCGGCGAGCGGCTGTCCTATGGGTTGCGCTACCAGCTGGCCGAGCCGTCGGTGGTGGCGACCATCCCCCTCGGCTACGCCGACGGCGTGACCCGCCGCCTCTCCTCGACCGGCGGCCAGGTACTCATCAGGGGCCGGCGCCGCCCCATCGCGGGGACGGTGACCATGGACCAGCTCCTGGTCGACTGCGGCCCCGGCGCCGAGGTGGTTCCCGGCGACGTCGCCGTCCTCTTGGGCCGCCAGGGCGACGAGGAGATCACGGCGTGGGAGTGGGCGCAACGGGTAGGGACCATTGCCTATGAGGTGGTGTGTGGCGTGACGTCACGAGTCCCGCGGGTCTACCGCCGGTGAAGGTCACCAAGTCCCGCGTCGCGGCCGGCGCCGCTATGGCTACCGCCCTCGCCACGGCCGCGGCTGCCGCCGCCGGTGCGGTCTCGGTGCGCCGGTGGCGGCGCGGTCCCGACCCGGCGCGGGGCGAGGATTTCTCGGAGCCAGCCGACACCGTGCACGGGACCGTGGCCGCCCACGACGGCGGGGAGATCCACTTCGTGTCACGGGGCGAAGGCCGGCCCTTCTTCCTCATCCACGGGGTCACCAACTCCACCGCGGTATGGCACCACCAGCTGGCCGACCTGGTCGACGCCGGGTACCGGGTGGTGGCCATGGACGCCCGGGGCCACGGTCTGTCCCGAGCCGGCCGCGAGGGCCACACCATCGAGGCCATGGGCGAGGACGCCTATCAGGTGATCCGGGTCCTGGACCTGCGGGAAACCGTCGTCGTGGGCCATTCCATGGGCGGCATGATCGTGTTGCAGATGCTGGCCGCGCACCGCGAGCTGGTCTCGGAGGGCGCTGTTTCCTCGATCGCGCTGCTGTCCACGTCGGCCAGCCCCGTCCTCGGCAGCGGGGTGCCGGCCGCGGCCGCCGACCTCCTGGAGGTCCTTGTGCCCGCCGCCGGGCGCCGCCACTCCCTGGCCACGCTAAGCCGGGTGCCCCGGGGCCTCCCCCCGGGAGACCTGGCCATGCTCTACTGCCGGCTGGCGTTCGGTCGACACCCCTCGCCGACCCAGGTCGAGCGGCTCCGGCAGATGACCTCGGCGGTGCCCCCCGAAATCGTCGGTGAGCTCCTGGCCACCCTGCTCCACCTCGACGTGCGCCACACGCTGGCCCAGATCAAGGCCCCGGCCCTGATCGTGATCGGCACCCGGGACCTTTTGACCCCGGTGTGGCACGCCCGCTACCTGGCCAACCACATCCCGGTCGCCGAGCTGCAGATCCTCGCCGGTTGTGGGCACCAGATCATGTTCGAGCGACGGGCGGAACTGACCCGTATCCTGACCGACTTCGCGGAACGCACCCGGCCCTCCGCCGCCACCGAGCCGGCCATTGCCGTTCGTGGCTGAGTGGTCACCGATGGCGCCCGGGGTCCGGAGGGCGCGGTCCACCACGGCCGCCCAGCGAGGCGGGGCGGCGTTTTTTGCCGACCCCCGGAAGTACGCTCGGCAGTCGTGCCCGTCCTGGCGGATATCAGAGAGGAAGCGTTGGCGTGTCACCGCTGTCCCCTCGCCCAGGGGCGCACCACGGTCGTCTTCGGCGAAGGCAACCCCGACGCCGACCTGCTCATCGTCGGCGAGGGACCGGGCCACGACGAGGACCTGCAGGGGCGGCCGTTCGTGGGGCGCTCCGGAAAGCTGCTGGACCGGCTGCTGACCGAGGAGATGGGCGTGACCAGGGAGTCGGTCTACATCGCCAACGTGGTCAAATGCCGGCCGCCCGGCAACCGGGACCCGCTTCCCGCCGAGATCGAAGCGTGCCGGCCCTGGCTCGAGGCTCAGGTAGAGCTCATCAAGCCCAAGGTGGTGCTCACGTTGGGCAACTTCTCGACCAGGTTGCTCCTCAAGACCACCAATGGCATCACCAGCACCCGGGGTCGGGTCTACCCCTGGGGGCCGGCGGGAACGGTGCTCGTACCCACCTACCATCCGGCCGCCGCGCTCCGGGGCAGTGGGGAGGTCCTGGCCGCCATGCGGGCCGACTTCGTGCGGGCCAAGGAGGCGTTGTCGGCGGTGTCGCGGTGATCCGGGTCGCGTCGGCGTCGGTGGACGAGACGCGGGCCGTCGCCGCCCGTATCCAGCCGCTGCTGGAAGCCGGCGACGTGATCCTGCTGGGCGGCGAGCTGGGCGCCGGGAAGACTGCCTTTGTCCAGGGCCTGGCCCGGGCTATGGGGATTGTGGAGCCGGTGACCAGTCCCACGTTCACCCTGGTGCGGACCTACGACGGCCCGTTGCGACTGGTGCACGCCGACGTCTACCGCCTCGACCACCTCCAGGAAGTGGTGGACCTGGGCCTTTCTGAACTGCTCGACGAAGCGGTCGGCGTGATCGAGTGGGGCGAGGTGGCAGAACCGGTCCTGCCCCACGACTACCTCGGGATCCGCATCGAGTTCGGGGCCCGCGATGACGACCGGGTGCTGAGCCTGGTGCCTGCCGGCGCCCGCTGGGTGCGGCGCCAGGCGGCGTTGGCGGAGGTGGTGTCGTGGTCATCCTAGGTCTGGAGACCGCCACCTCACAGGTGGGGTGTGCGCTGGGGGACCACGAGGGTCCGGTGGCGTCGTTTCACCTGTCCCGGGGCCGGCGCCACGCCGAGACGCTGGCGCCTGCGATCGAGTACCTGTGCCGCCAGTCGGGCGTGGCGCTGCGGGAGGTGGGTGCCGTGGCGGTCGACATTGGCCCCGGCCTCTTCACCGGGCTGCGGGTGGGCGTCGCCACCGGCAAGGCGCTGGCCACCGCGCTGCGCATTCCCATGGTCGGCCTGACCAGCCTGGACCTGCTGGCCTACCCCCACCGGCGGGGCCAGGGCATCATCGCCAGCGTCGTCGACGCCCGGAGGGGGGAGGTCTTCTGGGCCCTCTACCGGCCGGTGCCGGGCGGGGTGCAGCGCATCACCGACTACGCCGTGAGCGCCCCCGAGGAGCTGGCCTCGGAGTTGCTGGCCCAAGGGGAGGAGACGCTGGCGGTGGGTGACGGGGCGTGCCGTTACCGGCCGATACTGGCGGCGGTGGACCGGGTAACGGTCGGCGACTGGGGCAACGCCTATCCTTCCGCCTCGGTGCTGGTGGAGCTGTCCCACCCGCTGGCGCTGCGGGAGGAGTTCGTCACCCCGAGCCAGCTGTCCCCGCTGTATCTGCGCCAGGCCGATGTGCGTATCAACTGGGTGGAACGGTCATCGGGCGCGGGCGCGGGCGCGGGCGGCGGCGATGGTGGCGGCATGCGGGAAGGCGGGGTGAGTCGCGGTGGCGTCGCGGGTTAGCGACGTCGACCCCAGGAATCCGGCTGCGGGAGGCCTGGCGGTGCATCTGGTGCCCATGCGCCGTCGCCACTTGCGTTCCGTGATGCGCATCGAGGCCCAGGTGTATCCCCGCCCGTGGTCGCTGCCGTTGTTCATGAGCGAGCTCAACCTGCGCTCGAGCCGCCTCTATTACGTGGCCCGGGTCGAGGGCTCGGTCGTGGGCTACTGCGGCCTGATGCTGGTCGAGGACGACGCCCACATCACCAACATCGCCGTCGACCCGGCCTGGCACCGCCACCAGATAGGGACCCGCCTGCTGCTGAACGCGGCCCGCCAGGCGGCGGCCCGGGGAGCGACCCGCCTCACCCTCGAGGTGCGCATGAGCAACCAGGCGGCCCAGGGGCTGTACCGCAAATTCGGGTTCGAGGCGGCGGGGGTCCGGAAGAACTACTACGCCGAATCCCGCGAGGACGCCCTCATCATGTGGGCCTACGGACTGGCCACCGGGGAGTACCGCGAGCGGCTGGTGACGATCGAAGGGGAGCTGAGCGGTTCCACCCTCGTCGACGACGGCGAGGCCGGGAGGTGACACGGTGAAGATCCTCGCCATCGAGACGTCGTGCGACGAGACGGCGGCAGCGGTAGTGGAGGACGGGCGCCAGGTGCTCTCTTCGGTCGTCAGCAGCCAGGTCGACCTGCACGTGTGCTTCGGGGGGGTGGTGCCCGAGGTGGCCAGCCGGGCCCACGTCGAGCTGCTGACGCCGGTCGTGGCCGAGGCCATGCTGGAGGCCGGAGTCGACGGGGCGGGGCCCGGGGGCATCGACGCCGTGGCGGCCACCATCGGTCCCGGCCTCATCGGGTCCCTCCTGGTCGGCATGAGCGCCGCCAAGGGCTATGCCCTGGCCTGGCAGGTCCCGTTCGTGGGCGTCAACCACATGGAGGCCCACCTGCACGCGGCATTCCTGGAGGAGCCCGACCTGGCGCTCCCGGCGGTGGTCCTGCTGGTGTCAGGGGGTCACACCCTTCTGATCGCGATGGAGTCGTCGGGCTCTGGGGTCGCCGGGTCGTATCCCTTCCGCTACCGGCGGCTGGGCGCCACGATCGACGACGCAGCTGGGGAGGCGTTCGACAAGGTGGCCCGTTTCCTCGGCCTCGGGTACCCGGGAGGGCCTGCCATCGACGCCATCGCCGGTCAGGGCGATCCCGCTGCCGTCGCCTTTCCCCGAGCGTTCCGGGACGAGGGGTATGACTTCTCGTTCTCGGGCCTGAAGACCAGCGTCATCAACTACGTCCGCAAGCACCCCGCGGTCGGGGTGGCCGACGTGGCGGCCTCGTTCCAGGAGGCGGTCGTGGACGTGCTGGTGACCAAGGCCCGCCGGGCGGCCCGGGAACTCGGGGCCCGGGCCATCTGCATCGGTGGTGGCGTGGCGGCCAACTCGGTGCTGCGCCAGCGGGTGGTGGCCGCCTGTGGGGAAGACGGCATCGCCGCATTCGTGCCCAACCGGGCCATGTGCACCGACAACGCGGCCATGATCGGCGTCACCGCCTGGCACCGGTTGCAGGGGGACGGACCGAGCCCCCTCGACCAGGCGGCGCTGCCCAACCTGGCCCTGCCGTTCGCCTAGGCCTCGCCGCGGGTGCCAGCTGTCCCGACCCCGCGGAAGCTCCACCGCTGCCCCGTCGCCCTGCGAATCACCAACTAACACCGGCATTCGCCGGCCCACGGTTGAAGTCTCATCCCAGCGCCTGTATCGTTAGCACTCGTCCATTGAGAGTGCTAATGGCCCACGGAGGCGCACCACCCATGAATCTGCAGCCGCTCGACGACCGGATCGTCGTACGCCAGAACGAAGCCGAGGAGAAGACCGCTTCAGGTCTTGTTATTCCCGACACCGCCAAAGAGAAGCCCCAGCAGGGCGAGGTCCTGGCCGTAGGGCCGGGCCGCCGTGCCGACTCCGGCGAGCTGATCCCCCTCGACCTGACGGTGGGCGACACTGTCGTCTACTCCAAGTACGGCGGCACCGAGATCGTCGTCGAGGGCGAGGATCTGCTCATCCTCACCAGCCGCGACGTCCTGGCCAAGGTGATCAAGTAGTGCCCAAGATCCTCAAGTTCGACGAATCGGCACGCCGCCATCTGGAGGCCGGCGTCAACAAGCTGGCTGACGCGGTCAAGGTCACGCTGGGCCCCAAGGGCCGCAACGTGGTACTCGCCAAGAGCTTCGGGCCGCCGACGATCACCAACGACGGCGTGACCATCGCCCGTGAGGTCGAGGTCGATGACCCCTTCGAGAACCTGGGCGCCCAGCTGGTGAAAGAAGTGGCGACCAAGACCAACGACGTGGCCGGCGACGGCACGACGACCGCCACCGTGCTGGCCCAGGCGTTGGTCCGTGAGGGCCTGCGCAACGTGGCGGCCGGGGCCAACCCGACCGCTCTCAAGAAGGGCATCGACCTCGCCGTCAAGGCCGTCGTCGAGTCCATCAAGGAGCAGGCCAAGGAAGTCGACGACAAGGCGGAGATCGCCCAGGTGGCCGCCAACTCGGCCGCCGACCGCAAGATCGGTGACGTGCTGGCCGAGGCCATCGACAAGGTCGGCAAGGACGGCGTGGTCACCATCGAGGAATCCAACACCTTCGGGATGGACCTCGAGTTCACCGAGGGCATGCAGTTCGACCGTGGCTACCTGTCGCCGTACTTCGTTACCGACCAGGAGCGTCAGGAGTCCATCCTCGAGGATGCCTACATCCTGATCGCCAACGGCAAGATCAGCGCCGTTCACGACCTCGTGAAGGTGCTGGAGCGGGTCATGCAGACCAACAAGGCGCTGCTGATCATCGCCGAGGACGTGGAGGGCGAAGCCCTGGCCACCTTGGTCGTCAACAAGATCCGGGGCACGTTCAACTCCTGTGCCGTCAAGGCCCCCGCCTTCGGTGACCGCCGCAAGGCGATGCTGGGTGACATGGCCGTCCTCACCGGCGCCCAGGTCATCTCCGAGGACGTCGGGCTCCGCTTGGAGAACGCCACCTTGGACCTGCTGGGCCGGGCCCGCAAGATCGTGGTCACCAAGGACAACACGACCATTGTCGACGGCGGCGGCGAAGAGGCCGACGTCAAGGCTCGCATCAACCAGATCAAGCGGGAGATGGAGCAGACCGACTCCGACTGGGATCGGGAAAAGATGCAGGAGCGCCTGGCCAAGCTTTCGGGCGGCGTCGCCATCGTCAAGGTGGGGGCGGCGACCGAAGTCGAGCTCAAGGAGAAGAAGCACCGCATCGAGGACGCTTTGTCGGCGACCCGGGCGGCCATCGAGGAGGGTGTGGTCGCCGGTGGCGGTACCGCCCTGCTCCGGGCCAAGCCGGCCGTGCTGGCGCTGGCCGCCACCCTCAAGGGTGACCAGGCGACCGGCGCCCTCATCGTGGCCAAGGCCCTGGAAGAGCCCCTGAAGTGGATCGCCCTCAACGCGGGCATGGAGGGCGGCATCCAGGTGCAACAGGTCGAGCGCGAGACGGGCTCGATCGGGCTCAACGCGGCGACCGGTGTGATGGAGGACCTGCTCAAGGTCGGGGTCATCGACCCCGCCAAGGTCACCCGCTCGGCACTCCAGAACGCGGCATCCATCGCCGGCCTGATGCTCACCACCGAGGTGCTCATCGTGGACAAGCCCGAGAAGAAGGACGATGGTGCCGGTGCCGGTGCCGGCGGCGGCATGGGTGGCATGGGTGGCATGGGTGGCATGGGCGGGATGATGTAGTCGGTCGCCTCACCGTGCGGTCTACAGAACCCGGGTATCCCTGCAGGGGCCCCGGGTTCTGTCGCGTGGCGACCTCCGCTATCGGAGTTCCCGGCGCCACACCAGTTTGAGGCCGCTCCAGGTGTCGTCGATGGCGCACACCTTGACGTCCACCAAGCCTCGAGGGAGGGCGACGGCGCGCACCACGTCCTCGGTCATGTCGGTGGCCATCCTGGCGGCCGCGGCCCGCTTGGGCCAGGCGATCCACGCGGCTCCGGCCGGGGCGATCACCTGGCCGATCCGGTCGATGCGCCGCTCGAGTTGGTTCCGTTCCGTGGTGAAAAACAGGACCAGGTCCCAATGGTCGTGGCCCTTGCCGTCGCCGGCCGCCGGGATATCGGTGTCGGTGGTGACGCCATCGGGGATATCGAGGGCGAAGCCGGGCGGGGCGTCGAGGATGGCGAGACGATCCTCGGGCTTCACTCCCAGCTTCTTCACAAGTGGTGTTCCGGAGTAGCCCGCCACCGCCGTAGTCTGACGCCATGCAAGACCGTCCCGCACCCGACCCCGCCAAACTCCTGGCCCAGTGGATGGAGTGGGAACGGGGCGAACAAACCCCCGGGCGGGTGATGGCCAACCTGAAGACCGCCGGTCTCCGGGACCTCCTCGAAGCCTTGGCCGCCGGCGGTGTCGAAGAGGAGCCTCTCCCCCTGGACTCTGAGGCGGCTGCCGCCTGGACACCCATCGTCTGACTTCGGTCATGGGTGACGAGGCCGCCGTGGTCCGCACTCCGGCGCGCCGCGGGGGCAGCCAGCAGATTCCCCGGCCGCCTCATTTCCGCCGGGGCGGCCCGCCTCCGTGGGCATCGCTACCGGCCTCCCGCCGCCGGGCCATCAGCATGGCCCGGGTGCGGCGGGCCTTCGAGGAACGGGGGTGGACGGGCCGGTCGCCTCTGGAGATGCCGCCCCCCCGGGCGGCTCGTCGCCTGGAGCGGGACTACCGGCCCGCCGCGGTGTTGTGCGCCCTGTTCGAGGAGCAAGGCGAGGTACACGTGATCCTCACCCGCCGGTCGTCCAACCTCCGCTCCCACAACGGGGAGGTCTCCTTTCCCGGGGGTCGCCTGGAAGAAGGCGAGCCGGCCGTGGACGCGGCGCTACGGGAGGCCAGCGAGGAGGTCGGGATCGACACCGCCACCATTGACATCCTGGGACCGCTGTCGCCATTGGTCACCGTGTCGGGTGAAGTGCTGATCACACCCTTTGTCGGTGCCCTGCCCGAGCGTCCCCACCTTCTGCCGAGCCCGGCTGAGGTCGAACGGGCCTTCGACGTGTCCTTGGCCGAACTGGTCTCGGAGGGCGTTTACCGAGAGGAACTGTGGGACATCCCCGGTGAGAACGGGCGCTCGATTAGCTTCTTCGAACTGCACGGCGACACCGTTTGGGGAGCCACCGCGTGGATGCTCCGCGACCTCCTGGAGCTGACGCTGCAGTCCTGAGCCACCGGCTTCAGCGGGCGAAAATGGCGACCGCGACCGGGACGATGATCAAGGCGGGAAGAAAATTGCCCACCCGGAGGCGGGCCACCTCGAGGAGGCGCAGCCCGATGGCGACGATGAGAATGCCGCCGGTCGAGGTCGTCTCGCTCAACATCCGGCTCGTCAGGATGGCATTGAGGGAGCTGGCCGCCAAGGTCATGATCCCCTGGACCAGCAGGACACTGACGGCACTCAAGGCCACGCCGATCCCCAACGCCGAGGCCAGGACGACAGAAACGGTGCCGTCCAAGGCCGACTTGATGAAGAGCAGCTGGGCGCCGTTGCCCAGGCCATCGGAGATGGAGCCCAGGATGGTCAGGGGGCCGACACAGAAGATGAGGGTGGCGCTGACGAAGCCCTCGACGAAGGTGGAGTCGGGACGATCGGCGCGTTCCATCAGCCGGCGTAACCGTTCGCCCAGCCGTTCCAGCCCCCGCTCGATGTTCAGGCCCTCGCCGATCAGGCCCCCGAGGAGGATGGCTGCCAGGGGGAAGGCGAGGTTGCGGGTGGCCAGCGCCTGTTGGACGCCGAGGACGAGGACCACCAGGCCCACTCCCTGGAACGCCGTCTCCCGCATCCGTTCCGGCATCCGGGGCCCAATCAGCAATCCGATCACGCTGCCTGCCACCACCGAGGCAACGTTCACGATGGTTCCCAGCCCGGGCATGGGCCGACGGTAGTTCCGACCCCGCGGCGCGACCCGACCGGAAGCCCGGATAGCCTCGACCTGCGATGATTTGCCCCCGGTGCGGGACCGTCAACCCCGATGACGCGGAGCGCTGCCCCCGCTGCCGCGGGTCGATGGCGCCCCCGCCGAGCCGATCCGAGGACCCCACATCGGGCGCCACGCAGGCACCCTCTTCGGGCGACGATGGCGAGGACGATGTGCTCGCACAGCCGGCGGCGGTCACGGGAAGCTCCACGGCCGGCGCCCCGGCCGCTCCCAACAGCCCGACCGCGCCGATCCCGGCGGCCGGGCGGGCGGCACCGCCGGCCTCACCCGGCCCGGGCGCCGCCGGGGTCGCACCGTCCCTGCCGGCCGGATGGAGCCCCCCGCCGGGGTGGATGCCTCCCCCCGGGTGGGCGCCGCCCGCCGGTTGGGTGCCGCCACCGGGGTGGGCTCCGCCGTCGTATGGGCCCGAGGGGTGGGCGCCGCCTGCCGGGCCGCCGCTATCGCCGGGCCGGGGACCGGCCCCGGGCGCCTGGCGCCCTGCCACCGGTGGTGCCATCCGACCCTCAGGTAGCCAGGCGGTCCCCAACTACCTGTGGTGGGCGGTCGCCTCGTCCCTGCTGTTCTGGCCCACCGGACTGGCGGCCATCGCCGTCTCCGTCGTGGCCAATCGGCGGGCCAAGAACGGCGACCTCGACGGCGCGCGGCGGGCCAGCCGCACTTCCAAAACCCTGTGTTGGATCACCCTGATCGTGGGGTTGGTCGACCTGCTGTTGCTGGTCCTCCATGTCATCCCGCCGGTGCGTCTCTAAGACCGGGGCGGTCGCAGCGGTGACCGGCGGCGCCGACGTACGCTGTCGGTTTCCACACCGAAACAAATCGCCAGAGGAGCGGCCGTGGCAGACGTCGAGATCGGGCGGGGCAAATCGGGGCGTCGGGCATTCGGGTTTGACGACATCGCCATCGTTCCCAGCCGCCGGACCCGCGATCCGGAGGATGTCGACATCTCCTGGGAAATCGACGCCTATCGCTTCGAGCTGCCGCTCATGGCGTCAGCCATGGACGGTGTGGTCAGCCCGACCACCGCCATCGAGATCGGCCTGCTGGGCGGCGTCGGCGTCCTCAACCTCGAAGGGCTCTGGACCCGGTATGAAGACCCGGACCCGCTGTTCGAGGAGATCGCCCACCTCGACACCGACAAGGCGACCGCCCGGATGCAGCAGATCTACGGCGAGCCCATCAAGCCCGAGCTCATCGGCCAGCGCATCCGGGAGATCAAAGAGGCCGGCGTGGTGTCCTGCGCCTCGCTGACGCCGCAGCGCACCGCGATCTATGCCGATGCCCTCCTCGCCGCGGAACTGGACCTGTTCGTGGTCCAGGGCACGGTGGTATCCGCAGAGCACGTATCCAAGACTGTCGAGCCCCTCAACTTGAAGCGGTTCATCCGGGAGTTCGACATTCCGGTCATCGTCGGCGGCTGCGCTTCGTACCAGGCAGCCCTCCACCTGATGCGCACCGGGGCCGTCGGCGTCCTGGTCGGGGTGGGCCCCGGTCACGCCTGCACCTCACGCGGCGTGCTCGGCATCGGTGTGCCCCAAGCCACCGCCATCGCCGATGTGCGTTCCGCTCGGGCTCAGCACCTCGACGAGACGGGCGTCTACGTCCATGTGATCGCCGACGGGGGTATGGCAACCGGCGGTGACATCGCCAAAGCGATCGTCTGCGGTGCCGACGCCGTCATGATCGGCTCACCCCTGGCGGCGGCGGTCGAAGCGCCCGGTCGCGGCTACCACTGGGGGATGGCCACTTTTCACCCCACCCTGCCTCGAGGCGCTCGCGTCCGCACCGAGACGCGAGGAACGCTGCGGGAGGTCCTGGTGGGACCGGCCCATGAGAACGACGGCCGCATGAACCTCTGCGGCGCCCTGCGGACATCCATGGCGACCTGTGGCTACGAGACGGTCAAAGAATTCCAGAAGGCCGAGGTGATGGTCGCCCCCGCCCTGCAGACCGAGGGCAAATCGCTGCAGCGGTCCCAGGGCATCGGGATGGGCCGCTAAAGGCGAGCTGGGAGGGCAGCCGGGGGCAGGCCTAAACCGCCTGGAGGTGATTCAACTCCTCGATCTCCTCCGGGTCGAGTTTGATGCTGGCCGCCGCCACGTTCTCCTCCAGGTGGTCAACCGAGGAGGTGCCGGGAATCGGCAGCATGGCAGGCGAGCGAGCCAACAACCACGCCAAGGCGATCTGTTGGACGGTGGCGCTGTGGCGCCTCGCGATATCGGCGGCCGGCCCCGTGTCGGCGTCGGCCAGGGGACCCCATGGCAGGAAGACCAACTCGTCCTGCTCGGTCAGGTCGACGAGGTCTTCGGATCGCCGGTCGGTCAGGTTGTAGCGGTTCTGGAGGGACACGATGGGGGTGAGTTCCTGGGCCCGCCGCAACTCCTCCTCGCTGAAGTTGGAAACGCCCAGGTGGCGGATCTTCCCCTCTTCCTTGAGGTCGATCAGGGCACCGATCGATTCCTCGAGCGGGACTTTGGGGTCGGGCCGGTGAAACTGGTACAGCGGGATCTGATCCAGCCGCAGCCGCTTGAGGCTGCCCTCGCACGTCCGCCGCAGGTGGTCGGGACGGCCGTTGGGTTCCCACTGCCCGGGACCGGGCCGGACCAGGCCGCCCTTGGTTGCGATGACCAGGTCCTCGGGATAGGGATACAGGGCCTCGGCGATCAGCTGCTCGCTGACCTCGGGGCCGTAGGCGTCGGCGGTGTCGATGAAGTTCACGTCCAGGTCGAGCAGGTGGCGCAACACTGCCCGGGCCTGGCCCCGGTCCCGGGGCGGTCCCCAGATGCCCTCGCCCGTGAGGCGCATAGCCCCGAATCCCAGCCGGTTGACAGTCAGGTCGCCACCCACGTCGATGACGCCCGCCGCGGTTGCAGTAATAGAAGCCATGGCTCCATCATCGTCCACCGCGGGCGCTACCGGATCAGGGCGTCGCAGCGGTTCGCAGGGGTCGCGGCAGGGTCAGCCGGGTCGTCACAGGCGTCCGGTACGTTGGGTTCATGACCGAGTTCGGGGCTCCGGCGACCGCCCTGTCGACCGCCGAGGAGCCGGGGCCCGAACCTCAAAACGACCACCGGCCCGTCGACCGACACGAGGAGCACCCCGGCCTCGCCGGCGCCGACGAGCCCGCGCCCGACCACCGCCACCGTCCCCCGCGTTCTTCGCTCCTCGACGGGCTCAACCCGGTGCAGCTGGCTGCCGTCACCCACCCCGGGGGGCCCCTCCTAGTCGTCGCCGGGGCGGGCTCCGGCAAGACCCGAGTCCTGACCCGGCGCATCGCCTGGCTGATCCGCCAGCAGAACGTCTCCCCCTTCGAGGTCCTCGCCATCACCTTTACCAACAAGGCGGCCGACGAGATGAAGCACCGGGTCGCGGAGTTGGTGGGCCCGGTCGCCCAGCGCATGTGGGTGTCGACCTTCCACGCCGCCTGCGTCCGCATCCTGCGCCGCGACGCCAACCGGTTGGGCTACAAATCGTCGTTCACCATCTACGACGAGGCCGACGCCAACCGGCTGGTGAGCTACGTCCTGCGGGACCTCAACATGGACACCAAGAAGCTGCCTCCCCGGGTGGTCCATGGGATCATCAGCGCCGCCAAGAACGACCTCGTCGACTTCGAGACCTACGCCGCCCAGGCCCGTACCATCTACGACCGGCGCATTGCCGAGGTCTACCGGGAATACCAGCACCGCCTGCTGGCCGCCAGCGCCATGGACTTCGACGACCTCCTCCTCGTCACCGTCAACCTGCTGCAGGCGTGCGAGGACGTGCGCCGTTACTACCAGGAGCGCTTCCGCCACATCCTTGTCGACGAGTACCAGGACACCAACAAGGCCCAAAACGAGCTCGTGCTGATGCTTGCCCAGGGCCACCGGAACGTCTGCGTGGTGGGCGACACCGACCAGTCGGTCTACCGCTGGCGGGGGGCCGACATCCGCAACATCCTGCAGTTCGAGGAAGCCTTCCCCGACACCACCGTGGTCGTCCTGGAACAGAACTACCGCTCCACCCAGCTCATTCTCGACGCCGCCAACGCCGTCATCGCCAACAACAGCATGCGCAAGCCCAAGTCCCTCTGGACCGAGCAGGTGGGCGGCGAGCTGATCACCACCTACCACGCCGAGGACGAGCATGACGAAGGGCGGTGGATCGCGTCCGAGATCGCCCGGCTGCACGCCGGCGGCCGCTACACCTGGGGCGACGTGGCGGTGTTCTACCGCGCCAATGCCCAGAGCCGCTCGGTCGAAGAGGAATTGGTGCGCCGCAACATCTCCTACAAGGTGGTGGGGGGCACCAAGTTCTACGACCGACGGGAGATCAAGGACGTCCTGGCCTACCTGAAGGCGGTCGTCAACCCGACCGACGAGGTGTCCCTCAAGCGCATCGTCAACGTGCCCAAACGGGGCATCGGCGATACCTCGGTCGACCGGCTGGAGCGCTGGGCCCGGGCCAACAACCGCCCCTTCGACGAGGCGCTGCGCCAGGCCGAGGCGGCCGGTGTGACCGGGAAGGCCCAGGCCGCCATCCGCGACCTGGTCTCGCTGCTGGACGAGCTGCGGGCCGACCTGGGCGGCCCGGTCACGGTCATCGAGGCCATCCTGCACCGCACCGGCTACCGCGCCGAGCTGGAGGCCGAGCACACCATCGAGTCCGAGGGCCGGCTGGACAACCTCGACGAGCTGCTGGGCGCAGCCAGCGAGGCCGACGACATCGACCAGTTCCTGGAGCAGGTCAGCCTGGTCGCCGACGCCGACGAGATCGTCGACGACCAGTCCAATGTCCTCCTGATGACCCTCCACACCGCCAAGGGGCTTGAGTTCCCCGTCGTGTTCGTGATCGGCATGGAGGACGGGGTTTTTCCTCACCTCCGTTCCCTGGGCGAGCCCGACGAACTGGAGGAGGAGCGCCGGCTGGCCTACGTGGGTTTCACCCGGGCCAAGGAACGCCTCTACCTGACCCATGCCTGGTGCCGCAACCTGTGGGGCCAGACCCTCTACAACCCCCCCAGCCGTTTCCTCCGGGAGGTCCCGGCGTCATTGGTGAACGCCGCCCAGGAGCCCCGGCGACGTCCCGGAGCCGGGTTGCCTTTCGGCGGTCGGGAGGGGATCGTGGAAGCTGCTATACGGGTGGGAAGAGCCTCGCCGGTGCACGGAAGCGGTGCCCAAGGCTTAGGGCTGCGGCGCAACGACGACGTCGTCCACGCTAAATGGGGCGAGGGAGTAGTCCTCGAGGTGCGTGGCGAGGGGGACAAGGCTGAGGCCACGGTCCATTTCCCCTCGGTGGGCGACAAGCGCCTCAACCTGTCGCTGGCCCCCCTCAAGAGGGCCTAGCCAGACCGGGCCAGGGGGGTGCGCAGCCGGCTCAGCAGGCCGGGGGGACGAATCCGGCTGGCGTGCCCGGGAGCTCGTAAGTGGTGGTCGGCGGGGTGGCCGGGACGGTGGTGGCCCTGGCCGCTTTGGGCGACGTGGTCCCGGTGGGAGGAACCGCGGCGATGCCTTGATACGACGAGCCCGTGATCAGCTCGACGTCGGCGCCCAGGAGGCTGGAGTCGACCTGCAACTGGGTTGGCCCCAGGACGGCGCTCGCCAGCGTCTCGGCCTTGGCCTGGTTGCCCGGGAGGTAACGGATCACCGACGTGGTGTAGTTGAAGTTGTTGGCCGAGTGGCTGCTGGTCACGTGGAAACCCTGGCGGGCCAGGTCATTGCCTGTCTTGCTGGCCTCCCCGGTGCGCCCCGACCCGTTGAGCACGGCGACGTTGACGCTCGATGGGGCGATGCCCGAAGCCGTTGTCGGCGATCCCGAGGTGGTATCGGTCGACGATCGGCCTTGGCCGAGGAAGTCGGCGATGGCCTGCTGAGCGTTGGGTTGCTGGAGGAGCAGGACATCGGCACCACCGATCACGGCGGGGGTGGTCGGCAGGGTGGCGGTAGGCAGGCTGTCGGGTGACAGGTTGCGGAACCGCTTACCGAGGGCCAAAAGGAGGCTCCGGCTGAACCCGCTGTCCACGGTGAGGTTGTTGGTGACACCGCCCAGGATGTTGTTGAGGGCGAGGGGATCGGTCAGCCCGGAGCTCTGAGCCTTGGCGATCATCTTCTTGATGAAGGACTGCTGGCGCTTGATGCGGGCCAGGTCGCTCTCGGCCTCGTAGACCCAGCGGCCGTTGACCTGGTACTCGTAATGGCGGGCCCGGACGAAGGCCAGCGCCTGGCTGCCGGACATCGTGTAGCAGCCCGCCTTGGGGATATTGAGGAGCGAGAAGGCGTCGCGCGCCGGCGTCGGGAAGTACTCGGTGACGCCCCCGACCGCATTCACAATGTCGCGGAACGATTGGAAGTCGACTTCGACGAAGTGGTCGATAGTGATCCCCAAATCGGCCTCGATGGTCTTGACCAACAGGTCGGGCCCGGAGTCGAACGTGGTGTTGATCCGATCGCGGTAATTCTTGCCCGGGATGTTGACGTAGAGATCCCGGGGGATCGACATAACGGTGGCCGAGGTCGAGGCGGGATTGACATGCACCAGCATGATGGTGTCGGAGCGCTGGCCCGCCACCGCGGCCCCGCTGCCGAACTGTTTGGCGTCTGACGCGCTGTTGGCGGCCCGGCTGTCGCTGCCGACCACCAGGATCGTCATGGGGCTCCCGGGCGCCGCGTTGGCGCTGGAGCGTAGGCTCGGTATGAAGACCTGGCCTATCTGGCCGAACCGCCAGTTGACGTAGCCGTAGACGCCGACAGCACCCATGAGCATCAGGGCCACCATGACATTGGCGGCGATCAGGATCCGGCGGGGCCACCGACGCACCGGGATGTACCCGCTCCTTCGCCTGCCCTGGGTCCGGTTGCCGCCGCTCGGCGTGGACTCCGAGCCCGAGGTCCGGGGGGCGTGGCGAACCAGGACGTCCGATGACGAACTCACTGCGACCGCCCCCGCCCGGGGGGGGCCAGCATGCCGCTCAAGGCGGATCGTCTGTCACTGGGTGGGCTCACCGATGTGTCATAAGGTTTTTTGGTCGCAGCTAGGAGCTGAACTGCCGGGTACCCCCACCGCGCACCCAGACGCAGTAATCATACCCAGAGGCGGTCAATTTCCCCCGTCGCCCTAGCCGAAGATGTCGGCGGCGTCACCGACTGGGCGGGGTCACGAAGTGGGCGGCGGGCTGCTGGTCGGCGTGCCGGTCGTCGAGGTGGTAGTGGCGGCCCGGGCCGGGGCGCGGTTGTCCGGTGGGCCGGTCGGCGGCGTGGTGCCGATGGACTGGCGGAGGTTGATGATGACCTGGCCCGACGGGTCCACCCGCACTGGGTACTGGTCGAGGCCGGTGCCGTCGGCCGGGTAGCGCGTCTGGGTGCACGGGTTGGTGAAGTCGTGGGTGAGCGGGCGCCACTGGACCAGGCACTTCTCGTCAATCTCGCCGGGCGGGAGGGCGCCAAAGGCCAGCCAACCTTTTGTCGGATCGGCGGCCACATGCTGCACGTACAGCGTCACCGACCCGTGGCGGAGTGGGGGGAAGATGAGGGGGCCCTTGGAGCCCACGATGGGCGCGAACACGCTGGCCCGCCCCAGGTGAAACTCGGGGTCGCCCAGATTGACCTTGCCGCCCGGCTGGCGGGCCAGGCGCAGCACGAAGACGAGCAACAGCACCGCGGTCAGTACCGCCAGGATCATGGTGAGCAACAAGCCGGTCCGCCGCCGGCGACGAGGCTCCCCCTGGGGGCGAGGCGGGCCGGGGGGCGACGCGGGCACCTGCGTAGTATTCCGGGAGTGCGCCGGCGTTATCGAGTCGTGGTGGCCAAACCGGGCCTGGACGGACATGACCGCGGCGCCAAGATCATTGCCCGAGCCCTGCGCGACAGCGGTTTCGAGGTCATCTATACGGGTCTTCACCAGACGCCCGAGCAGATCGCGGAGACCGTCGTCCAAGAGGACGCCGACGCGGTCGGCCTCTCGGTACTGTCGGGCGCCCACATGACCCTCTTTCCCCGGGTCATGGACGCCCTGGCGGAACGGCGCAGCACCGTCGACGGCGACGTCCTCGTCTTCGGTGGCGGCATCATCCCCGCTCCCGACGTGGCTCGCTTGAAGGAGCTGGGGGTGGCGGAGATATTCGGACCTGGCGCCACCATGGCCTCGGTCTGTGCCTGGCTGGAAGCGACCCTCGACGACCGCGACGAGCAGGACGCAGAAGGGGAGCCCGCCCGTGGATCTGTTTGAGTACCAGGGGAAGCGCTACTTCGCCCGCTACGGGATACCAGTGTCGCCGGGCGCCACCGCAGACACGGTCGACGAGGCGCTGGAGGCGGCGGAGATCGCCGGCTACCCCGTCGTCGTCAAGGCCCAGGTCCAGGTGGGGGGCCGGGGCAAGGCGGGTGGCATCAAGCTGGCCGCCACGCCCGAGGAGGTGCGGACCCATGCCGCCGCCATCCTTGGGATGGATATCAAAGGCCACGTGGTCAGGCGACTGTGGCTGGAGCACGCCTCGGACATCGCCAGGGAGTACTACGCCAGTTTCACCCTGGACCGGGGTGCCAGGGCCCACCTGGGCCTGGTCTCGGCCCGGGGCGGGGTGGACATCGAGGAGGTGGCGGCGACCGAACCCGAGGCCATCGCCCGCCGCCACATCGACCCCTCGGTCGGGTTGACCGAGGCCGACGCCCGGCAACTGGTTACCGAGGCGGGCCTGGAGCCCGAGGCCCGCGACGGCGCCATCGGCATCCTCCTGAACCTCTACCGCTGCTACGTGGAGGGCGACGCCGACCTGGTCGAGATCAACCCCCTGATCCTCACCACCGACGCCCGGGTGCTGGCGCTCGACGCCAAAGTGACGCTGGACGACAACGCCAGTTTCCGCCACCCCGAATGGGATCAGTTCCGCGACATCGACGAGTTCGACCAACGGGAGCGGCTGGCCCGGTCCAAGGGCCTGCAGTACGTGGGCCTGGATGGGGACGTCGGCATCATCGCCAACGGGGCGGGGCTGGCGATGAGCACCTGCGACGTGGTCAACCAGGTCGGGGGGAGCCCGGCCAACTTCTTGGATATCGGGGGCGGCGCCAGCGCCGAGGTCATGGCCAACGCCTTGGAGGTCATCAACTCCGACCGAAAGGTCAAGGCCATCTTCATCAACATCTTCGGAGGGATCACTCGGGGCGAGGAGGTGGCCAACGGGATCGTGGCCGCCCTCGGGCGGGTCGACATCAAAGCCCCGATGGTGATCCGCCTGGACGGTACCAATGCCGAAGCGGGCCGGCAGATCCTGCGTACCGTCGAGTCCGACCGGGTCCTGTCGCGGCCCACCATGCTGGAGGCGGCCCGCACCGCGGTCGAACTGGCGGCCGCGGAGACGGCTGCCGAGACCGCCGCGGACACGGCCGCGGAGACGGCCGCGGAGGCTGTCTCGGCCCACCAGGAGGCCGGATCATGAGCATCTTCGTCGACGCCCACACCAAGGTGGTGGTCCAGGGCCTGACGGGAGGGCAGGGCCGGTTCCACGGGCTGCGCAACCGGGCCTACGGCACCCAGGTCGTGGCCGGGGTCCGGGCCGGGAAGGGTGGCCAGGACGTGGAAGGCATCCCCATCTTCGACACCGTGGCCGAGGCCCGGGCCGCCACTGGCGCCGACGCCAGCTTCGTCTCTGTTCCCCCCGCCAGTGCATCCGACGCCATCTTGGAGGCGGCCGTGGCCGGCATCGCCTTCGTCGTGTGCATCACGGAGGGCATCCCTGCCCAGGACGAGGCCCGGGTCTTCAACATCCTGCGCCGGGAGTTCCCCCGAACCCGGCTCCTCGGCCCCAACTGCCCTGGCATCATCAGCCCCGGCCAGACCAACATCGGGATCACCGCAGGAGAGATCGCCCTGCCCGGCGGCCCCGTCGGCATCGTGTCGCGGTCCGGCACCCTCACCTACCAGGCCCTGCACGAGCTGAAACAAAAGGGCATCGGTGTCACCACCTGCGTCGGCATTGGGGGCGATCCCGTTCCCGGCACCACCTTCATCGACTGCCTCGCGGCGTTCGAGGCGGACCCGGAAACCAAAGTCGTCATGCTCATCGGCGAGATCGGCGGCTCCGAGGAAGAGAAGGCGGCCGACTTCATCGCCCGGGAGATGGCGACGCCGGTGGTGGCGTACATCGCCGGGGTGACGGCGCCCGCGGGCCGTAAAATGGGCCACGCCGGGGCCATCGTCTCGGGGACCAGTGGCACCGCCCAGGCCAAGATGGACGCTCTCTCCAAGGCCGGGGTCCAGGTGGGCCGCAATCCGACCGAAGCGGGCGAACTGACCGCGAACCTCGTCGCCGGCCTGCACGCCCAGAACTGACGCCGGCCGGTGGCTGCTATCCGGCCGGGTCGTCCCGAACGGGTAGTTTCTTGTCGTGAAGCTCGGAGTGCTGGCGTCAGGCGGGGGAACCAACCTGGCGGCCATCATCGCCGCCGGGCTCCCCGTCACCGTTGTGGTAGCCGATCGGCCCTGCGCCGCCCTCGATATCGCCACCGGCGCAGGAATCCCCGCCGAGCTGGTCGAGCGAGACTCCTACGCCGCCGGCTTCGACCGGATCGGCTACACCCGGCGGGTGGTGGCCGTCCTCCAAGCCCACCACATCGACGTGGTGGCCATGGCGGGGTTTGGCACCGTGCTGGCCGCCCCCATCCTCGACGCCTTTCCGGGTCGGGTGCTCAACACCCACCCCGCCCTGCTGCCCGCCTTCAAGGGGTGGCACGCGGTGGCTGACGCCCTGGCGGCGGGGGTCGCGGTGACCGGCTGCACGGTCCATGTCGCCACCCTCGAGGTGGACGAAGGTCCGATCCTGGCTCAGGAGGAGGTGGCCATCCTCCCGGGAGACACGGTCGAGTCGCTCCACGAACGCATAAAGACGGTGGAGCGGCGTCTTTTCCCCGCGACCATTCGCCGCTTCCTGGCGAGGGAAGCTGCGCTCGCCTCATGAGGGTGCTGCTGTCGGTATACGACAAGACGGGGCTGATCGACTTCGCCCAGCGGTTGGTGGGGATGGGGCACCAGCTCATCAGCAGCGGCGGGACGTCGCGGGCCCTGGCCGAGGCGGGGATCGACCACCAGACGGTGGAGTCGGTCACCATGGCGCCGGAGATGCTCGGGGGGCGGGTCAAAACCCTGCACCCCAGGATCCACGGTGCCATCCTCGCCGACCGGTCCAATCCCGAGCACCTGGCGCAACTGACCGAACAGGGGATCGAGCCGATCGGCCTGGTGGTCTGCAACCTGTACCCGTTCCGGTCCTGCCCGTCGATCGAGTTGATCGACGTCGGCGGCCCGACCATGCTGCGAGCCGCGGCCAAGAACTTCGCCCACGTCGGCGTGGTCGTCGACCCTTCGGATTACCCGGCCATCCTCGCCGAGCTGGGCCAGGACGGCGGCCTGGCGACGGTGACCCGGCGCCGCCTGGCCCGGGCTGCCTTCGCCCACACCGCCGCCTACGACGGGGCTATCGCCACCTGGTTCGACTCCCTGGCCGACGAGGGGGAAAAAGAGGCGCTGCCGCCCACCGTCCACCTGGCACTGGAAAAGGCCCAGGTGCTGCGGTACGGGGAGAATCCCCATCAGGCCGGGGCCCGGTACCGCGAAGTCGGGCGGGACAGCTGGTGGGACCACGTGGTGCAGCACAGCGGCATGGCGCTGTCGTACCTCAACCTGTACGACGCCGACGCCGCCTGGCGGTTGGTTCACCAACTGGCCGACCTCGGGCCCGCGGCGGCGGTCGTCGTCAAGCACGCCAACCCCTGCGGGGCGGCGGTGGCCGACGACCTGCTGTGCGCCTACGACCGGGCCTTCGAGTGCGACCCCATGTCGGCCTTCGGCGGGATCGTGGCCCTGTCGGGGGCGGTGAGCCTGGCGTTGGCCGAGCACCTGGTGGCCAACCCCAAGGCGGACGTCCTCATTGCCTCCGGCTACGAGGACGCGGCGCTCGGGTTGCTGGCCGCCAAGCGCAAGAACATGCGGGTCCTCACCGCCCCCACGCCGACCGCCTCGGCCCAGGGCTTACACCTGCGCCAGCTCAGCGGCGGCGGTTGGCTGGTCCAGGAGCCGTACCGCTTGGCGACGGGCCGCGACGACTGGAAGGTGGCGACCGCCTTGGCGCCCACCGAGGACCAGTGGCGGGACCTGGAGCTGGCCTGGCGGGTGTGCGCGGCGGTCAAGTCCAATGCCATCGTGCTGGTGGGCGGCGGCATGGCGGTCGGGATCGGCGGGGGCCAGCAGAACCGGGTCAGCCCCGGCGAGCTGGCGGTCCAGCGGGCCGTCGGTCGGGCCAAGGGGGGCGCGGCGGCCAGCGACGCCTTCTTCCCCTTCCGCGACGGCCTGGACACCGTGGCGGCGGCCGGGGTGGCGGCGGTGATTCAGCCGGGCGGGTCGATACGCGATTCCGAGCTGATCGCGGCGGCCGACGAACACGGCATCGCCATGGTTCTCACCGGCGAGCGTCAGTTTCAGCACTGATGCCGGCGGTTCTGATGCCGGGCGCCCCGGTGGCCGATGCCGTCTACGCCGAGGTGGGGGAGCGGGTCACCGCCCTGGCGGCGGCGGGGACGACGGTCGGCCTGGGCACCATCCTGGTCGGCGACGACCCGGCGTCGGCGGGGTACATCGCCAAGAAGCACGAGATGTGCCAGCGGTACGGGATCACCTCCCTGCACGCCCAGATCCCCGGCGGCGCCACCCAGGCCGACCTGTTGGCCGCCGTCGCCCGTTTCAACGGCGACGCCGCCGTCGACGCCTTCCTGATCCAAAACCCGGTGCCGCCGGGATTCGATTTCAACGCCGCCATGATGGCGGTGGACCCGACGAAGGACGCCGACGGCCTGCACCCGGCCAACCTGGGGTTGTTGGCCCTGGGCGCCCAGGGGCCCCGCCCCGCCACCCCTGAGGGGATCAAGGCGCTGCTGGCGCACTATGGGGTCCCGGTGGCGGGCCGCAACGTGGTCATCGTGGGCCGAGGCCCCACGCTCGGCCGGCCCCTTTCGCTGCTGCTGGCGCTGAAGGAGCCGGGGGCCAACGCCGCCGTCACCGTGGTGCACACGGGAGTGGCCGGGTGGCGGGACTACACCCGGCGCGCCGATGTCGTGGTGGGGGCGGCCGGTGTTCCCGGCATGATCACGCCGGACGTGATCTGTCCCGGTGCCGCGGTCGTCGGCGGCGGCATCACCTGGGAGGGCCGGCGGCTCCTGTCGGACGTGGACGAGTCGTGTGCCGAGGTGGCCGGCTGGATCACGCCGCGCCTGGGCGGCGTCGGGGTGACCACTGTCGCCATGCTGCTGCGCAACACGGTGGCCTGCGCAGAACGCCACGCCTCGTCTGCCTCCTCCTCCGGCACCGCTCGCTGAGGGGGTCTGCGCCGGTCACATCGACAGGCGCCACTCGCAGCCGTCAGCCGGCCGCCGTCCAGCCGTCAGCCGTCCGGCAGAGGCGGTACCCTTCGCCGATGGCCAAGATCGCGGATTTGCTGGCCCGAGGCCGGACTTTCTCCTTCGAGTTCTTCCCCCCCAAGACCGACGCCGAGCAGGCGGCGCTGGTCAAAGCCCTCTACGAACTGCAGGCGCTGGAGCCGTCGTTCGTCTCTGTCACCTACCGGGGGGGCCGCTCCTCCCGAGAGCGCACCCACGACCTGGTGGCGGGGATGCTCAAGACCACCTCCCTCACGCCCATGGCCCACCTCATCTGTGTGGCCCATACCCGCCTCGAGCTCGCCGAGATCATGGTGAACTTCCGCAAGGCGGGGGTGGAGAACCTCATGGCGCTGGGTGGCGATCCCCCGACCGACGCCGACGCCATCGAAGGCGAGTTGCGCTATGCCCTCGAACTGGTCGAACTGGCCCAGGCTGTCGGCGGGTTCTCGATCGGGGTGGCCGCCCATCCCACCGGCCATCCCCGCTCCCCCGACCTCGACTTCGACCGTGATCGCCTGTGCGCCAAGCTGACGCTGGCGGACTTCGCGGTGACGCAGTTCTTCTTCGAGATCGGGCACTACCTGGCCTTGGTCGAACAGGTCTCCTCGCGCGGTCTCGACAAACCCATCGTCCCCGGCATCATGCCGGTGACCACGCTGGCGTCGATTCCTCGTATGGCGCAGATGGGTGCCGCGGTGCCACCGGAGCTTGTCGACCGCCTCGAGGGCGCCGCCCATCGAGCCCCCGAGGGCGCCCGGGACGAGGCGGTTCGCCAGGCCGGGATCGAGGCGGCCACCGAATTGTGCGAGAAGTTGCTGGCCGAAGGGGCCCCGGGGCTGCACTTCTACACCCTCAACCGGTCCCTGGCGACCCGCCAGATCTACGCCAGCCTCGGCCTGCCCCACCCGTAGGAAAGGCTCGCAAAGGAACTGGCGAGAAGTCCTTGATACCCGGCCTACCCGACCTGATACTCAGTGGGTAAGGCGGCCCCGGCGCCACCCCTGAGGATCGGTACCCACCGGCTGTAGTCTCGATTCCTATGGCAGCCGAGCGCATCACGGTCACCGAAGACGGCGTCCTCACCGTCCCCGACGAGCCGATCATCCCCTATATCGAGGGCGACGGCACCGGCGTCGACATCTGGCCCGCCGCCCAGGCCGTGCTTGACGCGGCGGCCGCCAAATACGGCAACACCATCGCCTGGAAAGAGGTCCTGGCGGGGCAGAAGGCCTTTGACAACACGGGGAACTGGCTGCCTGACGAGACCGTCGATACCTTCCGCCACTACCTGATCGGCATCAAGGGCCCCCTGACGACGCCGGTCGGCGGCGGCATCCGCTCCCTCAACGTGGCGTTGCGCAAACTGCTCGACCTCTACGTCTGCCTGCGCCCGGTGCGGTGGTTCCAGGGCGTGCCGAGCCCGGTCAAGCATCCCGAACGGGTCGACATGGTCATCTTCCGGGAGAACACCGAGGACGTCTATGCGGGCCTCGAAGTCGAGGAGGGTACGCCCCAGGCCCAGCGCCTCATCGAGCTCCTGCACGACGAGTTTGGCTGGGTCATCCGCCCCGATTCCGGCATCGGCATCAAGCCGATCTCGGAAACGGGCAGCAAGCGCCTTATCCGGGCCGCCCTGGTCTACGCGGTCGCCCACAAGCGCCGTTCCATCACTCTCGTCCACAAGGGCAACATCCAGAAGTTCACCGAGGGCGCCTTCCGCAACTGGGGCTACGAGTTGACCCGCGCCGAGTTCTGCGATGTCGCGGTGGGCTGGGATGACTGCGGCGGCGACCCCGGCGACAAGATCCTGGTCAAGGACACCATCGCCGACATCACGTTGCAACAGGTCCTGACCCGGCCCGAGGATTTCGACGTGATCGCCACTACCAACCTGAACGGTGATTACCTCTCCGACGCCCTGGCCGCCCAGGTCGGGGGCATCGGCATCGCACCGGGCGCCAATATCAACTACGTCACGGGACACGGCGTGTTCGAGGCGACCCACGGCACGGCGCCCAAGTATGCCGGCCAGGACAAGGTCAACCCCGGCTCGCTCCTCCTCTCCGGCGTGTTGATGTTCGAGCACCTCGGCTGGCAGCCGGCCGCCGACGATATCGTCCGGGCCTTGGAGGCGACCATCGCCGAGAAGATCGTGACCTACGATTTCGCCCGTCAGATGGATGGGGCGACCCAGGTGAAGACCTCGGAGTTCGCCTCGGCCATCATCGACCGCCTCTAGATGGTCGCAGTGGCGCCGGTCCGCATCGCCATCACCGGGGCGGCCGGCCAGATCGGCTACAGCCTGCTGTTCCGCGTGGCGGCGGGCGATCTGCTGGGACCTGATCAGCCGGTCATCGTGCAGCTGCTCGAGATCCCTCCGGCGCTCGGCGCCCTGAAGGGGGTGCAGATGGAACTCGAGGACTGCGCCTTCCCGCTGCTGGCCGGTGTGGTGGTCACCGACGACGCCAACCAGGCATTCGGCGACGCCGACCTGGCTTTTTTGGTCGGCTCCCGCCCCCGCACCAAGGGTATGGAACGGGCCGACCTGCTGGCCGCCAACGGTGCCATATTCACCGTCCAAGGTAAAGCACTGGCGAAAAACGCCTCGCCCGAGGTGAAAGTGCTGGTCGTGGGTAACCCCGCCAATACCAATTGCCTGATTGCCCTGAACAATGCGAGCGGGATACCGCCGCAACGCTTTACTGCCATGACCCGCCTGGATCACAATCGGGCCAAGGCCCAGCTGGCGGCCCGGGTCGGGCGGCCCGTGTCGGTAGTGCGCCGGATGACCATCTGGGGCAATCACTCGACGACCCAGTACCCCGACGTCTTCCATGCTCTGGTGGGCGATGAACCGGCCCTGGACTGGATCGGGGAGCGGTCGTGGCTGACCGACGAGTTCATCCCCACGGTGCAAAAGCGGGGGGCGGCGGTCATCGAGGCCCGAGGCGCCTCCAGCGCCGCCTCGGCGGCCAACGCGGCGTTGGAGCACATGCGGGACTGGGCATTGGGCACCCCCGAGGGGGATTGGGTCTCGATGGCCGTCGCCTCCGACGGGTGCTACGGCGTGCCCGACGGTCTGGTGTCGTCGTTCCCGGCCACGGCATCGGGCGGCGACTACCAGGTGGTTCGGGATTTGGACATTGACGAGTTTTCGCGGTCGCGAATCGACGCCTCGGTGGCGGAACTGGCCACCGAGCGCGACGCGGTGCGCGCCCTCGGCCTGATCAGCTGAGGCGGTGTCGGTCAGATGGCGACGGCGGGCGGCAGGACCACGCCGAGGCGGTGCAGGTAGTCGAGCTTGCGCTGGATGGCGGCCCGCCACTCATGGAGGTCTTGCTCGAAGTGCTTTCGGTTCCCCTCTTCATACGCATGTTCGAGCTCATCGAACGCCTTGTCTTCGGCGTCGAGCAAAGCTCGATAGCGGATGAGGAAATGGTCGTCGATCACCTCGGCAAGGGTCACGCGATTACCTCCGAGCGGTAGCGGACGATGGTTGGACTGTACCTCAGGTGTTCACCGGACGGGGGCGCCGCTTCACGTTATGTGCCTCAGAACTGACTCGGATCTGGGTTGTAGTTGAACGAGAACTCGCAGCCGCCGAGGCCGTTGGCCCGGGTGAAGTTGTCGACCGTCCTGGCCAGGTAGGTGCCGGTCTTGAGCATCGCCGGCGCCTTCCCTGTCGCCCCGTGCAGGCGCAGGTGGGCGGCGTACTGGCGCCCGATGTCGTCGTACTGGTGCCAGCCGTCCAGCCAGGCGGCGATGTGAGGCCGGTCGACCTCGGCCGCCGGTAGCGCGGCCAGTCGGTCGGCCAAGGCATCGAGGCCGGCCGCCGCCTTGTCGATCTGATCAGCCACCTGGGTGGGGCCGACGGCGCTGCCGAACGGCCCCCCGTCGGGGGGCCTCAGGTCGGGCAGGGACCGGGCGCACTCATTGTTGGCGAGCTGAATGAAATGGTTGTCGGTGAGGACGCGAGGGCCCGGCGACGCCGGGCGCAGGGCCTGGCCCACCAGGATCATGGCCAGGGCGGCCACCACCGCCGCGGCGGCGAAGAACCACCACTTGCGGCGGCGGCGAATACCCGTTTCCCGATCGGCGCCGCCGTCGCCACCCTCACCGCCGCCTCCTCCTCCGCCGCCCAACTCGGGCGGCCGGGGCGGGGTGCCCCGTCCACCGCCGCTCGAGGTCGGCAGTTCGACCCTTCGCCCCTCGGCGGTCGTGGGCCGGTCGATCGGCTCGACCAGGCCGGTCGGGGCATCGCGGGTGGCTGACACCTCGGCTGCCGGCGCCCGGAGATCGGCTGTGCGCACCGGACCTTCGAGGGCGGCCGGCAGCGGCACTCCGAAGGGGCCTTGCAGGTCGAGGGTGGTCAGGATGGGGGCCGGCCGCCGCCGGTCGGTCCAGTGTCGCCCGTTCCAGTAGCGCAGCACGCTCTTCGACCCCGGGTGGATGTCGGGGTCCGGGTACCACGCCGGGGCCTTGGGGCGGGCGGGGGTCATCAGTAGGTCGTGGCGGCCCGCACCGAGGCGGGCACCGGGTCGTTGACGGCCAGGAGGTGCTGATGGGCGATCAGGGCCGCCATATCGCCGGCCACCCGGATGCGCCCGGCCAGCAAGGCGGCCGGTGCGCTCAGCCCGCCGCCGGCAATGGCCGCCGCGGTGGCGTAATCCTCGGAGAAGGTGACATCGGCGTGTTCGGCCCGGCCCCGGACGATGGCCACCGCGTGGTTGGCCACCCCGACGTAGTAGGCGATGTCCCCGAGCGGGCTGTCGGTGACGACATGTTGGATGACGAGAACCTTGCCGGTGGGCGCGCCGCCCGCGGGTCCCTCGCGGGCACCGAGTTGTGCAAACCACTCGTCACTCAGGTAGCCGGCCACCCCTCTAGGTTTACCAGTGCCGGGCTGCTTGTGGCTACCGTGGCCGGTTGTGGCGGGGGTGGAATCCTGACGGTGAAGCCCGAGGACGAGCGCCGGCATCGCCCGGGACGAGCGCGGCTGTGGGGGGAGTCCTGGTATTTCGATTTCTCGACCGCCGATGCGTCCCTGGGGGGGTTCGTCCGGTTGGGCCTCTACCCCAACCTGGGAGTCCTCTGGTACTGGGCCGCCCTGGTCGGTCAGGGCCGGCGCCTGGTGCTGGTCCGGGACCACGACCTGGAGCTGCCAGGAGGCCGGGATCTCGAGGTGCGGGGCCAGGGAATCTGGTCGGCGGTGAACTGCGAGACACCGCTCGATCACTGGTCGATCGGTTTGGAGGCGTTCGCGGTCGCCCTGGATGACCCGGCCGAGGCCTATCGGGGGGAGCGGGGCGACCTGGTGGGGCTGGGCTTCGACCTCGAGTGGGAGGCCACCGCCCCGGCGTTCGTCACCTCCCGCCCCGCCGACGGCGGCAACTCGGGCGGCTACGGGCAGGCGTGCCAGGTCAGCGGCGAGATCCTGGTCGGGGACGAGCAGTTGGTCTTCGACGGCGCCGGTCACCGGGGCCATGCCTGGGGCGGGCAGGACTGGTGGGGTGCCCCACGGTGCCTGGTCGCCGGGAACCTGACCGATGGTGCCAGCTTCTGGGTGCGGACCGGCGGAGGTGAACCGGCCGCCGGCTATCTGGCGGCAGGGGCGGGCCAGGCACCCGACGCGGCCCGCCGGGACCGGGTGGGCGTGGCGGCGACCTTCGATCCCGCCGGGTGGCCGATCGCAGCGTCGGTCGAGGTCGGCGAGGAACTCGCCTTGGCCCTGGGGGTGGTCGCCCAGGCGCCGATCCTCCTGGAGACACCCGACGGGCACCCGGCCCCGGCCCACCTGGCCCGGGCCCTGTGCCTCTACCGCTCCCGTGACGGCCGGGCCGGTGGCGGCTGGGCCGAGTGGCTCACCAACGCCGGCGCCGGGGGCGCCACCGATATCGGCTCGGGGCGCCAGCATCAGCGCCGGTGACCAGCGAAGTTTGCTACCAGCGCTGGCGCAGGGCCCACCAGGCGGCCGCCCCGGCCACGATCACCGCCGCCAGCTCGCCGATGAAGTCGCCCAGCTTGACCGCCCCCGGGGTGTGGGGCACGGTCAGGAACACGATCCCCCGTACCAGCGCCGCGGCGGCCAAGAAGATGGCCACGCCTCCGGCCAGCAGGGCGATCGACCGGACCCGGCCACCGCGGGAGCCGACAACGGGCGCCCCCACCGGCATCTGACGCTGCAGGACCACCAGCGCCACCGCCAGCACCAAGGCGGCCGCGGTAGCGAGGTCGGTCGGCAACAGGAATTGCAGCAGCCGATCCCGGCCCGAGGTGCCCCGGGGGGCACCCAGGGCGATGAACAGGTTCCCGAGGAACAGGACCAGCACGCCGATACTGATGAGCGCCGAGGCGAACAGGGCCGGGGCGATGGCGGCGAAGCTGGGTCCACTGCGCCGCGCCCTCGGCGGGCGGTAGTCCCGGGCCGGGGGAGCTCCCCGCCCTTCAGGATCCCAGGCCGTGGTGGGCTGGTAGGCCGGGTCGCCGTAGCCCGGCGGGGCATAGCCGGCGCCCGCGGCACCGGGGCCCGCATGACCGGGGCTGGGCGCGGCATAGGTCGGATCCGGATAGGTCCCTTCCGCGGCGGGCGGTTGGGCCCAGCCCCCCGGGGCCGGCGACGCGGGAGCCGGATCGCGCCAGCCCGTCTCGCTGGGCCGGTCGTACGGTGGAACGCTGCTCATGGGTTTCCCCCCCAATCGGTTCGGAATAGAGATAACCCAGTCGGCTCCGAAGCAAACGCCGGGCGTTTGCCGTGGGTTCCCGGGTCGGGCGGCAACGGTCCTGGTACCGTCGAGGGTCGATGTCGGACGGCTACCAGTTCCTCACCGAGTGGCGGGTGGCAGGTACCGTCGACGAGGTCAAGGACGTCCTGGGCGACGACGACGCGCTGGCGGTGACCCGCTGGTGGCCCTCGGTCTATCTCACCATCGACATTGTCGACCAAGGGGGCGAGGGTGGTCTGGGCCGGGTGCTCGAGCTGCACACCAAAGGCTGGCTCCCTTACACCCTCCGCTGGACCCTCACCGTCACCGAGCCCCTCAGCGACACCGGTTATGCCCTCAAGGCGACCGGAGACCTGGAAGGGACGGGCCGCTGGACGTTCCGCCAGGACGGACCCGAGGTCCAGATCCTGTACGACTGGCGGATCCATGCCACCAAGCCCCTCCTCCGCCGGCTCGGTTGGCTCCTCAAGCCCGCCTTCGCCGCCAATCACCGCTGGGCCATGAAAACAGGCGAGGAAAGCCTGCGACTTGAGTTGCGGCGCCGACGCCAGGCCAAGGGCCAGGGCTCGACCGCCCCGGTGCCGCCGCCCCCACCAGCGACCTTCCAGCGACGGGCACGCCGCGGCCCCACCTGAGCGCTGATCCCGACGGAGACGGAACCGATCTACGGGCGGCCCTTGTTGCGGCCCCGTTTCATGGAGGCCCGGAGCAGTTCGCGGTTCATGCGGGCGATCGACTCCATGGGGATTTCCACCGGGCACACGGCGGCGCACTCGCCGATATTGGTGCACCCCCCGAATCCCAGTGAATCCTGCGCCGCGATCATGGCCAGGGTGCGGCGTTCCCGCTCCGGCTGGCCCTGGGGCAGGACGGCCAAATGGGAAAGCTTGGCGGAGGTGAACAGCATGGCCGAGGCGTTGGGGCACGCGGCCACGCAGGCCCCGCACCCGATGCACGCCGCGTTGTCGAAGGCCACGTCGGCGTCGTCCTTGGACACCAGGGTGGCGTTGGCCTCGGCCGCGCTGCCGGTCGGGGCGGTGATGTAGCCCCCCGCCTCGATGATGCGGTCCAGGGCGCCCCGGTCGACCACGAGGTCCTTGATGACGGGGAAGGGACCGGCGCGCCAGGGCTCCACGTACAACGTGTCGCCGTCGCGGAAATGGCGCATGTGCAGCTGGCAGGTCGTAGTGGCGGCCTGGGGACCATGGGCGATCCCATTGATGACCAACCCGCACATGCCGCAAATCCCCTCGCGGCAGTCGTGGTCGAAGGCGATCGGGTCCTCGCCCTTCTTGATCAGCCCCTCGTTGACGACGTCGAGCATTTCCAGGAACGACATGTCGGTGCTGATGCCGGGAGCGTCGTACTTCATCATCTGGCCGGCCGCGGCAGGCCCGGCCTGGCGCCACACCTGCAGCGTCAGGTTGATCGTCTCGGTTTCGACCGCCGTGCTCATTTGTACGACCGTTGACTGAAATGAACGTGCTCGAAGCTCAGGGCTTCCTTATGCAGCACCGGCGTGGGTATGGCACCCGACGTGACCGGTTCCAGGCTCCCTTTATCCCCCGCCCATTCCCAGCCGGCGACATAGGAGAAATGGTCGTCGTCACGCTGCGCTTCGCCTTCTGGGGTTTGGTATTCCTCCCGGAAATGGCCGCCGCAGGACTCCTCCCGGTGGAGGGCATCAATGGCCAGCAGTTCCGCCAGCTCCAGGAAATCGCCCACCCGGCCCGCCTTCTCCAGCGACTGGTTCAGCGAGGCGCCGGTGCCGGGAACGGTCACGTCGCGCCAGAACTCCTCCCGCAGCGACGGCAGCTGCTCGATCAACTTGGTGAGACCGGTTGCGGAACGGGACATGCCGCACAGCTCCCACATCATGGTGCCGAGCTCGCGGTGGAATTCGTCCACGGTGCGCTTGCCGCCCACCGCCAGCAGCCGCCCGGTCCGGGCCGCCACATCGCCCTGCGACGCCACGAAGGCCGGGTGATCCACGCCTACCGGCCCCGGCTTCGCGGACGCCAGGTAATCGGCCAGCGTGTACGGGATCACGAAATAGCCGTCGGCCAGGCCCTGCATGAGGGCCGAGGCTCCCAGCCGGTTGGCGCCATGGTCGGAGAAGTTGGCCTCACCGAGCACGAACAGCCCCGGCAGGTTGCTCATCAGGTTGTAGTCCACCCACAACCCGCCCATCGTGTAGTGGATGGCGGGATAGATCCGCATCGGGACCTGGTAGGGGTCCTCGGCGGTGATCCGCTCGTACATGTCGAACAGGTTCCCGTAGCGCTCCTTGATGACGTCGGCGCCGAGGCGGGCGATGGCGTCGGAGAAGTCCAGGTACACGCCCCGGCCGCCTGGGCCCACGCCCCGGCCTTCGTCGCAGACCTCCTTGGCGTTGCGGGAGGCGATGTCGCGGGGCACCAGATTGCCGAAGCTGGGATATTTGCGCTCCAGGTAATAGTCCCGCTCCGCCTCCGGTATCTGTTGCGGCGAGCGGGTGTCGCGGGGCTCCTTCGGCACCCAGATACGACCGTCGTTGCGCAGCGATTCCGACATCAAGGTGAGCTTGGACTGGTAGTCGCCGCTCACGGGGATGCAGGTCGGGTGGATCTGGGTGAAGCACGGGTTGGCCAGCAGGGCGCCCCGGCGATGGGCCCGCCAGATGGCGGTCGCGTTGCAGCCTTTGGCGTTGGTCGAGAGATAGAAGACGTTGCCGTAGCCGCCGGTGGCCAGGATCACCGCGTCGCCGGTGTGCGACGAGATGGCACCGGTCACCAGGTCCCGGGCCACGACGCCCCGGGCGGCGCCGTCGGCCACCACCAGGTCCAGCATCTCGTGGCGGTTGTACATGGCGACGTTGCCCAGGTGGATCTGACGGGCCAGCGCCTGGTAGGCGCCGAGGAGGAGTTGCTGGCCCGTTTGCCCCCGGGCGTAGAAGGTCCGCGACACCTGGGCGCCGCCGAATGACCGGTTGTCGAGGAGGCCGCCGTACTCCCGGGCGAAGGGGACGCCCTGGGCGACGCACTGGTCGATGATGTTGACGCTGAGCTGGGCCAGCCGGTAGACGTTGCCCTCGCGGGAGCGGTAGTCGCCGCCCTTGACGGTGTCGTAGAAGAGCCGGTAGATGCTGTCGCCGTCGTTGCGATAGTTCTTGGCCGCGTTGATCCCGCCCTGGGCGGCGATGGAATGGGCCCGCCGGGGCGAGTCCTGGTAGCACAAGCAGCTGACGCGGTAGCCGAGCTCGCCCAGGCTGGCGGCGGCGGCGGCGCCCGCCAGGCCCGAGCCGACCACGATCACGTGGTACTTGCGGCGGTTGGCGGGGTTGATCAGTTTCATCTCGAAACGGTGCTGGTCCCACAACTCGCCGATCGGGGCTCCCGTGGGCACCCGGCCGTCGAGGGCGCAGCCGTCGACCCGCCACCGCTCAGGCGCCGCCGCCGGGGTCTCGAAAGCGGGCGGGGGCGCTGGCACTGCCGCCGGCGGTGGCGCTGGCGCGATCGTCACTGGATCGCTCCCACCAGCACCCCGACCGGCACCGACATGAACCCGACGAACATGATCACGGCCAAGGTACCGGCGCTGCGCCGGATCAGCTGGTCCCAGCGTCGGCTGTTGACACCGAAGGTCTGGAACATGCTCCACGTCCCGTGGTACAGGTGCAGCGCCAAGGCGATCATGGCGGCCAGGTAGATCCCGACCAGCCACCACTGGTCGAAGTTGCCGACCACGTTGTGGTACACCGCCCCCCGCACGAAGCGGTACCCAGGATGGATGGTGCCCCAGGTGAAGTTGGCCAGGTGGAAGACGACGAACAACCCCAGCGCCAGGCCACCCCACCGCATGGTCACCGCCGGGAGCCCGGCCTGCACCCGGCCCGGGCGGGCGTAGCGGACCTGGCGGGCCCGGCGGTTGCGCACCGACAGGTCGATGGCCAGGTACACGTGGACGACGAAGGCGACGGTCAACAGCACCCGGATGATCGACAGCAGCACGGTGTGGGGGAAGATGGGCTCGCCCAGCCGGCGCAGGAACTCGGCGTAGCTGTCGAACTCCTTCTGATTCAGCCACACCTTGAGGTTGCCCAGCATGTGGCCGATCAGCCACAGCAGGATGAACAGCCCACTGGCGGCCATCAGCACCTTCTTGCCAATCAAGGTGCGATAGAAGGCCGGGGTGGTGGCTGGCTTGGCGGGTGCCGCCGTGGTCATGGCTCTGCGATCTGGGTCACGTATTTGTTGTGTGCCTCTCCACCCGCCCAGGTTAGGTCCAGGTCAATATTTACCGGCCCTGTCGCGTGGGGCGCCACCAGCCGGATCACCCCGACCCGGGCGCAGCCGTCGGCGCCCACCCCACCCGCGAATCGCCACGAGCGCGGTGAGCCCGGCCCCGCCCACGACACCGTGGCTGTCAACGAGCCGTCCTGGATGGCCACCCTCAGGTCGCTCACCACATGCACCGCCAGCGCGACGGTCTCCCCGGGCCGGTAGCTCTGGGCGGGCCGGTCGGCGACCACGATCACCGGAGCGCAGGCCGCGACGAGCGCCGCCCAACCGGCCTTGGGCCGGCGCTGGTGGTCCAGCACCGAGAAGGTGACGGCGGGCTGGCTGTCGCCCAGCAGGAACTGGCAGAAACCCCCGGTCGGCCGGTACTTCAGCCGCCGCAAGGTCTCCACGTGGAAGCGGATCAGCTGTGCCTGATAGGCCTGGGTGGCGTCGCGCCACGCCTCGAAGGTGTCGAACGAGGCCGGGGCAACGTACCGGTCAAAGGGACCTTTCTGGAGGCGATAGGCCCGGGCCAGGTGGTCCCAGTCGAGGTCCGGCCACACCCCGACCGCCCCGCCGGCGCCGTCGGGGCCCCACGGCGCCTCGTCGGGCACCGCCTGGGCGCCGAAGCCGCCCACGAACCGGGCCAGGACAGGAAAACGGGCCAGCACCACCGGCAGCTCCCGTTCCTCGCCCACGTACCACCCGTAGTAGAGGTGGCTGTCGGTCCCCCACGCCGGGTGGGGCAACACCCCGGAGTGGGCCACGACGGGCCGGGTGCCGTCGGCCGCCTCCAGTTCCCGGTGAATCGAGCGGTCGAGGATGGTCCGGTTCCACGACGGCAGCGAGCGGCGGGTCAGCAAAGGTGCCCGTCGCACCGGGTACGGCAGCGCCGCCGGCTCGTTGTGGCCGCACCACACCGCCACCGAGGGGTGGTGCCCGAGCAGGTCGACCGCTTCGCCGGCCTGGCGGATTGCCTGCCGCCGCACCCCGGCATAGACCCCCTGCAAGGGCAGGTCCTGCCACAGCAGCATCCCGAGCCGGTCGGCGGCGTCGTACAGTTCGGGACGGCTGATATGGCCGTGCACCCGGAGCAGGTCGAGCCCCCCTTCCCGGGCCAGCACCACGTCGCGCGCCACCTCCTCGGGCGAGGCCAGGCCCAGCTCCCGCCGGGCCGGCCCCTGGGCGCTGCCCTTCAAGAACAGCCGCTCCCCGTTGACGGCGGCCACGAAGTCGTGCATGCGCACCTGGCGCAACCCGGTGCGCAGCGCCCGGTGGTCACTGTCGGCGCCGTCGACGGCCACCGTGACGGTGACTTCGTAGCGCGGTTGGCCGCCCAGGGCGTGGGGCCACCACAGCGCCGGATGCTCGACCGCCACCCGCCAGCGGAGGTCGTTGGGCCCCCCGGCCAGCGGATGTTCGGTCGTTCGTTCGACCGCGGGGCCCGAAGGCCCGCGCAGCACCGTCGTCAGTGTCGCCTGCGCGGCCCGCTGGGCATCCAGGGTGGCTGCGAAGGCGACCGTGGCCCGCTGGGCGTTGGCCTCGGGGCACAGCACCCGCAGCCTGGCGATGCGCACGGGACCGGTGGCGAACAGCCGGACGGGCCGCCAGATGCCGCCGGGATTCCAATCGCCGTCGATCTCGTCGCCGTGCTGGAACGCCCCGGTCAGCTGGCGCTGGGCCACTTCTTCGCGGGGCCGGTCGCAGGTCAGCTCCAGGGCGACGACGTGCTCGGATCGCTGCGCCATGGCTTCGGTCACTTCGAAAACGTGGGGGAAAAAGTAGCCCTCGGTGTCTCCCAGGTAGGACCCGTCCAACCACACGTCGCCCTGGTAGAAAAGGCCGTCGAATTGCAGCCAGGTCCGCAATGCCGTTTCCGCTCCGTCGGCGGCGGGGGATGCAAAACGCCGCCGGTACAGCAGCGGCCCGTCGCTCGCTGCGAACTCGCAGTGGGAACGCCAGTGGTGGGGCACCGCGACCTCGGCCCAGTGGCCGTCGTCCATTTCGGCGACGGAGAAGCGGCGGCGGAGGTCGTCGTCCGCGGCAACCGCCCGCCACATGCCCCCCAGGTCCACGGCGGCAGGCTACCGAGCCGCCCTGGTGGGCGACCTAGTGGCCGCCGACCAGGCCTCCCCCGAGATGGAGACCGGGCGCACCACCAGTGCAACCGACCTTCAAGGTGAGTAACTGGACGCCGGTGCAGCCGCCGGCGCCCACGCCGAGGTTGACCCCGACCGGCCCCGCGTTGAGCGTCACCTGCACGACCGGCTTGGCCGCGGCCACCGGCGCCAGGGTCACCGCTGGTGCCGTTACCGGCGGACGGGTGGTCGAGGGTTCCGTGACGGGCCTCAGGGTAACGGGCACGGGCGGGACCCGGACGATCACCACCGGCGCGGTGGTCGTCGCCGCTCCCGACGCCGACGAAGGTGACGGCGAGGCGATGAGCTGCGGTCCCTGGTTTGTGGCGACGCCGCTCGGGCTGGCGCCGCCGGTCGTAGCGCCGGTGCCGCTGGCGGGGGCGCCGTTGCCGAGTCCCGAACCCAGGCCGAGGCCGAGGCCGGGCCCAGAGGCGGCTGGGGCCGCCGGGGGGCCCGACGCCGGTGGCCGAGGGGCGGGCGCCGCCACCGGCAGGGTATGTATGGTTCCGCTGCCTCCCACCACCGCCAAGCCGACCAGGCCGAGGGCGCACAAGCCGGCCACCGAGACCGCCAGCGGCCGCGGGGCCCGCTCGGCCAGCCAGCCGCGGCCCGCAGCGCTCTGCCGGCGGTCCTGGGCCACCGCTTTCCGCCATCGGGATTCTGTTTTCGTCGCGATCCCGCTGGGCACGGGAGAAACTGCCGCCGCCAGGGCCGCCGCCGGATCGGGCGGGAGGTGACCCCCGGCGGCCGCCTGTTCCAGCCGGTGCTCGAGGCCCGCCAGGCCCCGCTTCTTCAACTGCAGGGCAGCGGCGCTGGAAACCCCGAGGATCGGCCCCGCCTCGGTCGCCGCCAGTCCTTCGACCTCCTGCAGCCACACCGCGGCCCGCCAGCGCGACGGCAGGCCGGTGAAGGCCGCCACCACTGGCGCATCGGGAGCCGCCGTCACTGCCGCCGAGGAGCGGTCGGATCCCGACTTCGCCTCCCGGTACACCGCGGCCAGCAGGTGGAGCCGGAACAGCTCCGCCACCTCCTCGGGGCCGCGTCCCGCCCGACGCAGCGTGGCCACGAAGGCGTTGGTCGTCGCCCGGGCGGCGGCGTCGGCCGAGGCCGCGGTGACCTGGGCCAGGCGCCAGGCGCTGTCGATGTGGCGGCGGTACAGGCTCGAGTAGGCCCCGGCATCGCCTGAGGAGGCCGCCAGCGCCTGATCGCAATCCGTGGTCATGCCCTTCCCCCCAAAATCCGCGCCGGGGCCAACAGTATTCGGTAAGTCCTGCCCCGCGGGTTTATCACCGCAGCCGCCCGGATCGACGGTGCCGGTAGCGTGGGCGCCATGTCCGTCGCCTCCTGCACTCCCCTCCCCGCCAGCCTCGGCGATCTCCGGGAGTCAGGCTGGCAATCGATCCCGGTCAAGGAAGAAGTGCGCCGCAACGCCGCCGCCCGCATCGCCCTCGGCGAGCCCATCGTGGCCGGTGTGGTGGGCTACCAGGACACGGTGCTGCCCCAGCTGGAAAACGCCCTGCTGGCGGGCCACGACATCATTTTCCTGGGCGAGCGGGGCCAGGCCAAGACCCGGATCATCCGGGCCCTCACCTCGCTGCTCGACGAGTGGCTCCCCATCGTCGCCGGCTCCGAGATCCTCGACGACCCCTACCAGCCGGTCTCCCGTCCCGCCCGCGACCTGGTGGCCCAACTGGGCGACGCCACCCCGGTCACCTGGGTCCACCGCGACACCCGTTTCGGCGAGAAGCTGGCCACGCCGGACACCTCCATCGCCGACCTCATCGGCGAGGTCGACCCCATCAAGGTCGCCGAGGGCCGCTACCTCTCTGACGAGCTCACCCTCCACTACGGCCTGGTGCCGCGGACCAATCGGGGGATCTTCGCCATCAACGAGCTGCCTGACCTGGCGGAACGCATCCAGGTGGGCCTGCTCAACGTGCTCGAGGAGCGCGACGTCCAGATCCGGGGTTACAAGATCCGCCTTCCCCTCGACGTCATGCTCGTCGCCTCTGCCAACCCCGAGGACTACACCAACCGGGGCCGCATCATCACCCCGCTCAAGGACCGCTTCGGCGCCCAGATCCGGACCCACTACCCCCTCGACGTGGCCACCGAACTGGCGGTCATCGAGCAGGAGGCGCGACCGTTCGACGCCCTGGGCCTGCGGGTCCAGGTTCCGGCGTTCATGACCGAGATCATCGGCACCATCTCTCACCTGGCCCGCCAGAGTGGCAACATCAACCAGCGCTCCGGGGTGTCGGTACGGCTCAGCATCGCCAACTACGAGACGCTCACGGCCAATGCCGCCCGGAGGGCGCTGCGCCTCGGTGAGAAGGATGTGGTCCCCCGCGTCAGCGATCTCGAGGCCTTGGCCGCGTCGACGGCCGGCAAGGTCGAGATCGAGTCGGTCGAGGAGGGTCGCGACGGACTGGTCGTCGAACGGCTCATCAAGCAGGCAACGCTGTCGGTGTTCAAGGCCCGCTGCCCCATGGACCAGTTCCGCGACGTCGTGGCCGCCTTCGACGAGGGGACGGTCATCCATACCGGCGACGACGTGACATCGCCCACCTACGTGGAGGTCCTGAGCCGCATGCCGGCGCTGCGGCGACCCGTGATGGCGCTGGCCGAAAGCGAGACGCCGGCCGCGGTGGCCTCGGCCGCCGAATTCGTACTCGAGGGTCTGCATCTCTCGAAGCGCCTCAACAAGGACGCCGTGGGCGGCCGGGCCACCTACCGGGGCCGTCAATAAGGAATGGCGCGGCTCGTCGCCAGCCCGGTGACGGTTCGTGGAACGTGATGTCGAGGTCCCGTCGACTTAGCGGCTCAAGTAGGTATTGACGTCGGCGAGCACACGGCTGACGAACAGCTCCTGGTCGGCCGGGCTGATCGGCGAGGCCTGGCCGGCGAGCGCGAACGCGAACTCCTTGGAGTAGCTCTTGGTCTCATGATGAAGTCGCGAAGCTTTTCATCGGCCGCGCGGGCCACGGTGATCTACTTTTCGATCTGCTCCTCGAAGCGTTGCAGCGCACGCTCGCGTTCCTCGCCGCCGAGTTGGAGGATCTTGGTGAGGTCGCGCTCGGCGTCGCCGAGGATGGATCGAGGCCGCCGATTGTCTCCTCGAAGATGTTGATGCGCCGTTCGAGGACATCGAGGACTCGCTCTTCGACGGTGCCTTTGACCCAGAAGTTTGTCAACTGTTCAAGCTCGTATCGCCGCGCGGTGATCGCCAACGCCAACTGGCGGGCCGATCCGAGGCGCCCCTCGATGAGGCGGCTATGCGGGTCATCGAGGACGTGAGGTCGAAGGTCCGCCTCGGCAACTGTCATCAACTTGCCGTCAAGGATGACCTGCCAGCGCGGCGGCATGGCTGTGGTCGGCGCATGCACCAGTCCGATCGCCCCGTTGCTCGCTCGCCGAACCATCACCGCCAGCAGGGCCCTTTCCACTGCCCCGGCGTGGGCGTTGAAGTTTCTTTGATCCCTCGTCACCGTCGAAGCGGACCTTGAGGCGTGGCCCATCAACCTCGATCACGACGCCGATGGGCGAGCCCGGCGCCGACGGCCACCGAACCAACGCCCCTGCCACGAGCACGGATGACCGTGCCTGAAGATCCGTCGGGAATCGAGCCCCTTTCATGACGAGGGGCGTATTTTCCCTGGGGAAATCGAGCTTTGCTGGGTGGAGCCGTCGACCAGCGTGGCCGATGCTCTCCGCCTCATGGCACCGAAGCGTTAGGCGAGATGACTGTCCGCGCGTCTGAGGTGGGGCGCCGGGGTAAAGTTTGCGTTGTGGAGATTGACCCGGAAAACCTGGTGGGGTTTTTCGGGTTTATGTTCGGTCATCTCGACGAGAAGCAGCGTCGGTTCCCGGCCGGGGATGGCACGGTTGTTGGGCCGGGCGGCGTGACGGTGGTGGCGGGCATGTCGCGCAATACGGTGACCGATGGCGCGAAGGCGTTCGACGCCGGGGAGGAGCCGTCGGACCGGGTGCGCCGGGAGGGGGGCGGCGGTCCCTGCCTGGAGGATCCTCATGGCCCTCAAACTCGACCCGGTCCGGCTGCTGATTGCCGACGACGTCGGGATCGGAAAAACGATCGAAGCCGGCCTGATCGCCAAAGAACTACTCGAACAGGGCGACGTGTCCCGCCTCGCAGTTCTGTGTCCGCCGCATCTGGCCCAGCAGTGGCAGGCCGAGCTGTCCGACAAGTTCCATCTCGACTCCCAGCGGGGCGTTGCTATCAGAGAGTTGAGTTGCCCTTAGCTGGTCTGGTGCCGCCGACGCTGCAAGACCACCAGGACCGTACCGAGGGCGATCAAGCCCAACGCCACGAGCAGGCCTAGCGTGATGTTGCTACCGGTGAAAGCCAAACCTCCGCCCTCACGCTCGGGGGCCGAGGTGCACAGGAGGTCGAAGGTCCCAGTCGGCGAACTGGTGCCTCCGTCCACGTTGGGGCCAGTGGCAATCACCTTGTTTTCACCACAGACGGCCGGGGCATTCGTGGGGTCGTCGACATGAAGGAGCGTCTGAGAGACCACCGTGACGACGACCACAACGGCACCATTGGTGGATGCCTTGGCGAAAACGGTGGTCCCGTTGACCGTAATCGTGACAGAGGCCCCGGGGGCAAAATTGCCACAGAGGGTGAAGGTGACCGTCTGACCGACAGCAACCGTGCCCGCGTCGACGTTGGCCACAGTGCACCCTGGGACCGAGGTCCCCGGCGGGTAGGAGACCTGCGCCAGAGCGGAGCCCCCGGCGAAGAAGACGGTGCTGACGACCACCGCAGCCCCAATGAGGGCCGCCATCCTGTGTCGAAGCGTTAGCACTTCGATCTCCCCTCGCGTAATCGAGTAGCTAACCTTATACCTTACCTTAGATCGATGAGGGCCCGCGCGCCAATGCAGTTGGAGAAAAGGCGCCGTCGAATTCCGACACCGGAGAATCTACCTTCAGCGTCGTCCGCAGTCAGTTCTGACTGCGGCATCGAGCGGAGTTGAGGCCAGGCATTTCGAACCGGCGCCTTGGTGAGAGGCGTTTTGGTGCGGTCGAAGTTCAGCAAACGAACCTTGCCGCGGCCAGAGCGCCGCTCAAGGACCGAGATCGGAGTACGAGCAGCGGTTATCTGCGTTGCGGCGTCGTCGCCCTTGGCGCGATTGAGCTGGGCTTGCGGCACCTGATAGTCAGGCACCCGCCTACTGATGGATAGAGTCTGACGCCAGGCAAATCGGAGGATTGTCTCGGGTTTGCCACGGGCCGCTCGTGACGACGGCCCTCTCACTGTCGTTGGACCCTGGCTGGTTGTCGACACGGTGGTCGAAAGGGATCTCAGCCGACCCGCACGCCTTGGCACGGGCATACGAGCACCAGGCGCCCAAATACGCCGTGCCATCCGGTTGAGCGCGACTGTCAGATACGATGTCATTGCGTGGGATTGTGTACGGAGTTCGGCCCTTCAATCCAGCACGACTGCGACGAGGCGATGGTCGCCGGGCACGATTCGTGCTTCTGCCCGGTCTGCCAGGCTGTCTGCGCCGGGAGGTTCCCTGGATGTAGCGCGGTGTGGTCACGAGGTCCTCAGCGTGTGACACTGCGGAGTAGGTCGGTTGAGCCCGGCAAGGTTGCGGGGTCTTCGAACGGCAACGGCAACGGCTCTGCTGCACCAGCGACGAACGGCTTGCGGGCGGACGACCAGCCCCGCCGATTGGCTCTGACATCGGGGAGCGTGCCCCTCGCCAACACCGATTACTCCTTTCTCGACCCGTTGCTGGCTGCGATCAGTGTCCTCAGTCGAAGGGTCGAGCAGGCCAACGCAAGTGCGCCTCAAGGCGCCGACGACCGCCTCCAGGGGGCGGTAAGCGGGCTCATAGACCGCATCGAGACTCTTCCCGAGCTTCTCGCCGCGGCGCTAAGCGATGCGCTTGAGCGGCAGCATCGGCTCATCATCAAGGACATGCAGACCGCTCTTAACGAGTTCGAAGCCAGACTTGAGCCCTCAGCGGATACCGCGTTCCTCGCCGAGTATCGACACCCGACAGGCCCCTAACCCGAGGGAATCCGGGCAAGTCAGGTTCAGATTTGAAGGGAGGCCTCCGCCAAGCGGCTCAGGTTCTGGATGATTTCGGCCTTCGGTGCCGCCGGGTCGATCCACGCCAGAAGGGCCGGATCGAGGGGAGGGACAGGTACATGGGAGATCAGGGGGTGTAGGGGGCGCTCGTCCGCCTCACCTTCGCCGAGCAGCACCTCCTTGAGCTTCTCCCCCGGGCGAAGGCCCGTGTAGACGATCTCGATGGGCCGTTCGCTGCGGTCGGCCAGCAAGCGGGCGACATCGTCGATGCGCACCGGCTTGCCCATGTCAAACACCAGGGCCTCGCCGTTGCGGCCGATGGCGCCGGCCTGAATCACGAGCTCGACGGCCTCCTCGACGGTCATGAAGTAACGGATCACATCACGGTCGGTGACGGTGACGGGCCCACCGGCGGCCACTTGGGCCTGGAAGGAGGTGAGGACCGACCCCCGGCTACCGAGGACGTTGCCAAACCGCACGCTGAGGTACACGCCGTCGGCCCGCTGCGCGGTCCAGGCCGTCAGGCGCTCGCCGAGGCGCTTGCTGTAGCCGAGCACGCTGATCGGATCGGCCGCCTTGTCAGTCGAGATGTTGACGAAGTGGTTGACGCCTGCTTCTTCAGCCGCCTCGAGGACGCTGAGGGTGCCTTGGACGTTGGTGAGCACGGCTTCGCCGGGATATTGTTCGAGGAGCGGAAGGTGTTTGAGCGCGGCGGCGTGAAACACCACGTCGGGTCGGTGTTGCATCATGACTCGGCGCACCGCCCCACGGTCGCGAATACAGAGCAGGACAGTGTCGGGTGTATCGAGCAGCGCCCGCCCTTCGATGGAGAGCTGCACGGCATGCAAGGCGGACTCGTCCCGGTCGACCATGATCAGCTCGGCTGGCGCGAAGTGGTGGAGTTGGCGGCACAGTTCTGAGCCGATGGAGCCGCCGGCGCCCGTTACGAGGACTTTCCTGCCGGTGAGGTACCCGGCGATGCTGTCCAGATCCGTCTTTATCTCGTGACGACCCAACAGGTCGGAGGGAGTGACATCGCGGATGTCGCCGACGCCTATCGCATCGCCGAATAGCTCCGAGATTGGGGGGAGAACCTTGGTGTGAAGGCCGATTTCGGCGACCAGCTTGCTTAGTGAGCCGATGAGGGTCGAGTCGGCACTCGGGATGGCGATGAGCACCATGTTGGCCTCGTGGGCTGCGGCGACATCAGCGAGCCGGGCTCGGGTTCCCTCCACCGGCACGCCCATGATCCGAAGATTGCGTTTACGCGGGTCATCATCGAGCAGCGCCACCGGGAGGTAGGGACTGTCGCGGTCACGAAGCATGGCCGAAATGACCTGGACGCCTCCTTCGCCCGCGCCGAACACGACGATTCGCTGGGCTCCTTCCTGGGAGGGGCGCTTGCGCCGTTCGACGGCCAGGCGACGGACATAGCGGACCGCGCCCATCAGGACCAGGGCGATGAAGCCGGCGATCAGGATTGTGCTCAGTGGCACCGCACGGTGGCTTAGCGGCACTGCGTCGATGACGAAGAGCGCAGCCGCCGCGATCGCAACCGCCTTGGCCATGCCGGCCACCTCTTCAAAGCTGCCGTACCACCACCGCCCCACATAGAGGCCGAAGCCGAGCCCGGCAACGACTTGGGCCGCCAGCACCAATGGGAGGAAGGAGGCGAAGCCGGCCCAGTTGACGGTGCCGAGCTTGAACTCGTTGCGCATAACAACCGCCATCGCCAAGGCTAGGGTCCACGCCAGGAAGTCGATACCGATCTGGGTCGCCAGAGATCTTGGGGGCCGGGATCGTGATCTGGCGGCGCCCTTTGTCAGCGCCGAGTCGGAACGGTGCCCGTCAGGGGGACCCAGTCTCATGGAGCAAGAGTGTCGGGGAGACCGTGACTGGGCCGTGACGACCTCGTGCCAGTCCGACCCAGTTTTCGCGAAGATGTCATCGGCAACCTTGTTGAGGATTGTGACAGCCAAGCGATGCGTGCTGCCACCACTGAGCGCCTATCTAATCAATCTAGCTGCTCGTCGAGCCGGTCGAATTCACAATTGTAGGCAACGCTGCATAAACGTTGCGCTAACAAGGTTCGCGGAGAAGATGGTCGCTTTCGAAATCCGTGCCAAATTGAAACAGGGCCGATCTTGGGGGTGGCGGCCGGATTCAGGGTGTCGTCGTCACGGTGGTGGTCGTAGGTGCGGGCAGCGTCGTAGGCGCTCGCAGGGGGGCATCCGCCCGGTTGCTGGGTACGCCACCAATCGCGATTCCTAGGATCACGCCGGCGGCCACAATCGCAGCCAAGTTCTTCCACTGGTGTCGCACCCGGTCGATTGTAGGGCGCACGACGTCGGTCTTCCTCGCAACGCCTAGGATGTCCCAGATGCCCACGGATGACGGATCGACCGATCCCGATCTCCGCCACTATCTCCACGTCATACGTCGGCGGAGATGGGTAGTGGCGCTGGCAACCGCTGTCGTGGTCGTGACGGCGGTGGCGGCCAGCGTCGCCCAGACTTCGGTGTACCAGGCGACCGCCCAACTGCTGATCACATCGACCGTGAACACCTCCTCGGTGCTTAATCAGTCAGGTACCCCCAGCGGTCCGTCGGCGCAAGATGTCCAGACGCAGATGCAGATCATCACCAGCCGCCCGGTGAAAGACATCGTCAAGTCTCAGCTCGGGGTTGCGCCACCGGTTTCGGTATCTCAAGTCGGCCAGACGACCGTCGTACAGGTGCGCGCCTCTTCCACCATCGCCGCCCAGGCCGCCGAGGTCGCCAACGCCTACGCCAACGCCTACCTCAGCTCTCAGCGGACCCAGGCGCTCAACAACCTGCAAGCCGCGGGCACCCAGATCCAGAGCAAGATCGACGACCTTCAGAGGCAGATAGATGCCCTTAATGTCCGAGTGGGTGCCGCTCCGGCCAAGGATCAGCAGTCAGTGTTGGCGAATCTGGGCCCGCAGCGCGACACCCTGCTGACCCAACAGGGCCTCTTCAAGCAGCAACTGGCTCAGCTGCAGCTCAATGCCTCGGTCGCCACCGGCGGGGGCCAGGTCGTCACCCCGGCGGTCACTCCGGCGGCGCCGTCGTCGCCTCGACCGAGGCGAACCGCCGTGCTGGCCTTGGTGGTCGGGCTCTTGTTCGGTGTCGGTGTCTGCTTCGTGCTCGACTATCTCGACGACTCGGTGCGGTCTCGGGAGGACGCAGACCGAGCAACCCACGGCTTACCCGATCTCGGCCTCGTGCCGCGCATTGCCGGCTGGAAGACCGGAGACCAGCCTCGGATCATCTCGCTCGAGGAGCCCACCTCGCCGGCGGCTGAGGCTTACCGAACCTTGCGAACATCCATCCAGTTTGTCGCTCTCGATCATCCATTGCGGATCGTCAGCGTGACTAGCGCCAGCGCCGAGGAGGGTAAGACGACGACGTTGGCCAACTTGGCGGTCGCTTTGGCCCGTGCGGGCGACCGAGTCTGCATGTGTTGTTGTGATCTTCGCCGTCCTCGAGTGCATGAGTTCTTCGGCCTCACCAACACCGTCGGATTCACCTCGGTCATCCTTGGTCGGGAGTCCATATCAGCGGCGACTCAAGCGGTCCCCGGGGTAGAGCGACTCTCGTTGCTGGCGTCAGGTCCACTCCCCCCCGACCCGTCGGAGCTGTTGGCGTCTGAGCGGGCCGGCGAGGTAATTCGTTCTCTTGCCGCGATCTATGATGTCGTCCTTTTGGACTCCCCCCCCGTGCTTCCGGTCACCGACGCCTCCATCATCTCGAACCTTGCTGATGCGACCATCCTCGTAGTCAACATGGGCAAGTCGACCCGCCGGGCGATTGGCCGAACCTTGGAAATACTGCATCAAGTCCGTGCCGCTCTCATCGGGACGGTGCTAAATGGCGTCTCGGAAGATATGTCCGACGGCTACTACCGATACGCCGGCTATTACTCGAGCGGAGCCGGAACGGCAGGGCATACCAACATCGACGAACCTGGAGAGCAGGACGATCGAGGCCAGGCGGGGCGGCGAACGAAGAAGGCGATAGCCCCGTAGACCATCGACGAGTAACCGCGGTCCTTGAGCGAGCTAGAGGGTGCGCCGCCCAGAGATCTCAGGGGGTTCTTGATTCGGCTCCAGACACGACGGGACGTGGTCCGCCGCTCTACCTGGCATAGGGAAGAGAAGGCGATGTTGCACTCGACCACGCCAGCCCTGACGCGACACAAGGTCAGCACCAGTTCCATGACAATGACGGCTAGTATCCGCCGGACCCCGATATGTATGTCCTCGTTTCTCGCCATTTCGTGAGGTGAGAATCCATCTCACCGGTGGAAGTGGCTTCTTGGGCGGTTTCGTGCTTCCCCGTCTGGTGGCCGCCGGCCATGAGGTATTCGCTTTGGCTCGGAGCCCGCAGGCCGCGGCACGGGTGTCGGCGCTCGGGGCTACGCCCGTCGTCGCAGATCTCGACGACCCCGCCGCCCTCGATTCGGCGTTCGGGACGAGCCGGGCTGAAGCCCTGGTTAATGTCGCCTCCCTCGGTTTCGGCCATGCCCCCGCCATCCTGGCCGCCGCCGAGGATGCCGGACTGCGGCGGGCGGTGTTCGTGTCGACCACCGCCATTTTCACCACACTCAATGCCGCGTCCAAGTCGATCAGGGTGGCAGCAGAGGAAGCCATCCGAGCGTCGGCTCTTGACTGGACGATCATGCGTCCGACGATGATCTACGGAACGCCCGAGGACCGCAACATGTGGCGGCTGCTGCGCTTCGTCCGCCGGTGCCCCATTGTGCCCCTCCCCGACGGGGGCACCAGCCTGCTGCAACCGGTCCATGTGGATGACGTGGCCGGCGCCATCCTGATGGCTCTTGGCTGCCCGGGGGCCATCGGCCGGTCATACGACCTGGCCGGCCCGGTGCCGCTCCGGTTGGCCCAGGTAGTCGAGCAAGCGGCCGCCGCGGTGGGCCGGCGCCCTCACCTGCAACCGGTCCCTGCCCGCCCGATTGTCTCGGTCCTACAGGCGTTGGAATCGGCCGGTCACCGGGCGCCGATCCGGGCCGAACAGGTGAAGCGACTGTTGGAGGACAAGGCTTTCGACATCAGTGCCGCCCGTCGCGACCTGCACTTCGCCCCCGTCCGCTTCGACCAAGGCATCACGGCCGAGGCGAGGATGGCACCCCGATGACTCTTGCGACAAACGGCCGGGAAGCCCTGCTGCTGGGCCGGACGGTAGCTCATCTGGCGCCCGCCCAGGTAGGGCACCGGCTCAGGTTGCGGGCAGCCAAGGCGGCCCTGGCGCGGTGGCCGGACCGCGTCGAGCATCGCTGGCGCCAGCCGGCCGGTCCTCCGGTGTGGCCCCAGTCGTTCGTCGCCATCGACCGGGACCTGGACGTCGGCCGACCGTCGCCCGAGGACAACGCCAAGGGGACGTTCGAGTTCATGGCCGACCGCCGCCATCTCGGTGACCCGATCGATTGGCGTCCGGACAACACGTCGCAGTTGTGGCGCTACCACCTGCACTATTGGGAGTGGGCATGGCCGTTGGCCGGCCAGACGGACCCGGAGTGGGCCCAGGCCAACTTCGAACGGTTATGGCGAAGTTGGCGGCAGGGCACCAGATTCGGCCGGTGGGACGAGTGGTCACCCTATGTGGTGTCGATACGAGTATGGGTGCTGTGCAATCTTTTCGGTCCACTGGCGGCCGGAACCAGCCTGGAAGAGCTACTCCTGGCCGACTTGCGACGTCATGCCGGCTTCGTCGCGGCCAATCTCGAGTTGGACGTCGGCGGCAACCACCTGATCAAGAACCTGAAGGCCCTCATCGGGTGCGGGGTATTCTTCGGTGACGAGCGGCTGAGCTCGCTCGGCATCGGGCACCTTGAACGCCAACTTCCGATCCAGGTGCTCGCCGACGGGGGTCACTTCGAGCGCTCGCCTTCCTATCACGCCCAGGTACTCGGCGACCTGCTGGATATTCAAATGCTGCTTGCAGCCGGAGCCGGGCCGGAGGTGGCTGGACTGGACAGCACCATTGCCCGGATGCGGGGCTGGCTAGCCACCATGCTGCTCCCCGACGGCGACGTTCCGCCGCTCAACGACTCCACCGTGGTGGGCCCGGCCCGGCTGCGCGCTCTGGGGGTGGCGATGCCTCGATCGGGCCGGCTCGCAGTCCTGGCGGCTTCGGGTTACGCCGTCATCCGGGCCGATGATCGGTTGCATCTGGTGGTCGACGTCGGGCCGCCGTGCCCGCCGCAACTGCCGGCCCACGCCCAGGCCGACTGCCTGACCTTCGAGCTTGCCATCGACGGGCGCCGATTCATCGTCGACCCGGGCACCTCCACCTACGAGCCCGGTGCCCGGCGGGCTTGGGAACGTTCCACCACCGCCCACAACACCGTGGCAGTCGACAATGCGGACCAGACCGAACTATGGGGCACCTTCCGCGCTGCCCGGCTGGCCCACGCCTTCCTGGAACAGGCCACTGACGACGGGACATGTGTCACGGTCACCGGATCCCACGATGGTTACCGCCGGCTGGCGGGGCGGCCCTGGCATCGAAGATCCTGGGAGATGATCCCGGACCGGCTGATCATCCGCGATCAGGTGACCGGGACGGGGACCCACAACCTGCGGGCCCGCTGGCAGCTGGCTCCTGGGGTCGAGGCCACAATCACGGGCGCCCGGTCCATCCGGGCGGGCGCGGCAGTCATCTCTATTGCCGCGCCCGACGAGGCGCAGTTGCGGATCTTGCCCGCCGGGAGCTGTCCAGGCGGGGTGGCGATGGACTTCGGTGAGTCTGAGCCGGCCGCCGCCATCGAGTTGGCGCTCCACGCCACGCTGCCGGTGGCCTGGACCACCACCATCGACCTTGAGGACGGACCTAGTTGAAGCAAGTGGTGCAATCCCTCGGCGGTGGGCCGGTGCGGATCGTCGACGTCCCCGCCCCGATCGTCGGCGCCACCGAGGTCCTGGTCCAGACGGTGGCCAGTTTGGTGTCGGCGGGCACCGAGCGAGCCCTGACTGAGCTGGCCCAGTCGAGCCTGCTGGCCAAGGCCCGCGCCCGCCCAGAACTGGCCCGCCAAGTGATCCGCAAGGCCCGGACCGAAGGCATCAGCCGCACCTTCCACACGGTGCGCGGCCGTCTCGGCGAGGACCTGGCGCTCGGTTACTCGGCGGCGGGCCTGGCAGTGGAGGTCGGAGAAGCGGTCGCCGGTATCGCCCCTGGCCAGCTGGTGGCGACGGGGGGCGCGGGGAAGGCCAACCACGCCGAGTGGCAGTCGGTGCCGGCCCTGCTGTGCAGCCCAGTTCCCGATGGGGTGAGCGCCGAGCAGGCGGCGTTCGCCACTGTCGGATCGATCGCCCTCCACGGCTTTCGTTTGGCGGGTGCAGGGCCTGGGGCGGACGTCGTGGTAGTGGGGCTGGGCCTGGTGGGGCAGTTGGTGGCTCGGTTGGCCCTGGCCTCCGGCTGCCGGGTCATCGGACTAGACGTCACCGCTTTCCCGGTCGAGCGGGCGGCGGCGGCCGGTGTCCCCGCCCTGGTAGACGAGGGGGACGCCACCACCGAAGCGGTCCGAGTCTGGGCGCGGGGACGTGGCGTCGATGCCGTGGTCATCACCGCCGCCGACCGCTCCTCGAGCGTGATACGCCGGGTGCCCACGCTGTGCCGGGATCAGGCCACCGTGATCGTCGTCGGCGACGTGGGCCTCGAACTGGAGCGAACCCCGTTCTACGAGAAGGAGCTGGTGCTCCGGGTGGCCCGCTCCTATGGTCCTGGCCGATACGACCGGTCCTACGAGGACTGGGGCGTCGACTACCCGATCGGACAGGTCCGGTGGACCGAGGGTCGCAACCAACAGGCAGTCCTCGACCTGCTGGCCGAGGGCCGGCTCCATGTGGACGACCTCATCACCCATCGGTTCCCGATAGCCGAGGCAGTGGGCGCGTACGAGCTGATCGAGTCACGGGCCGAGCCCTACCTGGGAATCGTGTTGACCTATCCGGCCGACGGACGAGCGCCGGGGCCGATTGTCGTCGCGGCGCCGAAAGGGTCGGCGGACGGGCTTGGTGTGGGCCTGATCGGAGCGGGGGCGTTCGCCGCATCGGTGCTCGTCCCGGCGCTCCGGGAGGCCGGATTCGGTCGTTTCGTAGCGGTGGCATCCTCCTCGGGACTCTCGGCGCGACGCTTGGCCGAGGGAGCCGGCTTCGAGCGGGCGGTGTCGGGGGCCGATGCCGTCATCGACGATCCCGACGTTGGCGTGGTGGTCATCGCCACCCCCCACGACAGCCACGCCGATTTCGTCATCCGGGCGCTGAGGGCCGGCAAGCACGTCTGGTGCGAGAAGCCGTTGGCCCTCACGGAAGACGAGCTGGACGAGGTGGAATCAGCCTTCCACGAGGCGGGCTCCGTCCTCTACGTGGGTTTCAATCGCAGGAAGTCGCCGGCGATTGAAGAGGTATGCCGGCAACTGTCTGGTGTCCAGGGGCCGGTCGTCATCGACTATCGGGTGAGCGCTGGGCCGGTACCGAAGGGGCATTGGTATGGCGATCGGCGCCAGGGTGGCCGGCTGCTGGGCGAGGTTTGTCACTTCGTCGACACCTGCGCGGCGATTGCCGGACCCATCTGTGACGCCCGGGTTTTGGCTTCGATCGGTGATCACGAACTGGCTTTGGCCGACAGTTTCGTCGTCAGCCTCCGACACGAAAATTGGTCGCTGTCCGCCATCAGCTACGCCGCCAACGGCCACCAGGGCACCGAGAAGGAGCGGATCGAGATTCTCGGCCGTGGCCACACCGCCACGATCGCGGACTTCCGGGCGCTCACCGTCGATGGGCGGTCGCAAAGACTCGGTGGTCAGGACAAGGGCCACCGGGCCTTGGCCAGTGCATTCCACGAAGCGGTGCGGCGGGGAGAGCCGGCCCAGGTAGGAATCGAGAGTTCACGCGCAATGCTCCGGGCGGCGGCGACGCTGAGGATCTGACGGCCTGGAACGGCTTCAGGGGCGCTCTGTCGGTCGGCGATGCTTGTGCCCCTCGCAGGCGGTCACCAGGACATTGGCGACCCGCTCGCCGGCGTGACCGTCCCACAGAGCAGGCTTGCGGATTTCGACGCCATGACGCAATACCCGCTGAGCCTCCGAGATGATCCGGGCCGGTGATCGCCCCACCACCGTATTGGTGCCCTCCGACACGGTGATGGGCCGCTCGGTGTTGTCTCGCAGCGTCAGGCAGGGCACACCCAGCACCGTCGTCTCCTCCTGCACTGCCCCGGAGTCGGTGAGGACCAGCCGAGCGGCTGCTTCGAGTGCGATGAAGTCCAGGTAACCGAGCGGCTCAGTAAGGGTGATGCCGGGAGGGATGTGAGTCCAGTCCAGATGACTCCTGGTCCGGGGATGCACCGGGAAAACCAGAGGACACTCCTTGGCAATGATGGCCAAGGCGCCCATCAGGTCGCCCAAAACGAGTGGACTATCCACATTTGAAGGCCGGTGAAGGGTGACGAGACCAAAGTTGCCGGCGGTCAGGCCGAATCCTCGAAGCGTCGCCCGCTCAGATGTCCGCGGCAGGCTGCTCAGCAGTGTGTCAATCATGACGTTGCCTACAAGGTGGATCTGGTCGGGCCGGTAGCCTTCGGCCCTCAGGTTGTCGACCGCATCGGATGACGGGGCGAAAAGGAAGTCGCTTACCCGGTCCGTCACGACGCGATTGACCTCCTCAGGCATCGACCAATCCCGACTCCTCAGCCCGGCCTCGACGTGGCCGAGCAGGCTCCCGGACTTGGCGGCGACAATGGCGCAGGCCAGGGTGGAGTTGACATCGCCGACGACCACTACGACGTCGGGGTGCATTTGATCGACGAGAGGAGCAAAGGCAGCCATTACCCGAGCGGTCTGTTCGGCGTGGCTGCCGGACCCGACGCCGAGGTGATGCTCGGGCTGCCGTAGACCCAAGTCGGAGAAGAAGACATCGCTCATTGCCCGGTCATAGTGCTGCCCGGTGTGGACAAGAATCGTTTCAGCATCGCGAGCCTCGAGCGCGTCGAGGACCGGCTTCACCTTCATGAAATTCGGTCGGGCGCCGGCGACGCACACTGCGAGCATTCAAGGGACTCTACGGCCTCCCTGTGGCACCAACCAAGACAAGGAATTCGTGGGGGCATCAAACGTCGTGTACTGTGACCCAGATTGGGCGCATGAATGCGTAGAAGGCGACTTGGGATGCCGATACCGGTTATACCCGCACTGGCAACAGTAAGCGAGCGATGCGATCCGGCTCCCCCAGCCCTTCAGCTCGGTGTTTCTCCGTGACGCACTGATGCGCACGTTGATCGTTACCCACTACTTTCCACCCGAAGTAGGGGCGCCACAGGCCCGATTGAGCGAGTTCGCCCGATACTGGGCAGAGGCGGGGGACGAGGTGACAGTTCTTACCGGGATGCCGAACCATCCAACAGGCGTAATTCCACCGGCGTACCGAGGCCGTTGGCGGATGGAGGAACGTGTGGACGGCTACCGGATTGTGCGCACATGGCTCTTCGCTACACCCAACGAAGGCATGGTCAAGAAGACCCTCGGACACCTCTCGTTCATGCTGAGCTCGGTGGTGCTGGGCTTCAGGAGAAGCGGTCCCGCCGACGTCATCGTGGTGTCCTCGCCAACATTCTTCTCAATCTTCTCCGCGTGGCTCCTGGCTCGGCTGAAGCGAGCCCCACTCATCGTGGAAGTCAGAGATCTATGGCCAGCGATCTTCGTCGAGCTTGGCGTGTTGCGGAATAGGTGGCTCATCCGGCTACTGGAGGCCCTCGAACTATGGGCATACCGTCAGGCTGATGTTGTAGTGGTGGTGAGTGAGGGCTTTCGAGCCGACCTTCTACGCCGTGGCGTGCCGACGGGAAAGGTAGTTGTTATCCGCAACGGTGTTGACTTGGACCGCTTCGTGGTCGGCGCGGGGGACGACACAGAAGCAACCCGCAGGCGCCTTGGTGCATCTCCCGGCGACTGCCTGGTCCTCTATATCGGAGCCCATGGTCTATCGCATGGTCTCATTTCGGTAATGGATGCAGCAGCGATGCTGCAGGGGGAACCGATACATCTTGCGCTCGTAGGGGACGGAGCCGCCAAAGCAGACCTGGCACGACGATTAGATGACCTGGGCCTTACTAATGTGACGATGCTGTCAGGAGTCCCCCACCGGGATGTACCTACTCTTCTCGCAGCAGCCGACATTTGTCTTGTCCCACTGCGCGATGTTCCCCTCTTCTCATCGTTCATCCCTTCCAAGATGTTCGAGTATCTCGGCGCTGCCAAAGCCATTATTGGCGCTGTACGAGGAGAGCCGGCTACTATCCTGTGCGACGCAGGCGCCCTTGTAATCGAGCCCGAACATCCTACTGCTCTGGCGGAGGCGATACGGGGGTTGGCGGCAGACCCGCAACGGCGCGTGTCTATGGGTCGACGGGGCCGCACGTATGTGGAAGCCAACTTTGACAGACACGTGCAAGCGGAGGGCTACCGGGAACTTTTTTCCGCCTTCCGCAACTGAGTGCCAACTTTTGCGGGGGAAGCCTGGGGGATGTGACGGATGGCGACGCTCCGATCTGGGCCGTCTGTGTGCGGGCGACGGTCCGCCTTCGTGATCCGCGAGGGACGGGGGCTGTCGGTGGGATCGGCCAAGGATGTGGTTACCTGCCTTCGGTCGTTCCTGCGGTTCTTGGACTCGCAGGGCCTTGCCGATGGGTGTCTCGTTTCGGCGGTGTCGCCGTGGCCGGTTGGCGGGGAGCCTCGCTGCCCCGGGCGTTGCCCGCCGAGTAGGTAGCGGCGCTGCTGGCGAGCTGCGAGCCCGGCACCGTCGTCGGACGGCGTGACCTGGCCATGTTGACCTTCATTGCATGCCTGGGCCTTCGCGCCGGGGAAGTCGCGGCCCTCCAGTTGGACGACAACGACTGGAGACGAGGCGAGATCTTCGTGCGCGGGAGGCCGCTGCGAACGGTTGCCGGTGACGGTCGATGTCGGCGACGCCATGGTCGCCTATCGCCGTCATGGCCGTCCCCGGGTGGAGTCCCGGGCCAGGTTCCTGGGGGTGTTCGCCGCGACCACTACTGCGAGCGGCAACGTTCAAGACCCTCATCGGTTTTGCTGGCCGTGACCGGCAATGCGCGCCGGGGAGGTGTTACGTCTCGACAGCGGCGACCTTGATGCCAGTCGTCGCCTGTTGACGGTCAGTGACATCAGATTCCGTAAGATCCGGGAGGTTCCGCTGCACCAAAGCACCCTGGCGGCGCTGGAGATGTACGCCCAGACAAGAGACGAGCTGTGCCCCAGCGCAAGGTCGACGAGGCTGTTCGTGTCGCCGACCGGCACGGCGTTGGACCATACCAGCGTCGACCGCGCCTTCCAAAGACTGGTGAGCAAAGCGGATCTACTGCCCCGTCAGGCAACCTTTGCGCGCAATGAAATAGCACGAAGTTCTTTATCGTCGGTGTGCCGGTTACGCCAGGCGAGGTAGCGGCGAATCATCGAGTTCTGCTCGTCATGGCTGCGATGATCGGTACCGTTTAGGGCGAAATAGCGCAACGCGGTGAAATGGCACTCGATCCGGTTCAAGAACGAGGCGTTGGTCGGCACGTAGGCGATCTCGACGTTGTTGGCCTCCGCCCACTCGCCCACCCGGCCGTCGTTCTTGGTCGACAGGTGCGGGCGAAAAGTTGTCCAGCACGATGGCGATGCGCACCTCGGGTGGGTACAGCGAGCGCAGGTAGCGGCAGAACTCGAGAAACGTGGTGCGCTTCTTGTTGGTCTTCACGTGCCCGTAGATCCAGTCACGGTTCATGTCCAATGCCGCAAACAGATGCCGAACCCCTTGGTCCGGGTGTAGGTGGCACGACGCCGACGCCGACGAGGCGATTCCGTCGAGCCCTTCTGGGACCGCCTCACGATCGGCGCCCACTACTTGCCCTCCCGGGGCAGCAGGTTCAACGGGCCGAACTCGTCCATCGAGAACACCACACTCGGGTCACCCGCCCCCGGCGCCGCCCGGCCCTCGGCGATGTCGTACAGCTCCAGCACCCGGTTCTTCTTCGCCTCATAGTCCGGGTCGGTCGACGACTTTGAAGGTCTTGATCACTTGAAAGGACACCTCCTCCTTTCGGAGCAGGACCCGCAGGCCCTCATGGGAGATGTCGTCGACCACCCCCTCGGCGACGAGGAAATCGGCCAACTTCGACAGACTCCACGTCGAAAACGGCAGCCCGTGATCGGCTGGGCCGAGACAAGGCGATCTTCTTGACCTGCTGACGCTGGGGCAGCGTGAAGGTGGGCGGCCGGCGCCGGCATATTTCGGGTACAGCGACTCGAAGTGAGCCGTGTCTGACTCTTCGGTTCCGGTTTGGAATCAGTCCGCATTTGGGGGTTGCGGGCGGGTGGTTGTTATTGATGGTGTCAGTGTCGATTATCGCTGTCAAGACGGCGGCGGTCATGGCCGGTTCCGGTGGTTCCGGTGCCAGATCCGGCGGTCGGTGTCAGCCTTCTCGAGGCCAGCGATGCGGGCCTTGCGGATCGCGTCACCTCGGCCTTGGTGTTCGTCGTCAGGTGTCACGTAGCCGATCGCCTCATGCAGCCGGGTGCCGTTGTAGTGAACCCGTATCCGTTCCAGCTCGCCGGCCAGGACGGCCGGATCGTCGATGGCCATCAGGTGAGGGTGCTCATGTTTGATGTGGCCCCACAGGGTCTCGATCCATGCCTGGTCGGTCGGCGTGGACGGCCGCCCGAAGTGCTGGGCGATGGAGCAAACTGCCAGGAACCTTCGGGTCTCCCGACATTTCATCTCCGCCCCGTTGTCGCTCACGGCGAGCAGCAGCGGCACGGCCGGGTCGTCGTCGTCGATCGCCGCGTCGTAAATGACGGCGAGACGCTCGGCGAGGTCATCGGTGAGCAGCCCCTCGGCTTCCAATGCTTTGAGGAACAGGACTTTGACCTGGGTGCCGGTGGCCTCGGCCGCCAAGATCGTGGCGATCCACTTGCGGGACACGATGTCGACGATGGCGTAGGCGTACTTTGGCGGCGCCGCAGCGTTCGAACTGCGAGCCGTCCCAGCACCACAGCTGGTTGGGCCGCCACTCGGTCCACTCCGGCCACGGCGTCTTGTGGCTCCGAGCAGGACGTTTACCGCCGGTGAGCTCCAGGCCGTGACGAGCCAGGACCCGGTCCACCGTCGAGGGTGACACCCACACCCGCTGAAGGTACGACCCGCGATGGGCCAGCTTGCGATGCGACAGGTCGACCGGCCCCCACGTCTCGAACAGCTCCACGATCGCCCTGCTCCTCCCAATCGAACAGCTTGTGGACCGGGTTGCCGCCACCGAGGGCGGTCGGCCAGGGCGCCGGCCGCTCTCCGGGCCTGCCACCGCCACGCCCGGCGCCGTCCAGGTCCAACACGTGACACGCCCGGGCCATCGACCATCCCTTCTCCATCGCCTGCTCGATCAACTCGAGCAGCTTGGCTTTGGCGGCCTCATCGACGCGCGCTAGGATCGGGCCGCTCAACCCCAGCTCGTTTTTCCCCGCATCGCCGCCAACTCGATCGCCTGGTAGATGACCACCCCGCCCAGGCGGTCCACCTCGGCGTGCAACTTGGCCAGCTCCGACGCCTCCGCCGCCGACACCTTCGGCCGTCCCGGCCGGGTCGACAAACCGGCGATGGCGCCGTCTCGGGCGACCTTGCGGAGATGGGCGATCGCGGTGCGATCCACATGGGATGCAGAAGCGCAGCGCCGCTCCCGCGTGACAGGTCGTGAGTGGTGCGATTTGACGCCGATGGCTGGAGGGAAGATCCCATGGCGAAAGGTTTACGGCTCGGGCGGGCCGGGGGTCGCCGCTTCGCCAACCCATGTTGGCGTTGGAAAACTTGGGTCATCCACAACAACCAAGAATCGAAGGAGGACCCCCGTTGAACGAGAATTAGCCAAGGCGTGCAACGCCGAGATGGCCCGCGTGCGGAACTAGATCACCTAGGCACGAGTGGTCGTCAACACCCGGATCGCCTCACGGTCACCCCTGCCCCGAAGCTGCGCCAGGCCGACATCTGGCAGCGCCTGCCGGGCGGCGCTCACTGCGTCGATGTCGTCGCTCTTGACGCCGCCACGGCGGGGGGGGGTGCGCTGCGGGCGGTCAACCTCGACCACCACCTCGCTGCGGGCCAGCAGAGCCGTCGTCAGGCGGGTCCCCTAGCCTAGCTGCCAGTGCCTTCAATGGCCCAGACCTCTACTTCGTGGCGCTGCCCGAAGGTGATGAGCTTGCGATAGCCCTTCGGGTCGGTCGGGACCGTCAACTGCTCAAGGACTGCGCCGGTCGAAAAGACCGCGAGGCTGCCGTGTGGGTGTCCTTGTGGGTGTCGACGCCGATAACGACGTCAAGCTGTTCTCAAATGTCAGCATGGTGTCGCTCCTTGGCTGAGGAGTAGCGGTGTCGGTGCCGGTCCGAGCGACGCTGCGGCAAGACTGTGATGAGTCACATGGGCAAGTTTCTGATCAGGCCGACGCACGGCGACCGGGCCGGTGCCGGCGGCAAGAGCGGACAGGTCCATTGAGGGCACCAGCAACGGGCCGATCAGTATTTGGGTCACGCTCTCGCCACTTGCATCGCCCGCATTTGCCGGCGATGCCGAGTTCGGCCATGAGCCGCTCGACGCGTTAGTGATTCGCGCAGAGTACCTGGCGGCACAGGGCGGCGGTGACCCTCGGCACCCCCCACACCCGCTCAACGAGGTGGTTGGATGCTCATCCTCCTGCGCCCCAGCAGAGCCCCGAATACGGTAACCAGCAAGGCGCCCAGTCTCCCCGGTGACGACCGAACACGTTACGCAGCACACCCTGGGTCAACGAGCTCGAGGCGTAGGCGCCTTGAGTCACGAACCGCTCTGGGTTGACCTACCGGCCGCCCGCTCCGTCCACAGCCGTTGGCACCTGAGATCAGGAGGTGTTAGAAAGTAGCAAATGTGTGACTTCCGCAGCCAATCCCACCCACGAATCGTGACACGTGGTGGCGACGGAACCCCAAACGGGTATCTGGTGCCAATCTACAACGTGCATGACCAGTTCTTTGAAGAAGGCCATCGGCCCGAACAGGTGTACCTCACGGTGGTGGCTCCCGGACAGGTCAAGGGCCCGCATCTCCATCATATCCGCACGGGCTTCTTCACATGTATAAGAGGAAACGTTCGAATCGTGCTAAAGACGTCGCGTGGGTACGTCCAATACCTAAGCGGCGAGGACTACGAATACCGCTCGATCGAGGTGCCGACCGGGGTGCCAGCAGCCCTTCAGAATACTGGAACCGCGGACGCTTACGTCCTGAACATGCCATCACCGGCATGGACGCCGGAGATGGCAGATGAATACCCTGCTGACTTCAGTGATTTTGATTTTGGATCCTAGGGATTCTTTTCGTCATGCGTTGGCCACTATAAGGAGATTCCGAACATCAGAAGCGTCGAATGTCTCCAACCACATCCGCCCGTCGGGGCATACTTCGCTACTGGAGATCGATGGTTTGTCGATGTTTCAGGATGGGTACCAGCACTTATCCAACGAGGCCGTGTCGACTTATATCCAGGCCCGGGTTGAAATGTACTCCTCTTGCCTCACTACTGATGCTGTTGGCTGGCCTTGGTCGACCTCAAATACGCTGTCTCCAACTGTCCTTATCGGGCCTTGGCCTTGTGCAGACAATCGATCGTTCAGTCGGATGATCGCTGTAGAAGTGACCAGCCGACCTTGATGTACGTTGGGATTAACCCGCCATGAGCCTCCCCGTATACGGTCTTGTAACGATTGACGTAGAGCCCGATGACGTCTGGCGGAATACGCAGAGTCGCAGCCTTTACAATGTAGACCAATTGCGCCGATTCCACCGCCTCTGCCTCTCGTATGGTGTACGGCCGACCTACCTGGTGAGCTATTCCGTAGCGGACGATCGAGAGGCGAGGACAACACTCGAGGAACTGAGTGCCGACGGTACATGTGAGATCGGAGCCCACCCACACCTCTGGGAGACTCCGCCGAGGTCCCGATCCGACTTTTCAAGTCTGGCGACAGTCGCCGCCTGCTACTCCCTAGACACCCTCGCAGCTAAGGTCGCCGCCTTGACCACAATGCTTCGGGAACACTTTGGGACGGTGACAAGCCACCGGGCAGGGCGCTGGGGGCTGACAGGCCACTACCTGCCGGTATTGGAAGAGCTAGGGCTTCTCGTTGACTCAAGTGTGACACCTGGTTTGGACTGGTCGGCAACTGGCGCTCCCGATTACCGCGGAGCGCCACTCCGCCCCTACCGGCTTGGCGGTGAAGGCATCACGAATCCGGGAACCTCCTCAGTCATCGAGGTGCCGTGCACGGTCCGACCCTGCCGCTCCTTGGCTGGGATAGACGACACTCGCTTGGGTCGCGGCGCGCTATCACGGCTCGGCCTTGGTGCAAAGTGGCTCCGCTGCGCCCCGCACACCAAGGAAGGGCAGATAATCAGCCTATGCGAGTGGGCCTCAAATACAGTTGGTCACTTGAATCTAATGACCCATTCGTCAGAGTTGGCGCCAGGTGCGAGTCCATATTGGACAACCCACGACGACGTCGAGCGTCATTTCCGGCTTCTCGAGACTATATTTCGCTGGTGGCTAAATAACGATGTCAGACCGGCGACCCTAAGCGAGTACGCCCGCATATGGATCGCGGGCCAGGCACGAGGCGCGGGTCGATGACCAGGTTGGGGGCCAGTCGGTTCATCGACGGTGCGAAGTCTGGGGCCCTTGAGCTGCGTCCTGTACGACGGAACTGGTCCCGCTACCGTGCACGTCAGGTAGAGGGTCGCTACCGACTGTGGTGGGAGCACTATCAACGACTAGCCAACGACCGTGGGCTTCGCTACAGCCAGGAGCGCATCCAAGCCGAAGTGCGTGCGCGGCTATCTCCGCAATCGCTGGTACCGATTCCCGTCGGAGAGATCCACACAGGTGTCATGGTCATGACCTCCAATTGGGGCTTGGGCATGCTTAATGAGCTATCAGAGTTGGGGCCAGTGAGCGTCTTCGATTGGCACGAACGCGGATCTCGGAGGCGGACCCTGCCCTACCGTCCAAGTTGCTCGAACTCAATCGTCAGATGTGGGATTTCTTGGTCACAACCCATCGACAAAGGCCGATCAACTGGTTGTTGGTTACGTGCAGCGGCAACGTCATTCTCGTGGACACCCTCCGACGCATCCGCGAAGAACTCGGCATCCCCATCGTGAATCAATGGCTGGACTGCAAGCAGACCTTCGTGGGCGGGATGGGTTCCTCCGGCCAGGATGTAGGCCAGAAGCACATCGCGTCCGAGTTCGACTTGGTATGGACCTCTAGCCGTTCGACCTGCGAGTGGTACATGGTGGAGGGAGGGCGGCCGCTCTATCTTCCCGAGGGCTTTTCCCCAATATTGACTCCCCATCTTCCGCTTGAAAAGTTCTTTGACGTAGGATTTCTGGGTTCCCGTTATGGGCTTCGTCAGGACTACATTGACCTCTTGCGGCGGGCGGGTTTGACCGTCGACGCCCGCGGTTACGGCTGGCCATCGCCCCCCCTGGCTATCGATGAGATGGGCACATTCTTTGGAAATTGCAAGGTGAATCTCGGCTTAGGCGGAGTGGGATATTCCATGGAGCTGACTACGATCAAGGGTAGGGACTTTGAGGTACCAGGCGCTGGATGCTGCTACCTGACCACCTACAACCCGGACCTCGCCGCCTTCTTTGATATTGGCAAGGAAATCGCCTGCTTTCGAACGCCCCAGGAGATGGTGGAAATGGCTATTGACCTAGTTAACGACCCGGGACGCCGCGCGGAGATGGCCGTCCTAGCACATTCGCGCTCGCTCCGGGAACACAGGTGGCTTCATCGGTTCCAGGAAGTCCTAAGCGTGCTAGGACTAATCGATGATATCGCGACCGATGGCGCCTGCGAGGAGCGAACAGGTGCCTGATCTCATCGATCTCTCACGTATGGAATCCGCAATTGTTGATGTCAACGGCCATAAGCGTCTGCGCCGATATTGGCGCGCGCCGACCGAGGACTTTTGGGATGGTTTATGGCAGGACGTCGATGCTTCTACGTATTGGAGCGCTGCACTCGCCGGACAAGGCCTGGGCGAATACTCACGTCTATATGAACAACACCTTCCTCAACGCGCTGTTGTGCTCGAGGCTGGCTGCGGCTTGGGCCATGTTGCCCTCGCGCTGCGCCAGCGAGGCTATAACGCGGCACGGCCTCGACTTCGCACCGGCGACGATTGGCCTTCTCCGGAAGCACTTTCCAGACCTTCCATTCAAGCAGGGAGACATCCGGGACCTACCTTACTCCGACTCACACTTTGATGGCTACATCTCTCTTGGAGTGATCGAGCACTTTCTTACTGGTCAGCACACAATCCTTCAGGAAGCTGCCCGGGTACTTCGTCCGGGCGGCACGATCTTTCTTTCAGTACCCGCTTACAACGGGTATCGCCAATTGCGAGGCCGCATAGGCGGATATCAATCTATCTCGACTCAACCGTTCTTCGAGGATTGCTACTCCGAACAGGAGCTCTTTCGACTCCTTGAAGGCGCCGGCTTCGCTCCTGAGGAGGTGGTGTACGGGAACACCGTCATGACCTTCGTACAGGAGACTCCACTACGACCGATCTACCGTCGAATCGAGGACCTTCACTACATCCGCGGACCCGTCGACCGCGTGCTACGAAAGGTGCTGCCGCGATCTTGGTTCGGCCATATGATAATGGTAGTCGCGAAGAAATATGGCGCCGGGAACACGCGATGAGTCTTCGTTTCCTTGTCGTCGGAACATGGATGTGGCCGTGGTACGAGCAAGCCTGCGCGGATGCACTAAAAACGCTCGGGTGCTCTGTGCAGAAGTCGTCATGGCTTGACGACTTCTATTGTTGGGAACAGGATCGAGGCGAACCAGTATCGCGTTCAACATTGTCGTCTATACAGAATCGATTCGTGGCAGGTCCCATCGTTCGCCGATTGAATGCACGTATCCTTCTCGAAGCGACCGACTGCAACCCTGATGTCATCTGGTTCTTCAATGCGACGCACATTCTCCCCTCCACCATACACCGCCTTCGGCGAAGCCTGCCCTCCACCATCTTCTTGCAGTACGCCAACGATAATCCGTTCGGCGGTGGAACTAACCGCTTAAGGTTTCGACACCTGAGACGAGCGATACCACAATTCGACGTTCATTTCGTTTATCGACTATCGAACATCGACGATTTCACGACAGCGGGCGCTAAGAAAGCCCGGCTACTTCGTTCCTACTATATTCCTGGTGAAGATTATCGAATGGTCCCGCAACTGGAGAAGCGTTCCTTCCTCTCCGACATCGTCTTTGCGGGACACTACGAAGACGATCGGCGCTCCGACGCTTTGGAGTCCCTGGCGCGTCTCGGAGTGCGCCTCAACCTCTTTGGGGGCGGTTGGCAGCACAAGACGCCGCGTGAACACACACCACGGCTAGCAGAACTCCAGCCCGTGGTGCCAGTAGTTGGAGATGACTATCGCATGGCGATCTCTGGTGCGAAGATAGCGCTCTCGTTCCTTTCCAAGCTTAATCGGGACACGTATACCCGGAGAAACTTTCAAATTCCTGCAATGGGAACGTTTATGTTGAGCGAATATAGCGAGGATCTAGCTGGACTGTTTCAAGAGGGGGTGGAGGCAGAGTTTTTCCGCTCCCACGAAGAATTGATCGACAAGGTCACCTACTACCTTGGAGACGGGCTAGCCCGCGAGCGGATCGCGCAGCGTGGACGCGACCGAGTTCTCCGAGATGGGCACGATGTCGTGTCGCGCATGCGGGACCTGTTAGTCGAGGTCGCATCCCTTGGGGGAATCCATGAGACAACATAGGATATCGCTCAGGTTAAGAGCGATCGACGCGAGAAGGCCGAACGAGCATGTCGACAGCGAGTACGACGTGGAGCCGTCTGTGAGACTCAACATTGTTTCCGACCTAGCCACGCCGCACAACAATACACTTATCGCCGCCCTTAGGGAATCCACCGGGCTCCAGGTATGGACGTGGTATGCACATCGTCGTCTCGACTCCCTACCGTGGAATGAACCCCTCGGAGGGGAGGTGGACAACCGGTATCTGGACAATGTGACTGCGCTTGTTCAACTGCTGGGTAGGGCGCTATTTCGGCGCACGGATCATTTTCTGTTCGTAGGTTACTCGAATGCGAGTGCGCGGCTGCTCATTCCGATGCTCTACCTTCTCCGTCGGCCGTTCCTTTACTGGACTGATGATCCCCGAGGGAGGGCTCGATCAGGCTTCCGAAATCGACTTACTCGACTCGCATACTGGCTTATCCGGTCCGGCGCCGATCGCGTCTTTGTGGTCGGCAACAATGCTTCGGAGTATTTTCGCACCGTTCTCGGGTTCCCGCCGGAAAAGGTCGTAAACCTTCCAATTTTTATCGACACTCCGGCCCTAACAGAGCCTCCCACGGAGAAGCGTTGGGAAATCCGGGCTCGTTATGATATACTTGGTAGTGAGGTTCTGTTTGTGGGCGCAAGTCGGCTCATCCACGCAAAAGGGTTCGATCTCCTCCTTGCTGCCATTGAAGAAATTGACGACGATCGTCTCTCTGGGTTTCGGTTAGCAATCGTGGGCAGTGGGCCTGAGCACGATGCATTGATAGCGCAGGCTCGCCGCATGACCTCGAACCACCGGGTGACGTTTGTGCCGTGGCTGTCGTCGAACGAGTATGAGGAGCTCATCGCCGCTGCAGATGTCTTTGTACATCCGGCCCGTTTCGACGCCTTCGGCGGTGGTCCGATCCACGCCATGGCCTGCGCCCTGCCAGTGATAAGCTCCGACGGCTCTGGTTCCGCTCTGGAACGCATTGAATCCGGGGTAAATGGGTTGATTTACCCCCGGTACGAGATCCAGGCACTGGCGACGGGGATTCTTCTGCTCCTGCACGATGAGGGAGAACGCCGGCGAATGGGCTGCGCGGCGAGGCTGACAGCCGAGCAATGGCCGCCGGTTCGAGGGGCGTCCATCATTCTCACTGCGTTGGAGAGTTCTTTATGAACCGACGACTCGTCGTTCGTTCCTCGGCTTTTGAATTGCTCTCGCTTCGGTCGGTTGGATGGGAGGACACCGATGACCTTAGGCTCTGGAAGAACGCTAATCGGTACTCATTCTTTCATCAAGCGGAGATCGACGTGGCGGAGCAACGGTCCTGGTTTGCTGCATACATGGAACGTCCGGACGATGTAATGTTCGTCATACAGTCGGATCTCCAAAGCGTAGGGAGCCTAGGCTACAGACTCGGTGCCGGCGAAATTGACGTGTACAATGTGATCCTTGCGCGTCGGGATCTCGGCCGCCAAGGGCTTATGGGTAATGCGTTGCGGATCGCGTGCAGCCACGCCAAGGCCAAATACAACCTTCCGATCGTCGCCAAGGTGCTTTGCTCCAATCCTGCGGCACGTTGGTATGAACGAAATAGTTTTCGGCTCACTCCTCACGGGAAAGGCTATCTTAGGTATGAGTTGGACGAGTCAGTCTTTCTGCCCTGCGACGTGCAAGAGCACGGGTACTAGAAGAGCGTATTATGACAGGTAAAGAGCGGCGCAGTATTGTTTCTGTTTTCGGATCGAGTGTTGGCACGCCCGAACTGGAGGAGGTTCGATCCAGCCTGGAGAACCAATGGATGGGAATCGGGCCTAAGGTAAAACGATTTGAGCAAAGGTTTGCCGCCCGTCTCCGTCTCCCTGACTTCGCCATGCTCGACAGTGGGTCGAACAGCCTCTACATGGCTATTAAGCTCCTGGGCCTAGCGCCCGGCACGGAGATAATCCTTCCATCGTTCACATGGATATCCTGCGCGCATGCTGTAGTCCTCTGCGGATGCGTCCCAGTCTTCTGCGATGTCGAACTTCACACCCATAATGTGACTGCAGAGACGATTGGGCCACACGTCGGACCACGTACAGGGGCCGTGATGGTTGTACATTATGCCGGGAAGCCAGTCCGTATGGATCCTGTACTGGCGTTCGGTTTTCCAGTCATCGAAGACGCCGCTCATGCAGTTGACTCCACGCTCGGGGGTCAGGCCTGCGGATCCATTGGCGATATCGGTATCTATAGCTTCGACGCCATCAAGAACCTGGCGACATGCGATGGCGGTGGGCTCACTGCGCGCAATCCGGACCTCATTGCTCGAGCACGGCTGCTGCGCTATTGCGGTATCGGGAAGTCGGGATTCGAGGCGTCTGGGAACAAGGACCGATGGTGGGAATATGATATTGCCGAGTTCTTCCCTCGCTTCCTACCCAATGACATTTCGGCATCGATCGGCTTGGCCCAGCTTGAGAAGTTGGACGCTATGCAGGGGCGACGCCGAGAGATCTGGGATGTGTACCAGAACGAGTTCCAGGCCTTACCATGGCTGGTACGACCCCAGAACGCCGCCGAGGACGAGCGCCACTCCTATTTCACGTATTGTATCAGGGTATTGGGGGGATCCAGGGATCGGTTTGCCAAATACCTTCTGGACCGGGGAATCTACACAACTCTCCGGTACCATCCACTTCATCTGAACCGGATCTATGGCTCGACAACGTGCCTTCCGGTTACCGAACAGCTGAATGAAGAGGCGCTGAGTTTGCCCATACATCCTAACCTTACCGACGAGGATGTCAGTCGGGTCATCGATGAAGTCACGTCATTTCCAACGTAGTGGGTTGTCACCCGGTCCACAAGGAGAAACTGGGTCACCTCGATGGCCTAGTGATGGAGTCTGTAGAACGGTCGTCGTTGACGCTCTATCCGCGAGGGGCGGTGGCGCGCAAACATACCTGAGGAACCTCCTAGCGACCAGTAGCTCGCCAATGAAAGTCATAGTCCTTTGTCCTCCATCGTTGTCCATCCCGCAACTCGGTACGGGAGTATCCAGGGTCGACATCGACAGCGCGTTATAGTCGCCCACTTCCTAGAGCAGCGTGGGAGAGGTTTGTACTGCCACGGATACTGCGAGGACTAGAGGCTGATGTCCTGTTTTGTCCCGGAGGCTCGATTCCACCCAGGCCAGGGTGTGCGACGATGACAATGTTCCGAAACATGCTTCCTTTCGACGAGCGGCAGTCCGCGAAATATGGACTTTCTGCCCAAAGAATCCGTTTAAAGATCCTCGAGAAACATCTCATGGAGAGCATGGTCCGAGCCGACTTCGTCATCTTTGTGTCGGAGCATGGGCGGGACGTCGTCGCCGCCCGAGCAGGTGCCCGGATGCCACGGGCTACCGTTATTCCGCACGGCGTGTCGGATGAGTTCCGGTCGTCGAAGAGAGCCGGATCGGATGTATTGGGGGCAGGCAGTGACTATGTGCTCTATGTCTCGAACATCGAACCCTACAAGAATCAGGTCGAGGTAGTTGCCGCCTTTGCCTTGGCTATTCGTTGCGGCGTGTATCCGAACTTGAAGTTGGTTCTGGTGGGCGTTCCGTCATCACGTGTCTACGCACGAAGAGTGCGAAAGGCAATAGCAGACCAAGGAGTAAATGACCGAGTAATGGTCGTTGGCCATGTGGATCATGACGATCTGCCGTCAGCGTACCGTAACGCACGTGTGGTGGTGTTCGCCTCCGAGACTGAGAACTGCCCAAATGTATTGCTTGAAGCCATGGCGGCTGGGAGCCCTCTGGCGGTCTCCAATCGTAGACCGATGCCGGAGTTTGTCAGGGATGCTGCGCTTTACTTCGATCCGACTTCTCCACTTGAGCTCGCTGCTTGTCTGCAGAGGCTTCTGTCGGAGGAGTCCCTCCGTTCGAAACTCGCTCGGAGAGCGCAAGAATATTCCTTGGACTATGATTGGGTCATCACGGCTGAACGAACCTGGAAGGTTTTATCGGCGCTTGCCATGCAAGGGGGCGAAAATGGCTACCGGCGATGAAGTCATGTCTGGTAGCTTTATCGAGGAGCGCCTACCCGCGTTTGCTTGCCCCGACTGTCATGGATTCGTCAAGATGGAGAAGTCCATGCTGACTTGCCCTAGTTGTGGAAAGGTGGCAGGGCTTTGCTGTGGCGTGTGGGACTTCATCGGAGATGAACCGGATTACACTGAGAGCTTTGCTAAGCAATGGTCAGCGAATAAATATACTCAACTGGACTCGCGGATCGGAAAGTCGATTACGTACTCGCAGTTTCAGACGCGTAACGTCCTGGACGCCGAAAGACCTTGCGGGCAGGCGCGTGCTCGACGCTGGGTGCGGAGCTGGACGGTATTCTGAGATTGCCTTCGCTTGGGGCGCACACCTGACCTCTCTGGATCGTTCCGGCGCAGCATATACAACTCGCGAGAATCTTCCGGACCGCAACGTTACGGTCATCCGGGGTGACCTCAGCTCCCCCCCACTGCGGAGCGGGTGGTTTGAGAAGATCTTCTGTATCGGTGTGCTTCAGCACACACCGGACCCGCTTGCTACGGCCCGCCAATTAGTGTCGCTCCTTTGCCCGGGCGGGCAGATTGTGATCTGGATGTACGAACGCCATTGGTATACTAGGCTAATGCCCAAGGCCATCCTTCGGAGGGTCACACGGCATTCGTCGCCACAATCTATTGAGCGCCTAGTTCGAATCCTTGTCCGACTCTGGACCCCTGCGGCAAGGGTCACTGCAATGTTACCCGCTGGACGGCTCCGCCATGCAGCTCATTCCATCCTACCAATTGCCTCATATTGGGGCGAGCTCCCACTTGATTCCGAAGAACAGCTGCAATGGTCTCTCCTCGACACGTCTGACTGGCTAACGCCGGTGTACGACTTACCACAGACGTTCCCCGACATTCGGCGCGCTCTTGTGGATGCTGGCGCCGTACACGTGCGCCGCCTCGAAGCGCCCGGTCTGGCGATCACTGCGTGGAAGGGCCCTAGGGGGGAATAGTCCTATGTGCGGGATCGCCGGGATCGTTAGAGCAGGTGCATCAGAAGGCGCGTTGCTTGAAGACGTGAGGCGCATGGGCCCCGGGATATTAAGCCGCGGACCGGATGGGGTCGGTACGCTGCTCGCACCGCATGTTGCCTTGATGAATACGCGATTGGCAATCATCGACTTGGTCGGTGGTCACCAGCCCGTCTGGAATGAAACGGAAGACGTTGGCGCGGTCTTTAATGGCGAGATCTTCAACTATCGGGAGCTGCAGAAGAAGCTTCGATCGGTTGGGCACTCACTTCAGACTCAAACGGACACCGAGGTGCTCGTGCATCTATATGAGGACCACGGAGCAGAGTTCACTGCCCATTTGCATGGGATGTACGCGTTTGCAATCTACGACGCCCCTCGTGGGAAGGTCCTTCTCGCCCGCGATCCGTTGGGGATCAAACCGCTCTATGTGGCGTACATCGCTGGAGGGATAGCATTCGCCTCATCAATTTCGTCCCTTCTGTCTCTTGGTATCTCTCGCGATCCCGACATCGTCGGTCTCTCGCAGTATTTCCGGTTCTATAAGGTTCCGGAACCGCGTACCGCTTACCGGTCGGTTTCAACGCTCCTCCCTGGAGAAATGCTCGAGGTCGATGTGAAAACCGGTACCGTAACCCGACTCGGTCACACTCGGCGCTACCTGAGTGCCTTGACCCCAACAGGCCGCGACCCGCGGATCGCAGAAAGCGAGGCTCGCGAGGCTCTACGACGCGCCGTTCGCAGTCATATGGTCGCTGACGTCGAAGTCGCCGCCTTCCTTTCAGGCGGCATTGACTCCAGCCTGGTAGTTGCAGAAGCGCAGGCAATCGTCGGTCATCCGATCCGCACGTTTTCGTTTTCGTTTCCGGGCCACGATTCCTACGACGAGCGGAAGTACGCCGAGTTTGTCGCAAAGATCCTTGGGAGTCACCACGAGACCATCGAGGGTTGCGCAGTGTCAGTGGATCTGTTGTACGGGGCGCTCGCTGCTTCCACCCAGCCCTTTGCTGTGGCTTCGTTTCTTCCAATGCTCGAATTAAGCAAGCAGGCGGCGACTCAAGTCAAGGTCGTACTTACGGGTGACGGGGGTGATGAGGTAGGCCTTGGGTACCCTTGGTATCGTTGGTGTCGATACGCCTTGAGTGGAGACCCATCGTGGGTGCGCCAACTAGTTGCGAGTTCGGTACTTGAACCTCTCGAACGACATTCCGCCCTACGGTCTCGCCTACGTCCCATCCGGCGGGTGGCGAAGTTCGCACGTGGCCTCTTGGTCGGTGGCGCCGAAGCCTCCGATATCTGGAGGTACGATTCATCAGCAGCGGAGGCCACACGTCTACTGGCTCCCCAGCATAGGGTACTCGTCGACCGCCAGATTTGCTCATCACCTACAAAGGCAATGTGGCTAGAGAACCTTGACCCGATCTCCGCTCTCCAGGCAGCCGATCTTCAGGTCCTACTGCGCGACGAAATGATGCCGAAGTTGGATCGTGCAGGAATGGCTTACGGCCTCGAAGGCAGGGTCCCGTTGTTAGACGACGATTTCGTCACTTCGATGTTAGGAGTTCCCGTGGCGACCCATCTGGCCCACGCTGGTGGGAAGGCGTTGCTTCGCCGATGGGCACAAGACGCGGTGCCCGGTGTGGATTTCGAACGACCAAAACACGGCTTTGATGTGCCAATACGCGCGTGGCTTCAGGGGGAACTCTCGTCGGAAGTGCAACGCGCGCTGCTGGAACCGGCGTCGCATCGCCTCGTGGACCATCAAGGGGCCTACGGCGTGTGGAGACGGATGAACGCAGGCGTACCTGGCGCGGCCCATACGCTCTACGCGCTGCTTTTGGCGGAGTTGTGGTACGAGAAGAACTATTCTTGACGGGTGAGCCTCGGCGCGGTGCGCGTCGTAGGCGGCCAGGTAGGTCAACGCCGCTGCCCGGGTCGTATTCATGTTCGACGCGCATCAACCGGGCCTGGCTCGGCGGCAGGGGCGGGTGGCAGCGTCACCCGGCCTGGATGCCGGTCTTCTTGTCGGCGATTACGCATCGTTGGGGCCCAACGCCTCGCCGTCGAGGGTCCGGGCGTAGAGGTTCAACGCCGCCGATACCTTGGCCGGGCCTGTCGTCCAGGACGAAATCGGCGAGCTTGACCACCACCAACTCAGTCAGCGGGACAGTCAGCGGGTTGCGAGTCTTCTGCTGCACGATCCCGGCGGTCCGGCTACGCCAGTCGATGCCGCCCAGCCGCAGGCCGATGATGTCGCAAGCTCGCAGGCCCGTCGTCAACGCCAGCAGGGTGATCGCCGCGTCACGAGCGCTGACCGCCCCCGACGCGCACGCTTGGACGACCAGGCGCTGATCGTCGTCGCCGACCACGGGAATGTTCGGATGGGAACGCTTGACACCCGCCAAGGCCGCCGCCCTGACCAGGTCGCAGCGACCGGTGAACTTCAAGAACGGGCGGAAGTTCGACACCACCCAGAACAACGAGGTCCTCGCCCACCTGTGTGACAGCGCTTCGAGAAACCCCAAGATGCTGGCCCCATCGGCATCACCGAGACAGCGCACGCCGCCCGATTCAAGGAAGACCAGGTAGGCCCGGGCCACCCGACCGTAGGCGTCGCGGGTCGCTGGTGCCAGACAGTGATCTGCCATGTCTGCCTCCCACGCCGCGGCCAGCGCGGTGAGTTCACCCGACTCGGGCCGCGCACCCCCACCACCGCGTTTTCGCGGTGAGAGCTCCAACCCGGCCTGTCCGCACATAGGAGTCGAAGACAGCGACCAGCCGGCGGTAGTCGAACCTGCGCTGCGCGCTGAAGCGGTCCGTGCGCGGGCTGACCGTCATCGACTCGAACGCGGCACCCAACGAGGGTGAGTACACGCCTCCGCGTTCGTCGACGAAGGTCGTCAGCGCCTTGATCGTCTTCTCGTACTGACCGATCGTCGACTCCCTGTAGCCGGCCACGCGCAGTTCCGCGACTACGACCGAAGCGATCCCTGTGACCGTCGTATCCATGCCCATCTCCTTTCGACAAGACGTGCGGGCACGGCGACGCTAGTGCAGCCGCGCAGAAATAACATAGATGTCGTTTAAAGGCGTCAGAAGATCGTGGACGGGCATTGTTCATGCGACCTTGGGGGGCTTGCCTTCGTAGGTCCAGGCGAACGGCTTGGCGGTGCGGTCGTACTCGGCGATCCACAGCATGATCCTGTCGATTAGCCCAGATCTTTCAGTAGGCGTCGGCCGGACGCCATTTCTGTGGTGCTTGGGCGCTGACGGTGTGTCGGACGGTTCATGCTGATGTCGGGGCGTGCGTTTGTCATGGCGGACGCGCTGTTGTGGTTTGTCCCGGCCTGGTGGTCGTCCGCGGTGCCGGTTTGTCCGCCGCTGACGGGTCAGGGTTGGATGGCCAGGCTGCGCAGTTTGCTAAATCCGGTGACAAGCTCCTCGACCCATGGCCAGCCGGCGGCGAGGCGGAGATGGACTTGGCGGCCGGAGCGCGATATTTGGGCGGCGGTGTGTAGCAGGCAATAGCGGAGCCGTTTGGGTTCCGCGGTGGCCAGTTCGCCTTCGAGGCAGATGAGCTGTGTCCACACGAGGAGGTCGTGGGCGACGAGCGCCATGGTGAGCCACGCCGAGTTGATGGCCAAGTCGGCCGACGGCAGATTGGCGAGTCCGGTGTCTTTGGCGTTACAGATGAGTTTCTCGGCGCGTCCCCGGCCTCGTTGCAGCGCTTCGAGGTAGGCGATGTCAGTGTCGGTCTGGTCGGTGATGAACACCTGGAAACGTCGTCCCGCGTCGTCGGAGAATGTCAGCTGGGCGCCGGGGTGAGGGACCTCGCGGCGGGCGATAGCCCGGGTCCCTGCAGGCCAGCCGCTCAGGTCGACCAGGTCGGTGATCTCGGCCACATGGGCGTCGTCTCGGATGTCGCCGCCGTCGGCGCTGATCGCCCGCCGCCACCGTCGGGCGGGGACCAAAAGACAGGCGTGGCGCACCGTTTCGATCAGGTCATGGCCGACCGAGAAGCGCACATGGGCCGCTCGGCAGGCGTCGATGAACCCATGAGTCAACGCCGCCGAGTCGGCTCGGACCAGCACCTCGACGATCTGCGCGTCGACGGGGAGTTGCGCCAGCGCCATGGCCAACAACGCGAACATGATCGGCGGTGGTGTTCGACCCGGCGTTGCCTGGTCGCAGGATGCCGCCCAGGGATTCGCCGGTGGCGTCGAGGAACGCCAGCAGCGGATGATGACCGAACCCGTGCTTGTAGGTCGGCGCCGCACCCTCCTTCTCCGAATGGGCGGTGATCAGCGTGGCGTCGATATCGATCACATAGAAACCGGGGTCGCCTCCCGCCGCCCACACCACCTTGCGGGCCGCGGCGCGAGCCGCCGCTATGCGGGCCAGGGCGGCTGCGTCGACCGCCTGCAGCGTCCGCCACGCCGTGGGCGTCGACGCCACCGCACCGAAGAGGGCCGGCTGGTTGCGTAATACCGCCAGATCCGAGATCGCCTCACCGCCATCGGCGATCATCACCGCCACATCCACGAGCACCTGCCCGCGGTCATGGCCGCCCCGGCGCTGTCTAGTCTGCGACATCGCAGCGGCCAACCCGTCGGTGAGGCCCACCGCGTCGGCCAAATCCGACAACAGCCGGGCCCCGCCATGCCCGACAACATTGGCGCCGTCGGCGGTCACAACCAGCCGGGGACGACCTCGGTTACGCTTCACCTCAGAAGTGCCCTCCTGGTCAGTGGACTATGTCCTTCAGCAAGCACAGTTTCGCTTGCCAGGAGGGCTCCTTCGCGGATACGCGGCCCTACAGCCCTGCCACTACTGAAAGGTGTGGGTTAGGTCCTCGGTCGAGGAGAACTCGCCCCGGCGCAACAGCCGCCTGGTCAGGATAGAAAAGACCAACTCCACCTGGTTCAGCCAGCTGGCGTGCTTGGGCGTGTAATGCACCTTGAAGCGCTGGTGCTCCGCCAACCATTTCCTGGTCGCCTTGGAGCCATGCGAGGGGCCGTTGTCGAGGATCAGATGAATGTCCACCGCTTCGACCCGGCGGTCGATCTGGGCCAAGAACTCGATGAAATGCTCGGAATTGTTGCGGGGGATCTGCTCGGCCACGACCGCCCCCGAATGGACATCCAACGCCGCGATGATCGACGCCGTCCCATGCCGGACATACTCGAACTCCACCCGCTCCGGCGATCCCGGCGCCGCCGGCCGGCCCCGATGTTTGCGTGACCGGGCCACGATGGCCGTCTTCTCGTCCACCGACAACACCAAGGCGTTGGTGGGCTGCGACAGGTACAGGCCGCACACGTCGGCGGCCAGCTCCCAGAACTGCGGGTCGTGTTTGCGGGTCAACCACCCGCGCACCTGATGCGGCTTGATGTCGAGCTCGGCCAGGATCCGCCCCACCTGTGATGCCGAGATCCCCAGGTCGTCGAGATAGTCCGCCAAAAGCCGGTGAGACCACTGGCTGTCGAACTCGGGGCGCTGCGCAGTGGCGGCGGCCACGATCTTCAAGCGTTCGTCGTGGCCATAGATGCGGGGCCGACCGCTACGAGGCTGATCCTCCAACCCTTTCAGGCGGTCCTTTTCGAAACGGCGCCGCCACACTCCGACGTACTCCTCGGACAAGCCCACCTCGACCGCGATCCGCCGGTTCGCCACACCCTCGGCGGCCAGCAACACCACACGGGCCCGTTTCAGGTCCCGCTGCGCCGTGGTATGAGCCCGCACCCGACGCTCCAGTTCTCGTCGATCGTCATCGGAGATGGATAGAGGTGGCACGGTCCACATTCTCGCCTCGCTCAGCTCGGGGAAGTTGAACCCTCAGCTTACACGCGTGTAACTTGTGCGGAGCTGCACTAGAGACGAGCCCGGATCGTTAAGCCGAGGAACCAGTCAGCGAACCTCGCCGGCACACGCCCACGTCACGATTCCTCGGCTTAACGCGATCCTCGGCATAATCGGTGCTAAGCCGAATTCCGCTTAGCACCGATAATAAGGGTTCTGAGTACACCGCCGATCTCTTCGCCCAGACCTGCAAGGCGCTTCGAGTGACCCAGTCAATGAGCCGGGTCGGGTCGGCCCTGGACAACGCCGTGGCGGAAAGCTTCAACTCGACACTGGAGTTCGAACTGCTCTCCAAGCACCGGTTCAAGAGCAAGGTCGAAGCCCGACGAGCCGTGGCTGGCTACATCGACCGCTACAACCGCACCCGCCGGCACAGCACCTGCGAAATGAAATCACCGATCCAGTTCGAAGCCATCCTGGCCGAGCGAGCGGCCCAGGTCGCCCGAGAAACCGAGGCGGCATGAAAACCGTCCCCCACAATGCCCTGTGGGGCGATGAAACCAGCCGAGTGGTATCACTACACCCGGCCGAGAGAAGCTGAACCAATCATCAGCAAGCCTCCACGGTTGGGGGGGAAGCCCACGACCACATCGAGGCGGCCCAACAGGCAAAACGCCGGGACCAGAGCGTGGCTCACCGCGGAGCCAGCGCAGCGGGCCCGCCGCACCCACAACCGCCAACAACGACCCCCCGACACGAACCGAGCGCTCATAGCCCGACCAGAACACCATCGCCGAAGCGCACCCCGGGCAATCAGGGCGCGGCGCCACGACCTCCCGGCCCGCCGCCCGATACTCCTCGACCCCCAACCGGCGAGCCCATACGATGGCCACAGGTGGCAACACCGCCTTGGACCCCTCCCACACCAGCGACCAACTGCAGGGGAGGGGTCCCTCGCGTAACAGGACCCCCAATCCTGACCGTCAGCCCACCCGCCCGCTCAGCCCATCACCAAAAAGCACTGCCGACAGCCACCCCGCCACCACCAGATAAACCTGCCCTCAACACGAGTCCTCCTCGGCGCCCACCCGCCGACGAATCTCAGCGCGGGCCCGCTCGGTCAACACCGCCCTCGAGGCGATCGCCTCGCAGGTCTCGGTCCAGGTTCTCTTCTCACTGAGCATTCCAGGGGACTGTCTCAAAAACGGTGTAACTGGTTCTGCTCATTTCGAGTGAACTCAGCTATTTCGTTGATGTGATTATACGTCCTGGGAACTCAATAGTAAAGGCATTCAATGCCGGCTTCCACCGGGTGATCCAGCGCTTGCGGCCGGCGCCGGTGGGGTCGAGACTCATGACCGCCAGGTACACACATTTCATGGCGGCGGTCTCGGTCGGGAAATGTCCCCGGGCCTTGACGGCCTTGCGGATCCGGGCGTTGATGACTCTCGATGGCGTTGGTGGTGTAGATCACGGTGCGGACCTCGGGATGGAAGTTCAAGAACGGCACGAACTCCGCCCAGGCGTTCTCCCACAACTTGACGATCGCCGGGTATTTCTGTCTCCCAGGTCCCGGCGAAGTCGGCCAGGCGTTCCAGCGGCGGCCGCCTCGGTCGGCGCTGTGTAGATGGGCTTGAGGTCCTTGGCGATCGCCGGCCAGTCCCGCTTGGAGGCGTAGCGGAACGAGTTTCTGATCAGGTGGACGACACAGGTCTGCACGATCGCCTGGGGCCACACCAGCGCCGACCGCGTCGCCCAGGCCGGTCAGGCCGTCGCAGACCACGATGCACACGTCGTCGGTGCCCCGGTTCTTGATCTCGGTCAGCACGTGCGCCCAGTACTTGGCCCCCTCGCCGCCCTCGCCCGCCCACAGACCCAGCACGTCGCGTTCGCCGTCGACGGTCACCCCGACGGCCATATAGATCGGCCGGTTGGCCACCTTGCCCTCACGGATCTTGACGTTGATGGCGTCGATGAACACCACCGGGTACACCGCGCTCGAGCGGCCGGTTCTGCCACTCCACCATGGTCTCGATCACCGCGTCGGTGATCCGGGTCACCGTCTCCTTGGACACCTTGGCCCCGTAGATCTCCACCAGATGCGCCGAGATCTCCCCATGGGTCAGACCCTTGGCCGACAACGACAACACCATCTCGTCGACGCCGCCCAGGCGCCGGCGGCGCTTGGGCACGATCACCGGCTCGAAGGTCCCGTTGCGGTCCCGGGGCACGTCGAGCTCGATCGGGCCGATATCGGTGATCACCGTCTTGGTCCTCGTCCCGTTACGGCTAGTTCCCCGAATGGTGCCCGGCCGGGTCGTGGGGCTCATAGCCGACATGGCCGGTCATCTCGCCTTCCAAAGCGGCCTCCAACACCCGCTTCGTCAACCCCGCCAACAGCCCGCCCGGGCCCACCAGGCTCACCCCCTCGGACTCGGCCCGAGCCAACAGCTCCGCCGCCAAGTCCTCAGTCGCGACCCCGGCTGCGGTCGCCTCGCCGGGCGTCTTCGCCACCGTCGTCGCCTCCATCATGTCGGTCACTGCACATCCTTTCCGCCGGGTCCAACCCCGGCCACTGTAGGAGAGCAGTTACACCGTTGTAGTTACAGACCCGTCTGGCACGCCGGGAGCGGCCATCGGCGTGCTGATCGGCCTTGGCCCCACCGCAACGCGATGATCGACCAGAATGAGTTCGTGACATCGGAGGACGACGGGGCGATGCGGTACGGGGTCGAGTTCACCCCGGCCGAACGGTCCGTTCTTCGGGCTGGTCTTCATCAGTGGCTCGGCCCCGCCCGCTGCACCGACGTCGTCGCTGTGATCATCGGTTTCCCGAACTGGGATGACTTTCGGGCGCAGATTGGGCCGCTGGTTGCGGCTTTGGAGCGCTCGCAGCCGTTGACTGGAGAGGATTGGCGTCGGATTCTCGTCTCCGCCGAGGTTAGTTTCGGAAGCGACGTGCTCGGCAGCGGTGTGGAGTGGCCCACGTTGACGGGCATGGCAGACGTCGAAACGCTCGATGTGCTACGAGGCCTTCAACGAAAGCTGGCAGCAGTCGTGCGAGGTCGTGGCCCAGGAAACTCGGATTACGTTCGTCCGATAGACCAATCCGTGTAGTTCTGCCTGGTGGGTCGCCTGTAGGACGTGCTGGCTAGGGCGGTGACTGGATCTTGCCCGTTTGACATCGTGACTTTGCCGAACCTCCATGCCTTCAGCGGGTGGCATCCTGGGTACGGTGGAACCGCGTTGGGGCCTGCGCGAGGATCAGCAGCCGTTGGTGAGCAGAACTGAGGAGGATTTGCGGACTGGCCGTTCGCTCGACGCCTCCCGCCAGCATCTCGAGGACTGCCTGGACGGTGGGCGTGCTTTGACGGACAGGTTGGTTGAGTGGATTATGCCGCCTGGCTATTGGCCTTTTGGTGGATGAGGGCCTCGTAGCGGGCGGGGCTGACGTAGCCCAGGGAGCTGTGCAACCGGCGGGTGTTGTACTTATGTGGGTGATCGTGTCAAGGGGGAAGGTTCAGGATGCTTCGCCGCTGAGCCGGCCGAGGAGTCCGTCGAAGATCTTCTGCCGTCCGACTTGACCTTTAGCGACGGCGTCCTCGCGCTGTTTTTGCAGGGTGGGTCGGAACTCGATGGTGGTGACGAAGAAGGTGCATGATTCGCAGATCGATTCGAAGTGGCAGTCCATTTCGATGGGGCGGGCGCAGTAGCCGTTGCCGAGCATGCGGCGGTGCATCTCCCCTCTGAGTTTGCGCATCTCGGATCCTTCGTCGTCGCCGGGGAGTTGGCGGGGTTGGTCGTAGAGCGCTTCGACTTTCTCGGTGACGGCGAAGTACTCCTCGGCAACGGTCTTGTCGGCGATCCGGGCGTAGATCATGGTCATGGCGAGGGTCTTGTGGCCAAGGAGTGCTGCGATGGCGTCGAGGCTCATGCCCCGGTTGATCGCCTGCGTCGCCAGGGTGTGGCGCATCTGGTGGGCGGTGACGTGGCCGATTCCGGCTTCGTGACTCAAGCGGTTCAACGCGGTGGTGACCCGCAGCGAGGTGAGCGGCCGGTTGCGTTCCACCAGGAGGCGGTCGGAGCGCATCCCGGTGGGGCGGTGGTTGGCGATCCAGTCGTCGAGCATCTCTTTGAGCTGGGGGTGCAGGGGGATGTAGCGGTCGTTGTGGAGTTTGCCGACGGGGATGCGCAACCAGAACGCAGAGCCGATCTGCACGACGGCGTCGACGGTCAGTCCGAGCAGTTCGCTCTTGCGGATCCCGGTGCGGGCCAAGAGTTCCACGATCAGGCGCGACAGGGGGTCGGGGTCGGCTCGTGAGGCTCGCATGAGTTTGGTGGCGGTGGCGTCGTCAAGGAACCGGGGCAGGGGTTTGTCGACGATGGGGAGGTCGCCGGCGAAGATGAGCGGCCGGCGCGGCGAGTTCGGGTAGCCCCACTCGGCGATCCGGTCGAAGAAGCAGTGAAGGTTGATCAGCCGGTTCTTCATGCTGACCCGGTTCAGGGGCTTGCCGGTGTAGCGACCATGTTTGGCGGCTAGCCATATCTTGTAGGCCTCGACATGGACTCGTTCCAGATCGGCGCAACTGCTGACGTTGGGATAAGCGTCGGCCAGCCAGGTGCCGAACTCCCGCAAGTCGTGCTCGATGTGTTTCACCGTGGAGGGCCGCAAGCTGAGGTCGACCTGGGCGACGTAACGGTGGGCCGCATCGGCGAAGCCAGGCGTGACAGCTGACCAGCCGCTCTCCGACACCGGCGGTCGTGACATCGGGCGACGGTGGGTGTCGAGCTGCCCGGCGTGGAACAAGGTGAGCTGGAGACGATGGAAGATGGCGGACATGTTCCGACCCGATTGAGGCAGGCCCCGCTCCACGTACGCATCGACAATCGCGCTGCGGGCCGAGGCGAACTCGGCGGTGCCGACTTCATCAGGGGGCGTGCCGGTGACAGCGGTAATCTTCACCAAAGTGTTCCACTGCAAGGCGATATCGGCTGCGGTGATACCGATGCGTTCAGCGGCGTCGACGAACCACCGATACGCCTCAGGGCGGTAGTTGCGAGCCGCGGTGCCCAACCGCAGATCGACGAGGCCGAGGATGTCTGCGGTGACGGTGAGCTGCGAGGTGACCATCAACCACGACGCGAACCCGCGGGCTTTGCCGATGGCGTCGACCTGGCGGGCTCGGCTCATTTCGTTCCACCCCCCGCTGCGCTGCAACTTCGAGCAGAAGGTCCGGGCAGCTTGCAGCGTTGAAGCCCCGGTGCGCATCCCGGCATGCCGTAAGGCGGTGGTGTAGTCGGCGACCAGGTCAATGTTGGCGGCGGTGAGGGCCACAGCGGGCATCAGCAGCCGCCGATCGCTTGCGCGTCGATCGCTTCGCTCGCCCGGCGGTATTCGCCGGCCAGCCAGTCGTTCGCCAGGTGCAGATAGATCCGGGTCGACTCAATGGAACGGTGTCCCGCCTGGGCTTGGATCGCCTCAAGGGCCATGCCCGCTTCGCGCAGCCGGGTGAAACAGGTGTGACGCAGTTGGTGGCACGTCAGGTGTGTCAGCCCCGCCCGACTCCGGGCCCCGGCCACGATCTCATCGAGTCCCGCGGCCGAGAGCGGCTGACCGCGACGCTGACCCTTCAGGACAACGAACACCGCGTCGGTCGCTGACGCTTTGGGCCGCTCATCGTCCAGATAGGCGCCCAGCGTCTTGAAAAATCGGGCCGAGATCGGCACGATCCGTTGGTGGCCGCCCTTCCCGTCGGCGATGAACAGTCGCCGTTCGCCGGGACGCACATCGCTCACGCGTAACCCCAGCACCTCGCAGCGTCGCAGCCCTCCCAGCAGCATCGCCTCGACCATCGCCCGGTCCCGGTTGGTGCGCAATGCCGCCAGCAGCGCGTTGGCCTCGTCGGGATCGATCACCCGCGGCAATGTCCGCGGCGCCCGGATCAAGGGCACACCTCGCACCGGTCGCTGCCCCGGGCGTCGCATCGCGAGCCCCCGCGGAACCGGGTTGCGGGTCACGTCGCAATCGCCCCGGATGATCAAATACTCATACAGGCCGGCGATCGTTGCTAGCCGCCGCTTGATCGTCCGAGCCGAAAGTCCGCTCTCCCCGTCCTCGATCCGCACCACTTTGGTCCCGTGACGCGCCGCCCTTTGCGCCTTGATAAACGCGAGAACATCGGCCGTGGTCACCTCGACCGGCTCCTTGTCGATGACGGAGAAGAACACCTTCAAATCGAAAGCGGTGGCCAGCACCGTGTTCCAACGTGCCCTGGCGGTGCCCAACTCGAGATACCCGTCGAGGAGCGGATGACCGACTCGGATTACCTCATTGCCGGCAACTCCTGACGAGCGGACAAGGCACGGCGTGAAAGCCACAGAAGTCTCCGATCATGGTCGTGACCCCAGCCTGACCGGCCCCAACGACTGGCAGGTGGATCACCCGCATATCGTGACTAGTCGAAGAACTGGGCGCAGAACGCCCGGGCGTCTTCGATGCAGCCGAAGCGGTCGGGGAACGCCGGGCAGTACTTCAAGGTCTTGAAGGCGGCCTCGGAGTAGGGGTTGTCGTTGGAGACGTGGGGGCGGCTGTGGCTGCGGGTGACGCCGAGCTCGGCGAGGAGCACGGCGACGGGCTTGGAGGTCATCGACGTGCCCCGATCGGCGTGGATCGACAACATGTCGGCGGTGATGCCGTCGGATTTGAGGGCGTCGGCGATGAACGCCTTGGCCAGCTCGGCGGTCTCGGTCGGGGCGACCATCCAGCCGATCACCTTGCGGGAGAAGATGTCGATGATCACGTAGCAGGTCGAAGTAGACGCCCTTGGACGGGCCCTTGCAGTTTGGTGATGTCCCACGACCACACCTCGTTCGGGCCGCGGGCGACGAGCTCGGGGCGGACCCGGGCGGGATGGGTGGCCTGGCGGCGCCGTTCGCGGATCTCGTCGTGGGCCCGCAGGACCCGGTACATGGTCGAGATCGACGCCACGTAGCGGCCTGCGTCGAGCAAGATGGCCCACACCTGGGCGGGGGCCAGGTCCACGAACTGCGGCAGGTGCAGCAGCTCCAGGACCGCCGCCAGCTCGGCGTCGGTGAGCTTGTTGGGCGGCGAGCACCGTGGTGCGGGCGGCCCGTGGCGGGGCCCGGCGACCGCCCGGTAATGCGACGCCCGGGACCGTCCCGACAGCACACAGGCCCGGCGCAACCCGACGACGGGGGTCAGTTCGGCACACGAGCACGGCGATCAGTTCTTCGGCTTGGGGTCGGAGTCCGCGCTCTCGGCAAGCGTCGCCAAGAGCGCGTGTGCTTTTCCCATGATCTCCAACGCCAACTTGTGTTTCGCCAGTTCCGCCTCGGCCCGATCGGCCCGGCGGGTCTCCTTCGCCAACGCCGCCGAGTCGCCGCCGGCGGCGGCGTCTTCGATGTCGCCGCCGCGGTCACGTCGCTCGAGCCTGACCGGTGCAACAACCCGGCTTCCCGGGCTCGACGCCAGTCGGTGATGTGCGAGCTGTACAGCCCCTCCCGGCGCAAGAAGGCGCCCTTCTCACCCGAGCCGCTCATCCGGTCGTAGTCGGCCAGGATCGTCAGCTTGTAGTCGGCGTCGAAACGACGTCGTCGAGGTCGGTCAGGCGGCGGGGGATCTCCCACAACCTCATCATGGGCGCGTTCGGTCAAGGTTGGCATGGTCATGTCGGTCTACTGCTCCGGTCTCGCCCTCAGAGGGATGGTCTACAACCCTGCTGGTCTCACATCAGCCTGACAGAGAGGGAGGGCCGCCACCTTGCCAGAGCAGAGCTACGAACTGCTACGTCGAACGAGCCGATCGGCCCGGCTTTGCCGGCCTGTCGGACCGCTCCACCCTCTACTAGGCCGAGGATCTGCTCACCCCAGAACAGTGCCGTCCCGCCAGACAGCATCGACGTGGGCGGCGGATCCGGGCGACGTTCGATCAGCCACTCCACCACCG
>CAWBSR010000003.1:0-249095 GCA_963791545.1 uncultured Actinomycetota bacterium
GTCCACGCAGCCGTGGATGAAGTACGGCGTCGTCGGCGCCCCCGACGAGCAGGAGGGCAGCGTGGTGGGGGTACTCGACATCGTCGAGGACGTGGACGTCGCACTTCCCGAGGGCACGGGAGGCACGGTGGTGACATCGTGGCCCCGGTGTCGGCCGCTCGCCGAAGTCGGGGGCGTGGCGACTGTTCCGTGAGGCACCGTCGTCAGCGCCGGGACCGCCACAGTTGTCGGAACCGCGAAGCTCGGCGGGGTCGCCACGGTCGTGGGGACGGTCGGATGGGTCGTCGTTCCCGTGGTGGTCTGGCCACCGCCGCAGGCCGCCAGACCCGCCAGCGTTCCCGCCACGAGGACGACTCGCCACCGGCCATTCAAACCGCCGGGCGCCCGATGATTTCCCATGACGAAGACGGTACGGCCACCCGCCCGGTGGCGTTGAGAACCAGATCATTTCGGGTAGCAATTCCGCCGGAAGAACCTGAAATCCTGTGATTTGGCTGGCCTGGCCTGACATCGCCGTTCGGTCGTGGCGGCGCGATCATCGTTGCCGTGCGACGGATACTCGTAGTGGCACTGGCGGGGGCGGTCGCGCTGGGGGGCGCGGGATGCTCGACCCACCAGGCGGCGCGCGTCCAGTCGGCGGTGCCCGGCGGGCCCGACACCGCGGTACCGGTGGACGGAGGCTGCGGGATGACCCCGCTCTACCGGAGCCCGACTCCATCGTGGGCCGCCAGCGCCGGGATTCGGGGAGTGAACCGGCTGGCCCGGAGCGAACACGGAGACGCCCTGGCGGTACTGTTCTCGCCGCTGAACGCGGGGCGGCCCACCAATCCCGCCAACAAGATCCTCTGGGTGGTTCGTCTGCCCCGCGACGGGTCTGCGCTCACGATTCGGGCCCACCCCGTTGATTCCAGCTCGCCGGAGGTCACCTTGCGGGAGCCCGCCAACGCCGGCCCCGGTGAGATCTATCCGTCCATCGTCGACATGCCCGGCGCCGGCTGCTGGCACCTCGAGCTGCTCTGGAATCACCACTCCGACGCCATCGACCTTCGCTACGCCCCGGTGGGGGCCTGATCGGCGGTATCGGGCGCCCTTGCACACGGCTGTGCACTTCCGGTCCGAGCGTAGGATTCTCGATTGGCCGCCTGCTGTTGTTGGCACACGGCCCGGGTAGCCAGCTCTTCCGCAGCTAGGCCGGGGGCTAGTTGGCGATGTGGTGCCAGTGACGCCGCACCACGAACAGGATCCCTCCGCCCAGCACGAACACGATCGGGAGACCCTCCACGGGGAGGGCGGGGACGACAACCACGGTGGCGACATCGATGGGCGCAGTGTTCGTCGCCGAGGCGACCGTCGTGCCCACGTTGGACACGGAAACGCTGTTGGTGTAGTGACCTGGCGTCGTTGACGCGGTCACCTTGAAGTGAAACACGAGGGTGCCACCGGCAGGCACCGAAAATGATCCCGTCCACGTCAGCTGGCCACCAGCGACTGCGGGATCAGTCGTTATTCCCATAGTGGTCGATCCGGCAACATACGCGAACCCGGGGGCCAACGTGTCGATGATAGTTGTGACGGCGGCCGCCGCCGTGCCCGAGTTGCTCAGGGTGACGGTGTAGCCATCCCCAGCACCCGGGGTAATCGCCGCGGTGTCGGCGGTCTTAGTCACAGTGACGGCCGAGAACCCCCCGCCTCCGATGGTGGCGCCAAAGGCCGCGATGGTCTCCGCCTTGCCGGCACTGTCTTTTTCGAGCACGACGAACGGCGCCCCCGGAACCTCGAAGCTGCTGTGCGTGGCACAACAGTTCGCCATGGTTTCGGTTATCCCCAGGGCGGCACCGGCAGGCGTGACCGTAAACGGCTCGGAGACCGCGGTCGCGGTGAGCGCAGGAAGGGGGACGAAGTTGTAGTACGTGCCCCGGTTATCGGCCCCAGTCAAGGCTAGGATCCCACCACCAGCATTGAAGAAGTCCTTGAAGTCGTTGGCGCGGGCGTTGATGTTGGCTTCCCCTGCAGCGGTGTTGTCGCAACCGCCGCAGGTCTCGTCTGAGGCCGTGACGATGGCGCTGAACTTGGCCGCCCCGGCCGCGGTGAACGCGGTGGCGTTGAAGGCGGTCGTGTTCGAGGGGTCGACGGCAGTCACCGGCGTTTCGCCGATCGCGGCCAGAGCCGAGGACAATTCGGTCCCCTGGTCCAAGGCCAGGATCGGCAGTGTCGAGCCGTTCCTAACCTTGTCAACAAGAATTTTCAGATAGGCGCACTCGTTGGTGTCACCGCCTGAGCAGTGAAGGTCCATGTCATGGCCGGTAGCCACAAAGTTGGCCCCGGTGGCGGCCGCCGCCGAGGCGACATGACCGAGGGTCGTGATCGTTGCGGCGGCGCAGACAACGAGAGCGCAGACCGCACGGACTCGGCGCCATCTGGCCCCAACGCCAACGCGCATCTAGGCTCCTGTCCCGCGTAGGTTGTCCTCTTGGCGGGAACAGTAGGAATCGCCGCTTGCGTTGTCAAGAATCGGTGGTGCCGATGACTCCGGCCAGGGATCCATCGAGGTCGGTGACCGCAGGCGGGCACAGGGTGTGGGCGGGGCGGCTGCATCTCCACCCGGAGAGGGAGGTCATACCGCCCCTTCCGGGGGCGGTCAGGAAAGGAGGCGGGCGATGGCGTGCAGCAGCAACCCGGCGGCCGCTCCCATGACGGTGCCGTTGATACGCACGTATTGCAGGTCAGGTCCCAGCAAGAGCTCCAGCCGGCTGGCCGTCTCCTCGGCGTCCCAGCGGGCGATGGTCGAGCTCACCATGCGGGAGATCTCGCCGTTGAAGTGCTCGGCCACGTAGCAGATCGCCGATTCAATCGATCCCTCGACCTTGGCATTGAGCGCCTGATCTTCCTGGAGGCGGTGCCCGAGGCCGACGATCATCGTCATCATGCGCTGCTGCAGCGTCGAGGTCGGGTCGGACGCCTGCGCCTGCAAGTGGCGCTTCAGGTCGGCCCAGAGGCCCGCGATCCAGGTCCGCACCTCGGGGCGAGCCAGGACGTCATGCTTGATCTTCTCGCCCCGTTCCAGAAGTTTCGGTGAGGTCTCGAGGTCGATGGTGAGTTGCGCCACCCGGGATTTGAGTTGTTGGCGCAAATCGTGGTCGTGGTCGGCTTCCATCTGCTTCAGGACCGAGGTAACCCCATCGAGGACCCGATCGAAGAGCTTGTGATCGATCACCGAGGGCATCCACCGCCGGGACCGTTTGCTCAGATGTTGGCGTAGCTCGTCGCGGTTCTCCTCGATGTAGCTGTTCAGTCCCTGCAGCCCTTTGTCGAGTAGGAGATCGAGCTCGCCGTTGTTCGTCGCGATCCGCAGGGCATGGCCGGCCAGCGGCGCCAGGGGTACGGCGTCGACGAGTTGGTACAGCCATCCTTCGATCGCGTGGTGGACGTCTTCGTCGTGCAAGAGGTCGGTGACCGCCACGATGGCGTCAGCCACCTCCACCGCGGTGCGAGCCGCGTTGGCGGGCTCGGCCAGCCAGCCAGCCACGGAATCGACCAACCGGGCCGCCCGAACCCGTTCGATAATGAGCTCGGGGGTGACAAAGCTCTCCTGGATGAACTCTCCCAGAGTCTTGGCGAACTGGTCCTTCCGTTCGACGACTATCGCGGTGTGAGGAATGGGCAGTCCCAGCGGACGCCGGAAGAGGGCAGTCACCGCGAACCAGTCGGCCAGTCCCCCGACCATCGAAGCCACCGCGGTGGCCTGGGCATAGGCGGCCCAGCCTGAGGTGCCACCCCAGACCGAGACCACGATGAAGAAGACGGTCACCATGGCCAGCAGCGCCGAGGCCCGCCGCTTGGTCAGGACCAGCTGGCGCCGTCGGACCTGCTCCGAACGAGAAATTGGCAGGGCGGCGGTGGCGGACATGACCAAGGTCTACCCGCAGGCCGCCGATGCACGGTGGTCATCGGGCAAACTTGTCGAACTGGACAGGGCGCTCGCGGTCGACGTCAGCGCGCCCGGGATCGCCGGGAAGGAGGTGAACCTGCCATCGCCGAGCTGACCCTGGCCGCCCGGCTGATCCTGGCCGCAGTATTCGCGGTGGCAGGGATCGCCAAGCTGATCGACCGAGATGGGGCCCGCGATGCGACGCGGGCCTTCTCGGTGCCCGGGCCACTCGCGGCGCCGGTCGCGGCGGTACTCCCAGTGGCGGAACTGGCCGTGGCCACGGCGGTGTTGATCAGCCCGGCCGCGGTCGCAGGAGCCGTCGGTGCCCTCCTGCTACTGGCGATGTTTGTAACCGGGATCGCCACCAACCTGGCCCGAGGTCGACAGCCCGACTGCCGGTGTTTCGGCCAGATCCACTCAGCGCCGGTCTCGTGGAAGACGCTGGCCCGCAATGGCGCCCTGGCCGCGGTGGCGGTCCTGGTCGTGGCCCAAGGCCCGGGCGCCGGCCTCGGCGCCTGGTCGTCGGGCCTGAGTGGGACCGAGTGGTTGGCGCTGGCGGTCGCCATGGTGCTGGCGGTGGCCGTGATTTTGGGAGGGTCGGCCGTGCGGGACCGGCGCCGCCGCGGGCGCGTCGGGGGACCGGCAACCCCCGTTCCCCCCTCGAGCACCGGCCTCGCGGTGGGCACGCCGGCACCCCATTTCTCGCTCCCTGATAGCGGGGGCCAGCGGGTCTCGTTGGACACCTTGCTCGCAGGAGGCCGGCCCGTCGTGCTGGTCTTCATCCATGAGGACTGTGGGGCCTGCCGCGCCTTGCTGGCCGACGTCGGGGCGTGGCAGGCGGATCACAGGACCGAGATCACCGTGGCCGTCATCGCCCGGGGCCCAGTCGAGGTGGCCGGCCTGGTAAACGTGCTGCTGGCGGCGGGCGACAGCGTCGCCCGCGCCTATCGGGCGATCGGGCTTCCCAGTGCGGTGTTGATCGGCGCTGACGCGGCGGTGGCCAGCCCGCTCATCGTCGGTGCCGATCCCATCCGGGCCCTGGTGCAGTCAGTTCTCCCGGGCTCTACCCGCACCCCGGTTTGAATCAGCTCGCCGAGGGTAGGACTAATTAGTTGGGACGCTTTTCCCCTGGTTGTCCCCACGTTATCCACAAGTGGGGAAAACCTCAGATGGGGATGGGGAAACACCGGTCGGCCAGCTGGCCGAAGGCGTAGGCGGGGTAGTAGCCGTGCACCATGGCCCGGCACTGCTCGCTCCACGCCAGGGCCTGGGGCGTCGCGATGCGGTGGCTTATCTGCAGGATGCCGCCCTCGAAGACCCGGTATTCGGCCCAGGTGCCCGGGAAGTCCTTGACGCAGGCGACCTCAACCCAGGGGACCTCGCCCGTCGAGGGAAAGCGCCGGGCCCGGTTGCGATGGGTGTGGCCGGCGAAGTAGCCGACCAGTGAGGGGCGCCGGGCCACCACCTCGACGAGAGCCTCGGAATCATCGGGATGGATACCGAAATAGGTGTCGGGCCGCGCCCGGGACCCGGGCTGCCAGCAGTGGTGATGACCGAAGACCAGCACCGGGCGATCGGCTTCGGCTCCCAGTTGGTCGAGCCAGTCCAGCTGGTGGCGGTCCAGGCGGCCGCTGGCCAGGCCGGCCACCGCGGTGTCGACCACGGCCAGGATCACCCCGGGCAGCTCGACGCGCAGGGGCCCGGTGGCGGGGACGGTGGTGTCATGGTTGCCCCGGACCCACCACAGGCGATCGCCGAAGGCGGCCTGGTACATGGCCAGGAACCCGGCCATCTCCTCGTCCCGGCCGGCGTCGGTCAGGTCGCCCTTGGCGATCACGGCGTCGGGAGACAGGGCCGCCATTTCCGCGACCGCCCCCCGATTCATGACATCGGGGTACGGGTCCTGGCCCGTCTCGGAGTGGAGAACAGGCCCGATGTCGATCCCCGGGACGTCCAGCCGGCCACAGTCGGTCTCGCCGAAATGCAGGTCGTTGACAGTCGTAACAGTGGCCAGGCGTTCGCCCGGCGGCCGGGGCAGGGTCTCGAACTCCACCCCGTCGTGGGAGTAACGGGTGGACGGATTGAGGGCGTGCAGCCGGATGGCCCGGGGCCCGTCGAAAATGACGGCCTCATCGTCGGCGACCGTCGTCAGCTCAAGCGCCACGTTTTCCCCACCCTGGCTAGCGAAGCCACGGCCGCTCGCGCCGCGCCGGAGCCGGGCGGGCCCACCAGCGTCCCGAGAAGCGCCAGCGGTTCGGCGACTGAGCGGCCGGGGACGGTTCCGGTGGCGGCCGGGGCCACGACACTTCGACGGCGGCCATGATGGCCGCCATCTCCTCGTCGGTCGGGTCCCTCAAAGGGGGACGTTGCCGTGCTTGCGGCGGGGTTGTTCCTCCCGTTTGGTGCGCAGGAGGTCGAGGCTGCGGGCCAGGACGGCCCGGGTCTCGGCGGGGTCGATGACGTCGTCGATGTAGCCCCGCTCGGCCGCCAGGTAGGGATTGGCGTAGCGCTCGGTGTACTCCTCGGCCAGCTCGTGGCGGCGGGCGGCGGGGTCGGCGGCCTCGGCCAGCTCCCGCCGGTAGAGGATCTCGACCGCCCCTTCGGGGCCCATCACGGCCAGTTCCGCCGAGGGCCAGGCGTAGGCCAGGTCGGCGCCGATGGACTTGGAGTTCATGACGACATAGGCGCCGCCGTAGGCCTTGCGGGTGATGACCTGGATGCGAGGCACCGTCGATTCGCAGTAGGCGTAGAGGAGTTTGGCGCCGTGGCGGATGATGCCGCCGTACTCCTGGTCGGTGCCGGGCATGAAGCCGGGCACGTCGACGAAGGTTACGAGGGGGATGTTGAAGCTGTCGCAGGTGCGGACGAAGCGGGCGCCCTTCTCGGAGCTGTCGATGTCGAGGACACCGGCGAGGACGGCGGGTTGGTTGCCCACTATGCCGACCACCCGGCCTGCGATGCGAGCCAAGCCACACAGCAGATTGGCGCCCCAGTAAGGGAAATACTCGAAAAAGCTGCCGTTGTCGACGACTGCGGTGATGACCTTGCGCATGTCGTAGGGCTTGTTGGGGCTGGCCGGCATGAGCTCGGCCAGTTCTGGCGTCTTGCGCTCGGCGTCGTCGCCGGTGTCGACGTAGGGCGGTTCCTCCAAGTTGTTGGAGGGGAGAAAGGAGAGGAGGTAGCGGACCTCGTCGAGACATTCCTTTTCGTCGCCGGTGACGAATGTGGCCACGCCGGACTTGGTGGCATGGGTCATGGCGCCGCCGAGCTGCTCCAAGGTGACGTCCTCGCCGGTGACGGTGCGGACCACGTCGGGGCCGGTTATGAACATCTGGCTCGACTCGCGGACCATGAAGATGAAGTCGGTCATGGCGGGCGAGTACACGGCGCCGCCCGCGCAGGAGCCCATGACGACGCTGATCTGAGGGATGACGCCCGAGGACTGGACGTTGCGGAAGAAGATCCCGCCGTAGTAGGCGAGGCCGACCACGCCTTCTTGCACCCGGGCGCCGGCGCCGTCGTTGATGCCCACCATAGGGACGCCGATGGAGGCGGCCAGGTCCATGATCTTGTGGATCTTCTCGCCGAAGACCTCGCCGAGGGAGCCGCCGTTGACGGTGAAATCCTGGGAGAAGATGCAGACCTTGCGGCCGTCGACGGTGCCGAAGCCGGTGATCACGCCGTCGGTATAGGGGCGCTTGTCCTCGGGCAGGCCCGGCGCCCGGGTCCGGGCCAGCATGTCGATCTCCTGGAAGCTGTCCGGGTCGAGGAAATAGTCGATGCGTTCCCGGGCCGTCATCTTGCCCTTGGCGTGGTGGCGCTCGACCGCGTGGGGGGCGCCGGCGTGTCGGGCCCGCTCCTTGCGGCGCTCGAGTTCCGCCAGCCGTTCGGTCATGGGGTGTTCCGACATCGCCTCGCCAGGCTATAGGCGGCGGCCGGCGGGTCGGGAGTCGTGGTGGGGGCAGACTGCGGCGGTGCCTCCGCTGCCCCCGATCGAGCCGCCACCCAGCCGGTGGTTGTTCCCCGACGACGTGGAGGTGATCGCGGCCACCGTGGCGGCGGCCGCGGAGGACGAGGTGGTGGGAGTCGGCGCCGACCTGGAGCCGGGCACCATCCTGGCGGCCTATCGCCACGGTCTGTTCCCGATGCCCGTGCGGCGAGGGCTCACGGCCTGGTGGTCGCCTGACCCCCGTGGCGTCATTCCCCTCGACGCCGGCGACGGCCTCCTCGTCAGTCGCTCCCTCCGCAAGGCGTGCGCCCGGTATCAGATCCGGGTGGACACCGCCTTCGACGAGGTCCTGGACGCGTGCGCGGACCGGCGGCGCCCCGGGGCGTGGATCAGCAAGGACATCAAGCGGGCCTACCAGCGCCTCCATCAACTCGGCTGGGTGCACAGCGTGGAGGCGTGGTCGCCCGAAGGCCAGTTGGCCGGCGGCCTGTATGGGGTCGCCGTCGGCGGGCTCTTCGCCGGGGAGTCGATGTTCCACCGCCAGACGGACGCGTCGAAGGTGGCCCTGGTGGCCTTGGTCGAACGGCTCCGGCGCGGCGGAGCCCGACTACTCGACGTGCAATGGGTGACGCCCCACCTGGCGTCGCTTGGGGCGGTGGCGATTCCCCGGGCCGAGTACCACCGGCGCCTGGCGGAAGCGCTGGACTTCCCACGGGCGAGCGCCTGGGAGAGGTAGGGACCTGGGGACGTTCGGCCGGCATTTCTTGGCAGGAACTGTTCCCGTCACGCCCTCGACAGCCCCCGCTTCTCAGCCAGGCGCTCGGCCCGCCCGGCCAGGGGGACAGCGTCGATGCGCTCGCACACCGCGGCGAAGTCGGCCGTGGGCCCGGCCCAGCGCAGGTCGTCGACGTCGCCGAGGAGCGAGCGGTCGATGCGCAGCGTGGCCAGGTCCTTGAACAGCAGAGCCAGGTCCCGTCCCTTGGCCAGCGTGGCCGCCAGGGCGGGGCCACCCCTGACCGACACCTCCCAATCCGAACCGCGGTCGGGAATCTGCTCGATCGTCCCGTAGCGGGCCAGGACGGTGGCGGCGGACTTGGGCCCCCACCCGCTCATCCCCGGAAAGCCGTCCGAGGAGTCGCCCACCAGCGCCAGGTAGTCCGGGATCGAGGATGGCGAGACGCCGAACTTGGCGGTGACGGCGGCCTCGTCAAGCACCAGCCGCTTCCGCCGGTCCAACTGGACCACCCGGCCGTCGACGACGCATTGCCCGAGGTCCTTGTCCGGCGTGCAGATCACCACCTGGTCCACGCTGGGGTCGTCGGCGGCCACCGCGGCCGCGGAAGCCAGGGCGTCGTCGGCCTCCAGTTGGACCATGGCCCAGACGGGCACCCCCATGGCCTCGAGCGCCACTTCGAGCAGGCCAAATTGACCGATCAGGTCGGGCGCCACGCCGGCCGAGGACTTGTACCCCGGCCACAGGCCATTGCGAAAGGACTCGATGACATGGTCGGTCGCCACCCCGAGATGGGTCGCTCCCTCTTCCAGGATTCCGAGTACCGACCCGAGGACGGCGCGGGTGGCCGCAACCTCGGCGCCGTCCTTGGTACGGTGTGGCGGAACGCCGAAGTAGTGGCGAAACAACTCGTAGGTGCCGTCGACCAGGAAGACCCTCATGGCGTCAGCTTGACAGCGTCAGGACGAGATCGAGCCCCCGACGCAGGGGCGGACGACGGTGGACCGCACCGGGCCGTCGGGACTGGGAATCACACCCGGTCATATTCTGCTCGCCCACTCTCAATAACCCCAATAGTCACTCCAAGCACTTGACTCGCACCAGTTACATGCCTACCGTTCACTCCATCTTGGGACGCAGATCGCTGGGGGTGGCGATTCATCGCCGGGCGAGGATCTTGGGCAGCGGCCTGCTGGCCACGATGATCGTGTCGATCATCGCCACTGCGATCGCCCCGTCCCCGGCCCTCGCCGACCCGGTGGCCGACAAGAAGGCCCAGGCGGCGGCGCTGGCCCAGAAGATCGACTCCAATGCCCGCCAGGTCGAAGTGCTGGCGGAACAGTTCAACGGCGCCCAGTTCCACTTGGCCCAGGTGCAGCAGCAGCTGGCCGATGCTCAGAAGCGGCTCGACAGCACGCGCGCCGACGTCGAACGCAACCGGGCCGCCCTGGCCGCCGAAGCCGTCGTCGCCTACATCCACGGCGGGGTGACCACCTCGGGCAGCCTGCAGAGCTTCAGCGGAAGCGTTGATCTGGCGGTCCAGCAGGGGTACTTCCAGCTGGCCACCAACAACCAGGCCGACGCCCTGGACGCACTGCGCAAGAGCGAGAAGACGCTGCACCAGCAGCAATCGGTGCTCCAGACTGCCCAGCAGGACAGCCAGGCCGCCCTGGTCTCGGTGACCAGCCGCCAGCAGGCCGTGCAAGCGGTCTCGGCCGCCAGCCAGGCCACGCTGAGCCAGGTGCAAGGAGATCTGGTACAGCTGGTGGCCCAGCAGCAGGCCCAGATCGCGGCCCGCCAGCAGGCCCAGGTACAGGGACCGGTGCTGGTCGCCCAGGCCAAGCTGGCGGCGACCTCCCCCCTCGTAAGCCCGCCGGCGGGGGCCGGGGCGGCAGCGGCAGCGGGGGCCGGGGCGGCAGCGGCGGCCGCCGGAGCCGGAGCCAGCCAAGCGGGCCCGACGGCGGCGCCCACCACCGCCACGCCCAGTAGCCCCACCAAGGTGACGTCTCCGCCGACGACGAAGCCGCCGTTGCCACCCCCACCCCCGCCCCCACCTGCCAGCCGGGGAGCCGGGGCCGCAATCGCCTATGCCCGGGCCCAGCTCGGCAAGCCATACCAGTGGGGTGCCGCGGGGCCGGGCTCGTTCGACTGCTCGGGCCTCACCATGCGGGCGTGGGGCGCCGCCGGCGTTTCACTGCCCCACTACGCCCGGGGCCAGTACGCCAACACCGCCCACGTGGCCATCGCCGACCTGCAGCCCGGTGACCTGGTGTTCTTCGGGTCCGACCTCCACCACGTCGGCCTCTACATCGGCGGCGGCCAGATGATCCACGCCCCCCAGTCGGGTGAGGTCGTGAACATCACCAATATCTTCTGGCCCGACCTCCAGCCCTACGGCGGTCGCCCCGGTTAACGACGAGCCGGGTCCCGGTGCCTATCGGACCCTCGTGGGAGATCTATGCCACCCAGCCGGGCTTGCCGTCGCCCCTGACCGTCAGCACCTCGGCGCCCTCCTCGCGTACGACCAGGGTGTGCTCGAACTGGGCCGCCCGGCGGCCATCGGCGGTGACCGCGGTCCACCCGTCGTCCCAGAGCCGCTCCCGCCAGGTGCCCATGGTGATCATGGGTTCGATGGTGAATGTCATGCCCGGCTTCATGATGGTGGAAGCGGTCGGGGTGAAGTAGTGGGGAACACTCGGCTCGGCGTGGAACTGCTCGCCGATCCCGTGGCCCACGAACATCTTCACCACGCCAAAGTGGTGCTTGGCGGCGTGCACCTCGATCGCCCGTCCGATATCGGAGATTGGCTGCCCGGCACGGACGGCGCCGATGCCCAGCTGCAGGCATTCCTCCGTCACCCGCACCAAGCGACGAGAGGCGTCGTCGACGTCGCCGACGAGGAAGGTCCCATTGGTGTCCCCGTGTACCCCACCGAGGAACACCGTGACGTCCAGGTCGACGATGTCGCCGTCCTCCAACGCCCGGTCGTCGGGGATGCCGTGGCAGATGACCTCGTTGACCGACGTGCACACCGACTTCGGGTACCCTCGGTACCCGAGCGGGCTGGGGTAGGCGCCCCGGGCCAGGCACGCGTCGTGGCAGACGATATCGAGCTCGTCGGTCGTCGTGCCGGGCTGCACCGCGGCGCCGGTCTCGGCCAGCACCTCAGCCGCGATCCGGCCCGCCACCCGCATGCGGGCCAGAACATCGGGTGACTTGACCATGGGCTCGCCCCACCGCCTGGGCTCGCCGCTGGATCCGGCCACGGCGTAGTCCGGCCGTGCGATTTCCCTGGGCACCGGCCGGCGGGGGCTGATCACACCGGGCTCGATCCGCCCTTCGATCTCGCGGTGGCAACGCTTGTACTTGCGGCCGCTGCCGCACCAGCAGGGATCGTTGGCCTTGGGCAAAACCCGGTTCATCTCGCCACCACCGGTCCGGCCACCACCGCAGCCGCCACCACGGCCGGCTCGGCGGCACCGCTGCGAGTCGTCAACCACGCCTCGATCTCGGGCCGCAGCCACAAGCGGGGCCGGCCGGGACCCAGGTCGATGACGGGCCGGGGCATGTCGGCGTAGCGGCGCAGGTAGGTGTGAACGCTGTTGGCATGGCTCAAGCCCACCAGGGCGGCCACACCCTGGGCGTCGCAGAGGTCGTCGGTATTGATCATCGGTGTCACCACTACCAGTCTAGTGGAGTAGACCGGATACTGGGCGCCGTTTCAAGATCTCAACCCCCCCCCGGCAATTCGCCATCATGGACCGGTGTCGCCGATGCGAGTCTCGGTGCGGATCGTAAAGCGCTCGTCGAAATGGCGCACCTTGTACAGCACCACCGAGCCGATCCAAACCACCAGAAACGCCCCGACAATGAAATACCCGAGTATTTCGAAATCGACGGCGCGCAGCCAGTCCCAGGGGAAGCCGCGAAGGCTGGTGTGGTTGGCCAGGACCTGGAGATATTCGACCAGCCCGACGCCGGATGCCACGAATACCCCGAGCCCGACGGTAGCCATGTTGTAATACACCTTGCGCAGCGGGTTGGAAAAGGCCCATCCGTAGGCTTTGGCCATGAACACGCCATCGGTGGTGTCCATGAGCGACATCCCGGCGGTGAACAAGAGGGGCAGCGCGACGACGGCCGCTAACGGCGCATGACGGGTACGGGCGGAGCCGGTGGCGGCGGCCGCGGTCAGGGCCAGCAGGCCCACCTCGGAGGCGGTTTCCAGGCCGACACCGAAGAGCATCCCGACCGGGAACATCTGCCAGCTGTGGGAGATGAACCGGCGCCACCGGCTGCCCAGGATACGGTTCATGAAGCCCCGCTGCATCATCAGCTCGTCGAGGGCCGCCTTGTCGTAGCCGCCCGCCTTGGCCTTGCGCCACACCTCGATGATCCCGCGCAGGATCAAGAAATCGAGCACCGCGATCACCATCAAGAAGGTTCCCGAGATGGTGGCCCCCACCGTGCCTCCGATCTTCTCGAAGGTCGGGATCTTGCGCTGGATCGTCTCCGCCGCGACACCGATGGCCGCCGCCAGGGAGAATACGACGCTGGAATGACCGAGCGAGAAGAAGAACCCCGACGCCAGCGGCTGCTGGCCCCGCTGCATCAGAAATCGGGTGGTGTCATCAATGGCCGAGATGTGGTCGGCGTCGAAGGCGTGGCGCAGCCCGAAGCTGTAGGCGAGCGTTCCCGCCCCCGCGTAGACAGGGCCCAGGCGGCCCCCGTAGTGCAGGAAGAAGCCCCAGCCGAGCACATGGAAGAGGGCGATCACCCCGTACATGGCCGACAGTCGCCACCATTCGGGGCGGGAGAAGGGCATCCGCGGCATTGGCCAGCCTCATCGAAGACAATCCTGACACCCGGCCCGGTCGCTGACTCCCGCGGTCGCGGTCACAGTGGGGGCTAGCCCGTCCCGGACTCTCACCGGGTTGCCAAAGCGTGCGGCCCTCGAACCGTAGCCGAGTCGTGACGGGCGGCTACTCCTGAACCAGCTCGATCAGGGTGCCGAAGGCCGCCTTGGGGTGCACGAACGCCACTGTCGTGCCCCGCGATCCCGGCCGGGGGACGGCATCGATGACCCGCGCCCCCTCCGCCTTCATCGTCTCCAGAGCCGACGCCACATCGGCGACCCGGTAGCCGACGTGGTGGATGCCCTCGCCGTGACGCTCCAGATACCGGGCCACGGGCGACTCCGGCGAGGTCGGGGTCAGGAGCTGGATGTAGGAGTCGGCCACCTTCAGCAAGGCCTCCTCCACACCGTCGCTGTCGATCCGCTCGCGATGCGCCACCGTGGCCCCGAACATGGTCTGGTACCACGCCACCGCGGCGTCGAGGTCGCACACCGCAATCGCCACGTGGTCGATCTCGGTGAGCACGGGAGCACTCACCCCCCGCTCCGGTGGCCCCGGAAGCGGCCGAGGCGCTCCTCTCCGATCTGAGCCCGAAACTCGGGCTCGTCGATCCCGAGTCCGTCGGCGGGCGCCAGGCACCGGACCGCGATCTTGCCGTCGTGCCGGTTGCGGTGGACCTGGTAGGCGGCCTCGCCCACCTGCTCCAGGGGGAAGGTGGTGGACAGAACCGGGTGAATGCGGCCCTTGGCGATGAGCCGGTTGGCCTCCCACGCCTCCTTGTAGTTGGCGAAGTGGGAACTCTTGATGGACTTCAGTTTCATCCACAGGTGGCGGTTGTCGTACTCGATCTGGTAGCCGGTAGTGGCGGCACAGGTGATGATCGTCCCACCCCGGGCGCACACGAACACCGACGCCCCCATGGTGTGGCGGCCCGGGTGTTCGAAGACGATCCGGGGGTCCTCCCCCACCAGCTTGCGGATGTCGTTGCCCAGCCGGCGCCACTCGTCGGGGTTCTGGGTGTGTTCATCGCTCCAGAACCGGTACCCGGCGGCCCGGCGGTCGATGACCGCCTCGCAACCCAGCGAGCGCAGCAACTCGGCCCGCTCGGGCGAGCTGACCACACCCACCGGGATGCCGCCCCCGTTGAGGACCAACTGGGTGGCGTAGCCGCCCAGGCCCCCCGTCGCCCCCCAGATGAGGACCACGTCGCCTTGCTTCATCTGGGCGCCGTTGTGGCTGACCAGCATGCGGTAGGCGGTGGAGTTGCACAGGGCGTTGCAGGCCGCCTCCTCCCACGACAGATGGGCGGGCTTGGGCATCAGCTGGTTGGCCTTGACCACGCTCAGCTCGGCCAGGCCCCCGAAGTTGGTCTCGAAGCCCCAGATGCGCTGGTTGGCGGCCAGCATCGAGTCGTCGTGGGCGGAGGGGTCCTGGTCGTCCACGTGGTTGCAGTGAACGACCACCTTGTCGCCCGGCTTCCACGTCCGCACCGCGTTGCCGACCCGCAGCACCACGCCCGAGGCGTCGGAGCCGACCACGTGGTAGGGCAGGTCGTGGCGCTTGGACCACACACTCTCCCGGCCCAGCCGCTCCAGAAACCGAAAGGTGGGGATGGGCTCGAAGATCGACGTCCACACCGTGTTGAAGTTGATGGCGCTGGCCATGACGGCGACATAGGCCTCGTCAGGCGCCAACTCAGGGACCGCCACTTCCTCGACGTGCAGTGACTTGCGGGGGTCCTTGTCGGCGGCGGGGATGCCCTCGAACATCCCGACCTGTTCCTTGGTCACGATGGCGGCCCGGTAGGACTCGGGAAGGGGAATGGCGGCCAGGTCGCTGCCGGGGGCACCCGACAAGATCGCGTCGAGAACGTCTTTCATGGAGGAATGTTACCCACTAGTAACTCGGTGGGCCGGTCCGACCTGCGGAACCGGGCATTTGGCAAAACCCGTTTACAAGCCTAGTGGTGTGCAGTCCTTGTTGACCTGGCGGCTGACGGCGGAGGGGACGTTGTTGGTCTCCGCGATGTCGGTGAAGAACGTGTGCAGGTCGGCGAGGCAGGTCTTGAACGCCGCGATCTGGGCGCTCTGACTGTCGAGCGTCGTCTGCGACGATCCCAGCTGGGTCTGCAGCGCGGCCAGCTTGCTGTTGGCGGTGGCCAACTCCGTCCTGGCCCGGGCGATCACTGCCGTCTGATCACTCAGCTTGGCATTCTTGGAGCTTGAGCTGGAGGCGGTGACGCCGGCGAAGGCGCCCACGCCAAGCAGGAGGAGGGCGAGGACGATGGCGATGACCATCCAGGGACCGGAGGACCTTTTGGCCTCCGGCTCCGAGCGCTGATAGGGCGCCTGGTACAGCGGAGGAGCCTGGGAATACTGGGCGGTCGGGTACGGCGGCGGGGCGTCGTAGCCGGGACCGGCGTCGTAGCCCGAAGGGGCATAGCTCCGAGGCGCAGCCGGAGCTGACCAGGCGGGGACGGTCTGGGTGTCCGAAGACGAGGCACCCCCATTGCCCGACCACTGCCGCGAGGTGCCCAGCGGTGGGGGCGGCGGCTCGGGCGACCACGCGGAGGGGATCGCCTGGGTTGGCGAGGACCCAGCCCGCACGGGCGCCGCCGGGGCGGGGTCGGTGGTCGTCGAGGGCTCGTAGGAACCGACCGGTCTCACCTCGAGGGCTGTCTTGCAGGATGCGCAGGCATTCCAATACGACTTCACGGGCGCCCCACAGTGGCCACAGAACTGGTTGGCGCGCTGCGCTCGAGTTTCGGTGTCGGTCATGGCTTCCTCTCGATTCAACAGGTGGTCACGGTGCTGCACACCGTGGTGATGGGAATGGCAAAGGACAGCCCTTCGACGCCGCTTCCGACGAGCTTGGACTCGGCGACACCGATGACTTGACCCCGGCGGTTGACGACCGGTCCCCCGCTGTCGCCGGGACTGATGGGGGCGGAGAACTGGATGAGCCCGTTCCGGAACGACGACACGATGCCGTTGGCCACGGTCCCGCTGAGGCCGAGGGGCGAGCCGACGACGAGCACCGCGTCGCCGATCATGGCGTCGCTGGTCGAGCGGGGCAGGGCGGCCAGCGTGGCCTTGACGGTGATAACCGCCAGGTCGTCGCCCTTGTCGACCTTGGTGATGGTGCCCGGGAGGTTCTTGGTGTCCTGGCGCACCTGGACGGTTTTGGCGCCCGAAGATGTCCAGACCGACTGCACGACGTGGTAGTCGGTGATGATGCTCGACGACCCCCCGGAGCTGGCCACCACCCAACCCGAGCCCAGCCCGTCGACGGTGTCGATGGTGTACACCGACGCCCGCACGGTGGCCGCGATGGCGGCGGGGTCCGAAGACTGCCCCTCCAGGGTGCTCACCTTGCCTGCCAGGGCGTTCATGGCCGCCAACTGAGCCGAGAGCCTCTGGTCGAGCTTGTTCAAGGCCCGGTGATCGGAATCGACCGAGTTCTGCAGGTAGAGGTGATCCCCGACCAGCGCCAGCAGGAGGAGGACCGCCAGGCCGCCCACCACCCACAGGGCTCCTGAGGGCCCCGATGAGCGGGCGTCGCGGTGACCCGGCGGGGGTTGCCGGGCGGGCTCGGGGGGCGGGGAGGCCCAGTGGTTGTTGTGGATAGGCGGCGGAGTCGACATCCGGGGCGCCGGCGCCACCGGGGGGGCCAGAGTGGACACGTCAAATTCGTGCAGAGGACAGCGGCCCCTCACGAGGGCGGTGCCGCAACGCTGGCAGAACCGCTGCCCTTCGGTTGTGGCTGGCGTTGTCACGGCTATCTCCTCGCCGCGGCGAACGGCTCAGCTGCAGTGTGGCTACTTGTTCCGGCTTCCGCTATCACCCGATCGAGTCATTTCTGGGTAGTTGTTCCAAGCTGGACCCTTTGGGTCACAGAGTGTGGCGGTACCAAGGTAGAGGGACGCCGGGACATCGCAGATACGCGAAACGGCCCTGGTTCGTACACTGAAGATTGTGTCTGGATCAGTGATCATCTCCGGGGCCCGTACACCTATCGGAAAGATGGCAGGAGCCATGGCCGGCTTCAGCGCCATGGACCTGGGGGCTCTGGCTATCGTCGAAGCCCTGCACCGGGCCCACGTCGAGCCCCACCAGGTGGATTACGTCTTCATGGGCCACGTCCTGCAGGCCGGGCAGGGCCAGATCACGGCCCGCCAGGCGGCGGTCAAGGCCGGCATTCCGATGACGGTGCCCGCCACCACAATCAACAAAGTGTGCCTCTCGGGCCTGAACAGCATCTTTCTCGCCGACCAGTTGATCAACGCCGGAGAGGCAGACATCGTGGTGGCAGGGGGAATGGAGTCGATGACCCGGGCGCCTTACCTGTTGCCCGGCGCCCGGGCCGGTTACCGCCTGGGCGACGGCAAGGTCGTCGACTCCTTGATGTTCGACGGCCTCTGGGACGCCTTCGAGGACGTGGCCATGGGAGCGGGCACCGAGACCTATACCAAGGCCCGGCCCGAGTTGACCAGGCAGCGCCAGGACGCCTTCGCAGCCACCTCCCACGAGCGGGCCGCGGCCGCCATCAAGGATGGCCGCTTGGCCCCGGAAATCGTTCCGGTGGCGGTTCCCCAACGCAAGGGCGAGCCACTGGTTGTGGACACCGACGAGGGGGTTCGGCCGGGCACGACCCAGGAGGGCCTTGGCGCCCTGCGACCCGCCTTCGCCAAGGATGGCACCATCACGGCAGGCAATGCCAGCCAGATCTCCGACGGTGGGGCCGCCGTGATCGTCGCCTCCCCGGCCGCCGCCGAGCGCCTCGGAGTGGAGCCGCGGGGCCGGGTGGCCGGCTACGGCCAGGTCGCGGGCCCGGATCCGTCCCTGCTCAGCCAGCCCTCGCGGGCCACCTCGGCGGCCCTGGAACGGGCCGGGCTCAGTATCGCCGACGTCGACCTGTTCGAGTTCAACGAGGCCTTCGCCGCGGTGTCGCTGGCATCGATGGACGACCTGGGCCTGTCGGAGGAAGTTGTCAACGTCAACGGCGGCGCCATCGCCCTGGGCCACCCCATCGGGATGTCCGGCACCCGCCTGGCGATCACCCTGCTCTACGAGCTGGCCCGCCGGGGTGGCGGTCTCGGGGCTGCGGCTCTGTGCGGCGGCGGCGGCCAGGGCGACGCCATACTTCTCCGCGCCCCCTAACGGGCCCAAAGGGTGGCGGCCGGCTCAAGGTCGCCGCCCCGGCGGTCGAGGTTGGTGCGATGCATCGCCGGGCGTTCCAGCTACTCCTGGCCGTCCTGGTGGCGGCCCTGCCGCTGGTGACCGCCGTGGCCCCGGCCGGGGCCGACAACGCCAGCACCCTGCTGGGCCTGGTCAACAGCCTCCGGAGACTCCACGGCGCCGCTCCTCTGGCCGTGGACCCCACCTTGACCGCCAACGCCCAACAGTGGTCGGCGCATATGGCCGCCGCCGGCGCTCTCAGCCACAACCCGAACTATGGGGCGGGCGTCGCCCCCAGTTGGACCAAGTTGGGCGAAAACGTCGGTGAAGGCGGCGCTCTGACCGCCATCTACAACGCGTTCGTCGCCAGCCCGTTCCACTTCGGCAACATGATCGACCCGAGCTACAACCTCACCGGCATCGCAGTCGCCACTGGCGCGGGCAACAGCCTCTGGATCACCCAGGACTTCGAATCCCGATCCAGTGGCACCCCCGCCACGACGGCCCCCCCGGCGACCACCGCCACCACCCGGGCGCCGACGATCACCCGGCCACCCTCGGCCCCCCCGCCGACCCATAGCCCCGCCCCCACGACCGCCCCTCCGGCCACGGCCGCCCCGACCACCGCCCCGCCGACCACCGCCGGTCCCACCACCACTTCGGTGGTGGCCGTTCCCGGCAGCAGCCTGGGTTCGGGTTCCGACTCCCCCGCGACCAGCGTCGTGCCGCTCGGAGGAGGGGACCCGGAAGGACCGGGAAGGCTGGCTGCCGCCGCCTCTTTTTCCCCCCACCAGAGTGTCGGAGACACCCTCCTCCTATGGCTGCTGACGCTGTCCGGGCTGGCCGTCCTCTCGACGACGGGCGCCTGGTACTTCGTCAAGAAGCCCCGCTAGACGGCCAGCAGGTCGACGACGAAGATGAGGGTTTCGCCCGGCTTGATGACGCCGCCCGCCCCCCGGCTGCCGTAGCCCAGGTCGGGAGGGATCACCAGCTTGCGACGGCCGCCGACTTTCATGCCGGCCACGCCCTGGTCCCAGCCGGCGATGACCTGACCGCCGCCGAGGGGGAAGCGGAACGGGGCCCCCCGGTTCCAGCTGGCGTCGAACTCCTGGCCGGTCGAGAAGGCGACGCCGGCGTAGTGAACGGTGACAGTGGCACCAGGCGTTGCCAGATCACCGTCGCCCTCCCACAGGTCGGTGATCTCCAATGTGGCCGGTGGCTCACCGGTCGGCGGCTCGATGACAGGCTTTTCGAGATTGGGCACGGGGCTGAACGCTACCCGCTGAACCCCGGGTGCGATCTCAGACCAGCGGCGGGTGGTTGGTGACGGGTTCTCTCAGGATGCGGGCCACGGTGCGCTGGGAGGCGAAGGTGTCGAAGGCGACGCCCAGGCCAGGGACCAAACCGGCCGCCCAGCGCTGCGCCGCCTTCACCGCCACGCTCCGCAGCACCCGCTTGGTCCCATCCCGGCGCAGCGCGTCGGGGTCGCCGAGATAGGCGCCCGCCAACTCCCGACCCAGCTGGTCCTGGTCAATCCGCCGGTTGGCCGCCGTCAGCTGGTTCACCCGTGCGCTCAGTGCGATCCACAGCTCGAGGATCCAGCCTGTGATCACCGCCCCGGCCACGACGGGTGCCGTCGGGACGGCCCCGCCCCAGGAGACCACGGCGGCCAGTTCCTCCGCCTGCTCGACCACGGCGGCGGCGCCGCCGGCCGCGCCCGCCGCCAGCCGGGCCCGCCGGCCCGTGACCGGGAGGGGGGCCGCCGCCAGGAGGGGGGTGACCGCCACGAACAGCCGTTCCGCCTCCTCGACCAGCACCCGCTGGGCGCCTTTGATGGAGCGCACCTTGGTCAGGCGCTTGACGCTCTGGCCGATCTGTTCCTTCACCCCAGGCGGCAAATGGCCCGGCAGCTGGGCAGCCTTGCGGGCCCAGGCGGCGCCGGCGTCCACCAGGCGGCGGCGCTTGGTGTCCGGGGGGCGTGGGGTGGAAACGACGGGGCCGCCATTGCTGGACGTTGTGGTCGCCGCGCTACCAGACACGCTCTCCTCCTGCTCGTCGGACACGGTACCGCTACCCGAATTGGGGACGTCTCAGGCCCCGGCCCGGCTACGCCCGCCGGGGGCCGCGGCTAGGCCAGCTCCCGCCGCCCCTCGAGCGCCCGCCCCAGGGTCAGCTCGTCGGCGTACTCGAGGTCGCCGCCCACCGGCAGGCCGCTGGCGATCCGGGTCACTTTCACCGGCAACGGCCGCAGCAACGCGGCCAGGTACATGGCGGTGGCGTCCCCCTCGATGTTGGGGTTGGTGCAGACGATCACCTCGGCGATGGCCTCGGCTTCGATGCGGGCCAGGAGTTCCCGCACCTTCAGCTGGTCCGGGCCGATCCCCTCGATAGGGCTGATGGCGCCCTGCAGGACGTGGTAACGGCCCCGGAACTCCCGGGTCTTCTCCACCGCCACGATGTCCCGAGGCTCCTCCACCACGCACAGAACGGTCTTGTCCCGCCGGTCATCCCGGCAGATCTCGCACTCGCCTTGCCCGGCCCCATCACCGGGCGCCGTCTCCGACACGTTGAAACACCGCCGGCACCACGAGATGCGGTCCTTGACCACCGAGATGGCGCCGGCCAGGCGCAGCGCATCCTCGGGCGGGGCCTTCAGCAGGTAAAAGGCGATGCGCTGGGCCGACTTGGGACCGATCCCCGGTAGCCGGCCGAGCTCGTCGATGAGGTCCTGAACGGGCTGGGCATACATCAGCCGCCCAGCAAGCCCTCCAGGCCGCCGCCCAATCCGAGGCCGCCGAGGGCTTCACTGTTGAGGTCGTTGGCCCGGGCCACCGCGTCGCGCACCGCGGCCAGGACCAGGTCCTGCAGCATTTCGACGTCGGAGGGGTCAACCACCGCCGGGTCAATCGTCACCGACTCGAACACCATGCTGCCGGTGACGGTGACCTTGACGGCGCCGCCGCCGCTGCGCCCCTCGACCACGGTCGCCGCGGCATTCGCCTGGGCGTCCATCAGGTGTTGCTGCATCTGTTGCATTTGTGACAGCAAACTGCCCAGATCCGGGCCTTCGGCGGTCATGTTGACACCTCCTCGGCGCCTGGGAATGCGTCCATGAGGCGCTGTTCGGGCGAGATTACTTCCACGTCCGCGTCCTGCAAGTGATCCGGGTCAACGTCGTCGCCACCGTCCTCCGGCCCGGGCGCCGCACTGGCCACCGACGGGGCGGGCGACTCGACCACCAGTTTGAGCGGCACGGGACGGCCGAAGCGGGCCGCCAGCGCCGCTTCCGCCTCGCCCCGGGCGTCACGGCTGCGCTCCAGCCATTGCCGGTTGGGCAGGGCGAAGACGGCGCCATCGGGCTCGACGCCGACGAACCGCCCGCTCTGCAGGTACACCTTGGCCTTGGCCGACAGGTTGGCGAGGACGCCATCTCCCCACGCTTTGGTCAACTCGTCCCGGGTCGGTACTGCCAAGGTGGGGGAAATCGTGACCGGAGGAGCCGGGGCCGCCTTGGCGGCACCGGGCCCCGGCGCGCTCGGCACGCGAGGCGCGGCCCGGGCACGGCCGGCTGGCCGGGCAGGCGATGGCGGCGGGCCAGCGGCGCCCGGTGGGGCCGGCGAACCCGGCGCCGGCGGCGGGGCGGCCAGCGTTGGGGCGGCCGGAGCGGAGGCGGCCGGCGCCGGGGCCCGCTCGGGTGGGCGCCCCTGAGCTCCCGTGGGTGGCGCCACGTGTTGGCCACCTCGCGGTCCTCGTTCGAGACGCTCGATCCGCTCCAGCAGCGCGGCCGGGCTGACGTCGACGTCGGGCCGGGCGAGACGCACCAGCGCCACCTCGAGGGTCACCCGGGGATCGACGGAATCCCGCATGTCGGCCAGGGCCTGGCCGATGACCTCCATGGCCCGCACCAACGCCGCCAGGCCCAACCGGCGAGCCTGCTCGGCCACCTGGACCACCTCGTCGTCGGACAGCATGACGAGGCCCCGGGCCATGGTCGCCAGGAAACCGTTGCGCAGGTGCTCGATCAGGTCGGTCGCCAACCGCCGGGCGTCGCGCCCCGCCGCCATGCCCTCGGCGACCGCGGTGAGTACCAGGCCGGCATCGCGCTCGGCCAAGCCGTCCACGATCGCCGACACCACCTGGGCCGGATCCTCGCCACCGCCCCCGGCCGCCACCTGGTCGAGCACCGTCAGGGCGTCGCGAGCCGACCCGTGGCCCCGACGGACGACCAGGTCGATGGCTTCGGGGGGTACCCCGAGTCCCGCTCGGTCGTTGACGTCGCGCAGCAGTTCCCCGAGCATTTCGCTCCCGAGCAGGTGGAAGTCGAACGGGATGGTGCGGCTTCGGATGGTCGGCAGGACCTTCTGGGGATCGGTGGTCGCGAGGACGAAGACGACATGTGCCGGAGGCTCTTCCAGCGTCTTGAGCAGGGCACTGGCGGCGTCGGCGGTGAGCTGGTGCACCTCGTCGATGATGTACACCTTCCACCGGCCCCGGGTACCCAGGGCCACCCGCGACAGAAGGTCACGGATCTCGTCGATGCGGCGGTTGGACGCGGCATCGAGCTCCTGGACATCGGTCGACACCCCCCGGCGGATATCGATGCACGAGGCACAGGTCCCGTCGGGCTCGCCGCCGACGGGATGAGCGCAGTTGAGGGCCATGGCCAGGATTCGGGCGGTCGAAGTCTTGCCCGTCCCCCGAGGGCCGCTGAACAGGTAGGCGTGGGAGATCCGTCCCTCGCGGACGGTGTTGAGCAGGGCCCGGGTGACGTGCTCCTGGCCCCGGACATCGGCAAAGCGCTGGGGACGGAACCGCCGGTACAGCGACTGGAACACCGCTTCGGGCGGGTCCCGCGGGGTCGGATCGGCGTCGCCGGGCGAGGTTTGGGCCATCGCCCGGGAGCCTACGGCAGGGGTGGGATGGGCCGCCGCCGCGAGACTCAGGCCCTCGCAGTGCCGATGCTCGGTGCGGCGGTCAGGCTTACTGCGGCACACAACACGTTCCGCTGAGAGCTGCTGCCGTCAGGCCCTGACCCGGTTCACGGTGAGTCGTTGCGCAGGACCCGACCGTCGCACCGAGCATCGGACTGCTCCCGGCATAGTACCCGGCGCCAGGAGCGGCGCGGGCGGTAGCGTGGCCCGAACACCTGGAGGGGTGCGAGAGCGGCCGAATCGGCACGATTGGAAATCGTGTGTGGGGAAACTCACCGTGGGTTCAAATCCCACCCTCTCCGCGCAGAGCAGGCTGTAGGTCAGAAGGGAGGTCGGGCGCCACCCGCGGCCCGATCGGTAGGTCGAGGTTCACAGGGGCGGCAAGGAATGGGTCGAAACACCAAGCGAATGGGCCGACGCCGGGAAAATCGCTCGCCGGTCCAACGAGTCCATCTACCGTTGGCCTTCCCCGGTTTACGTCTGGCCCACCACCCGGAGGTTCCCGGGGAATACCCTCCTGCCCCACCACTATTGGTCAGAGTACCTTCGACACATGCTTGGTAGCCGGCAGATCTCACTTGGGGCCGTCATCTGGCTCGTCATCGGCGCGATTGTCGCGGCGGGCCATCACTTCTTCGCCCATCTCCAGACGGTCTCCGAGATCGGTTCCGCGATTCTGGCGGTCTTGGCGTGGCCGCTCGTGGTGCTGCACATCCATATCGCGATCTGAGCTGGCCACGATGGGCCCGCGTTTAACGGCGCGGCCGGGTGCCGGCCGCGCCCTCCATGCGGTAGCGCGTCTCCCGAACGACGCGCCAGATTTGATTATCCCGCCGCAGCCTTCTTTCGGGGCCGCCCGGCCCGCTTGCGCGGTGCCGGTTCGGGAGCCGGAGCGCTCTGGGCGGCGTCGTAGGCTTCCAACAAGGCGGCAGGAATACGGCCTCGCTCATTCACCTTCATTCCCTGGTCGCGGGCCCATGCCCGAATGGCGCCCAAGTCTCCCCGCTTGGGGGCGGTTCCCGCACTGGCGGCCGACGTCGCCGCCCGGCGTCCCCGACGCGCCTTTGGAGTCGCGGAGGGGGCGGCGATCGCATCCGGCCGACGACCCCGGCGGCCTGTTTCGCGGCTACCGGCGTCAACGAATCCCTTCAGCTGGGCGAGGACATCACCTAGCTGTGCCCCGTGGGTAACGCAGACATCGAGTACATAATCGGTGCCTTCCCAGCTGATCTTGCGACTCGCACTGTCATCGTCTGCGCCGGAGACCGAGTCTCCGCACACATCACACGTGACGCTATAGCTGACAACCTGACGTTTGGCCATCGAACCCCCTTATATGACAGGAACGTAGCGGGCATACCATACGTCATACTGGGGGTATTTGCGCAAGCAAAGACCCGCTTCACCAAATCGGCAGCATGTTCTCGAAAGTCAGTTTGAAGCGTTCGCGGGCGCTACGCACGGTCTACGGCGTATGCCAACACGAATCTGTCCTGCACCCGCCGGCGGCAATAGCCGAGTCCATCACTCGGGATTTCATTCGTGGGACGGACCCATAGACAACTTTTCGGTACGGATAACGGACAGCAATGGGTAACGGCAACCCCGAAATCCACCCAACTCGGCAAAGGCTGACAATGGCACTCCTCCTCCGGCGAATGATCTGGTGCCGGGCTCGGTCCAATCCAGGCCCGGGACCGTGCAAACCGGCTCGAACGATCTATTGCCTCCAGGGCTCCCACACCGAGCCCCCATTGCTATTCGCCGAGATGAATCTCAACCACTCAGATCCACAAAATGATCTGCAGGGTCTGCCACGGCGGCGGATGGCCGGCACCTCATGACCGGGTAGCGTGCCGCCGTGACTGACGAAGAAGCGATGGCGGTGGCCCTCGAAGAAGCGGGTCAGGCCGCCGCGGCGGGCGACGTCCCGGTGGGTGCCGTGATCGTGGTGGCGGGCCGGGTGGTGGCTCGGGCTCACAACGAGCGGGAGCTGCGCCGCGACCCCACCGCCCACGCGGAAGTGCTGGCGCTGCGGGCGGCGGCCGAAGCGACTGGCGGTTGGCGGCTGCCCGAGGCGACGCTTGTCGTCACCTTGGAGCCGTGCCCGATGTGCGCCGGGGCGCTGGTGGCGGCCCGCGTGGGGCGGTTGGTTTTCGGGGCCTTCGATCCCAAGGCGGGCGCCTGCGGGAGCCTCTACAACCTGTGCGCGGATCCCCGGCTGAACCACGAACTCCCGGTGACCCGGGGGGTGCTGGCCGAGCCCTCGGCCCAGCTTCTCGAGGAGTTCTTCGTCAAGCGTCGAGCCGTCCCGCAGTAACCTGAAGCCGCCGCCGGGAGGGATGCGAGAGCGGCCGAATCGGACGGTCTCGAAAACCGTTGTGGGCAATGCCCACCGTGGGTTCAAATCCCACTCCCTCCGCAGGCCAGAGGCCCTCTCGGGGGCCTCTGGCTTTTTCGATCGGTTGTGGCGGCCCCGGCGACGGCGGTGCCGAGATCGGGTGGGGCGGGCGGGCGAGGACCCCATGACTCCTCGATTCCTCGAGTCGGCCGACGGCACCTTTCGTGCGCCGCGGCTACCAGGCCGCGGGGCCGCTCCGCGATCCAGCTAGTGGAGAAGGCGGACCACGGCAGTGGCCGCGGCCGCCGAGGCCACCACGGCCAGGAACGGGGCTCGCAGCAGGTGGGCGCCCACCGCCACCGAAAGGCCGGCCGCCCGGGCGTCGATCACTACGAGGCGGCCGGCGGAGAAGGTCTGGGTGATGACGAGGGTGGCGAGGAGGGCGACTGGCAGCAGGGCCGCGATGCGCACCACGTGGCGGTCGTCGAGTATTCGCCCGGGTACCGAGAGCCCGGCCAGCTTCAGCAGATAGCACGCCAGAGAGGCACCGAGGACCGCAGCCCACACGGTCACCCTTTTCGCCACCCCTCCATCGACAGGCCGGCGGCAATGGTCACCAGCGCGGCCAGGAGGACTGGGACACCTGCAGGGACCCACGGCACCGACAACAGGGCGATCGAGGCCGCCGCCACGGCTACCGCCCAGGTCGAGCGCCCTTTCATGCGGGGGGCGAGGAGGGCCACGAAGGCGGCCGGTGCGGCGGCATCGAGGCCGAGGGTCTTGGGATCAGGGATGGCCCGGGTGGCCAGGGCCCCGATGACGGTTCCCAGATTCCAGAGGGCGAAGACCGCCAGGCCGGTGGCCCCGAAGGCGAGCCGGGCGCCCTCGTCGGTGTCCGCCGCCACCGCCATGGCGGTGGTCTCGTCGATCACAAAATGGGCAGCCAGGGCGCGGTGGTGGTGAGGACCGGTGAGGAACTTCGCTAATCGCAAGCCGTAGAAGGCGTTGCGGGTACCGAGGAGAACCGCGGTGGCCGCCCCCGCCAACGGGCTGCCACCGCCGCCGATGACCGCCACCATGGCGAACTGCGACGCCCCCGTGAACATGAGCAGCGACAAGGCCGTCGTTTGCCACAGCGAAAGGCCCGAGGCCGTGGAGATGGCGCCGAACGACACGGCGTAGGCGCCGGTGGCGATTCCGATGCCCATCGCGTCGCGGATGGTGGTCCGGCGGGTCTGATCGTCGCGGGGCACCGCCGCGACGGTATGGGCCCGCCGCCGGTTTCTCGGCGAATTTCCGGCAGGCTGTCGCGGTTCCAGGGCACTCGACCGTTTTAGGGAGTGATGGCACGGGACGATCGCGACGAGAGTTTTGAGGCCGTCTACCGGGAGCTGTTCACCCGGGCGGCCAAAGTGGCGTACCGGCTGCTCGGGGACGCCTCGGCGGCGGAGGATGTCGCCGCCGAGGCGCTGGCCCGGGCCTACGCCCACTGGCCCCGCATCCAGTCGCTCCCCTACCGCGACGGATGGGTGCTGCGGGTCGCCTCCAACCTGGCCATCGACGCCAGCCGCCGCCGAGTGCCGGCGCTCGCGGTTCGAGATCCGCTGGACGCCACCGAGGCGGCCACCTTGCGGCTGGCGCTGGTGGGGGCGCTGGTGTCCCTGCCGCGGCGGCAGCGCCAGGCGGTGGTCTTGCGCTACCTGAGCGGGCTGCGAGAGGACGAGGTGGCAGTGGTGCTCGGAATTTCCGCGGGCACTGCCAGCACCCACCTGCGCCGAGGCCTGGACGGCATGCGCCACCGGCTGGGTGATGACTTCCGAGAGGATGCACTGGTCACATGAGCACTCCCGAACCGATTTGGAATCCCGACGCCCACCTGGAGCAGGTGTACCAGCGGGGCCGGAAACTGCGGAACCGGCGCCGTTGGGGCGCCGTGGCCGGAGGGACGGTCGCCGCCCTGGCATTGGTGGCCTCCGTGGCGGGCCTGGTGGGCGGAGGCGGGTCGCAGGGCCGGCGGGTCGCCACCGCGGGCACAGGGACGAGTCCCGGGACCGGGGCCACCGCAGGCCCCAGCACCTCGGTGGGACCGCTGGGGGCGGGGACGAGCGGGAGCGGTGCGCCGACGACCGTCGCCGGGTCCACCGGGACCACCGCGGGCCCAGCCATTGGTGCTACCGGCACCCCGGCACTAGCGCCGAGCACCACCGTGAAGCACCGGGTCACAACCACCATCCCGGCGACCACCGTCGCCGCCCCGACGACGACGGGAGGGCCGGCCGGGGACTGCGCCCCGGCCGCCTTGGGCTACCGCACCTCGACCAACCAGGCCGCCTATCAGATCGGCGATGAGGTGGACCTCAGCCTGGTGGTCACCAATAAGTCGGGCCACACCTGCAACGGCCCGTCCAACGCCGGGATCGGCGCCAAGGCCACGATCACCGGTCCCGCGGGCACCCTGACCACCAACGGGCCGGCCATTTCCTGCACCGCCACCTGCCAGCCGCCCGTGCTGGCCCCGGGCGGGTCCACCTCGTACAGCGCCGGCTACTGGATCGCCACCGCGTCGGGGAACTACACCGCCGCCGCCAGCCGCCTCGGCGCCAGCGGGGCGGCGACGACCTTCAGGGTCGCGTGACCGCGGCGACGGGCCGCCTCGCCGCCGGCTCGGGTTGGTCGAGGCCCAGTTCGATGGCCACGGTGGCGTAGTAAGCGGCCTTGGTCTCGAGCTCGGAGAGGAAGCCGTCGAGCACGGCCCGTTTGGCCCGGACCTGTTCCCGCATGCGGGCGTTGATGGCGATGGCCTCGGCCAGGATCTCCCGGCGGCGCTCGTCTGAGGTTCCCCGCTGGGCCTCGGCCCGCAGCTCGGCCAGGCGGTCCTCGGAGTGGAGGATCTCCCGGATGCGTTCCAGGTCGAAGCCCATCACGCTGCGCAACTCGATGATGCGCCGCAGCCGGGCCGCGTCGGCATCGGTGTAGCGCCGGCTGCCGCCCGGGCTCTGGCCGGGGTCGAGCAGCCCCAACTCCTGGTAGTAGCGCAGGGTGCGAGTGGTGACCCCGGCCTGCTGTGCCACCTCGCCGATCCGGCGCCGTTTGGCCGCGCCGTCATCGAGGCCAGGCGTAGCCGACGCCCGAGCCGGGGGCGGGGCCGGGACCGTGGGCGGGGCGGCCGCGGCGGCTCGGCCGGTCATGCGGGTACCCACTGTTCGGGATCGGGCGCCTGGTTGGGGGCGCCGCCGTCGGCCGCCCCGACCGCCGCGCCGAAGGGCCCGACCGGCTGTGACCCGCCCTCGCCACTGTCGCCGTGGCCGGAGGGGTCGGAGGAGGCGCCCTCGTCATGGACGTACTTGCCGCCTCGCATCCACGACGCCCAGGCCGCGATCAGCATCATGACCATGGATGCCGTCAACGTGATCCGCAGGCCCTTCATGAACGGTCCCGAGATCAGGTTGGGGAAGAACCTCTTGCCCGTGATGACCGCCCATTGGGCCGCGGTCACATGGGCCGCCGACGCGCTCCCGAGCAGCTTCTCCATGGGGTTGTAGCCCAGGAAGGCGCTGAACAGGCTGCCGACCGGTGGCAGCTTGGCCACCCGGGCCGCGGTGGCCGGGGACACCCCGTTGGCCTGCAGCCCCGCCGACATGGTGTGGGGCAGCGAGTGCGCCAGGCCGAGGACCATGAGGGAGAAGAACAGGCCGATCGACAGCACCATGCCGGAGTTCATGAATGTGGCTCGCATGCCGGAGCCGGCGCCGCGCTGGCGGGCCGGGAGGCTGTTCATGATCCCGGTGGTGTTGGGGGCGGCGAACAACCCCATGCCAATCCCGTTGAGCAGCAACAGCGACCCGAACACCGGGAAGCTGAAGTTGGCGGGGAGGAACGAGAGCAGCAGGAACGAGATCGCGGCCACCAGCATCCCGCCGGTGGCAAACGGCCGGGCGCCGTACTTGTCGGACAGGTAGCCCGACAGCGGACCCGCCACGAGGAAACCGGCGGTCAGCGGCAGCATGTAGATGCCGGCCCAGAGTGGGGTCCGTTCGAAGCTGTAGCCGTGCAGCGGCAGCCAGATGCCCTGCAGCCAGATGATCAGCATGAACTGCAGGCCGCCCCGGCCGATCGACGACAGGAGGCTGGCGGCGTTGCCGGTCCAAAAAGCGCGGATCTTGAACAGGTCGAGGTGGAACATGGGATCGGGGACCTTGGTTTCGATCCAGCCGAATAGCAGCAGGACCGCCACGCCGCCGAGTAGCTCGAAGAGGACCCAGGGACCGGTCCAGCCCATGTTGTGGTGGCCATGGGGCAAGAGCCCGTAGGTGAGGCCGATCAGGATCATGACCAGGCCCACGGCAAAGGTGAGGTTGCCCCACCAGTCGATGTGGGCCTTGGTGGTGACCCCGGTTTCCCGCAGCTTGAGGTAGGCCCAGATGGTCCCGAACGCCCCGATGGGTACGTTGATCCAGAACACCGCCCGCCAGTCGATGGCGGCCAGGATGCCGCCCGCCACCAGGCCGATGAACGACCCCGCGATGGCGGCGACCATGTTGATGCCCATGGCCATGCCCCGCTCCTCGACCGGGAAGGCATCGGTGAGGATGGCGGTGGAGTTGGCCATCAGCAAGGCGCCCCCGACGCCCTGCACCACCCGCCAGCCGATCAGCCAGAGGGCGCCGGCCGATTGTTTCCAGGGGCACAACGACAGCGCCAGGGAGGCGAAGCTGAACACTGCGAAGCCGGCGTTGTACATGCGGACCCGGCCGAGGATGTCGCCGAGGCGGCCGAAGGTGACCACCAGCACGGCGGTGACCACCAGGTAGCCCATCAGCATCCACAGCAGGTAGCTGATGTTGGACGGCTGCAGCGGGTCGAGGCTGATGCCGTTGAAGATGGCGGGCAGAGAAATGAGGACGATGGAGGCGTCGAGAGCCGCCATGAAGATCCCGAGGGTGGTGTTGGACAGCGCCGTCCACTTGTAGCGGTCGGGGCGCCGATGCGCCCCCGCTGTCGCGCCTCGGTCGGTTTCAGCCTTCACGTGACCTCCTTCTACGGCCGGCGGCCAGCTTATCGATCTACCTTGACGTTAACGTCAACTTTTCTCGGCCGTGAACGCGGGGCGGCGCGGCACTACGCTGGGCTGGTCATGTTCGAGCGATTCGCCGACGAGGCCCGACGAGCGACCGCCCTCGCTTCTGCCGAGGCCCGGGAGCTGGGGCACGACTTCATCGGCACCGAGCACTTGCTGCTGGGCCTGCTGGCGGCGGCGGAGGGAATGGCGTTCTCGGTCCTCACCGAGCTCGAGGTGACGGTGGAGGACGCCCGGCGCAAGGTGACCGAGCGGGTTCACGCCTATGGCAGCGGGAGCGTGGACAGCCCTCCGTTCACCCCACTGGCCAAGAAGTCGCTGGAATGGGGGCTCCGGGAAGCCCTCCAGCTGAAGGCCGATCTCATCGGGACCGAGCACCTCTTGCTGGGTCTTATTGCGGTGCCCGACGGCGGCGGGGCCCGCATCCTCGAGGAGCTGGCCGGCAACCTCGCCAACGTCCGCCAGGCGGTGTTCGCCCGGATCGGGCAGCCCGAGCCGGCCCACGCGGACGCGGCACTGGAGCAGACCAAGGCGCCCGTCACCTCGAAGACTTTGCGGCGCTGGGCGACCCAGGGGCTCCTCGGGCACCGTCCCCCGGCGAGCGCCGACGCCGAGGCGAGCGAGGAGGCCGAGGAACCCGAGTCGCTCGCCGACCCAACGCCGCTGGGACCGCCGCCCCGTTGCCCCGCCTGTGATGCCTCGCTGGCGACCGAAGCCCGCTACCAGCAGCTGGCGGTGCCCCCGGGCCGGGCATCGGGGACCGATGACGAGCTGGACCCGGGCCCGGCCATCACCGTTCGGTTCGTGTACTGCGGCCAGTGCGGGACCGCCTTCGGCATTTCGTAGTACCCCCGGAAGGAAACCAAGGCCTCCGGCGTTGTCGTGATTACAACATTACGGAAGGCGTAAGTGAGCTACTACCGGTCCGGCCGCATCGATCCTGAGGAGTTGAAGAAGGCGACCATTGACCGCGCCTCGCTCCGGCGGATCGGGCGGTTCCTTTTCCCGTACCGATGGCTGCTCGGGCTGTACCTGCTGGCGATCATCGCGGCGACCGCCATTTCGGCCCTGCCGCCGCTGCTGGTCGCCAACCTGATCGACACCGCCATCCCCCAGGCCCAGCAACACCACGGCCTGGCCCAGGTGAACATGCTGGCCGCGGGGTTGATCGCCCTGGCGCTGGCGTCGACCGGCATCAGCCTGGTCAACCGGTGGTTCGCTTCGCGAATCGGCGAGGGCCTCATCTTCGACCTGCGCACGGCGCTGTACGACCACGTCCAGCGCATGCCGATCGCCTTCTTCACCCGGACCCAGACGGGTTCGCTGATGAGCCGGCTCACAAGTGACGTGCTCGACGCCCAGAACGCGGTGGGGACCATCGCCAGCGTGCTGTCCGACCTCTTCACCCTGGTGACCACGCTGGCGTTGATGTGGTACCTGAACTGGCAGATCACGGCGCTGTCGCTCATCGTCCTGCCCGGTTTCCTGGCGTTGGACCGGCTGCTCTCGAAGCGGATCTCCGCCCTTTCCCGGCGGCGCATGGGACTGAATGCCCAGATGAGCACGACCATGAATGAGCGGTTCAACGTGGCCGGGGCGTTGTTGGTGAAGCTTTTCGGGCGCCCCGACGCCGAGCAGCGGGAGTTCGCCCGCCGGGCTGGCGCGGTGCGCGACACCGGCATCCAGCAGGCCCTGCTGGGCCGCATCCTCTACGCCGCCCTGGCCCTGGTCGGTGCGGTCGGCACTGCCGCGGTGTACTGGCTTGGCGCCCGCGATGTGGTCAACGGGACCCTGAAAATCGGCGTCGTCGTCGCCATGGCGGCCTATGTGACCCGCCTCTACCAGCCCCTAACCGACCTGGCCTCCACCCGGGTCGACGTGCTTACCGCCATGGTGTCCTTCGACCGGGTCTTCGAGGTCCTCGACGCCCCCCGGGTGATCGACGACAAGCCGGGCGCAGTCGCCCTGCCCCAGCCGGTGCTCGGGCGTATCGAGGTCGCCGATGTGACCTTCCGCTACCCCGCCTCGGCCGACGTGTCCATCGCCTCGCTGGAGGCAGAAGGCTCGAAGCTGTCGCCCGAGCCGTCTGCCCAGGTGCTCAACGGCGTGTCCTTCGTGGTCCCGCCGGGCACCATGACCGCCCTGGTCGGCCCTTCCGGGGCGGGCAAGACGACCCTCTCGGCCATCTTGTCTCGGCTGTACGACGTGACAACGGGTGCGGTGACGATCGACGGCCACGACGTGCGGGACGTGACGCTGGCCAGCCTGACCGCCGCCATCGGCGTAGTGACCCAGGACGCCCACATGTTCCACGACACCGTCGCCGCCAACCTCCGCTACGCCCGCCCCGAGGCGACCGACGACGACGTGCGGGAGGCGTGCCAACTGGCCCGCATCCACGACGTCATTGCCGCGCTGCCGGAGGGCTACGACACCGTTGTGGGCGAGCGCGGCTACCGACTCTCGGGTGGGGAAAAACAGCGGCTGGCGATTGCCCGGGTCCTCCTGAAAGATCCGGCCATCGTGATCCTCGACGAGGCCACTGCCCATCTGGACTCGGAAACAGAGCTCCTGATCCAGCAGGCTCTGGCGGTGGCCCTGGCGGGCCGGACATCGGTGGTTATCGCCCACCGTCTCTCCACCATCGCGGCCGCCGACCAGATCCTGGTGGTCGAGGGGGGCCGCATCGTGCAGCGGGGCACCCACGACGAGTTGATCCACGGGGGCGGGCTGTACGCGGAGTTGTACGAGACCCAGTACGCCCGGAGCGCCACCTCGCCGGGCGTTGCCGCCGCGCTCCCGGCTTCCTAGGGCGCAACCACCACCTGGCCGGTCATCGCGCTGTGGATGGCCGCCGCCGCCCGCGCGATGACTCGTCGCCGGTTCAGGGTTCGTGGGACCATCGGTCAATCACGTCGAGCAGCTCCGGCAACGGGCCGATAACGGCATCGGGCACCACGTCGTAGCCGGGAACCATGCCGTGGGGCCGCAACACCCCGCGCAGGCCGGCCCGCTGGGCCCCGAACACATCGTCTAAGGCCCGGTCACCCACGAACACCGCCCTTTGCGGGTCGGCGACCTCGACCGAGTCCAGGGCGGCGCGGAAGGCGCTCGGATGGGGCTTGCTGTAATCCATCTCGCTGGTGTACAGCCGGGCGTCGATGTATTGGATCAAGCCGTCACGTTCCAGGAAGTGCTCGTGAAACGCCCGCGGCCAATGGGTGTTCGAGAGCAGGCCGACCTTGAGGCCGCGCTCCTTGAGGCGGCGCAACACCGACCCCGCGGCCGGGTCGTGGCGGATGTGCGGGGTCCAGGCGTCGAGATGGCCCTGGGTGGCCTCCTCGACGACGGCGGCCGCCACATCGAGCTGCAGCACTTCCGACGCCCGGGCCAGCAGCTGGGCCAGGGTGAAACTGTGCCCGTCCTCGCGGATGGCCGCCCACGCCTCGGCCTCGACCTGGACCAGGCGATCGCGGATCTCGTCCTCCCGGGTGGGGTCGCTGCCCGCGGCCAGATGTTTGGCCGCCACCCGCCACATGTCCTCCATCTCGACATCGACATAGACCGAGAGGGTTCCCCCCCAGTCGAAGATGACCGCCTCGATCACGGGCCCTCCGGCGCCGGGGCGGCCGCGGTTCTCGTGTCCAGCCACCGCCGGAAACCGGCCGCGTTGGAATGGATGCCATTGAGGGTCTCCAGCTTCTCCCGCGCGACGGGATCGGTCCCCGCCAGCTGGTCGCCGAAGGCTGCCTCCAGCGCCGCCGCGATATCCCGGCCGTCCCGCCAGGCCGCCTCGGCGACCTCGGCCCAGTGGCGCAGGATCTCCTCCGCCTCCTCGAGCATGGGGAGCGGTTCCGGCAACAACCCGTAGTGGGCCAGCGCCACTCCGGCGGGCTGGCGGTCCCGGAACCGGTGGAGGGAGTTGATGGCCAGATCCAGGTCGAAGTCGGGGGGCGGAGTAGCGGGGCGGATGATGCCGGCCGCAGGCAGCCGGACCCCGACCGCGTCGCCCGCGAAGAGGATGCCGCTCTCGGTGTCGTGCAGGGCCAGGTGGTGCTTGGCGTGGCCGGGCGAATCGACGGTCACCAGCCGGCGGTTGGGGCCGATCGCAATGGTGTCCCCGTCCTCCAGTAACTTGATGCGCTCCGCCGGGGTGGGGTCAAGGCGGCCGTACAGGCCGTCGAGCAGTGCTCCGTACACCCGGGCCGCGGAGTCGACCAGCCGGGTTGGGTCGACGAGATGGCGGGCCCCTTTCGGGTGGACGTAGATCGTGGCCTTGGGGAAGGCCCGGGCCACATTCCCGACCCCACCGGCGTGGTCCAGATGGATGTGGGTGATGGCGATGCCCGCCAGCTCGTCGGCGTCGACGCCGTGGGTTTCCAGGGCCTGGAGCAGCGCGGGCACCGAGGACTGGCTGCCGGTTTCGACCAGCACCGGTGCCGGCCCTTCCACCAGATACCCGGCGGTTATCTCGTCCCAGCCGCCGAGCCGGGTGTCGATTTGCAGTACCCCGGGGCCGATGTACTGGTCCATAGGCGCTCGACCCTACTGGCCGGTGGCGGGGAGGCGGTCGGGTGGCAAGTCCGGGTGGAGCTTCTTCGGTGCCCGCCGCGAATGGCTCTCGGGTTTCGGCGCCCGGTCCCGGCGGGTATTGATTTTTCAGACGCGGGACCTGGACAGCAAGGAATAGCAATATGCGAAACAGCCGGAAAATAGAAACCGGTCGAGACCGGAAGGCCCTGGCCCGGGATGCCGGCTTGGGCCGCTTTTCGTTGGTGAGCGTTGTGGCCGGTGCCCTGGGGGGGCTGGCGGCGCTGGAGATTCTGCTCATTCTCGCCGGCGCCGTTGCGGTGGCGATCCACGGCAGCACCAGTTTCGCGGGCATGAGCGATGGGCGGTTCAAGGCGACGACCGCGGTCGTGGCGGCCGTCGCGTTGTTTGTCGGCTTCCTGTTCGGTGGCTATGTCGCGGGTCGCCTGTCCCGGCGCAGCGGGGCGCTGCACGGGTTCCTGGCCGGTGCCGCAGGGCTCATCCTGTCGGGCCTGGGCGCCTTCGCTGTCATCCGAACCGGTACGGACAATGGGCTGGCCCGAGTGGCCCGCCATATCAATGTCGCCGCCACCTGGCACCAGTGGCGGTTCTTCGGCCTGGCCGGGATCGTGGTGGCAGCCGTCGCCATGGTGCTGGGCGGACTGGTGGGAGGCATCGAGGGCGAACGCTGGCACGGCAAGCTGCTGGCCCGGGCCGTGGACCCGTCCTTCGGGCCTGAGGCCGACCAGCGGGCCGAGGCCCACAAGCGCGCCACCGAGGCCGAGGTAGCCCGGCTCGCGGCGGCCAACCATGTGGGGCGCCTCACCGCAGCCGGCAAGACCGCCCACCCCACCCCGGCGGCCACGGAACCCATCGCCTCCACCGAACCCACCGTCCCCGCTACCTCAGGCCGCGACACCGTCAGGACATCGCGGCCGCAGGTGCCCGGAACCGACGCCGGGGCCTACCCGGGCGCCGACCGGGCGGACCGAGTGGCCGCCTCCGACCGGGCCCAGGCGGCGGCGAGCAGTGATACCGCGGCTGCTGATGCCACGGTCGCGGACGGCGACACCCAGTCCCGCCGGGGCCGCCACCACCTCCTCGGGCGCCGGTAGTCGAACCGCCCGGCCGCCTTTTAGGCCCGGCCGCCTTCTACGCCCGCCTGGGCCCGGTTCTTCTAGACCCGGCCGGCGGCTCTAGGCCAGCGACACCAGGTCCAGCAGGTCGTCGCTCCAGGCGTCGACGGTGCCGTCGGGCATGATCAAAACCTCGTCGGGGTCGAGTTCGGTCACGAAGGTGCTGTCGTGGCTGACGACGACCATGGCGCCGGGCCACGCCGCCAAGGCCTGACCGATCGCTTCTCGCGAGGGAGGATCCAAGTTGTTGGTGGGCTCATCCAGCAGCAACAGGTTGTGCTTACCCGCGACCAGCTGGGCCAGGGCGAGCTTCGTTTTTTCCCCACCCGAGAGTGTCGAGGCGTCCTGGAACGCCATGTCCCCGGAGAGCCCGAACATGCCCAGCAGGGCCCGCATGGCGACATCGGGCATGGGCCCCACCGCCGACTCCCGCATGTGCCCGAGGACGGTCACGCCGGCCCGGATGCCCTCGTGCTCCTGGGCGTAGTAGCCCAACGACACGTCGAGGCCCAGCCGAGCGGTACCAGCCGACGCCTCAGAGACGCCGGCCAGGATGCGCAGCAGGCTGGTCTTGCCGGCCCCGTTGAGTCCCATGACGAGAAGCCGTCGGCCTCGTTCGACCGCGAAGTTCACGTCTTCGAAGACGGGCGGCCCGGCGTACGCCTTGGCCAGATCGCTGACCTCCAGCACCACGCGGCCGGAATGGGGCGGCTCCGGCAGCCGCACCTTGTACCTGCGCTCCTTGGCGGGGCCGGTCACCGCCTCGGACTGGAGCCGGCCGACCCGCTTGTCGAGCGTCTTGGCGATGCGGGCCCGCTTGGCGGTCTGATGGCGCATGGCGTCGGCCAGCGACGCCAGCCGGTGGATCTCCGCCTTTTGGCGCTCCGCCAGCCGGCTCTGGCGCTCCTCGTCGGCGGCGCGGGACTTGCGGTACTGGGAGTACGTGCCCTTGTACTCGACCATCTCGCCCTCATCGATGTGGAGAACCCGGCTGATGGCGGCATCCAGCAGATGCAGGTCGTGGCTCACCACGATCAGGGCGCCGCGGTAGGTGCGCAGGAAACCCATCAGCCAGTTCTTGGCGTCGCTGTCCAGGTGGTTGGTCGGCTCGTCGAGCAGCAGGACATCGCTGCCCGCGAACAGGATGCGGGCCAGTTCGATCCGCCGGCGCTCGCCGCCCGACAGGACCGTGATCGGCAGGTCGACCCGATCCCGCGACAGGCCGAGACCGTGGGCCAGCCTTCGCACCTCGGATTCGGCGGCGTAGCCGCCGTCGCCCCGGAAGGCGTCCTCGGCCCGGGCAAAACGGGCCACGTTGCGTTCTGACGGATCCTCTTCGATGGCCAGGCGCAGCTTCTCAAGTCGCACCGCCGCCTCGTCGAAGCCCCGGCCCGACAACACGTGGCACAGGCCGGTGGCATCGATGCCCGAACCCCGGGGCCGGGGGTCCTGGGGCAGGTAACCGAGGGCACCCTGATGGACACAGGTCCCTCCGGCCGGCAGGGCCTCGCCGGCCAGCACCTTGAGAAGGCTGGTCTTACCCGTCCCGTTGCGCCCCACCAGCCCCACCTTTTCGCCAGCGCGCACCGTGAAGGACGCCTCCACCAACGTGAGCCGCCCCCCCACTTCCACGCTGAGATCGCGGGCCTGGAGCATTCCCTCCATGATGACGGGTAGAAGGGCGTTCCGGCGAACGGATTCCCTTAGCCTCAATCGGTGTGACCCGCCCTGCACCGCGGCACGACCATGACGCGGGGTTTGCGGTCGCCTGGGCGGTACCGCTACTGGCCCGGCTGCGGCGAGAATCGGGGGGGTGCGCTGAAAAATCGCCGTGTACACGCAGATTTTTCAGCGCACCCCCCCGGAGATCGGTCCCGCAGTGCCGTGGTACGGGGCTAACCGGCCTGGTCGGGCGGCCCTTCGTGATCGGGCGGGTGGGTGCCACCGCTGGGATGTTCGGCCCGGCCGCCCCGGCGGCGGGCCACCCCTTCGGCCTGCCAGGTGATCTCGCGGATGGGCTTGCCGACCCGCTGCGCCACCCGGGCCACGTCGTCGTACTCCGCCTTGACCCGCCCCGGGCTGACCTTGATACGTACCGGGTAGCCCTCCACCTCGACCTCTTCGATATGGCGCCTCGCCAACCACCGGGTCAGGGTCTGGCCCCGCACACCCAGCGTGCCCGTTTCTGCCATCATGACCTTGACGACCTGGTCGGCGAGCGCCGGGTCACACACAGCGCTGACCATGTGGGCGGGCCGGCCCTTCTTCATGATCATGGGAGTGATCCAGGCGTCATTGGCCCCGGCGCCCAGCAGCTCTGCGACCGTGTGAGCCAGGACCTCCCCGGTGGCGTCGTCCAGATTGGCTTCCAGCAGGACGGCCGGGAGACCCGAGCTGACGAGCGGGTCGCGGGTCGCGCCATCGGCGAGGGTGGCTCTGCCGATCACCACCTGGGTGGCGTTGGGAAGGCCGTCAATGTCGCGGCTGCCGGCGCCGAAGCCACTGGTTTCCACCCGCATGGGAGGCATGGGGCCCCACCCCACCGCCAGAGCGGCCACGAGTGCGGCCCCGGTCGGCGTGGTGAGCTCGACCTGGAGGTCACGCCCGTAGGTGGGCGCCCCCCGCAGCAGTTCGATGACCGCGGGGGCCGGGTTGGGCAGGGCGCCGTGGCTGCTTCGGATCATTCCCGTGCCCGTGGCCACCGGGCTGGCGTGGACTTCGTCGACGCCCAGCAACTCCAGGGCGGTGCATGTGCCCACGATGTCCACGATGGCGTCGATCCCACCAAGCTCGTGGAAGTGCACCTGGGCCGGCGGCCGGCGGTGCAAGCGGCCCTCCACCTCGGCCAGCGCCTCGAACGTGGCCAGGGCCCGGACGCGGACCCGTTCCGGGAGCCGGGCCTCAGTTAGCAGTCCCGCAATGTGGGCGTGAGTTCGGACCACCCCGGTCTCGGCAGCCTGGACGTTCACGTGGGTGGCGGCGATGCCACAACGCAGCACCGGCTCGGCACTGATATGCCAACCCTTGACCGGCAGGCCCCGGAGCACCGAGACCACGGCCTCGAGGTCGGCGCCGGCGTCGACCAGGCTGGCCAGGGCCATGTCGCCGGCAATGCCGGCAAAGCAGTGCCACCAGGCGATGGTGGTCATGGCCGCCACCCCTCGCGGCCCGGCAGGCCCGGCCGACCCGGCCGCCCCGGCCGCCCGGCCCACCCGGCGGCCAGGGCCGCCACAAGGCGTCCCGAGTTGTGCCCGAGCATTACTTTGGATCCCTCGTTCGGCGGCCGTCGGCGGGTCCCAGGATGCGGGCCACGGCGCAGGCGGCACCGAAGCCATTGTCGATCCCGACCACGACCACGCCGGCCGCGCACGAGGCCAGCATGGCCAGCAGGGCAGTGACGCCTTCCAGTCCCGCTCCGTACCCGACGCTGGTCGGCACCGCCACCAGCGGGGCGCCGGTCAGGCCGCCGATCACACTGGCCAGGGCCCCTTCCATGCCCGCAATGGCTACCACCGCGTCAGCCGTAGAGAGATCGTCGAGCACGTCGACTAGGCGGTGGATTCCGGCCACGCCACAATCGGGGACCAGGCCCGCCTTGAAACCGAACGCGGCCAGCGCCGCCAGGCATTGCTCGGCGATGGGGAGGTCGGCGGTGCCCGCCGTGATGATGAGGACCTGTTCTGGCCGGGGCGGGGCGGGGCGCCAAACCACGGTGCTGCCGGTCCGGACACCACCGGGGTTGGCCTCCAGGGCGGCATCCGCCTGCTCGGAGTTGACCAGGGTCAGCAGCACCGGCCCGCCATGGGGCTCCGACATGAGTTCGGAAACGACGCCGGCGCACTGAGCGGCCGTTTTCCCCCTCCCATAGACCGCCTCGGGGAGACCTTGGCGGAGGGACCGGTGGTGATCGACGCGGGCATAGCCCAGGTCGGCGAAGGGCAGGCGCTGCAGTGCCCGCACCACCTCGTCGGGGCTGCGGGCACCGGAGCGGACCTGGTCGAGCAGATTTCGAAGGGCGGCCTCGTCCATGACCGTTCTATCCTGCCCGCACGATGACTGATCGCGCCTCCCGGCCCCCTCGGATCGGCTTCCTCGGCCCGCCCGGCACCTTCTCCGAGGAGGCGCTGCTGTCCGAGCCCGACCTGGCGGCGGCCGAAGTGGTGCCGCTGGCTTCATTCCCCGATGTGATTGCGGCGGTCGAGAACGGCGACACCGACTTCGGCTTCCTGGCCATCGAGAACTCGATCGAGGGGACGGTCAACACCAACCTCGACGCCCTGGTCTTCGATCGGGACCTGCTCATCGTCCGGGAAGTGGTGCTGGTCATCCAGCAGAACCTGCTGGCCCGGCCGGGAACGCGGCTGGAGGACGTCAAGCGGGTGGTCTCGTTTCCCCACGCCACTGCCCAGTGCCGGCGGTGGCTCCAGGCCCACGTCCCAGGAGTGGAAGAGGTGGCCTCGTCGTCGACAGCCGAGGGGGTACGCCAGGTCGGCGAGGAGCGGCCCGGAGACACCGCAGCCATCGGGACCCGCCTGGCGGCCTCCCTGTACGGCCTCGAGGTGCTGGCCGCAGACATCGAGGATCACGACGACAACGCCACCCGCTTCGTTCTGGTCGCCCCCTCCGAGGCCGGCATTCCGCCGCCGACCGGCCATGACAAGACCAGCATCGTGTGCTTCCAGTACGACGATAAGCCGGGGAGCCTGCATGGGATCCTGGGCCAGTTCTCGGCCCGCAACCTCAACCTGACCAAGCTGGAATCCCGGCCGACCAAGAAGGGGCTCGGGGACTACTGCTTCATAATCGACCTCGACGGCCACGTTTCCGACGAGGTGGTCGCGGACTGCCTCCGGGATCTGCACGCCACGTTGCCGGCCGTGAAATTCCTGGGGTCATATCCGGCCGCCGGGGCCCATGGGCCGGAGCGGCGGCGTGACGCCGAGGCGTCGTGGAAGGCGGCCGACGAATGGATCGGTGCCTTGCGCGGGCGTATCCGAACCGGGGGCGGCGGGTAGGGTCTGAGGGGCGGCCGGGGCGGCCCGGCCGGATGGGCGGGCCAGGAGGGATGGCAGAGCGGCCGAATGCGAAGCTCTTGAAAAGCTTTGGGATGCAAGTCCCCGTGGGTTCAAATCCCACTCCCTCCGCGTAGCTCCCGGTGATGCCGACAGACACATTCGTCGTCCCAAATCGCAATGCGGTCCCCGGACACCCGCGAGCGGGAGGTGGGTACGGTCGGCGGATGGACGGCTGGGCCGGTTCGGGAACTACCTGCTACCGGTGCTGGAAGCCCCGACCTGTGACGTGGACCGCAATCCGGATGACAACCGCATTGCGAGCCGCTACGGGGTTCGCCGTGACGGGCTGGTCCATCCGAGGGAAGCAATCACTCGGCTGCCCGATCGCGGTTATCAGCAGGCGGGACCGCGCCTACAGCATCGCAATCGTCCCTCGAGCTGCCGCGGTCATCGTGTTGGCGGCTGGTGAGGGGCGGGGGGTTCGAGCTCGTTCAACCGGCCCAGGAGCTGCTCGACTTGGGCGTCTGTGTGCGCCAGTCTGGAGGTCAAACGGCTCACCGCGTCTGTCAGTTGCTTGTCGGTCGTTCCCCACTTGGCAGCCACTTCGAGGTTTGTCATCTGATGCTTGACTCGATCAGAGAACTGATCAAGTTCGCGGCCCACGGCGGTCGCTAGGCGCTCGCCCAGCGCTTCCATCCGGCGGGCCAACCCGGCGACCTGGTCGATTAACGACATGAGGGTTGCCGACCACAGCCTCGTGTTCTCCCTGACCTCCCTCACCTGGAGGTCCAGATGCTCGATGGCGCCCAAGACTCGTGACGCGAGCCCGGTGTGGCGATCGACTGCCGCCCCCAGCTCTTGTTGGTTGTGCGACAGTGTCGCGAGCAGCCGTCGAACCTCGTCCCCGGCCGGCTCCGCCGGCGGGGCCGACGGCGGGTTCGCCGCCAGCAACGGGCGAAGTTCGTCTACGACCCTTCCTGCGACCGCCTCGGCGTTGCCGTCGTCGCCGCGAGTGATGAGGGGTCTGATGCGCTCGAAGACCAAACCACCGACGCGCTCCGCGAGTGCCTGCAGGTCGATGTCGGCGGCCCCGCTCGGCGGGCCGGAGGTGTAAGCCCCGAGTGGCCTGCCCTGCAGCGTGCCGAAGGTGTCTTCAATGGTCCGTCTAATCAGGCTTTCGACCTCGCTGAGGTTGATGTCGACGGTCAACTGCATCAGCGACGACTGAATGGCGTTGGCGATCTCGGCTGCAGTGGGAATCTGGTCGAAGGCACGGGGGGGTTGGAGGCTCGAAGGAGTGGAGCGAGCCGGATCCACGCTCGACCGACCGAGGTCGATTCCCCAGCGGCGCAACGTCTCGTCCCAGAGCCGCAGTGCCCCCAGCACCGCCTCGGGCGGACCCGTGTAGAGGTTGGGTGACGGGAAGCGATACTCCAGCACGCCATTAGTCGGGCGAATGAGCGCCCGCCGCTCCACGCCGGTCGGAGCCCGACCGACCAGATTGATCCCGCCGACGCCGTCGCGGCTGAAGCGTATTGCGGCGCGAAGGGCGGTGACTGCGTTGAGATCCGCGGACAGAACCGTCGGTCCGCGGTCATTGCGGTCGAAACGAAGGACCGAATAGCTCGCCGCCTCGCCCGGTTGGGGGGCGACAAACTCGGCTATCAGCTCAGCACCACCATGCGTCATCGCCATTGCCAGCAGGGAAACGATCACCCGCCCGGCCACCGGGTTGTCGGTGGCGCGACGCTCGGTCACCGCAGTACGCAGAAGCCGCTCGAGGTAGCCCAAGCTGGCGGCGTCAGCGCGATCGGACACTCTGCAAAACCCCCGCGACCTCACATAGGCGGACTCCCGTGGTCGTGGGAGGGGTCTGGACTCTACAGGGTGCACCGCGGGGGCCACCTTCGGGTCTGGCGACGACTGATTAGTATGGCTTGCCTGTGATCACGTCCGGAGCCCGCCCTGGCATCGAACCGGGCAAACCTCGGGTCGGGGGCGGACGGGCACTGCGTGCCGCAATCGGGGTCCTCATGCTGGTCTGCGCGGGCCTGCTGGTGTGGGGCAGCCGTATTCTCCGGGCGGGCGAGTTGGCTATTACCGGTGGTGTGATGAGCCTGGTCGCGGGCCGCACGGTCGTCTATCCCCCGGGCCACTACGTGTTCTTTGAGACCGCCGCCTCGCGGACGGTTGCCTTGCAGGTGACGGCATCCTGCTCCGCCATCTTCCTGCTGTTGCCCTTCCTTCTGCTCACCGCCCTCATGATCTCGATCCCCAGGGTCCGCACAGCCCGCCTCTTGTCGGCAGCCGTGGTCGGCACCATGATCGTGTTCTGGTTCAACCAGCTGCGGCTGCTGATCATCGCCTGGGCGACGCACCAGTGGGGGATCGGTACTGGGTTCGACTGGGCGCACATCCTTGCCGGCTCGGCCGTCACGACGATGAGCATGCTGATCGCGCTCTATATGTTCTTCCGACTATCCCTCGGCGAGCCTGGCGCCGGCGCCAGAGCGGCTTGAGCACCGACCGCACGACTCCGGGCCGTGCTACTATCCGCGCCCACCTGGACGAAAAGGAGCCACGCCTCGGATGTACGGAACGGGCGGTACCACGATAATCGGGGGCGGGGTCGCCGGAGTTGGCGCCCTGGCGACCACAGGGACCGCATCTGTGCTATTTGCGGTGATCGGTTTGCTGCTGATCGTGGTCGGCCTGCTCATGGTTCGTGCCGTCGCCGTGAGAGCGCCGCGGTCGTAGCCTGCCGCACGGCGGCGCCAGCATGCTGAACACCCTGCTGGGAGTCTTGTCGCTGGTGATGATCGGCGCCGGTCTTTGTTATTTCATCTCGACGACCGGCGTCGGGATTTTGGAGGAGCGACGCCAGCGCCGATCCAGTGCCGCGCCGGGGGGCACGGTGGACACCTCCAGGAGGCCGAGGGCGGTCTATTTTCTGGTGCCCTGCCTAAACGAGGAAGGCGTCATCGGCTCGACGCTCACCCGCCTTCTCACCAACATCGAGGCGCGGGTCGTTGTCATCGACGACGCATCCGATGACCACACCGCAGACGTCGTTCGCTTGGTCGGAGGCGACCGCACGCTGCTGATCTCACGCCGGCTACCGGCGGCTCGAAAAGGCAAGGGCCCCGCGCTCAACGCCGGCCTTCCGGTCATAATCGCCGATTCCCAGGCCCGGGGTCTTGATCCCTCCCAAGTCCTGGTGTGCGTCATGGACGCGGACGGTTGTCTTTCCGATGGTGCCGTTGGCCACGTGCTACCGCTCTTCGACGACCCCACCGTGGGCGGTGCGCAACTCGCAGTGCGGATCCGCAATCGCGACGTCAACCTGCTCACGACCATGCAGGACTTCGAATTCTGGGGGCTTTCCGCCACCTCGCAATTGGGTCGAGTGCGTCTCGGTACTGTGAGCCTGGGAGGCAACGGCCAGTTCACCCGGCTCTCCGCCATCTGCGAGCTCGGCGATGAACCGTGGTCAGCTGCCTTGACCGAGGACCTCGACCTGGCCCTGCGCCTCATGGGGAACGGGTGGCGGCTCACCACCACGCCGGAGGCCTCGGTTGATCAGCAGGCCATCGTGACCCTTCGGGCCCTCGTGCGTCAACGGACCCGGTGGTTCCAGGGCCACATGGCGTGCATCAGGCACCTCCGCTCACTGTGGGGCAACGCCAAGATGGCCAACCGGGCCTTGCTGGAAGTCACGGCCTACCTCTTGATTCCCTGGGTGTTCGTGCTGCCGTGGTCGATCGTGTTCCACATCGGGCTCGTGCAGATGCTGTCCCGGGTGGCCCACGCGCCGGGCGGCACCCTTGGCACCGGCGGCCCGGTCGTACGCATCATCACCGTCGTCGCCTGGTACCTGCTGGGCTTCGGCCCGACCTATTTCGCGGGCTACCTGTACTACCGCCAGGACCACTCGGTCGGCAAGGTGAAGGCCCTCCTGCTCGCCCACGTCCTAATCCTTTACAACTACGTCGCCTTCGTCAGCTGCTGGCTGGCCGCCATTCGGTCGCTACGCGGGTTCACCGGGTGGGAGAAGACGGCGCGTCCGGCCGAAGGCGGCTTCGACTACCTGTCGTTGCCGGCCACGTTCGTCGCTGCGCCCGGCCGGGTAACAGGACGGCTGAAGACGCAGCCCGGTCCCGCCCCGGCCAGGGTCGCTTACGGATTGGACGCCGCCCGCGACCCGGCCGCCAAGGCGCCGGCTACCGTCGCCAGCCCCGCGCTAGTGCTGCGATTCGGGGACCGGCGCACCCCGGCCCCTGCGGCGTCGCACACGTCGGTAACGGCCGGCGCCATCGTGTCGCGGCGACCGATCGACGGGGATTGCAAGCTGGGAACAGCGACGACCGTGCGGGCAACTGTCAAACGCAGTGCGTCCGATGAGCGGCTGTCGGCCCCGCCCCTGACCGGACGCCTTCGCGTGGCACCTCGTCCCGAAGGTGCGGGGGAACAGATCGTCCCCCTGGGCGCGCGATTCTTGATCGGAAGTTCCCTTGCCGATATATTACCGGCACTCAAGGAGAAGAGCGCATGACGAGACGAATGTACCGGTCCCTACGGTCAAGCGCTGCCGCGCTCCTTCTTGGGGGTGTCACGGTGTTGTTGGTAGCCAGCCAGGCGGCGGCCGCGGTCACGGTGTCGCAAGCCACCGCCCAGGCAATCGGCGGAAACCTGTTGACCACTGGCTCTTGTGCGTCGACCAATGACAGCACCGTCGCGGCGCCGGGAACGCGGATCCCGACGGGTGCCGGATGCACCGCCGGTGGCCCGGCGAGCAATAGCGGGGCGCTCCTCGCAGCCTCGGTCGTGGTTCAGACCAGCAATGCCAACCCCAACTCGACATCGGCCGCCTGTGCCGGTGTCACGGGGCCAGGAGGCGGCGCCATTCAAGTCGGACCGGCCGGCCCCTGCACCGGAGTTAGCGCGGGCACGAGCGCTGGTGTCAACCTCATCAGCAACCTGGTCACCGCTGACGCCGTCTTCGCCACCTGCTCGGCGGCCTTGGGTAGCACCCCGACCGGAACATCAACGCTGGTCAGCGCGGGCCTCGGTACCAACGCCACCATCCTGGCGGCGCTGAATGGCCTGGGCATCACAGGGGCGGGCGCCCTGCCCGTCAACCCGGGTCCAAACACGACCATCAACCTGGCCCTCGCTGGCGTCAACATCATAACGTTGATCTTGAACAAGCAGGACACGACGACCGTGCCCGGCCAGATCAGCGTCACCGCCCTCGACCTGACGCTCCTGAGCGGTGGCATCACCGCCATCCAGAACGTGCCGGTGCTCGGCCCCCTGTTGCTGGGCTTGCTGGGTCTCACGGCCGCCAACGGCGGACTTCACGTCACCATCGGCAACGTGACATGCGGGCCCAGCGCGGCGGTAGCCGTCATCCCCACACTTCCGGTCAAGGCAATTCCGATCGCCGGGGCCGTCGCTCTCCTGGCCGGCGGCGTCGCCTACCTGGGTCGTCGTCGACTGTTCGCCGGGTTCCGAGGCTGATCCAACGTTCCGGCCCCGTTGGCTCCGACCGGCCAACGGGGGCAGGGGACAATGAGACTTGTTGGTGACCGGGCCGCTCGACCGGCCCGGTCGTCGTACCCTGGCCCCTGAGGCCACTGACCGATGACCGACGCCCCACCCACGCCGCCGAAAAACCACGACGGCTTTGTCGATTTCGTACTACGCAGCGCCCTGACGGCCCCCGAGGCCGTGACCGACCCTGGTGCCGGTCGCTTCCTGGCCCGCCTGCTGGGGCTGATGGCGGCGGAATGCGGAGAAGACGTGTTGGCCCCGTACCTGGCCGCCATGCCGGGCCAGAACTCGACGTTTGAGGTGCGGTTATTCTACGCCGGGAACCTCGACCCGGTGAGCGTTACCTCTGAGGTCGGTCCCGTCGCCGCCATCAAGACGGCGCTACGCCAGATCCGAGAGACGGACTTCGGAGTCGAGGTATTCAGCCGTCAGCTCTCCCCGCGTCTCGAACGCTGCGTCCTTGTCCGAGATATCACGGACCGGTTGGAATTCCGATATGCCAGCGCCGAAACCCTGATCGGGCAACCCGACGCCTGCTCGGAAGCCCTTCGGGCCTGGGAGTTCACCTTCGACACCTGGGCCCGCGACCTGGCCCGCAGAAGCGTCAGGGGTTCGCCGAGTCACCTGGTCACTGGCCCGACGCGGATGGTGGGGTCCCCGTCGGAGAACGGCACCGCGCAGAGTAGCCCGGCTCTGGGACTGGGCGCCGTGGTCGACGCCCTCGATGGGTTCTTCTCGAACCTCACCGTCGAGGTCGACCTGAAGCAGGTCGAGCATCTGGTCAGACAGGCCGTCGCCCAGGACCGAGAGGACATCATCGACCCGATCGCCGAGCGGGTGGTGGCGATGATGGCCACCTCAGTTCCGGCGGGCCTCCCGGCCGCCGATCCCCCTGTCGGGCAGGATTACTCGGTGCTGATCGAGCCGATTGCCGAGCGGGTTGCGGAGATCCTCCGACCGTCGCTGCGGGCCGGCCTGGCCCGTCCCGACGCAGCGCCCGTGGCCCAGGTCGTCGTCGGGTTTCCGGCGGGGGCCGAGGTAGCCGAGGCGGTGAGCGCCCAAATCGGGGCGCTTCTCAGCGAGACCATTCTCAGTCGCCGCCATGCCGACGCGGGCGGCCAGGCGTCGGCGCTGCGAGCGGTGGCGGCTGCCGTGGAACGCATGGAGGTGCGCCTGGACGGCCTCGAGGCCCAGGCGCAGAAGTCGGCGGGGTTGCTTCAGACGATGGGCGACGATCTCAACGCCGGCGCTCGGCGGGCCGCAGTTGCGGAACGCATCACGACATCCCTCGACTTGGAGATGCACCGCCTGGCGGGGCGCATCGACGAGCAGGTGGTGGCCCTGACGGCGAGCGCGCCCGGCGGATCGGAGCTAGCCGACGGCGTCGCCCGATTGACCCGCAAGCTCCGCCAGAGCGTCGTCCAACTCGACCGGGCGCTGGAGCGCCTCGACGAGTTGTTCGACCATGCTAATGGCATCCAAGACGTCAGTCCGGTGGCGGCGCCCGACTCGGCGGTGCTCGCCGCTACGCCCCCGGCTCCTCCCCGCCAGCCCCGCCTGGCGGTCCCGAGAGACCCGATGGTGCGTGGCTGACGGGGGGTGCGACATCGCCGTCGTGCTCGGGACCCGGCCGGAGATCATCAAGCTGGCTCCCGTGATTCGGTCCCTGGGCACCCGGTCCCGGCTGATTTGGACGGGCCAGCACTACCACCCCAACCTGGCCGACATGTGTTTCGAAGGCTGCGGGCTGGCCTTGCCCCCCGAGCAGCTGCACGGCGTCGGTGGTCAGCGCCGGGGAACCCAAATCGCGACCGTGCTGTCGGAACTCCTGGCCCACCTGGACCGCCGCCCGCCCCGGGCGGTCGTCGTCCAGGGGGACACCAACACGACCAACGCCTCGGCCCAGGCGGCCCACTACCTGGGTATCCCGGTGGTCCACGTCGAGGCGGGACTGCGGTCGTGGGACAGGGACATGCCGGAGGAGATCAACCGCATGATCACCAGTGTGGTGGCCGACCTCCACTGTTGCGCCACCGAGGGCAACGCCGACAACCTTCGTCGGGCGGGCGTCGCCGACGAGGCCATCGCGGTCACCGGCAACCCAATCGTCGAGGCGACCCTGGCGACGATGCCGGGGCCCGCGGACCAGGAACGGCTGCTGGCGCAGCACGGCCTCGGCGACGACAGCTTCGTCCTGGCCACCATTCACCGGCCCGAGAACGTCGACGACTGCCGCCGGCTCACCGCTGTCCTTACCGCCCTGGGCCGCCTGCCGTGGCCCGTCCTACTCCCCTTGCATCCTCGTACTTCGGCACGCATCGAGCGCTTCGGGCTCACCGACCTGGCGGCCCGGTTGCGAGTGACGAGGCCGCTCGATCACCGGTCCTTCCTGGGCCTGATGGCCCGGGCGCGAGTCCTGGTCTCGGACTCCGGGGGCCTCCAGGAAGAGGTGACCATCCTCAAGAAGCCGCTTGTCGTGGTGCGTCGCAACACCGAGCGCCCTGAGGCCGTCTCGGCAGGCTTCGCCCGGATGGCCCGAGCCGACGAAATCTTCGATGCCGTGTCCGCCCTTGCGACCCCGGACGTGGCGGCCCGATTACGCACCCTGCCGTGCCCCTTCGGCGACGGCCAGGCGGGCCGGCGCATCGCAGCCGCCACCTGTGCCCTGGTGGCGAGTCAGCGGGTCCCGACATAGGCCTGCGGGACCAGGGGATGGTCGCCCAAGTCGGCGGCGACGGAACGATCACTTCGCAATGCAATCCCTTGGAGACCAAAATCGGTACAGCCCATATCCCGCCTGGTCCCGCCTCATAACACGCCACCAGCCGGGGGGGAACGGGTGATGAAGCATCGAACCGAAGCCTGGTCATGAAGATCCTGTCGCAGACGGATGCCGGCCGTTCCATGCTGACTAACCAAAAAGGAGATGGGGGTCCACCACAATCGGAGGCCGGGAACCGAGACTAGACCCATGCCGTACCTCTACGACGCCCACCGCGGTGGCGCGCTGATCTCCGACGCCATCAGTCGCCGGACGGAGGAGCGGTTGCGGGAGTTCGCCCACGAGCGCTTCGGGGGCCGGTTCCGAGAGCTTGGTGTCTGGTTCCGGGGCCAGTTCTGTTACCTCGACCTCTACCGGGATCCGGGTCCCTTCCCCGATGGCTGGTCGGCCGAGGAGAGTGACGAGAGCCGGGAGCAGTACCGGGACCGGCTGGCCGCCCAGCCCCTCCATCTGCTGCGGCTGCGGTATTTCGGCAACCCCGACCGCTGGAGCTTTGCGGTGTTCGACTACGCCACTGAGGACTACGAGCCGGCCACCTTCCCGTCGGGCGAAGCGGCGGGGATGCCCGAGGACGCACTCGAGTTCGCGTTGCGGATGCACCTGGACTGAGCACCGGCCGTGCTACTGGTCGCGGCCGGTCTCCCAGGTGGGCCTGGAGCCAGGGGGGTGCGCTGAGAAATCCGTGTGTACACCCGGATTTTTCAGGCGCACCCCAATGAATGGTTTGTCAGCGCGGTGCTGTTAACTGGGGCCAGGCATTTGCGCCGGTTTAGGAGTGGCGGCAATGAGCGAGCACGACGAAGATCGGGCCCCGTCGGGGTCGTGGCGCCCGGTCGGCCCTCGCCGCCGGCCTGCGGACGAAACCGTCCCCCTCACTGACGCCGATCCGGCGACCCCCGCTCCGTGGGCGTCTCCGGGTGGCGGCCGCCCCTTCCCCGGAGAGTCCGCGGCCGCAGATCCTGACCCCTGGGCCACGGCACCGCCGCCGGGACGCCGACCCCACCCCTTTGCCTACCCCTACCCGGGAGCCGCCCCGTCGGCGGGTGCAGACGACGCCAATCCGGGGACCAACCCTGGGTCGTCTCCCTTCGCCGCCCCCGAGCCCGACGCTGTCGGAGCGCCGGGCAGGCAGGGCCAGGCCGGGGCGCCCCCGGGTCCGAGCCCGTCCGCCTATGCCCCGTACCCGGGCTCGCCCGGCGGTCTGGGCGACTCGCCGACCTATCCCGGTTCGTCGCCCAGCTACCCCCCTCCGCCCGCGTACCGCGACAACCCGTTGTACTCGGGGTCGCCGACCTATCCCGGCGCACTCACCTACGACGAGCCGGGTTCCCCCGCCTACCCGGCGGCGCGGGCCTACCTCGACTCACCCACCTATCCGGGCCCACCCGCCGGCCGCAGCCCGGACGACTACCCCCCGTCTCCCGGCTCTCCCGCCTATCCCGCGGCGCCCCCCTACCGCGATCCGCCGCCGTATCCCGGTTCTCCCGCTCACGGCGGCGACCGGCCCGCCTACGGCGGCGACCGGCCCGCCTACAGCGACCCCTCCGCCTACCCGGCCCCGCCCAACTACAACGACCCCTCCGCCTACGCCGGCGCACCCGGCTACCCGGCTCCCCCCTACCCGCCCCCCCCCGGCTACCCGGCCCCTCCCGGCTACCCGGCCCCTCCCGGCTATCAGGCCCCGACCTCCTACGGCGGCCCAGCGTCCTACCCGGGCGTCGTCGCATACCCCGGGGCTCGTACTTACGGCGAACCGAGCGGGTACTCGGGGTACACCGATACCTCGGCCTATCCGGCGGCCGGCTGGTATCCCCGCGCCGGCGCCGGCGGCTCAACGGGTGGCTGGGACTCGGGGGCGCCTGGGTCGCCGCCGCCGGCCCTGCCCCCGCCCTCGGGATACTCCTGGGGCCCGGCGCCGCAGCCCGGCTGGGCGCCGGTACCGACCAGTCCCCCGCCCCGGCGCAACGCGGCGGCCATCATCGGCATTGCCATCTTGATCGCGGCGCTCATCGGACTCGCGGTCGGCGGCCAGCTGGTGGGCAATCGCTCCACGGTCAGGCGTATCCCCAGCATTTTCCCATCTGGGCCGTCCCGGGGTAACAGCGGCGGCGTCCCTTCCGGCACCGGCCTCCCCGCCGCCCAGGCGACGGCCATCGCCAAGAACGTCAACCCCTCGGTCGTCGACATCAACGCCCGCCTCGGGTACCAGCAGGCCGCGGCCGCGGGCACCGGGATGGTCCTGACAAGCGACGGCCAGGTCCTGACCAACAACCACGTCATCGCCGGCGCCACCAGCCTGAGCGCGACCGTGGTGGGCGGCATGACCTACACCGTGAGGGTCCTCGGCACCGATCCCAGCGAGGACGTGGCCCTCATCAAGCTGGAGGGTGCCACCGGCCTGAAGCCGATAACGCCCGGTGATCCCACCACGCTGAGCACGGGCGACCCCATTGTGGCGGTCGGAAACGCCGGGGGGGTGGGGGGCACCCCGAGCGTGGTGACAGGTACCGTCGAGGCCCTGGATCAGTCGGTGACGGCCAGTGACCTGGGCGGAACGAACTCCGAACAACTGAGCGGCCTCATCCAGATCAGCGCCCCGTTGCAGCCCGGCGACTCCGGGGGGCCCCTCATCAATACCCGCAGCGAGGTGGTCGGCATGAATACCGCCGCCTCAGCCACAAATCGCATCGAGGCCCAGACCGGGGTTGGTTTCGCCATTCCCATCACCAAGGCCACCTCGATCGCCCGGCTGATCGCGGCCGGCAAGGCCAGCGCCACCATCCAGATCGGCCTGCCTGGTTTCCTCGGCGTGTCGGTGGCCAGCACCAACACCGGCTCGGTGGCCGGGGCACCGGTCGTGGGTCTTCTGCCGGGGTCGCCCGCCGAGAAGGTGGGCCTGGCGGCTGGCGACGTGATCACCTCGATCAACGGCCAGGCGGTCGGCTCGCCCAAGGCCCTCACCGCGATCCTGCAGCAGAAGCATGGCGGTGACAAGGTGATGCTGGGCTGGACCGACCCTTCGGGCAAGACCCACACCGCCCCGGTGACACTGACGACCGGTCCCGCGGCATAAACGCTGACCGCCGACACAGGCCGCCGGCCCCGAAAAACGGTCAAGCAGCTTGTTACCCCAAGTACTTGCTCCCGCAACAAACGCCCGGCCCTAATTCGTACTTAAATGGCCGCTAAGAATGCGAAGTAATGCTGCAAACCGGTCATACCACCCTCAACCTTCCCTCCCGAAATCCCGATGACACAGGAGGACACAGGACCGACCGGGTGCGACCTGAAGGGGCGGAATCCATGAACTTGCTCCGAAGCCGCGATCTGGTTATCGGGATCACCCCCTTCCAGGAGCCCAACGCGGAGCTGGCGGTAGCCGTGGAGCGGGCCGGGGGCCTCGGTGTCCTCGGGCTGGGTACCGACGTCGAGGCCAACCGGGCCGCTCTGGCCAACGCCGCCCGCTGGTCCCGTGGCGGCTCGCGCCTCGGCTCCCACTTCGGCGTCCGGGTTCCCGCCGGCTGCCCGCTGGCCATCGCGGAGCTGCCCGACCAGGTCGACACCGTGATCCTCGGCGCCGCCTCGCCCTGGTCGGCCACCGATCCCGGCCTGGCCGGCCGCCGGGTCCTGATCGAAGTCATCAGCCTGGCCCAGGCCCGCCAGGCCGCGGCCGCAGCCACCACCGCCTCCATCGCCGCCGCCTCCTCCATCGCCGCCTCCTCCATCGCCACCGACTCCTTCATCGCCGCCGATGATGCCCCCGCCTCGGCCCTCGACTCCTACGGGCTGATCGCCAAGGGTTCCGAGTCGGGGGGCCCGATCGGCGACACGACCGCGTTCGTCCTGCTCCAGCAACTACTGGCCGACCCCGCCATCGACCTCCCGATCTGGTGCGCGGGCGGCATCGGCCGCCACACCGCGGCCGCTGCCATCGCCGGCGGCGCCGCCGGCGTGGTTCTCGACGCCCAGTTGGCCCTGGTCAAGGAAGCCCGCCTGCCTGCCGAAATCCAAGCAGCCATCCGAGCCATGGACGGCAGCGAAACCACGGTGATCGGCGGGTACCGGGTGTACACCCGCCCCGACCTCCCGGTAGCCGGACTCGCCTCCGGCGAAGAGGTCGGAACTGCGGTTGAGGGTATGGAGGGCGGGAAAGAGGGTGGCAACGGCGCCACCCCGCCCGCCCCTCCCTCAACGCGGCTCGCGCCCGGCGGCGTTGCCGCTCGGCTGGGAGGCCGGAACCTCCGGACCCAGCTGCTGCCCATCGGCCAGGAAGGCGCCTTCGCGGGGCCGCTGGCCGAGCGGTACCCGACCGCGGGGGCCGTCGTCGCCGCGGTCCGTGAGGCCATCGCCGAGCACCTGAACGCCGCCGCCGCCCACCAGCCGCTGGCGCCGGGTTCGCCGTTCGCGGCCGCCCGGGGACTGACCGTGCCCGTCGCCCAGGGGCCCATGACCCGGGTCAGCGACCGGGCCGCCTTCGCCCTGGCGGTGGCCGAGGCCGGGGGCCTTCCCTTCCTCGCTCTGGCCCTCATGGGCGGCGACGAGGTCCGGGCCCTGCTGGAAGAGACCTCGGCCCGGCTGCGGGGGCGCCCGTGGGGCGTCGGCATCCTCGGCTTCGTTCCCGCCGAGCTCCGCGAAACCCAACTGGCCGTCGTCCACGACGTCCGCCCCCCCTGCGCCCTCATTGCCGGTGGCCGCCCCTCGCAGGCGGCGCCCCTCGAGGCAGCCGGCATCGACACCTTCCTCCACGTTCCCTCGCCCGGCCTGCTGGACCGCTTCCTCCTCGACGGCGCCCGCAAGTTCGTCTTCGAGGGCCGGGAATGCGGTGGCCACGTCGGCCCGCGCTCCAGCTTCGCCCTGTGGGAATCCCAGATCGAGCGGCTGCTGGCCTTCGGCCACCTCGACGAGGTCCATGTGCTGTTCGCGGGCGGCATCCACGACGAGCGCTCGGCGGCCATGGTCGCCGCCTTGGCGGCGCCGCTGGCGGCGGGCGGGGCCAAGGTGGGCGTGCTCATGGGCACCGCCTACCTGTTCACCGAGGAAGCAGTGGCCAGCGGCGCCATCGTGGCCGGCTTCCAGTCGGCCGCCCTGACGTGCGACTCGACCGTCCTGCTCGAGACGTCACCGGGCCACGCCACCCGCTGCGTCGACACCGACTACGTCCGGTCCTTCCGGGAGACCAAGGAGCGGCTGCGCGGCGATGGCGCCAGCCAGCAGGAGATGTGGGCGCGAGCTGGAGCAGCTCAACCTGGGCCGGCTGCGCCTGGCCAGCAAGGGCGTCCGACGCCAGGCGGGGACGCTGGTGGCGGTCGACGAAGACGAGCAGCGCCGCCAGGGGATGGTCATGATCGGCGAGGTGGCCACCCTGCGGTCGGCCACGACCACCATCTCGCAGCTGCACGATCAGGTGAGCAATGGCGCCTGCGCACTTCCTGGATGCCCGGGCGGCCCAGCTGGCGGACGACCAGGGCGCGACCGTGGCCGACGGAGGGGACCCACTGGAGATCGCCATCGTGGGGATGGCGTGTGTGTTCGCGGAGGCGGGCGACACCGACCAGTACTGGTCCAACGTGGTGGCCGGCGTGGACGCCGTGACCGAGGTGCCGCCCGAGCGCTGGGACACCGCCACCTACTACGACCCCGCCGCGGTCACCCAGGGGGCGGGCCACCGCACCCCCTCGAAATGGGGCGGCTTCCTGCCCGACATCGCCTTCGATGCCCTTTCCTACGGCGTGCCTCCCTCGTCGCTGACCTCGGTCGACCCGTCGCAGCTCCTGGCGCTCGAAGTGGCCGCCCGGGCGCTGTCCGACGCCGGTTACCGGGCCCGGCGCTTCGACCGGGAACGCACCTCGGTGGTCTTCGGCGCCGAGGCGGGCACCGACCTGGCGGGCGCCTACGGCTTCCGGGCCCTGCACCAGTCCTACCTGGGCCCCCTCCCGCCGGAGCTGGACGCCCATCTGCCCTCCCTCAACGAGGACTCGTTCCCCGGGGTGCTGTCCAATGTCATCGCGGGGCGCATCGCCAACCGCCTCGACCTGGGCGGCTCCAACTACACCGTCGACGCCGCCTGCGCATCGTCGCTGGCCGCCCTCGATGTCGCCTGCAAGGAGCTTCGCTCGGGCACCAGTGACATGGTGCTGTGCGGCGGCGCCGACGTCCACAACGGCCTCCAGGACTTCCTGCTCTTCGCCTCGGTGCACGCCCTGTCGCCGAGCGGGCACTGCCGAACCTTCGACGCCAAGGCGGACGGCATCGCCCTGGGTGAAGGGGTGGCCTGCGTGGTACTCAAGCGGCTGGCCGACGCCGAGCGCGACGGCGACCGGGTGTACGCGGTGGTGAAGGCCATCGCGGGTTCGAGCGACGGCCGCAGCCTGGGGCTGACCGCCCCCCGCCCCGAAGGTCAGCGCCGGGCCCTGGAGCGGGCGTACCGCATGGCCGGCATCTCCCCCGCCCAGGTCGGCCTGATGGAGGCCCACGGCACCGGGACCGTCGTCGGCGACCGGACCGAGCTGGCCACCCTCACAGAACTGTTCACCGAGTCGGGAGCCGAGCCGGGCAGCTGCTCGCTCGGATCGGTCAAATCCCAGATCGGGCATACGAAGTGCGCGGCCGGGCTGGCCGGGATCATCAAGGTGGCCCGGGCCCTGTACAGCGGAGTCCGCCCGCCCACCGGCCAGATCTCCCAGCCCAACAGCTACTGGGACCGCGACGCGAGCCCGTTCTTCTTCGACACCGCGGCCCGCCCGTGGGTCGCCCCGCCCGCCGAGCGCTTCGCCGGCGTCAGCGCCTTCGGGTTCGGCGGCACCAACTTCCACGCCGTGCTGGGTGCCTACGACGGCGGCCCGGAACCGGAGCAGGGGCTGGAAAAATGGCCGGCCGAGCTGTTCCTCCTGCGCAGCGCCGGCCAGATGGACCAGTTGCTGCAGCTGCTTTCCGCCAACGATGCCGCGGGCCGTCCATGGCGGCTCCGGGATCTGGCGTGGACGATCGCCAGCGCCGGGAAGGGCCCCGTTCGGGTGGCGGTGGTCGCCCGCGACCTTGACGACCTGGCCGCCAAGCTGGACGCGGCGCGCTCGGGGACCGTGGCGCCCGGCGTTTTCCACGCCGCCTCGCGGGAATCGGGCCCGGTCGCCTTCCTCTTCCCCGGCCAGGGCAGCCAGTCGCCGGGAATGTTGGCCGATCTTTTCGTCGCCTTCCCCAACCTCCGCCGCCATCTGCACCGCCTCGGCGACCTGGCCGCCGTCATGTTTCCGCCCGCCGCCTTCAGCCGCGACGAAGCGGAGCGCCAGCGGGCCGCCATCACCGACACCCGGGTGGCCCAGCCCACCTTGGGCGTGGCCGGCCTGGCCATGTACGAACTGCTGACCACCCTCGGCGTCCATCCCGACCTGGCCGGGGGCCACAGCTACGGCGAGCTGGTCGCCCTGGCGGCAGCCGGCGCCCTCGATCACGACGACCTGGTCGCCATCAGCGCCGCCCGGGCCGATGCCATCCTGAACGCCACCGGCGACGACCCGGGCACCATGGCCGCCGTCAGCGCCACCGCGGCCGAGGTCCAGGCGGCCCTGCCCGACGGCGTTCGCATCGCCAATCACAACGCTCCCCGCCAGGTTGTGATCTCGGGCCCCACCGCGAGTGTGGACGCTGCCATCGAGCGCCTGGCCATCCAAGGGCTGTCCGCCAAGAAGATCCCCGTCGCCTGCGCCTTCCACTCCACCTTGGTGGCCGGCGCCGCCGCCACCCTCGGCGCCGAGCTGGCCGGCCGGGCCGTCTCCGGTCCCGCCTTCCCGGTGTGGTCCAACACCACTGCCGACCGGTACCCGTGCGACCCGGACGCCATCCGGGCCACCCTGGCCCAGCAGGTCGCGGAACCGGTGCGCTTCGTCGAGCAGATCGAAGCCATGTATGCCGCCGGGGCCCGGGTGTTCGTGGAGGCCGGGCCGGGCCGGGTCCTCACCGCCCTGGTGGTCAAGATCCTGGGCGACCGCCCGCATGTTGCGGTCGCCTGCGATGTCGCCGGCGAGGCGGGCCTGCCCCGCCTGCTGCAGGCATTGGCCGAACTGGCGGCCGCCGGGGTCCCGGTCGACACCGAGGCCCTGTTCCGGGGCCGCCAGGTCCGAACCGTCTCGACGACCGACATCCCCCGCCGGCCCGGCTGGCTGGTCAACGGCCATCTGGTGCGCACCGCCGACGGCGCCCCCCTCCCCGGCGGCCTGCAGCCCATGAACACCGTTCCCGTCGGGCCCGTGGCCGCCTCGGTGGCACCAGCCGCCGAGCGGGACCTGGCCGTGCTCGAGTACCTGCGCACCACCCGCGAGCTGGTGGCGGCCCAGCGCGACGTGCTCCTCGGCTACCTCGGCGCCGGGGCGGACGCCTTCCCGCCGCTCTCGGCCGTCCCCGCCCAGCCGGCCGTCGTTGCCGCCTCGGCCGTCGTTGCCGCCTCGGTCGTGAAGCCGGTCGTGCCCGGCCCCGCTCCCGCCCCCCCGGGCCCGCTCACCCGGACCCAGGTGCTCGACGCCGTCCTCTCCATCGTCAGCACCCGTACCGGGTACCCGAGCGACATGCTGGATCCCGACCTCGACCTCGAGGCCGACCTGAGCATCGACTCCATCAAGCGCACCGAGGTCCTGAGCGAGCTTGCCGACCGGGTCGGCCTGGCGGGCGCCAACGGCAGCGCCATCGACGAGTCCACCGTCGAGGAACTGGCCCGCCTGAAGACCCTGAATGCCATCGCCGACTGGATCGTGGCCCACGTCGACCCCGCCCCGGTGGCGGCGCCGGCGGCACCGGCGGCACCGGCGCCGGTACCCCCGGTCTCGGTGACAACCCGCCAGCTGGTCGAGCTGGAGACGCTGAACCCACTGCCCGAGGCGCCCGACGACGAGGACTTGATGGTGGGCCGCCGGTACGTCGTCGTCGACGGCGGCCTCGGGATTGGCCTCGAGCTGTCCGAGCTACTGGAGCGCCGGGGCGCCGAGGTGATCTTCCTCGACCACGAGGACAACCTGGCGGCTCTCGACGGCGCCCACGCCCTGGTCCACCTGGCCGCAGTCGACTCCGACCAGCCTCCGGTCCTGCCGGGCGCCTTCTCGATCCTGCGGGAAGCGGCCGAGCGACGGGTGGCGCGGATGCTGGTCGTGACCGGTAGTGGCGGCCGCTTCGGCTTCGACCGGGGCATCGACGCTCCCGACGCGGGACTCGGGCTGGGGGGCCTGGTGCGCACCATGCGAGCCGAGTACCCCGAGCTCGCCTGCCAGCTCATCGATGTCGACCCGAAGGAACGGGCCGGCGCCATCGCCTTGGCTCTGCTGTCGGAACTGACCGCCTCAGAGCCGCCGGTGACGGTGGGCTTCAGCCGGGGCGCCCGGACCACCCGGAGGGTGTCGGCGGTCGGCCTGGCGGCAACCGCTGCCGCCACCGATACTGCCGCCATCGTCGCCCTCGGGCTGGGCCCCGATTCGGTGGTGCTGCTGACCGGCGGCGCCCGGGGGATCACCTCCAAGGTGGCGGTGGCGCTGGCCCGCGCCACCGGGTGCCACATCGAGCTGATGGGCCGGACCCAGGCCCCGGAGGGCGACGAGGACCCGGCTACCGCGTCGGCCACCGACGCCGCCGCCATCCGCGGGGCGCTCATCGGCGCCGGCACCCGCATCCCCGCTCAGGTGGAGGTTGCCACCGCCCGCATCCTGGCCACCCGGGAGATCCGAGCCACCCTGGCCCAGCTGCAGGCCTCGGCGGCCTCGGCCCGCTACCACGTCGTCGACGTCCGCGACCGCGATGCGGTGCGGGCCGTGGTCGAGGGCATCTACCGCCGGCACGGCCGCCTGGACGGCGTCATCCACGGCGCCGGGGTGCTGGAAGACAAGCGGATGAGCGACAAGGGGATCGAATCCTTCGAGCGGGTCTTCCGTACCAAGGTCGACGGAGCCCGCAACCTGGTATCGGCGTTGCGTTCCGACCTCGGCTTTCTGGTCCTCTTCGGCAGCGTGGCCGGGGTGTACGGCAACCGGGGCCAGGCCGACTACGCGGCCGCCAACGACGCCCTCGACAGCCTGGCCCGCAGCTGGGCGGGCCAGTTCCAGGGCCGGGTGGTCGCCATCGACTGGGGGCCGTGGGCCGGGGCGGGCATGGTTTCCCCAGAGCTGGAACGGGAGTACGCCCGGCGCGGGGTGGGCCTGATCAGCGTCGGCGACGGGATCCGCTGCCTGCTCGGTGAGCTGGCCTTCGGTCCCCGGGACGTGGCCCAGGTCGTCTACCTGCAGACGCCGGCGGCCCGGGGATGACCGCCGTGGCGCGGCGGCCGACCGACGTGGCGATCGTCGGGATGGCCGCCCTGTTCCCGGGCGCGCCCGACCTCGGGGCGTACTGGCACAACATCGTCAACGGCGTCGACTCGGTCACCGACGTCCCCACCACCCGCTGGGATGCCTCGTACTACGACCCCGAGGCATGGTCGCACCCGGCCAGCGACAAGTTCTACTGCCGCCGGGGCGGCTTCATCGACGACATCGCGGACTTCGACCCGGCCGCCTTCGGGATCATGCCCATTGCGGTGGACAGCACCGAGCCCGACCAGCTGCTGGCCCTCAAGGTGGCGGCGGCGGCCATCGCCGACGGCGGCGGCGAGGACGGCCTGGGGGACCGGGGCCGGGTCGGGGTCATCCTGGGCCGGGGCGGCTATCTCTCGGCCGGCGGCGCCCGCCTCGACCAGCGGGTCCGGGCGGGGCGGCAGTTGGTGGCCAGCCTGCGGGAACTGGTTCCCGGCCTCAGCCAGGCCCAGCTGGATCGGGTGGCCCAGGACTTTCAGGCCCGCTTGGGCCCGGAGCGGCCTGAGGCGTCAATCGGCCTGGTCCCCAACCTGGCCGCCTCTCGCATCGCCAACCGCCTCGACCTGCAGGGACCCGCGTACACCGTCGACGCCGCCTGCGCCTCGTCGCTGCTGGCCGTCGACCACGCGGTGGTCGAACTGGCCCGGGGCCGCTGCGACGTCGTCATCGCGGGCGGGGTCCACGTGTGCGACGACGTGACGCTGTGGAGTGTGTTCTCGCAGCTGAAGGCGCTGAGCCCCAGCCAGCAGATCCGGCCCTTCGACCGCAAGGCGGACGGGCTGTTGATCGGCGAGGGAACAGGCATGGTCATCCTGAAGCGCCTCGCCGACGCCGAGCGCCGGGGCGACCGGATCTACGCCGTCATCCGGGGCTCCGGCGTGGCCAGCGACGGGCGCGACTCGAGCCTCATGCGCCCCCGGGTCGAGGGCCAGGTGCTGGCCCTGGAGCGGGCCTGGGCGGCGGCCGGGCTGGACCCGACCGAGCCGGGCGCCGTCTCGCTGATCGAGGCCCACGGCACCGCCACCCCGGTGGGCGACGAGGCGGAGCTGACCACGCTGCGCCGGGTGTTCGGCAGCGCCGGGCCCGCCCTGTGCCTGGGCTCGGTCAAGTCGATGATCGGACACTCCATGCCCGCGGCGGGCATCGCGGGGTTGATCAAGGCGGCGCTGGCCGTGCACCACCGGGTGCTGCCCCCAACCCTGCACTGTGACGATCCCCACCCGGCCCTCGCCGGAAGCCGCTTCGAAACCCTGAGCCAGGCCGCCGAGTGGGGCGACTTCGGCGACGGCGGGCCCCGGCGGGCCGCCGTCAACGCCTTCGGCTTCGGGGGGATCAACGCCCACCTGATCCTGGAAGAAGCTCCCAACGCGGCGGTGGGGTCGGCCCCCGCCCCGCGGGTGCCGGGGTTGTCGCACCGGGTCCTGCTGCTGGCGGCTGCGTCGGCAGAAGATCTCGGCCGGCAGCTGGCCGGCCAGGATGCGGTCCTGCTGGCCCGCGACGACCTCCGGTCGGTTCCCGGCGGCGGGCCGTGGCGCCTGGCGGTTGTCGACCCCAACCCGACCCGGCTGGAACTGGCCCGCAAAGTCGTGGCCCGGGGCCGGCCATGGCGGGGCCGCAACGACGTGTGGTTCACCTCGACCCCGCTCCTCGCAGATGCCACGGCCAAGATGGCGTTCCTGTTTCCCGGCGTCGAGCAGACGTTCGACCCCCGCATAGCCGGGGTGGCGGAACACTTCGGCCTCCCCGATGCCGGGATCGGGGGAACCCACAACCTGGGCCGCCACAGCGTGGCCACCCTGGCGGTGGGGCGGCTGCTCGACGGCGCCCTGCGGCGTCTCGGGATCGAGCCCGACGTGGTGGCGGGGCACAGCATCGGCGAGTGGAACGCCATGATCTCGGCCGGCATGCACGACGCCGCCGATCTGGACCGGGTGATCGGGTCCTTCGACCAGGACAGCATCGAGGTGCCCGGCGTGGTGTTCGCGGCCCTGGGCTGCGGAGCCGAGATGGCTGAAGCGGCCATCACCGGCCTCGACCGGATCGTGGTCTCCCACGACAACTGCCCCCATCAGTCGATCATCTGCGGCGAGGAGGCCAGCGTCGCCGAGGCCCTGGCCCGGTTGCGGGCCGAGGGCGTGATGGGCCAGGTGCTGGCGTTCCGGTCCGGCTTCCACTCCCCCATGGTCGAGCCCTACCTGGCCGCGGTGGGCGACCAGCTGCGGGGGCTGCGCCTGCGGCCCGCCGAAATCCCGATCTGGTCGGCCACCATCGCAGCCCCCTACCCAAAGGACCTCGACCAGTTCCGGCAGCTGGCCGTCCGGCACCTGCTGGAGCCGGTTCGCTTCGGACCCCTGGTCCAGCACCTGCACGACGCCGGGGTGCGGGCATTCGTGCAGGTCGGCAGCGGCAGCCTGACCGGCTTCCTCGACGACGCCCTGCGGGACCGGGAGCAACTCGTGGTCAGCGCCTGCACCTCCAAGAACAATGGTCTCGACCAGCTGCTCCGGGTGGCCGCCGCCCTCTGGGTCGAGGGGCGGGCGCCGGCCCTGGCCCGGCTGGCCCCCGCCGTCCAGGCCGCCTCGGTGGCCCTTCGCCTGGGAACGCCGCTGGTGCACTTCGCCGACGGGGTGGCCCCCCTGGTGGCGGCTCCGGCTGCACCCTCGGGCGTGGTTGGGCCCCAGGTGACCCACCCGGTGCTCAGCGAGTTCGACGCCCTGCTCGCGGATGCCGAAGCGGCGGCCAACGCCGTGCTCTCCTCCTGGACGGCATCGCCGGCGCGGCCCCGGACGGCCACGACCACCCGGGTGGTATCGGTGGAGACCATGCCGTACCTGCGGGACCACTGCTTCTACCGTCAGGCCGAGGGGTGGCCCGAGGTGAGCGACCAGTTCCCGGTGGTCCCCATGACCACCATGCTGGAGCTGATGATGGAAGGCGCCGGGCCCCTGACCGGGGGCGGGACGATCACCGGGCTGACCAAGGTGCGGGCGTTGCGGTGGCTGGCCCCGACGGAACCGGTCACCTTGACCATCACCGCGTCGCTTGACGACGACGACAACATCGACGTGGTGCTGGAGGGCTACGCCCGGGGCAAGGTCATGGTCGCCGACCGCTACCCGGCCGCCCCCGCCGCCAGCCGGGAGCCTTTGCTCCCCGAGAGGCCCTCGCCGGCCACGGCGGGCGAGCTGTACGAGGGCCGGTGGCTGTTCCACGGCCCCCAGTTCCAGGGCGTGAAGGAGATCGGTGGCTACAGCGACGACGGGATCGCGGGCCGGCTGATCAGCCTCGCCGCTCCCGGCGGCCTGCTCGACAACGCCGGCCAGTTGATGGGCTTCTGGATCCGATCCACGGTCACTGCCAACAAGCTGGCCTTCCCTGCCTCCATCGAACGGCTGGAGTTCTTCGGCCCCCATCCGCGGGCCGGCGAGGGGGTCGGCTGCACGGTTTGGATCCGCTCCGTCACCGAGCTGTCGGTCATCGCGGACCTCGAGTTGACTCATCGGGACGGCACCGTCTGGGCCCGGATCACCGCCTGGAACGACCGGCGGTTCTATACCGACGCCGCCGTCGACCCCATCCTGCGCTGGCCCGAGAAGAGCCGCATCGCCGAGGAACAGCCCGGTGGCTGGTTCCTGCTCCAGGACCGGTGGCCGGATCCCGCCAACCGGGAACTGGTGATGCGCCGCTACTTGGCGGCGGGCGAGCGGGCGCACTACGACAAGCACAACCCCCGGGGCCGCCACCATTGGCTACTCGGCCGGATGGCGGCCAAGGACGCGGTGCGCCAGTGGCTGTGGGACCGCGGCGCGGGGCCGCTGTATCCGGCCCAGTTCACCGTCGCCAACGAGGGCTCGGGCCGACCGACGGTGTCCGGGCTGCCTGAAGGCATCGGCATCTCCATCGCCCACACCGGCGAGCTGGCTGTCGCCATGGTCGGCGAGGGGGTCGGCATCGACGTGGAAGTGGTCGAGGAGCGCACCCCCCAGTTCGAGGCCACCGCGTGCACCGAGTCGGAGCGGGCCCTGCTCGATCTGTGCTCGGCCGGCACCGGGACGCGGCTGGAGTGCCTCACCCGCTTCTGGGCGGCCAAGGAGGCGGTCGCCAAAGCGGAGGGCACCGGGCTCGGCGGACGGCCCCATCGTTTCGAGATCCAGCAGACGGACGGATCGAAACTGCTGGTGGCCGCCCGGGACCGCGGATCGAGGTGGTGGGTGGACACGACCATCGTGAACGGTGGTTCCGGCTCCAGCCGCTATGTCGTCGGCTGGACGACCACCGGCACTCCTGCCCGCCAGCGCGCCCGCAGCCACGACGGGGGCATTTTCCCCCCTTACCCTTGTCAGAGAGAGGACCCACAATGGACGCTGAAACCATCCTGGCCGACATCACTCGCATGCTCGGCGAGGTGATCGGCGAGGACTACCTGGAGGAGTGCCAGGTCACCCTGGACACTGCCTTCTCCGGGGACCTGGAGCTCGAGAGCATCGAATTCGTGGCGCTGGCGGGGCTGCTGAAGGCCCATTACGGCGCCCAGGTCGACTTCGTCGGGTTCCTCGCAGACATGGACCTGCACCAGATCATCGCCCTTCGGGTCGGCCAGGTCGTCGACCACATCTTGGTGTGCCTGGAGGCGGTGGGCAGCCGTGGCTGAGGTCGTCGCCAACGGGGTGCGTTTCCACGTCCAGCAGCTGACGCCGCCGGGAACGGCCGCGGGCACCTCCGGGGAGCGGCCGACGGTGGTGTTCATTCACGGGCTGGTCATGGACAACCTGTCGAGCTTCTACTACACCCTGGCCAACCCGGTCGCCGCGGCCGGGGCCGACGTGATGATGTACGACCTCCGGGGCCACGGGCTCACGGAGCGGCCCCCGCTCGGATACGCGCTGGAGGACTCGGTCGACGACCTGGTCGGGTTGCTCTTCGAGCTGGGTCTCAATGGGCCGATTCATATTGTCGGCAACAGCTACGGGGGCACGGTGGGTCTGGCGTTCGCGATGGCCTATCCCGAGCGGGTGGCCAGTTTGGTGCTCGTCGAGGGGCACTTCGCGGTCCAGGGATGGGGCGAGGAAATGGCCCGCACGCTGTGGGGCATCGCCTTCGGCATGGAGCTCGAGGAGGCCCGGGCCTGGGTGGCCGCGGCGGGGCGCAAGATGACCCGCATGGCCCGCAAGGCGGACGCCTTGATCAACCACACCAGCCTGGTCGAGGACCTGCTGACGGCCTCGCCGTTACCTCGCGGCCCGCTGGCGTCGCTGGCCTGCCCGGTGCTGGCAATCTACGGCGACGAGTCGGACGTGATCGACCGGGCCCGGGACCTGGCCACCTTGGTGCCCGATTTCACCCTCAACATCCTGAGCGGCTGCGGTCACTCGATCCTTATGGAGGTGCCCGCCCATCTGCAGGCGGTGCTGGCATGGTGGCTTGGGGGCCGGGTGGGGCCGGCACCGGAATACGTTCCCCAGGACTCGCCTGGGGGGCCTCCCACGGCGTCGCCGGGGCCGCACCCGATGGTGGAGCTGGTCGGCTAACGGCCCGTGAGCCGGTTCCTGTTCGTGGTGCCGCCGCTCACCGGGCACACCAACCCGACGGTGGCGGTCGGCGAGGCCCTGCGGGCCCGGGGACATGCGGTCGCGTGGACCGGGCATGCCACCGTGATCGGGCCGCTACTGCCCCGGTGGGCGGAGCTGATACCGGTCGGCGACGACCCGGCTGCCGATGACCCTGTGGTGGCAGCGGCCAAGGAGCGCTCCCAGGGGCTGCGGGGCGCCGAGGCGCTGATGTTCCTGTGGGAGGAGTTCCTCCTGCCGCTCGGGCGCTCGATGGTGGCCGGTGTGGAGTCGGCGGTGGACCGGTTCGGTCCCGATGTCCTCATCGTCGATCAGCAGGCCATCGCAGGCGCCGTCGTCGCCCGGCGCCGAGGGCTGCGGTGGGCGACGTCGGCGACGACCTCGGCGGAGCTGGTCGACCCCTTCGCCCTCCTGCCCAAGGTGGGTGACTGGGTGGTTGAGGCACTGCGCCGCTTCGGCGACGACTTCGGCGCGGTGGGCGGGAGCGACCTGCGGTTCTCCGAGCAGCTGGTGCTGGCGTTCTCCACGCCGGCCCTGGCCGGGCCCGACCGCGCCTTCCCCGCCCACTACCGCTTCGTCGGGCCCTCGCTGGGCACCCGGCCGGCCGCGGGCGTTGAGTTCCCCTGGGACTGGCTCGACCCGTCCCGGCGGCTGGTGCTGGTGTCGCTGGGGACGATCAATGCGCCCGCCGGGCGCCGATTCCTGACCGAGGCGGTGGCGGCGCTGGCCTCCCCCGCGCAGGCCTCGGCCGGGGTCCAGGCAGTGGTGGTCGGCCCGGCCGACCTCGTGGGAGCCAGCAATGTGCTCATCCGGGGCTACGTGCCCCAACTCGATCTGCTGGCCCGGGCGGACGCGGTCGTGTGCCACGGCGGGCACAACACGGTGTGTGAGGCCCTGGCCCAGGGTTTGCCCCTCGTCGTGGCCCCGATCCGCGACGACCAGCCCATCGTGGCCCAGCAGGTGGCCGACGCCGGCGCCGGCATCCGGGTCCGGTTCGGGCGGGTCCGGGCGGCGGAGCTGGCGGCGGCCATCGCCTCGGTCCTGGACGAGGCCCGCTACCGCCAGGCGGCCCTGCGGCTGCAGGCGTCGTTTGCGGCCGCCGGTGGGCCGGCCGCCGCCGCCCAGGCGCTGGAGACCCTCGCCGACCCGACCGGTGCTCCGACCCCGGCGGTTTAGGGCTCCCGGCGGGCCAATACCCGGTAGGCGTTGGAGTACTGCTGCGCCCTGGTCTTGATCACGGGGTGAAACGCCCGGTCGGCCAGCAGGGCGAGCACCGCCAGGGGGCCCAGGACCGAAAGGATCACGGCCCGGCGAAGCCGATCGGCAGGGCTGGGTTCCTTGCCCCACGGCGAACGAGGAGGCGGCGCCAGGCTGCGGATCCAGGTCCACGTGCTTCCGGCCAGGTCCATAGGCATGTGGGCCGGGCCCCGCTCCACCTCGATGATCGAAAAGCCCCGGTCCTCCAGGGCCGCACACAGGTTGGCCACCGGCACCAGGTGCTGGTGTTGGGGCTGAAAGTACGGGACCCAGTACCGACCCAGCCACGGGGCGGCCCGGCATTCCGGATCGGGCACCTCGATCAGCAACCGGCCGCCGGGCTCCAACACGGCCCGAGCGGTGTCCAGTTCCGCCTTCGGGTCCCGGGTGTGTTCGAGGTAGTGGTGCATGCTCACCACATCGAATCGGCCCTTCAACTCCTCCGCCATGTCCGGGAAAAGGCCCCGGAAACCGTGGTCGAGCCAGCCCCGCTGCTGGCCTGTCTCGACGCTGTTTCCCATGTCCAGCCCAGAAAAGCTGGTCTCGGGGAGCAGCCCCCGGGCGACCAGGCAGAAATGTCCGTAGCCGGTGCCGACATCGAGCCAGGCCCGCGGCGTCCCGTGGCGTTGCACCAGCCCGACCCGGCCCCGGTAAGCGGGCTCCGACTGGGCGAACAGGAACTCGGTCTCCCCCTCGCCGAGCCCATCGTAGGCGTCCCGGTAATAGAAATCGAGGCCCTCGAGACTGAGCCGGGGATTCTGGAAGACGTGGCCGCAATGGGCGCACTTCTCGATGACAAACTCCCCCGGCTTGAACTGGGCCAGGTCACCCACCCGGACCACCTCGACCAGTTCGTGGCCGTCGCACCAGGGGCAGGTCGTGCGGCGCGCTTCGAAGAAGCGTTGCGTCCCCTGCGCCAGATCGGCTTGATATTGAGGCCGGCGAGCCTCGATCGGGTCCTCGGCACCCTCGCCGGAAATGAGGCGGCGACCGCGGCGAACCGCGACCACCGCCACGGCCAAGGGGTCGACGAGGCGCGACACGCTGGCGGCCCCCGGTGATCGGCGCCGGGGCCGCAGGGGCGTTCCCGCCGTCACCAGGTAGGGCTGCAGGACGACCGCCGCCGCGGCGGCGGTTCCCCAACCGGGGCGGAGGGCGGCGACCAGGGCCAGTACCGACCGGGCGGCCGGAATGACGATTGCCACGGGATAGACGCCCTGGTAGACCGCCTTGAGTTTGCCGAGCCGCTCCTCCAGCGAGGCGTCGACGGCGTGGAGGCCGGGAGCCACCGCCAGGTCGGTCGAACGGGTGGCGTGCTGCTTGAGCCGTCCCATCAGGGCCACAAAGGCAGCCGGATCGGCCACCTCGGCGACCGGAGCGGCCCGGGCGGCCGCCGCCTCTACCCGTTCCCAGAGGTCGCGCCGCACAGCCACCGCGTGCAGGGCGCCCAGGCCGGGGGCCAGAGGAGCCGACCGGAAGGTGGTGGTGTCCAGCACCCGGGCCAGGTCGAGGGCCTGATCCCGAGGAAGGTCGCCGGGTACCAGATCGACCACGTCGAGGCCCTCGGCGTCGGCGAAGGCGGCGGCAGCCCGGCGGGTGGCGGCGTCGACCGCGACGCCCGGCAAGGTCACCATCACGAAGTCGTCGGCGGCGCCACTATCGGGCGTCGGGTGCCGGGCGAGGGGGGTGAGGCCAGAGAGCCGCTGGCGCAGCCGCAAACCGTTCAGCACCGTGCCCACCGTCAAGGCCACCCACAACCAACCGAGCCGGCGACGGGGAAGAAGACGCCACCAACGGAACCGCCGTCTACCGCTCGATCCATGCACTGCCGCCGATTCTGCCGCACCATGTACGGGACTGCGCCGAAGATCGTGAGGCGGTTGGCATGGGTGCACATGGCTGAGCAGAAGGAGCAGGCGGCGGAGCGGCGGCGCCTCCAGGAGGACCGCGACGGCGTGGCCCGCTGGAAATGGTGGGGGCCGTACGTGTCCGCCCGCCAGTGGGGCACGGTCCGGGAGGACTACAGCGCCGACGGCGACGCCTGGGCGTCGTTCCCCTTCGATCACGCCCGCAGCCGCGCCTACCGCTGGAGCGAGGACGGTTTGGGCGCGATCTGCGACCGGTGGCAGCACCTGTGCTTCGGTCTGGCCCTGTGGAACGGGCGGGACCCGTTCCTGAAGGAGCGCCTCTTCGGCGTGACCAACTCCCAGGGCAACCACGGCGAGGACGCCAAGGAGTACTGGTGGACGCTCGACTCCACGCCGACCCACTCCTACATGCGGTGGCTCTACAAGTACCCCCACGCCGCCTTTCCCTACGACCGGCTGGTGGCCGAGAGCCGGGCCCGGGGCCGGGACCAGCCGGAGTTCGAACTGGTCGACACCGGGATCTTCGAGGACAACCGGTATTTCGACATCGAGCTCACCTACGCCAAGAACACCCCCGACGACATCTGCATCCGCATCCAGTGCACCAACCGGGCTGCGGAGCCGGCTCCGCTGCATATCCTGCCGACGGTGTGGTTCCGCAACACCTGGTCCTGGGGACGCGACGACCGTCATCCTGGGCTGTGGGCGGTCGATGACCACACCATCGCCGCCGACCACGCCACGCTGGGCCGGGTCTGGTTGAGCGCCGGAGCCACCCCCGAGCTTCTCTTCTGCGACAACGACACCAACGGGGCCCGCCTGTGGGGCGTCGGTAACACCACCCCTTACCCCAAGGACGGGATCAACGACCACGTCGTCGGCGGCGCGGCCACCGTCAACCCCAACCGCACCGGCACCAAGGGCGCCGCCTGGTATCGCCTCGAGATCCCGCCTGGCGAAACCGCCACCATCGACCTCCGCCTGGCCGACACCCGCCCGTCCCATGAGGGCACCTTCGGGGCCTCCTTCGACGACATCATCCGGCGACGACAGGAAGAGGCCGACGAGTTCTTCGCCGACGGGGCCCCTCCGTCGGTGTCCCCCGAGGTCAAACGGGTGCAACGCCTCGCCAACGCTGGGCTCCTCTGGTCAAAGAAGTACTACCGCTACGAGGTCCGGGAATGGCTCGAAGGCGACCCGGTGGGCACGCCGGCGCCCGAGAGCCGCCGCCGCGGGCGTAACCACGGATGGACCCACATGCACAACGCCGACATCATCTCGATGCCCGACGAGTGGGAGTACCCGTGGTACGCGGCCTGGGATCTCGCCTTCCACATGATACCCATGGCCTACGTCGACCCCGACTTCGCCAAGGAACAGCTGATCCTGTTCTGCCGGGAGTGGTTCATGCATCCCAACGGTCAGCTGCCCGCCTACGAATGGAACCTGAGCGACGTCAACCCGCCGGTCCACGCCTGGGCGGCCTGGCGGGTGTACAAGATCGATGCCCGGCACGAGGGCCGCACGCCCGATTACGCCTTTCTCAAACGGATGTTCCACAAGCTGCTCATCAACTTCAGCTGGTGGGTCAACCGCAAGGACGCCGAAGGCAGCAACGTCTTCGAGGGCGGGTTCCTGGGGCTGGACAACATCGGGGTCTTCGACCGCTCGGCACCGCTACCGAGCGGCGCCCGGTTGGAGCAGTCCGACGCCACCAGTTGGATGGCCATGTTCTGCCTCAACATGCTGGCCATGGCGTTGGAGCTGGCCCACCATGACCGGGCCTACGAGGACGTGGCGACCAAGTTCTTCGAGCACTTCCTGGCCATCGGCCACGCCATGAACAACGTCGGGCGCGACAACATCGCGCTGTGGGATTCCCACGATGGCTTCTTTTACGACGTCCTCAGCTTGAATGGGCAACAGACACCGATCCGCATCCGCTCCATCGTGGGCCTCATCCCCCTGTTCGCGGTTGAGACGATCGAGCCGCAGCTCCTGGAGGAGCTCCCGGACTTCGCAGCCCGGATGCGGTGGTTCATAAAGAACCGGCCCGACCTGTGCGGCAATATCTCCGAGTTGGACGTGCTGGGCCAGGGCCGGCGGCAGATGCTGTCGATTCTGAATCCCGGTCGTTTGCGCCAGGTCCTGCGGCGGATGCTGGACGAAGACGAGTTTCTTTCGCCCTATGGGATTCGCTCCCTCTCGGCGTGGCACGCCAAGCACCCGGTCAGCATCGAGGTAGCGGGCCAGACGCACCGCATTCAGTACGAGCCGGCCGAATCCACCACCGGGCTGTTCGGCGGCAATTCCAACTGGCGGGGACCGGTGTGGTTCCCGATCAATTACCTTTTGGTGGAATCGTTGCAGAAATTCGATTACTACCTGGGCGACGGATTCAAGGTCGAGTTCCCGACCGGAGGGGGCCGGAAGCTCCCGCTCTCGGAGGTGGCGGCGGAACTCTCCCGGCGGCTTATCGCGCTCTTTCTCCCCGACCGCGAGGGCCGTCGCCCGGTAAACGGCGGTAGCGACCTATTTGACCGAGATCCCTACTGGCGGGACCAGGTCACCTTTGCCGAGTACTTCGACGGCGACAACGGCGCCGGTCTCGGTGCCAGCCACCAGACCGGCTGGACCGCCCTGGTGGCGAAACTGATCCGCCAGAGCGGCCAGTAGCGCGGACCCGACGACGCCAGGTCCCCCATGGCCGGGGCCAGCCCGGCGCCGTCGTGAGCATCTCCCGAGATGCCGAACAGCGTTGCCCGAGAGGGCAGCGCCCCGGCGCCGGTAGCCTCAATCCCACCACCGGGGAAAAAGGAGACCGCGATGCAGCTCGGCATGATCGGACTGGGGCGGATGGGGGCCAACATGGTCCGCCGGCTGATGAACGACGGCCACGAGTGCGTCGTCTACAACCGCGCCCAGGAGGCGATACGTCAACTGGCCAGCGAAGGCGCCACCGGCACCTACTCCCTCGAGGAGTTCGTCGCCCACCTGAACAAGCCCCGGGTGGCGTGGATCATGGTGCCGGCGGCCGTGGCCGGCCAGACCGTGAGCGCGCTCGCCGAGCTCATGGAAGAGGGCGACATCATCATCGACGGCGGCAACAGCTACTACCGCGACGACGTGGACCGGGCCGAGGCCCTCGCCCCCCGCGGCCTGAACTACATCGACGTCGGCACCAGTGGCGGGGTGTTCGGCCTCGAGCGGGGTTACTGCCTCATGATCGGCGGCGACGACGGCCCGGTCCAGCACCTCGACCCCATCTTCCGGACCCTCGCCCCGGGAATCGACGCCGCCCCCCGCACCCCGGACCGGGAGGGCGACCCCATCGCCGCCGAGTACGGCTACCTGCACTGCGGGCCGCCCGGCGCGGGCCATTTCGTGAAGATGGTCCACAACGGCATCGAGTACGGGATCATGGCGGCCTACGCCGAGGGGCTGGCCGTCCTGCAACGGGCCAACGTGGGCAAGCACCAACAGGAGCAGGACGCCGAGACAGCCCCCCTCCAGGACCCGAAGTACTACCAGTACGACATCAACACCGCCGACGTGTCGGAACTGTGGCGCCGGGGCAGTGTGGTCAGCTCCTGGCTGCTCGACCTGACCGCCCACGCCCTCCTCGGCGACCCGGACCTCAAGGCCTTCTCGGGCCGGGTGTCGGACTCCGGGGAGGGGCGCTGGACGGCGCGGGCGGCGGTGGACGAGGGCGTGCCCGCGGGCGTGCTGACCACCGCCCTGTTCGCCCGCTTCAGCAGCCAGCGCAACGCCGATTTCGCCGACCGCGTCCTCTCCGCCATGCGCAAGGAGTTCGGCGGCCATAGTGAAAAGCCGGTCCACGACCCCGACCGCGTCCCCGACGAAGTCCCGGGGCAATGACCGCCGTCAACAAGACGCCGGAATGGGAGGCGCTGGAAGCGCATTTCCTGGTCCACCGGGCCGACCACCTCCGGGAACTGTTCGCGGCCGAGCCCGATCGGGGCACGGCGCTGGTCGCCGAGGCGGGCGACCTTTTCCTCGACTATTCCAAGAACCGGCTCACGACCGAGACGATCGCCCTGCTGATCGACCTGGCCGAGGCGACCGGCCTGCGTTCGCGCATCGACGCCATGTTCGCGGGCGCCAAAATCAACGTCACCGAGGACCGGGCGGTACTGCACGTGGCCCTGCGGGCGCCGTCGGACCAGCGCATCGTGCTCGACGGCGTCGATGTCGTGCCCGCGGTTCACCACGTGCTGGGAAAAATGGGGATTTTCGCGGAGAGAGTCCGCAGCGGCGCCTGGTGCGGGTACACCGGAAAGCCCATAAAGAACGTGATCAACATCGGCATCGGGGGTAGCGACCTGGGCCCCGCCATGGCCTACGAGGCGCTGCGCGATTACAGCGACCGGTCGCGGACATTCCGTTTTGTTTCCAATGTCGACGGCTCCGATATCTGGGAGGCCACCGCCGACCTCGACCCTGCGGAAACTCTCTTTGTAGTGTGCTCCAAGACCTTCACAACGCTGGAGACATTGACCAATGCCGCCACCGCCCGGGACTGGCTGCTGGGCGCCCTCGGCGACCGGGCGGCCATCGCCAAGCATTTCGTGGCGGTCTCCACCAACGCCAAGGCGGTGGCGGCGTTCGGAATCGATACCGCAAATATGTTCGAGTTCTGGGACTGGGTCGGTGGGCGCTATTCCTTCCCTTCGGCCATCGGGTTATCGCTCATGGTCGCCATCGGGCCGTCGGCGTTCAACGAGATGCTGGCCGGATTTCATCTGATCGACGAGCATTTCCGGACGGCGCCATTCGAGCAGAACCTCCCGGTGCTGCTGGGGCTGATCGGCGTGTGGTACATCAATTTCTTCGGCGCCGAGACCCAGGCCATCCTTCCCTATAACAATTACCTCTCGAAACTCACCGCGTATCTGCAGCAATTGGACATGGAGAGCAACGGGAAGTCGGTGACCATTTCCGGCGAACCCGTCGACTGGAAGACGGGGCCCATCGTGTGGGGCCAGCCGGGTACCAACGGGCAGCATGCCTTCTACCAGCTGATCCACCAGGGGACCCGGCTAATCCCCTGTGACTTCATCGGGTTCCTCGAGCCCAACCACGACGTGGGTGAGCATCACGACCTGCTGATGGCCAACTTCCTGGCCCAGACCGAGGCGCTGGCGTTCGGCAAGACGGCTGACGAGGCGGCCGCTTCGGGCATCGCGGCTCCGCAGGTTCCCCACCGCACCTTCGAGGGCAACCGGCCGACCAATACCCTGCTGGCCGGGAGGCTGACGCCGCACATCTTGGGGCAGCTGATCGCCACCTACGAGCACAAGGTCTTCACCCAGGGCACCATCTGGCAGATCAACAGTTTCGACCAGTGGGGCGTGGAGCTGGGCAAGGTCCTGGCCACCCGCATCGTGCCCGAATTGCAGGCTCCGAAGTCGGAGGGCGGCGCCGAGGCTCCCCTGACCCACGACTCGTCGACCAACGCCCTGATCCGCCGCGGCCGCGCCAGCCGCAAACGCAGGTGAGGGCGACCCGGGCGGATGCGCTGGTCCTGTTCGGGGCGACGGGTGACCTGGCCAAGAAGAAGTTGTTCCCCGCCCTGTACTGCCTGGAGGCGTCGGGACACCTCGGGGTCCCCGTCATCGGGGTGGCCAAGTCGGACTGGGACGACGAGGGCTTGCGGGCCTATGCCCGGGCGGCCATCTCGGCGGCCCGGGGCCGAGATGTCGACGAGGAGGCGCTAGATCGGTTCTTGGCCAAGCTGTCGCTGGTCGCGGGCGACTACGCCGACGAGAACACCTTCTCCCAACTGGCTTCCAGCCTCTCGGCGACGGGCGCCTCCCATCCGGTGTACTACCTGGCCATCCCGCCCGTCGCTTTCGAGACCGTGGTCTCTTCGCTGGCCAGAGTCGGCCTGAACCGCGGGTCACGGGTCGTCGTCGAGAAGCCCTTCGGCCGGGATCTGGAGTCGGCCCGGGGTCTCAACAAAGTGCTGCACCGGTCCTTCCCGGAACGGGCCATCTTCCGCATCGACCACTACCTGGGGAAGGAGCCTGTCGAGGACCTGCTGGTGTTCCGCTTCGCCAACTCCTTGCTGGAGCCCATCTGGGACCGGCTGCACATCAACAAGGTCGAGATCACCATGGCCGAGGTGTTCGGCGTCGAGGGTCGCGGGGCGTTCTACGACTCCGTCGGCGCCATTCGCGACGTGGTGCAGAACCATCTCCTGCAGGTGGTCACCCTGCTGGCCATGGAGCCGCCCGTGCGCGACGACGCCGACAGCCTTCGCGATGAGAAAGTGAAGGTACTGAAAGCCATGCCCGCCCTCGATGCCTCCGGCATCGTGCGGGGTCAGTACCAGGGATACCTGGCCGAGCCCGGCGTGGCGCCGGGGTCGACGACGGAGACCTATGCCGCGCTGCGGTTCACCATCGACTCGTGGCGCTGGGCCGGGGTGCCGTGGTTCGTGCGGGCCGGCAAGGCCCTGGACCGCACCGCTCTCGAGGCGACGGTCGAGCTGTGCCCGCCGCCCAAGATGCTCTTCCTCGGCGAAGAGGGGGCGATGCCGGAACCCAACCTGATCCGGTTCCGTATGGGCACCGACGACGGGGTCAGCCTGTGGGTCCAGGCCAAGTCGCCGGGACGCCACGATGTCACCCACCCGGTCGAACTGGAGGTGGACTTCGCCTCGGCCCTCGGCCACCGGGCCGAGGCCTACGAGCGACTGCTCGAAGATGCGATCGACGGCGATCCCCGGCGCTTCGCCCGGGAGGACATGGTCGAGGAGGCGTGGCGGATCGTGCAGCCGGCTCTCGACAACCCGGGCCCCGTCTACCCCTATGCCCGGGGGTCCTGGGGCCCGGCCGAGGCCGACCAACTGATCCCGGGCCGGAAGTGGCACGAACCGGACGTGAAAGGGTCGGCGCCGCGTTGAGGCCCGATGAGTTCACCCTCAACCTGATCCGATCGACCATCACCACCGAGCGGGTGGCGGCGGTCATGGCCCGCATCGCGGGGGAGCGCATTGAAGTGGGCCCGCTGCGCTTCGGACCGGGGGGGACGGTGGCGGCCACCGGAGTCGGCCTCATCGGGGCCATCGAGTTGACGTCGCGGGGGCCGTTCAGCTTCGAGGCTCACATCCCCGGTGACCTGACCATCGACATCACGATCGGCAGCGGTGGCACGCACCGGTACCGCTACCAGGGCGGAGTTGTCGTGCCGCTGCACATCACGGTGATCCTGGAGGCACCGACATGGGTGGTGCTGGACGTAGAGCCGTTGCGCCCCGCCGATGTCGGCGTTCGCCTGCAGACCACCGGCATGGCCACCTTCGTGCTCCAGACGATCGGCGACGCCAACCGCGAGGTGGCGGCCCAGGTGGCGGCCGTCGTCAACCAACGGGTATCCGCAGTCGCAGATCTGCGCCGGATCGACCTGGCCGCCCTGCTCGACCGGGCCTGGGACATCGAGTTGGGCGATCTGGACGCCCGATTGACGTAGCCGGCCTCGTCATGGTGACCACATCCATTGAGCTGCACCCGGCCCGAGCCGCTCTCCGCGCCGCCGCGTCCCGCTCGGCGGAGCTGATCGCGTCCCTCCCGGACCTCGAGGGCCGGGTGGCGAAGTCCGACTGGACCGTCGCCGACGCGGCCGCCCATCTGGTGGTCGGACTGAGCGGATACGCGGATGCCGCCCGGGGGGCGGTCGAGGAGTGGCGACCCATGATCCCCGACGCGGCCACCTATGCCGACCGGGTGGCGGGCCTCAACCGGGCCACCATCGCCGCCCAGCCGGCGCGTTCTCCGGCGGCCGCGGGCCGGGCGATCATCGAGGCCGCCGACGCCTTCCTCGAGGCCACCGCCGGTCGCTCGGCGGCGCAGCGGATTCCGACCCCGTGGTATCGCGACGACGCCAGCCTCTCCGTGCTCTCGGCCACCTGCCTGCTGACGGGCGAGCAGCTCATCCACGGTCGCGACATCGCCCGGGGCGTCGGGCGGAAGTGGAAAATCTCGCCCGAGGAAGCGGCGCTCGTCTTTCAGGCGATACCGGCCATGATGCCCCTGGCAGTAAACCCCGAGGCCAGCCGGGGCCTGCATGCCACTTACGACATGCGGGCGGGCCGGGCGGGTCGCTTCGTGGTGCAGGTTTCCGGGGCCTCGGCCACCGTCGATCCGCCCGGTCGGGCTCGTATCGACTGTCACATCGCGGGCACGCCGCTGGCGCTCCTGCTGGTCGGCTACGGGAGGATCAGCCAGTGGCAGGCCATCGGTACCGGGCGCCTGATCGCCTGGGGCCGCAAGCCGTGGCTGGGGTTCCGCTTCGTGCACCTGTTCTACAATCCCTGACGATGCCCGGGATCATCAGCGGCCGGGCGTGGCTCTCCGACCGCCGCCGCTTCCTCGAGGCGGAACTGGCCAAAGACCCGCCCCCAACGCCGGAGCAACGCACGGCCATCGAGGCGGAACTGGACGCGGTCAAGCACGAGTTGGGAAGCAGCCGGCGTCGCTGGACCCGGTGGGTCTTCTGGGGGGCTCGGCCGCCCGCCTGAACCCGGCGGGACGGGCGCTTCAGCTCCCTAGCTCGATGCGGACTTCTTGCTCTGGGCCGTCTTCTTGGCCTTCTTGACGGCCCGCTTCTCCATCAGGCTCTTGCCCGGCTTCTTGGCCGAACCCGGCGACGGCGATTTGTTAGCCATGCGTTGACGATACAGCGGCGGCGTACCCCGGCGAGGGGCGATTAGCGTCGGCCCCATGGCCGGCGCGGGCGTCGCGGTCGAGGCGGGAGGGCGGGAGCTACTCGTCACCAGCCCCGACAAGGTGTTCTTCCCGGAGCACGGTGAGACCAAGCTGGACCTGGTCCACTACTACCAGGCCGTCGAGGGCCCGCTGATGGCGGCTATGGGAGGCCGCCCGGTCCTGTTGCAACGGTTCCCGCACGGGGCGGGCGGCCAGTCGTTCTTCCAGAAACGGGTGCCCGAATCCCGGCCCGACTGGCTCCAGACGACCGTGGTCAGCACACCCAACGGGACCACTTCGCAGGCCCTGGTGGCCGCCGACCTGGCTCATGTGATCTGGGCGGTAAACCTGGCCTGCCTCGGATTCCACTTGTGGCCCCACCAGGCCGGCGATGCCGAGCACGCCGACGAGCTACGGATCGACCTCGACCCGACCCCGGGGGTGTCCTTTGCCATGGTCCGGGAGACGGCGGGCGAGGTGAAGGCGCTGCTGGACTCGCTGGGCGTCGTTGGTATGCCGAAGACCACCGGCAACCGGGGCGTCCACGTCTACGTCCGGCTCCAGCCTCGCTGGGACTCCTATCAGGTGCGCTCGGCGGCGGTGGCGCTGGCCCGGGAACTGGAGCGGCGCCGCCCCGACCTGATCACGGCGGCGTGGTGGAAGGAGGAGCGAGGGACGCGGGTGTTCGTGGACTTCAACCAGAACGCGCCCCACAAGACGGTCTTCGGGGCGTGGTCGGTCCGGTCCCGGGTGGGCGCCCAGGTGTCGACGCCCTTCGGCTGGGACGAACTCGACTCGATCGAACCCGACCGGCTGACCATGAGGAATGTGCCCGACCGGGTACGGGAAGGTGGCGACCCGTGGGCTGGGATGATCGCGGGCCCGCAGTCGCTGGAGCCCATCCTGGCCCTCCACGAGCGGGACCAGGCGGCCGGCCTGCACGACGCGCCCTGGCCGCCGGTGTACCCCAAGATGCCCGACGAGCCGTCCCGGGTGGCCCCCAGCCGGGCCCGCAAACCCGAGCCGGAGGAAAACTGAAGGTTCAGCTGGGCGGAGCTACTTCAGGTGGGCGGCGTGGGCCGGGCAGTAGAGGGCGACGACGGTGCGGATGGCGATGTCGGGAACCGAGGAAGGAATGTAGGAGGCAAACGAGCCCGCCCCGACCAGGTCCAACGCCTTCGCCTCCACCTGAGCCAACGATTGGCCCTGGTCGAAGGCGGTGCACACCTGATTGCCGGCGAACGCGATGTCACCGGGAGTCGGGGTGTAGAACGGGATGACGCTGTTGACGGCGGTGATGGCCTGCGAAATCTCGGCGGCAGTGGGTTGGCGCCGAGGGGCCACGGTCGAACCCACCGCGGCCGGGGAGGCGATCTTGGGGGCCGGCGCCTGAGAGGGAGCCGCCGTCGACGGTGCCGCGGCGCTGGTGGCCCGGGCGGCGCTCTTGGTGCCGGCGGCCGGCGTGGCCCCGGTGGGGCCCGACGCGCTCCCGGCTGCGTGGGTGGCGGCGCCTCCGCCGGCCGGAGAGGGAGTGGCCGTGGTGCCGGCCCGGCCGGTCGCCGCCGCCGGGACCGGGTTGGGGTTGGCGATGGCGCTGGCCTGGAGCTGGGCCGCGATCCGGCGGGCCTTGGAGAGATTGCCCCCGGCGAAGGTCCGGACTCCGATGACGACCGCCATCAGGATCATCAGGACGAGGCTGGCACTGACCACCATGACGGCTTTCTTCTTCCCCGACATCGGGCACGCTCCCTCGGCGCCACGCGGCACCCGTAGGAGGTATCGGCCCGACCCCAGCTAAGGGCCCCACAAATTTCTGATAACTCGTCGGGGTCGGATAAGTATCGGGTGGTGGTTCGGGCCTAGGTAAGACGGCGCTTGTGGACTACAGTTCGGGCTCCGTTGGTCAGCGCTCGGGCGAAAGCTGGCAGAGTGGAAACTGAACATCGCCGGGTTGGGAACGAGGGGGAACTCACCCCGGTAGGGGCTCGCGCCGCCTGGAAGCCATGAGCTCGAGACCCCCGTCCCGGGCCGGATCGGCGATCCGGATCCTGGCGGCACTGTTCGTCACGGTGGTCGGCTTCCCGGTCACGGCACCATCCGCCCAGGCCGCGGGCAGCCTGAAGGCGCAACCGGGATTGACGACCGCCGCCGGTCCGCCCGTGGCCGCGGGCGGGACGATCAGTGACACCGCCACGCTCGCGGGCGGCGCCTCGCCCACCGGGAACATCACCTTCACGGTCTTCGGGCCCAACGACGCCAATTGCGCCGGGACCAGCGCATTCACCTCGAACGTCCCCGTGGCCGGGGCGGGGAACTACTCGTCAGGGCCGTTCACGACCACCGCCGCGGGCACCTACCAGTTCGTCGCGTCGTACAGCGGAGACACCAACAACTCCGCGGTCGCCACCGCCTGCGGCGCCGCCTCCGAGATGGTGACGGTCGGCAAGGCCGGTCCGACTCTGGCCACCCAGGCCACACCGACGGCCGCTGTAGGTGGCTCCATCTCCGATCAGGCCACCTTGGCAGGGGGGGTCAACCCGACCGGAAAGATCACCGCCCACGTCGATTTTGTGACGAACCCAGGGGCGCCATGCGAGGGCACGTCGGTGTTCTTCTCGCCCGACATTCCTGTCAAGGGCAATGGCGTGTACCGGGTGGGGCCCTTCACTCCGACCATGCCGGGTACCTACATCTGGATCGTCGCCTACAGCGGCGACGGTAACAACAACCCCGTGAACGACGGCTGCAACGGCAACCCGGCCGAAATCACGACGGTAGTACAGGCGGCCCCGACAATCGTGACCCACGCCTCGGCGCCGACCATCGTCGGCGGCCACCTCTCGGACACCGCCATCCTGAGCGGCGGGTTCAACCCAACCGGCAGCATTGACTTCCGCCTCTTCGACCCCAGCGACACGGAATGCCTCAACAGCGTCCCGCCCATCTCCAGCGTGGTCGTCGTTGGCAACGGAACGTACCCGTCGGGGTCTCCGAGCACCTTCACGGCCACGACGCCGGGCGACTACCACTTCACGGCGTCCTACAGCGGCGATGCCAACAATGTCAGCTTCACCACCGCTTGCGGCGACGCCAACGAGACCGTGACGGTCAAGCAGGCGGCCCCGACGATCGTGACGACCGCCTCGCCGTCGGTGCCGGTCGGGGGGACGATCTCGGACCACGCCGTTCTCTCCGGTGGGCTTTCTCCCTTCGGAACCATCACCTTCGACTTGTTCGGTCCCAACGATGCCAACTGCACCGGGACTCCCGTGTTCGTCTCGACGCGCGGGGTGGACGGCAACGGCAGCTTCGACTCGGCCGGCTTCACGACCACCATGGCGGGCACCTACCGCTTCGTCGTCTCCTTCAGCGGCGACGCCAACAACAGCGCGGTGACGACCGCCTGCGGCGACGCCAACGAGAGCGTGGTTGTCACCAAAGTCAGCCCGACCATCGCCACCTCGGCATCGCCGACGGTCCCCGCGGGTAGCGCGATCAGCGACACCGCCACCCTTACCGGCGGCTTGGCGCCCACCGGCACGATCACCTTCACCTTGTTCGGCCCTGACAATGCCGCCTGCACGGGCACGCCGATTTTCACCTCGGCCAAGATGGTGACCGGCAATGCCATGTTTCCCTCGGATCCGTTCACGGTGGCCGGGGTCGGTACCTACAACTGGGTGGCGACATACAGCGGGGATGCCAACAATGCGACGGTGATGAGCGGCTGCGGAGCCGTAAACGAATCGGTCACGGTGACCAAGGCGGGCGTGTCGATCTCGACCCACGCCTCGGCATCGGTGGCGGTGGGCAACCCGATCACCGACAGCGCATCCCTCACGGCCGGGGCTGCGCCGACCGGGACGATCACCTTCACCGTGTTCGGTCCCAATGACCCCACCTGTACCGGGGCGGCCGTCTTCACCTCGACGATGTCGGTGGCGTCCGGAGGGGCCACCTCGGCGCCGTTCACACCCACGGCGGCAGGAACGTACAACTTCGTCGCCGCCTACAGCGGCGACCCGAACAACAGCCCGGCCGGTACCGCCTGCGGCGACGGCAACGAGAGCGTCGCCCTAACCGCGGCCCGGCCCACAATGGTGACCCGCGCCTCGGCTCCCGTAGCCGCCGGGGGCGCCATCTCTGACACCGCCACTGTGGCTGGAGGCGCCAGCCCGACCGGGACGATCACCTTCACCCTTTTCGGCCCCGACAACGCCGCCTGCAGCGGCGCCGCGGTCTTCACCTCGACGGTGCCGGTGAACGCCAATGGCGGCTACACGTCGGCGCCATACACGGCAAACCTGGTGGGGATCTACCGCTTCGTCGCGACCTATGGCGGCGACGCCAACAACCTGGCCGTCACCACGGCCTGCAGTGACGCCAACGAAAGCGTGATGGTCAACCCGGCCACGCCGACCATCGCGACTCAGGCGTCGGCCACCGCGACCGTCGGCCAGACGATCTCCGACACCGCCGCCCTCTCGGCCGGCGCCAACCCCAAGGGGACGATCACCTTCATCGTCTTCGGTCCCAACGACGCCACCTGTGCCGCCACCCCCGCCTTCACCTCGACGGTCGCGGTCAACGCCGGCAACGGCAGCTATGGGTCGGGACAGTTCACAACGACCGCACCTGGCACCTACCGCTTCGTCGCCGCCTACTCCGGCGACGCCGACAACATGGCCGTCACCACCTTGTGCAACGACGCCAACGAGAGTGTGGTCGTGGCCCAGTCGAACCCCACTGTCGTGACCACTGCCTCCGCCCCGGTACCAGTCGGAGGACCGGTCAGTGACACCGCGACGCTGGCGGGCGGCGTGAACCCAACCGGGACGATCACCTTCGAGCTGTTCGGCCCCGGCGCCGGCTGCGCCGGGCCGCCGATCTTCACCTCCACCAAGCCGGTGACGGGCAACGGCAACTACACCTCGGATCCGTTCACCACCGCGGCCCCCGGCACGTACCACTTCCAAGCGTCCTACCGCGGTGATGCCAACAACGTGGCGGTGACCACCGCCTGTAGCGACCCCAACGAGACTGTGGTGGTCACCCGGGCCGCGACCGCGCTCACCACCCAGGCGTCGCCGTCGACCCTGGCGGCGGGGGGAACAGTGTCGGACACGGCCGTGCTCACGGGGGGCTTATCGCCGACCGGCACCCTCACCTTCACCCTCTTCGGTCCCGACGACGCCACCTGCTCGACCGAGGGGGCGCCCGCCAGAAACGTGACGGTGTCCGGCAACGGCAGCTATTCCTCCCCTGCCTTCACTGTCACCGCGGCAGGGACCTACAGCTTCGTCGCCCAATACCGAGGCGACAAGAACAACCAGCCGGCGTCGACGGCGTGCGGCGACGCCCCCGAGGTCGTCACGGTCACCCCGGCCGCCCCCATCATCGCCACCAACGCCTCGCCCTCGGCGCCGGCGGGAGACATGATCGGCGACACCGCCACCTTGTCGGGCGGCGCCAGCCCGACCGGGACCATCACCTTCCGGGCGTACGGACCCAACAACGCCACCTGCATCGGGGCCCCGGCGTTCCTGGCGACGTCGCCGGTGAGCGGCAACGGGACCTACACCTCGAGCCCGTTCACCGCTCCCAGCCCCGGGACCTACCAGTTCGTGGCCACCTACAGTGGCGACGCCAATAACAACGGGGCGGCGATCGCCTGCGGGGATCCCGCCGAGAGCGTCCTGGTGACCCTGGGCGCCCCCCAGGTCGTCACCGTGCCTTCGCCATCGGTCGCCGCCGGAGGAACCATCTCCGACACCGCGGTGGTGTCTGGGGGTGCCAACCCGGGGGGCACCATGACCTTCCTGCTCTTCGGGCCGGGCGATTCCACCTGCTCGAACGCCCCGGTGTTCACCTCTACGGTCGCGGTGCACGGTGACGGCAGCTACACGTCGGGCTCGTTCACCACCACCGCCACTGGCACCTACCTGTGGGTGGCCGACTACAGCGGGGACGCCGACAACAACCGGGGCACCACCACGTCGTGCGCCAGTGAGAACGTTTCGGTGGATCAAGCCACGCCCACCATCACGACACGTGCGTCAGCATCGGTCGCGGTGGGGGCGCCTGTCACGGACACGGCCACCCTCGCCGGGGGCACCGGCCCGGCCAGCATCACCGGGACCGTCACCTTCAGGGTCTTCGGCCCCAATGACGGGTCCTGCACCAGCAGCGCGGTGTTCACCTCCTCGCCCGACCCGGTTTCGGCGGGCGTCGCCACCTCGGATCCGTTCTCGCCCACTGCTCCCGGCGTGTACCGCTTCGTCGCGTCCTACAGCGGAGACCCCAACAACGCCTCAACCTCGACCAACTGCGGCGATGACAACGAGAGCGTGACGGTGACGTCTGCCCGCGTGGCGGTCACGACTCAGGCGTCGGGCTCAGTGTCCCTCGGCGCCAGCATCAACGACACGGCAACCATCACCGGCGCCAGCCCGGCGGGCTCGCTCACCTTCACCGCCTTCGGCCCCAACGACCCGAGTTGCGCCGGTCCGGCGGTGTTCACCTCGTCGCCGCTCACGACCACCGGCGACGGCACCTACACCTCGGACCCGTTCACCCCGGCGGCGATCGGGACCTACCACTGGGTGGCCACCCTGAACCTCGGCGGCAACCTGGTCGGAACCACCTGCGGTGATCCCAACGAAAGCGTCACCGTGTCCCAATCCAATCCCGTCCTCACCACCCAGGCGTCATCCCCAGTGACCGTCGGTCGGACCATCTCCGACCTCGCCATGCTGAGCGGCGGCACCGGCCCGACCGGGACCATCACATTCAACCTCTTCGACCCCTCCGACCCCACCTGCGCCAATACCCCCGTGTTCACCTCGACGGTCGCCGTCAGCGATGGCAACGGGAACTATCCGTCGGGGTCGTTCACGACCGTGAATTCCGGGAGGTACCAGTTCACTGCGTCCTACAGCGGCGACGCCAACAACGCCGCGGTCTCCACCAACTGCGGGGACCCAGGGGAAAGCGTCGATGTCCGGCCGATGGCAGTGAGCGTGACCACCCAGGCGTCGGGCTCCGTTCCCGCCGGCAGTGACATCTTCGATACCGCCACGGTCAGCGGCGGCAATCCGTCGGGCACGCTCACCTTCACCGTCTTCGGGCCCAATGATCCTTCGTGCAACGGCCCCGGGACGGTGGTGCCTCCGCAGGTCCCCGTCACCGGCGACGGTGACTACAGCTCGGGACTGTTCACTCCGACCTTGCCCGGGACCTACAGCTGGATCGCCTCGTTGCAGCTTGACGGCCCCGCCCCCGGCACCAAGTGTGGTGACCCCGACGAGAGCGTCACCGTGACCCCGGTCCCCCCCACGATCACGACCCGGGCGTCGGGGCCGATTGCCCTCGGAGGAACTATCACCGATACCGCCACTCTTAGCGGCGGGACCAACCCGACCGGGACCATCACCTTCACCCTCTCCGGCCCCAACAACGACGGCTGCGGGAGCGTCGTGTTCACGTCGCCCCCGGTCCCGGTAGGCGTCGACGGGACCGCGACGTCCCCTCCGTTCGCGCCGACCGCTCCCGGCACCTACGAGTGGACGGCCTCCTACAGCGGGGACGCCAACAACGGTCCAGTCGACTCCGGGTGCGGTGATCCCAGCGAGAGCGTGGAGGTGACCTTCGCCACCCCGACGATCGTCACCACCCCCTCAGGGCCGACGCCGGCGGGGGGGAGCATCACCGATACCGCCGTCCTTTCGGGCGGGTTCCAGCCGCTGGGCAGCCTCACCTTCATCCTGTTCGGGGCGGGCGACACCACCTGCTCGGCTACCCCGATCTTCACCTCCACGGTGAGTGTCGACGGCAATGGCCCTTACCCGTCGGGCTCCTTCATGCCCTTGACGCCCGGGGCCTACCGGTGGGTGGTCGATTACAGCGGTGACGCCACCGCCAACAGCGGTGTCACCTCGTCGTGCGGCGACGAGATCGGCACCGTCACTTTGGCCAGTCCCAACCTTTCGACCACGGCCTCGGGGTCGGTGGCTGTAGGCGGCGCCATCTTCGACACCGCGACGCTGGCGGGCGGCTTCAACCCGAGCGGGACGATCGTGTTCACGGCATTCGGCCCCAACGACTCCGAGTGCACGGGCGAACCGGTGTTCACGTCCACCAAGCCGGTGACGGGCGACGGGGCGGTTACGTCCGACTCGTTGGCGCCAACCGTTCCCGGGACCTACCAGTTCGTGGCCTCCTACCGCGGAGACGCCAACAACAATCCGGTATCTACCTCGTGCGGGGACCCGGTCGAGGCAGTGCAGGTCACGCCCACCACCGTGCCCAGCACCACCGTGCCCAGCACCACCGTGCCCAGCACCACCGTGCCCAGCACCACCGTGCCCCCCACCACCGTGCCCCCCACCACCGTGCCCCCCACCACCGTGCCCCCCACCACCGTCCCCCCCACCACCGTCCCCCCCACCACCGTCCCCCCCACCACCGTCCCCCCCACCACCGTCCCCCCGACAACCGTGCCGCCCACCACCGCGCCGCCCACCACTCCCCCGCCCACCACGGCGGCCCCTACGACCGCGGCACCGGTAACTGCGCCGCCGCCCACCCGAAGGACCGCTCCGCTCACCCTGGCCCCGCGCACCACGGTCCCGCCCACCACCGTGGCGCCCACAACAACGACGTCGACCACGACAACCACCACGTTGCCGCCCACCGGCACGACGCTCGGCCCCGCCAACACGCTTTTGAAGCTGGACCGCATCTCGGCGCCACCGGGAGGATCGGCGGTGGCCTTTGGCCAGGGCTGCACCCCGAACAGCCCCGTCGCCCTCTCAATTAACGGCAACCAGGTCGGCAGCGCGGTGGCCAGGGCCGACGGAACCTTCACTGCCACCGTCCGACTGAACGTGCCCATCGGACAGTACAAGCTGGTCGCGGTCTGTGGCCCCACCTTGTCGGCCACGATCAACGTCGTCTTGTCGAGCACGTCCAGCCCGCCCAGCTCGACGGCCGCCATCTTGATGATCATCTTCCTGCTCATCCTGGGCCTGGCTCGGACGCAACTATCCTTCCGCTGACTTCAGGAATGGGAACGCGGGGCGGCGGGTTCGGGGTACTTTCAGAACTTGGGACAGTGGGCGGCCACCTGTTGAGCTCCGCCCCAATCGGCAGGTAGGGGCATGGCGGGCAACAATCACCGCGACGTCGAGACGGCCGGCGCCCTCGATCCCGACTTCCTGGCCGTGGGTCTCGGGGGCACGGGCATGATGTCGATGCTGTGGTCGGTGGCCATGGGCAAGACCGCGGTCGGCGTCGAGCTGCGGGGAGATCCGTTCCTCGGCGTGCATTGGAACCTGCGCGTCGACCTCTACCACCAACTGGGCCTGATCGACGAGATGATGCTGGATCGCTGGGGCGAGGACCGGCTGCCACGGATGGGTGATGGCCGGCCCTTCCTGCTGTCGGCATGCTTCTACGGGGCGGGCACGGTCGGTGGCGATATCGTCGCCGACGAGATCATCGACGGTTTCGACCGGAACCAACACATCGTCGGGACCATCCAACACGTCGAGTTCATCGACGACCGCTGGCGCGACGGCCTGCCCCACCGTGTCGTCACGGTGCTGTCGCCCCCCCCGCCCCCGGACCGGCCTGACCCCACGAGCATCCGAAACAACATGATCGAGGTGCTCGACGGGCCCTCCACCTTCCAGGCCGGAGCCGCCTCGGTGCTCGTCCTCCTGCGGCGCTACCTCGAGAAAATCGAGCAGATGGACCAGAGGATGGGTTACCAGCCCCGGGTCCGCCTGTTCAGCCGCCACCGGGTCGTAACCGCGGACGGCGACGGCTTCATCGACCGCGGCGACGGCCGCCTTCAAGTTCGGGTGGAAGCGCTCCAGGAATTCGACTTCAAAGGCAAGTTCGTCCGGGTCCGGGCACCCGGAACCGAGGTCATCGACATTGGCGTGCCGGAACTGTTCATGATCGCCGAGGGCTTCCACAGCGTCGATGCCCATCGGCTGGGCTTCCGCCAACATGACGTCGAGGTCGATCATCACGATGGACGGGGGCCGGTCGTGGCCCAGGCCGATTTCCTGGCGGGCCTCATCGGAATCCTGGTCGGCGGCCGGTTGCGCCGGCGCATCTCGTCCGCCTTCGACGGCGGGGGAACCGAGTACTGGGCCCGTCAGATTGCCGTGGGCCATGAGGCGGACCCCGAGGTGGGGTGGGTCCTGGTCCAGGTTCCCGACTTCAAGACCCTCGACCCCATCGAGGAGGGTCTGGTGGCCGAGGGGACAGACCCCGACTCCCCGGAATACTTCGCCGCCTACCAACACGTCCTCTACGACTTCTACCTCGAACAAGCGGGCGAGATCCTGGAGCTATCCAAGGACGATCTCCGGAAGATCGAGATGGTCTACGGGCCCAAGATGTTCAGCCTGGTCGAGCGGGTCGGTGACGATGCCCAGCTCGCCGCCAACGGGGTGGTGGCGGGCGACTCATTCGGAAATGGCCATTTCTTGACCAGCGGCGGTGCGGTCACCGGAATGGTCGGTCACAGTTTTCGGGTCCTGCGGTACTGGGAGGCGAGAAACGAAGGGGTGGTGCCCGAGGTGGCGCTGCGGGACCTCGCCGACGGCATCAAAGACGACACCATGGCTTGGCTCGAGGTGAGCGCGAAGGAGTACACCGAGGCGGTGCCGATCAACTTCGGGGCGGAACGCATCGCCCAGATCGCGGCCGCCACCGGCGCCACGGGCACCGATGCCGCTCTGCCCGTCGTCTCGGTCGACTCCTCGCGCCGGAGGCGCCACTCGCTTCTCCCCCTTGATCCGTCGGATTGGCGGCGGCTGTTTTTACGCAATGGGGCGATCCGCTCGGCGCCGCTTCCCCCGCTGCGTCCCGTGCACCCCGCCCTGCGGTCGCGGCGTCGGGTGGGCGAGGGCGCCGAGGTCACCGCCGTCTACGTCGCCCCCCGGCTCGACGCGGCCAGCTTCGCTTTCATCTGGGCCCTCGTGAACCAGCCGGACACCCGCATCGGACTCATCACCGAGGACCCGACCAGCCGGCTACCCGAACGGTTGCGGGACCGCCTGGCCGGCTGGTGGCAGGTGGCCGACAGCGCCGACCCCAATCAGATCGACGACGCCCTCACCCGCGTCGGTGACGAGGTGGGGGCACCTGATGTGTTGCTCAGCACCAACGAGCAACTGCAGGTCGCCCTGGCCGAACTGGGCGACGCCCGGGGCCTGGCAGGTCCGGGCGCGGACGCGGCCCGCCGATTCTCCGACAAGGCGCGGATGCTCGAGCGGCTCCGGGGCGCCGGGCTACCAGTGATAACCGGCCCGCCTCCCGACGGGGCTGTCGCCTGCACCATGGCGATGATCACCGCCGAGGGCGTGCCCGCGTGGTCAGCCGCCACCCGGGCCGACCACACGTTCCCGGCGGGCTACACCGTCACGTTGCCCCGCGAAGACGACGACCCGGGCGACGGAGCGGTGCGGCGGCTGGGGGTGGCCGCCTTGAAGGCGATCGGCGTGCCGGCGGGCCTGGCCCACATCATGTGGTTTCGACTGCCGGACGGGCGCCCCGTGTTAGCCGATCTGTCGGCCCAGCCGCCCGCGGCGGAGATCATGGCCGTGATGAGCCACGCCTATGGGGCCGACATGTACCGGGCCTGGGCCAACGCCGTTCTGCAGGGTCCGTTCGCCCCCATTCCTCGGCTCTCGGCGGCAGGAGTGGCATTCGTACCCCGGCAGGGGACGGGCGACTGGGTGCGTGGGCTGCCGGGATGGAAGGAGGCCCGCGCCGAGATGGGCGACCTGATCGTCGAGGTGGGGTTGCCTCAAGTAGGGCAGTTGATGCCGGCGTCAGGCGGCCCCGGTGGCTACCTGGTGGTGCGCCATGCCGACACAGGCGTCGTTGACGCCGCCCTCCGCCGCCTGGTGTCAGGGATACGGGTCGAAGTCGGCTGAGGCCACTCGCGACTTAGAGATCTGTCGTCGCCGCGACGGCATCGACCCGGCGTTTCTTTCCTATCATGGTCCGCTCATCGCGACGGGGGGGAAGGATGCACGACACAGACACGGATACGGACACCCCCGCGGGGTCGGCGTTGGCGACGCACCCGCAGATCGAGCGGTTCATGGCCTCCCAGCAGCCCGAGACACCCTGCCTGATCGTAGCGCTCGATGTGGTGGCCGAGAAGTACCGGGCCCTGGCGGGAGCCCTTCCCGAGGCGTCGGTGTACTACGCCGTCAAGGCCAACCCCGAGCCAGAGATCATCACGGTGCTGGCCAGGTTGGGGGCCCGCTTCGACGTGGCCAGCCCGGCCGAGATCGACCTCTGTCTCGGCTGCGGGGTGAGGCCGGACGCGATCTCCTACGGCAACACCATCAAGAAGGCGGCCGACATCGCCTATGCCCACCGGTTGGGAGTTCGGTTGTTCGCCTTCGACTCGCTCATGGAACTCGAGAAGCTAGCGGCGGCCGCCCCGGGCGCAGCGGTGTTCTGCCGCCTCCTGACCTCGGGTAGCGGCGCCGACTGGCCGCTCAGCGGCAAGTTCGGCTGTGCCCCCGACATGGCCGCCGACCTGCTCATTTTGGCGGCCCGCCTGGGACTCGACCCCTGCGGCGTCAGCTTTCACGTCGGTTCCCAGCAGCGCGACCCGGGTCAATGGGATGCCGACATTGCCCGGGCGGCGGCGGTGTTCAGCGCCGTCGAGGCTGAAATCGCCCCGTTGCGGCTGCTGAACCTGGGCGGCGGTTTTCCCGCCCATTACCTCGACCACATCCCTCCGATCGATGCCTACGCCGACGCCATCCGGGCCGGTGTCAGCCGCCATTTCGGTGATCGGCCGCCGGCGCTGGTCGTGGAGCCGGGCCGCTACGTCGTGGCCGATGCCGGGGTGCTGGTCACCGAGGTGGTGCTGGTGGCCCGGAAAGCCTACGGGAGCGTGGATCGATGGGTGTACCTGGACACCGGCGTCTTCGGCGGCCTCGCGGAGACACTGGGCGAGTCGATCAAGTACCGCCTCACCACGGTGCCGGGCGGCGGGCGGGCCCCGTCGGGGGACGGGCCGACGGAGCCGGTGGTGCTGGCCGGGCCGACCTGCGACAGCCTCGACGTCATGTTCCAACACCATCGCTACGAGCTGCCGCTCGACTTGGAGGCCGGCGACCGGGTCCTGTTCCAGAGTGCCGGGGCGTACACCAAGGCCTACTGCACCGACGGGTTCAACGGGTTCGTGCCCATGCCGGCGTACTGCCTGCCGGCGAGCGACCTGTCCTAGGCGAGGGCCCGGTTGGGGCGGGCCGGGCCAGGGCCGCGCTGGACTGGGCGGGCCCGGCGCCGGCACACGAACAAGAGTTCCCAAGTTGTGCCGGCGAAGAACTTTGGCGCCTTTGTTCAGGCAGTTACGGGCCCTCCACCAGGAAGGTCGAGAACTGCCAGACATCGTCGGGCGCCGGCGGGCGCCGCCCGTACCCCGCGAAGGGATCGGACCAACGCTGCAGCGGCGTCCAGTCGACCGGCCGGGAGACGAAGGGGCCCAGGTACCGCAGGGCGGTGGCCAGGATCTGCTCGTGGGGTAGGTCGTCGGGGAGGCAGACCCCTTCCGAGGGGTTTTCGAGCAGCCATTGGACCGCGCCCACCACCGCGGCCGCGACCTGCAGGGTGGTGGCGTTCTGATGGGGCACCAGGCGGCGGGCCTCATCGATGTCGAGGAGCGACCCGATCCACCAGCTGGTGTACCGATGGCCCATGAGCAGGCAGCCCAGCTCGTCGCGGCCGCCGGTGATGTCGTCGTTCATGATCCGCTGTTGGGGCTGGAGCACGTCGCGTCGCATGTGCAGTTCGTGCATGCTGGCGATGGCGGCGTCGGTCGGGCAGTAGGCGTAATGGACGGTGGGGCGGTACACGGCGAGGCCGCCCTCGGTCACCGTGAGGGCTTCGGAGATCGAGAACGCCTCGCCGTGGCGGATCACCATGCCGACAATCTCGCCGCATGGCACCCACGAGCGGACCCAGGTCCGGCACCCCGGGTGGGCGAGGCAGATCTGGTGTCGGGGACCCCGGTCATGGCCGTACGCCCCCCGGGGCAGAGTCCTCTCGTGGGTGCCCCAGCCCATCTCGGCGGGGGCGATGCCCTCTTCGTAGAAGCCCTCGACCGACCAGGTGTTGACGAACTCGTTCTCCCGCTTGGGCTGCGAGCTGATCTGGGTGTCGCGTTCGGAGACGTGGATGACCTTGACGCCGAGGGCCCGGGACAGCTCGTTCCAGGCGTTGCCGGACCGAGCGGCACTCACCAGTTCAAGCTCGGAGCCGGTGCCACCTTCCGCCAGCCACCGGTCGGCGATGTCGGCCAGGGCCGCTTTGGTGAAATGCGACACCAGGCCCGGGTTGGCGCCGTGGTCGAGGACAGCGGTGGGGCCGCGGTTGTCGCCCCACTTGGCGATCACATCGCGCAGGGCCATGTGACGGGCGTAGAGGGTCCGCTCGGGGGGTGGTTCCGAGCCCATCCCGGCGTAGGGGTCCCACACCTCGAGTGACGCATTGACGTAGCGGACCCCGTGGGCCCGGCACCATTGGAGGATGTCGACGGTACCGATGTTCCAGGCCAGGTCCACGATCACGTCCCCGGGACCGACGTAGGTGCCGAGGAGGGCGCCGTAGTGGTCCTCGGTCACGCGATCGGACACGAAGGTGGCGCCGTGCTCCTGGACCCAGCGGGCGTCGTGGGCGACGGCGCCGAAGTCCATCACCGTGTACTGCGACGGCGCCGCGTCGACGTGGGCGAACATCAGGGGCAGCGTGCAGCGAGAGACGCTGCCCAGCCCGATGACGAGGATCCGACCCGGAAAGCTCACCGCCGCGGGGTCCCGCGGGTGGCTCGGCGCATGGCGAAGGCGGACGGCATCGGGAGACGGTACCGGAGCCGGTCCCGGCCCAACAACGAGAGCCGCCCGCCCCCACCACGGGCGCCGGGCCGGCCAACAACGAGAGGCGGCCGCCGCTAGGCCCCGCCCGGGCTCGGGAGCAGGCCCCGCCGGTGGGCGATGGCAGCCGCTTCGGTACGCCCGCCGGCGCCCAGCTTGGCCAGGATGTTGGAGACATGGACGCTGACGGTTTTGGCGCTGATGAACAACTGCAGGGCGATCTCCCGGTTGCTGCGCCCCTCCGCCACCAGGACGAGCACCTCCTTCTCGCGCGCCGTGAGCGGCTCGTCGAGCCGGGAGGCCACCGGCTGACCTTTTCCCCCCGTTGCCTTCTCCCCGCCGGTGAGCGCGCGTAGCTCGGCGAGCAACGGCTCCGCCTCCAGGCGCTCGGCCACCGCGCCGGCGCGGGTGATCTCCTCGGACGCCTCGGTGCTGCGGCCCCCCGCCAGCAACACCGCGGCCAGCCGGGTGCGCGAGCGCGCCGCTTCGTAGGCGTGGCCAAACCGCTCGAACGCCCCGGTGGCGTCGTGCCAGGCCGTGACGAGGGCGTCCTCCGACGGGGGGGCGATGCCGGCCAGCCAGTGCAGCCGGGCTTGCTCGGCCCGCACCCGGGCCAACCAGGCTCGGCTCTCGGGGCCATGGCGACGGCCCGGCGTCAGCCCCCGCACGGCCACCTCGGCCGCCGACTCGGCCAGCTGGTCGCCCCGCCGGCACAGGTCCTCCCGCTCCGCCAGGCTGGCGCGACCCGCCGCCGAGGCGTATTGCCCGAGCAGCAGGGCCCCGAGGCGGATGCGGGCTTGGAACTCGGGCCGCTGCCAGAGCTCGGCGACGGTGGTGACCACGTCGTCGTGCAGCGACCGCGCCGCTTCCAGGTCGCCCTGCTGGCCGAACAGGTCGATCGCCCCGGCGCCGCTGATGATCGCGATCAGGCCGTCGCGGGGCCACCACGGCCGTATCCGGGGCAACAGGCCGAGGACGGCGAGATGGCCGCGGCCCGCCGCCAGCTCCAAGGCGATGGCGCTCAACATCGCCTCCCCCATTTCCGGTGGTGACTCACCGCTGAAGTCGATGGAGTCGGCGGCCAGCTTCCAGTCGCCGATGACATGGGCTGCGATGGCGGTGCGGGCCCGGGCGTCGAGCCCATAGGGCCCCCAGGAGAGGCGCACCTCCCGGGCCCGCTTCCAGGTTTCCCGATACAGGTCCAACGCCTGCGCCAGCCGGCCCTGCTCGTAGTAGAGCGACCCGAGGTTGACCAGGCCCCGCAGCTCGGCGGTCGCCTCGCCCGCCGATCGGGCCACCGCGATCGCCTCGATGAAGGCCTCCTCGGACGCGATCGGATTCCCGGCTCGCTCGTCGAGGCGGGCCAGGGTGGTGGCGGCATCGGCGGCCAGGTCGGGCAGGTGGAGTTCCCGGGCCATGCTCAGGGCCTCGCTGGCCCAGCGAGCGGCATCTTCATCGCGGGTGCGGTCGGCGTTGGCTCGGGCGTGGATGGCCAGGACCTCGGCCCGGAGCCGCCCGGCTGGTTCGTCGCTCACCAGGTGCATCGCCTCGGTGGTCAGCGCCAGGACGTCGAGCCGGCTGTCGGTGAGCAAGGCATTGCTGGCCACGGAGTACAGCAGCCGGGCCCGGTCCCGGCTCGGGGCGCTTTCCGGTAGGACCCCCAACTGGTGCTGGGCCAAGGCGATGGCCCGGAACAGGTGGCCGGCGGCCGCGGCGGCGGCGCTGGCCCGCACCACCAGGCCGATCAAATCGACGCCGCCCTTGTCGGCGCCGCCGCCCGCCACGCCAGTATCGGCGCCGCCTGCCTCGGCGCCGACGGCTCGGGCCACCCCCGGGTCGGCCAGGAGCTCGAGCGCGGTTCCGTAGTGGCTGGCCGCCTCGTCGGGTCCCCCGACCGCCATCGCCTCGTCGCCGGCGTGGATGCTGGCGATCGTGGCGGTGACCAGGTCGTGGGCCTCCAGCGCGTGGCGGGCCAGTTCCGCTGCAGTACCCTCCGCGGTTCGCGAGGCAAGCACCTGGGCGAACGCGGCATGCAGCCGGGCTCGCTCCCCGGGGAGGAGATCGTGGTAGACAGTCTCCGCCAGCAAGGCGTGGCGGAAGGCGTAACCGTCGGAACCCACCGCGACCAGCACATTGGCCTCGACGGCGCGCCGCAGGGCGGGGTCGAGAACCGACGGGTCGATGTCCAGCCCCTTGGCCAGCAGGTCGTGGGGCGCCCGGCGGCCCAGCACGGAAACGGCGCGCACCGCCAGGCGACTTTCGTCGTCGAGCTGGTCGAGTCGCACCAGAAGGAGATCGGCAAGCTCGGTGGGCAGGGGACCGCCGCCCGCGCCGGCGGCCGCGACCAGCTCCTCGATGAAAAACGGATTGCCCTCGGCTCGGCGCACGATGTTCTGCACCTCCTGCTCGGGCAGCGGGTCCGGATGGAGGGCCTGCACCAGCAGCCGCATGTCGGTTTCGTTCAAAGGCCCCACATCCAACCGGGTGACGCCGGGAAGGCGGCCCCACTCGCCCAGCGCGGCTCGCAGCGGGTGGCGCCGGTGCAAGTCGTCGACCCGATAGGACGTGACGACCGCCACCGGCGTCGCGAACTGGCGCGTGAACAAGAAGGAGAGCAGCTCGCGCGTGGACACATCGGCCCAGTGCACGTCCTCGACAACCAGCAGCAGCGGCATCTGGCGCCCCAGCTCGGTGAGGGCGCCATAGACGGCATGGAACAGCGACTCGCGGCCGGTGGCCTCCATCGGCTCGCCGGCATCGGCCAGCAACCGGCGGGCCGGCAGGAGGCGACTGATGGCGGGGCTGGTCTCGAGCAACGAGCGCGCCGTCGCCGCCTCATCGTCGGCCAGGCGGCCGAAGGCTTCGCTGAAGGGCAGGTACGGCAGGGCGCTGTCGCCGAAGTCGAGGCAGTGGCCGACTAGTACCCGCCAGCCCGCCGCCCGCGCCGTGCCCGCCAGCTCCGCGATCAGGCGGCTCTTACCCACACCGGCATCCCCGCCGACCAGGACGTGGCCGGTGGGCCCTCCGCTGAGGCCGATCAGATCAGCGAGGCGGCTACTCTCCCACGCCCGCCCGATGAGGGCGCTCGAAGTAGTCCCAGGTGCCACGCCGGCCATTATCGCGAGCCGGGCCGCCCGGGCCGGGCTCGTTGTCCGGGGGGGCCACTTCAGAGGACCCGGCGGGTGGCTGCCGCCGCCGACCAGGAGTCAGGACTCATTCGCCGTCATGGCGGATTCGCCAGGGGGGAAGGGCCCGGGAGACATGGCCGGCGTGGTGGCGTTCTCCACGGCGAAATGTGGCGATGATCCGCTCACGACGGTAGGCGAGCTCTGCCTCGACATAGGGGGAGAACGACGTCAACATGGTGGTGCTCCTTGGCTGGGACCTCGGTGGTAGCACCATGGTGGGCGCCTAAGGAGGCGGCGCGCATCGTAAGGAATCGGTATTGGCGGCGGGACCGGTCGGGAAGGTCTTAGGCCGCCTTAGACGGCGCAAAGCAGAGGAAGAACTATTTTCAGATAGTCGGAGGACTTCATGGCGTCATGAGCGGCGCGAAATGACCCCAATCAGCAAATGGTCGACTCTTGAAGGGGGATGCTCCTTGCCCGCGGTATTCGTCCCCGGTGTTCCCGAAACCGCCGCCATTTGGGAGCCGATCGCAGCCGTGTCGGCGGTGACAGCATCGCGGTCTCGCTCCCCGGGTTTGGTTGCCCCCGTCCGGCCGGCGCCTTCAGGAGCGGGACTCGAGGATGCTGACTTGCATCACCGTTTCGTCCCGGAACCGTCGCAGCTCCTCGACGTGCAGCGCCGCCAGGTTGGCCAGCTTCTTCTCGCCTCGAGGAGTCAGCATCAGCCGCTGGCAGCGACCATCCTGGGGATCCGCCTGGCGGCTCAAGAGTCCCGCGGTCACCGCCCGGTCGACTAACTCGACCGCGGAATGGTGCCGCAGCTTCAGCGCCTCGGCGACGTCTCCGATGCTGGGCGGCCCCGGTGAATCGGCTCCCTTCACGGCCAGGAGCAGTTGGTGTTGGGCGGGAGTGAGCCCCTCGGCCCGGGCCGCTTCCTCGGAGAAATGGAGGAAGGTGCGAAGGGAGCGGCGGAACGCCGCGAGGGCCCGGTAATCGGCCATCGTCACCGGGTCCGTTTGGGCGTGGCTACGGGAGCGGGCGCCGGTTCTTGTGGTCACGGCTGGGACCCCCAATCTCGTTCGGCTTCGGCCCTGGCGGGGCGGGGCTGCCGGGCTCGGTCCCGCTCGCCACCTCGCCCCCGGCGCCCCCATCGCTACCACCTCGGGACACCGGTTCCGGTGGTCCCGGGCCCGGTCCGGGAGGCTCTTCCGGGGCCCCCGAGAACACCCCTTGGCGGTCCCGTTGGGTGTGGATGAGGCTGACCTGGCTGGTGAGCAACAGGGAGATGACCGATGCGATCAGGGTGGTCGGCAACAGCTGCAGGCCCGCCATCTGGGTGACGACGAGGGTGGATCCGAGCGGCGTTTTGGTCACCCCCACATTGATGGCGGCCATGAAGGCGGCCATCATCACCACCTCGTTGGTCGACGGGACGAGCAGGTGGGCCAGTCGCCCCAGCGCCACGCCGATGAAGAACATGGGGATGATGAATCCACCCCGCCAGCCCGACGACAGCGTGACCGCGGTTCCGCACAACTTGGCGAGCGCCGCCACGACCAGCACCGTGAACAGGGCCTTGCGGGCCAGCAGCGGATTGACTTGCGCTTCCCCGAAGGTCAGGGCGTAGGGCGACCAGAACGCCAGCGCCCCGAGCGCGGCGCCGCCCAGCACCGGGCGCACCATGGGGTGGAGGTGACGGAACATCCATAGCAATCCGGTGGCCAGGTAGGTGAACACGACACTGACGGCGGCGCCGGCGGCGCCGGCCGCCACCGCCCACAACAGGTCGATGGCCCGAAGGGGGGCCACGGGCGGGAAATGCCAGACCGGTGCCAGGCCGACGCTGGTGACGAGGACGTACACGGCATAGCCCGACAGCGAGCCGAGCACCGCCGGCAGCAAGGCCTCGTAATACTCCAGCCCCCGCCGGTGCAAGATCTCCAGGGCGAAGATGGCGGAGCCGAGCGGCGCCCCGAACAGAACGGTGAAGCCCGCCGCCATGCCGGTGATGGTGAGGATCCTCATGTCGTCGCGTGGCAGCCGCCACCGGGCCGCCAGCCACGCCCCGAACGAACCGGTCGTCTGGACCATGGGGGCCTCGGGGCCCATGCCGCCCCCTGCGGCGATGCACAGCAGCGCTACCGGGATCAACGATCTCAGGTCGTTGATGTCATCGGGACCGCCCATGACATGGATGTTGTTGACCAGCAGCTCCACATCGCCGGGGTTGCCCAGGGTGCGGACCAACACCGCCACCAGCACGCCGACGCCGGTCAGGACGAACAGGTGGGGCAAGGTGGCCCACTCGGTCGGCCACAGCACCCGCTGCAACAGGTGCAGCGAGCCGATGAAGGCGGCCCCGATCAACCCCCCGACCACGCCAACCAGGAGCACCATCGCCAGCAGCCGCCGTCGAGGAGCGGTGAACAGCTCCATGGCGAGCCGGGGATGTCGCATGCCGGTCAGATCGTATCCCGACCTATCGGCGGGCCCACAGCTCCATTCATATCGTATTACGATCAGTATACCCGGGGCCCGGCGGGCGCCAGCCGGGCCCGGTGGGCTTCTCCCGGCTGCGTCCCCGCTTGTCCGAAAAGGATGCCGCTTGTCGTAGCTTCAGCCGATGACGTCGACCGCGGCTTCGCCCCTCGCCCCACTGCGGCGCCGCAACTTCACCCTGCTGTGGTCGGGCAGCCTGGTGTCGAACGTGGGCTCCTGGATGCAGACCGTCGCCGTCGGTGCGCTGGTGACCGCCGATACGGGCCGGGCCACCTGGACGGTGCTGGTGGCGGCGGGGGCCTTCCTCCCGATCGGGTTGCTCTCCCCAGTCGGGGGGGCGCTGGCCGACCGGGTCAATCGGAAGCGCTGGTTGATCTTGGGCAACCTCATCCAGACGGCGTTGGCCCTGGCCCTGGCGGCCCTGGTGTACGCCGGCGACACGGGACCGGCCCTGCTCACCCTGGTGGTCACCGTTCAGGGCTGCGTGACGGCCCTCGTGCTGCCGTTCCAATCGGCGATCCTTCCCGACCTGGTCCCCCGATCGGAGTTCTTGTCGGCGGCCTCGTTGAACTCGGCTCAGTTCAACATGGGCCGCGTCATCGGTCCCGTCGCGGCCGGAGTCACGGTGGCCAAGTTCGGTTACGGCACCGCCTTCATCGTCAACGCCGTCTCGTTTCTGGCGGTGGTGATCGCCCTCGTCTTCATTCGCCTGGCACCTCCATTGGGCGCAGCCACCGACGGGCTGTGGGCGACGGTCCGCAGCGGCGCTCGGGCGGCGCTCGCCGAGCCCGGTTGCCGGGCTGCGATCGGGCTGATCGCGGTGGTGGCCCTGCTGGCGTCGCCGTTCATCGCGCTGGTGCCTGCCGTCGCCCGCTCGCTGTCGGACGGATCCAAGTCCGCGGTCGCCTCGGCGACCGCGGTGCTGACGACGGCCCAGGGGGTGGGGGCGGTGGTCGGCGCCCTGGCGATCTCACCGCTGGCGGCCGCGTTCGGCCGCGGTCGCGTCCTGGTCGGGCAGCTGGTGGCGCTGGCGGTGGCCCTGGTCGCTTACGCGTTCGCCCCCTCGCTGGTACTTGGCGCGCTCGCGCTCACCGTGGTCGGGGCGATCTACATCGGAATACTCTCCGGATTGCAGACCGTCGTTCAGCTGCGGGCGCCCGACGAATACCGGGGCCGGATCCTGAGCCTGTACCTGGTTGCCCTTGGCGTCGTGTACCCCATCGGTGCGCTGCTGCAAGGTCCGATCGCCGATCGAATCGGGCTCCCGGTCACGACAACGTTGTTCGCAGTCATCCTGCTCGCGGTGCTGGCCGCCACGGCCGCCTTCCGATCGAGCACCCTTCGCGTCCTGGGCGAGGACGGGCCCACCACCTCGCTCGCCCCGATCCTCGAGCCCGGCGGAGCAATGCTGGAGCCGCTGGAGCCGCCTCCGGCAGGCTCCGGTGTTAATGGCGCCGATGAAAGTCGAAGGCGAAGCCGTCTACCGGGCTCGCCACCGTGACTCGGACGAAGGCTCGGCGGTGGCCCCCCGTCGAAGGGGCGGGGACAAGGGGGCCATCTCGCCAAGTTGAACCGCTGAGGGGGGCAGCCCCATACGGTCCTCTCACCTCTACCCAGCCGTCCCGGACCCAAACCGGATTCAGAAGAATTTTCTGGAACCAGTGGCGGTGGAGAAGTCCTTATCCCGTCGTCAGCGGTTCAGCAGGCTGGCCGGGGCGAGGTATCCATTGGGATCATGGGTGATGTCCCGGGCCCGGGCCTCGGCCACCACTGCCGGATCCCACTCCAGGAAAACACGGCCGTCGCCTTCGGTGAGCACCACCACCTGCACCGGCTCGTCACCGACGCAGGCCAAGGTGCGCCAGGCGGCGGGAGGAATCGACAGGGTGTCGTAGGCACCGAGCACGACCGACACCGGGCTCTGGCGGTTGAGGGTGACCTTCAGGCGTCCGTTCTTGACGATCAATACCTGGGACGACCGGATGCGATGCCGGCCCACTCCCTGACCCGGCTGCGCCCGCAGCCAGGCGAGCGACAGCCCGTGGGGGTCCGACAACAACGGGCGCTGCGACCGGTTCTCGGTGAGCCCATATCCGACCACCAGGGCCAGCTGGGCCCCGCCGCCCCTCAGCGTCGAGTCGAGAAAGGGCTCGTCGTGCCAGATGAGGTCCTGGGGACGGGCCAGGCGCTGGCGCATCTCATCGACATTGACCTTCCGCAGCGTGGCCAGCTGATCGGCGTTCAGAGGCTTGATCAGTTCGACACCTTCGGGCACTTCGCCGGGGGCGGTCTCGATGATCTCGTTCTTGACCGACAGGTGCCTGCCGGAGCGTGCCGCCTTCTCGATGACCGAAGGCGCCCAGAGGAGCCCCCCGCTGTCGTCGCGGCCCAACGCGGTGTAGAGCCAGGCGTCATCGGTCTGGCTGGTGAAACCCCGGAACACCCAGGTGGGAATGGAGATGACGTCGCCGTCACCGACCATGACGTCGCCGTCGGTTCCGTCCACTCCCCACCGGAACTGCCAATCCCCCGCGAAACACACGAATACCTCGGCGGTGAAGTGAAGATGCAGGTTGTTCACCACGCCGGCCGGCATGACCGCCCCGCCGAGATTGAAGCCGTGCGGCTCGGTGACCGGGATGACCTGATCGGGATTTTCGGAGACCCCGGCGCCGATGAGCGGGTAGTTGATCTTTCCCTCCGAACCGGGGATCTTGGTGTCCAGGAAGGCGGCCCGGTCCTCCTTCAGATCTCGGCGGAGGATCGTCCGGTAGTTCAGCTCCTCGGCGGTTACGACAACTTCGGCAGGCATTGCGCGAGCCAACTTTCTCGATAGCGGCACTTCTGAATACGTATGTATCCTGCCCAGGCAGATCGCACTTGTCAACTGATGACATGCTCGCAACCCGACGAACGGAGACCCAGGTGCGGATGAATCGGCTCAGCGATATCTTGGCATCGGGCACGCCGGCGGTCACGGCTTGGCTGTCGATCGACAGCCCCTATCTGGCCGAGGTCCTGTCCTACTGCGGCTATGACGCGGTGACCGTGGATCTGCAGCACGGCATGTTCGGGCTCGACGGTGCCATCGGACTCCTGCAGGCGGTCAGTGCCGGTCCCGCCGTCCCGCTGGCCCGCTGCCCATCCCACGACGGGGCGACGATCGGCAAGTTGCTCGACGCCGGCGCCTACGGCATCGTCTGCCCGGCGGTCGACACGGCTGAAGAGGCGGCCGCCTTTGTGCAGGCCTGCCGCTACCCTCCGGCCGGGGAGCGGAGCTTCGGGCCAGGGCGAGGGCTGTTGTACGGCGGCCCTGACTATATGGATCACGCCGATCGCACGATCCTCACCTGGGCCATGGTCGAATCGGCGGCGGCGCTGCGCAACCTGGACGCCATCGTCGCCACCCCGGGTCTCGACGGGGTGTACGTCGGCCCCAACGACCTGGCGCTGTCGCTCGGGGAGACGCCGAACCAGAACCCGCTGCCGCCCCGGGTCACCGAGGCGATCACCACGGTCGCCACCGCGGCGCGCGCGGCCGGCCGGTGGGCGGGGATCTTCTGCTCCGATCCTCACGTCGCCCACCAGATGACCGAGCTCGGCTATCACCTGGTCACGCCGGGCAACGATGTCGGCGTCATGCGCCAGGCCGCCGCCGAACGTATCGCCATCGCCCGCGGGGCCCAGCCCCCCGGGCGTGAGCGGTAACCCGACGGCTACCGGCGTGCCAGCCAGGCCCGCGCCCACCGGGCCAGGACGTCTGGGCACTCCAACGGCACCATGTGACCCCCGCCGTCGACGACTGCCAGTTCGGCAGCCGGGCACAGCTCCACGATCTCGCGTTGCAGCGCCGGCGGGCAGACCTCGTCCAGCTCACCGGACACGACCAGCACCGGAACCGAGATCGTGGCGAGGCAGGCCCGGCTATCGGGACGAGCGCTCTGGGCCGACAGCTGGCGCAGGAAACCCTCGGGGCCGACGGTCACCGACATGGCAGCATTGGCTCCGGCGAGTTGGTGGTCGTGGCGTCGCGTGGCCGCGAGGGTGGCGAGCGACAGTTCCGCCGCGACCTGCTCGAATTCGCCGTCGAGGGTCCGTCGGCGCCAGCCGGCCCAGGCCTCCTGTTGGGCGGCGGCGGGGGGCCGGGCACTGGCATTGACGAGCATCAGCCGGGTGACCCGGGCGGGAGCCTGGCGCATGATCTCGAGGGCGACAATGGCGCCGAGGGAATGACCAGCGAGGGCGAATCGAGGCGGCGCCCCGGCCAGCGCGCGGGCGGCCATCGCCGGCACCGAGTCGTCCCCGTCGATGCGAACCGGCCACGGCGTCATGACGTCGGCCAGGCGCTCCGCCAGGCCGTCCCAGAGGGTGGCGTCACCGAGCATGCCGCTCAGCAATACCAACGGCTCCCGGGGCGCCTGATCGGTCGACATCGCGCTAGCGGGCGACCATCCCCGCCGACAGGTCGATGTCGGCGCAGTGGAGCCCGGTCATCTGCAGCATTGCCACCACGGCGGTGCCGACCTCGGGTTCCTCGACCAGGCGGCCCAGGGTGGCCCGGGAGGCGAATGCCTGCTCGGCCTCCTGCTCGCTGATTCCCAGCCGCTCGGATTCGAGCCGGAAGTTCCTAGCCATGCGGTCCCCGCGTACGGGACCAGGAGAGAGGCTGTTGACCCGGACCCCGAAGGGGCCGACCTCGGCCCCGAGGGTGACGGTGAGACCGATGACGGCGAGTTTCGAGGCGGCATAAGGGGTTCGCATCGCCAGGGGGCGCTTGCCGGTGACCGATGCCAGGTTGATGACGTCTCCGTGGCGGCGCGCCATCATCGGTGGCAGAAAGGCCTTGCACATCAGGAACATCCCGCGCACGTTGACGGCGAAGACCTCATCCCATTCGTCGGCTTCGATCTCGACCAGCGGCTTTACCGGCCCCGCCACCCCCGCGTTGTTGACCAGCACAGATACCGATTCGTCGGCCATCTCGGCGGCCAAAGCCGCCACCGAATCGGCGTCGGCGATGTCGACCAGGCCGAGTCGGCAGTTGGCTCCGATCAGGCTGGCGGTCGCCTGCAGCGATTCGCTCCGGCGCCCCGCCAGCACGACGCGGTAGCCGGCGCCCGCCAGCGACAGGGAAATGGCCCGGCCGAGCCCGTTACCGGCGCCGGTGACGAGTGCGGTGCGCATCGTGGCGCCGCCGTGCTCCACCGGCGCGGTCAGGCAGCCGGCATCATCCACCGGTGCCCGCGAAGACGTGGTCACTCCACGGCAACGGTGCCCCGGCGTACTTGGCGGCCCGCACGTCGCCGGATCTGGCGTGGCCTTCGAACAGTTCCACCCGGGCGGCCCGGCCGCACAGCTCACCGAGCATCGCACTCGAGGCCGGTTCCGTGACCTGCTGGTAGGTCACCGTCTTGAGATACTTCCCGACCCACAGGCCGCCCGTGAAGCGGGCACCGCCGCGAGTGGGCAGAACGTGGTTGGTGCCGATCACCTTGTCGCCGTAGGACACGCAGGTCCCCTCGCCGAGGAACAGGGCGCCGTAGTTCTGCATGCTGTCCAGCGCCCGGCGGGGGTCGGCGGTCAGCACCTCGACGTGCTCGAAGGCAAAGGAGTCGGCGACCGCAAACGCCTCGTCGATCGTCTCCACCACCAGCACCTGGCCGTGATCCCGCCACGCCGGAGCGGCATAGTCGCGGGTTGGCATGTCGATCAGGATCTCCTCAATATGGGCAATCGCCTGTCGGGCCAGCGACGGGCTGGTCGTGATGAGAACCGCCGGCGAGTCGGGCCCGTGCTCCGCCTGACTGAGGAGGTCAACGGCCACCACGAACGGGTCCGCCTGTTCATCGGCGATGACCAAGATCTCGGTCGGCCCTGCAAACAGGTCAATGCCGACCTCACCGAACAACTGGCGTTTGGCCTCGGCGACGTAGGCGTTACCCGGCCCCGCGATGAGGTCGACCCGTCCGATGGTCTCGGTCCCGATGGCCAACGCCGCGATCGCCTGGACTCCCCCGAGCAGGTAGATCTCGTCGGCGCCCGCCATCGACATGGCGGCGATGGTGGCGGCCGGGATCTGTCCGCGAATGGGCGGCGTGCAGGCCGCCACCCGGGGGACGCCGGCGACCTTGGCGGTGACAATCGTCATGTGGGCCGAGGCCGTCAACGGGTAGCGGCCGCCCGGTACATAGGCGCCGACCGCCGAGATCGGGACATTCTTCTGGCCCAAATGGACGCCGGGAAGAGTCTCCACCTCGAAGTCCGTCAACGACGCCCGCTGGGCTTGCGCGAAATGTCGCACCTGGGCCTGGACGAACTCGATGTCCTGGATCACCTGTTGGGGCACGCCGGCCACGATGCCGGCGATCTGCGGGGCGGACAGGAGAAACGATTCCGGGCTCCAGTTGTCGAACTTCTCCGAGTACTGGCGCACCGCCTCGTCACCGCGAATGCGAATGTCGTCCAATACCCCGAGGACGACCGAGGCGACCTCGTGACGGCCGCTGGTGAGCGTCTCGGCGGACTGGGCCTGCTTCACAGTGGTGATCATGAGAACCTAATGTATACGTATGCAGACCCGGTGGTCAAGTGGCTCGGATGGCTCAGGCAGTCCGCCCGTGGGTGCCGCGCAGCACCAGTTCGGCCGGGAAAACCAGCGTGGTGGACTCGCCAACCTCCCCGCCCAACCGACGCACGAGCAGTTCCGCCGCCGCCACCGCCATACCCCGCAGGTCGACGCGCGCCGTCGTCAGGTCAAAGCACGGCCAGGCCGCCATGGCGCTGTCGTCAAAGCCAACGATTGCCACGTCGCCCGGCACTGAGATCCCCATTCTCTGCGCCTGATTGAGGGCGCCGACGGCCACCTGGTCGCTGACGCAGAACACCGCGGTCGGAGGTCGCCGCCCCGCCAGGACCGTGGCGAAGCCGCGCTCACCGTCCTCATATCCGAACCCCCCATGCGTCGCCCGGCTACTGGGCAGGTCCACGGCGGCGTCGGCCAGCGCGGCCCGGAACCCTGCCTCCCGCTCCTGGCTGGTGCTGGCTTCGCTGATCCCGAACACGGCCCCGATCCGACGGTGCCCTTCGGCCACCAGCAGGCGGGCAACGGCGGCCGCCCCGCCCCGGTTGTCGGCGGTGACACCGTCGATGTTCGGCCGACCCGACAGACGGTTCAACTCCACGAACGGTAGCCCTCGCGCCTGTAGCCCCTCGGACAGCGACGATCCGATCAGCGTCGTCGTCAGCACCACCCCGTCGACGGACCGGTCGAGCATTCGCTCGTAGGTGGCCTGGTCGTCACCCCGCTCAGCCAGCAACACCATGCGCAGGCCGTGCTCGGCGAAGCGGTCGTGCAGGGGCTCGACCAGGGCCGGGTACAAAGCATTGCGGAGGTCGGCGACCATGGCGATCTGTCGGGTAGACCGGGTCGACAGGCTGCGACCGAGTTCACTGGTGACGTACCCGAGGTCGGCCGCCGCCAGCAGAACCTTCTGGCGCGTCGCCTCGGCCACCCGGGGGTCACCCCGCAGGGCGCGCGAAACCGTGGGCTGGGACACCCCGGCCAGGCGAGCGACATCATGACTGGTCGCGTTCATCGTTCTCCCTCGGCGCCCAAGCAGTGTGGGAAAAGGGGCGGCGCGGCCCCGAGGAGGCCACTCCTGGGCCCGTGCCCCATCCCGGCATCAGTAAAGATCCGGTCTCCGATCGCCCAGTAGGTGGTTGCGGCCCGAAATCTGCTTGTCCCGGCCGTCGGCCACATCGACATCGGCCCAGGCCATGGCCGACTCGGCGGCGCTGGCGAGCGGCCAGCCATGGGCGCCGATGATTGTCGTCGCCTCCTGCCAAGGCTGGCCGCGCTCGGTACCGCGGCGGTCGCAACAGGCGATGGGCATGCGGTTCACCCGGGCCGCCGCCATGGCGATGACCACCTCGGCGGCCGGCAGGGCGGCGGGGTGGTCCGACCACGGCCAGTTGGTCGGGACGGCAAGCAGGTCGGCGCCGCGAACCGCGACCGAGCGTGTCATCTCCGGGAATTCCATGTCGTAGCAGACCATCATTCCGATGCGACCGATGGCGGTGTCGATGACCGGCGGGGGGTCTTGACCAGGTCTGAAATAGAGCTTCTCGGCGTCCCACAGGTGGGTTTTGCGATAGACGGCCCGAACCCCGGTGCCGTCGAGCAGCACCGCACTGTTGTACAGCGCCCCATCGTCGCCGAGCTCGGCGAATCCGGCGACGACGACCGGTCCCGTCGCCCAGCGACTGAATACCGGGTGGTCGGGGCCCATGGCCAGCGACCGGGCCTCAGTGATCGAATCGAAGCAGTACCCGCTGGTGACGAGCTCGGGAAGGACGATCACGTCACCTCCGGCCCGGGTTGCCGCGTCGATGGCGGCCGACGCCATCTCCAGGTTGCGCTCGAGCTCACCGACCTCGGGCGCCAGCTGGCAGCAGATAACCCTCACCGTGGGATCAGGAGAAGAAGCCAGCCGGTTCGTCGCTGAGGATCTGGGCCATGACGTCGAATTCGTTGAACATGTTCCAATCCTCGGTGATCCGGCCGTGGGAGATGTACAGCTGGTTGATGCCCCACAGGTGCACCCGGCGGTTGGTCGGCTGACCGTATAGGGCGTAACCCCGATGCGTCCCCTGGGCGGTCCAGCGAACAGATACCCGGAAGCCTTCCGCCTCGTTGCCCATCCAATAGACCTCGTCGACCTGCATCCCGAGGTCGGGGAAGGTGGCCAGCAACGCTCGCGCCATACCCTTCACGTCCTGAGGCCCATACCCGACTCGGTCCGATGTTCCCCTCCAGCGGGCGGCAGGCGCATAGGCCCGGTCGACCGAGCTGAAGTCGCGCCGGTTATACAGGTTGTGCCACAGCGCTCGCACGAAATGCTCGACATCGAAGCCAGGGCCCGACGACTCGGGGAAATACTCTGGTGACCGACCGCCGATGAGTCGTTGCACCTCGCCCTGGTGGCGGTCGGCAACGGAGCGGTTCAGTTCGTTGCCGTACTCGCGAGCGGCTCCGGCCGGATCGATACCGAGCTGCATCAATCGGGACACCATGTTGTAAAGGACCCATTCTTCGAAAATCTCGTTCTCACGGACCACGCAGTTGGCAATGCCCCAAAGGTCGACCTTGCGTCTCGTGGCGGGTCCCCAGCGCCAGGCACCGAGATGGTGTCCGGTCGTGACATAGCGGTGTGACGTCACGAAACCCTGTTCGTCGTCGCCGGCCCAGATGACGTCGTCCGCCCACGACCGGGTGTCAGGGAAGGCGTGAACAGCGGCGATCGTCGATTCGACGACCCGTTCGACACCGTAATGGGGCCCGCTGTCGTCGTAGACGAAGCAGCCCGGCGCGTAGGTGTCGTAGATGTAGCCGACGTCCTGGTCCTCCCAGATGCGGTGCGTGATGCGGATGATGTAGTCGACGATGTCGCGGTAGGTGGCTTCGAACCCCCGCATCGACGGTGTGCCGTCCGCCCCCGGTCGGCTGGGGCCCGAGGTGTCGCTGCCGTGGCCCGGGCGAACCGCGATTCGGTAATCGGCCGGCATCGTGCGCTTCGCTCCGGCCGTGCCAGCTGGCACGGCCGGAGCCGAGGGTTTCGACGCGGGCCGCGTCACGCCGCCGTTCGCCGACGAGGCGCCCGTGACGACAGGCCCCTCCGATCGGGTCGGGTGGCCAGACATCAGCCGGTGCAGTTCACGTCGTAAATGTACTGCTTGGCCTTGTCGGTGTTGACGGTGGCGGGGGTGACGAAGATGGCATCGGCCGATTGGTTGCGGGCGACGGTCTTGCCCTGCATGGCGTCCACCGCCGACTGCACGCCGGTTGCGCCCTCACCCCGGGGGTACTGCACCACGGTGCCGGCCAATGAGCCGTCATTGAGAGCGGCCACGATCGGGGCGGAGGTGTCGTAGCCCACTACCTTGACGGTGCTCGTCTTGCCGGCTTCCCGGACGCCGGTCAGGGCGCCTTGGGTGTTGTTGGTCTCGGCGCCGAAGACACCGACGAGGTCGCTGTTGGTGGTGGCGGTCGTGGACACGATGGACGCCGCCTTACTGACGTCGTTGCCGCTGTACTGGATGCCGATGACCTTCATCTTCGGGTACTTGGCGATGGCCTGCTGGAAGCCATCGGTGCGGGCCTTGGAGACGACCGAACCGGTGGCGTTGTCGATGATTAGCACCGAGCCCTTCTGGCCGACCGCGTTGGCCAGCGCGTCACCGGCCAGCTGGCCACCCTGGACACCGTCAGACTGGATGTTGGTCGTCATGATGCTCTTGTCGTTGAGATCCCCGTCGATACCGATGATCTTGATGCCGGCTTGCTTGGCCGCCGTCAGCGGGCCGATCATGGCCGTGGGATCGGTGATCGAGATCATGATGGCGCCGGGCTTGGTGGCCACGACCGCGTTGAGGACATTGGTCTGCTCGGCGACGCCGAAGGTGGGGGCGCCTTGATAGGTGAAGTCGACCCCCAGTTTGCTGGCCTCGGTCTTGGCGCCACAGGAAACCGTGTTGTAGAACGGGTTGCCGGTGAGCCCGGGGATGTACACGATCTTGCCCAGCTTGGCCGTCGTGCCACCCGGCGCCGCGGTGGTCGATGTCGCATTGGTGCTCGTCGAGCCCGAACTGCAGCCGGCCAGGACGGCGAGCGAAGCAGCGCCCGCGGCTACCACGCTCCACTTGTTGTTACGTCTCATTTGCGGTCTCCTTACCGTGGTTTGAGAAAACGGTCAGGCCCGGTTCCGGGCCCGACGCTTGAGCTGGTCGATATACACGGCGCCGATCAAAATGAAGCCGATGGCGACGTTCTGCCAGAAGGGCTGGACGTTCTGCACAATCAGCCCGTTCTGCAGCACCGTGGGAATGAAGATGCCGATCACGGTGCCGAGGACGACCCCGTAACCGCCGTAGAGGCTGGTACCGCCGAGGATCACGCCCGTGATGACCGTCAGGGCGTCTTGGGAGTGGCCCCCGATGGTTGTGGTCGAGAAGCGGACGAGCGACATCATTCCCGCCAGCCCGGCGAGGGCGCCGCTGATCACATACAGCTTGACGAGATGGGAATCGACGTTGATCCCGGCCCGTCGGGCCGCTTCGGCGTTGGAGCCGATGACGTAGGTGTGCCGCCCAAAGCGGGTGAAGCGCAGCACCGCGGCTCCGATGAGAACGACGATGAGGGACACCCATACGATCCACGGCAGGCCGAACTGGCGATGGATCTGCAGCTGGATCATCGCCTTCTGGGACACCGCGATGTCGTTGCCCTTGGTCAGCAGGTTGGCGATGCCGAGGGCAGCGCCGAGCGTGCCGAGCGTCGTGATCAGGGCAGGCACCTGCAATCGGGTCACGCAGAACCCGTTGAACAGTCCCCATGCCACCCCGCCGATCACCGCCGCCACCAGCCCCACGAGAGCCGTCCGGTAACCCTGGCCGCCGATGTACGACATCGTTTTCACGGCGCAAATGCCGGAGAAGACCAGGACTGATCCGATCGAAAGGTCGAACCCGGCCGCCACCATGACGAACGTCATGCCGACCGACATCACCAGAAAGATGGACGTGTCGACGATGAGGTTGCGGACGTTGGCCTGCGTCGAGAATTTGCTCGGCGACAGGATGCTGAAGACGATGAACAGGGCCGCGAGGACGCCGAACATGTAGGCCGGCGACGAATTGAGGCCCCGCATCAGGTAGCGCCGGCGGGCCGACACGCCACTGGCGGCGACCGCGTCGTGAGCGTCCCCCGCCGGTTCGCCGGGCTTGGTGATAGTGGGCTCGGCGACGACCGCCGCGATCGGGCTCCTCTCGGGGCTAAAGGCGGGGTCGACGTCGGTCATGCTCTGGACCCGAGTTCCAGGGACCCGGTCATGGCTCCAACGAGTTCGTCGACCGTAACCTTATTGGTGAACTCGGCCACTCGGATGCCCAGCCGGAGAACCTGGATCGAGTCTGAAACCTCGAGCACCTCGGGCATGTTGTGGCTGATCAGAACCACTCCGACTCCTTCGTCCGCGACTCGGCGGATCAGATCGAGAACGCGACGGGTCTGGCGCACGCCGAGGGCGGCGGTCGGCTCGTCCATGAACACGAGACCCTTGGCCCACATGACCGAGCGGCAGATGGCGACGCTCTGGCGCTGACCGCCGGACAGGGCGGCGACGGTGGCGTCCATGTCTTTGACGTCGGTCCCGAGCGAGGTGAACGTCTTGAACGCCTCCCGGCGCATACGTCCCTTGTCGAGCACGCCCAGCTTCCCGAGAAATCCCGGCTTCAGTAACTCGCGCCCGATGTAGGCGTTCTCCGCGGGACCGAGATCGGGGGCCAGCGCCAGGTCCTGATAGACGGTCTCGATCCCGTAGCCGCGGGCGTGGATCGGTGAGTCGAACTGGACTGGCGAACCGTTGAACAGGATCGTCCCCGATTGCGGTTGCATGACCCCCGAGAGGATCTTCACAAGCGTGCTCTTTCCCGCCCCGTTGTCACCGATCAGTGCCGTGACCTGGCCCGCGTTGACGTGAAAGTCGGTGCCGCGGAGCACTTCGACTTTGCCATAGCTCTTGACGATCCCCTGCGCTTCGAGCAAGTAGGACGTGTCGGTCATGTCTCTCCCCCCCTTCACATGTAATGGGCGATACCGCCTGCTGGTATCGCCCGGTGTCAGTCCGTCAGTTGTGCCTGCCTCAGCGTGGCCGTGGCCCGGTGGGCGGCCATGCCTTCGGACTGAGAAATCACCGCGACAGCGTCGGCCAGCCGCGGCGTGGCTTCCCTGGACACCCGCTGGTAGGTCAGAGGCTTCAGGAATCGCGATACCGAAAGGCCGGCGCTGTGCCGTGCTCCCCCGGCGGTCGGAAGGACGTGGTTGGTCCCGGCCATTCCTTTGTCGGAATACGCCACCGTGCTCCACGTCCCAAGGAACAGCGACCCGTAATTGTGCAGGTGGGAGTGATACCAGTCGTCGTCGGCCGTCTGGACCTCCAGGTGTTCGGGGGCCAGATCATCCATCAACGCCGCCGCCGCCTCGCGGTCATCGGCAACCGTGATCGAGCCGAAGTTCTCCCAGGCGGGACCACAGATCTCGTTGGTCGAGAGCGTGAGCAGCTGTCGCTGCACTTCTTCGGCCACCGCGTCGGCAAGCCCGGCGTCGGTCGTGATCAGGGCGGACGGCGACTCCAGCCCGTGCTCGGCCTGGCCCAGCAGGTCGGCGGCGACGAGCACCGGGTCGGCACTGCCATCGGCGATCACCGCCACCTCGGACGGACCGGCGAGGAGGTCGATGCCCACCCGGCCGAAGAGCTGCCGCTTGGCCTCGGCGACATAGGCATTGCCCGCCCCCACGATCATGTCGACGGGCGCCTCGCCGAGCAGGCCGAACGCCATGGCGGCGAGGGCTTGCACCCCGCCGAGCAGGTAGACGCGGTCGGCGCCGGAGAGGTGGGCGGCGTAGAGCACCGCCTGGTTGGGCCCACCACCCGGCTGGGGCGGGGTGCAGGCGATGACGGTTGCCACGCCGGCCACCTTGGCCACGTTGATGGTCATGAAGGCACTCGCGGTCAGCGGGAAGCGCCCGGCCGGCAGGTAGGCACCGACGCGCTGGATAGGTACATAGCGATAGCCGGTGACGACGCCGGGGACCAACTCGGTTTCGAAATCATCGAGCTGGTCCCGCTGGGCTCGGGCGAACATCGCCGTTCGCTCGGCCCCCAGTTCGATGGCGGCGCGCAACGCCGGGTCGAGCTGGTCACCGCTGGTAGTGATGGTCGCGGCGTCGAGCTCGAGATCGAGGCCGGTGAAGCCGTCCAGCTTCTCGGCATAAATCCGCACCGCGTCCAAACCCTGGACCTCGATGGCGCTCAGCATCTCCGAGACGGTGGCGGTAACGGCGGGGTCCCGCTGCCCGGGCGGGGTCGATGAGGCGGGGGCCTTCACGATCGTGAAGCGGCCATTCAGAGCCACAAGAACCGAAGGCGAGAATCGCATCGCCTGGTATCTTACATACGTATGCATGGACTCGCAAGCCCTGATTTCAGTCGTTCAAGGAAAGTTCGTCGGTGCTTCCATCCTCTCGCGCCCCGGGGATTGCGGCGCGTGCGGGCGACGGAACCAGCCGTCAGGTTCATTACCAAAATCCTCGCTGGAATCGAGCCTCGGCAACCCGCGGTGGATTCCCGGAAGGGCTTTGACCTTGTTCAATGCACCCACACCGACGAGCCGATAGCCATGATGTTGTTGGCCCATATCCAGTCCATGGCGGCATCGCTGACCCGGACGCAGCCGTGGGAGGCGGGATAACTGGGCACCGAGCGGTATCCGTGTACTGCGATACCACCGTTGAAATACCGGGGGCGGTAGAGAACGCCGAGCGGCCCCTTGTCGTTGCCGTTGACCGCCCGCGCCACGCTGAACTGGCCCGCCGGTGTGGTGGCGACAAAGGTATGTCCCGCTTGCCGGTAGGACTTCGCGCTGCCAGTTGATGTGTTGAAGGTCCACCTGACGACACCGCTGCGAACGACGAGGAGGACCTGGCGGGCCTTGTCGACCTCGATGAGATCGCCAGTGGCGGTCGTGTTAGGACGCTGGGCCCCCGCCAGCGCGGCCTGTACGGCAGGTCCCGCGACACCATCGGGTGTCAAGCCCTCGACTTTCTGAAAGGCGATCACCGCCTGCTTCAGGAGCGAACTGTTGCCGCTACCCACCCAGTAGCCGAGGGCGCGGAGGCGGCCCGAAAGGTCGGTGGCCACGGTGGTGGTCGGCGGTGACGGTGCTGGTGTCGTCGTGGCCGGTACCGGCGCCGGACGGGAAGGGGGTGGGGCGGAAATCGCGGCCACTTTGGCGGGCCCGTGACTCCCCCGTACGGTGAGGGTTATGGAGGCGGTGGCGAGGACAAGGACGCCAACCAGGACGCACAGGATTCGTGTCTTCGGTGACTTTTTCATGACAGCACGTCAGACGGTTCCCAAGGCGCGATCGCTCCGAAGTATCTCCGAGAGCTTCTGGGAAGAAATCGGGGCGGGCGCCCGTCGAAACCCCAATGTTGACGCTGCCCTCCTACCGTTCGTTCCGTGGCCGGTCGCCATCCTGCGCGCCGCCCGCCGGCCGGGGACGGCCGGAGAAGTCGATGACCTGGTCGTGGCCCGGGCCCGCCGCGGGGAGGCGGCCGCCTTCGCGGACATCGTCCGCCACTATGACTCCCGTCTGCGAGCCGTGGCCTACCGTCTGCTCGGCGACCGCGACCGGATGGATGACGTCCTCCAAGAGGTCTACGTGAAGGCCTTCCGGTCGCTGCCGAACTTCAAGGCGGCGGCGGCACTGGGGACATGGCTGTACCGGATCACCTACAACGCCTGTATCGACGATCTCCGCCGGCGCCCGGCGCAGGCGGCGCTCAGCGACGACCGCGACGCAACGGCCGGGGTCGCCGACCCGGGGGCGGGCCCCGAAGACATCGCGGTCGGGAGGGGCGAGCTGGCCGCGGCCCTCGCCCGGCTCCCGCTGGACCAGCGCACCGCGGTCCTGCTCGTCGACGCCTACGGGTTGAACTATGCCGAAGCCGCCGAGGTGCTCGGTGTGCGAGTCGGGACGATCGGCTCCCGGCTCAGCCGCGCCCGGGCGGTGCTGCGGGAGGCGCTCGCGGGGGACAGGCGCGACCGCCAATGAACCAACCCGAAGAGCACGACGAAGACCTCGGGCGCGAGCTGCGGGACCTCTACGTTCCCGATCACAGACCCGGCTTCTTTTCCGGCCTGGGCCCGCGCCTGGAGGAGGTCGCCCCCGGCCACCGCCAGCGCAGACCCGAATGGCAGCGGCCGCCCGTGCTCCTGGGAGCCGCGGCGGTGGTCGTCGTCGCGGTACTCGTCGTGCGGACGTTGCTGCCCGGCGGCGCCCCGAGCCCGGCCCAGCGGTCCCAACCTCCAGTCGTGCGCCTGATCAGCGCCAATCAGGTGCGAGCGCGGGTGTCGACGGCCCTTGCCTCGTTGCATACCCTCACCGGCGAGGTGACCTTCGCCTGCACGGTCAATACCGGCACTTGCGCCCCCCCCGGGAGTGGCGGGCGCACGACGGTGCAATCGTCGTTCGTCACCGACGCCGCCGGAGACGAACGCGTCACCGGTGTCGGCCGCACCGACGACCTGGCATATGTTGCCAGCCGGGGGGAGGAGACGACGGTCTCCGGCAGCGGCCAGGTGGAGGCCCAGATCGCAACTGGCCTCCCGCCGGGGCCACCCGACTTCGCGGCGCCTCCTTCGGTGCTGCGTCGTGACCTCGGGTCCGTGGTCCGGGCATTCCTCGGCACTACCGACGAGGTGCCGGTGACCGAAGTGACCGAGCAGGGGCGCCCCGCTTGGCGCCTGGTCACCCCCGTCGTGCCCAACAAGCTGGCCGGCCCCGGTGGTAGTGGAGACCAATTGGAGGTCATTGTCGACCGTCAGAGCGGCTTCCCGCTGCGTGTCACCGAGACGCTCGGGGGTCGGTTCCTCGACGAGTTTCAGCTCTCCAACCTGGTCGTCGACGGGCCCGTCGATCCCGCCGCGTTCACGCTCACGATCCCGGCCGGCCTGCGACCATCCCGCACCGATGTCGGGTTTCGCCCGGTGACCCTCGCCCAGGCGGCGGCCAGGGCCGGATACCAACCCGTGCTGCCCACCACCGCCAGCCTCCCGCCGGGTTACCACCTGGCGGAAACAACGATCGCCGCCAGTTCCCAACCGACGGGGTCGGAGGGCGCCAACCCACCGTCGCGCCGCGTGGTGTCGGTCGCCTACCGGCGGGGCTTCGACCGCATCGTGGTCACGACCCGTTCCACCGGGACGGCCCGGGCGTGCGATCCCGCGGCCCGTGGCACCGGGACCACGGCATGTTGGGCGGACCCGTTGTCATCGGGCGAGGGAGAGGTCGATCTGCCGCAGCGATTCACCATCGCCGGTGGTGCCCTCTCGGGCGCCCAAGCGGCTGTTGTCATCTCGCCGCGGGGCGTCCCCCACGTCTGGACCATCGACAGCCGGCTGGTCGTCACCGTGGCGGGAGACGCCACCGCCGACGAGCTGCGGCGGATGGCCCAGTCCTTCGCCCCAGCCGGTTGAACAACCAGCCCCCTCCCAGCGGGCCTGCAACACGTCGACACCGGGCCCGGGCACACGTCTACGTCGCTCCTGATCAGGCACTGGATTATCTTTTGGAAGGGATGGCTTAGATGCGTCGTCAAAAGGGGCGTGACAACATTCCGCGAGTTCTTGTCCCTCGCCGCCGTTGGCGCCGTCATGGTCGCGGGATGCGCCCCGCACCTAAGGCAGAACTCATGAAGGGCACCAGCGTTCACGGTGACGGGGTCCGGGCTGCAACCCGGGTCCGAGGTCCACATCCGCGTCCCAGGCCCGGCCTCGAGGACACCAAGCCGACAACCATCGGCGATCGACGCGACCGCCGCTGACGGCACCCCGGTCACCTTCATGTTTCAGCTACCCGGCGCATCACGCTGATGGACCGCTCCACGTGGCTGGTGGGCGTCGGGGCTCACCGCTCGGTGGAGTCTCCTCGACAGGGAACCGGACGGCCCTGCTTCCTCGTCCAAACCGGCGGGGTCGTTCCCGTCGCCCATGCACCGATTGCCGACCGTTCCTCAGCGCTATTTCCCAGATCGAAAGAGGACCCTTGATTACTGCGCCATCTTCCGGCACTGCTGCCGCTGTGTGTTCACCCCGTCACAGCACGTTTCGGCGACGAGTCAGCTTCGCCATCCCTCGTCGTGGTCATCGCCACCTTCGGCGCCGCCTGCCACCAGTCGAGCGTCATAACCAACCCCCCGCCCCCCTCCACGAGTCCGACCCCAGTTGTCCTCAGCAACCCTCCGCCACCGACGTCAGCAACGTCAGCGACGTCACGGACGTCACCGACGTCACCGGGGGGTGCCACTACCGCACCGTGACTTACGAGCCACACCTCCGGGTTCTGCTCCAAGGCGATCAAGCCGAGGTCGTTGCCGCCGAATGGAGGCGACGAACGGTGGCGGAGTACACGTCGGCCGCGATCGCCCAGCACGTGTGCCTCTGGCTCATCCAGATCGGGGCGCCCCCCGATCTGATTCGCGACGGGCTTCGTGTGGTCGCCGACGAACTGGCCCACAGCGAACTGTCCGCCGCGGTCGCGGAAACTGCGGGCGGCGTCACCGCTGCCGCCGTGATCGATCCCGCCACGCTGGCCCTCCCAGGCGAAGACCCGGCGACGGCCCTCGTTTCTGTGATCGTCCGTTTCTTCTGCATCGGAGAGACGGTTGCCGTGCCGCTGTTCCGGATGCTCCGGCAACGCTGTTCGGTCGCCGTCGCTCGCCGGGCGCTGGACCGGGTGATGCGAGACGAGGCCCGCCACCGCCAGTTCGGTTGGGATGTGCTCGACTGGGTCCTTCTCACGGGCCGCCAAACCGACGTATCAGAGCTCATCGCCAGTCACATCCCGGGCATGTTGTCCGATGTACTGACGGCCTACGCGGCGGGCGGCGGCGGGGAACTTTCCGTCGAACTGCTGAACGCCGAGGTCATCGCCTGGGGGCTGGCACCCCCCTGCGACTACGCGAGAACCGTTTCGTCGGCGATCGACTCCGATGTCGTGCCACGACTGGCGGCGCGCGGATTAGCCCCGATGCGCTGAAGAGGGTGCGGGCCGACCCTGCCGATCCTCCGCCCGTCGCCACGTCCTTTGAAAAGCTGGGACTGACGACACCCGCTCCGGACGGGCCGGCTGCGGTGGTTTCGTCGGGTCGGAACGTTTCAGCCTTGAGGGACCGGCGAACTTGGCGGGAACGGTTGGTGAACGCGGGCTCGCCTCCGTCGGACGGCGGTGACGATCAGGACGGTCGCGCCCGCCGCCACACCGATAAGTCCGATCACCAGGGCACCCACTATCGTTACCAGCAGCCTGCTGCCTATTCCCGCGCCGACCGCCAGCTGGCCCGGGCCGGCCGATGGCGGGGCGATCCCGATCGTGTAGCGCCCAGGGGTGTCGATCCGGAAGGTCGCCGTGGCCCGCCCGTGGTGAGAACCGAAGTCGTAGGTGAGCGACCCGCCATAGTCCGACAGGTCGACCAGCCGGCCCCCGTCGACGGCGGCCAGTGACACCGTGAAGTTGGGGATCCCAGTTTCGTCGCTGGTGCCTGGTCCTTCGTAGTACATGGTGTACGCCCCAGCCCGGGCAAAGGTGACGCTGCCGCCACCCGCGAGCGGAACCCGCTGCAGGTGATCGACGGTGCGGGCGAAGCCAACCAGACCGAAGACAACCCAAACAACGGCGGCGACAACACCCACCGTCACGATCGACGCCCCCACCCAGTACCCGGCACGCGACGTGCTTCGCCCAGTAGCCATCGGTGAAGTGTGACACCTCCAGTTGCGGGATGGCTCGCCTTGCCGAAACTGGGCCGCGTCAGGCAACCAACTCTGGCGGCGCAATCGTTTTGGCAGGAGCCGGAGCTAGGATCCCGCTGACATGGCGGAGGCTCGGTACTCGCAGCCGTGCGGCACCGACCGGGAAGGGCGCAGGGCGTGAGTTCGGTCGGGCCGGACGGCAGCGCTGCGCCTGGCGTCGATGCATTGTTCGGCGCTCCAGCAGCGGAAGAGATACTGCTGCTGGCTGCGCCTGAGCCGATGGGCTCCCAGGACCTGTTGGGGCGCCCGCCGCCGTCGCTTCGAAAAAACTCGATGGCCCGTTTGTTTTCCGACTTCTGGACCCTGATCATGGCGCTGATCGCGGCGACCATGACCGCCCGGCTCCTCGGACTCTCCGGGAAGGGTTATTATTCGAGTCTGATCTTGCTGGCGGGCGCCTTCATACAGGTGTTCAGCGCCGGCCTGGGTGAGGCTGCGCTCGTATTGGTAGGACAGGGCCGCTTCAATATGCGGACTGCGGCGGCAGCGACTATGGGTGCCATAGTGCCTCTGGCCGCCATAGGCGTCGCCATCTTTCTCGTGGTCGCCCGGGTCGTGTTACGACCCTCAACCGCGGACGCCCGGACCGCGGCTGTCCTGGCCGGCGTGACTGTCGGAGTGATGGTATGTCAAACCACGGCGGTGTCGTTGTTGCTGGCCCAGGAACGATTGGTGTCCGTGGCATTGCTCGCGATCCTGCAGGCTACCCTCAGCACCTCTTTACTCGCTCTTCTGGTCGGACCGTTCCATGCTGGAACCCGGGGGGCGGTACTTGGTGGGCTGATCGCGGCTGCCGCCACTCTCGGTGCCGCTCTCGTTTTCATGGGCCGGGGCCGGATACTGCTGCGGCCGCGGTGGGTCTCCGCCTTCATCTGTCCCGCGGCGCGCCTCGGCAGCCAGATGCAACTCTCCAATCTGCTGGTCACCCTCACCGCCCGAGTCGACCTCATCATGGTCTACCGCCTCCGGGATTCCTCTGCCGCCGGCGGCTATAGCGTGGCGCTGACCATCGGAGCCCTTGTCGGCATCGCGCCCATTGCCGTGTCCTACGCCGTGTTCCCCCGTATGGCTTGGGTCAGCGAGGACGAGGCCCGGGCTCTCACGACCCAGATGTTCCGGGTTGGGATCCTGGTGGCGCTGGTGCTCACCGGGCTCCTCGCCCTGGTTACACCCATTGCCCTGCCGTTGGCCTTCGGGTCGAAGTTCCGAGGCGCTGTCCTCCCCACATTGGTGCTGCTCCCTGCTGGCGCACTTTCAAGCGGCCAGTGGCTTCTGGCTCGAGCGGAAGCCGCTCGGGGGCGCCCTACCGCCCTGTGGTTCTCCTTTGCCGCCAACTTCGCCACGATGGTGACCATCGACGTCTTCCTGATACCACCGCTGGGGGCGACCGGTGCTGCGGTGGGCAGCCTCGTCGCCTGCGTCGTTGGCTTCGCGACTTGCGCGATGTTCTACCGGGGTTTAGGGCTGCGCTGGAGGAGCTTCGTCCCGACAGGAGCCGACCTGGCATCGCTGGTTTCGGTACTCCGCTCGTTTCCGGCTCCCCGCGGCGACCATTTCCGCCGCTCCTAGCAGGCGGGGGCAAGTGCGTCAGAGTCCTCGTCACCCTCGACCCCACTCAGCTGATCGGTCACGACAGCGAGCGTCGCGCCCCCCGGCATCGCCGCCCGCCCGAGCGGGTAGTCCCGGCGGTGACAACCGACGGTGCGCCAGTCTCGGGTAATCTGAGCAGCATGGGTCGGTGCATCGAATTCGGTCCGCAAATCGGGCATGATTGCGATGGCACCATGGTGGCGGGAGCGCAATCGTGTTCCTGCGACGTCTGCGGGGTGGTGTGTCCCGGGCGGTTCGCGGGCTGCCAGCGGGTATGGGACCGGGGGCCACAGGTGATCAAGTTGCAAGCGAATCCGACCACAGTCCGCCGGGAACGTCGTCGAGTCAAAGTCGTCGAATCTCGGCGACCCCGCTCCGCCCAACCCGCCGCCCAACCCGCCGACCAACCGGCGCGCACCGTCGCCAAAAGGCCACCGGTTCTCCCTCCCGTAGAAGACGCATCGCCAGAGGTGGCCAGGAACGGGGTTACCCCGTCCGCCCCGGGGTTGGCAGACGCGATTGTCGCCGGCCACCGGACCGGCAATGGCAACGGGGGTGGCTCATTGGCGATGGAGGGCACCCACGAGGCAGCCGGCGACGGTGCCTCGGCGCAAGTGCTTCGTGAGTTGGAGAGGCTGCCGAACCGCATTGCCGCCGCGCTGGGGACGGCGCTGCAAACCCAGCATCGGCTGATCGTCGCCGACATCCGCGCCGCCTTGAGCGACGCCATCGGGACCGTCAACAGCAGGGGTCGCGCTCCTTCTGACGATCAAACTCCCACCGAAGGTTGATCGTTCTCGGTCCAAGGTCCCGTTCCCGCTAGCGGGATCGAACGAGACTCGTTGTCCCCGGAGGATCAGGGCCGAGTTGATTAGGCGGTGCCGTTACGCGCCGTCCTCTACTTTGACGGCTGGGTCGGCCGGGGGCGCCACATCGACATGCTTCGGTTTCGAGTCGGCCGCGGCGTAGTAATCGTAGGAGTAGCCGTAGGAGCCCTCGGTACTGGCACCGTTCAGCACCAGTCCGACGATCGGAGCGTCAACCTGACCCAGGAAGTCCAGGGCCCGGCTGAGGGCTCGTTTCGTCGTGGAGCCTGCCGCAACCACGACCAGGGTTCCGTCGGCGTGGCGGGCCAGCACGGCGGCGTCGGTCACCGGAAGGCTAGGGGGGGAGTCGAGCAGCACCATGTCGAATCGCGACCTCAGGGCGTTCATGATGTCGTTGGTCCGTGGAGAGTTGAGCAATTCGGACGGATTCGTGGGTATCGGCCCAGACCCGAGCAGAAAGAGGTTCTCCTGATCGGGGCTCTCCATGATCGCCTCGGAAAGCGGTATCTCTCCCAGCAGCACAGTGGTGAATCCGATGTCGTTGTTCAGGCCGAGAAAGAGGTGAATCCGCGGCCGGCGGAGATCACAGCTGACGACAATGACGCTCTGCCCGGTTTGCGCGATTGCCACGGCCAGGTTGGCGATAGTGGTGGTCTTGCCCTCTGAGCCGCTCGCGCTGGTAATCTGCAATACCTTGAGAGGGCGATCCAGGCCGAGGAACTGAATCGACGTCCGGAGCGACCGGTATGCCTCGGCGGTCGACGATGTCGGCGCCGTCTGGGACACCGTCCGAACCTCCTTCCGGTCCTTCCATCCCGGCACTGCGGGAATGATTCCGACGACCGGTATATCCCGGGACGCTCGCTTCAGGTCATCGGTGGACTTGACAGAGTCGTCAAGGTGCTCGAAGAGGAACGCCAGAGCGAGGCCGACGATCAGGCCCACCCCTAAGCCGATCAGGCCGTTGTAGACCGGTCGAGGCGACGACGGGTTCGTGGGCACGGCCGCCGGGGTGACCACCTGCGGGCCGCCGTTCTTGAGCGAGGCATCGACATTCAGGTTTCCCACCGTCTGACTGAGCAGATCTCGCTGGCGTACCAAATCGTCGCGTTCGGTGCTGAAGGGGGTGCTCCCGGTCAACTTGGGGTTGGCCGCGACCGCCGCCGCGATCTTGGCGTCAAGGCCGGAGATCTGGTTGCTGAGCTCGTCAATCCGGGGCTGGATCGCCTGGACCGCCGCCAGGAGGCTGTCGACCGCTCGCCGGCGCTTGTAGTCGATGTAGGCGTTGCTGTAGGCGTTCGCCAGGGCCGCCGCCTGTTGGGGCCGCACGCTGACCGCCGTCACCTCGACAACATTTGTGGTGCCGACTTGCGTGACCGTGACCGGCGGCGCGATCCCAACCTTGGCGCGGACGGCGGCTTGCACCGGCTCACTGGAGAAGACCTCGATCTCGGTAGGCACGCTGAGCTGGTCACCCTGGCTGCTGCCCGACGGGGAGAAGACCGAGCTGCTCGATTGGAGCAGGACCCGGGTGTGGCTGTCGTAGACCGGGGTCTGGGTAAACGAAAAGGCCAATGCCGACCCGACGGCGACCACGACCGAAAGGAGGATCACCCACCGCCGCCGGCGGGCCATCACCCAATAATCCCGCAGTTCGCCCCCGGGCCTACCAGCTTGCACTTGGAGTACCGATCAAGCGAAGTCCCGCAACGTTTCGTGCGGCTCCGAGCCGGCGTACAGCGGCTCCAGCCCATTGAGGTTCGCTGGTGTAGCCGACCGCGCTCGCCCGAGGCCCTTCGGGGCTGGCCTGTCGGGAACTGCCGTCCTCAGATCGAGCACCTTGCCCATGCCATCGGTCTCGCCGACCGCGTCGGCGATGGCCTCAGCCAGGATGCTGTCGAGCGAGAAGCGGGGCTCCCATCCAGTGAGCTCTCGGATCCTGGTGATGTCCGGCACCGGTCTGAGCATGTCTTCGAAATCTCGCGCATACGCCTGGTCGTAGGGCACCACCACGATGGCGGAGGTCGACTTGTCGTCGCCCGAAGGTTCGGCGTTGCGACCGCTTCCCGCGGCGTGCGAAGTGAGGGGCGCCGTGAGCTCGATGATCCGTTCCGCCAACTGCATCATCGACACTTCCTCGGTGCCACCGACGTTGAATACCTTACCCGAGGCGGCGGGAGTCTCGAGCACTCGCATCATGGCCTCGACCACGTCGTCGACGTGGCAGAAACAGCGGGTCTGGTGGCCGTCACCGAACACCGTGAGCGGCTGGCCCGCGACCGCCTGGCGCACCATCCGAGGGATGACGGTGCTGTAGTCGGGGTTCTGGCGCGAACCGGTGGCATTGAAGAGACGGACCACCACCGCGTCCAAGCCCCGTTCGCGATGGTAGGCGTAGGCGAGGATCTCCTCGGTCGCCTTGGCGATGCTGTAGGCCCAGCGGGGGACGATCGGCGGCCCGATCACCCGGTTGGCCTCCTCGTTCAGGGGCACCTGGGAGTTCTTCCCATAGACCTCCGAGGTGCTGGCGACAAGGAGCTTGCAACCGTACCGGTGCGCAGCATCGATGACGATCTCGGATCCTCGCAGGTTCTGGGTGAACGACCGCATGGGCTGCTCGACGATCAGCCGGACACCGGTGCTGGCCGCCAAGTGCACGATCACGTCGGACTGGTTGGCCAAGTCGTCGACCAGCAGCCCGTCGAGGACGGTGCCGTTCACGAAGCGAAAGTTCGGATGGTCAATGGCGGCGTCGAGGTTCGCCAACTTGCCGGTCTCCAGGTTGTCCAAGGCCACGACGCGGTGGCCCTTTGCCAGGAGGAACTCCACGAGATGCGACCCGATGAAGCCCGCCCCACCGGTGACTAGGTACCTACCTTGGGCCATGGCTTCTCTCATACCTCACTCCGCGACACCACAAACAAACGGTAGGCGTCCACCATCGACTTCTCATTGTCCTCTCGGAGATGGCCTGAAGAATTCGACTGATGATGCACTGGATGCTCCTTCGCGAAGAAAAACCTCGCCGGGCGCCGTGTCCCTCATAACGAGAGCCCCGGCGGCGATGAGACAGTCATTCGCGATTGTAAGGCCATCTCGCACAGTACTATTGACACCAAAAAAACAGTGCTCTCCCACGTCAGTATTACCAGCGATGACGGCGTGCGGTGCTAGAAAACTGTGGTCGCCTATAGAGGAATGATGACCGACATGGGCCCCGTTCCACACCACGACATCGTTCCCAATCCTCGCGAATGGTTCGATGGTGCTCGAGTCGAATACACAGCAGTTGTCACCTATGTGGAGTGTCCCCCGGCCGGTCGCCTGGGAGGTAACGCAACTCGGAAGTTGGTAACCCTTGGCCTTGGCGTCAAAGTAGAAGTGGGACCGGACATGATTCATTTCCTGATAGCCGACGGCAATGAACATAGCGTAGTCAGAGGGAGGGTGGGACTCCATGATCGTCTCGTAGGGCACGACTGGGCGGTCCGAAAACAACCGGGCCTGGATGCGGTCCCCCGTAGCGGTGAACGCCACCACGTTGTAAGCGCTGTCGGCGGCGAAATAAAAACTCACCATTTCGGCCAAACTTCCCGTGCCGAAGATTACCACCTTCGAAGGGATGGGGCTCATACGGATTGGCCGGGTTTCCGAACCAGGTGGGAAAATGGGACGACGTAAAAGCCTGGATAGGCGGCGAGTACGGAGTCGATCTCAGCTCGTAATAGGTCAGTTTGATTAACCTTCGTCCAGTACTGATACGGGATCGGTTGGCCGCCCCATTTCGCCTTGAAGCGCATCAAGTTGACATGGCTGACCCAACTACCGCCCCAATTCCAATGACGATACCCCTCATCGATCGCATCAGTCATAGCGCGGTGGAGGACAGCGGCCATTGGCTGGATTGGCCGGGCCTCGAGGGCAGTGCAGGGCACATAATACTCAACAGTCTTCCCAAAGTAGAATAACAATAGGGCAGCGAGTACCGTACCGTCCAAACGGGCCACGTAGATCCTATAATCAAGATCCGGACGGAAGTGCTCGGGCACTGCCTCGAAAAAGCGGCTGGACTTGGCCTGCCCGCCAACCGCGGCCATGCCGGAATGATGGAGGCGCTCGAGGACGGCGAAGGCCTCGTTTTCCACGGCAACGGTAACGCCCCCCCGCCACGCCTTCTGCACGTTTCGCCGAGCCGATCCGTCGATCGCCCGGGCAACAGGATCGTCCCCGTTCCCGGGGGATCCGGAGGGCTCAAGGGCGGTGAAGTGGCCGATGCGCTCGTCTACGAGGTCGTGGAGCAGGGAATCCGGCCCGGCCGGGGCAAGCGGATTGTCGATCACCGTCGCCGCCGCCACCGCTGTTTGGCCTGCCATCGCGGCATACCAATCAGCCAGGACGAGACCGGCGTCGTCACCGATCGCCAGGATCCCGCCGTTGCTCCCATAGTACGGAAGTGAGTTCAATACGAGGCCGAAGGGCCCTTCGGCGCCCATTAGGGGCATCACGCCGACGATCTCGGCACCCCGGTGGGCAATCGCATAGTGAGGCTGGCATCCGAGGAGGTCGACCAGGAAGTCCCGGTAGCGCCGCGAGCTATAGAGGAGTCCGTGAGGGTGCGACAAGACGAAGTCGTCGTATCGATTCTCCCACTCCGGTGTCAGCAGGCAAAGCCCGAGACCGTTGCTCTGGTCGAGATGGCCTCGTGTCCCGGGGGACGAGGAAAACGATGCGATGAAACACGCTCCCCTCGTGGATCGGAATCGTCCGCCCTTCCGGCGTGCTGCGAGGTGGGGGTGGCCAAAATTGGCACGGCGGCCACCCAACTCACAGTGAATTCTGATGTAGGCTCACAGGCTGAGCGCTGGCTGTCAAGTCCGCACAGGCGGGGAATACCTCTGTATCCGCGCCAAGCACCCGAACAGTGAAAGTAACGATGCCAAGGAAACCCGCCCGGCTGGTCCTGGCGGTGGTCGACGTTGCGGTCGCGGGCACCATGGCAGCCGCGGTGGCCGCCGTGCTCGCGGCCGCCCAGGTTTTTCGCCGCAGCCCGCCCAGGCGAGCCGAGCCGTCGAAGAGATCGATGCTCACCCTCGAGAATGACTACTCCCTTGCCACGATCCGGGAACGTGGCCTTGATCACATCGTGACAATCCGAGACCTCGACGGCTTCTTCGATCACGTCTGGAGCGTAAACCCCGTCGTCGGCGCCGATCGCACCGAGCCGGCTGTCGGACCCCCCGAGTCGACAAGCATCTCCGCCGCCCACACCCTCATCCAGGGCAAGGTCTGCTATTCGCGCCGCCTCCAGGCCTTTCCAGTGTCCAACTTTGTCCTGGGCCAAGTCGTGCTGCTGCATCGACTTGATCGCCTCATCCGCACCGAGGACATCGATCTGGTGCGGGCCAGCGAGCCCTTCTACTCCGGCCTGTTCGGCCTGCTCCTCGCTCGTACCAACGGCCGACCGTTCGTTGTCCGTCTCATCGCCAACTACGACCTCGACTACTGGGCCGAGGGGCGCCCGATCTATCCCCGTCTTTTCCGCCGCCGTTGGGTTGAGAAGCGCATTGATCGATTTATCCTGGCCCGGGCCGATCTCGTAGCCGCCGGCAACGAGAACATCTTGGACTACGCCCTCAACAACGGCGCCGCCCCGGGGCGAACCACAGTCTTCCTCGTGGGCCATTTGATAGATCAGATACACTTTGCCGAGCCACCCGAGGCGCGTCCCGGCGTCGGGTCGGAGTTGCCTTTCGGCGACCGTCCCTTTTTGGCATGCGTGACCCGGTTGGTGTCGGAAAAGCATCCCGATGACGTCATTGCCGCGCTGGCCGAAGCTCGGCGGGCGGCGCCCAACCTGGCAGCAGTCCTGGTCGGCGATGGATACATGCGCGCCGAGCTCGAGGCACAAGCCGCCGAGTTGGGTTTGACCGAAGACGTCTTTTTCGCCGGGAACCGAAAGCAGATCTGGATTGCCCGCCTCTTGGCGTCGGCGACGGTCGTCGTTTCTCCCCTGTCAGGGAGGGCACTGGTCGAGGCGGCACTGAGCGCGACACCGATCGTGGCCTACGACATTGACTGGCAGCGGGAGATCGTCCGCAACGGCGAGACCGGCATCCTCGTCCGCAACGGAGACGTGAAAGAGTTGGGAAGCGCCGCCGCGCAGCTGGTCAACGACCCGACTCTGGCCCGCAAACTTGGCACCCGGGCCCGAGAGGTCGCGATGGAGCTCATGGACCCTGACACCATCGTGAATCATGAGCGTGGCCAGTACGAAAAGCTGCTCCGACAGCACGCTGAGGGCGGCGTCTCGGCTCGCGGGTAGCGTCAGTTGGTGTGCTTTCTCAGAAAGAACAGCTGGATCGGAGAGAAATCCCCCTGCGGTGGCGCGAAGCGGAAGAACTTCACGAACTCGGTGTTGTAGAGAACTTCCCGTCTGGTCACGGCCGGGTAGATGACGCGGCTGACGAAATAGTGCGTGCTCAGGAAGTTCCTCGGTGGCACCGCCGCCGGTTGATCTTTTTCCAGCACCTCGAACCGGCCGGCCAGAATCGACAAGAAGCGCTCCTTGTCGAACCAGCGGTTGTGGTACGGGACACTGTTCTCCGGAAGTCCGAGCTCGGTCCGCGCCCGATTGAGGTTGGCGGCCCCGTCAAGGAAGGCCTCTATCAGGACCACATGGCCGCCAGGCTTCACCACCCGATGTAGCTCGAGAAGGCCCTTCTCCTGTTCGGCGTCATCGAGCACGTTGATCAGGCAGCGCTCGGCGACGACCACGTCGAAACACGATGACGCGAAAGTGAGATCCCGGACATCCTCACGCTGGACCCGGCAACCCGGCAGCTGACGGCTCGTGGCCAACGCGACCATGTCGGGTGAATAGTCGCATCCGGTCAGGCGGAGGGCAGGGTACTGAAGCCGGAGAAGGCCGAGGAGGTAACCGTTGCCGCACCCAACCTCCAAAAGGTCACCAGTCGGGTCAGAGCCGAGACTCTCGGCCACACAGGCCAGGATTGCCCTTGTCTCAAGCTCCCGGGTGGTCTCGTCAAGCATCGCCGAAGTAGGTTCCAGCTGGTGCTTCTCCGCCTGCTGGCGATAGTGCTCGAGGATGATGTCGTCGCTGCTCATTCCGCCATGTGCCTTTCAACTACCTGTCCGTCGTCGGGGCGTGGGTGGTCGGCTGCCAAAGAGGTCCCCCAGAACTCCACCGTGGTCAGCGAACCGGGGTGGCACACTCCTTCCCTAGTCAGAACTTTCCATACCGTCATCAGGATGATTCTTATATCCAGGGCAACTGACTGGTGCTCTACGTACCACAGGTCCAGCGCGAACTTCTCCTCCCAGGTAGGGGCGTTGCGACCGTTGACCTGGGACCATCCGGTTATCCCGGGCCGTACGACGTGGCGGCGCATCTGCTCGGGCGAGTAGCGGTCGAGGTACCGCATGAGCAGCGGCCTAGGTCCTACGAGGCTCATGTCGCCCTTCAATACATTCCACAGCTCGGGTAGCTCGTCCAGGCTGCTGTGGCGCAGGAACGTGCCGAATCTGGTCAGGCGGTCAGCGTCGGGGAGAAGGTTTCCGTCATCGTCGCGCCCATCTGTCATCGTCCGGAACTTCACAATGGTAAAAGGCTGCCCGTGCCAGCCGGGCCGGACCTGACGGAATAGGGCGGGCTTTCCCAGAGCTATGCGAACCGCCACCGCCACCGCCGCCACCAATGGCGACACGATGATGAGTCCAGGCACGACAACGGCCAGATCGAGCAGTCGCTGGCGCCGCGCTCGAGCCCGGATGCCGACATCGTTGGCGGATGGCTGATTCGTATTGTAACTCGACATTCCGCCCCCGACGGTCAGACAAGCCTAGCCCAACTATCCCCTCCCCCGGTCACGCCTGGGCGGAGTGGGCCGCGGCCCATCACCCTGCGGCCCGGCCTAGGCTCAGCGCCATGAGACGGCAGTTGTCGGTCTCGATGCTCGTGGGTCTGGGCATCGGCCTCATGATCGTCCAATTTGGCGCCGGCATCGCCTTGGTTGCGCCCGCGGTATTGGGCCTGTTGGCGCTTGTCGCCTACCTGCGGTCCGTGACCCGCGGCCACTACGACGACGAGGCGCGCCAGCGGATGCTGAAATGGACCTTGGCCTCGTTCGCCCTGCACCTGTTGGTAGGGCTCGCCCTGACCAACCTCGGAGGTTCCCTCCACCGGTACTTCGCGGCGCCGGACGCTTCCGCCTACAACCTCAATGCCATCTTGCTGGCCCGCCACTGGCACGGTGGCTTCCCCGGCCCGCAGCTCCCTGCCGGGAAAGAAGGCTTCTACTACATCCTGGGCGCCCTGTACTGGCTGTTCGGTCCCCACGCCGCCGCCGGGCTGGCGCTCAACGCGGTCCTAGCCGCCGCCCTGGTGCCGTTGCTGGCTGACACCACCCGCCGCCTCTTCAATACCAACGCGGCCCGCTACGCCCTCCCGCTAGCGGTGCTGGTGCCGGGACTGTTCATCTGGACTTCGCAACTCCTCAAGGAAGCTCCCATCTTCTTCTTCGTGGCGCTGGCCGTCAACGGTGCGACCAGAATGGCCGATCAGTTCTCGCTCGGGTCGTTGCTCTGCTCGGCTGTCTCCCTCGCCGCCCTCCTCAGTTTTCGCGCCTGGGTGGGCCTGGTGATCGCCGGCGCCCTGCTCGCCGCCCTCACCCTGGGCAAAGGCCACCTCATCTCGGGCCTCGGAACCGGCTTGGGGATGGCGTCGGCGGTCGCAGTCCTGCTCGGCTTGGGACTCGGCTACTCCGGCTACAACGTGGCGGTGGGCAGCGACCTGCAGCAGGCCAACGCCACCCGCCAGGGTTTGGCCATCGCGGCGGGCACCGGATTCGACCCAAACGTCGACGTCTCCAAGCCCAGTGGCGCGCTGAGCTACCTGCCGCGGGGGCTGGCCGAGTTCGTCTTCGGACCCTTCCCCTGGCAGTTCCACTCAGCCCAGCAACTGCCGGTGATTCCCGATGTGGTCGTGTGGTGGTGTCTCCTGCCGTCCTTGTGGCGCGGCGCGCGATCGGGATGGTCCGCGGCCCGGGGCGCGACCCTCATCCTCCTCTTGCCAGCATCGGCCACCGCGGTCCTTCTGTCGCTTTCAGTGGGCAACTATGGCACCTTGGTCCGTGAGCGGGCCCAGGTTGTGGTGATTCTGGTGCCCCTGATCGCCCTGGGCTTGGCGGCCCGGTCGGCCGACGGACCCCTAACTGACCCGGCGGCGGGCGACCTGGCCCTCCAGGGCCACATCGCCGGTGAGAGCTGATGACGCCAGCCCCGCCTGTGACCAGGATCTTGAGCCGTGGAGGTCACTTGTCGGCGCCGCGGTGGCCATGGGTGAGCGGGCCTTGCGGCTGGAGGAGCTCGTCGTAGAGATCGAAGTAGCGGCGCAGCGTGTTGGTCATCCGGAGTGGCTCAGCCGCCCTTCTGGCCGCCTCACCCATCGCGGCGCGGACGCTAGGGGCGGCCAACAGCGCAACCAGCTGTCGAGCCAGCGTCTCATGGTCGCCGGGGGGGAACAGCTCCCCGGTGACCCCGGGCACGACGAGTTCGGGGATGGCGCCAACCGCAGGTGCGACCACCGGAAGGCCTGCCGCCATGGCCTCTACGATTGCCATCCCGAACGCCTCGGTAACCGACGCCAGCGCGAAAACGTCGGCTTCGGCCAAGTAGGGCCATATGTCCGACACTCGGCCGGCGAAGGTCACGTGGTCGGAGAGGCCCATCTCCGCGGCCTGCTTCACCAGCGCAGGCCCGCATTCTCCGTCGCCCACGAGCACCAATTTGACGTCAGGAATGGTCTCCCGGACCCGTGGCAAGGCGGTGAGAAGGAGCGAATGTCCCTTCTCCGGTCGCAGCTTGGCCACACATACGATGGTCGGCACATGGGCTTGGTCCGATCGCGGCAATGGCTCCCCGAGCCATCCGGGCGAGATGCACTCGACCATCGCGTCCGGTAGGTGGTACTCGGAGAGGAGAAAACGCCGGACCGATTCCGAGATGGCCACGACGTGATCGACCCTGCCCGCGGCCCAACGATCGAGCGGCGCTTTGGCCGCGGACTGCCGGACGTGGCGAATACCTTCTCCGTAGACGTGGGTGAGCAACCGCCGGGGCCCGCCGGGGCGCCTCCCGAGGCTGCCCACAATGACAAGGGCGTGGAACAGCAACACGTGCACGATGTCGGGCTCGAACTGGTCCAACTCGTCTTGGAGCCACTTGCGCTGGGCGGGGACACCACTGAGGCCGGGGCGCATGAGGCTGCGGTAGTTGCCGACGACCCCCGATAGCTCCGTCGCCGGCACCGTCGCGAACAGGTTGAGCACGATCTGCTCGAGACCGCGCGATTCGCCTGCTGCCACCAGCTGGACGAGTAGCTGCTCGGCGCCGGCGATCCCGTCGCGGGTACTGATCACATGCGCAATACGGGGTTTCTTCACGCTGGGGGTAACGGCCCGGCGTCGCTACTTCTGGTATCCATGGCCGGCGAGCCGGTCGAGGTTGCGCTCCACCCAGTTCGCGGTGCGCTGCAATCCCTCTTCGAGACTGACACGAGGAGCCCAACCGGCCCAATCCCGGGCCCGGGTGTTATCGCACAGTAGGCGCTCCACCTCGCTGCCTCGAGGTCGCAACCGGGCTTCGTCGACAACGACGCGTGCGCTGCGCCCGCTTACCGATACCAGGAGGGTCACGAGATCGCCGATGCCGATCTCCCGGCCTGAGCCGATATTGACCACTTCACCAAGGGCACGCTCGCAGCCGGCGACTGCCAGGAATCCCCGCGCCGTGTCCTCCACGTAGTTGAAATCGCGGGTAGGGGTGGTCGAACCCAGCCTTATCTCGTCGGCCCCCCCGTACAGTTGGCTGAGGATGGTCGGGATCACGGCCCGGGTCGACTGGCGGGGGCCGTAAGTGTTGAACGGCCGGACGACCGCGATAGGAAGGCCGAACGAATGGTGGAAGCTCAAGGCCATCATATCCGCCCCGATCTTTGACGCTGAGTAGGGCGATTGGGGCTGAAGGGGATGGGACTCGTCGATCGGTACCTTGCGGGCCGTCCCGTACACCTCGCTGGTCGACGTGTGGACAAGCCGCTGCACCTGGGCATTTCGCGCCGCCATGAGCACGTTGTAGGTACCGAGAACATTTGTCTGGATATAGCTTTCCGGGGCCTCGTAGCTGTAAGGAATACCGATCAGGGCTGCCAGGTGGAAAACCACATCCACCCTTTCCATGGCGTAGGCCACCCGCGCCCCGTCGCGTACGTCACCGGTCATGATCTCTATTTCCGATGCTCGATCATTCAGCCATCCCAACCTCCCGAACGGATTGTAGTGGACGAAGGCCCGGACATTGGCGCCCGCCCCCAGCAACTCGTCGACCAGGTGGCTTCCGATGAACCCTTCGGCACCGGTCACGAGGACCCGTCGACCATTCCAGGTCTCCATGCCCGCCTACTCCTCCTCACCGATGGCGAACTGCATGAGCGCCCGCTCGAACTCCGCAGTTCCGCCGATATCGATCCATGTCTCGAGTATGGGGAACGCGTTGACCGGTAGGCCCTCGGCAAGTGCCTCGGCGATCAACTCGGGCATTTCAACACGGCTGGCCGGCGGCAGCAAGTCGAGGACAATGGGGTCGAGAACGTAAATTCCCGCGCTGCACAAGTCGCGCCGCACCGGCTTTTCTTCGATGGAGAGCAGATGGTGCCCGGCCACATCGAGGACCCCGTAGGGGATCGGTGACAAGTGGGGGACACCGGTGATGGTGAGGGCACCCCCGTGGCGCCGATGAAAGTCCAACAACGCCACGAAGTCGACGGTGGTGACGAGGTCGCCGTTCATCACGATGATCAGGCCATCAGGGCGAGCCGGCAGGAGAGACAACGGCCCTGCGGTTCCGAGGGCCTCATCCTCGCGGAGGTAGTGGATGATCACGCCCATGTCGTCGCCCGACCCGAGCCTCGTTTCGAACAACTCCGCCTTGTAGTTGACCGCCACGAAGACCTCTTTAACCGCCGCCGCGGCGATGCTCTGGATGAGGCGTTCGATGATCGATAACCGGCCTATTTTGAGCAGGGGCTTGGGGACCTTGTCGGTCAGGGGCCGCAGGCGGGCACCCCGGCCGCCGGCCATGATCACCGCGATGGCGTCGCCAGCGCCGACAGGGGGCGTGCCCTCGAGGCGCACACCGACCAGCACGCCGTCGTCCACCACCGCCACCCCTGGGAGGCGGTGGGACCGCATCACCGCTTCCGACTCGGCGGTAGTGGCGCCGGGCGTCACGACGGCCAGCGTCCGAGAGGCCAGCTGGCGGGCGACAACATCGAGGGTGACGCCGGCCAGCGCCGCCCTACGGATGTCGCTGTCGATGATGCTGCCTACCACCCGGCCGCCTTCTTCGACCACGATGACAAAGCGCTGCGGATTATGGCGAAGCCGGACAAGTACCTCGCTCAAGGTGCCTTCGGCGGCCACGACGTAGGCGCTGAGATCAGGCATGGCACCGTCTTCCAAGTTCACCATGCCTCGCAGGCACCGTAGCGGGCGATGCATTCCCGGCACTGCAAGGCATCTTCGGTGACCCCGGCGCCGCACCGGCAGACGAAGCCGACCAGCCTTGCCGGGTTTCCGACCACGAGGCCGTGGTCGGGAACGTCGGTGAGGACGACTGCCCCGGCACCAACGAGGGCCCACCGCCCTATCGAGACTCCCGCCAGCACGACGCTGGCGGCGCCGATGGCGGCACCCGTCGCGACCCGGACCGGCAGCGCCTGCCAGTCCCGTGGGCCTTTCTGCTCGCCGTCAGGAAACACGGCGCGGGGCAGTCGGTCGTTGGTCAGCACGACGCCCGGACCGAGGAACACCCCAGAGGCGAGGGTCGCCGGCGAGAAGACGCTCACGCCGTTTTCCAGCTTGCAGCGGTCGCCGACGATGACGTCGCAGTCCACGTAGACGCCCTTTCCAACAACGCATTCCCTCCCTATGCGCACCCGTTCCCGTACCTGGGCGTGAGCCCAGATAAAGGTGCCCTCACCGATGGCCGCCATGGACGAGACCTCGGCGGTCGGGTGGATGGAAGGCGGTCGGAGTGCGCTGGGCACCGTCATTTGGCGCCGGTGACCGCGGCCGCGGTCACGGAGATCACCCGGTCCTGCGCCCGCTCGGAGAGGTAGGGGTGGAGGGGGAGGCTCAGCACCCGCCTAGCCAGCGCCTCGCTAACGGGAAGACCTCCGGGGGCGCACGGCTGGCGACGGTAGGCGGGTTGCTGGTGGAGAGGTTTCGGGTAGTGCACCGCGGTAGGGACTCCATCGGCGGCCATCCGGGCGGCGACGGCATCGCGCCGGTCGGTCTGGATCGTATAGCAGGCCCATGAGGAGGTAGCGCCGCGGCGCAGCACCGGGATCTCGACGATGGCCCCGAGCTCGGCGTTGTAGCGGTCGGCGATCCTCTGGCGCGTCGCCAGCTCCTCAGGGAAAACCGCCAGTTTCTGGATGAGCACGGCCGCCTGCAAGGTGTCGAGGCGTGCCGTCATACCGACCGATTCGTGGTCGTACCGGCTCTCGCCGTGACCGTGGGCGCGCAGCGAGCGCAACTTGGCCGCCATCGAGGAGTCGCCGGTGAAGACGGCGCCGCCGTCTCCGTAGCAACCCAGAGGCTTGGTTGGGTAGAAGCTGGTGGCGGTCGCCTGGCCGAGCGTCCCCACGGGGCGATCCCCGCAGCGCGCTCCCAGCGACTGGGCAGCGTCGGCCAGGACCCAAAGGCCCTCCTCAGCGGCGATCGCCTCGATGATGTCGTACTCGGCCGGCTGCCCAAAGAGGTCCACCGGGATCACACCCTCGGGCCGCAATCCGAGGCGGCGGGCTTCAGTCACCGCCTTTTCGAGGCTGGCCGGCTGTAGGTGGCAGGTCCGGGCATCGACATCGACGAAGACGGGGTTGGCACCGAGCAGCATCACCGCCTCTGCGGTAGCGGCGAAGGTGAAGCTCGGGACGAAGACGGCGCTGCCAGGACCGACGCCCCACGCCATCAAAGCCAGCAGCAACGCGTCGGTCCCGCTGGCACAGGTGACAGCATGGCCTTGGCCGACGAAAGCGACGAGCAAGGCCTCGAGCTCGGCGACCTCGGGACCGAGCACGAAAAGGCCGTGTTCAACGACCAGCGCCATTGCCGCTTCAATGCTGCCGGCGAGCCGCTTGCGTTGAGCCTCGAGGTCGAGGAATCGGACCTCGGGCCGTTCGTCCTCGGTGAGACCCCCAGCCGCGGCCCCGCCAGATCGCGGCGTCAGCACTGCCTTGTCGCCAGAGCCTGGACCAGGCCCAGCCACTCGTGGGCCACGGCCGCCACCATATCGCTCGTGCGCTGATAGTGGCGCGCCGCGCCGACCATCTGGAGGTCGCCGTGGAAACAGCGCTCGAACCGCAGCCGGGAGCGGGTTACGTGCTGGGTCGAGGTGACGACTGCGATACGCAGCCAGTGCCGGGTCGCCGCCAGTTTGGAGGCCGCCCGCGCTTCGCCCCGGGTGTTGTCCGGGCGAGAGATGACGCACACGATTTCGAAAGGACGGGGGCCGCCGTGCAAGTGGGGCCCCTGGCCCTGCGCGTTGCACAGCTCTACCACCGCCGGGTAATCGGGCGAACCGTCGATGACAAGCGTCGACGTCACTCCGGTATCGATTAGCCGCATCGCCGCCGGCAACCGCTCGCCATGATCTCCGGACAGGACGACCACGGCGTCGACCTGGCGAGGCATATCGGTAGCCGGCCGGAGGAACAGCACAACGGTCAGAACTGTTCCCAACAAGGCCAGCGACAATGCGATGATGGCCAGCACGTAGAAGGGCTTCACATCCGAGCACCAGTTCCGCCATTGCCGCGTCCACATCGGGTCTTCGCGCCGCCCGCTCGCCAAATCGGGCGATCATGGGGCCGACACCCACCACGACCAGCCCCCGAGACTGACACAGGTAGTCTCATCGGAACAGCCTAGGTCAGACCGCACGGGCGATAGTCCGGCCAGTGCCGCCTCACGTCAGGGCGGCAAGGCTGGCGGCCAGGCCGGCCACCACGATCTCGACGTCGGAATCGGCCATGGCGGGAAACAGCGGAAGCGCGATCGACCGGCGGAATGCGGCGTAGGAGGAGGGAAGCTGGCCGGGGCGGTAGCCGAACGCCCGCTGGAAAAAGGGCTGGGCATGCAGCGCGTAGGTTCCGATTGTCGCCTCGATACCGGCGCTGCGCAGGTCGGCCACGACGCGATCTCGATCGATGCCCTCGTCGAGCAAAGCCACGTACGCCTGGTACGCGTGGCCCCCCCACTGTGGTTCCGCGGGTGCGGTGACACCGGCCACGGTGGCCAACCCGTCACGGTAGCTAGCCGCCAGCTGCCGCCGTCGGGCGACCAAGTCGGGCAGCCGCCGCATCTGCGCGATCCCGATGGCGGCATGGAGATCGCTTAGGCGGTAATTGAAGCCTGCGGCCTCGAAGGTGAAGCGGCCGTCATGGCGGACACCGCCGTGGCTGCGCAGCAGTTCCACGCGCGCCGCCAGCTCGGGCCGGTTCGTCATGACCATCCCCCCCTCGCCGGTGGTGACGATCTTGCGGGGGTGAAAGCTGAAGCAGGCCACATCGGCCAAGGAACCGCACGGGTGTTGGCGGTAGCTGGCACCGAGGGCGCAGGCGGCGTCCTCGACCACGGCCAGCCCGTGCTGCTCAGCGAAGGCCAGCACGGGATCCATGTCGGCGCTCAAGCCGAACAGGTCCACCGGCATGATCGCCCGGGTGCGCTCGCTCAGATGTCGATCCAGCTCGGTCGGGTCGAGGTTGTAGGTGGCGAGATCTACGTCGACGAGGATAGGCACGGCGCCCAACTGGACGACCACGTTGGCGGTGGCCGGGAAAGTGAAGTCGGGGACGATCACCTCGTCGCCGGCGACGAGGCCGAGCGCGGTGAGGGCGAGGTGCATGCCGGTGGTACACGAGCTGGTGGCGAATGCGTGGGCCACGCCGGTCGCCGCGGCCACCATCGTCTCGAACTGTTGAACCCGTGGCCCTTGGCTCAGGTAGCCGGACTCGAGGACGGCTTTCACCTCGTCGAGCTCCGCCTGGCCGGTGAAGGGCCGTGCTAGCGGGATGATGGCCCTAGTTGCCACGGACCACCTCGAGAGCGGCGACAGGAACTTCGAGAGATCCACCAGCGGCGCCGCCCATCCTGGCCCCGGGGCTCAGAAGGTCTCGGTACCATTGGACGGTCACCGCCAACCCGGCGTCGAGGCTCCCGCTCGGGCGGAAGCCGGTGAGTTGCTGGCACAAGGCGGGCGAGCCGCAATGGCGCCGGACATCGCCTGGGCGGGGTTTGCCGTGGGCAACCTCGACGGAGGAGCCGACGGCGGCGAGCAGGGACGCCACCAGGTCGTTGATCGAAACCTCCCGACCGCTGCAAACATTGACCACGCGGCCTCGGGTCTGCTGGTGCTGATACACCCGCACCGCGGCCTCGGCGATCTCCGCGACGAAGGTGAAGTCCCGGGTCTGGTGACCATCGCCATCGATCAGGACCGGATCGTTCGCCAAGGCCCGTCGCAGGACAACGGGGATCACGCCGGCATAGGCCCCTTCGTTCTGGCGGGGCCCGAAGGCGTTGAAGGGGCGCACGACGGCGGCGTCGATGCCGAAGGTCTGCCGGTAGGACGCCACGATGTGGTCGCCGCCGGCTTTGCTGGCAGCGTACGGCGTGGCCGGCTGCAGCGGGTGGCCCTCGTCCATCGGCACCTCGATGGCCGAGCCGTAAACCTCTGAGGAAGAGAAATGGATCAGCGTCTCGTAGCAGTTGCGGCGGGCCAGCTCGCACACCACGGTCGTGGCGGCGACGTTGGTGTCCACCGTCCATCGGGGAAGGGACAACGATGTCGGCAGCGGCACCACGGCCAGATCGAAAATGACGTCGATCCCCTCCCGGGCGACGATCGCCTCCATGGTTTCGTAGTCGGTGACGTCCTCCTGGTAGAACCGCAAGCCGGGAAAGGCGGATCTGGCCGGCGTGAGGTTGTCGACCTTTCCGAGAAACAGGTTGTCGACCACAACGATGCTGGCGGGGGCCTCGAGCACGAGGCGATCGACCAGGTGGCTCCCGATGAATCCGGCGCCTCCGGTGACCAGGACCTTCTTGCCGGCGAGGTTCAGCACGGGCGGCTTACAGTCAGGGCGGGCACGAGCGGGATGTTCCGCAACCCTGATTCGATCAGGGTGAGGCCGAGATCAATTGCGATCAGGGCGTCGTCGCCGGTCACCTCGGGTTCGCGGTCGTTTATCACGGCATCGACGAAGGACTCGAGCTCTCGTCGTAGAGGTTCCTTTCTTTGGATGTGGATCTTCACCATGTCGCCTTCCATGGCGCCGCGAAACACAGTGAGGTTGTCCGATGCGCCGGCCATCGGTGTGTTCTTGTACCAGCGGACGTCCTGGGTCAGGTAGTCCACCAGATACATGCCGCCTTCCCCCAGTACCGCGAGTTGGCGGACCTTCTCGGGGGTCAGCCAGTTCACGTCGAGAACTCCGATGACCCCGTCGGACAAGCGCAGGAGCGCGGAAAGCAGATCCTCACAATGGGTGTGGGCGTTGCGGGCCGTCTCGGCGTAGACACGCTCGACTTCGGATCCCAGGAGGTGACGGATGATGTCGATGTCATGGGTGGCCAGGTCGAGGATCACCCCGACGTCCTGGATCCGGCCGGGAAATGGGCTGACGCGGCGGGCCCGGACCTGGAAGATCCGGCCGAGCTCGCCGCGTCGGAGCCGCTCGCGTACCTCGATGACCGCCGGGTTGAAGCGTTCGAGATGGCCGACGGTGAGCTGGACGCCGTATTGCTTGGCGGCGTCGACCATGATCTGGCCCTCGGCCACTGTGAGGGCCAGTGGTTTTTCGACGAGCACATTGGCGCCGAGGCTCATGGCTTCGCACGCCACCGCGACATGGAGCTTGGTCGGCACCGCGATCGATACCACGTCGGGTTTCTCCCGCTCGATGAGCTCGCGGAAGTCGGTGTAGACGGTCGGCCGGTAGGTTTTGGCGAGACGGCCGGAAGCCTCTTCGTCTGGGTCCGCCACCGCCACGAAGTCGACATTCGGGATTTCGGCATAAACCCGGGCGTGATTGCTGCCCATGATGCCCGCCCCGATCACTGCTGCCCTTACAGTACGCTCCGGGGTCACCAGCGGTCTGGGCACGGTGGCGCCGTGGCCGAACGTCGTCTCTCAGGCATAAACCTTGCCCGCCTTCTCTTCGATCACGTGGGCGATGGTCTCCACGAGGATGTCGTCAAGGGTGCGCGTTATGGACCAGCCGGTGAGCGCCCGCAGCTTCCTGGTATCGGGTACCCGACGGTCAATGTCTTCGAAACCCTTGTCGTAGGCGTGGTGGAAGGGGACCAGGCGGATCTCGGACTTGCTGCCGCTCAAGGCGACGATCCGGCGAGTGAGGTGCAGGATCGTGACTTCCTCGTCGGATCCGATGTTGAACATCTCACCGACGGCGCCGGGATGGTCGAGGAGGCGCAGGATCGCGTCGATCATGTCGGCGATGTGACCAAAACAACGGGTCTGGCGGCCATCGCCGTAGACGGTGAGAGGTTCATTAGCAAGTGCCTGGCGGACCAAGCGGGGGATGACCATCCCCTGGGCTGGGCTCTGGCGGGGGCCTACGGTATTGAAGAACCTCACGACGGTGGCTGGGAGGCCTCGCTCCCGGTGATAGGCGAACGCCAGGATCTCGGCAACCCCCTTCGCGGTGCTGTAGGCCCAGCGAGCGACGGTGGGCGGGCCGAGCACACAGTCCGAAGTCTCCGACAGCGGCAGCGACGGGTTCTTGCCGTAGATCTCCGATGTGCTGGCCAACAGGAACTTGCGGTTGTAATGCAGTGCGGCCTCGATGACGATCTCCGAACCCCTGATGTTGGTCGTAAGTGACCGGAGGGGTTGCTCGACGATGAGCTTCACCCCGACGGCCGCCGCCAGATGGACCACGATGTCGCAGTCGTGGACCAGCTGGTCCATCCGAAGCTCGTCGAAGATCGAGGCTTGGACGAAGGTGAAGTTCGGGTTTGCGAACGCGCCCGCCAGGTTGGGGAGCCGGCCGGTAGAGAGCGTGTCGACGACGGTGACGCGATGGCCTTGCGCGAGTAGCGCATCGGTGAGATGCGACCCGATGAACCCGCCGCCGCCGGTGATGAGGTAGTTCTCCGCCATGATCGGGGGAATGCTACCCGACGGCAAGAGATGCCACTGGTGTAGTTCGGCCCTGACGGGCAACCGGTAACGATCGGACAATTCGGGCGCCCGCCAGCTCAACCCCCAGCCGGGGGCACGGCCGGCGTCGGCGGCGCTTGGGCGACACTCGGGCCGTTGTTTAAAACGGGCACTTCGGTCGAATCGGTCACGACCACCGGCAGTGTCCCGACTCCGCAATACCCTTGGGCAGTCATGCCGGGTACCACCAGCGGGGTGAGTGTGTTGTCCCGGATCAAACCGCCCCTCACGTGATCGAACACGATGCCGGGACCATAGTGCATCATCGTATTGTTTTCGGCCACGACGTTGGCGAAGGTATTGGGGTTGGTGTCAGGGTAACCCCCGACCCGGATGATGGGGTTACATTTCTGGTCCGTCGGTGTAAGGAATCGGTTGCCGCGGATCTCGATGTCCTTCGTCGGGGATGCCGGGGTCCCCGCAACTGGTACAAAGATACCGAGGGTGTTGAAACCTTCGAATGTGTTGTCGAGAATATGGAGGCCTTGCAACGGCTGGCTGGTGCTGTCGGCTTCGGCGTCGATTCCGCCGTACCAGTCGTTCTTGCAGGTGGAGTCCCGGATCCAGATATTGGTACCCGAGGTCGGCCCGACACACATTCGGGCCGTCGTGTCGATGCGGATCCGTTCCATGAAAACGTTCTTGGTGAAGACTGCCGGTTGCCCGTCGACATAGTTGCTGGGGCCGGTCGTGACGCCATCACCCCAGGGATGGGTGCCGCCGACGTCGGTCAGGTGGACGGTGTCGACGCCGTAGAGGCCGTAGTTCATGTTCGCCTCGGTAAAGTTCGGATCCGGCGAGATAGCCGCCAGCGACCTCGTTTTGCCGTCGTAAGCGGTAAATGCCCCATTCGATGTCATGTTGGCAAGGGTGATGTTATAGCCGCGGAGAATTACCCAGTTGCCGTCGATCATGCCTTTCGACGTCAGCTTGGTGGAACTCGACGTGAAGGACGAGCCATTGCCATCGATCTCCAGGTTCTGGCGGTCGGCAATTTGGATTTTGTGGTCCTGCTTGTAACAACCCCGAGCCGGGAACCTGATCCTCGATCCGTTCTTGACGGTGGCCAGGAAACTGTTGATCTCGGCTTCGACGGGTCGGGAGCAATCGGATGGGATCGATGTCGGGACGTTGACGACGGGGCCCGATGAGGTGGCCCGAGGCACCGGCCGCGGTGATCGACCCGTCGAGCATGAGGCCCCCCAACTCCCCGCCACGACCGCGGCCAGCAGCGCCATGGTCCTCCACGGCCGCCAGCTCATGAGGCGCTTCGGGGGCGAAAACGCCGAACCGGCGTGTCCCTGGCCGACGCCAGCAGGAAATCCATGATGTGATGATGACCGACTAGGGGCACTTCGGCTGATCACCTCCCGCTGAGCCGGGAGCCGGCAACGGGGTACAGTGCGCAGCGCGATGCTCGATCCGAAGGCGAGCGAGGACCGGGGAGCTGGCACAGTCGGACAGTCTGAGAACATTCGTTGCATCCGCCTTGAGTCGGCGCCCCCCCGCCCGAAGCCGGCCGAGCCGCCCGCCTGTCGGGTGGTCACCTGGTCAGAGTCCGCCCGCGTCCTGCTGGCCGGGCAGCTCGCCGCCCTGCAGGAGTTCCAGTGGTGGGTGGTGTCGGGAGACCTCTACGCCAACCCCCCCGACCACGTAGTTGCGCACGTCGTTCCCATGCGTCGCGAGATCGCCCTCTCGGACTTCCGGTCCTTCTGGGAGCTCTACCGGTTCTTTCGTCGCCACCACCTCTCATTCGTCCAGACTCACACGCCCAAGGCCTCCCTCCTCGGTCTGCCCGCGGCGAGATTGGCCGGCGTGCCGGCGCTGTACACGATGCATGGTTGCCTGTTTTTCAAGGAGAACTCCAAGGTCGGCAATGTGGCCGGATGGGCGTTCGAGCGGTGGTGCTCGGCTTGGGCCCACCGGGTCCTGCTGCAGAGCCGGGAGGATGTCGAAGCGATAGTCACCGCGAGGATCTGCCGCCGGGCCAAAGTGGTGTATGTCGGCAACGGCATCGACCTTGACCGGTTTGCCGCCGTCAGCGACCCGCCGCCGCGCCGGGCTAAGCCCATGATTGTCATGGTCAGCCGCCTGGCGGCCGAGAAAGGTTGCCGCGACTTTTTCCAGGTTGCCGCCGCCTTGTGCGAAGTGGCGGATTTCGTTCACGTGGGGCCGGCGGAAATCGATCAGCATGATGCCATTACGGCCGCGGAGATGGCCCGGCTGACCGACGCCGGCCAGGTGCGTTTCGTGGGGGCGGTTGCCGACGTCCGACCCCACCTCTCAGCCGCCGACTTGGTCATGTTGCCCTCGTACCGGGAGGGCATCCCCCGGGCCGCCATGGAAGCCGCAGCGCTGGGACGCCCGGTGGTGGGTTACGATATCCGTGGGCTTCGCGAGGTGATTCCTCCGGCACTCGGGCTTCTTGTTCCCCGGGGTGACGTTGCAGCCCTGACGCAACTGGTGACCACGCTTCTCGGCGACCCCGATCGTCTTGCAGAGGCGGCGGCTGCCTGCCGTAACTGGGTCAGGTCCGAGTTCTCCGAAGAGGCAGTTTTCGACCGCCTCCGAGAGGTGTACGCCGATGTCACGAGGACCCGCTGATGGCGACGTCCATCACCGTCGATGTGGAGGACTGGTACGACGGCATGGCTCAGCTCGGCCATCCTGTCAGATCGCCATCGCCCGGCTCGGGCCTGGGGGCTCTCAGGCGGCTGCTGTCATCGGAGGGTGGAAGCGAGCCCGCTCGCCTTACCCTGTTCGTCGTCGGAAAGTACGCCCCTCAGGTCGCGGGCGACCTGAGGGCATTGGCCGGGGACGGCCATGAGCTCGCCAGCCACGGCCCCGACCATGGCCGGCTCCCGGAGAACGCGGGGCGGCTCGAGGCGTGGCTTCGCGAGGGGCGGGAAAGAGTCGAAGATGTGGTCCAACGCGGAATCGTCGGCTTCCGGTCCCCCTGCTTCGCGATGCCCGCCTCGATGAGCCTGGCCCGTTACCGCGAAGTGCTGGCCAGGGCCGGCTTCGAGTACGTATCGGACCGTCATCGTCTGGGATCCTCGTCGCCGCTGCCGGAGTTGCCGGTGCTTCAGTGGCGGGGCATTCCAGTGGGAGGAGGAAGCTATCAGCGGCTCCTGCCCACCAAAGCGGTGACCGCTGTGGTCCAAAGGCTGGATAGTGGGTGTTGCGTGCTCTATTACCATTCCTACGACTTCGGCCACGTCCTCCCCCGCCTGCGCGACGACCACTCGCCCGCGGTGCTCAGATACGCCGCCGGTCGGGGTCGTGTGCCTCCGATCGTGGCGGCGCTCTTATCGGCCAGGGGAAGCATTTCATGCAAGGAGGCAGCAGGTGCCGTTTGATAGGTATTTCGACGAGCGGTCTGACCGCTTCGCCAGTTTTTATGGCAACGAGCGGGTGACCCGACTGCTCGGACGGGGAGTTCTTTTCGACCGCCTCCGCCTCACCGTGGCCGCCGCCGAGGAGATGAAGGCCAAGAGTGTGCTCGACGTGGGCTGTGGCAGTGGTCCCCTCTTCGAACCCCTGGCGACACGGGGGATCCGGGTGACCGGACTCGAGCCGGCAGCTGCGATGATCGAGCTGGCCAACGAGGAGGCCAAGCGCTTCCCGGGACTCACGGATGTGCGGCAGGGTTCCTGGGAACACCTGCAGGACGAGGACTGTTTCGACTTGGCGGTGGCGTTGGGGGTCTTCGACTATGTAGACGAACCCGAGGAGCTGCTGAAGCGACTCGCGGCCGCGGCGCCCTTTGTCATCGGCTCGTTCCCCAAATCCGGTATCCGGACGAACTTCAGGAAAATTCGTTATCGCCGGGGCGGTGTCGCCGTCTACGGCTACAGCGCAGAGCGGCTGTTCGCCATGGCCCGCGCCTGCGCGCTCGAGATCGACGACCTGAAGGAGTTGGGACGGGCGGGCTATCTGGCTCGGTTCCGGCGCGCCCGTGAGTGAGGACGTCTTCCCGGCAGGTGCCTGTAGGGGACAGAGGGCATGAATGAGGTTGTGCTGACACTGGACATCGACTGGGCTCCAGACTGCGCCATCGACTGGATCGCCACCGAGCTCATACTTCGCGATGTCCGGGCCACCTGGTTCGTGACCCACGAGAGCCCGGCAGTCGGCCGGCTACGGGATCGCCCGGATCTCTTCGAGCTCGGCATCCACCCCAACTTCCTCTCGGGGTCGACCCACGGCTCCTCGCCCGGGGCCGTCCTCGACCACTGCCTAAAGCTGGTGCCGGACGCATCCAGCCTCCGGTCGCACGCTCTCGTAATGTCCACGCCGCTGCTGGCCCGCATTGCCTCGGACACGCCGATCACCACTGATTCGTCGTTGTTCATGCCATATTTTCCTCAGCTTCGCCCCCTTGAGTTCCGCGCCGGCGGCCGGACGCTGATACGGGTCCCCTATTACTGGGAGGACGACGACGAGATGGAGCAGCCCACCCCGTGCTGGCGCCTGGCACGGCTGCTCGGAATCGGTGGTGGCCTCAAGGTCTTCGACTTCCATCCGATCCACGTGTACATGAATGCGGTGACCATGGCGCCGTATCGATCTCTAGCCGCCGATTTCACCCGGTTGCAGGACGCCGACGAGGCCGGAGTCATGGGACTGATTCGGCCGGGCAACGGCACCCGTTCGCTGTTCGTGGAGCTGGTGGAGACGCTCGCGGAGTCGGGCCAGTCGTTGCGGATTCGCGACGTCGAGCAGTACTGGCCGGTGGTGACGGGGACGGTGCGAGATTAGGTTCGCCGCCTTGGGCCGCACTGCTGCCCTTTACGACAGCATCCGCACCGCCGTCGCGCGCGGCCACCAACTGGTGCTGCTCGGAACCGCCCCTGCGGCCCCCGAGTACAGCGTTGCCGCGGCCGACTTCGCGGCCCTGGCCCGGGAGTTTGGGGCCGCCTACTTCTGCGATCCCGCCATCAACCGACCCGAGTATGTGCGCATGGCGGCAGACTCGGGCGCCGTCGTGGCTATCAGTGTCAACTGGCCGACGCTGCTCGGTCCCGCCGTTCTCGGCGTATTCGAACACGGCGTGATCAACGCCCACGCCGGTGACCTGCCGCGCTATCGAGGCAACGCCACGCCCAACTGGGCGATCCTGGCCGGAGAGGACAAGGTCGTTCTCAGCCTCCACAAGATGGTCGAGCGCCTCGATGCCGGGCCTATCTTGGCGCAGCGGGAGTTCCCCCTCGGGCCGTCGACGTATGTGGCTGACGTTTACCGCTTCTTGTCCGTCGCAGTGCCCGAACTGTTCGGCGATGTCCTCGATCGCCTTGAGCAGGCGACGCTCGTCTCTCGCGAGCAACCGGAGGCCGCCCACCTTTCGCTGCGGTGCTTCCCCCGCCTGCCGCGCGACGCCGAGCTGGTGTGGGGTAGGCGGGGCGTGGACCTGGCCGGATTGGTTCGGGCGAGCGCAGAGCCTTTTGCCGGCGCCTACACCTTCCTCGGCACCGAGAAAATCGTCGTGTGGCGGGCCCATTCCGAAGACGTCGGCTACCCGTACCTCGGCGTCCCTGGACAGGTTGTCGCCATCCGCCACGGCACCGGCGAGGTCGCCGTCCTGACGGGCGAGGGCCTCCTTGTCGTCGAGGAGATCGAGGCGGCAGAGATCGGCCGCGGTGCGGCCACGGCCCGGCTGAGCTCGACGCGACACCGCCTCGGAATGGACATGAGCGCCGAGCTGATCGCGCTCAGCACGCGCCTGGGTGACCTTGAGAAGATCATCGCCACCCGCCCCGACCAGCCGGGCCAGCCCCGCGGCTGAGGGCGGCGAAGGGCGTCAGAGTAGCCTTGGGGCCCATGAGCAGGATTTGGCTTTATCCCGCCGCGCCGGGTGCCGGCCACCGTGGCAGGGATCGATCCATGGCGATCACCGCCTATGGCGAAGCGACGTTCTGGTTCTCCACCGTCACGGCAGAGCCCTCCGTGCTGTGACCGTGGCCCCATGTGCGGCCTGACGGGTTTCATCAACGCCAGCGGCCACCGCGGCGGCCAGGACCTCGCTGCGACAGTCACCGGGATGGCGCGGACGCTGGAGCACCGCGGGCCCGATGACCGGGGGATCTGGGTCGACAACGACGTCGGGGTAGCACTCGGCCACACGAGGTTGTCGATCGTCGACCTGTCGGTGAACGGCCGCCAACCCATGGTCTCCGAGAGCGGGCGTTATGTCATTACCTACAACGGCGAGATCTACAACCACCGTGACATTCGCCGGCGGTTGGTGGCTGCCGGCCACGTGTTCCGCGGCCATTCCGACACCGAAGTGCTGCTCGCCGCCATCGACGCCAAGGGCTTGGCCGCGGTGCTCCCCGACCTCAACGGAATGTTTGCCCTGGCCCTCTGGGACCGCCAGGAGCGCCGGCTGATCCTCAGCCGGGACCGATTAGGCGAGAAGCCGCTGTACTACGGAATCAGTGGCAGCACCTTCATGTTCGGGTCAGAACTTGCCGCTCTTCGGGCCCATCCAAGGTTCGCGGCGACCATCGACCGGGACGTCCTTGCCTTGTACTTCCGGCACAACTGCGTTCCCGCCCCCCACTGCATCTACGCCGGGATTTCCAAGCTCCTTCCGGGCACGTCGGTCACCATCGACCTCGACGGCGCCAGTTCGCCCCGCTTAGCCCCGCCGGTGGCGTACTGGTCGGCCCGGGAGGTCGCCGAGGCGGGGTCCCGGAACCCCTTCGGCGGGTCGGTGGAGGACTTGAGCGACGAGCTCGAGAGCTTGCTGCTCGACGCCGTGGCGCTCCGGATGCAGGCCGATGTCCCCCTCGGTGCCTTCCTGTCCGGCGGCATCGACTCCTCCACGGTCGTCGCCCTCATGCAGGCGCAGAGCATTGACAAGGTCAAGACATTCACCATCGGTTTCGACGATCCCGCCTACGACGAGCAGCATTACGCAGCGCGGGTAGCCAGCCATCTCGGAACCGATCATGTCACGCTGGCGGTGACACCCAAGGACGCAATGGAGGTCATTCCCCGGCTGCCATGCTTGTACGACGAACCCTTCGGGGACTCGTCCCAGCTGCCCACCTTCCTCGTGAGCCAGCTGGCCAAAGCCCACGTGAAGGTGAGTCTTTCCGGCGACGGCGGCGACGAGCTGTTCGCGGGCTACAACCGTTATACCTGGTGTCCCCGGATATGGAGCGGTATCGGCCGTGTGCCGCCCCGCTTGCGGGTGCTCGGCGCCAACGCCATGCAAAATGTTTCCCCTGATCGCTGGGATACCGCCTTCCGGTTGGCGGAGCGCGCCCTGCCGCGGCGACTACGGGTACGCAACCCGGGCCAGAAGGTTCACAAGCTCAGCACCCTCCTGCCGGCTCAGGGGATTGACGCCATGTACCTGCGGCTCGTCTCCCACTGGCCTGATCCTGCCGCCCTCGTGCTCGGCGCCACCGAGGCGACGTCGTTGCTCAGCGACGACGACTGGCGGGCGGAACTGGCCGATCCGGTGTCGACGATGATGTATCGAGACCTCGTGACCTACCTGCCCGACGACATCCTCGTCAAGCTCGACCGGGCGAGCATGGGCGTGAGTCTCGAAGGGCGGGTACCTCTGCTCGACCACCGGGTTGTGGACTTCGCCTGGCATGTCCCGATGGCGATGAAGCTACGGGACGGGCAGGGCAAGTGGCTGCTCCGCCATGTACTCCACCGCTATGTCCCCGAACAACTCGTCGAGCGCCCGAAAGCGGGCTTCGGGCTGCCGGTCGGCGACTGGCTGCGAGGGCCGTTACGGGACTGGGCAGAGGCGCTCCTCGATCCGCTGCGCCTCCGCGATGACGGCCTGCTCGACCCCACCATCGTCCGCGGCGCATGGGCGATGCACCTGAGCGGCCGGGCCAACCTCCAGGACCAGCTGTGGGACGTCCTCATGTTCCAGGCGTGGCTCGCCTCGGCCGGCTAGCCAGGTGGAAAAGTTCCCGCCACGCAAGGTTGGCAAAGCCCGGTTCGGCCGAGCGTCAGCGGGAGGTGATATCGCTACCACTGAGGAAGGGTGGGAAATCGACGGCTTAGGTGCGGTCGTCGTCTAATGCGCACCCGGTACTCTCAGACCAGGCAGCCGGGGACGGTCAAGATGGCGCCGACAACCGTCGCCAGGTCCTCATCGGTGAGACTCGAGCCACTAGGCAAGCAGAGGCCCGTGGAGAAGATCTTCTCCGCTACCGAGCCCCCGCGGGTCGGGCAGCCGGTGAAGGCCCGTTGGGTGTGCAGCGGCCGCCACGGCGGCCGGGACTCAATATCCAGCTTCTCGAGATGGACCCTCACGTCATCGGCAGTGGCTCCAAACTCGGAAGGATCGACGGCAATACAGGAAAACCAGCAGGTGGGTTCGCCGTACTCGGCGATCGGCATGAAGCCGATCCCTGGCGTAGCGGCCAGTGCGTCTCGGTAATAAGCGTTGTTGGCACGGCGCTGCGCGACCCGCTCGTCGAGGCACCGGAGCTGTCCTCGCCCCACGGCAGCAAGGAGGTTGCTCAGACGGTAGTTGTATCCGACCTCCGAGTGCTGGTGGTCCGGCGACGGGTCGCGGGCCTGAGTCGAGAGGAACCGAGCCCGACCGATCAACGCCTCGTCGTCGGAGACGATCATGCCGCCGCCACTGGTGGTGATGATCTTGTTGCCGTTGAACGAAAACACGCCGAGTTGCCCGAACGTGCCGGCGGCAGCGCCACGATAGGTGGCACCCAGGGACTCGGCGGCATCCTCGACGACAGGCACACCGTAAGAACGGCAGGTCTCGAGGATCGGATCGTAGTCGGCACACTGACCGTACAGGTCGACAACCACGACCGCCTTGGGCAGGCGGCTGCGTCGGGCGCGGGCCTCGAGCTCTTCTGCGAGGAGCCCAGGATCCAGGTTCCATGTCGAAGTGTCACTGTCGACGAAGACAGGACGGGCGCCGAGGTACGCCACCGCGTTCGCGGTGGCAACAAAGGTCAAGGTGGAACAGATTACGTCGTCGCCGCTCGACACATCGAGCAAGCGAAGGGCGAGGTGGAGGGCGGCGGTCCCGCTGGAAACAGCAGCCGCGTGCCCGATCCCCACTTTGGCGGCCAATTCTTGCTCGAACGCGTCGACATGAGGGCCGAGTGGAGCTATCCAGTTGGAGTCGAACGCCTCGAGTAGGAGCTGGCGTTCGCTCGGGCCCATGTGCGGAGGTGAGAGAAGGATCCTGCTCATGGGCCAAGGCTACCTAGTCCCGGCCAGGGGGGCTCGACGCCCTCCCGGTTGGCGGCATCGCCGGGGCATTGAAGGAGACGAATGTGGGATAAGGCAGAGCAGGACTCCCATCGCCCGTTCATCTTCGGGAAGAAACCGAGAGCAGGCTGCAACGGCGACTGACTAAGGGCGACGACCTCATCGCCCGGATATTCCGTCTCTCGTTCACTGCGCTGTCGGCAAAACCGCATTTCCATACCGGCTTCTTCTGGTTGCGCATCTTTCGATACAATGCCTACTTCCTGTAGTTCTTCGGCTGCATCGGCCTGTCGTACGAGACCGGCGGCCCCAACCTGCTCACGGAGTGGGTCGCCGTTTGCATCTCATTGCTGGTAATCGGGAAGTACGGCCAGCGCAAGCGGCAGTTTCCTCGTCCCCTGCGGGCGCTTGGGCAGTCGAGCTACTCGCTCTATGTGACCCACGCAGCCACCATCATCCTGGTCCTTTGCTTGTTCCAACGGGGCCCCTGGATAGTGGTCCACCTGTTGTGGGAGTTCATGGGCCCAGTATTTTGGGCGAGAGGAACTCACACGATGAAGCGACACCGGCACACCCCCGAGCAGATCGTCCGCAAACTCCGTGAGGGCGAGGGGCTCCTGAACGAGGGCGAGGATCTGACCGAGGTGGTCCGCCACCTGGAGATCGCCGAGAGCACCTGGAACCGCTGGCGAGCCCAGTACGGCGGCATGAAAGCCGACGAGGCAAAACGCCTGCGGCAGTTGGAGATCGAGAACGCACAGTTGAAGAAGTTGTTGGCCGAGGCGGAGCTCGACAAGGCGATGCTCAAGGAGCTGGCCAAGGGAAACGTCTAACCCCGGAATGCCGCCGTCGGGCCGTGGCGGCCCTGACCGCCCGTTTCGGGGTCTCTGAGCGCCGGGACTGCCGCCTGGTCGGCCAACACCGCTCCACCCAAATTCAACGAACAGGTGAGGCGGCCTGTCAGCTGGTCGGCATCGTCCCCGGTAGCGAGGACTTTCGTTTCCTGAACCAGTCGACCGTGGCGAGGATCCCATCGCCCAGCGGTACCGGCTCGACGCTGGGAAAAAGGGACCGGAGCCGACGCTGGTCGGCCTTCGAATGCCGCACGTCGCCCACCCGGGGCCCGACGTGCTCGACCACCAGTCGCCGCTCCAGAACCCCCTCCAAGATGGCGACCAGGTCGACCAGGGACACCTGTGAGCCAAAGGCCAGATTGACGGGCCGGTCACTGGTCACCTTCCTGCCCACCGCCTCGGCGAGCACCCTCGTCACGCTGTCGACATAGGTGAAATCCCGGGTCTGGAGGCCGTCGCCGTGGATGATCAGCGGTCGCCCGCCCAGGGCGGCGTCGATGAAAGCGGGGACGACGGCGGCGTAGGCATGGTTCGCTGGTTGCAAAGGGCCGAATACGTTGAAGAAGCGGAAGACCAGCACGGGCTGGCCGAACGAATGGCCCCACGCCAGGGCGCATGACTCGGCGGCCAGCTTGCTGGCCGCATACGGGCTGAGCGGCAGGGGCAAGAGATCCTCGTGCTTGGGAAGGGCGGGGTTAGCGCCGTACACCGACGACGAGGAGGCCACGATCACATGCGGCGAGCCGGCCCGGCGCGCCGCCTCGAGGACCATCACCGTTCCCCCGGCGTTGGCCTCGTAACTCGCGAGCGGTTCCGCGATCGAGCGGGGCACCGACGGGCGGGCGGCCAGATGGAAGACGGCGTCGGCGTCGGCGAACGCCTCGTCCAAGGCGACCGCATCGAGCACCGACCCCGCCAACACCTCGACGGAATCCTCGTCCGCCAGGTTGTCCTTGGACCCGGTGGAGAAATCGTCGAAGGCTACGACGCTGCCGATGCCCTCCGTCCGGGCCAGGACGCGGCACAGGTTGGCTCCGATAAATCCGGCCCCTCCGGTCACCACAACTCGCATGAGGGATCAGATTAGGTGGCGGCAGCCTCCCCCAGACATCTGGCAAAGCGGGCGCGCCATCCAGCCGGTAGCGCGGGTGGTCGGGGTGACCATCTCGGTCGGACCAGATGCCGACTCGTGCGGGCCGCTCCAGTGCCTTGGGGGCTCAAACCATCGAGGTCGAGACGGTGACCGTGGCCGAGGCAGTGTAGGAACTGACCGCGAAGCCACTTCGGGCGTCGGTTCCGGTCGCGGTCGCGTGGTTGGTGTAGGTCCCGGCGGCGTTGTAGGTCCGATGACGGTGAACCTGAAGGTGGCTCCGGGCGCTAATTCGTGCCGTGTTGAGGTTGCCTCCCAGGAACACCACTGGCGAGGCGCTCCGGGCGGGCCTCCCTGGGCCATGCCTGATTCGACGATCGGCTGGTCACGACGGCGTTGGAGACGAGCAGCAGGCGCACCACCATGAGGGCCCGGAGCCGCCGCATGGGACGACGTCCGCCGGTTCAGCCGCCTCCGCCGGTTGCGCCGGCCGCGGCCGGCGGGGTCGTTGTCGGCGGAGAGATGGTGACCGATCCCGCGGTCGTGCTGCCGTCGGCCGCCCTCGGGCCGGTCACCGTGACCGTCTGGCCCAGCTGCAGGTCGGCGATGCTGCCGGGGGCGGTCTTCTTGACGGCGGACGAGGGCGTCAGCGTCACCTTGACCAGGTTCCCGGCCGCATCCGTGAGGTACAGGGTTGATCCCTGGATGTCGGTGACGAGTCCGGTGGTGCCTGCCGCCGCGCCGCCCCCGGAGCCGCCTGCCGATCCACCCGCACCGACGCCCGCCCCGCCGAAGCCGCCACCAGCCCCCGCGGCGCGCCGGGCCGCCCCGGCGGCCGCCCCCGCCGCGCCCGCGACCGTGCTGGTCGACGTGTCGTGATGCTTCTGCAGGATCGCCCCGCCCCAGAACCCGCAGACCGCGAAGAGCAGCAACAGCAATGCCCCGGTCACCGCCCGGACCCGGAGGCCCTTGGGCGCCTCACTGACCCACTCCCGTCGTCGTCGTCGAGGTACTGCTCGTCGTCCGCCTGGGGCGGGGCGACCGGGAACAGCGCGGTCGGGTCGGGCGCCGCGTACACCGCCTGCTCGGTAGTGGGGTCGTGGTAGGACATTGGTCTCCTCGGAGATCACTCGTAGCGCAGGGCGTCGATGGGGCGCAGCGATGCCGCCCGGTTGGCCGGGTAGAAGCCGAAGAACACGCCGACCGCGAGCGCCACGCCGAAGGCCAGGAAGATCGACGACGGGACGATCACCGGCTGCACGCCGGCGATCTTGAACCGGCTGCCGGCGAGACCCACTGCTACCCCGACGACGCCGCCGAACAGTGACAGGAGCATGGCTTCGACGAGGAACTGCAGCAGGATGGCACTCTTCGGCGCGCCGATCGCCTTGCGGATCCCGATCTCACGGGTCCGCTCGGTCACCGTCACCAGCATGATGTTCATGACCCCGATCCCGCCGACGAGCAGCGAGATGGCCGCCACCATCCCGAGCAGGACGGTGAAGGTCCTGTTGGTCGACTGCGATGTCTGCAGCAGGCTGCCCTGATTGAGGATCGTGAACGGCAGGCTGGCGGCCGTGGTGGCGTTCCTGGAGGCCAGAATGGTGGTGATCTCGGCCTGGGCCGCGACCAGGGTCTTCGACGACGTGCCCTGCACCACCAGCTGGGTGAAGGTGTTGCCACCCGTGAGCCGGTCCTGGACCGCCGTATAGGGGGCGATTGCGACGGCATCCTGGTTCTGGGTGCCGTTGGAGCCCTTCTTGGCCAGCACGCCGATGACGTTGAACGTGGCGCCGCCGAACTGGACCTGCTGCCCGATGGGGTTCGTGCCGGCCGGGAACAGGTTGGCGACGGTGTCGGTACCGAGGAGGACGACCCGGCTGCGGTTGGTGACATCGTCATCGGTGAAGGTCCGCCCGGCCTGCACGTGGTAGTCGGTGGCGTCGAGGTACGAGGGGGTGCTGCCGGTCAGCGAGGTGCTGTAGGTGGCGCCGTTGTAGGTCGCGGTCGGATTTGCCGACACGACGGGCGACACCGTCAACACGTCCGGCGCCTGGGACTTGTCCGACAGGGCGATCACGTCGGCGATGGTCAGGGTGGCCCGCTTGGACTGGGTGCCGGTCGTGGCGCGGGGGCCGCCGAATCGTCCCCGGTTGAAAACGGTGATGGTATTGGTCCCCAGGCTCTTGATCCGGTTCTGGACCGAGGTGGACGACCCCTTGCCCACCGCCACCAGGATGATCACGGCGCCGACACCGATGAGGATGCCGAGCACCGTCAGCATCGACCGCAGCTTGTTGGCCGCGATGCCGCGCATGGAGATCCGGACGTTCTCGACCAGGTTCACGACACGGATTCCACTGCCGCAACTTCTTCGACGGCCGCCGGGCGGGTGTCGCTGATGATGTGACCGTCCCGGAGCTGGACGACCCGCTTGGTGTAGGCGGCGATGTCGTCCTCGTGGGTGATCAGCACCACGGTTCGCCCCTCGGAGTTGAGCCGGGTGAAGACCGCCATCACCTCGGCGCTCGAGGTGGTGTCCAGGTTGCCGGTCGGCTCGTCGGCGAGTATCAGCGCCGGGTTGGTGGCGATGGCACGCGCGACCGCGGCCCGCTGCTGCTGACCGCCGGACATCTCGTTGGGCATGTGGTCGGCCCGATCCTCCAGCCCGACGGCCCGGAGAGCGGCCACGGCCCGACGGCTCCGTTCCTTCTGATGGACGCCGGCATAGGCGAGCGGCAGCTCGACGTTCGCCTGGGCCGAGGTTCGGGGGATGAGGTTGAAGCTCTGGAAGACGAACCCGATCTTGCGGTTGCGGATCCGGGCCAGTGCCCGATCGTCGAGTCGCCGGACGTCGACACCGTCAAGCCGGTAGTGGCCGCGGGTGGGCACGTCCAGGCAACCGATGATGTTCATGAGGGTCGACTTCCCCGATCCCGACGCTCCCATGATGGCGACGAAGTCGCCCGGCTCCACCGTGAGCGAGACCCCCTGCAGGGCATGCACCGCGACCTCGCCCATCTGGTAGGTCTTGACGACATTGCGCAGTTCGATAACGGGATGCCGGCCCGACTCCGCCGGCAGTCGGGTTGCCATCATCCGCCGCCCAACCCGCCGCCCAAGCCGCCGCCCGCGCCGCCGAACCCGCCACCGGTGCGGCCGGCGCCCGTGCCGGTTCCGGTGCCTGTTCCTGTACCGGTGGCGCTGACGTTGACAGTGGGCTGCACCACCGTCTCACCCTCGCTGAGCCCGCTGGTGATCTCGGTGGACTGGTCGCCCACCAGGCCGACGGTGACGGCCTGGACAACCTGCTTGCCGTTCTGCATCACCGTCACCGTGGAGGTGCCGCCCCTGGTCGCGACGTCGGCGGTCGGGATGTGCAGGACGTTGTCGTGCTGGGTGACGACCACACTGAGGTTGGCCGTCATACCCGGTCGCACTCTGGCCGGCGGATCGGTGAGGCCGACGGTGACGTTGTAGGTCACCACGTTGCTCACCACCGTCGAGGTCATGTCGACCTTGGTCACCTGACCCGAGATCTGCTGGCCCGGCAGGGCATTCAGCGTCATCGACGCCGCTTGGCCGGCCTGGATCTTGCTGGCGTCGGCCTCGGCGAATCCGGCGACGACCTGCAGGGACGAGGTGTCGTCGAGGGTGATGAACGCCGACGACGTCGAGCTCCCGCTCGTCGACGCCCCGCTACCGCTCGTCGACGAGCTGCTCGACGAGCCGGCCGCCGCCGTGCCGCCGCCGGAGACGGTTTGGCCGACGATGCCGCTGACCGTCGCCACCGTGCCGCCGGTCGGCGCCGTGAGCGTGGTGTTGGCCTCGTTCTTCTGCGCGGTCAGCAGGGCGGCCTGGGCCTGGGCCACCTGGGACTGGGCCTGGGCCACGCCGGCGGGTGTGGCGACCGCCTTGGCGTTGTTGGCCGCCTGGGTGGACACCAGGTTGGCCTGGGCCGATGCCACGCCGTTCTGTGCCTGCTGGATGGCCTGCTGGTCCTTCAGGAGCCCCGATTGCTGCTGGAGTCGGGCGTTGACCAGGGCATCGTTGTCCTTGGCCACTGCGTTCTGGTCCTGGACGAGCACCGTGGCGCAGGACTGGCCGCCGCCGGATCCGGTCGGCGTGGTCGTCGGGGAGGCGCACGAGGCCTGGTCGGTGTTCTGCTGGATGGTGTCCCGGTTGAGCTGGGCCTGGGCCTGGTTGAGGCTGTTCTGGTAACCGGCGGCATTGAGCGAGGAGCTCTGGATGGCGCCGTTCAGGTTGGTCTGGGACGTCACGACCTGCTGCTCGGCCGTGGCCAGGGCGGCCCGGTTCTGGGCCGCCACCGTGGCCGTCACCGGTTGCTCGACGTTGACCAGGTTGGCCTGGGCCGAGGTGAGAGCGGCCTGGGCCGACGCCAGCGCGGCCTGGGTCTGGGTGTCGTCGACCTTGGCCAGCGCCTGCCCCGCGACGACCTGATCACCGGGCTTGACGTTGATCGCCGTCAACTGGCCGCCGGTCTGGAAGTTGACCGTCAATGCCGTGGCGGGCAGCACATTTCCGGTGGCACTGACCGTCGACGCGACCGAGCCCAGCTGCACCGTCGAGGTCCTGACGGTGGCTTTGGCCGACGCGGTGCTGTACACCGAGTTCACGGCCAGCAGGGCGATGGCGACGACGGCCACCCCGAGCCCTCCGGTGATCACGAACCTGCGGCTCCGGGCGCTCATCGCTGGCACTTTCCGGGTTTCCTCTCAGACATGTCGGATTGACTTTCCTATGCGGCGGCGTGGCGCCCGCCGGTGCGGCGGCGACGGCGCCTGCGGGATCGGGAGGTTCAGGTGGTCGGCGTGGTCGTGGTCGATCCGCCCCGGCCACCGAAGCCGCCGGCCGGCAGCAGGTTGGCGCAATGGGCCCGGGCCGCCTCGACCACCGGGTTGGTGGTCGTGGTGTTGCCACTTGTATCCGGTTGCCCGAACCCACCACCACCGCCGGCCCTACCGAACGCTGGGATGGTGGTGGCCCCGTGCTGGGTCAGCTGCAGGTTGACGCAGTTGAGGTAGGCCTGGAGGGCCGGGTTGTTCTGAGGGTTGCCCCCACCGGTCGGCAGCAGGCTCCGGCAGGCCGAAAGGGCGGCGTCGTACTGCGCCTGGGTGACACCGGGGGGCAGGGTCGTCGGCGGTCGGGTCTGTGCCGGCAGTGAGGTGGCCGCACCGGCACCACCGGGCGCGCCTCGGAATCCGCCCGGACCGCCGATACCACGGGTGCTGGTGATCTTGACTCCCTTGCTCTGCATGCACGAGAGGAACGCCTGGGTCCGGGCGGCCCGATTGGTGGTCGTGGTCGTGGTGCTGGCGGCCGCCACCGTGTTGGATCCACCCCCGCATGCGGCCGCGACCAGGACCAGGACCAGGGTCATCACCATCGCCGCGCCCAGCGTGATCCGGTAGCCGGGCGTCTGAGCCCTCGCCACCTCAGGTGAGGCGCCGGCTTCGAGGTGGCGGGTACCGAGCAATGTGTGACCTTTCCGAGTCAGCAGCCAACAGGCCGTCAACGGAACTAGACCATCGGCGCCTGAAAACAAGCTGAGTCCCACGTGTGACGACCATGAGAGCCTGCTTGACGGCGGGGGCACGGGTTCTCGGACTGAGGACCTGATCTGAGCAATGTGCGCAAGGACGGCCTCTTCAGTCGTGCTCGCAGCGTCCATCTTCGTTCGCCGCGCAGGTAGTGTTGTCGACGGTCCTTAGGTGGCATGAGCTGTAACGCTCCGGTGGCCGGGGCCGGGTCCGAAAGCCCGGCGTCTTTGCTGTGGTACGCACGATCCGGCCGATTGCTCGATCGGCCGGATCCTGTTGTCGTCGTTCGGGTTCGTACCCCGGTCTGACCGTGGCGGGCGGTGAGAGGCTTCTGCTTGCCAGTCCTATGCGCCGATGCTGGCGGGGCCCGACGCCTGGAATGTCACGTACCCGACTGTTTGGGGATCGGCTGGGCTGCATCCGGACTTGTGGGGGAGCGATGATGATGGCGTGGTGGCGGTATGTGCCCTGTCCGGTGACTCCGGCGTAGTCACCGGTTCCGGTCATCTGGTAGGTGCCGGTCGCGATGTCGCTGCCGATGCAGGACACCGGATCGGAGTGGAACACATCGGTGGTGGGGTTGGCCGGTTCGGTGAGAACGATGGTCCCCTGGCTGAGGACGAAGACGTCTTGGTGGATGACGCCGTTGTCGTCGCCGAATCGAAGGGTCCCGTGGTCATTGATGACCCCGTTGGCGACCACGACTGACCAGACAGGCTGCGGATCGGCGTTGGTCAGCTTGAAAGCCCCGGTGAATCGTTGAGCTCCGGAGGGCAAAACCGCGACTCCGAAGCCAGGCAGGACGTCGAAGACGTATTATGAAGGATTGGGGCCAGCTGTTTCTGTGCCTGGCCGGCGTCCAACACAGATAAGGGAACAACCATGCTCCCGCGTGCCCCGGAAACCTGCTGCGGCGCACGATGCGTTGAACCACCCGCCGCGCACATAACAGCGGGTGTACTCGCCTGCCCACCTGCCAAGACAGCGTGCGCAGAATCGGCGTCATCTCGAGTCCCTTGCAAGAGAGCCTTTCGGGAGAAGGCCTGCTGCGTCGTGGACATGTCCTCGGCGGGCGTCCAGCTGGGTGCCCGACAGAAAAGAGGCCGCAAAGATGGGAAGATCAGCGCTGGCTGCGTCTGCGACAGCCCCCGGATAACGTGCCCACGACGAGGCCGAAAGGCCCTGTCGGCTACGTCGTAGACGGCCTCAGACCACTCTTGATACCCAAATATCGCGGCTAACCCAAATACCGCCAAGCACTTTCTCTTCTGCTTCGCGCCGCGTGTCCACTCGATCTCGATTATCGGTTGGTCCTTCTGTCGACTGGCAGGTGCACAGCCCTGATCCGCCGGTCAGAACATGAGGGCGGGCGGGGCTGTGTCCTAGGACATATTGCCCGGCCGGGTGGGACATGGTCCCGTGACAACGGGACACCGCTGGCCTCACCGTAATTGATGGGCACAAGCCCATCGGCGGGATCACCCGGGAGACATCCCGTGTGCCCGGCCGCATCCGAAGCTTTGGAGACAGGAGCGAGACATGAAGAAGTTCACAACTGGCGTGGCGGCGGCGCTACTGGCCGGCGCCATGGCAATGACAGCATTCACGAGTCAAGCCTCGGCGCAGCCCGCGGGGGGCACCGAGCGGTTCACGATCATCCAGGCGAGCGAAAACGGTGGCAAAGTCATCGCAACCGGGGCGTTCACAGCTGTCGGCACCGACGTCGAGCAGCCGAGCAACGGGCCGTCCGCCACCTCGACCTTCGTGTTCCCGGACGGGACCATCACCGTGACCCGCACCGACAATCCCGGGGGGACGGGCGATTTCAATCCTGTCGCCTGTGTCGGTCATTTCACCAACACCGGCACCTATGTGCTCACCGGAGGCACCGGCGCCTACAGCGGCATCAGCGGTGGCGGCACCTACAGCTCCCGGGGGACAATGATCGCGGCCCGCACCCCGAGCGGTTGCGGCGACACGCCGATCGCGGTGTTCGGCGTCGGCCGGGCCCATGGCCCGGTCTCGTTCTCCTAGGAACCGACCAGCCGGGCCGCTTCAACGGGCGGCCCGGCGACGCCCCTCACCGCCGACGGGCGTCTCAGTGGTTTGTATCAATGCCGGTGTCTATGAAGGAGTGCCATGAGCCCGAACGCTGATCCACATGCCCGTCGCCGCCCGAGCGCTCATGTCATTCCGGCACCGGGCCGGCACCCTTCAATGGCGCCGTCCGCGTTATCGCAGCAAACTGGTCCCGTGCAGCCCGCCTCGGGGGAGGTCAGCGACAGCACCGGCGGGCGGCCCATCGTCGGGAGGCCTATCTGGTTGGCTCCGTCGCTGGTCGCAGCCATCGTCGTGACGACCTTGGCTCTGCCGCGCCTGCTGTCGTGGCCGGTCGTCCATTCCCACCCCTTGTTGATCCTCCCGGCCCTGCTGTTGCCCACGCTGGGCGTCTTCCTCACCACCCGGCGTTGCGGCGGCCTGGTCGGATGGCTCATCCTGGCCGGCGGGGTGGCGGAGTTTGTCACCGGCGCCTTGTTCCCCGACGCCCGACACGTTGCCCCTCACGACACCACGGCAGCCTGGTTGGGTGTCATCTCGGGCGTCTGCGGGACCCAGGCGCTGGTGGCGCTGGCCGCGGTGGTGCCCCTGTTCCCCAACGGCCGGTTACCCGGACCCAAGTGGCGGCCGCTGATGGCGGCGGCGACCGCCGCCTCGGCCCTGTTCGCCGTGACCATGGCGACCCCATGGGACGGCAGCGGGCCCTGCCACCAAGGGACCTGCGACAGAACCGGGCATTCGCTGGCCAACCCGATTGGCCTGGGCGCGCTGCGCCCGCTCGGAGCCCTGTTCACGGTGGCCATGCTGTTGGTGGCGGCGGTGGTGGCGGGCGGCGTGGCGGCCCTGGTGGTGCGCTGGCGGCGCGGTGCTCCCGGTGAACGCACCCAGTTGGCCTGGCTGCTGTGGGCTGTCGGGGTGAGTGCCGCCTTTACCGCGGTGGGCCACGTGATCCTGGCCTTTTCCTACCGGTCGTGGCTCGACAACATCCTCGTCGTCCCGTGGGGCCTGTTGGTGCCGTTGGCCATCGCGATCGCGGTTTCGCGTTTCCGGCTCTACGACATCGATCTGGTCGTCAGCCGCTCCCTGACCTACGGGACGCTGATCATCGCGCTGGCCGCCATCTATGCCGCCACCGTGGCCACAGCGGGGACCCTGGCGGCGGGGGCGTTGCCCTCGCTGGCGGCCGCGGTGCTGGTCGCGCTGTGCCTGGCGCCGCTGCGCGACCGGCTGCAGCGGGCCGCCAACCGGCTGGTGTACGGCCAGCGCGACGAGCCCTACCAGGCGCTGGCCAGCCTGGCGGCCCGTCTCGAGGGCCAGATCCCCCCCGCCGAGGTGGTCGACGCCGTAGTCGAGGGGGTGGCCGCCGCCCTGCGACTGCCCTATGTCGCCCTGAGCGTCCCCCGGCCCGGGCAGCGGGCCCTGATGGCCGCCCATGGCGAAGCGGGCGGCGACGTCTTCGAAGTCGAATTGGTCCATCGCGACGAGGCCGTCGGCCGCCTCACCGTGTCGGCCGATCGCGGCCAACGCCTCCGGAATCGGGAGCAGCGCCTGCTGCGGGACCTGGCCCGCCAAGCCGCCACGGTCATCGCTGCCGCCCGCCTCTCCGTCGAGCTGCAGGAGTCCCGGGACCGACTGGCGGCGGTGCGCGAGCAGGAACGCCGACGGATATGGAGCGAGCTACACGACGGTCTCGGCCCGCTGCTCACGGGTGTGTCGTTCGGCCTGGAGGCGGCCCGCAACCAGGTGAACGGCTACCCGCCGGCCGAGCAGCTGCTGGGCGAGTTGGGCGGCCAGGTACGCGACGCTATCGGCGACGTCCGCCGGATGGTCCAAGAGCTGCGCCCGCCGGCGCTGGCCGAACACGGCTTGGCAGTCGCAGTCGACCGCCAAGCCGCCGCCCTGGCCCATGCCGCCGGGTTCGACGCCCGCGTCGACACCAGCGGCCGGTTCGAACAGCTGCCCGCCCCGCTGGAACTCGCTGCCTACCGAATAGCCACCGAAGCCATCACCAACGCCGCCCGCCACGGCCAACCCAGACGGGTCACGGTCCACCTCGATGTCACCGACGACGCCCTGACCGTCGAGGTCGCCGATGACGGCATCGGCCTACCCGACGGCCACCAGCCCGGCGGAGGACTCGCCACCATGCGCCAACGAGCCGCCGAGCTGGGCGGCACCTGCACCATCACCGGCCGGCCCGGCGGCGGCACCGTCGTGGCCGCCACCTTGCCCCGCAACGGCCATGAGCGCTGAGCATCCCGTCCGGGTCCTCATCGTCGACGACCACCCCGTGGTCCGCTCCGGGCTGCGCGCCCTGCTGCAATCCACACCGGGCTACGACGTTGTGGGTGAGGCGGGCGATGGGCGCCAGGCGATCACCATTGCGCTCGACTCCAACCCCGACGTCATCGTCATGGACCTCTACCTGCCCGAACTGGACGGCGTGGCCGCCACCCGCGAGATCATGTGCCACCAGCCCGCCCCCGCCATCTTGATGTTGACGATGGCCGACGACGACACCTCCCTGGTCGACGCCCTGAACGCCGGTGCCCGGGGCTACATCCTCAAAGGGTCGCAGCCCTCCGAGCTGCTCCGTGCCATCCAGACCGTCGTCGAAGGCGAAGCCGTCATCACCGGCCAAATGGCGGCCCGGCTCCCCGCCCTGATCGCTTCCAAACCCCGCGGGATCCCACGGGCACTCACTCATCTCACCGAACGCGAAACCGAGATCCTCGACCTCATCGCCCACGGCCACCCCAACCCCACCATCGCTCGACGACTCGGCATCCGGCCCAAAACCGTCCGAAATCACGTCAGCAACATCTTCACCAAACTCGGCGTCGACAACCGCACAGCAGCAATCCGTTTAGCCCGAGACCAAGGGCTCGGCACCTAGCGAGGAGCTTGCATCGACCATGGCTGAAAGTAGTCCTGAACGTATGTTCCCGTGGCGCGTCTTTGAGGAGGAATCCGCTGGCGCCGGCGCGCCCCCGGCTGCGACCCCCCCGCGGACGGCGCGTTGTCGGGCGATTGGAGCGCATCGCCGGATGATCCTGAGCGGTCGGTAGCCCGCCAGTTCGCCGATCATCCTAGAGTGGTTCGGGGTTGTCACCGAACCGACCGACGATGGGTGTTTGGGGTCCGTGACGGTGTTGGAGCTGGAGCCGTCCTGACTCCTGCACTGCATTCTGGGTACTGGTTGCGTGCCGTCACAACCTCCCTTACGGTGAGGCCACCGTCCCAGGGGGGCTGCGCCGATGACTGCGACCGTTTCTCCGAATTCGCCAGAGCCCGCGTCGTCGCAGATGCTGAAGATGCTCAACGCCTTTCTGACTGTTCAGGCCCTTCACGTGGCGGCTGCGCTCGGCCTGGCCGACCGGCTGGCCGACGGACCTCGAAGCGCTGACGAGCTTGCGAGCGAGAACGGCGCCGACCCCGCTTCCCTCTACCGATTGATGCGGATGCTCACGGGCCTCGGCGTGCTGAGCGAGGAAGCAGACGGGCAGTTCGCGCTCGCCCCGCTGGGTGAGACTCTGCGGAGCGATGTTGCTGATTCCGTGCGGGACTGGGCCATATTCGTAGGCGCGCCCGAGATGTGGGAGGTGTGGGCGGGGCTGCACGGCAGCGTGATGACTGGAGAAGCGGCCTTCCCTCGCGTCCACGGCGCCGCGATGTGGGATTACATGGCCGAGCACCCACACCTTGGGGCCGCGTTCAACCGCTGGATGACCCGCCAATCGGACCAGCACAATGCGGCCCTTGTCGCGGGCTACGACTTCTCGGCCTTCGGCCTGCTGGCCGACATCGGCGGTGGCCAGGGATCGACGCTGGCTGCGATCTTGCAGGCGAATCCTTCCCTACGCGGCGTCCTGATCGACTTGCCTGCGGTTGTGGAGGACCAGTCTCGGCTGCGAATGGCAGGCGTGGAAGACAGATGCGAAGCTATCGGCGGCGACATGTTCCAAGACGTCCCCCTCCACGCCGACGCGTATCTCATCAAGCGGGTGTTGATGGACTGGGGCGACGAACAGGCCACTGCGATCCTTCGCAACTGCGTGACTGCGATGGCAGAGGACGGAAAGGTGCTCGTCGTCGAAATGGTCCTCGCGCCGGGCAACGATCCGAGCCCCGGCAAGCCCTTCGACCTCCTAATGCTGCTCAACCAACCGGGTGGCCGTATCCGGACGAAAGCCGAGTTCCACCAACTGTTCGCTGCGTCCGGCTTGCGGCTGACCCGGGTTCTCTCGACCGCCTCACAGAACTGCATCCTGGAGGGTGTATCCACCGATCCCACCCGCTGATCGTCGCTGTCGACACCAGCGAGACCCGTGCGCCCGCCGTTGTCGTGGAACGCTCCTCTCGATCCGTCGAAGGCGCAGCCGACCCGAAGCGAACAGCAACTCGGGCTGGCGGCGGCCGGTCCGCCCGAAGCCGGTGTCGACGTCGAAGAGGGCGAACCGACGGTCTCCTCGAGCCCGGCACCCGTGCGCTCCGCTACTTGGAGCAGCTCACCCTGCAGACTTGACCGGGTAGCGCCACATCTCGGCGACCCTCACGTCGGTGGATGCATGCGGCTCAGCGTCTCCCCGACACCCAGGAGCGCCTGTCCGGGAATCTCGAGTTCTGCGGGATCGCCCAGCGAGAAGATGCCGCCAGGGCCGACGGGGGGACCGCCGATCACGAGGCGGTTGGCCATGGCGGCCATGGGGAGGTTTGCCGGGCCACGAAACGGCGGACAGAGTCAGCCCGATGATCGGTCGTCTTGCACAAAATCCAGCCAACCTGGGCCCCGTGAGCCACATTGTGCACTCCACCTTTTTCCGGTCGAGGGCACGCCAATGATCCCTAACAGTGGGTCAGCAGGTGGATGGCGGGCCACAGATCGGCCACCCGGGATCGGGGACGTCGACGCGGAGAGAACCGTCAGCGGAGACACAGATAGAAGTTCGCCAACAACCCCATCCCAGCGACACCTTCAAACCCATCCGTTCGCCATGTCCAGGCCGTAGCGGTCCAAGGGTGGTCTCGACGGTGACATTGCGGTGAGCGAGGCCGCACATCACCACATGCACCGGGACGCCGGCCACGAGAAGCGATGTCGCATGGGATTGTGTCGGAACCAATAGGGCGTCCACCCGGCTGGCATCGCCGGGTCGAGACGGGCTTTCAGGGAGCTGTCGATGGCGTAGCCGGTCTCGGCTCGCAGCGCCCTGAACTGCTCCCTGTGGGAGACGTATACGGACACCAGATCGACGTCCTCAGGTAGCGCGAGGGTCCGATTCCCCCGACTTCGGGTGGTCGCGGTCACCGCCGGGCTCGACGAGACCGGACTCGTATGCAACGACGACGGCTTGGACTCGGTCTCGGAGCCCGAGTTTCATGAGGATTCGGGCTACGTGGGTTTTGACGGTGCTTTCGCTGAGGTGGAGCTCGTGGCCGATCTCGGTGTTGGAGAGGCCTTTGGCGATCAGGGTGAGGACGGTGATCTCGCGTTCGGTGAGTGCCTTCAGCTGGTTCGGGATCCCGGTGATGGCGGGCGGTGGCCGGTGACAGAACTGCTCGATGAGACGGCGGGTGACTGCTGGGGCCAGCAGGGCTTCGCCTCCTGCGACGGTACGTATTGCGTCGGTCAGCTGGCCTTGGCGGACGTCTTTGAGCAAGAAGCCGCTGGCCCCGGCGCGCAACGACTGGTAGAGGTAGTCGTCGCGATCGAAGGTGGTGAGCATCAGGATACGGGGGGCGGGCTTATCGGTGAGTATCCGACGGGTCGCTTCGATTCCGTCCAGTCCGGGCATGCGGATGTCCATGAGTACGACGTCGGGGCGCAACCGGCGGCTGGCCTCGATGGCCTCGATCCCGTCGGCGGCGTCGCCGACCACCTCGATGTCGCCCTCCCGGTCGATCAGGGCCCGGAAGCCGTCGCGGACCAACGCCTGGTCGTCGGCGATAAGCACCCGGATCATGTCAGCGCCGACTCCAACGGCAGGCTGGCGTGGACCGCGAAGCCACCGTCGTGGCGGGGGCCGACGGCCAGGGTGCCTCCGTATAGGGCGGTCCGTTCCCGCATGCCGACCAACCCGTTGCCGCCCCGGGGACTGATGTCAGGCGCCGTCGAAGCGCCATTGCTCACCTCGAGGTCGACCGCCGTGTCCTGATATGTGACCTGTACCTTCACGGTGGCGCCCGGGGCGTGGTTGACGGCGTTGGTGAGCGCCTCCTGGGCCAGCCGGTACAGGGTCAGACCGACGCCGGCGGGCAGGGGCCGTACTTTGCCGGCGATCTCCAAGTCGACGTGGACTCCGGCGTCGGCGACGCCTGCCACCAGGGCGGGCAGCGAATCGACGCCGGGTTGGGGGCCGAGGTCACCTCGGTCCCCCCCGTCGTCGCCGATGGCCACCAGGCGGCGCATGTCGGCCAGGGCTTGGCGGGCGATTTCTTCGATCGCGCCTACCCGGGTGCGTGTTGAAGCGATGTTTCGGTCGTCGAGTTCGCCGAGCGTGGCTACCGCCTGAACTATCACCACGCTCACGCTGTGGGCGATCACGTCGTGGAGTTCACGGGCGATGCGGGCCCGCTCCGCGGCCACCGCGGCGCGGGCCAGCTCGTCGCGCTGTCGGGCGTGATCGGCGACCTCGATTTCCAGGGTTTGAAGGCGAACAGTCCGAGCCCGGATGAACCGCCCCGCGGTCGAGACGAGCAGGAGCATCGCATAGCCACTCAGGACCTGAGACCACCGGTTCACTGTCGTGGGATCGCGGACGTCGTGCACGATGAGGGTCCCCAGGATGAGAGCGAAGCCGGCCACGGCACGGTCGAAGCGGAGCTCATAGCGGGCGACGGTGTAGGCGGCGATGACTAGGAGCACGAATCCGACGAAGGTGCCGGTACCGCGACCGTAAAGGGCTTCGGCGGCCCCGCCGACCACCCAGACCCACAGCAACAGCCACGGGTGAGCCCGGCGCCACAGCACCGGAACGGTAACGACAACCCACAACGGAACCCACACCGCCGGGTGCGGGATGATGCGGCCGCGGCCGGGGACGAGATACTGCTGCTCGCCCCACACGAGCAAGAGCAGCCACAGTCCGACGTCATAGAGCGGCGGTCGCCACCAAGCTGTGCGTGTCGTCACAGCCGGACGGTAGCGCCCAAGTCGATCCCGCGACGTCGGCTTCAGGGATGATCGTCGTCGTCCTCAAGGCCCGACCTGTCGAGCCTTTCGGCCAACCTCACCACCCCATCTGGCCGGCACCGTCGTCATGGCCGGCGACCACGACGGCACCTGAGAGGGACGACGGCGGCATCCGAGCTGTGGACAATGTCCCTCGAAGCCGCCCGATAACACCGTCGGCGCACAAGCAAAGGACCAGATCCATGAGAAATAGACTCGCTGTCGCCGTAGCCGTCGTCGCCCTCGCGGGCGTCGGTGCCGGTGGCGTCGCCGGCGCAGCCAGCCGGGACGCAAGCAGCCCCAAGACCATCGTCCTGGCGGCCCACCAAACCGACCTCGCCTCGGGTGTCCACTCCGGGACTCCCGATTCGGTGATTCCCGGCGACACAATCGTCATTCGCCAACAACTGCGCAGCACCGCCGGACGCGACGCGGGCTCTGCGACCATCACCTGCACGGTCGCATTTCAAGGACTGTTCGCCTGCCAGGGCGACCTCGATCTCAGCGGTCGGGGCCATATCGAGATCCAGGGGGTAACCCAGCAAGGGCCGTCCGATCTGGCCGTCACCGGAGGCACCGGCCAGTTCGACCGCGCCGCCGGTCAAGCCACTCTCGTCGGCGGCGGCAACGTCGACCAACAGCTCACCATCCACCTGCGATAGGGGCAGCATCCCATTCCCGCCACACGCTGAATCCGGGCAGGCCCGTAGCCCAACCACGGACCTGCCCGCCCAACAGCCCCGGCAGCGCCCACCGGCCCGGCGGCTCCGGTCGGGCGTCTGCCGGCGCCATCCGCCTGATCGCGGTAACAAGCTCTGGCTCCGCGCCGCGAACCAAGATCGGTGAGCATGCTCGGGCTTGCTCGTTGATGAGCGCCGCCACATCGCCGCCGACCAGGATGGTCTCGGGTGCCCCAGAGCTCTTCGTCTGCTGGTAGCGCAGGTTGGCCACGGCGTCGCCGGTGTCGTCGTTGGCGAGCCCTCGGACGGCCAGCAGCGTGCTGTCGTCGAGCATGAGGATCTCGCTGGCCCGCCGGCCGATCAGGGCCTGGTGAGCCATATCCGCATGTTGAGGGGTCGCCGAGGACAAGGCTGCGGCGCCACCCGGCATCTCAGAGCGCCAGGAAGTCGAGGGCTAGTGCAAACTCTGCGTGTGGGAGCGGACCGTGTTCGGAGACGCACCGTCACACCGCAGGAACTGCAAGAACTCCTCGACCGCCGGGACGGGCAAGTGATCCGACCCCAGGACGGTCGACGATCGTGGTTCGCCGGGCACATCGAGCGCGGTCACAAGTGCAACCCGGCGACATCGTTGGCCCCGACCCGGTTGTGGTAGACCCCCAGTTGTTGGCGGCCCGCCGGCGGCCGATCGATGGTCCTCCTAGCGGGGCCCCGGGCGCACGAGTCCCGATTCATAGGCCAGAACGACGGCTTGGATGCGGTCGCGGAGGCCCAGTTTCATGAGGATGTGCGACACGTGGGTCTTGATGGTGGCCTCACTCAGAAAGAGCGCCTCTGCGATTTCGGCATTCGACTTTCCTTCGGCCACGGCACGCAGGACCTCGATCTCTCGCTGGGACAAGTCGCTGAGCTCGGTGGGATGGTTCACGCCGGGCGGAGGGCGCCGGACGAACTCCTCGATGAGTCGGCGGGTGATGGCCGGGGCGAGTAGGGCGTCGCCGGCTGCGACCAGTCGTAGCGCCGAGAGGAACTGTTCGCGGGGTGCGTCTTTCAGGAGGAATCCGCTGGCGCCGGCGCGCATCGCCTCATAGACGTACTGGTCGAGGTCGAAGGTGGTGAGGACGAGCACCGCTGGCGGATCGGGGGCCCGGACGGCCAGGCGGGTCGCCTCGATACCGTCCATCTCGGGCATGCGGATGTCCATGGCTATGACATGGGGACAGAGTCGGCGGGACATCTCAACTGCGTCTTTGCCGTTGGCCGCCTCGCCCACCACCGCCATGTCGGCCTGGGATTCGCAGATGGCCCGGAACCCTGCCCGCACGAGCGCCTCGTCGTCGGCGATCAGGACGCGGATCACGACCAGTCATGCCCCAGCGGCAGTCGGGCACGCAGCCCGAAGCCTCCTTCGGGCGCGGTCCCGCCGAGAGTTCGCCGCCGAAGATGGCAACCCGTTCTTTCATCCCGACGAGGCCGTGGCCGCCGTTGGTTGCCGATGCCCCAGCCGATCCGTTGTCGACGACCTCGACCTCCACGGTGCGATCACGGTAGCGGAGCGTCACCTGGGCCGACGACGCGCCAGCGTGCTTGAGCGTGTTCGTGAGCCCTTCCTGCACGATGCGGAATAGCGACAGGTCGATGCCCGGCGGGACCCGGGTGGGCTCGCCGTCGATGGCGACAGTCACCGATAGTCCTGTCCCGCGAACCTGATCGACCAGGCTCTCGAGGCGGGCGAGACCGGCGAGCGGGGACAAAACGGCCTCCGGGGCCCCGTCGGCGTCGCGCAACAGGCCCAACAGCCGGCGCATCTCGCCCAGCGCCTCGCGCCCGCTGTCCTGGATCGCCCGGAAGGCAACCCCGGCCCGTTCGGGACTCGTCGCCAGCTGGGCCTCCCCGGCCTCGGCTTGGACCACGATCACGCTGACCGCGTGGGCCACGATGTCGTGCAGCTCCCGGGCGATCTTGGCCCGCTCCTCGGCTACCGCCCGTCGCGCCTCCTCCTGCTGGTCGGTCATCAGCCGCTGTGCCAGCTGCTCGAGGCGTGCCGCTCGCAGGTGCCGGGAGCGGAACGCGCCCGCCAGCCACGGCACCGCATCAGAGAACAGCGTCGCCGCGAGCACATCGGTCAGCGTCGGCGACGGCCCCAAGGCCGAGAAAACGGCGGTCGCGGCGACGATCACAACGATGCCCGCCAGGGCGCGCCGCATCGGGCTGTAGGCGGCGGAGGAGTAAACCACCACCACCCAGACCACGGTGATCGCGCCCGATGTCGGAATACCCGTGAAAGCGAGCTGGCCCACCGCGGCGGCGAGGACGATCGTCATGGTGGCCAACGGAGCGCTCCGACGCCACAGCAGCGGCGCCGCCATACAGACCACCGCGACCCCGGCCACGGCGGCGTGAGCCCGAAGCGAGCCAGTGGCCGCCACCTCGACGAGTCCACCGACGAGCAGCAGTGCCGCCAGGATCACGTCCAGCAGCGGGAAGCCACCCACTGACCGGGCCGAGCGCGACCGGAGCATGGGGCGACTGTATGACCTTATTGGTCGCCCCCGAATCGGCCGCCGGACCGATCGGCACGTCCCAACAATCATTCCTGGGGCGCATCGGGATCACTCTCCAAGCCGATGCCCTCCGGGCGGACCGGTTCTTCACTGATCGGTGCGGTGCCTCCCCCCGAGCCACCGGCGATTACTTACCGAGGAGGATTTATGCGAACCAAATCGATCGTCACTATTGTCATGACCATCGTCATCGCTCTGATGGCGTTTACCGGACCGGCGAGCGCTGCGACGGTCCCGAGACAGAACTTCCTGGTCATCTTCAGCGGCACCGCGGACAACCCCAAAGCGACCGTCGTGGCCTCCGGAGCGTTCGCCGCCCAAGGATCCGCGACAGAAGAGTCGTTCCAGGACAACAGCGACGGCAGCCTCACGACGGTCGAACGCTTCGATTTCGCCGCCGGGTCGGTGACGGTGACCGCCGTCGGTTACGCCACCGAGCACCTCAACGCCCAAGCCTGCCTCGACTCCAATAGCGCAACAGGCACATTCACCTTCACCGGGACCGGCAACCTCGCCAGCATCACCGGTCACGGCACCTTCGGCGAACGCGGATTCTTCCTCGCAACGCGAACACCGACCGGGTGCACGCCGCCATTGACACTCCATGCGATCGTGCGATACGCCGGGATCATCGACCGATAGCCGCACATCGGTCACGCCGACCGGCGCGCCGCCAGGTCTACCGGATTCCGAGACCGGCGCCTCGTCCCAGGCGGATGGCGGCGGTCCGGTCGACGACCCCTAGTTTGTCGAGTAGCGCCGACACTTGGTTGCGTATCGTCTTTGGCGCCAGGTGCAGGGTCTGGGCGATGGTGGTGTTGTCGAGTCCGGCGGCCACCAGGTCGAGAAGATGGAGTTCCCGGTCGGTCAGGGAGGGGAAGGTGTCGCGGCCGGAGGGTCGCCGGGCGGTTGTGGCCGCCTTGGTGACCCGGGCCGCGACCTCGCTGCCGAGAACGATCTGGCCGGACGCGGCGCTGCGTACCGCCCGTTCGATGTCGTCGCTGTTGGCCCCTTTGACCAAGAAGCCGTGGGCGCCGGCGTCGAGGGCGGCGAAGAGGTGGGCGTCGTCCTCGTGGAGGGTCAACACCACGCAGCAACAGTCGGGGAGGGCTCGGCGGAGCTCTTTGATGACGGCGATGCCGTTCAACTCGGGCATGTCGAGGTCCACGAGGGCCACATCGGGGCGGCAGTGCAGGGCCTTGGTGACCGCCTCGCGTCCGTTGGCCGCCTCGGCCACCACGTCGATGTCACTTCGGCGGTCAAGGACAAGGCGAAGGCCGTCGCGGACGATGGGGTGGTCGTCGGCGATGAGCACCCGGATGGTGGCGGATTCGGTCATTGTGCCGTTTTGGTTGGTAGTTCGGCCAGGATACGGGTCCCGTCGGCCGGTGCGCTTTCGATGCGCAGCCACCCCCCGACGGAGCCAGCCCGTTCGTGCATGGACCGCAGTCCGGTGCCGGCCAGGTCGTGGCTGGCGATGCCTCGACCGTCGTCGGCGATCTCGATTGCGAGGGTGTCGGTCCCTGACTGGTTGAGCCGCACCGTGCAGCGCGACGCCTGGCTGTGGCGCACGGCGTTGGACATGGCTTCGAGGCAGATCTTGTAGGCGGCGTCTTCGGCCTGTTTGGACAGCTCGGGCAGCCGCACCGGGGTGTCGAGGTCGAATGCCGGCCCGTTGGGTGTGCGCAGTCGGGCCGCGGCGGTGGCCACCGCGGCGGGCAGGCCCAGTTCTTCGAGGTCGGCGGGGCGCAGGTCGCGGACCAGGCGGCGGATGTCCTCGGTGGTGCGGGCCGCCTCGTGATGGAGGCGTTCGACCAGGCCGGCCAGCTGGCCGCCCTGGGCCAGCTCGGCGGCCACCTCCAGTTGCAAGGTGAGCCCGACCAGGGACGGTCCGATGCTGTCGTGGAGGTCGCGGTGGACCCGGTCGCGTTCGGCTTCCCGGGCGATCAGCAAGCGTTGCTGGGCTCCTCGCAGCTCGGCCAGCAGGGCCGCCACTCGGGCCGCCACGCCGCTCTGGGCGGCCAGGTCATGCAGCAGTTGCCGGTCCGATGGGGACAGTATCTTGACGTCGCGGCGGGGCGCCACGACCAGGCGGCCGACCACGGTTTCGCCCGCGGCCAGGTCGAACGTCTCGACTGCGTCAGGTCGGCGGCCCCGTTGCTCGACGGTCTGCCAGTCGTCGCCGGTTCGCAGCTCGACCGCCGCGAATGGCAGCCGCAGGCTCTCGCTGGCCGTGTCGACGACCGCGGCCATCAGGCTCTCGGGGTCGTCGGCGGCGGCCAACCGGGTGGCCAGACGGTGGAATACCAGCCGGGGGTCGCTGGCGGTGCCGAACAGGCGCCGCCCGATCAAGCTCTGCACCCCGGAGCGAAGCGGGGCGAAGATCACCGCCACCGCCCCGGCCGCGGGCAATGCCACCAACGGGCCGCCGGCGCCGGTCGCTGCCACCGTGATTGCCACCGCCGCCAGGTAGACGCCCAGCAGCACGGCGGCGCAGCTCAATGCCACCAGGCCCCGGTTGAGAACGACGTTGAGCTCGAACAGGTCGTCCTTGACGATGGCCACCACCAGGGCCACAGGAAAGAAGACGAGGGCCACGAAGTAGGACCAGTTGGGCAGCGGCCCTATGACGGGGACGAACTTGCCGACCAGCGAGAGCCCGAACGTGGTGCCGTAGCCGAACGCGACCAGGCCCAGGCGGCGGCGGCCCAGCGGGTCGGCACGGCTTCTCAGCCACCGCAATGCCACCATCGCCAAGCCCAGACCGGCGGTGGCCTCCCAGAACCGTTCGGCCACCAACCCTGAGGCGTTGAACTGCCCGATCGACCCGTGGCCGGTGGCCAGCAGCACGCCCAGCACGGTGAAACCGGCGACGGGCAATCCTGCGGTGGCTGTCCAGGGGTGCCGGGCGAAGCCTCGGATCGGGGTCGGGAACGAGCACGCGAACAGCAGGATCGACAGGCCCATGACCATATATGCGCCCAGGGTGGCGAACGCCGCCGCCGCCAGCGCCGGGCGGGCCCACAGGTCGAGGGGCTCGAGGAATGGGAAGGGCAGCGCGTTGGCGACGAACAACGCCGCCCCGAGCAGGACCAGGGCGTGCACCGCCCGGTCATCGGGCCGGCGGCGCAGCAACCACAGCGACAGGGTCACAAGTGCCAGGTCGACGATCACATTCCCGGCGGTGCTCGGCGGTGGAAGATAGTCGGCCAGCGCGGGGTGCGAACGCACCGTGACCGCGACCGCCCGGTCAACCCCGTCGTGGTTCACGGTGTAGGTCAACTGGTCTCCCACCCGGACCGGCCGGCTCCGGGGGGAGCCCAACAAGGCGGCCGCCGGGCGGCCGTTGATGGCCACCAGGGAGTCGCCCGGGCTGATGTCACCAACCGGCCGGGACGGACCGAGGATCAGGGCCGGGTGGACGCCGTCGGGCGGCTGTATCGGCAGATGGTCGCTGGGCGAGACCAGCCGCAGCGCGCTCAGCGCCACCGGCATCAGCAGCAGCCAACTGGCGACGGCCACCGCCCATCGCCGAGACCGTCGCGTCACCCGCTCTTGCTCTTCCATGGCACGCCTCCCGGGTCACATCATGGGCCAGCACCTGTCCCGCTGTCCCGGGACGAACGTCCCCAAGATCGGGACGAGCGTCCCCGGATTCGGGACGCCGTGGGTCGTGACAGCGGGACGGCCCATCTTCGACCATTGCGGTGACCGTCACCACAAGGAGAACCGACAATGAGACGACCAACCCGAACCCTGATAGGCGCCGCAATGGCCTCCGCGCTGGCCATCGGCGTGGTTGCGGCCCCCACTACCAGCTGGGCCCAAAGCGGCGACAGCCACACCGTGGTGCTCCACCCCGGCCAATCCATCCAAGCCGCCATCGACGCCGCCGCCCCCGGCACCACCATCGTCGTGACCTCCGGCACCTACCGGGGCAACCTCACCATCACCAAGACCGTCAGCCTGCGAGGCGACGGCTCAGTGATCATCGCCCCCGCGGCCACCTTCGCCCACAACGTGTGCACCGACGACCCCAGCCTCCCACCCCAGCCCAACGGGCAGCCGCCGATCACCGGCATCTGCATCGGCGACATCACACCGACCGAGCAGATCATCCAGACGGTGGCCGATGTCCACCTGAGCGGACTCGAGGTCCGCGGCTTCGACGGTGGCGGCCTGTTTGCGGCCGGCACCACCGGCCTGACGGTCGACAACGTGGAGATCGACCACAACGGCGACTACGGCGCCATCGCCGACCTCAGCGACCACCTGGCCTTCCGGGCTGAGCGGATCCACGACAACGCCAGCGGGGGCCTGCACTTCGCCGCCGACCACGACGTGGTGGCCACCGCCAACCGCTCCTACGCCAACAACGCCGAAGGCATCGTCGTCATTGACTCCAGCCGGCTCCGCCTCGACGCCAACCAGCTGACAGGCAACTGCGTCGGTCTCGTGGCCGTCGACACCGGATATCCCGGGCGGGGTCGACAATCTCCGCCTCACCGCCAACACCATCCAAGGCAACAACCGCTACTGCCCGGGCCAACCCGGACCAAGCGGCCGCCCGGCCGAAGGCGGACTCGGAGTGGCCCTGGCCGGCACCACCAACACCGTCGTGTCCGCCAACACCATCACCGACAACTCCCTCGGCGCCCTACCGGCCGGCGCCGATCCGCCCTTTGTGCAAGGAGGACTGGCGCTGCTCGACTCGACCGGCTTCGGCGGCCGGGCACCGGCCAATGACCGCATCGTCGGCAACACCATCCGGGGCAACACCCCCCTCGACGTGATCACCGACGGCACCGGGACCGGCAACGAATTCCTAGGCAACAACTGCGCCACAGCAAACACACCGGGGATCTGCCGATAGGCCCTAGTCGGACGGTCGCCACCGGAGGGCATCCAACCTCAGCAACGTCCATGGGTGTGGCCCTCAGTCACGCCCATGGACGCGCGAACTCACCTAACGCCCGTAAACCAACGTTCCTCGTTAATCAAGTTCCGTCTTGCTTTCTCTGGGTGTCCACATAATGGACTCGGATCCGGCCCTCCTCAAGGTCCTGGTGGCGTTGGCCAAGAAGTCGCCGGGCCAGTGGGACCACACCGTGTGCCGGCTGCGGGCCGACAGGGCCCGAGGCCAAGGCCCGCCAGGACCTGATCGAGGAGGTTGACGTCACGGCGTATTTCGACCAGATCGCAGGCTGAGTTCAGATCGTGCGAGGGCCGTGGCTCCCCTGAGCTTGTTGGTTCGCGGTGGACCGGTGTGGACGTTGGCCGCGGTGGGAGGTCCGCAAGGTGAGAGGGTAGGAAGCTGGCGTGAGCCAGGTAATCCTCGACTGCCGCGAGGTCACTGCCTTGAAGGTTGGCGCCAGGAGCGAGGAGCCAACGGCGAGCTCGGTTGAACGAGTTGGCGGCGGCTCGCTTGGTCTTTGGTTCCCAGTCCGGATGGCAGCGGTAGAAGGACTCGGTCAACTCGAAAACCGTCGGCGGTCGAGGGCCGTCTGGCTGCCGGGGCACCACGAAGCGCTTTGATCGGAGGTCAAACTGAAGACCAGAGGCAAAGTCTCGTTCCACCTGATCCTTCCAAATCTGGGCCAGCCCGGCTCGGGGGAAACGTTTGATCCATTGGATGCCGTCACCTCGGCCCTTCAGGTCCCACCTGTCGACTGGACGCTTGATGCGATCGCCGGTGCTCCGATCGACCGCCTGCTCGACAGATCGTGCCTTCGTGATCCAGCAGGAGAACGCGCCTACACTATGGGCCAAGGAGAGGTGCGAGAGCGGCCGAATCGGACTCACTGCTAATGAGTTGACTTGGGAAACCGGGTCCGAGGGTTCAAATCCCTCCCTCTCCGCCACACGCCTTTCCCGCCGGGCGGACCGGCAGGAAACCGCCCGCCGATGGGGTTCCCCGATCCCAGATACCAAATGTCATCCCAAGGGATCCAAAGTCCGGATTGCCCTTGACTGCCAAGGGGGGCATCCGTAGCCTCCACACCAGGGCCTGGTCTTCTAGGAGGACCAGTTTGGGGGGCAGAACTCCATCTCGGCCCATCTACATCCGGCCAGCAAACGGAGGCAATTCGGTGAGGCGGCTTTCAATCGGTTGGTGTGTTGCGGGGTCGACGCTGCTGACCTCGGTCCTCCTGGCGGCCTGCGGGTCGACGGGGCCTTCCAAGAAGGCGGCGGACACCACGGTGTCGGCCACGCCGAGCGGCGCTTGCGTGGCCGCCGACGTAGGGAAGGCGGGGGCGGGGCACTTCCGGTTCAACGCCAGCGCCTGTGAAAACGGAACCAACGACGTGTCGGCCTTCACCCTTCCCCTCCACAAGGGGACGAGCCACGGCCAGACCGTGTACTACGTGGTCATGGACACCTCCGACCAGGCCCTGTCGGACTCGCTGGGCGTCAACTTCGCCCCCAAGCTGGCCAATGGCAAAGGCACGGCCGGGGTGCAGGTCGTGACCATGACCAACGGCGTCGTCGACTTCCCCGGCACCGTCTCCTTCGGCCACAAGCACGTCGTCACCCCCGGGCCCACCGGGTTCCCACCGGCCCAGGCCGACCCGCCCTCGATCGGTGACGCGGCATACTCCCCTCTGATCCAGCTTCCCAACGGCACCGTCGAAAACGCCCCCCAAGTGGCGAACGACTCCGGTCAGGCGGCCAAGGTCATCTCCCTGGACAAGGTCGGCATGAAGGTCGTCTACCGGGCGACCCAGGGCTTCTACGAGAACAAGATGATCCACTACGCCTCCTTCGACGGGTCGATCGCGGTGGCCGCGGCCCTGGAGGACGTGACCCTGGCTGCCAACCTGAACACCCTCCCCAAGGCGGGCGACGAGGACATCAAGACGTCGGCCCGGGAAGAACTGATCGCCTTCGTCAACGGGCCTACCGGAGTGAACAACCCGTTCGGCCAGGGCCTGAGCTATGCCGTGCTGTCCGGCAACGAGTTCCAGTCCCCCAGGAACCTGCTCCACGAGACCCCGGTGCTTCCCATGCATGCCGATGTCGGCAGCACCGACTACACACCCATGTGGGACGTGCATCTGGCCGAGTGGACGGCGACGTCGATCGCAGCCGGCGACCGCACCCAGTACCGCGACGTCAACCAGGTCGTCGACATCCTCACGATGGGCGCCATGGGTGCCCCACCCTTTGTCACCGCACCGGGCGGCGGTCCCTTCGGGGCCAGCGGTTTCATTGTGGACTGCCCCCTTGTCAGCATCGACATCCCCTGATTCCACGACCATGCCAATCGCTGCTCTTCCTTACCTCGGCGAAACAGCCAGAGTTACGATGACCGTTGTGAGCACAAACAAGCTCAATCGAGGCCGAGCCAGCCGAGCACTGTTCGCCACCCTGCTGTTGTTCGTGTCGGCGGGGGTCAGCCTGGCGCTGGCTCCCGCGGCCGGCGCCGCGGCCGCCGCCGGCCCGGCCCCGGTTGTCGCCATGTTCACCATCAACGGCCGGGCGGTCAGCCACACCAGTGACTCCAACCCGATCAAGCTCGATCCGAGCCGTCCCGCCCAGGTGAACCTGACGGTCATCAACAACGGCCCCAACCCGATCACCGTCGCCGCCGTTGCCCTGTCGGGTCGCGCCCTCGACATCACCTTCTTCGACTTCGAGACCCAGACGGCTCTGCAGGTCCCGCCGGGAAGCACCCAGACCCAGCAGTACACGCTCGACTTCGCCCCCCTGAACGGCCAGGGCGACGGTCTCATCCCGGCCAACATCCATATTCTCGACGACCACCGCCACGTCCTGGCCAGCCAGAACTTCACCGGCGACGTCCGGGGCCGGATCACCTCCCTCTTCGGCCTGTTCGCGATCGAGGTGACGGTCTTCACGATCATCCTGTTTGTGGGAGCGCTGCTCGCCCTGGCTCGCGGCAACCTTCACGACAACCGCTTCCGGCGAGCCCTGCGGTTCGTGTGGCCGGGTCTGGGGCTCGGCATCGTGATCGTGTTCTGCTTCGCCATCCTGCGGATCTGGGTTCCCAGCCCCGGCCACTGGCTCCCGATCGTCCTCATCTGCGCGGCGGCCGGCTTCGTGGTGGGCTACCTCACACCCAACCCGGCCAACGACGAGGTCTATTTCGACGAGCCGGAACCGGAGCCGGAGCCTTTGGGATCACAAACCCAGGCGACCGATCCCCACGCCACCCTGTCCTCGGCGGGCGTGACGGCCCGGCCGTCGCCCACGGCTGGCGGATAAGGTGGGAAAAGAGCGCTCCAGGCGCAAAGAGGCGCCGCGGGGGCACTTTCCCGGCCGGTTCCCGCACCGCGTGGGCCGCAGCGCGTGGGAGTTCGCCATCGGGAAAAGGTGGCCCCGTGTTGTCGTGGCCGGCCTCATCCTGGCCTTCCTGACCTTTGAGCCCGGTGGTGGTCCCAAGCTCCACATCAACACCGGCAGCGCCGCCTACGGCTTCTGTCCCACGACCACTACTCGTCCCCACAATCATCCGACGACCACGACCTCGCCACCTAGCAACAGTCCCGCCGTCGCCAACGGCGCAGCCGTCCTTGCGCCCCCGGGCCCGGTCGACCAGGCACCCGCAGTCGCTCCCAAGCCGACCGGGACTCCCGCCGCTCCCGCGGCCCGGGCCGCATCCGTGCCTGCCCCTCGGAGCTCCAGCGCCCCGGCCGCGGCGACGCCGGTGCTGCCGGCGCCCGCGCCCGCCGCGACCACGCCCACAACGGCCAGGCGCGGGTCACCGGCCACGCCCGGCACGCCCGGCACGGCCGGCACGCCCGGCACGGCAGGCACGCCCGGCACGGCGGCCACGCCCGGCACGGCGGCCAAGCCGGGCACGGCGGCCACGCCCGCCACACCGGCACCCGCACGAAGGGCCCCTGCCGGCGGCACCAAGCAGTTGCAGGGACCCGGGGACCCGCAATCGGCCCAGGTGGTGGGCTACCTGCAGTGCTTCCCGACCACGACGGTCTGCGTTCCCGACCCGGAGTTCGAAGTCTTTTGTCCGACGACCACCACGATGCCGCCGCCGACAATCCTGCCCTGCGCCACCAGCGCCACCCACTGCATCCCCGACACCACTACCACCAACTGCGACGGCCCCTGCCCGACCAACCCCCCACCGCCACCCCACCCCACGACCACCACGTCCACCAGCACCACTACGACGGTGCCGCCGACAACGACGACCGGCGCCCCGCCCACCACGGCCACTCCGCCCACCACGGCCACGCCGGCCACGCCGACCTCCAGACCGAGGTCAGTCGCGACCTTCCCCACCCCGCCGCCGCCGGGGCCCACCGCCCCCCCGCCGGTGCCGACCGCGCCGACCGCGCCGACCGCGCCCACCACGGCTCCGGCGACAACCGTGGCGACCATCACACCCCCGACGACCGCCCCCCCGGTCACCGCCCCGCCGGTCGGGTCGCCCAATCGGATGCTCGTGCTGGACCACCACTCCGTCCCGCCGGGCGCCGTGGTCACCGCGTCAGGTCAGGGGTGCACGCCGAACAGCCCGGTGCAATTGCTGGTGGACTCCACTCCCGCCGGGAACACCGTGGCCGGCCCCGACGGCAGCTTCAGCATCCGGCTCAATATTTCGGTTGCCCTAGGCCAGCACATTGTCACTGCGCTGTGCGGTCCCACCCTCACTTCCACGCTGGACGTGGTGCTCACAAGCCAGGCGGGACCGCCGACGTCGACCGCCGCCATCCTCCTGATCCTCCTCCTGGTGGCGCTGTGCATGATTCCATGGCAGCTCACCAAGCGCTAGGTTGCCGGCCCCACGCCGGTGGTCCGAAAGTTCTGCAGTCGTCGGCCTTTCGGTCCTCCGCCCCGGAAGGTCCTTGGCTAGGCTGCCGCGGCGGAAGGACCGGAATCCATCATTCGGCGGCCCGGGTTTTTCATGAGTGGGGGAGGCAATGAACCTCGACGAAATGGTCGTCCGGTCTCACCCCGGCAGCGGCCTGGTGGGCCGGTTCCCGGGTGTCGTCATCGTCGCCGTTGCCAGTTCGGCGAGCCATGAGGGGGTCCTCGGCCAGCTCCTGACCCTGGCGGAGAACGCCCCCCACACGGGGCCGATGCCGGGCCGGCGCCTGGCTCGCCAGGTGGCAGGTGTCCTCGGCTCGTCGGAACCCGAGGATGTCCCCCCGTTCGCGCTGCTGGCCCAGGCCGAAACCGGCGTGGTCCTCATCCTCCACGGCGCCATGGACGCCGAGGTGTCGTGGCCCCAGGGCAAGGAACACTTGTCGGGGGGTCAGGTCGCCACGTGGATCGACCGGATTCTTCCGCCGCCCATCACCGGGCTGATCGTGGCGCCGACCGGGCCCCAACCGCCCACCCCCGATCCCCGGTCCCGCCTGATGGCAGGAGTGGTGACGGGTGGCGGCGTTTCGATGCATCCCGCCGATGCCGCGATGGCACCAAGGCCGCCGGCTGTGCCGCTGCCCCCGCCCCAGCCGGCCCCGGCCCCGCCCCCCCCTGAGGCGTCCCCGATCGCCTCGCCGGCCTGGGAGCCGGTCGCGGCGGCGCCACCGGCTCCCGCGCCCTGGTCGGCTGCCGCTCCCCCCCCTCAGGCCCCGCCCGCCCCGTGGCCGGCTCCCCCCCCGGCTCCCCGCGCCCCCGAGCCGGCCGCATTCACTCCCGCCCCGGAGCCCGCTCTCGGCCCCGAGCCCGCTACCGCCCCGGAGCCATCTGTGCCCGCCGGGCCCCCCCCGCCTGCCGAAGCGTGGCCACCGCCGTCAGCCGAATCCCAGATGGCGCCGCCGGTCGCCGTCGATCAGGGCGAACCCCCCACCGCCCTGGCCGCCGTCGCCGCGCCCCCACCCGGCGCCCCCGAGGAGCCGGTCGCCGAGGAGCCCCGGCCGGCGTTCGTCTCGGTGGGCTTGGCGGAACCCGCCCCCGACGAGGTCGAGGTCCGGGAGCCGCTGCCCGTGGCGGGCGGTTTCCCCCAGGTCCACGAAGAACCCTCGGGGCCCAAGGTCAGAGGTGTCATCTGCTCGCGGGGCCACTTCAACGATCCCTCGGCCCCGTTCTGCGGCGTCTGCGGCATCTCCATGGTGCAACGCACCCTCAACCTGGTGGAAGGGCCGCGGCCCCCGCTCGGGGTGATCGTCTTCGATGACGGGACGACGTTCACCCTCGATTCGGACTACGTGCTGGGCCGGGAACCGGAGAACGATCCTTCGGTTATGGCGGGTACCGCCCGACCACTGATCATGGCCGACCCCGACCGGACCGTCTCTCGAGTTCACGCCGGGCTGGTCCTCGACGGCTGGAATGTCAAAGCCGTCGACCGGGGCTCGGCCAACGGCACCTTCATCGCGGCGGCGGGAGACGACAACTGGGTCGCCCTCCTCCCCAACAGACCAACCGCCATAAAGCCGGGCACCCGGGTTCGGGTCGGCCAGCGCGTGTTTCTCTTCGACTCCCACCAGGGCACCCGGTAAGGCAGCCACGCCGAACTTATGACCGTCCGCGAGGAGATAGTCGCCGCCCTTCCCGAGTACGAGATCGGCGGCGAACTCGGGCGAGGCGGCTTCGGTTTGGTCCTCTCGGCTCGCCACCGCCAGCTCCGTCGCGAGGTGGCGATCAAGGAGTTGCCGCCCGCCCTGGCCGCCGACCCTCGGGTGCGGGCCCGCTTCGCGGCCGAGGCCCGGGTGCTGGCCTCGCTCAGCCATCCCCACATCGTGCCCATCTACGACTACGTCGAGCGCGACGGAGTCTGCCTCCTCGTCATGGAGAAGCTGCCCGGGGGGACGCTCTGGGACCGGTTCAAGACCCAGGGCCTCGGTGTCGAGACCACCTGCGGAGTCGCCATGGCGGCCTGCACGGCGCTGCATTACGCCCACCAGCGGGGCGTCCTGCACCGCGACGTCAAGCCCGAGAACCTTCTCTACTCGGGCGAGGGCGTGCTCAAGATCACCGACTTCGGCATCGCCAAGGTCGTGGGCGGCGGGGAAACCCTGGCCACCCGGGGCGGCGAGATCCTGGGCACCCCGGCCTACATGGCACCCGAGCAGGCCGAGGGCCGGGAGCTGGGCCCCGAGGCCGATGTCTACGCCACCGGCATCATGTTTTACGAGTTGCTCTCGGGCCACCTTCCCTTCTCGGAGGAAGGGGGGGCCCTGGCCATCGTGTACCGCCACGTCTATGAGGCGCCGGTCCCCCTCGGACAGGTGGCCCCGAGCTTGGATCCGGCTCTGGTGCAAGTGGCCATGCGGGCCATCGCCCGCTCGCCAGGCGATCGCTACCCCACCGCCGAGGCCTTCGGCGTCGCCATCGGTGAAGCCGTCACCCCGTCCTGGGGGCCCGCCTGGTTGGACCGGGCGGGCATGCAGATCGTCGACGCCGGGCCCATCTCCGAGAGCGCCAAACGACCTTCGGGTTCCACCGCCGCGGTCAGGGCGCCGGCCGCCGCGGGTACCTCGACCCCGGTTCGACCGACCCCGGCCGCCCCGGGCACCTACCCCGCCCCGCCCGCCACCGACGGCCCTACGGAAACTGCCCCGGGCACCTACGGCTCCCCCCCGCCGACTGCCGGCCCCTCGGGCGCCTACGGCGCCCCGGCGACGCTCGGACCAGCACCGGCGGGCGGCGCGGCGCCCCCCACCATCGGCCCCTCACCCGCAGGCGGCGCCCCGCCAACCATCGGGCCTTCCTCTCCGGCCCGGATGCAACAGCCCGCCTATGGCGGCAACACCACCATCGTCCGCCCCCAAGCCGTCGACCACGTGGTGGGCGGAGCGGGCGAAACCGACCTGGGCGGGGCCGACCTGGTTCCCGTCCGCCAGGTCATCGAGCTCCCGGCGCCTCCCTATGCCCTGGCCGCAACCGCCCTGGTCCTGCTGCTGCTGGCGATCGCGGTCGCCCTCATCGGCCTGGGCAAGCCGTCGCTCCACAAGGGACTGCAGCCGGGCGCGGCGACTATCGCCGGCGTCGATCCGACTGCGTCGTCGACCATCACCCTGGATCTGTCCAAGCCGGTTCCCGTCAAGGTCACCAATCCCGGCCGCGCCACCGGCGTCCAACTCGGACTGAGCGTGGCCGGCATCGCGCTACCCCCGTCTACCACCGAGCAACTGGCGAAGGACGGCACCGCCATGGTGACCGCCACGACCGACCGCTACTTGGCGGCAGGGACCGTGACCGGGGATCTGCGACTGCTCACCGACAGCAAAGTTATGCAACACCAGCAGTTCCTGGCCAAGGGCAAGCAACTGTCCTTCCTCACCGTGCCCGGCGTGCTGGTGGTGGGGCTGCTGTTGTTCTTCCTGGCCTACATCGAGTCGCTGCTGCGGCCACTGCGGCGGGGGCGGCGAGGGATTTCCGGCGTGATCGGGCTGGCCTTGTTCGGCGCCGGCTTCGGCGCCACCATCGTCGGTTTCATGTGGCTGATCGGAAGCCCGGAACCGTCGATCGCAACCATCGTCGTGTGCGCGCTGGCCGGTGCCGGGGCCGGCATCGCGGCCTCGCTGGCCGCCATCCGCGTTGCCCGCCGCTCCCGGATCAAGCCCAAGAAGCGAGCCCAAGCCCGTTAGTCAGCCTGAATGGCTTGAGCGAGGCGCCGGTGGCATCCGTCCTGGCGGGCCGCGTTGCCGCGGCGCCGATTCGGTGCCTGGCCGACTTAGGCCCCACCCTCAGTCAGATGAGGCGGGCGCCCTTGAAACGCCAGCGCAGGAACGGCACCCGCATGGGCCCGATGGTGAACAACCACGTCAGGATCCACACCGTCACGAAGTGGATGTCGAAGGCTGATCCGCTGAGCGTCGGATGGGGCGGCACCAACCGGTGCTTCAGTACCAGCCACGCCGCGATGCCCTCAGGGATGCCGGTGAGCAGCTGGTACATGATGGGCCAGTCCTTCTCCCACCGGAACTGCTGCAGGAAGATCCACACCAGGTCCCACACGATGCCGAGCACGAACACCACGCCAAGCACCGTGAAGGTGGCCTGATACTTCAGGTGCAGGGGCGTCCCGGCCGGCGCCGGCAGGAAGGGGGTGATGATCAGGGTCCACAGGCCGCCGACGAACGCCAGCACGAACAAGCGGGTCTGGACCCGACCGAAGTAGATGGGAGTCATGGCAGCTTCCTGTTGAGTGCCCACTTCCACCATTGGCTGATGGAACGGGCGATGCCGATCTTCTTGCAGAACCCTTGCTTCACCAGGTCGTCGACCACCGCCAGGCCCGCGCACTGCAGGCCGAGGAACGAGTCCACCACGGTGTAGTAGCTCCCCAGCGTGGCCGAGCCGACCGCGTACATGCGGCCGTTCTCGTTGCGGGTTCCCCGGATCTCGAACTTCTGGTCGACGTCCAGCTTGCCGAGGACGTTCTTGCCCGCCCCGCCGTAGTCGAGCAGGTCGGCCAGCACCCGGTGCTCCCGGATGTCGGCCTCCAATCCCGTGGAGTCGATGATGAAGTTGGCCGGGATCTCGAGTACGCCGTCCTTGGACTTGATCTTGGTGGTCACGGTGTTGCCGGGGCCCGGGTCCACCGAGACGACCGAACCCACATAGGTCTTGTACCAGCCCTCCTTGCGCCCCCGGGCCAGCTGCTTCATCCACAGCTTGCGCTTGGGGGTGGTGGTGCCCCCCATGGCGTCGAAGGCCTTCTTTCGCTCCTCGCCCTCGAGCTTCTCCAGCTTGAGCTTGATCTGGCCCCCCCAGCCCGCCTTGGGCCAGTTGAAGCCCTGATAGGCCCATCCGTCGCCGCCCGGCCGGCGGGCGAAGATGCTGGTCCCGGTGGGCCCGTCGATATAGGTCCGGAACAGGTGGATGATCTGGGTCTTCGACCCCTTCAGGTCCCGGTCGTCAATCAGCCGCTGCAGGATGCGGGAGGCGGCGATGCCGCCCCCCCGGACGATTACCGTGCCCGGGGTGCGCTGGAGTTCCTCGTACACGTGCTCGTGGGGCTCGTAGGAGTTGACCACCTTGACGTAGTCCTGGGTCCGGGTCCGGTACTCCTGCAGGTCGGGCAGGAAACGCAGCCCCGGATACCCGATGGCCACGTGCACGAACTGGCTGCGGTAGGCGATCCGCTTGCTCTCCGAGGATCCCGGCGGTGGTGTGAGGATGGTGAAGTACCCGCCACCCTGGCGCTTGCGGGACATCCGGATCTGGCCGTGGTCGACCATGGACCACCAGCCGATGCGGTTGGCCTCGTTCTCGATGCCCTTGAACACCTGGCCCGCCCGGGGGGTGAAGTAGTTGGTGAGGACGGGCTCGGTGAAGACGTTCCAGAGCGGGTCCAGTTTCTTGATCAGGCCCGGTGCCGCCCACGCTTCGCGCACTGCGTAGGACGGGAAGCCCCAGATGTTGTCCGGGCACGAACCCGAGTCGGACCGCAGCCGCTCGCCGGGTGGGATCTGCGACACCGTCGTCAGGTGTTGGTAGGTCTGCCACGGCTTCTCGATGGCGGACAGGACCTTGATCTTCTCCTTGGGCACCCCTGAGATGCGCAGGTAGTCCACGAAGACGAACGAGCCCATACCGCCGCCCAGAGTCACGAGGGGGACGTCGACGATCGGTATCCCGGCGCTCGTCACCATCTGATCGGTCCAGACCGCGGTCGTCAGCAGCTCGTCGGTGAGATCGCCCACCGGCGCCTGCTGCCGGTCGACAGCCGGATCCACGTAGGCCCCCGGCATATGAATCGTTTCTCGGGTACTCACAGACCCGACCCCTTTCCGCTTGCCCCATCAAATTCCCGCAGGAGAGTTACTACTCCGTTGCCGGTGGGGAATCAATGGGCGGGGGCCGCGTCTATGCGATCGGTCCCAATACGGCCCCGGCGATGTATCCCGCGGGGGCGGGGCCGCGACCCGGGCCGGCGGCGGGTCACGCCGGTGTCACGGGCCGGGGTCAGGCCGACGTTGGCGAGGCTGGCGTCAGGCCCGGCCGGCCACGCCGTGGGCGGGGAGCAGGAAATCGGGCTCCTCGTCAGGCACCACCGCGACCACAGGACCGGTGGCCCACAGCCCGATGCGGCTATGACCGCCATCCTCGCCCAGCAGCCAGAAGAAACGAACCGGCTCGCCCACCGCCACCGGGCTCATGCGCTGGAAACGGTACCAACGACCGACGGGAATTCTCTGGGCCGCCTGACCGGACTCGTGGATCCGCCGGAAGCGCTTCTCACGCTCCCGCACCTCATAGATGCTGTTGGCGGTCTCGAAGATCATATGGGTAGGTATCGGCACGGCGGCCGGTAGACCAAAGCCTACCCCTACTCACGGCTTTCTACTCAAGCCCGGCTCAGGGGGGGGTGGCGCCGGTCCTCCGCACCCAGCGCTCAAGGCCCCGGCCGTCGTCGTCGCCGGCCGCCCGGACCACCAAAACAACGGTGTGAGCAGCCGCCGCCAGTTGCTGACCCCGGGCCGCGCCGGCCTCGTCGACCGCCATGACGATCAGGCTGGCCCCCGTTCCGGCCACGGCATCGTCGAGCGACTCGTCGCCGCGACCGGTGACCTGGGCGTCGAGCCGGCCCTTTAGGTCCCCGGCCCGATCCTCGGCCTGGCGGCTCAGCTTGCGGGAGTTGGTCTCGGGGATGAGCCGGAGAGACGAATGGCGGGAAAAGGCGATCCGGGCCGCCAGCTCCAGCGCCGCGGCGCCACTGGCGCCGTCCTGCACGATCACCGCGACCGGTCCCTGGGTGGTCCCGGCAACGACGGCCGCCCGAGGATCGTTTGGCTCCCGGGGCCCCCGGTCGGCGGGGGCGCTCGGGTCCACGACGAAGACCACCTCGGCCGGGGTGTCCTGCAGGAGCTTGCCCATGAAGGCGGCCCCGTCCTCGCCAGGGGCAGCCACCATCACCACATCCGCCTCCACGGCGCGGGCCTGGGCGGCCAGGTCGCCGCCGACGTCGTCGGAGAACTGGGAGCGCACGACGGAGTGGACGTCGCGCAGCTCGGACCGGCGGGCCAGGATCTTAAGGCGCTCCAGCGTCGCGGCCATCTGGGCCAGTTCGGCGCCGATCCCCGTTCCCACCTCGAGGCCCTTGCGCATCTGGCTGAAACTGGTTATCACGAGTTCTCTCGGCGTCTCATCTCCGATCACATCGGTGGCGGTGTCGACCAGGTCGTCATCCCCGCCGTCACCCGCGACCATGGCCAGCACCCGGAAGGCATCCATCACCCCGAGGGCGGCCCGCTCGGCTTCCGCGATGTCGTGATTCAGCTGCTTCTCGGGGTACACGAGGCGCAAAAGGGGCTCGGTCATGATGGTTGTCACGATCGCCATCACGACCAGCATGCTGAACAGGCTGGTGTCGAGGACCTTGAAACTCAGGCCCACGTTGAGGATGATCAGCTCGGTCAACCCCCGGGTGTTCATGAGGACCCCGATGGCGCCCGCCTTCCGGGTCGGCATGCCCTGGACCCGGGCCGCGAGGGTGGCCCCGACCAGCTTGCCCCCGATGGCCACCAGCAGGATGAGCGGCAGCTGGGTGAAAGCCTCCCGGCCCAGGTGCTTGAGGTCGACGCTGAAGCCGGTCACGATGAAGAACAGGGGCAGCAGCAACATGACGCTGACCTGTTCCAGCCGCTCCACGATGTCGTGGAGGAACTGGGCGGTGTCCTTCCTCGGCATCACCACACCGAAGAGGAAGGCCCCGAAGATCTGATGGATCCCGATGCGCTCGGTGATGAAGGACGAGAGGAGGAAGCCCACCAGGATGGTGGCGAAGATGTTGGGCGTGAGATGGCCGACCTCGCGGTAGCGCTTGGCCAGCTTCTCCAGGAGCGGTTTGACGACGATGAACATGAAGGCGACGTAGGCCGCCGACTCCAGCAGGATCTTGGGGAGCTCCAAGCCGCCACTGGACTTGATGATGGCCAGCACCAGGGCCAGGAGCGACCAGGCGACCACGTCGTCGACGGCGGCGCAGGCCAGCGCCAGCGCGCCGATCTCGGTGCGGTACATCCTCCGCTCGGTGAGGATCCGGGCCAGGACGGGGAAGGCGGTGATCGACATCGACGCCCCGATGAACATCGCGAATGGGAGGAAGCGGTGGGCCTGGGGCGCCTGGGCGTTGGTGTGGGATTTTTGGATCGCCGCCGCCAGGAGCATGCCCAGGCCGAAGGGCAGGGCGATGGAGGAGAGGGATATGACGCCGGCGATGCGTTCCTTTCCCCTGATGAGGGTTATGTCGACTTCAAGGCCAACGATGAACATGAAGATGATGAGGCCGACCTGAGCCAGGATGCCGAGGTAGGGCCGAACGTCGGTCGGGAAGACCCGGGTGGGCAGGTTGCCGGGAAACAGGCCCAGCAGGCTGGGACCGAGGGCGATGCCGGCGATGATCTCGCCCACCACGGCGGGCTGGCGAATCTTCTTGAACAGCGAGCCGGCCAGGCGGGCCACGATGATGATGACGGCGATGTCGATGAAGACGATGGCCGTGAGGTCGTCGGTGCTGCGCGGAACGGGCGGCTTCTTGGCGGCCGCCTTGACGATCGCCGTGGCAGCTGTGGCCGCCGCCTCCATCAGGACCATGCCCCTCCCCCCGCCCGTGGTATCCGCGGATGGTAACCCTGTGGAGGGGGCGATGCACGCGTTAGGGTGCGATTGGCTAGGAGCGGTATCGGGTCGCCTTCTGGCTGCATCTATCGGGGACGGGCTGCGGGAGGTGCCGGGTGGAACGCATTGCTGACTACACGCTGTTGCGGTCCCTCGGAGAGGGGAACTACGGCGAGTTTTTCCTGGCCGCCCCCCCGGACCGGCTGAACGTCACCAGCGAGTACGTGGCCGTGAAGGTGCTGGCCGCCCGCACGTCGGAGGACGCCTTCCGCCGGGCGACCAAGGAGTTGCGCCTGTTCGCGGCAGTGCAGTCGCCGTTTCTGGTGACGTTGTTCGACGCCGGCCAGGAGGGCGAGACCTTCTACTACTCGATGGAGTACTTCCCGATGGGGTCACTGGGCTCGCCCAGCCGGCCGCTCAGCCGCGACGAGGTGCTGCGGGCGGTGGCCAACGCGGCCCGGGCCGCCCATGCCCTGCACGAAGCGGGGATCGTGCACCGGGATATCAAGCCCGGCAACATCATGCTCCACGAGAACGGGGCCAAGCTGTCCGACCTCGGGCTGGCGCAGCTGGTGCAGCCTGGGTTGACGGTGACGGGGATGGGGCCGATCGGCAGCGTGGAGTTCATGGACCCCGGGATCATGAAGGGGGCCCGGGCGTCGCGGGCGTCGGACATCTGGTCGCTCGGAGTGACCCTGCACCGGGGGCTGACCGGTCGCGGCTTGTACGGCGAGCTGGCCGACAACGAGCCGTTGCTCGTGATGCGCAAAGTGCTGAGCTCGTCGCCGACCATCGACCCGACCCTCGAGGCGGGTGCCGCGGCGCTGGTGGCAGTCTGCCTGTCGCCGGACCCGGCCGACCGTCCCCCAACGGCGGCCGTGGTGGCAGAGCGCATCGAAGCCCTGTAGCAAGGGGCCCCGGCACGGCCGGGGCGGCCCGCGGTTTGGAGGGTAGGGGATAGCCGGGCGTTCACTCCTGTTTCGCGCCAGCCTCCTGGCAACCATGGCTTCAGTGAGCGCCGCCCGCCATTTTCCCCACCTGTTGGAATACGGAACGGTGCCGTATCGTTGGCTGCTATTGTGAAACGAAGTCGTTCCGTATCGTTAGAGAGGACCGGGGACATGGACATGTCGACCCTCACCTACCGCCGACGCTGGTTAACACTGGCAGTGTTGTGCTTCAGCCTGCTCGTCATTGGCGTGGACAACACCATCTTGAACGTGGCCCTGCCCACCCTGGTGCGGGATCTCCACGCTTCCGCCAGCCAACTGCAGTGGATGGTCGACGCCTACACCCTGGTGTTCGCAGGGTTGCTGCTCACCGCGGGCAGCCTGGGCGACCGCTTCGGGCGCAAGCGGGCTCTCAGCCTGGGCCTGCTCATCTTCGGCGCCGGCTCGGTACTGTCCGCCTTCTCCGGCTCCGCCAACATGCTCATCGCGACCCGGTCGCTGATGGGCGTCGGCGGCGCCCTGATCATGCCCGCCACCCTGTCGATCCTGACCAACACCTTCACCAACCCGTCGGAGCGGGCCAAGGCGATCGGCATCTGGGCCGGCGTCTCCGGCGCCGGTATCGCGGTCGGCCCGATCGCGGGCGGCTGGCTGCTCCAGCACTTCTGGTGGGGTTCGGTGTTCCTCGTCAACGTTCCGGTGGTCATCGTCGCCCTGATCGGGGGCTGGTTGTTCATCACCGATTCCCGTGACCCGTCCAAGCCCCGACTGGACCCGGTCGGCGCCGGGCTGTCGATCGTGGGCCTGACCGCTCTCCTGTGGGGCCTGATCGAGGCGCCGTCGAATGGCTGGGGTTCGGCCGCCACGCTGGGCGCGTACGCAGTGGCCGCCGTGGTTCTGGGGGCCTTCGTCCTGTGGGAGAACCACAGCGACCATCCCATGCTGGACGTGCGCATCTTCGAGAATCCCCGCTTCACGGCCGCCAGTTCCGCCATCACGCTGGTGTTCTTCGCCATGTTCGGTTCCTTCTTCCTGGTTACCCAGTACCTGCAGAACGTGCGGGGCTACAACGCCCTGCAGGCTGGCCTGCGGATCGCGCCCATCGCGGCGGTGCTATTCGTGGCCGCCCCGGCATCGAGCATCTTCGTGCGCTGGTTCGGCTCCAAGGCAGTCGTGGCGGGGGGCATGGTGATTGCGGCGTTGGGGCTGTTCCTGTTCTCGACGCTGCACACCACGTCGGGCTACGGCTCGGTGCTGCTGGCCCTGATGGTGCTGGGCCTGGGAATGTCTTTGACGATGGCCCCGGCCACGGATTCGATCATGGGCTCCCTGCCCCGGGCCAAGGCCGGCGTCGGGTCGGCGGTCAATGACACCACCCGCCAGGTCGGCGGCGCCCTCGGGGTGGCGGTGCTCGGTAGCATCGCCACGTCGGGCTATGCCAGCCGGATGAGCGCCACCCTGGCCCACAGTGGATTGCCCGCCGCCGCCACAGCCGCCGCCAGGAACTCGGTTGGCGGCGCCCTCAACGTGGCCCAGCAGACCGGCGGCCAGGCCGCCCAGTCGCTGGCCGACGCGGCCCGGTCCAGCTTCGTGGGTGCCATCCGGCCGTCCATGCTGGTGGCAGCAGGGGTGACCTTGGCGGGCGCCTTGATCGTGCTGGCCTTCCTCCCCTCCCGGGCGATCGACGAGTCGGCGGCCGGAGACGTCACCGCGGAAGGCGTGGTGGCCGAAGCGGCGACCGCGCTCGGCGAGACGGCCGGCGCTACCGCTGGTCCCGGGGCGGTACCGGCTCTGGCCCTCGCCGAGGTCGAGGCGACCGACACGGGAGCTGGGGATGGTGACGGTGACGGTGACCGGTCTTTGGCACCGGGTTTGCTGCCCGCCTGATGCCTCAAGGCGCGGCAGCGGCAGTACTGGCCGGGACCGGTGCTTCGTGCGCCGGTCCCGCCGGGCGCGCCCGAGACCGGTGTTGGTGCCAGGATTGAAGTCGTAAGGGGGAACCAATGAGCACAGTTGCCGAAGTACACGAGGTCCATCCCAAACACGGACGGCCCCGGGATCCCCAGGTCGACGCCGCCATCCGGCAGGCGACCCTCGACCTGCTGGTCGAGGAGGGTTTCGCCCGCATGAGCATCGAGGGCGTGGCCAACCGGGCCGGGGTCGGCAAGGCCGCCATCTACCGCCGCTGGGACAACAAGACCGCCCTGGTGGTCGAATCCATCCGTGACCTGATCTCGCCCCATCTCGAGTGGCCCCACACCGATGACATCCGGGCCGACCTCGAGGTCATCTTCCAACTGGCGCTGGGCAAGATGCGGGGTCTGGAGGGCGAGCTGATGGCGGCGGTCGTGAGCGAGCTGGTACGGAACCCGGAACTGGCGGCGACGGTGCGGGCCCAGTTCGTGGGGTGCCGGAAGGAAGACCTGCTCGACCGCATCCAGGGGGCCATCGACGACGGCGAGCTGCCGCCCGGCGACGCGGAACTGCTGGCCGAGGTCGGTTTCTCGATCATCCACCACCGGATGCTGCTGTCCGACTCCCCGCTGAGTGACGACCTGCCCAAGCGGCTGGTCGAACAGTTCTTTCCTCGGGAGTAATTTCAGGGTCGGATGACGACCGCATTCGTACTCTCAGGCGGCGCCAGCCTCGGTGCGGTGCAGGCGGGGATGGCAGAAGTCCTCCTGGATGCGGGGGTGGAGCCCGAGCTCATCGTGGGCGCCTCGGTCGGTGCCCTCAACGGGGCCTGGCTGGCCAGCCACCCCGGCGTCACCGGCGCCCATCTGCTGGGCGACGTCTGGCTGTCTGTGCGCCGGAAGGACATCTTCCCGTTCTCCGCCGCCCAGATCGTGCGGGGCTTGACCAGTCGCAGCGATCATTTCGTCCGCTCCACCCGGCTGGCCCGGTGGATGTCGGTGCGGGCGCCGTTCTTCCAGCTCGAGCAGGCCACGATACCCCTGCATGTGGTCGCCACCGATCTGCTGACGGGACGGCCCGTCGTGCTCTCGAGCGGCGATGCGATCGAGGCCCTGCTGGCCAGCGCCGCCATACCCGGGATCTTTCCGCCTGTCGAGGTCAACGGGCGGCTGCTGGTCGACGGCGGGCTGGCCGCCAACACACCGGTCGGCCAGGCCGTGGACCTGGGTGCGGACGTGGTGTATCTGCTGTCGACGATGGGGGCGGCATTGAGCCGGCGCCCCAAGGGTGCCCCGGCGGTGTCCAACCTGGCCATCGCCCATCTGCTGGGCAACGCCTCGCTGAGTGAGATCCGGGCCAACGCCTCGCGCTGCGAGCTGTTTGTCGTACCCGTCCCACCGTCGATCGGAGTGTCGCCTTTCGACTTCAGGCACAGCCAGGAACTCATCGATCGGGGCAGGAGCTCGGCGGCGGCGTGGCTGGCGACCCGCCAGCCGGTGCCGGCCTTGTAGTGCGGGCGTGGGCGGTCACGGGGCCGGCGCCGATCGATGGCCCGGTGCCCCTTGAGGCGGTCGAGCGGCCCGTGCCCGCGCCGGGCCCCGGGGAGATCCTGGTCAAGGTGTCGACGTGCGGGGTGTGCCGCACCGACCTGCATGTTGTCGAAGGGGATCTGCCGCCCCACCAGGCGGGGGTGGTTCCCGGCCATGAGGTGGTCGGGGTGGTGTCGGAGGTCGGCTCGGGCCCGGTGCGCTTCGGGGTGGGGAAAAGGGTCGGAATCCCGTGGCTCCGCCATACCTGTGGGCTGTGTCGCTGGTGCACCACGGGCCGTGAGAACCTCTGCGTCGACCCCGCCTTCACAGGTTGGGATGCCGACGGGGGCTACGCCGAATACGCCGCCGTCGACGCTCGGTACGCCTACGCCATTCCTCCGGAGTTCGACGACGAGGAGGCGGCACCCTTGCTGTGCGCCGGCATCATCGGCTTCCGGGCGTTGCGGCGCAGCGGCTTGGCGCCCGGCGGCCGGTTGGGACTCTATGGTTTCGGCGGGTCAGCCCACCTGGCGGCCCAGGTCGCTCTCTTTGAGGGATCCACGGTCCATGTCATGACCCGTTCTCGGGCCGCTCAGTCGCTGGCGTTGTCGATCGGGGCGGCGAGTGCCCAGGGAGCGTCGGACCCTCCCCCCGAGCCACTCGACGCGGCAATACTCTTTGCACCGGTTGGTGATCTGGTGCTGCCTGCCTTGGCCGCCCTCGACAAGGGCGCCACGCTGGCCATAGCCGGGATCCATCTGAGCGACATCCCCCCCCTGAACTACGAGCGGCACCTGTTCCAGGAGCGGGAATTGTGCAGCGTGACCGCCAACACGAGAGCCGACGGCGAGGAGTTCCTGCGTATCGCGGCCTCGATTCCGATCAAGGTGACGACGACGCCTTTCGGTCTGTCGGAGGCGCCGGCTGCCCTGCGGGCGCTGGCTCACGACGAGGTCGAGGGTGCCGCCGTCCTCCACGCCGACCGTTAATCTCGCGGGATGATCCGGGCGTTCGCGTTCGCCAACCAGCCCAAGGTCCACCGGCGGGCGTCGCTGGGGTCCCTGAGGCATCCGCTGCCCAGCTATCCCCCCTGGATCAGCGGCCCGAGCGGCGGTCAACGGCGTTTTGCCAAAAAGTGTTGTCCTGACACCACTTTTTGGCAAAACGCTTCTGGGTGGTGCCCCGGGTGGTGCGGTAGCGGCTGGGCGGGATGACCCTGGTCTTCCGGGGCCGGGACCCATCGGCCGCCATCGCGGTTTCCGGCGGGACGATCCGAGCCCTGGGGGCGGAGGCCCTCGCTGTGGGCCGAGGAACGGCTGTCGACATCGGCGATGGCGTCATCCTCCCCGCGTTCCGCGACGGCCACCTGCACCCCCTGTACGGCGGCCTGGTTCGGCGAGGGGTGCCGCTCACGGGGTCTTCATCGGTCCCGGAGCTGCTGCGCCGGGTCGCCGACTACGCCCGGGCCCATTCCGAGCGACGCTGGATCACCGGGGCCGGGTATGACCCATCCCTCCTGCCGGGCGGCCAGGGCACGTCGGCCCAGCTCGACGCCGTGGTCGCCGACCGGCCGGTGCTCCTGTGGGCAGCCGACCTTCACTCGGCGTGGGCCAACTCCGCCGCCCTGGCCCGAGCCGGCGTCACCGCGGCCACACCTGACCCGGTGGGCGGCCGCTACGTTCGCGGGCCCGACGGCACGCCGACCGGGGCTCTACTCGAGGCGGCGGCCCAGGCGGTGGACAACCACACCCCCCGCGCCACCGGAGCCGAGAAGGCGGAAGCCCTGCAGTCGTCGCTGCAGGAGATGGTCGCCAATGGCATCGTCTGGGGACTCGACGCGTCGGTGGCGCCGAGTGACGTGCCGGTGTACCGCCGCCTGGCGGCAGCCGGCCAACTGCCGTGCCGGATGGCGCTGGCGCTCAAGGCGGATCCGGACCGCTGGCGAAACCAGCAACCGGATTTCCGCGCCATCCGGGCCGAGGTCGGCGCCCGGCCGGGGCAGGCGCTGTCGGCGCCGACCGTGAAGTTCTTCGCCGACGGCGTTCTCGAGGCGGGCACCGCCGATCTCGGCCAGCCCTATGCCGACGACTGCTGCTCGCACGGCATCGCCAACTGGCCCCACCAGGATCTGGCCGAGGCGGTGACGGCCTTCGACGGCGACGGCTTCGGTATTCACGTTCACGCGATCGGCGACGGCGCGGTCCGCTCGGCGCTAGATGCCATCGCCCGGGCGGAGGAGGTGAATGGGCCCCGTGACCGCCGGGCGGTCATCGCCCACGCCCAGTTGGTCCACCCCGACGACCGGGAGCGGTTTCGTCGTCACGGCGTGATCGCCAACTTCCAACCGCTGTGGGCGCAGCGCGACCGGGTCATGTCGGCCCTGACCGAGCCTCGGCTGGGCCGCGAGCGCAGCGCCTGGCAGTACCCGATCGGCGACCTCGATCGGCTGGGCGCCATCAGCTTCGGCAGCGACTGGCCGGTCTCGTCGATGCGGCCCCTCGACGGCCTGGCGGTGGCCGTGAGCCGCCAGACCCGGGACGGGCAGCCTCCCGGCGGGTGGCTGCCCGAGCAGCGACTGTCCGTCGACCGGGCTTTTGCCGCCTACACCGAGGGCGTCGCCTACCAGGCGTTCGAGGACTCACTGACGGGCCGCATTGCGGTCGGCCAGCGGGCCGATCTGTGCCTGCTGGATGCCGATCCCCGGACCCTGCCGCCATCGGAGTGGGCCGGGATCGCGGTACTCGGGACCTGGTCAGGCGGCGACGAGGTGTTCCGGGCCTAGCCCGCGATCAACGCGGGGGTGCTCCGGGCGTGAGGCCAGGGCGGGATCTACGCTGCGGGCGTGGCTGACGATTGGGTAACCGCGGATCGAGGGGGGGCGCCGACCGAGTACCAGTCGGGCGCCGAGATCGAGCAGTACCTCGATGCCATGCGGGAGCGGGACCCGGGCTGGGCGCTGGGGTCGTTCCTGCGGGAGTGCCAGGGCGTGTTCGAAGACGTCACCATCAACTGGTCGAAGCTGGACGCCGACGCCAGCCGCCCGTGGATGCTCGACGAGCTGTGGGACGCCCACCGCGAGGGTATCGACGCCATGCGCAACCAGGACTTGCGCCCGGTCGTGGAACACCTGGCGGTCGAGGACTCCCGCGTCACCGGGGCGTGGTTGGAGGACGGCTGGGACTGCATCCTGGTGCGCTTCACGGCCCGGAGCACCGACTACAAGGTGAACCTGTTCCACAAGAAGGTCGGTGACAAGCATGAGCGGAGCTGGTTGGAGGAGTGGACCTTCGCCAAAGAGGAGAGCGACCTGACCCCGGCGTCCGTGCCCCCAGGAGCGGAATGCCCGACCTGCGGGGCCCCCGGCGACGGGTCCACCCGGTGCCACTACTGCGGCCAGCTGCGCACCGATGGACGGGGATTCCGCGACGTGTGGAAGGCGGCTTCCATCGAAGAACTCCAGGACCGCTGACTGGGGACAGGTCGGTCGGGGCCGAGTGGTGCGGCCCCTTTTTCCCCAGCCTCGGCTCAGCTGATGCAGGCGGCCACGATGACGCCGCTGGCGACGAGGCTGGCGGCCAGCACCCACGAACCCGGGTGGTCGACGGGATCGCAGCACACGTCGCCCACCTTCCCCGGCGTCAGCACGTCGAAGAGGATGTAGACGGCGGTCTGGAGCAGCACCCCGACCGCCCCGAAGATGGCGGTCGAGACGAGACCGAAGAGGAAGTCGTCGTTGGTGGAGAGGATGGCGGTGGCGATCACGATGCCCAGGCTGAGGATGGCGGCCGACGCCACCCGGGCTGCGTTGCGGTTGTGCTGGGTGTTGATCAGGTCGATCAACTTGCCGGGTGTGAACAGGTCGAGGACGTGGAACCCGATCGCCAGTAGGACGATGCCCACGCCGAGGAAGGCGAACGAGCGTCCGAGGCCGTGGCCGATCGCGGTCCAGTCAGCGCTGGTCATTAGGTGCCTCCTGGCTCTCAGCCATCGATGAGGTGGGGGACGAAGCGGGACAGGTTGTTGGTGATGAGGGCGTCCGACTCGCGGACGCCGAGGCCGGCCGGCTGGCCGTCGACGACCCAGACGCCGAGCACGGGATGGGCGCCGTCGAAGTCGGGGAGGGCGGCCAACTGCTGGTGAACGAACCCTTCGGCGCCGTATTCCTGGTCGGGGCCCTGGCTCAAGACTTGGCCGCCCTGGACCAGGGTCACGTTGGCACCCTCACGTCCGAGCAGGGGCTTGCTGGCGTAGTCGACCAGGTCATGGGGGCCGTCCAGGTAGGCAGGCAGGAGGTTCGGGTGACCGGGCGCGATCTCCCACATGGCCGCCAGGAGGGCCTTGTTGGACCACAGCATCTTCCAGATGGGCTCGACCCAGATCGTGCCCCGGCCGTGGTAGGGGTCGGGTTGGCGGACCGGGTCGATCCAGAGGGTCTCCAGGGCGAACATGCCGAAGGGGTCGTCGAGGGCCCACTCCCAGGGATAGAGCTTGAACAGCATGCGGACCGGGGCGTTCTCGAGGTCCACGAAGCGCTCGTTGTCGTAGTCCCAGCCGAGTTCTTCGATCGGGAGAAGGACGACGTCCAAGCCGGCTTGGCGGGCCGTCTCGGCGAGGTAGCCGACGTTCATCATGTCCTCCCCGGATTCCTCGGCCTCGGTCCAGCAGACGTGGATGGGGCCGTCGGGTTTCCAGGAGTCGGCGATGTCGCGCCATTTGGCGACCAGGCGATCGTGGATCGAGTTCCACTGGTCGGCGGCCGGGAAGCGGTCCTCCAGCCAGAACCACTGGATAGCGGCCGCCTCGAGGAGGCTGGTGGGAGTATCGGCATTGAACTCGAGCAGCTTGGCGGGGCCGTTACCGTCGTAGCAGAGGTCGAAGCGGCCGTAAAGGGAGGGGGGTTCTGTTTCCCAGCTGCGGCGGACCAGGGCGTGGGCGTCGGCCGGGACGCCCATGCGCTGCAGCCAGCCCCGGCTCAGCATGTGGTCGCCGGCCGCAATGCAGAGGTCCCAGAGGTCGCCGGCCGCGTGTTCGAGCTGCTCGATCTCGTCGAGGGCGAAGGCGTAGCAGGCCGACTCGTACCAGTACGGGGTCAGCGACCCGTCGGGACGCTCGGTCCAGCAGTACACGAGGCCCTGCTCGGCCACGATGTCGACCCAGTCGGGGCGGGGATCCAGGGTCCGGCGTTCCATTGGGCTCGACTGTCCGCCTATCCGCCCGAGGAGTGGCCGCCGAAGCCGCCCCGGCCGACGTGGGAGGCGGAACGCGAGCTGGACCCCGACGAATGGGAGGTGAAGCTGCCGCCGGAGATGTGGCTGCCGATGCCGCCGCCGCCCCCGTTGTAGTAGTAGTACCGCCCGATCCCGCCCGCCCGGCGGCACTCGAGTTCCGCGATGACGTTCTGGCGGGCGTCGACACAGACCCGGCGCTGCGAGCCCGGCAGGTGGCTGCACGATGCCAGCAAAGTGGCCGCCAGGACGGTGAGGGTCGGCACGGCGACCGACGAACTCCGCAAATGCCCTTTCATTTCTGCCCCCACAGGAGTCCGAGGCTACCAACAGGATGCTTCAGTTGTCGGGCTTGTGGGAGCCGGGGTCTCGTCACCCGGAGCTTGCTGGGTTCCGCCGGCAACCCGCGCCGCCCCGACGTTGCCGAGAAGCCCGCTGGTAGAGTGCACCGGCCCAGCGCTCGTAGCTCAACGGATTAGAGCATCTGACTACGGATCAGAAGGTTGGGGGTTCGAATCCCTCCGAGCGCGCAGAGAACATGGCTGCTAGCGAGCCATTTTCGTGCCGCGACCTGGTTGGGATCCGCATGATGTCCCTACTTCCGGCCCTACATTCGTGCCCGTGACAGTGCCCGTGACAGTGCCCGTGCGTGATTGGCGAACGGGTTCGGTGCGCGACGGCCGGGCGTCTGGGAGATCCGGGTCACTGTCGCAACTGACCCCCTTACTGGTCGTGCCATTCAGCGCTCGTTCACCTTTCGAGGTGACGAGGCCGACGCGGTGGCGCTCTGTGGTCAGCTGGCCTGGGAGTACTCGTCCCGACGGGTCGAGGTTCAGGCTGCGCCGTTCATCACCGTGATCGAGTTGCTCGACCGCTGGCTTGGCTCGGATCACGAGTGGCGGCCCTCGACTTGGTCAAGCTACCGCTCGAATGTCCGGGCATTGCAGTCGGATCCGGTCGGGGGGTTTCGGGTCGCCCGCCTCGACCCGCCGGTGGTGCGGGCTGCGATTGGCAGGTGGCGGGCGGCTGGGGTAACGCCGTCTGTGATCTCTGGACGGTTCCGGACTCTCAGAGCTGCGCTGGGGTGGGCTTACGAACACCGGATAGTGGACATCAACCCGATCGGCTCCATGCGCGGACCCCCTCGGCCCCCGCCGCGCCTCCACGCGCCGGGAGTCCAGGTGGTCCGATTGGTCCGCCACGCTGAACATGTCGTGGAGAAGGCCAGGGCCGATGAGGCGCGCTCGGACAGTGCGGTCAAGACGATCCATCGAGCCGAGCAACTAATTCTTCTGGTCCGTCTGGCGGCGGACACGGGCGCCCGGCGGGGCGAGCTCGCCGCGCTCAAGATCGGGGACCTCGATGGCCGGGTCCTGCACATCGCCCGGGGTGCTTCGATGGAGCAGATCGGCCCAACCAAGACCGGACGAACCCGCAGGCTGACCGTCGGTACAACAACCGCAACCCTGTGGCACGACATGGTGGACACCTGGAGGGGCCGTCTGCCCGATGGCGTAGAGCTGGGAGAGTGGTTGTTCTCGGCCGACCTCACGCACCGGAGCCGGCTCACCACCTCGTACCTGGCTCACCTCTTTGGCCAACTACGAGACGAGGCGGGAGTGCCGTCGGTGACCATGCATCGCCTGCGCCACAGCGTCGCGACATTTCTGGTGGACCGCGGTGACATCCTCAAGGCCCAACAACGACTCGGGCACAAAGACCCTTCCACCACTCTTCGCAACTACGCGCACGCGCTCCCCCTTGAAGACCAAGAGGTTGCCGACGCTCTCGACGCCATGCTCGGCCGTGCCGAACGCGAACAGTCGAGGTAGAGGCCGAGCCCATGTCGGATTCCGGGGACTTGGGTGAGCGGCAGGTAGCTATGGATGCGGAGCTGGCGGAGCTGCGCGAGGAGAACGCCAGGCTGCGAGGTCTGCTCGGGCTGGACGACCGATCTGGCCGCCAAAGGACACAGGTATGGAAGCCGACCCTCTTTCCGAGCGTCGCCACAGCGACCCCGGTCGCGGTGAGCGTCGACCGTCACTCGACGCCAGAGGTCAAGATCGCCCTCTTCCGATCGTTGTTCGCGGGCCGAACTGATGTCTATGCCCTGCGGTGGGAGAACGAGAGGACCGGCAAGTCGGGCTGGGGACCGGCCGTCCGGGGAGGGTGGGCGAACGCTCGTGAGCCTGGGCGTGAATATCTCCCGTTTACCGATGAGGTCATAGAAAGACATTTGGCGGGCGACATCCACGCCGGCCTTTATCCGCTGCAATACGGCGACACGAGCCGGCTGTTGGCGTGCGACTTCGATGGCCCTGGGTGGACTCTGGACGCGCTCGCCTATCTTGATTCGGCCCATTCGGCGGGTATTCCGGCCGCGTTGGAGCGGTCCAGGTCCGGTGACGGCGGCCACGTTTGGGTGTTCTTCACCGGAAGCGTCCCTGCCGCGTCTGCCCGGAGGATCGGGGTTCACCTGCTGCGGGAGGCGATGACTATCAGAGCCGAGCTGGACTTGGTGAGCTACGACCGGCTGTTTCCGGCTCAGGACTTCATGCCGAAAGGGTCCTTCGGCAACCTCATCGCCCTTCCTCTCCAGGGAGTTTGCCGTAAGCGCGGCACGACCCTGTTCCTCGATCCTGCCAGCCTCGAGCCATACGTCGACCAGTGGGCGTTCCTGTCTTCGGTCGAAGCGCTCACGACCCAATCCGCCACCGACCTCGCCGAGGGGTTCGGGGAGTTGTCAACCGGACCGGACGTCGTCTCCTACCGGCACCCCATCTCGCTGCGGGCACCGAAGCCACCGGCGACGATTGCCGCTCAGTCCGGGGCGATGCTGGCAATAGACCGGATCGGGATGCCCCCGGCACTGTTCGCCGCGCTTAAGCATCTGGCGTCGCTTCACAACCCGGAGTTTTACGAAAAGGAGAGGCTCCGCTTCTCGACGTGGGACACCCCCCGGTTCATCCGCTGCTATCGAGAAACCATCGACCGGCTGCTCCTCCCGCGCGGCCTCCGGGACAAGGCGGCCAGCATCGTCGCCGAGGCGGGAAGCGACTTGGTGATCACGGACCAGTGCGCCAACGCCACCCCGATCGCGGCCGAACTGGTGGCGACGCTGGCACCCCAGCAGAAGAAGGCGGCGGACGCCCTGGCTCGGCATCGCCTCGGGATGCTGGTCGCTCCGCCCGGCTCGGGCAAGACGGTGGTGGGCTGTGCTCTGATTGCGCGCCATCGGGTCCCGACCCTGGTAATCGTCGATCGCAAGCCGCTCGTCGAGCAGTGGCGGGTCCGACTGAGCACCCACCTGGACCTCAAGGTCAAGCAGATCGGACAGCTCGGCGGCGGCCGCAACAAGGCAACCGGGATAGTGGACGTGGCGATGGTTCAGAGCCTCGCCCGACGCGACGACATCGCGGAGCTCACCGCCGGCTACGGCATGGTCGTGGTCGACGAGTGCCACCACGTCCCCGCGGTCACCTTCGAGCGGGCGGTGCGGGAGATTGCTGTAACACGCTGGGTCGGCCTCACCGCCACCCCCTACCGCCGCGACGGCCTCCAGGCCATCATGGCTATGCACTGCGGCCCGCTCCGTCACACCATGGCCGCACCGGTCGGCGCGGCGCTGCATACCCTGGATCTGATCGTGCACGAGACTGGTTACCGGGTCGACGAGGAGGGCCAGCACATTCAGACGACCTTCCGAGGTCTGGTCGAGGACACCCGCCGTACCGCCGCGATCTGTTCCGACGTCGCGTGTTCGTCGAACGCCGGCCGCAACTGCCTCGTGCTTACCCGGTGGAAAGAACACCTCGACTCCATCACCGTGGCGCTCGCTGCCCGGGGCGTCGAGGCACTCGTGTTGCACGGCCAGATGGGCAAGAAAGCGCGAGCCGCCGTGATCGAACGCCTCGAGGCTCCATCAGATGGCGGTGCGGGTCTTGTCCTCGCGGCGACTGCCAGTTTGCTCGGGGAGGGATTCGACTGCCCGCCGCTCGACACTCTGTTCCTCGCCTTCCCGATCAGGTTCAAAGGCAGCGTCGTTCAATATGTCGGGCGGGTCCTTCGACCGACCGATACCAAGACCCGGGTCGAGGTTCACGACTACGTCGACACGTCAGTCCCGGTCCTCGCCCGCATGCACGACGAGCGCCGCAGCGCCTATATCAGCCTTGGCTTCGATCTACCGAAGTCTCGACCGCCGAGCCATCGGTTGCGCTGACCCCGCCGGCGTCCTCTCCTCGTAGGGTCGTTTATCCGAGAGGATCGTTGAGCGACCAGATCGACACGTTGGGGTGGTCGGCGCTGAGCGCCTTGAGGTCGTCGGGATCCGAAGTTGCAATCACACCCCCACCCAGGCGAACCGCCGTGGCGACCACAATGGCGTCGACGGCTGAGCCGACGCCAGCTCGGGACCGCAGGCGGCCCGCCAGACGGGCGGTTCCAAGATCCAATCCAACCCGGCGCACGCCGCTGACAAAGAGTCGATCGACCCCAGCGTCGGTGGGGTCGCCGCGGTACACCTCGGCGAGAACGGGTAGCGGTATGACTCTCTCCGCCCGTTCGCGCTGAGCGCGTCGAGCTATGGCGATGGCGCGGACCCCGAGAACCCCTCGAGTTGTCGGGCGTGCGAGGGCGTTGACGGCCTCGGTGTCGAGGATCAGGAAGCGTGCCAGAAGCGATCAGCCTCGGCAGCTACCTCCTCCGGGACGGGGCCGGTCTCGGTCTCGAGTTGGTCGAGCAGCCGGCCGAACGTCTCGTTGTCGAGCTCGCGCCGGACCGCGGCCTGAATGTAAGCCACGACATCTGGGGTCGCAGCCCGGACCCGAGAAACGAGGTCGCTGTCGAGTTCAACTGGCTCGGTCGCCATGCGTACAGCATATGCAGGCCCAACAATCGACCCATCAAGACGGTGCGAAGTGTCGCCGCCCGTCGCATCCGTGGCCGACGAGGAGGGCGGAACCCGCCACTGTCCGGCTGCACCCGGTCGACACACATCGGCCGTGGGATTTATGAGAACCGCCGTGAGAACCATACGCCGGCAAAAGCCCAGAAACAGCGGTAACCATCGGTACCCAACTGACAGTTCACGCCGCGCATAGTTCCAGGTCAGACGTGGTTTTTTGGACCAAATCGGGCACCGTCGGTAACCTCCGGAAAACGGTCCGGCCTGAACTACGGATCAGAAGGTTGGGGGTTCGAATCCCTCCGAGCGCGCAGAGAAGGTGCCGGGGACGGCTTCACAACCACTGTCGAGGGTCGGCGAAGCTGCCATCGCCGATGCCGGCCTTGACGACGCGTTACTGGCCGCCCCGCTTCGACGGCTGCTCGACACGCAGCCCGGTGGCGGGCGCATTCGGGGACGCATGGCGTGGCACTTCCGCCAACCGGCGATCTCTCCATAGGGAGATGGCTCACGTCAGACCGTGCCATGACGGTGGCCTGAGTCGGTGTATGGGCAACGTCGCTTTGCCGGGACCGCTCAACCGGGTGGGCCGAACAGCTCACGTTCGACGATGTCGATGACCCAATCCTGCCATTCGGCCGTGGTCCATCCTCGTTGGGTGACCAGAAGCTCGTAGGTGTCGCTGTTGACGAGGGCGAAGAACGTGTCGACGGCGCGGCCGCGGGCGATCCCGGCGCGCAGCGGCCTTTGTTCGACCAACAGGTCGACAAATGCCTCCTGGGTGCGGTGACGCCGCTCGTGGTCCTGGCGGATCATGTCCCGCGCCCCCGCCTCGGTGGCCGCGGCATCCCGCATGACAACTTTGAGCGCGGCGGTGCGGGCCGCGATCTGGCACGCCCCGCTGACGATGCGCCGCAACTGGAGCCGGGCGTCTGGTTCGCGTCGGGCCTCGGAGACCCAATCCCGCTCGAGAAGGCCCACCGGCTGGTCGTCGCCCGTGATCGTGACGTCCAAGGCCGCCTCCAGGACGGCCTGCTTGGTCCCGAAAGCCTGGTAGACGGTGGCCGGAGCAACACCGGCTTCATGAGCGATGGCTTGCACGGTCGTGGCGGTGTAGCCGCGCTCCAAGAAGAGCCGAAGACCGGCGTCGATGATCCGCAGGCGGGTCTCACGGGCCCGGAGCTCCCGGCGTCGCCCCGCTTCTGTCCTGCCCTTGACCGGCGGCCGCATCCATGAAAGGATAACTCTATAGAGTGATACTATACAAATGTGACGTCCGTTCGGAAGTCACCGGATAGAGGAGACGACCGATGCGCGTCCGAGCCGGAGCAAGCGGGGGTGGCAGATGCCTGGGCCGTTCGTAATCGAACCGAGGACCAACGCGGCCATCGACAACGGGGTAGCCCAGCTAAACCTGGTCTTGGAACCAGGGCGGGCCGCGGGGTTCGCCATCTTCGTGAACAACTTCCCGGCCTTCGGGGGCGGCCCACCAGCCCACCACCACAACGCCTACGACGAAGCATTCTACGTGCTCTCAGGTGAAATGGAGTTCTGCGTGGACGGCCACCGAGAGCGCGTTACCCCGGGGTCGATGGCGTGGGTGCCCCGTGGTGCCACGCACGCGTTTCGGAATCCGTCCTCCGAGCCGGCCCGCATGCTGGTCGTGACCACGCCGGAGGCGATCGACCTGATCCTCCGCATGCCTGAAGGGGCCCAAAGTCCTGATGCGATGCGGGCGCTGTTCGCGGCGCATGATTCGCAGATCGACGGCCCACCGTTGAGCTGAAGGTAAACGCCCATCCTTCCAACTTCCCTACCGGACCAGGATCACCCTGTCCCTGGGTTTGCCGGTGCGGCGTCCATACCCCTTGCGGAGGCTTCCGGCGTTTGGAGGTAGCAGAAACAGGCCAGTCTCGCGAGCCACGCCAAGTTCCCGGAGACCAGCAAACGAAGTGCGCGGATCGGGCCCGTCAGAACGGCCGGCAGCCGCGGCGCGGTCTCTTCGGGCTCTCAGCGCGGCTGAGCCGCGTCCCGGCGGCGCCGGGTCACGAACACCAGAACCGCTCCCCCAACCGCCAGCCCCGCAGCCAACTCCGACAGCCCGTACACGTGATTGCCACCAGTGAAAGACAAACTCTCGGCAGGAACCGGCCTACCGCCAGCAACCGTCGGGCCACCGAGGACGGGCGGCGGCCCCACGAGCGTCGTAGCCGGGGCCGGCGGATAGCCGGTCTGCGCCCACGCCGCCGCCGGCACGGCCACCAACGCTCCCAAACCCACAAATAGAACAAAGAACAACCGAGCGCCACACCTCAACATGAACCACGACCTCCCCAACAGACGACAAACCAGCGGGCGGACACAGCGCCTACCGCCGCCATGCTAGACCACATCAGACAACCCGGCCACCGTCACCGCTCGCACACGGGCGGGCAGGCTGCCGAGCGACGCCCGGTGGGCTCGGGAAGTGGTGCCAGCCAGGCGTCGAAACCGGTCGCCCGCAGCCGTAGCCGGACGCTCGTGGGGGCCGCCGTGCTGAGCGACAATTTGACCCTGCGAGCCCAGCCGTCGCCCCCTGCCTCGATCTCCCAACCCGCCGGTACCAGGATTGACACTGTTATCTGGTCGGCGCCCAAAACCGGTTGACGGGGCAATTGGAGCACGTAGCTCCCCTGGCTGGCCAGGCGGATAACTCCGTCGACTTGGATACTGAAAGTGCGAGTGGCGCCGGGCGGGAGACTGACGAAGGTCGATACGACATTCTCCCCCAGTTCGCGGGCCGGTGGCAGATTCATGGCAACGCCATCGAGCGAGGCGGAGGCGACGTTCAGTGGCGTGTAGACCGACAGGAAGGTTCGGTTCTCGCCAGCCAGAAACCTGGAGTCGTACGGACCCAGAGCACCCGGGGAGTGGCCCGCCGCGGGTGCATTATTGGTTAGGTGGACACTGATCTTGCCGCTCACCCGGGCGTCCGCATCGTTTTGCGCATCGCCCCGCGGGCTCAGGTGGATTTCGTAATCGACCCGGCGTTGCAGGTAGTAGTCGACCTTGTTGGCCGAGGCGTTCTGAGTCGTGACCAGCCACTGGTCCCCCGTGATGGGCCCGACGGCCCCGGACGCACCGATCTGGGCCACGAATGCCTGCTCCGCCGGATCCTTCATGTAGATCTGGAGGTTGCGCCCTGCCACTGCCGGCCCCAGGGCCTGGACCACCTGGACCGGGTTTCCCAGATCGTGGCTGACCATGGCCTCGAACGTCGCCTGGGCAACCTGACCCAGGAACGCGATCCTCGGATCTTGCGCGAGGACGTCGTACGCCTGTAGCAGCGTTACCTGGACCACGTTGTCCGCCGTGACGGCGTCCGGCCAACTGGCAACCTTGATCGGCCCGGTAAGGCGCAGCAGGTTGGACAACGCTATGGGGTCCACACCGATGACACCATCGACCGGCTGGCCGCTCGAAAGCGGATAGAGGTCCGCCGCGAGGGCAGCCACGGTGGGAAAGTCGGGGGACATGTTGAGGTTCTGCCACAGGTCAAACGGTGAGAACTGGCCGTATCGGGCGAGGTAGTCGGCGGGGGCGCTGAACCGCCGGGAACCCAGCGGCGCATCGAGTTCGGCACCGCGGCCAAAGCGTCCCAACGAAATGCGTCCCCCGTCTATGACCAGTTCACCGAAGTTTCCAATCAGTCCCCCCGTCGCCCGGGCCTCCGAATTGTTTTGGAAGAGCAACAGATACCGCCGCGGACGGTTGCCACCGAGTATCGCAGGCGCGATGGCGGCTGCGGTCGAGCTCTGGTGAACCTCGCGCGCCACCCGGGTCAACTTGGTGTCCAGGTCATCGACGGCCCGGCGGACTTGGGGCAACAGAACGGTACGAGGGAGCCGATGGACTTCTCGGGACGACCGGGTCAGCTGACCGTCGAGGGATTTCAGGCGCGCCGCCAGCCGGGTCACGGTGTCGAGCGGCACGGTACCCCGCTGGATACGCAACGACTGGACGTCACCGTCGGCCGCCAGTTGGCTGCCCGACTCGCTCAGCTCCAGGCCAACGGTAGCGAGAACCCTCGCCGCCCGGAGGTTGGCCGCTACCACAGGTACCACGCGGCCGGCGCCGACGCCAAACGCCCCGAGACGCTGCTTGGCGGTTGTGAACGAGGCCGCCGCCCGGGCGAAGTCCTGGCGCGCGGACGCGGCGCGACCCGCCTCCTCATCCAATATCCCGGCGTGGGCGGCTGACGCCCCCGCTTGCAGGGGCGCCCGAACCCGGGCCATCGCCCAGATGGCGGGACCCGAGATGACGACCACAAGAATCCCGCCAGCCAGGACAGCCCACCGGGCCGCGACCGGTAGTCCCACGATCGGCTCTTCGTACATCGCGGCGTGGCTTGTCCAGCGCCATATCACGCCGAGCGGTACAGCTGTGACGGCCAGGGCCACCCAGGGGTTGCTGTACCCACGGTCAACGACAACGGCCGCCGCCACACTCGCCAACTCGGCCAGGAGCAGCAGCCACACTGCCTGCGACCGGGTTCGTCCCAGCTTGACCAGGCGGTGCGAAAGATTGTCGCGGTCGCCGACCATGATCGACTTGCCCCGCCGAGCCCGCCCCAAGGTCACCGAAATGGCGTCGAGTAGCGGGAGCCCCATGATCAGCAGAGGCACGATCAGGCGCACCGACGCCGAGCCGAGCGGGTGGGCGGCCAGGGAGATCGCCGCGATTGCCGCGCCCAAGAACATGCTGCCGGCATCACCCATGAAGATCGTGGCGGGGTGGAGATTGAACGCCAGGAAGCCCAGGCAGGCACCGGTGACCGCAAGAGCGGTGACGGCGAGCGCCACCTGACCGGCGGCCAGGGCCACCGCGGCCATTCCGAGCCCAGCCAGGGCCGCGGTTCCGCCGCACAGGCCGTCCATGTTGTCGAGCAAGTCGAAGGCGTTGGTTATCCCGACCATCCAAACGAGGGAAATCGCGCCGTCGGCGATCGGCGACGCGGTCAGTTGGAAGCGCACCCCGGCGCTGAGGACTACTGCGGCCGCCAGCACCTGGCACCCCACGCGAAGGCCGGCCCCGAGGGTTAACAGATCGTCGGCCAAACCGACCCCGCCGAGCAGGGTCGCAGCCAGCAGGACCCGCCAAATCGTCGAGTCGATCCCACCGGCGGCCACGGCGCCAGCGTTGGCCGCCACGATGATAGCCAGGCCACCGAGGTGAGGAGTCGAGCTGACATGGCTCCAGTGTTGGCCTGGTCGGTCAAAGACGCCGGTAGCCAGGGCGAAGCCTCGGGCCAAGGGCGTGCCCAGAAGACCTATTCCAGTAGCGACAGCGAGAGCGAGTGTCAGGTGGTCGAGCGTCACGTTCGCTCGAGGATCGCCTGGCCCACCTCGGCGTTGTCGTGGCGGGCTGCTGAGACCGCTTGTTCCAAGTCGGGGTTGAGGTCGCGAGTCAGCCACCATCCCGCCAACGACTGCACTTCGATCAACGCCTGCACCAGATGGGAGCCGCTGGAACCGGCGCCGCCGGTCACCAGATACATCTTCGGCATCCCAGCAAATCCCTCCCCTCCGTAGCCGACCCGCTAAAGCGGCGACCAAGGCCGACCCGCTATGCCCGGCGCCGGAAACCGGCGAACCGACCGTACCGTACCGTACCGGCCCGCCCGGCCCGGATGCACCCCCGGCGCCCAAACCGGACAATGGGGCGTGAAGCTCGAACTATCCTGGGCGACGGACGGGATTCACCTGTCGCGGCGGCTGGGAGGCTTTGATCTTATGACCACTTCAACAATGCGACCGGCAAGGGTCGTGGTGGTCGGTCAGGGGTATGTCGGATTGCCACTGGCGATGCGCGCCGTCGAAGCGGGTCACGAGGTGGTCGGGTTCGATGTCGACGAGCAGCGTGTGAAGAGGCTGGCCGACGGCGACTCGCCAATCGGCGACGTCTCGACGGAGCAGTTGGGGGCGGCGCTGGCCGGGGGCCGCTACCGTCCCACCAGCGACGCCACCCGCTGCGCCGGTTTTGACGTTGCCGTCATCACCGTACCGACACCGCTGTTCGAGGGAGTCCCCGATCTGGCCGGGATCGAGAAGGCCAGCGCCACGCTGGCCACCTACCTGCGTCACGGTGCCATGGTGATCCTCGAATCGACCTCGTATCCAGGTACCACCGAAGAACTTATGGTCCCGATACTCGAGTCCGGATCGCACCTCCAGGCGGGCCGCGATTTTCATGTTGGGTTCAGCCCCGAGAGGATCGATCCGGGCAACCAAGTATGGACCTTTGCCAAAACTCCCAAAATCGTCGCCGGCATAGACGGACCCTCGCTGGCCGCGGTCCGGACGTTCTACGACACGCTGGTGGAAACTACCGTCCCGGTGGGGGGCCCAAAGGAGGCCGAACTGGCGAAGCTCCTGGAGAACACATTCCGGCACGTCAACATCGCTCTGGTGAACGAACTCGCGGTGTTTGCCAACGAGCTCGGCATCAACATTTGGGAAGTCATCGACGCCGCTTCCACCAAGCCCTTCGGCTTCATGCGCTTTGTGCCGGGACCCGGGGTCGGCGGGCACTGCCTGCCCATCGACCCGAGCTATCTGGCCTGGCGGGTGGAACGCAAACTTGGACGATCGTTCAGGTTCGTCGAGTTGGCCAAGGACATTAATGACCACATGCCCGACTACATCGTCAACCGTCTGATGCTTTCCTTCAACGCCCGCAAGAGGTCGATCAACGGTTCCCGGCTTTTGTTGCTCGGCGTGTCGTACAAGCGCAACACCGGCGACTGCCGGGAATCACCCGCCATTGCGGTGGCCGAGCGGTTGGTTGCCCTTGGAGCACAGGTCAGCGCGGTCGATCCGCACCTCGACCAAGACATGATGCTGCCCGGCATTACCGCAGTTCTTCTCGATGCCGAGGAAGTGGCTCGGGCCGACGCGGTGGTCGTCCTCACCGACCACGACGCCTTTGACCGCGATCTGGTCCTAGCCAATGCCCGCTTCATTTTCGACACTCGCCATTGGCTCGCCGCAGGGGGAAGCACGGTGGAGCTGCTTTGAGAGTGACCTCTATTTCTCGCGCCGGATAGCACCGACCACACTACCCACGGTCGCCGGCGTCGAAACACCTCTCAGTCGAGATGGAAAACATTCAATTCGAAGCCGCCCGTCGCTGAGGCGGCCGCGCAATGGACCGGACGGTTGCTCAGGCGGCAGGCGTATCGACGTTGTCGGGCTGTTGGCGAGACCTGAGGTCATGGTCGGTGATCTTGAGGATCCCGCCGAGACCGGTGACTTGCAGCACCTTGAGCGTCGACGGCCGGGGCGAACGAAGGACAAGGTCGCCACCGGCCCGCCGCATCCGCTTGAGTCCGCCGACAAGCACTCCAAGCGCGGTCGAGTCGACGAAGTCGACCCCGGCGACGTCGACGGTGATGTGCCGTACCCCTTGTGAGGCCAGGTCCGTCAGCGTCTCGCGGAGGCGCGACGACGTGTACACGTCAAGTTCGCCCTCGAGAACGATGTCAACGCTGTCGCCCACCCGATTGCCCGCGATCGAAAAATCCATCATTTGTTGATACTCCGAAGAAGCTTGTTCACCCCAGGGTGGTCCGCCGACCGCCACTGATGACCCTGGCTAGAGGCTCAACCGGATCTGATGTCGAGCACGGATCGTACCTGACGATAAGCGGTAGCTCAACGCGGCCCGGCAATCTCCGCTTGGCAGGCTTCGGTTGCCGCCCGGGCGGGAGGGGCCGTCGTACCACCGTGGCGCCGCGGGTAGCCCGACGCCGGAGCGCTGTGTGAACACCGTGTGTTCTGCGTTTTCGCGTTACCTATGCCGGGTATTGGCGTCTCGGGGTTGAGCAGCCAGCCACTGAACGTGTAGGCGCTGGCCCATCGACGGTCAGCCCGTGATTGAACGAAGTGGACGGAATATGCCTGTGGCACAGCTATGCACAACCGGGGCTCCGGCATTCTCACCTTGCCGCGAGACGGAGTTCGCGAGGCAGACGCATGAGTGAACGACGTTTGCGTATCCCCACCGGTCACCTCGGCTCGACCGGTCTCGAGATCTCACGCGTCGGGCTCGGAGCGTGGGCCATCGGCGGGGGGGAGTGGCAGGGAGGATGGGGTCGCCAGGACGACGGCGACTCCATCGCCGCGGTCCTGCGGGCCGTTGAGCGAGGTGTGAACTGGATCGATACCGCGCCGGCCTACGGACTCGGTCGAGCCGAGGAGGTCGTCGGCAAGGCGGTGGGCCAGCTCCCGGAGAGCGACCGACCGTTGTTGTTTACCAAGTGCGGCCTGGTATGGGACGCCGGCGAGCGCGAGGTTCGGAACACCCTGGCCCCTGAGTCGATCCGGCGCGAGTGTGAGGACTCGCTGCGGCGACTTGGTGTCGACCAGCTTGACCTGCTCCAGGCGCACTGGCCCACGTGGGACGACACCCCGTTGGAGGAGTCGTGGGGGGCGATGGCCGCGTTGGTCGACGAGGGGAAGGTCCGGTTCATCGGGCTCAGCAACTTTGGCCTCGAGGACCTGACGTTGTGCGAATCGAGCCGCCATGTGGACACCTTCCAACCACAGCTGAACCTCCTCGTCCGAGGGGCGGCCTCGGATCTCTTGCCCTGGTGCTCGGAGCATGGCACCGGTGTCATCGTGTACAGCCCCATGCGGTCCGGTCTGTTGACCGGCCGCTTCTCGGCTGACCGGGTGGCGTCTCTGCCTGAAGACGATTGGCGGGGCAGGGACGACGACTTCACCGAGCCGAAGTTGAGCCGCAACCTGGCTCTCGTCGACGGGCTCAAGCCCATTGCCGAACGGCTCGACGCGACGCTGGCAGAACTGGCCATCGCCTGGACGCTGGCCTGGGATGCCGTCGACGGCGCCATCGTGGGTGCCCGCAATCCCGCTCAGGTGGACAGCTGGGTGGCCGCCGCCGGTTTGCAACTAGACGAACAGGATCTTGAGGAGATCGCGTCGACCATCGCCGCAACCGGCGCCGGCGACGGGCCGACGGGGCCGTTCCCCGCCGGGACTCCTCAATGATCGGCCCCCACCGGAAACCGATGTCCTCCATAGCCTTCATCGGAGCTTTCGAATCGACCTTCCAACCGGCGCATGACCGCGATGTGACCGAGACAACCGAGCACCACGTTCGCTGGCGGTCCGATCTCGCCTTGCTGGCCGCCTGCCACGTTCGCCGGGTCCGCTATCCGCTGCGATGGCATCGCATCGAGCCGGAACCGGGACGCTTCGACTGGAGGTACCCCGACGAAGTCCTTGGATTTATGCACGAGAACGGTTTTGAGCCGATCGTCGATCTGCTGCACCACACCAGCTACCCGGCCTGGTTGGGCAATCTGGCTGCACCCACATTCGAACCGGCATTCCTGCGCTTCGTCGAGGCCGTGGCCGAGCGCTACCCCTGGATTCCTGGCTACACCGTGTGCAATGAACCGTTCACGACCATTCTCTTGTGCGGCCAGTTGGGGGTATGGCCGCCCCACACGTCAGGTCTGGACGGGTTCATCGATTTGGCCCGCAACGTCTTTCCCGCCATCACCCGGGCCAGCCGAGCGTTGCACGACCTTTTGCCCGACGCTGAGCACCTCCATGTCGAGGCGTGCGAGCGCCACAGTTGGTCGACCCCGGAGGGCGAGGAATTCGCCGTCCTCGCCAACGACCGACGCTTCCTGCTCACCGACCTCTTCCTGGGGCGGCCCGTCGATGCCGACCGGCCGTTCGTGCAGGATCTGGTCAGAGCGGGGGGCGAGGACCTGTTGACGGTGGCCGCCGGCCATGTCGATGTCCTGGGGCTTGACTATTACGCCCACAACCAGTGGCACTGGAGCCGGCCAGGTCTCGGGAGCAACACCCCCCCGTCGCCGCCCCCGCTCGCCGAGCTCATCACGGAATACTGGGACCGCTACCAGATCCCTGTCGCACTAGGCGAGACCAACATCCGGGGTTTCGCATCCGACCGCGCTTCGTGGTTGAAGTACACCTTGGAGCAATGTGAGGCCGCCCGCGACCACGGTGTCGATCTACGTGGTTACTGCTGGTTTCCGTTCATCGACTCGGCGGACTGGGCCTCCCTGCTCTGCGAATGCGTGGCGGCCATCGACCCCGTCGGCGTCTTCTGGCTTGACGAGAATCTGGACCGGCGGCCGTCGTCGATGTCGGTGGCGTACTCCTTGGCCGCGTCAGGCGTTCCCGCCGCCGGCCTACCGGCCTACCGCCTCCGCCGGCCCGTCGCCGACTGGCTGCAGGGGTGGCTGCCCCACATGGCTCACTGGGACTGGCAGCCCCCGCCCGCCGGGGAGGCCTGCTCGAACATTCACGCCCCTGATGACCGTATCGAAGTGAGGATCAACGATGTCGCCTGATCTTGTCGTCCTGTCTCATCTGCGGTGGACGTTCGTCTGGCAACGGCCCCAGCACCTGATCTCCCGGTTGTCCGAGCGCTACCAGCGAACATGGTTCGTAGAGGAGCCAGAGGTACTCGCAGGCTTGTCCGCCCCGGTGCTTCGCGTCCAGGAACTGGAACAGGTGACCAGGGTGTGGTTGGAGGTTCCGCCGGGACTGTCGGGAGCCGGTTTCGACGCGGTGGCGTCCGAGTACTACTCGTCGCTGCTGATCGACCTCATAGGGACCCGGCCGAAAAGGACGGCGTGGCTATATACGCCGATGGCCCTGGACGTGGCGCGACGGCTGCGACCGTCGGTTCTTGTCTATGACGTCATGGACGATTTGGCGGCCTTCCGCTTTGCCCCCCCGGGACTGGTGCTGAGGCAACGCCAGGCACTGCGTGAGGCCGACATCGTGTTCACCGGTGGGCGATCGCTACACCGCTCGGTGCTCGAGCACCGTGCCGTCAGCGCCCACTGCTTCCCGAGCGGCGTCGAGCCGGAACACTATGAACCGGCGATCGCCCAGCGCCACGCGAGGCAGTCCGATGGCCGCCGAGTGGCAGGCTATGTCGGGGTGATCGACGAGCGCATCGACCTCGATCTCGTCGCTGGTTTGGCCGCCGAGTTGCCTGATTGGGAGATCCGCATGGTGGGTCCCGTGGTCAAAATTGATCCTGCCACCCTCCCCCGGGCCGCCAACATCACCTACCCCGGTGCTCGCCTGTATAGCGAATTGCCCCTTGTCATGGCGGGCTTCGACGTTGGGCTCATGCCGTTCGCGGCGAACGAGGCCACTCGTTCAATCAGTCCCACCAAGACGCTCGAGTACCTGGCGTCGGGCCTGCCGGTCGTCAGCACACCCGTGCCCGATGTCGTCGCCGACTATTCCGGCATCGTCACGCTGGGCCGTGACGCCGCGGGTCTGGCCGATGCTTGTCGCGCCGCAGTAGTCGAATGCCCCCAGGCTCGAGCGGAAAGGATCCGCCCGGTACTGCGGAACCATCATTGGGACACCATCGCCCGAGCCATGCAGGCTCTGGTTGACGGTATCGGTGAGTCCTCCGACGCCACTCAGGAGTCGGCATGACCACCCCGACCATCCCCGCCGACCCCCGTATCGTCATCATCGGGGCCGGCCCCACCGGCCTTGGGGCCGGGTACCGCCTCCAGGAGCTCGGATATCAAGACTGGGTCATCCTCGAAGCCAACGACTACGTCGGTGGCCTGGCCACCTCCTTCACCGATGAGGCCGGCTTCACCTACGACATCGGCGGCCACGTGATGTTCAGCCACTACCAGTACTACGACGATCTGGTCGACAAGCTGATGGGCGGCGACTACACCGAGCTCCAGCGTGAAGCGTGGGTTTGGATGGAGGACCGCTTCATCCCCTATCCCTTCCAGAACAACATCCGCGACCTTGAACCCCAGACGGTCTTCGACTGTGTGGCAGGGCTCGTCCGAGCGCAGCGGGAGAAACACAACCCCAATAACTTCCGCGAGTGGGTGGACGCCGTCATGGGTTCCGGCATCGCAAAGCATTTCATGATCCCCTACAACTTCAAGGTCTGGGCCACGCCGGCCGAGCTCATGAACTATGTCTGGATCGGCGAGCGGGTCTCGGTGGTGGATGTCGAAACGATCCTGCGCAACGTGATCCTCGGTGCCGACCAGGTGTCATGGGGACCCAATAACACGTTCAAGTATCCGCTCCGGGGCGGGACCGGATTCCTCTACGAGGGACTCCGTCGGTTCGTGGAGGATCATCTGGAGTTGCAGACCCCCGTGGCTTCGGTCGACCCGGTGGCCAAGGTGGTGAGGACCGCCGATGGCCGCCGATGGCCCTATGACGTGCTGCTTTCGACCATGCCGCTCAACAAGCTCATCGACTGTACGGAGTCGGTGCCGGACTCTATTGCCGCTGCGGCCGCGGGTCTGCACTGGAGCGGTAGCCACATCGTCGGCGTGGGCGTGGACGGCCCGGCGGACACCACGAAAAACTGGATCTATTTTCCTGAGCCGCAAGTCCCGTTCTACCGGGTCACATATTTGAGCAACTACTCGCCCTACATCACACCCAAGCCCGACCAGACGCTATTCCTCACCGAAACCTCGCGGTCAATCTACAAACCGGAGGACGAATCCCGGATCGTGGACCGCGTGATCGACGGGCTCATCGCGACCAGGCTGATGCAGGATGCGGATAGGGATCGGATCGTCACCACCTGGCGGTGCTCACCTGACATGTCATATCCCGTACCGACGGTCAGCCGCGACGCGAGCCTGGGGACGATTCAACCTTGGCTGCGGTCGCAGGGAATCTGGTCGCGGGGCCGTTTCGGAGCCTGGCTGTACGAGATCGGAAATATGGACCACTCGGCGATGCAGGGAGTCGAGTTCGTCAACCACGTGCTGCGCGGTGAGCCTGAGACGGTCTGGATTCCACGCGGCGAGGGAGCAGCGGGCGGCGGCATCCGGTGAGCCGTCGATGAAGCTACTGGTCGTCGGGGGTGCCGGGTATATCGGCAGCGTGGTGGCCGGCCAGTTGCTGGCCGCTGGCCATGACGTCACCGTGGCGGACAACTTGGTGCGGGGCCACCGCGACGCGGTTCCCACCGACGCCCACTTTGCGGCCGTGGACCTCTTGCATGCCCCCTCCGTGCAGAACCTCGTGGCGCAAGGCTTCGACGGGGTGTTGCATTTCGCCGCCCTGTCGCTGGTGGCCGAGTCGGTTGCCGAGCCCGTCCGGTACTTCCGGGTCAATGTCGGGGGGACCTTGAACCTCCTCGACGCGCTGCGCGTCGCGCGCGTGCCCCGGCTGGTCTTCTCGTCGACTGCCGCGGTTTACGGCGAGCCGGAGGAGGTCCCCATCCGCGAGGATGCGCCGACCAAGCCGACCAACCCTTACGGGGCTTCGAAGCTCGCGGTCGACCAGGCGATCGCCTTCCAGTGCGCCGCCACCGGCCTCGGGGCGGTAAGCCTGCGCTACTTCAATGTCGCCGGCGCTTCTGGGCACTATGGTGAACGCCACGATCCGGAGACGCACCTCATTCCTCTGGTGCTCGCAGCCGCGGCCGGTTCCCGGCCCTGCGTGCATGTTTTCGGCACCGACTACCCCACCGCCGACGGCACCGCCGTCCGGGACTACATCCACGTGGAGGACCTTGGCCGGGCTCACCTTCTCGCCCTGGAGTCGATCGACGGTGAGGGCCACCGCATCTACAACCTGGGCAACGGCGAGGGGTTCTCGGTGCGCCAGGTCCTCGACGCCGCGACAGCGGTGACCGGCCGGCCCATCCCGGCCGTGGACGGCCCCCGGCGGGCTGGCGATCCGCCCGTGCTGGTGGCGTCGAGTGCCCGGGCCCGGCGGGATCTGGGATGGAAACCAGAGAAGCCTGAGCTGAAGGCCATGGTGGCCGACGCCTGGGCCTACGCCCGACGCGGCGCCTCGTGAGCGAGGTTATGTGCGGTGCCTACCTACCCGGTGGGCGCCGGGTCGACCTGCGCCACGTCCCGGTGCCGGCGCCGGGGCCCAGCCAGGTGCTCGTCGCCATGCGAGCCTCGACCATATGTGGTAGCGACCTGCGGGCCATCTACCGCGAGCACGTCGGCTCGGGCCCGGAGGCCTACCAGGATGTGATAGCCGGCCACGAACCGGCAGGCCAGATCGTGGCGGTCGGCGCTGACTGCCGCCGGTTCGGGGAAGGGGACCGGGTCGCCCTCTATCACATTGCCGGCTGCGGCCTGTGCTCCGACTGCCGGTCGGGCTACATGATCTCGTGCACGTCGCCGCGACGGGCGGCGTACGGATGGCAGCGAGATGGCGGCCACGCCGACTACCTCCTCGCCGACGAGTCGACCTGCATCCGCCTTCCCGACGAGCTGAGCTTTCTCGATGGGGCATGTGTGGCCTGCGGGTTCGGGACGGCCTACGAGGCGCTGAGCCGGGCTGCGGTGTCGGGCCGCGACGCCGTGCTCGTCACCGGGCTCGGTCCGGTGGGTTTGGCAGCAACGCTGCTGGCACGAGCCTTGGGTGCCCAGTTGGTGATCGGCATCGACGCCAACGGTGACCGCCGTGCGCTGGCCCGGTCGCTCGGCGCGGTCGACCACGTCTTGGGCGCGGACGGCGCCACGTTGGAGTCGGTGCGCGACCTCACGGGCGGCCACGGTTGTGAGGTTTCCATCGACTGCTCGGGGGCGGCGGCGGCGCGGGCGGCGGCATTGCAAGGCACTCGGCGCTGGGGGCGCTGCGTGCTCGTGGGCGAGGGTGGTCGCCTGGAGGTCGATGTCAGTCCCACGATCATCCATCCCCAGCTCACCGTGATCGGGTCCTGGGTCACCAGCGTCGGGCGCATGGAGGACCTCGTCGGGCGGCTCGTCCGGTGGGGTCTGCACCCGGAGCAGACGGTGACGGACCGCTTCGGCTTGGAGGAAGCCGCCGAGGCGTACCGGGTCGCCGATGGCGGTGACCGGGGAAAAGTGGCGATAACCATGGAGCGATAGTGAATGCCCCCCTCGTTCTGGACGAGCACGGGACCGGTTCTCTCGACGGCGACTGGGACTTCTTCCCAGGCAACTTCACACTCCAGGACCTGAAGGACCTCCCGGCTCAATCCATCACGGTGCCAGGCCTTTGGGAAGCGCAAGGATGGCTCGGACTTGACGGGGTGGCCTGGTATCGGCGGACCTTCACCCTCGACAAAACTCAGCGGAGCGGTTGGTGGACGCTGCGTTTCGGGGCGGTCATGGACATCGCCGAAGTGTGGCTGAATGGCACCTTTCTTGGCATTCACGACAACCCGTTCACCCCGTTTGCGTTCGACGCCACAAGCGCCCTCCGCGGCGGCGAAAACGTCGTGGCGGTGCGCGTGGTCGACCCCCCGGTCGACGATCCCGAGCACATCCGTCTGGTCCACGGGAAGCAGGGTTGGGCCAATCACGTTTTCCCCAGCCGACCCAGCCTTTACATGACCTACGGGGGCATCTGGCAATCGGTTTCCCTGCACCGCCACGGTCCGCTGGTCATAGAGGATGTGTTCGTCAATGGTGACCCGCATGCTCTTGCGGTAGAAGTGGCTCTGGGCAATCGAAGCACCGCCGCGGCTGCCGGCCGCCTCGGCGTGCGGGCCGTGGGCCGGGTATCCGAAATGCAGGCCGAGATCGGCGCCGGCGGCCGCCAGCGTCTCGTCGTCACCTTCGGGCCCACCCAGGCGTCCCGGTGGCAGCCCGCGGATCCGGCGCTGCACAACGCCACCATCGACGTCGTGACCGACGGCGAGGTGAGTGACGGACGGATCGTGCGCTTCGGGCTGCGGACCGTGCGCGTGGCCGGCACCCGGCTGCTGGTGAACGACCGTCCCTATCGAATGAAAAGCGCGCTGGTGCAGGGCTTCGTGGCCGACGGCCTTTACACCGAAGGGCCCCGGGCCGCGATCGAGGCCGAAGTCCGCGCCGCACGAGCCATGGGGTTCAACACTCTTCGCTTGCACATCAAGGCCTTCGACCCCCTCTATCTCGACGTCTGCGACGAACTCGGCATGCTGCTGCATTGCGACATCCCCGTAGCCGAGCCGATCGCTCATGAAGAACTCGGCGGCGACGGCGATTCCCTCGTCTCCCGGCGCGCCGTGCAAGCGGTCCGCGAGCAGATCTGCCGTGATCGCAACCACCCCAGCGTCATTCTCTGGTCGCTCATGAACGAATTGGGACTCGACCGGCTCGAGTCGCGGGCCTGGGACGGCTACGAGCGCTTCGCGAGGGCGTTGGTTGCGACGGCCAGGGAAGTCGATCCGACCCGCCCCGTGATCGAAAACGACTGGGTGGAGCCTGACCCGGGCCGGGTTTTCGGGGCCGACGTGCTGACCGCCCATTGGTACGGCCGGCTGCACTCGGAGTACCTCGACAAGATCGAGCGGGCATGCGCGCGCTGGGCGGAGGTGGATAGGCCCCTGTTCGTAACCGAATTCGGCGACTGGGGCCTGCCCCAGATGCCGCGACGGCCCGAGCCTCCGTTCTGGGACACCCACGAAATTTATGCGGCGGGACTGGTCGCCACCTTGTGGCCGGCGACAGTCGACCGGTTCGTGACCGAGACGCAGCGTTACCAGGGGTTGTCGGACCGATTGCAGGCCGAGGTATTCCGGCGCCATGATCACATCGGCGGCTACTGCCTGACCGAGCTGACCGACGTTCCCCACGAACTGAACGGCCTGCTCGACCTGCGGCGGGACCCCAAAACCATCGCCGTCCGCGAGATGACACGGGCCAACCAGACTGTCTTGCCGATGCTCGCGCTCGACAGTTTGGTCGTCGTGGCGGGCGACTACATCCGGGCCGGGTTGCATATCGCCAACGACGGTGAACGCCTCGACGACGTTGTCGTCGAGGCCCGGTTCGGCGAGACCGGCGGGCCGTTGCCGATCGACGATCTCCTGACCCAGCAGATGCCTGACATGGCCCCCGAAGCTGCCGCCGACCGCTTCAACGAGTCCCTCTGGGCGATTCGGGCGGAGTTCCTGGCCGCACACCGGCCAACGCGACTCGGCACCGTGTTGATCGCCGCTCCGAAAGTTCCCGGCTCCCATGACCTGATCGTCCGCCTCCAGGCGGGCGGCCGCCTGCTGGCGGAGAACCGCTACACCCTCCATGTCGTCGCCGTCCCGGATGCGCCGGTCGCGGTACAGGTGATCGGCTCCGCCACCGGCATGCTCGACGCCCTCGAGCGGGTGGGCGCCCGAGTCGGCGACCCGGGAACCGTCGTCGTCGCTGAGGGTTGCCTGGATGAGACCGCGGGCGAGCACATCGGCCGACTCCTGGCCGCCGGCGAGGTGGTGGTCGTACTCGCCCAGAGCCCGGCCGCGGCCACCCAATACCCCGTGCCGGTCGCGATGCAAACAGTGGAGACAGTGTGGGGTTCGTCGGTGTTCCATTTCACGACCGACCATGGCGCCCTACCTTCACTACCGCGGCGCAACGTGCTGGTGGCCGAGGACTCAACCGTGCAGGCCCACAGCGTGGTCACCCGCGTCGGGGACAAGGCGTTTCCCGACACCCCCGTTGTCATTGCCTACAAGCCTGTGCCGGGCTCCATGACCGGCACCGTGGTAGGCAGTCATCCCGTCGCCGCCGGTCGGCTGGTGTTCTGCCAATACCGACTGTGCGAAAGCGCGGCCTCCGGGGACGCCGCGGCACGCGCCGTCCTCGCCGACCTGCTGCGATGGGCGAGCCTGCCCCGCCCGATCCTGACCTCAGAGGAAGCGCGCCTTTCCGACGGACGGCGCGTCGCACGCTATTGCCACGTGCGGGAGACCGCCCGGTGACTTTTGAACGCCGGTGCGATCCACTCTCGGGCGAGTGGCGGATCTTTGCCGGTGGCCGCCAAAACCGCACCTTTCTGCCACCCGCGGAGCAATGCCCCTTGTGCCCGACATGCGACCCAGCAGCCCCCACCGAGGTGCCTTGGGAATCGTTCGAGATTGCCGTGTTCGACAACCGCTTCCCGTCGCTCGTCGCGTGCCCGCCTCCGCCGACGTCGCGTCCCGGGCCCCCGTACCAGATTGCACCGGCGGCCGGCGCAACTGAGGTCATCGTCTATTCGGATGACCACACCGCCACCCTCGCCGATCTCGGCCACGAGCGGCTCCGCCTACTTGTCGACGTGTGGGCCGACCGCTACGCCGCCCTTGGCGCCCGGGATGCGGTGGCCTACGTCTTCGTCTTCGAAAACCGGGGCGAGGCCGTGGGGGTGACCCTCAATCATCCCCACGGTCAGGTGTACGGCTATCCCGAGATCCCCCCGCTGCCGGCGCGGGAACTGGCGATCGCAACCCGCCATCGGGCCCAACACGGCACATGCCTGCTGTGCGATCTCGTCGGTGAGGAACGGGTACGTGGCGTAAGGGTCGTTGCCCAAAACGAGGTCTTCATTGCGTTCGTCCCCTTTGCGGCCCGATTTCCCTTCGAGGTCCACGTTCTGAGCCAACGCCACGCGCCGTCCCTGCTCGATCTCAGCGACGTCGAGCGCGACGCCCTCGCCCACATTGTCGAAGAGGTCGTCGCCGGTTACGACCGGCTCTTCGCCTTCCCGCTGCCCTATGTGATGTCCATCCACCAGGCGCCGACGGGACCGGGCGACTGGCAGCCCATCAGCCATTTTCACATTGAATTCACCCCTCTGCACCGCAACGCCGACCGTCTCAAGTACCTGGCCGGCTCCGAGCTTGGCGCCGGGGCCTTCCTAAACGACGTGGCGCCCGAACAGGCGGCATCGGACCTGCGCGCCGCGGTCCGACTGGCCACCGCCAGCCGGCGGCCGCCGATCTAGATGGTGCGGGCGTTCGCCCCGGGGCGGGTCAACCTGATCGGAGACCACACCGACTACACCGGGGGGCTGGCCTTTCCCATGGCCATCGATTTGGGCACCACCGTGACCGGGTCGGTGGATGGCGACGACGTGCGATTCACGTCGGAGCAGCTGCCGGGCGAGGCTGCCATCCCCCTTGACGTGGCCGAGCCGGCCGTCGTCGAACCGCCGTGGGCGCGCTATGTGGCCGGCGTCGTTTCGGTTCTCCGACCCCCCCACGGTTTCCGGGGCCGGCTGGCCACGAGTCTTCCGATCGGGGCGGGGTTGTCGTCCAGCGCCGCCCTCGAGGTGGCGGTGGCCTTGGCGCTGGGCTTCACCGGTTCAGGGCTCGAGTTGGCTCTCGCGTGCCAACAGGCCGAGCATGCCGCCAGCGGCGTCCCCTGCGGCATCATGGACCAGCTCACATCGGCGTCGGGCGTCGCTGGTCATGCCCTCCTGATCGATTGCGGGGCGCTGACCGTGACGCCGGTGGCGCTCCCCGACGATGCCGAGGTGGTGGTCGTTCATTCCGGCGAGGCGCGCCGCCTGGCCGACTCCGCCTATGCCGAGCGGCGGCAGTGCTGTCAGCAGGCCGAGGCGTTGATCGGGCCCCTCGCCAGGGCGGACATTGCCTCGGCGGCGCAGCTGCTTGACCCGGTGCTGCGAGCCCGGGCCCGCCATGTCGTCTCCGAGAACGCCCGCGTTCGAGAGTTCGCGGGAGCACTGCACGACGGCGACCTCCGCCAATGCGGCGCCATCATGGCGGCCAGCCACGAAAGTATGAGGGCCGACTTCGAAGTGTCCACTCGCGGCGTCGACGAGTTGGTGGCTGAGCTCGTGGCCACGCCAGGAGTCTTCGGCGCCCGCCTCACCGGTGCCGGGTTCGGGGGCTGCGTGGTGGCTCTCGCCCGCCCCGGTGCCCTACACCGTGGTTGGGTCGTTCGAGCCGTCGACGGTGCCCGGGTGTTGGCGGACCACGACGGCGAGCGACGTTCGCGTTGAGGGTTCAAAAGGCGACGGCGGGGATATCGGACCCGGCGGCCCGGCGGGCGGTGGTGGTGAGCGGATTCGGGTTGCGGCTGCGACAGAAACAGAAATGACCTTCGGCGACGAGGACGAACATCGCTTTTCACGGCCCACGTCGTAAACGGCGCAGTTCTGGGGAAGTTGACCCAATGATCCCTGGGGGACGTCTTAGGTGCAAGGGGACGAATCCCACAGCGCCGCTGGTTGCAGGGAGAATCGGCCGCGTGGAGTCGCAATCGACGGGCCGGTCAGTTGGCTGGTCAGTTGGCGGGCTGGCCGGGTTCGCCCAAGGCGGGGGACCAGTCTCCATGTTCCTGATCCAGGCGATCGGCTACTCGCCGGGACGCGTCACCGAGTGACAGGAAGCGATTGTCGGTCACCGAACGGGCGGCACCACCCGAATCGAGAACATCGACTCTCGTGGGCCCCTCACTGGCCATGGCCTCGGCTACCGCTCCGGCCTGTTCGCCTGCCGGGACGTCTATCCCGACGATCACTCCGTCGGCGGCTGCCGACGCCTCAGCGGGACCCTGCGCTCCCAGCCCTCCCGCAATGACCAAGCCGATGACGGTGCCGCCGAAACCAGTGATCAGCACGTAGGTGAGCAGTCTCGTAGACAACCCCCAGCTTCCCACCGGCACCAGGGCCGCCAAGGCACCGAGCAGGGCACCGATGACCGCGCCCGCGGTCACGGTCACCAGCAACGGCTTCTGAGCCGGAGCGGGAACCACATTGAGTGCGGGAAGAGGGACAGCACCGTTCATCTCCTCCTGCTGCTCGGCGACGAGTGACTTTCTCCTGTCGTTGTGGTCGCCGTAGGCCACCGATCCGGGATCGCCACCCAGTGGAATCGCCTTGGCCACCGCCCTCTTCGCCTTTTCCTCAGTGGTGAACGAGCCGATGACCCTATCGATGGGATGAGTCTCTCCCATGCCGCCTCCCTGTCGATCTTGCTTCCTGCCGACCACCGCCGAACGGTCGATCGAGGCTCCTTCTACCCATGTCGGCGAACACTGCACACATCCCTGGCGGCGTGGGCATTTCCCCGACCACCCTTGATTCCGCGTTATCTACTCGGCATGGCGCCAGGACGCGACCACAGCTTGAAGGGGTTTGCGGCTACGCCCGGGAGCCGAGGGCAGGCGGACCGGTCTGTTCATTCCACAGCGTGCGCCGCAGCCCTGACGAGCGGGCGATCGGCCGGGTTATGGCAGCCCGTATTGCCGCTTCTGTACCCACCAGGATCAGGTGATCGCGGGCCCTGGTGATGGCGGTGTACACCAGTTCCCGGGTGAGGATCGGCGATGCCGGGTCGGGAAGCAGGACCGCGACGCCGCTGAACTGAGACCCCTGGCTTTTGTGCACCGTCATCGCGTACACGGTGTCAACGGCTGCCAAGCGGGTGGGGCTGAACTCGAGCACCTCACCGCGCCGTTCGAACGCCGCCCTCACCTGGCCGCCGGCGACCGCCACCACGACGCCGGTATCGCCATTGAACAGGCGCAGCCCGTAGTCGTTCTCGGTTACCAGAAGGGGACGCCCGACATACCACGTCCCTTCGGCCGCGAAGCCATCGATCTCGGCCGCCAACCAGCTCTCGATGCGCGGCATCCACGTCGCCACGCCGTAAGCCCCGAGGCGGTGGGCGCACAGCAGGCGGAACGCGCCCAGCGCTTCGATCGCCGCCTTGGCCTCGCCCGCCCGGGCGGCCGAGGTGACCCGCCAACCAGCGGCGACGACGGCGGTTCGGACAGGAACAAGCGCCCGTCGTGCCCCGGGTTCGGCAATATCGACGGGAATCCATTGCACATCGGGCGGCCGGGCCTCGAGCAGTCCCAATGCCCTGTCGGCGTCGCCCTGACGAACCGCTTCCGCCAACGCGGCGATCCCTCCGCCGAAGCGATGGACCTGGCGCAGCAGGACGATCCCGTCGCCGATTCCGGTTCCCGCCACCGGGGATGCGGCCGCCACCCGGTGATGGGCCACCGATTCCAACAAGTCCCGAGCTGACGTGCGCATCACCAAGCCGCCTGCGACCGGGCCCACCACGTCGCCGAGGACCGCCCCTGCCTCCACAGACGCCAGCTGCTCCGGATCACCCACCAACACCAGCCGGGCGTTGGAGCGGACCGCCTCCACCAGGCGGGCCATCAGGGACAACGACACCATCGAGGTTTCGTCGACGATGACGATGTCGTGGGGGAGCCGGTTGCCCCGGTTGTGGCGGAACCGGTTGCCCGCCGGGCTGTCGGGTCGCCATCCGAGCAGGCGATGCAGCGTCGACGCGCCCACCGCCAGGAGCCGCGCCCGCGTCGCCTCGCCGACTTCGAGGGTGGCCGCCTCGCCATGTACCGCCTCCTCCAGACGCGCCGCCGCCTTGCCCGTCGGCGCCGCCAGGGCGACCATCGGTGGCGCAGCCCCGGCCGCCGCGGCCTGCTCGTCCAGCAGGGCCAGGATGCGGGCAACGGTTGTGGTCTTGCCGGTGCCAGGACCACCGGCCACCACCGAGAACCGGCGCAGGATCGCAGACGCCGCCGCCAGGCGCTGGTAGTCCGGCTCGGGTGGGGAGCCGGAGAACATGCGGGCCAGCCCATCGGCGAGCAAACCCAGGTCAACGCCCACCGCGGGATCTTGGCTGCGGCCCGTCAGGTCGGCCGCCACCTGGCACTCCTCCCCCCAGTACCGGTCCAGGTACAGCAGGGTGCCGACGAGGCGCAGTGGGCGACCGGCCGGCCCATCGATGCCGACTGCGACCAGAGGACTGGCAGCCAGGCGTTCCAACCATTCGCCCGCGTCGGGCCACGGCAGTTGTTGGACATCCACGGGAAGGTCGGCGTCGATGATCACGCTGCCCCGGACGGTGGCCAGGTCGGTGCACACGTGGCCCAGGCGAGGTGCCCGCACCGCCAGCGCCGCGCCCAGCAGGACCACGTCGTCATCGTCACCGCCGAAGCGCCCCAGCCGCAGAGCGACGTGCAGGTCGGCGGCCGCCAGTACCCCGGCGTCGTTGAAGGACCGCAGCCGCCCCGGGGCGTGCTGCGCCCGGCGGACATCGAAGCGGTCGAACTCCACTCCGGCGCCCACTCCAACGGCGACGATGCTCACGCTGGCACCAGCCCTCGGTCGAGGAGGTCGCTGAGCTCCTCGATGAAGGCAGTGGGCGGCCGCCACGCGAAGACCCCGCACGGCTGGGAACCGACCCGAGGGGTGGCGTCGCCGGTCATGCCCCGGATAAAGAGGTAGGCAACGCCGGCCAGGTTGTGCTCGGCGTGATACCCCGGTAGGCGCCAGCGCAGGTAGCGGTGCAACGCGGCCAGGTACAACACCGCCTGCAGCGGATAGTGGTTCCGCTGCATCTCCTCCACTACGGCATCGGGGCGGTAATGCCACACGGTCAGGATCTCGCCGGACGCCGCCAACCGGTTGGTCTTGTAGTCGACGACGGCGAAGCGCTGCCTACCCTCGGGGCCGTGGGTGCGGAGCACCAGGTCGAGGCTGCCGGTTAGGTAACCCCGCAGGTCACCCACCAGGTTGGGATCGGCCAGGCGGGGGGCGTAACCCGCCAAGGGGTCACCGGGGGGAAGATGCCGCTCGAACAGTGACGCCACGTCAACGACGGTAAGCGAAGCGGTCGGCAGGTCCCCACCGACGAGCGGCAGTTCGAAGGCCATCTCATTGATCCGGTCAGCGGTGGGGATGTCACGGAGCCGCACCTCGCCCAGCAAGGGGCCGAATGGGGTCTCGATGGCGGCGCGCAGCCCGGCCACGGCCGTGGCCAGATCGCCCAGGTCGATGCGTTGGCGGCGTTGCTCAACCGCCACCGCCGCCACCAGCGAGGCGTCCAAATCGGCGGCGGTGAAATCCGTCGCCTCAAAGACGCTGTGCACAAACGTCCCCACGTCCCGGCCACCGGGCATGGCAGCCAGCGGGACCGGCAACGACCGCAGCCTCGTCTCAACAGCCCCGGCCTCCGACGCCGACTCGTCGGCCAACCCAACCAAAGGAACCGTCCCCCCGACCTCATCGGACACGGTGTCCTGCTCGTTCTCGCTCGCCACCCGGGCGTCGTGAACGCCGGCCGTGATCCCGCTGTACGACGTCCGCCGCCAGCGGGCGTCGAGAGTGCGGTCGAACCGGCCCGCGACGAGATCCACCGCCGGCCGCGACGGCCCCTCCCAGACCGTGGCACTGCCCCCGTCACTCTCTTCCACGCTGATGCAACCGGTGGCGGCCGTCGCCAGGGCGGAGAAACGGACGGCCACCTCGTCATCCGCCGGCACCCCGGTTCCCTCCACCGCCACGTTGCCATTCTCGTCGCGTGAGAACAGCAGCCGATCCAGGGGGGAATTCCGGCCTTCCCACGAGCCCGCCCACCACACCACTGCCTGATGCTGCGCCCTGGTCAGGGCGACATAAGCGAGACGGAGATCCTCACCTCTCTGCTCGCTTATGTGACGCTTCCGATGGGCAGCAAATCCCGGTCCCCCTTTTCCCCCTATGTCTATGGTGCGCTCGTAGCTGGCGTCGGGGTCATGAAAGATCGGCGGCTCGTCCTCGGACGTCCAGTGGTCCCAGAGGTAGGGGTAATAGACGATCGGGAACTCGAGCCCCTTGCTGCGATGGATGGTCAGCACCTGGACCGCCTCGGCGTCGGAGTCGAGGCGGCGGCTGCGCTCCTCGTTGCCCGTGTCCTGGTCGGCCTCGGCGATGCGCAGGCGCAGCCAGGCGCCCAGCGCGGTCACGCCGAGTTGGTCGGAGATGGCGGCCGCGTGCAGGAGCTGCCCGGCGTGGCGGATGTCGGTGAGCTCCCGCTCGCCTTCCGGTCGGGCCAGGACCCGGCCCGGCAGGCCCTCGGAATGGGTGATGTCCTCGAGCAGGGAAGCGACCCCCCGGCGGCGCAGCAGGCTGGCCCACTGGTGCAGCCGGGCGTGGAGGCCTTCCCAGGCCCGGTCGTCGGTCGCCGCCACCTGCTCGGCTGTCCAGCCGAGGAAGCTGGTCAGGGCGACCGAAGCGGCCCGGGTCGACGATGTCGGCCGTTCCAGCGCCTCCAGGAGACGCAGCCACTCCCTGGCGGTCGGGGTGGCGAACACACTGCCTGCCCCGTTGATCACCGCCGGGATGCCCACCAGGTCCAAGGCGTCGCGAATCATGGCGGCGTGGCGGTTGGTCCGCACCAGCACCGCCAGGTCGCCGGGCCGTACCCGCCGCACGCCCGCTTCGGAACCGTCGGACCGCCGGGTGACGATCTCGGCGGGGGACGAGAGCAGCCGGACCAGGTCACCCGCCAGGTCGGCCGCGATATGGCGCCGCGCCGCGGGCGCCGAGGCGAATCCCTGGGGGCTGAGGCTGACCATCCCGCTGTCGCGGCGCACAATCCGCATTCGCAGCGGCGCCGTCACGGGCGCGCCCGACAGTCGGGGTAGCCGGTGCGCCGGAGCGGCGTCGACCCGCCGGTAGGCGATGCTCTCGTCGCCCAGCTTGGCCCCGCCGAACACGGTGTCGTAGGCGTCCAGCAGGCCCTTGTCGCTGCGCCAGTTGGTGTCCAACGTGGCTTTGGTCCCCGCCGCCCGGGCCGCGTCCAGGTAGGCGAAGACGTCGGCGCCGCGGAAAGCGTAAATCGCCTGCTTGGGGTCCCCGATCAGCACCAGGCTGGTGGGACCGGTGCCGAAGGCCCGCCGCATGATCTCCCACTGGACGGGGTCGGTGTCCTGGAACTCGTCGACGAGCACCACCTCGTAGTGGTCACGCAGGCGCTGGCAGGCGGCGGCGCCCCGGGCCTCGTCGGCGAGGGTGTTGCGCAGGCGAACCAGGAGGTCGTCGTAGGTGATGATCCCGAGGCGGCGCTTGCGCCGCTCGACCTCGACCCTGACCGCCTCCGCCAGCCGCCGCCGCATCCCAGGCGTCGACGAGTCAGGGGCGCCGCGCGGTTCGAGAGGGGAAAAGGAGTTGTCGATGGCGGTACGTGCAATGAGCAACGCTTCGGCCCGGTTGAAGGGCGGCTTCCCGTCACTCCGGTAGAACTTCCGAATGTAGAAATCGTCGACGATCTGCTCCACCAGATCGTTCACGTCCTCGACGAAGGTGACGTCATGATCGACCTCGCCGGCAATGCCAAGTCCGTTCAACACCCGTTCGCAGAAGCCGTGGGTGGTGGCGATGGTGGCGGCGTCGAAGTCGCGCCGCGCCGCGCCCAGGCGGTTCCTTCTTTCCGTCAGCTCGTCGGGTCTACCTCTGGCGAGCAGGCCGAGGACCTCATCATCGGCCGGCGGTTCGACACCGGCCAGGGCGCGGGCCAGACCCTCCTCGGCCGTGACCAGCCGGTCCCGTACCCGCTCCCGCAACTCTCCCGTCGCCATACGGGTAAAGGTGACGAGCAGCATGCGCTCCAGTGGGATGCCGGCGGCGACGTAGCGAGCCGCCAGGGCGGCGATGGTAAAGGTCTTGCCGGTGCCCGCGCTCGCCTCCAGCACGGTCACACCGGTTGGCAGCTCGCCGCATAGGTCGAAGGGCGGGACGTCGGGGGTCGGGGTCATTGCTCGTCCAGCTTCTCGACCGCTAGCAGATCATCCCAGAGCCGGCGGGCGTAGCCGCCGAAACGGGTGGTCTCGCCGGCCGCCCAGCCCTGTTGCTGCTCGTCGTCGCGTGGCAACTCGTCGAGCACCTGGTGGAACGAGCGGACACCTCCGAGGACCAGCTGGTGGCTCAGTTCCGCGTCCTCATTGCCGTGGTCCCACGTCGATTCCCATTCCTGGCGGGCTACGGCCTCGGGATTGGGTCGCCGGCCACGGGCCTCGGCGTACGCCGCCGAGGACTTGCAGTACAGCGGCAGGGGCTCGCACATACCCCGGTCGTACAGGTCCACCAGGACCGCCAGTTGGTGCAGGGCGAGCTGACGGCGCGCCTCGGGGCTTCCTTCGAAGACGCCGAAGCGAGCAACCGCCACCCCGCGAGAGGATCTGCCCCGGCCGATGGTTACGGCCTCGAAGGAGCGCTCGGGATGGGCGGCGGTCAGGGCGAGGAATCGCACCCACGCCGCCAGCCGGTGCTTGGCGGAAACACGTGAATAGGTCACCGAGCCCAGCAGGTTGCCCCGCACGCCGGCCACTGTGCCCACGACCAAGCGTCCGTCGGGGAGCGCGACGTTGACTTCGACCGAACCTACGTCGCTAGTCCCGCCGGTGATCGAGGCAGCAACCTGCACCAGCCGCTCGACCACCGGTCCGACCCGATCGAGGACCGGATCGGCCAGGGCGCCGGGGGGCAGGAGCCCCCGTGCGACCTCCGCCGCGATGCACGCATCCTGGTCGCTCCCGGCGAGTCGGGCGTCGAGGAGACGCTGACCCACCCCCCACATCTCCAAGTAGTCCAGTTCGATAGGAACGCCTTCGAGGACATCGTCGGAATAGTCGCCCAGGTTGATGCCGAGACGCTGGCGCAGGAAGGCGTTGACCGGATGTTGCACGAAGCGCACCAGTGCATCCAGCTCGATCAGGTCGGTGGGCGCGGCCGGCAGCGGGGCCGGCAGGAACGGCGGCCGGTCGGGCCGTTCGCGGGCGAGCGCTCGGGCGCCTTCGAGCGTAATGGGGTCGAAACTCCAGACCTGGCCGTCCACCAGGGCACTGCGCGTGAAGTTGCGGCCGTCGAAAGGCTGCAGGGGATGGCAAACGATCACCTGTGAGCGGGCCAGCGCCGGCGGCCCCGTGGGAGTCGAGGGGGCCGGTGACGGCGGCGCCGTAGGAGTCAAGTCGGCCGGCGCCGGCGGCCCCGTCGGAGTCAAGGGGGCCAGCGCAGGCGGCGCGGTGGGAGTCGAGTCGGCGATGGAGACGGTGCGGTCGACGACGTCGAGCAGCTCGCCGACTGGAACCGCGGGCGGTCGTTCGGCGTTAGTCCGCTCGGCGCGGCCGGCGTAGGTGACGATGAGGTGATCGGTGGCGGCAAGCAGGGCGTCAAGTAGCAGTTGGCGATCCTCGATCCGGGAATCACGGTCGCCGACCTGGGGGTCGTTGCCGATGATGTCGTCGCCGTCGCGGCTGCTCTGGCGAGGAAACACGCCGTCATCCAGTCCCAACAGCCCGACCACCCGATGCGGGACCGAGCGCATCGGCACCAGCGTGCAGATGGTCAAGTGGCCGGTGCGGAAGTTGGCCCGGGTGGGCCGGCCACGCAGCCGGTCGGCAAGCAGGGCCCGGATCTCGGGCAAAGTCAGCGGAGCGGGGTTGATCTCACCGGTGGGACCAATGGTTGCCTCGTCGACGGCTTCGTCGACGAGACCTTGCAGTTGCATCCGCTGCCAGCTGTCGGCGTCGGTGGTGGCCGTCAGGGCGTCGGCGGCGGCGGTGATGGTTTCGGCCCAGGCGGCCAGTGGTTGGGGTTCGTTGAAGGCTCTGATCGTGGCGTGCAGGCGTTCGATGAGCTCCGCGAACCGGCCCGCCAGGTCTATGTCGCCGCTGCCCACGTCATCGAGGGGCAGCACACCACCGAGCAGGCGTTGCCCCTCCTCGGCCATGGCCACGCCGAGGAGCACCCGGTCGAGCCCGGATCGCCAGGTGTTGGCTTCGAGCCGTTGCAACTTGAACGGCGCCCGGTGGGCGCCGTCGAGGCCCCAGCGGATGCCGGTGCTGGCGACCCATTGGTCGAGCCGGGCCAGATCGTCGTCATCGAGGTCGAAGCGCCGCCGCAGCGGTTCCCGACCGGCGAGATCGAGGACCTGAGGTGCGGTCAGGCGGGCCGATGCCAGGTCCAGCAGCTCGGCCAGCACGCCCAGGATGGGGTTGGTCTGCCGGAGCGAACGGTCGGCCAGACGGACGCGCAGGTCGGGGACCTGCGTCGGGGAGTCGCCGGCTGCGGGACCGGCTGCGGGGCCGGGGCCTGGGTCTTCGATGTCTCCGGCGCCGAAGGTCGCATATATAAGAGGCGCGAAGGTCTCGATGTCGGGGCACATGACGATCACGTCGCGCGGCTCGAGGGTGGGGTCCTCCTGGAGCAGATGGAGAATGGCATCACGCATCACCTCGACCTGGCGGGCCAGGCCGTGGCAGGAATGGACCTGGAGGCTGCGGTCCTGGGGGTCCAGCTGCGGGCGGGCGTCGACCTGACCCGGCAGAGGTGCCCCAGGCGGGGGTCGGTCGGCCCGAATGTCGGCCTGGATTCGCTGCAGGAGCGAGGCGGCGTTGGCCTCCATAGGGCGATGATCGTCGGCGATCACCGGATCACCGTCGCCGGGAGTGAGGAGCAGTTGCATCTCGCGGGCGTCCTGGCCCCATGACGCCAGAAGGGGGTTGCGGGGTATCGACGCCGTGTAGTCGTCGCGGCGGCGCACGATCCGAGGCCGGCCGCCCCCGGTGGCCTCAGCCATCCGGGCCCACAGCGCGGGTGAGGGATGAAGCAGGAACAGGTGGACATCGCGCCCGACCGAGAGAGCTCTGAGCGCCTGGACATAGCTCACCGGCAACCGGGTCAGCCCGAACAGCGAGAAGCGGGACGGCAACTCGAGTGCCGCAGTGCCGCTTTTGATGCGGTCGCAGGCACCGGCAAGCCTTTCGGCGGGGCTGGGCACGGCGATTCGGGCTCGCAGCTGACGCCACAACTCCGCCTGCCAGGCGACGTCGGGCGGCAGCCGGCGACCACCGCCGTCGCCATCGCCTGTTTCGTCGGCATCGAGTGAGCCGGCGCCCGCCCACGCGCAGAGCATCTGCGGCCGATGGACGGCATAGCGGTCATACAGATCGGCAATATGGCGAATGGCCGCGAATCGGTGGGACCGCCACTCCGCCTCGGTCTCAGGATCGCCCCCGGGACCCGCTCCAAGGTGGGCGGCCAGGGGGGCGAGCCAGGTTTGAGCCAGGCAGTCGTCGATCACGCCGAGCAGTGGCCATACCGACCGATTCGCCGTCCACGGGTCGTCTTCGGCGTCAATACCGGAGGCGGCGGCGACCGCGCCACCGATCAGACGGCCGGGGAACTGAAAGGCGAAATTGGCGCACACCCCGTCGGCGCTCGCCCGAGATGCCCCAAGACGCGCCGAAAGCCGCTGCGACAGCCAGCGCTCGACGCCCCGGGTGGGAACCGAGACGATCTCGGGGACCATGGGGTCCTCGAGAGGCTTCTCGACGACGTCGCAAAGCGCCTCGACAAGGTGGTCGGCTCGTTCTGCTCGGTGAAGGTGCAACACGATTCCAATGTCCTCTCTATTGCGAGTATGGCGCAGGGGTGTGACGGCGTCGCCTCGCCGAGCTGGTCCGGTCCTGGGCATCGCCGTCACAGGGTCTCGCCATCTCCGTAGTCAGGGATGGTCGGGGACCTGACGCCGGATCCGAGCGGCGTCTGAGGGGACCGCTGGCCGGAGGATTATCGATGGGACAGCCCGAAAACCTCCGAGATTTCCTTGACAGGGGAACGTATGTTCGGTATCGTGACTGCAGGTAGCGCGCAGTAGCCGTCGTGGGCCTGGCTGATGGCCCTCCTCCCCGGTCGATTTGTTGATGGCGGGAGGTGTGGTGGTGTTGATGGAACTGTCCGCGGCCTGCGAGTTGCTGGGCGCCGCGATCGCGGGGACCGACCCGGCCCGGTTGAGCGGGTGGGACTGCTCGGTGGTGGTGGAGTTGTTGGCCCGCACCGAGAAGCGCTGCGCCGGGCTGCGGGTCGTTGCGGCGGCTCGCGCCGGTGAATGCGGCGCCCATCGGGAGCGTGGCTTCTCGTCGCCGGCGGCCTGGCTGGCCGACGCCAGCGGAATCACCACCGCCGAGGCCAAGGTGGCCTTGGAGGTGGCGAACAGTATCGAGGGCTGCGCGGCGACGGCGACGGCGTTGCGCGGCGGGGACATGTCGTTGGCCCAGGCGGCCGAGATCACAAAGACCGAGGCGGCCGCCCCGGGCTCGGAGTCGACCCTGCTCGAGCTGGCCGCCCGCAAGAGCATGGCCGCCCTGCGCGACGAAGCCCGCCGACTCCGACTGGCGGCCCGAGACCCCGAAGAGCTGCACCGCCGGCAGCGCCAAGTCCGCCAAGGCCGGCACTGGTGCGACGACCACGCCATGATCCACCTGGCCGGCGCCTTCGCCCCCGAAGTCGGCGTGCCCATCGCCAACCGGATCGACGCCGAGGTCGACCGCATCATCCGACAAGCCCGCCGCGACGGCCAGGTACCTGAGCCCCGCGAGCGGCTGGTGGCCGACGCCATCGCCCACCTGATCCTGCACGGCCCCTCCGGGGCGGCGCGGCGAGCCGAAGTGGTCCTCGTTTGCGACATCGCCGCCTTCCAACGCGGCCACGCCGAAGCGGGCGAGCTCTGCCACGTAATCGGCGGCGGACCGGTGCCGGTCTCGGTGGTCCAAGAGATGGCCACCGCCGCCTTCATCAAAGGGGTGCTTCACGACGGGGTCCGCATCGACACCGTCGCCCACTACGGCCGACAGATCCCTGCCCGGCTGCGCACCGCCTTGGACCTGGGCGAAGCCCCGCGGTTCAGCGGGGCCACATGCGTCGACTGCCAAGCCCGCTACGGCCTCCAATGGGACCACGTCGACCCCGTCGCCCACCACGGCCCCACCAGCCTCGAGAACCTGAAACCGCGTTGCTGGCCCTGCCACCAGGAGAAAACCGCCCGCGACCGCCAAGCCGGCCTCCTCACCCCCCGACCCCCCAGCCAGCCAAACCAAGGCGACGACCCCCTCGCCGCCTGACTGACCCCAACACCGGCGCGACGGCCTCCGCCGCCTCTTCGACAATCCGCTCGTAACGCGCGCTCCGTCAGAGAAACCCTGCCGTCAACGGCACCTTGAAACTGAATAGAACGCCCCCGAGTCCCCGACGGCGACGGCGACGGCGACCGCCGACCCGGTCCTCCACAAACCCGGGTCGGCGGTTGCTCTTCGCCGGCAGCGCGACGATCGAAATGGTGCCGCTACCGGAGCCCGGCCTCGACCGGACAGAGCACACAGCACAGAGCACAGCCCACCTACTCCCTCATGACTGATCGCCGGGTCATCGGCCCGCGCTATCGAGCACGGCCAGATCTTCAGGCGTATGATCCCCCTCCGACCGGAGCTTGGGCTCCGGAGCAGTCAGGGGCTTGTCCTAGGAGGATCGCCATGCACTTTCGGCTTCGTCGGCTCAGTTTGGTACCGGTTCTCGCGGTCCTCGCCTTGTTGGCCAGCGCAGCTGTTCCCGCAGGCGCCCGTCCCGCCGTTACCGCTGCGGCCGGCACTGGATCCTCGGGTCCCCTTCGCCGGTTGGGAACGATCGATCTGCGACAGTTCGCGAGTTCGTCGCGGCCGACAGCCCAAGCGGTGCCCGGCCCCTTCGAGAACGGCGGGGTCGAGATCCCGAAGTCTGATAGCGCGGTCCCCCTGGCCGTGGTGCCCAACCCCACCCCGACGCCAGTCACCACCGACATTCCGCCGGGTCTGGCCGGTTTCGATGGTCTCACCCATCGGGACCAGAGGTTGGCCAACAATGGCAACCAGCAAAGTCTTGAGCCGCCTGACCAGGGATTGTGCGTCGGTAACGGCCACGTCATCGAGGCTGTCAACGTGGCGTTGCGAATCCGGGCCGCCGGCTCGTTCGCCGTCGAAGTGCCGACTATCGACCTCAACACCTTCTTCGGCCTGCCGGCCATGCTCTACCGCCCAACGTTGACCTTCGGACCCTTCCTCAGTGACCCCCGGTGCTACTTCGACATCCAGACCCAGCGCTTCTACGTCACCGCCCTGGAGATCGACAGGGGTCCCACCCCCGTTTTCGGCACCCACGCAGCCACGCTACTGGCGGTGAGCCAGACCAACGATCCCACCGGCTCGTGGGGTCTCTTCAGCATCGACGCCACCGATGATGGGACCAACGGCACCCCCTTCCACCCGAACTGCCCCTGCTTCGGAGACCAACCGGTAATCGGTGCCGACGCCACCGGCTTCTACTTCAGCACCAATGAGTACTCCATAGACCCATTCGGTGTGTACTTCAATGGTGCCCAGATCTATGCGATGTCAAAGCGCGGACTCGCCGCCGCGGCATCGATTAACACCGCGGTTCTGCCGGCTCTGGTGCACTTCGCGGCGGGCAACCTCGGGCTGACATTCCCGCCCGTCGACGGAATCCCGGCTGCTATCGCATCGGTCCAGCCGGCCAGTACGCCGCCCGGCTCCGCCTACGCCCATGACGTCGAGTACTTCCTGAGTTCGTTCGACGTGAATGTCAACAGCAGCGATCAGCGCCTGGCGCTGTGGGCGCTGTCCAATACCCATACCCTGGACTCCGCCACTCCGAATCTGCACCTCACCGCCAAGGTCATGCCGTCGGAACCGTACGCCGGGGGGCCCCCCGCGGGTACACCGGTGGTGCAGAAAGACGGGCCGAGACCGTTGGGCGCCGCCGTGGGTGAGCCGTTGCCGACCGTAAACGCCGATGACGACCGGATGCAGGCTCCGACCTACGTAAACGGGCTCTTGTATTCGGCCCTGAGCACCGCGCTGGGACCCAACAACACCGTCAACCGCACCGGGATCGCGTGGTTCGTCGTGGTCCCGTTCCTGTCGGGGGGTCAGGTAAACGGCGTCGTCGCTCGTCAGGGCTACGTGGCGGCACCCGGCGGCACCAGCCTCATGTACCCGTTCGTGGGAATGAACGGTTTGAGCCGGGGGGTCATTGCCCTGAGTCTCACGGGGCCCGACAACTTCCCCAGCTTCGGGTACATCGCCATGGGACCGCAGGGCCCGGCTGGGCCAGTCCACATCGTCCGGCCTGGCGCCGGTCCCGAGGACGGCTTTACCTGCTACTCCATCGGCGGCGGTCCTCCATGTCGCTGGGGTGACTACTCCTACGCAGTCGCCGACGAAGCGGGCAATCTCTGGATGGCGGGGGAAGATATCCCCGGCACTCCCCGGACACTGTACGCCAACTGGGGAACATTCGTCGCTCGCCTCAGCCGCTAGCGACCGAACTGCTACCAGCCCCTTCCTTCCACCAGCCACTACCTTCCAACACCACGACTGGGTTCTTCCGCGCCAGGTGATCGACGCACCCCAAAAGGGTGATCCCGTTTCTCCGCCAACTTCGCAGCGTGCTATTCGACGACCTCGCGTCCCGGACCGGTCTCGGGACACGGGAGGTCAGGTGATCCCCGCCCGGCTTTGTCGCGCTTGGCGGTGAGGGCGTTAAGCGGAGCGGCAGCCGGTAAACCGCAAGTCCGGGAGCGCGCCACGGCGAGCGACCTTCGGACGTATTCATTATGACCAGTCGGCCGTCGGTCTAAACACAGAGCGTGAACTCTATGTTTATGGCCCCTGACTTGCGGGGTACTGCTCCGCCAAGGAAAGCGCTTACGTACCGGAGGCGCAAGTTGCCGGAAGTAGCAACGATTTACGACGTCGCGCGCCGTAGCAACGTCTCAACAGCAACCGTGTCCCGGGTGGTCCGCGGCGCCACGGGATACTCGGCCGCAACTCGCGACCGGGTTCTGGCGGTCATCGAAGAACTCGGCTGGGTACCAAGCGGTGCCGCCCGCGGGTTGGCGTCGCGGCGGGCGGGGATCATCGGTCTGCTGTTCCCGGACCTATTCGCGTCCGACGCCTCGGAAGACGACTCCCCTCTCTTCGTTGACCAGGTCATCCGAGGCGCCGAGCGGGCCGCCACCTCGGCCGGCGACGCCGTCCTGATCGCGGCCACCCGGCAAGCGTCGGGCCGGCAACTGGCGTTCTCCGTCGCCAGCAAGGTCGACGGCCTCGTCGTGGTGGGACGTTGCCTCTCCCACACCGACGTGACCAGCATCGCCGACCGCGTGCCGGTCGTCGTCCTGGCGGGCCGGGTCGGTCGTCGCAAGTTCGACTTCGTCGCTGCCGACAATCGCGGCGGGGCGAGGGCCCTTACCACCCATCTCCTCGAGGTTCACGAGTACCGGGATTTCGCCTTCATCGCGGGCCCGGTGGGTTCCCCCGACTCCGCCGAGCGCTTCGCGGGATTCCGGGACGCCCTCACCGATGCCGGGATGACGCCACCCGAAACTCCCGACGCGGTGGGCGACTTCACCGAGTCCGGGGGCCGGCGGGCCATGCAGGCCGTCCTTGCGGCCCGCAGCCGGGTACCCGAGGTTGTCGTTGTCGCCAACGACCAGATGGCGATCGGGGCACTCGAGGTATTGCGTGCCGGGCGGTTGCGGGTTCCTGGCGACGTTGCCATGACGGGCTTCGACGACATCTCGCTGGCCCGCCACGTCAGGCCACCGCTCACCACCGTGCGCCAGCCCATGCGGGAAATGGGCGAAGTCTCGGTGCGGCTGCTGCTGGAACGCCTATCGAACGCCGAAGCCGCCCGGCAGTGCGTCGTGCTGCCGACCGCGGTCGTCTACCGGCGCAGCTGCGGCTGCCGGCCCCAGCCTTCCCAAGCCCAGGACGCGGCGTGATGACCGAGACCGATCGCCCGCACCGACTGGGAGCAGCGGATCTACCAGCGGCTCACCGATACCGCAGGGGCCGCGGCCCGAAGCGCGCTACCGGAGCCGGTAGGCGTACGAGCGACCGGCGGAGTCGGCCATATCCGGCTCAGCTGGGACCAGGTGAAGGGCGCCGCCGGGTACGTGATCGAGCGAACCGATGGCCCCCATGGCTCACCGGCGGTCCTGCACCACGGCGGCAGCGACGTGCCCGCGGTGGCGGTACTCGACTTTGCCGACACCGGGGTCGAAGAGGGAATCGACTATCTCTATCGGGTTGGCGCCGTCGTCGGAGCCGAGTATCCGGTGTGGGCTTGGTCAAAGCCGGTGCAGGCCCGAACCCAGAACGGCGAACCGGGTCCGGTCGAGGTCACTGTCGACACCGGTACCGTCACCGGCCAACTGCGCCGGGTGTGGGACATGGTCGGCTCAGAACGGCTCTCCCAGTTGCTGCCAATCGCGGGGCCGGGGACCGCTGAGCAATGCCATGACATCGCCGGCGAGTTCGCCGACGCCCTGCGCCAGGCCCACCGAGACCTCGGCGCCCGGTTCGTGCGGGCCCACGCCATCCTGCATGACGACCTCGGCGTGGTACGCCGGGCCCCCGACGGCACGCTGGCGTTCGATTTCGACCGGGTCGACGCCATCTACGACCAGGTTTTGAAAATGGGCCTCCGCCCGGTTGTGGAACTTTCGTTCATGCCCGCCGCCCTGGCTCGGAACCCCCAGGAAACGGTCTTCACCTACCAGGGCATCATCTCGCCGCCCCGGGATTGGGACGAGTGGCGCCAACTCGTCGCCGCCCTGGCCCGCCACCTTGTCGACCGTTACGGCATCGACGAAGTGGCCCAGTGGTCGTTCGAGGTGTGGAACGAACCCAACCTCGTCGTCTTCTGGTCGGGCACCCAGCAGGAATATCTGCGCCTCTACGACGAGTCCGCGGCCGCGGTGAAGAGCGTCGATGCCCGCCTCCGCATCGGCGGTCCCTCGACGGCGGCCGCCGAGTGGGTCGAAATGCTCGCCGAACACGCTCGGGACAGTGGCACCGCGCTCGACTTCGTCTCCACCCACACCTACGGCAACATGCCGCTGGATTTGCGCCCCGCCCTGGTCCGCACCGGGTTCGACGGCATCGCGGTGTGGTGGACCGAGTGGGGTGTCGGTTCGGTCCACTTCGGCGCCATTCACGATGGTGTCCTCGGGGCGCCGTTCGTGTTGAGCGGGTTCAAAGCGGCCCAGGGCCTGCTGGACGCCCTCGCCTACTGGGTGATCAGCGACCACTTCGAGGAGCTGGGCCGGCCTCCGCGTCTGTTCCACAATGGCTTCGGCCTGTTGACGGTGGGCAACCTACGCAAGCCCCGCTACTGGGCTGTCCATCTGGCCGCCCACTTGGGCGACGAGGTGCTGGCCACCCAGCTGAACGGAGACGGCGCCGGCGTATTGGTCCAAGCCTGGGCCACCCGCAAGGACGACGGAACCATCGACATCCTGGTGTGGAACGGAACCAACAACGCCGCCCTGGCCGGCGGCGACCCGCGCCTCGACCGTCAAGTCAGGCTCAGCGTCGCCGGCCTCACCAACGGGGCCCCCTACCACGCCAGCCTCGCCCGGATCGACAGGACCCATTCCAACATCGCCGCCCATTGCCCCGACGACGTCGAGTGGCCCGACGAGGCCCTCTGGGACCAGCTGCGCAAATCGGACCAGCTGTACGAGGAGGAGTTGGCCGTGGACACGGCCAGTTTCGAGTTCGCATTACCGATGCCCGGAGTCGTCCGGGTACGCCTGCGAGAGAGGGAGACCATGGAATGAGAACCATCAAAACCACCGTGGCCCTGGCCGCCGTCGCCGCCCTGGCCGCCACCGGCGTGTCGGCCTGCAAAGGCAGCGCCAACAACACCGCACCGTCCTCGGGGGGTGGTTCGAGCGGCGGGACGCTCACCATCCAGGGCGACTCCGGCAATCCCACCCTGGTCGAGAATTTCAACCCGTACGCGGGTTCCTCGGAGCTCCATGGGACCTACTTGATCTACGAGCCGCTCGAGATCGCCAGCCCGGTGGACGGCACCTACACGCCCTTTATCGCCACCGGGTTCAAGTTCAACGATCCCAAGACGCTGGTGTACACCATCCGCCAGGGCGTCAAGTGGAGCGACGGCATGGCGCTCACACCGGCGGATGTGACGTTCACCTTCAACATGCTCAAGAAGTACCCGGCGCTGGATAGTCAGGGTGTCTGGCAGAAGATCAGCAACGTCTCCGATTCGGGGAACGACGTGACGATCACCTTCAGTTCTCCGAACGTGCCCTTCGCGGCCTCGATTGCCCAGACTCCCATCGTTCCGCAGCACCTCTGGTCGAACGTGGCCGATCCCACCAAGTTCGCCAACACCACTCCGGTGGGTTCCGGGCCGTTCATGTTGGACGCCTTCGCGCCCACCCAGTACTCGCTCAAGAAGAACCCCAATTACTGGCAGGCGGGGAAGATCGCCCCCGCTGAGGTCGCCTTCCCGGCCCAGGCCAGCAACCAGAGCACCAATCAACTCGACGTCACCAGCGGCAAGTTCGATTGGGCGTACACCTTCCTGCCCGACGTCAAGTCCACCTTCGTGTCCCACGACAGCCATAACACGTACTGGTTCCCGCCCGGCGGCACGATCGGCCTCTTCCTCAACCTGACCAAGGCCCCGTACAGCGATGCCAACTTCCGCAGAGGCGTGTCGCTGGCCCTGGACCGCCACACCATCGCCACCAAGGCCGTCAATGGCTATCTCGACCAGGCCAGCCAGTCGGGGATCATCCTGCCCAACCTGAAGAAATGGCTCGATCCGGGCTTGTCGAACCAGGGCCTGGTCACCCAAGACCTGAACGGGGCCAAGGCCGCCTTCGCCCAGGCCGGCTACACGCTGCAGGGCAACAAGCTGGTCAAGAACGGCCAGGCCGCCGCCATGACGATCGTCCTGCCCAACAACTTCAGCGACTGGGTGGCGGCAGCCACTGAGGTGGCCACCGAGCTGGGCGCCGTCGGCATCAAGGTGACCCTGGACGAGCCTCAGTACGCCCAGTACTCGCAGGCCACCATGTCGGGGACCTTCGACGCCGCCATCGGCGGGTTTGCCGGTACCGGCAACCCCTACAGCGACTTCAACACCGCTCTGAGCAGCGATTTCGCGGCTCCGGTCAACAAGGCGACTGCCAACAACTTCGAGCGGTTCAAGGATCCGGCGGCTGATCAGGCGCTCAACACGCTGGCCGCGGCCACCGACCCGGCGGCCCAGCAGCAGGCGACCAATCAGCTGGAGCAAATCATGCTCAACCAGGTTCCGGTGGTGCTCATGTACTACGGCGGCAGCTGGGGCCTGTTCTCGACCAAGAACTTCACCGGCTGGCCCTCCGCCTCCAATCCTTACACGCTGCCCACGAATTACAACTACTCGCTGTTGACGGTACTCACCAAGGTTACGAAGGCGTAACCGCGGTGAGATACCTCGTCCGCAAAGTGGTGCTCTTCGTCGTCACCCTCTGGGCGGCGGTAACGCTCAACTTCCTCCTGCCCCGGCTGATGCCGGGTTCGCCGGTCGATGCCGCCCTGGCGAAACTGGCCTCGAGCGGCGCCCCGATCACCAACGCTCAGCGCCATGCCGTCGAGGTGCAACTGGGCGTGCCCCACGCCAGCCTGATCAGCCAGTACAAGGACTACCTGGTCAACCTGTTCCGGTTCCGGTTCGGGACGTCCTACTCGTTCCCGAACGAGACGGTCGCCCATACCATCGGCAAGGCTCTCCCGTGGACGTTCATCCTGGTAGGGATCACGACGATCGTGGCATTCATCATCGGAACCCTGCTCGGGGTCTACGCGGGATGGCAACGGGGCAAGGCAACCGACTCGTCGGTGACGCTGGGCGCCACCTTCCTGGCCGCATTCCCACCCTTCTGGCTGGGCCTGCTGCTGCTCTACGTGCTGGCTTTCAAGGGCAACTGGTTCCCGATCAAAGGGGGCTACGCGGCCGGGCTCACGCCAAGCTGGAGCCCGTCGTTCCTCCGCGACGCCGCGTTCCACAGCGTGCTTCCGGCCGTGACCCTCGTCGTCACCACCCTTTCCGGCTGGGTGTTCGGCATGCGTAACAACATGATCAACACCCTGGGCGAGGACTACGTCACCTTCGCGGAAGCCAACGGCCTGAAAGGACGAACCGTCGCCCTGCTGTATGCAGCCCGCAATGCCATCCTGCCCAACGTCACCGCCTTCGGCCTGTCGCTCGGCGCCGTGGTTGGCGGCTCGGTCCTGGTGGAGGGCGTGTTCAGCTATCCGGGCCTCGGCAACCTGCTGTATATCGCGGTGACAAATCGCGATTTCCCTCTGATGCAGGCCCTGTTCCTCGTGATCACGGTCAGCATGCTGGTCGCGATTTTCATCGTCGACCTGCTCTATGTCCGCCTCGACCCAAGGGTACGCCGATGACGACGATTATCGCCACCAACGAACCGCTGCCCCAGGTTCCGGGTGAGCAGGGCCCGGTTCACATAAAGCACGGCTCCGCGGCACCGGGTCCGCTCCGGTTCGTCGGGCGCTCGCTGGGCACCCTCTGGAGCAACCGGAAAGCCCGGATCGGACTGGTCATCCTCGGGGCAATTCTTGCGACCGCGGTGCTGGCGCCACTCATCGCACCCCATTCCCCGACCGCGACCAATTTTGCCCCCTATAAGAACCCCAGTGGCGCCAACTGGTTCGGCACGACCGGGAACGGCCAGGACGTTTTCTCGCAAATGGTCTTCGGCGCCCGAGTCTCGCTACTGGTCGGTCTGGTAGCCGGCTTCGGGGCAACCCTGGTCGCAGTGACCATCGGCCTTTTGGCCGGTTACCGGCCCGGCATGATCGACGAGCTCCTGAGTTTCGTCACCAACCTGGCCCTGGTCATCCCGGCCTTGCCGCTGATGATCATCCTGGCCGCCTACGTGAGAAGCCGTTCGGTGTGGACGATCGTGATGGTAGTCGCATTCACCAGCTGGGCGACCGGCGCCCGGGTCATCCGCAGCCAGGCCTCGACGCTGCGCAACCGGGAATTCGTGACATCCGCGGTGTTCTCCGGGGAGCGGCTGTTCCGGGTCGTGTTCCGGGAGATCCTGCCGAATATGACCTCGCTGGTGGCGGCCAGCTTCTTCGGGGCGGCGACGGCGGCGGTCATGGCCGAGGCCAGCCTGGAATTCCTGGGCTTGGGCAACCCGGCCACTGTCAGCTGGGGCACGATCCTGTACCACGCTCAGCAGCAGAACGCTCTGTTGACCGGGCAGTGGGTGCTCGTTTTCGCTCCCGGTCTGGCCATCGCCCTGTTGGCGGTGTCCTTCACCCTGATCAACTTCGGTGTCGACTCCCTGTCGAACCCCCGGCTGAGGGAGAAGTAAATGTCACTCCTCGAAGCCCGCCACGTAAACGTCGTGTACGAGCCCTCCCGAGGTCAGCGGATCTGGTCGGTCCGCGACGTCGATATCACTCTTGAGCAGGGGGAATTCGTCGGTCTGGTCGGCGAATCCGGATGCGGCAAGTCGACGCTCGGCTACGCCCTGACCCGGATGTTGCGGCCCCCGGGGCGCCTGGAAAGCGGCGAGATCCGGTTCAACGGCGTGGATATCGCCACTCTGAAAGGCGAGGGATTGCGCCGCCAGCGCCGGAACGGTTTCGCCCTGGTCCTGCAGAGCGGGATGAATGCCCTCAATCCGGTGCGCACCGTCGAGCACCATCTGGGCGACATTCTCCAGGCCCACGCCCGCAAAGGTGAGAACGTCTCCACGGAGGCGGTCCACCGGCGGGGCGCGGAACTGCTGGAAAGCGTCCGGTTGGAACCCACCATCTTGGGCCGGTATCCCCACGAGCTATCGGGCGGCATGCGCCAGCGGGTTGCCATCGCATTGGCGCTGGCCCTGGAGCCGCAGATGATCGTGTTCGACGAGCCCACCACGGCGCTCGACGTGATTGTGCAGGGAGCCGTGATGCAGACGATCAAGGATCTGCAACGAGAACGGAAGTTCACCGCCATCTTGATCAGCCACGACCTCGGGGTGGTGCTGGAGGCAACCGACCGGGTGCTGGTGATGTACGCGGGCCGCATTATCGAGGACCAGCCATCGGGCGCCATGCAACATGCGGTGCACCACCCCTACACCGATGCCCTACTGAGTTGCTACGCCGATCCCCGGGCCGAGAACATCCAGCTGGGCGAGATTCCCGGTAGCCCCCCCGACCTGTCCAAGCGGATTCCGGGTTGCCCGTACGTGCCCCGGTGCCCGCTGGCCGAGCAGGTGTGCAAAGAAAAGGACCCGCCCCTGTATCAGATCGGTCGCGGGCGGGTGGCCTGCCACGTCAAGGCACGCGAGGCCGGTGCCGAACCCAAGGCGGTGGTGAGTGGTGCCCGATAACAATCCTGTTCCCCCCCTCGTCCTATCCGGGGTGACCAAGACCTATCGTATTCGCGGCCGCGACAAGCGGCTGATGACAGCGGTGGACGACGTTTCCTTTGAGCTCGCGCCGGGCGCCGCCATCGGCCTCGTCGGTGCCAGCGGCAGCGGCAAAAGCACCATCGCCAAGATGATCACGGGGTCGGAAAGGCCGACATCGGGTTCGGTCAAGTTCGGCGAAATCGCGGTGGAGCGACTGCGCGCCCGGGGCCTGCGGGAGTACCACAGCCATGTCCAGATGGTGTTCCAGGACCCGTATGGAGCCCTGAACCCGCTGCACACGGTCGAATACACCGTCGCCCGGCCGTGCCAGAACTTCCTTGGCCTCTCGGCGCGCGACGCCGGCGCCCGGGTCCACGAATTGTTGGAGACGGTGGGTCTCACCCCTTCCAGCCAGTTCGCGCCGAAACTGCCCCATCAGCTCTCCGGAGGCCAGCGTCAGCGAGTAGTGATTGCCCGAGCTCTGGCGTGCGACCCCCAGGTGATCGTCGCCGACGAGCCGGTTTCAATGCTCGACGTGTCGCTGCGGGCGGGCGTGCTGCGGTTGTTGGCCCGCCTGCGCAAGGAGCGGGGGCTGAGCCTGCTCTACATCACCCACGACCTGCTCAGCGCCAGGGTGGTGACCGATCACGTCATGGTGCTGAACAAGGGTCGTGTCGTGGAACGAGGTCCCACCAAGCAGGTATTGCAGGACCCGCAGGACAGCTACACCCGGCAATTACTCGACGCCGTGGCGACCCCGTTCGGCACGGACAACGCACTCAAGGCAGGTAAGTCATGACCAGATTCCCAACCTCGCTTCGCACCCGCTGGCCGGCGTTCGTCGCCCTTCTCACCGCGGTCGCGCTCACGGTCCTGTCGAGCCCCGCACCCGCCGGCGCCGCCACTCGGCCGTCGGCCGCCCTAACCGCCGCTCAGCGGGCCACGCTGCTCAGCATCGCCCGGGACACCTGGAACTTCTATGCCGCCGACGTCGACCCCAATACCCACCTCCCGCTGGACAACCTCACCTACGCGGGCGGCTCGGCGACGCCCACCGGCTACGGCCGTTATACCAGCGCCGCCAATATCGGCGTGTACTTGTGGGCGGTGGTGGCGGCTATGGACCTGAAACTGATCAGCCGGCCCGAGGCGAAGGCCCGGTTGAGCACCGCGCTAGCCGAGGTCCAGACGCTCAAGCGTACCGACGGGTTCCTCTATCAGTGGTATGACACTACCAATGGCCACGTCATCCGCAATCCCGGTGATATCGATTGCTCCGCCGAGACGACGCCCACGTTCGATAACTGCTATTTCCTGTCGAACGTGGACAACGGCTGGTACGTCTCCGGGCTCATTGTGACGCGTGAGGCGCTTCCAGAACTGTGGTCGCAGGTCCAGACCCTGATGGCGCCCGTCAATTTTGGGATCTTCTACGATTCCCGGCCCGAGACGCATTGCAACGTCAATCCCGCGGTACCCGGGAACCAGCCGACCGGGCAGATGTTCGGTGGTTACTACGTGGGCCTCCCCGTGGACCAGGGCGACAATTGGACGCACTATTACCACAACGGCGCCCTTTACAGCGACCCCCGGATCTCGGCCTATATCGGCATGGGCCTGCGCCAGATGCCGGGCAACGTCTGGTGGCGCAGCTGGCGGGTTCTGCCGCCGCGGGCGCCATTCCCCGACTGCCAGGCGACCGATCCCGATTTCTCCTGGCAGGGACAGTGGCCGCACCCGGGCTATTGGGCGACTTACCGTGACCCGCAGTCCGGGCAGACGTTCCCAGTCTGGGAGGGGCACTATGTCTACACCGGTACCAGCATGCCATTCATCCCGACCTTCGCGGGTGGCATGTTCGAGGGCCTGATGGCCAACGCGGTGGTCCCCGAAACCTCGTGGGGCCCGAGGAGTTTCGGCAAGGCGGACGCCCAGACGGTGCAGGTGCAGATCAAGTACGCCACTGAGCAGCTCCACTACCCGGTATGGGGGATGTCACCGTCCAGCACCGCCGACGATTCTGGGGGGTACGGCAGTTTCGGCGTCGAGGGCCTCGTATTCCCGTACCACGGGGCGGGTGCCACCGCGGCCGATCCGAATCTGGGCCTTTCGCAGTGCCACGGCTGCGCCACTGAGGACGTCGTGACCCCGCACGCCTCGTTCCTCGCGCTGCCGGTAGCCCCGCAGCAGGCCTACGACAATATTGCCACGTTGCGCCAGCGGTACCCGGACATATACGGGCCCGGGGGCTTCTTCGACGCCGTCAACCCGACGACGGGGGCGGTGGGCCACCGCTACCTGGTACTCGACCAGTCCATGATCATGGCGTCGCTGGACAACGCCCTGGACAACGGAAAGATGCAGCAGCATTTCGCCAGGGACCCGGTGTCCTGGGCGGCGCGTGTCTACCTCGGGATGGAGACGATGTCGAACTAGCAGCCGCCCCGGCAACCAACGCTCACTCGACCAGAGCGATGCGGGTAAGGCGCTGATCGAACCGATGAGGAGGGCTTCCTGACGTGGCCCGGCCGGCTAACATGACGCCGTGGCGGCCGGTCCGGGACGGCGGGTGTCCCCTTTATCAAGCGCTGAGCCTTCGGCCGAGCGCTCCCCCACTGAGCCGGCCCGGCAGCGGGCGGGCGGGGTCGGGCATCTCGCCGGCGGCCTCCCCCCGGCGCCGGCATTGGTCAGCCCGCTCTACCTGGCCCGATTGCAGCGGTCGGTGGGCAACCGAGCGGTCGTGGCCCTGCTGCAGAAGACGGCGGGCACCGGGGTGCGGACTCCCGCCCTCCAGCGGGACTACGAGAAAGCGGGGGCGGCCGGGGGCAGCTTCGAGTCGGAGCAATTCGGCGTCAAGGGCAGTAAGCGCGAGCGCGCAACCTTTGTTGAGCTCCCGGTGCACATTCGCACCACGGGCGGGCGGGGGGCGGCCCCCCCGCCGTTGTCCCAATTCGAGCATGGGGGCCGCCTCGACTTCAACGGGACCGCCCGCAAACCGGGCTTCGACGGCGGGCACATCGTCGGTCTCAGCATCGGCGGCGAAGATATCCCCGAGAATGTCGTCCCCATGTTCAAGGCATTCAATCGTGGGCCCTACAAGAATATGGAAGCCGAGGTCCAGAAGCGCGCAGCAGAAATCAGCAGTGGGGGAGGCCAACCATGGGTCACCGTCACCTGCTACTACGGCGACGAGGAAGCGGATACTCCTTATGCCTTCGACGTGCTACTGGAGAACGAATCGACCACCGGAGGGCGAACTCCCGTCTGGAGCAGCTTTCTGCGTCAACCTGAGGACATCAGGTTCGTCACGCCCCTAAGCGACGATGACCAGAAGATTGTCCGAGGCGAGAAGGGAGCCGACGAGGCCCGCGGTCTCGCCGGAAGCAAACTGGACACCGCCGCCGACATGTTCGTTCTGGCCCCCAAGGAAACGGTTTCCGGGTACATCAAGACGCACGGGGTCATGCCGCCCACCCAGAAGGGATGGTACCCCGACTCCCCGGCCCATCGGCCGTACCAACATCTCGACATCCTGAACTTCGCCAACAAGCTTGCCGTCGGCACGGAAGTGAGCCAGTTCCGAAACTTCACCGGCCACCAGCGCGAACTCATCCTGCAGGCGAACATGGCCCGCAACGGTGGACAGATCAAATCAGACGACCCGAATGATCCGATAGTGGGCGGCGTTCTCAGCGAGCAGGGCGACCTCAACTTCCCGGAGATCGACCACATCGTGCCAAAGTCGTCGGGCGGCTCGAACATGTTCTCCAATGCCCGGGTGGTCAGCTGGCAGCTCAACAACCAGGACGACCGGGTGAAGTCTCTCCTCGGTGTCGTCGACATGAGCAAACGGGCCCTGCCCCCGCTGCGGGGCATGGGAGCCAAGGACATACCGGAGCTGGTGCTGGCCTACCTCACCCGGCAGAAGCCATCGGGGATTTTTTCCGAGAGGGATATCTGGGTCTGGGGCACCCAGAGCTTTACCGTCATGAACGGACAAAATATGACCAAGGGCCGGGGTGCCCTGGTAAAGGCCTCACTGTTGAACTTTGTCAAGAGCGCCGACCTCGAACTGAGCGGCGGCGGCTATCAGACCCAGATCCGCAGGTAGTGCCGGGCTGATCTGGGCCCATCCGCGAACGAGGCCTTGTCTTCCAACAGAATCGGGCTTGTCGAGAGTCGATTTCTGTCGGGAAGAAAGGCACCCGTTCGGTGAAGAGAGTAGGCGCTGCGCGCCCCGCTGTGTTGGTTGGTTCCGATGACCCTTCGGTTACGGGGTTGGCGGGCTTGTCGCTGGTCGCCGAGGCCGACCGGGTGCTCGGGGTGGTCGAGGTGCTCGACGCCCAAGTGGGCTGGCTCAAGGCCCGCCGGCGGGGTTTGAGCGCCGGTGAGGTGATCGTGTCGATGGCCGAGTCGATGCTGGCCGACGGGGATTTCATGTGCGACATCGACCATCTGCGGGCCGATCGGGCGGGGGCGTCGTTGCGGGCGGTGCCCGAGCCGCCGGCGTCGACGACCTTCGCAGCCGCGGCCCGCCGTTTCGACGACGCCGCGGTGACGGCGGTGGAGAAGGCGATGGGGGTCTTGGGGTGCCGCTGGTTCGCCGCGATGCCCGCCCGGCGCCGGGAGCAGCTGGCGGTGGCCCGGCCCACTATCGACTTGGACGGCACCGATATCGAGGTGTACGGGTCGAAGAAGCAGCAGGTGGCGTGGAACTACGCCGGGCAGCGGGTCGGTCGGGCCCATCCCGTCACCTGGGCTGAGGCCGGTGTGGTGCTGGCCGCCGACCTGGGATCAGGGGCCGACGACCCTCGGCCCCAGGCGCCGGCGTTGATCGCCCGGGCGGTGGCCAACCTGCCCGGCGGCCTGGGTCGGCCGAGGGTGCGCGCCGACGCCGGCTACTTCGACGCCAAAGTGGCGCACGCCGCGCTGGCCAACGGCGCCGACTTCGCGATCGCGGCCAAACGCAACTCGGCGGTGTGGCGGGCGTTGGCCGGCGTGGGCGACGACGAGTGGTTCGACGCCATCGACATGGCCGCCGCCTCCGTGGCGACCTGTGACTATGTCCCCGCCGGGTGGCCCGACGGGACGCGCTGCGTCATCCGACGGGTCCGTCTCGATCCCGGCCAGGTCCGCTCCGATCCCCGGACCCGGCGGCGGCGAACCATCGCCCCCGCACAACTGGCCCTCGACCTGGCCGGCACGCCGACCGCGATCTACGCCTACAGCTTCATCGTGACCAACCTCGACGGCGACGCCGAAATGATCGAGTACTGGTTCCGGGAACGGGCCTGGATCGAGGACCGCCACAAAGAATCGAAACTCGGCCTCGGTCTGGTCCACCTCCCCTCCGGGTTCCACCGGGTCAACCAGATCTGGATGTGGTCCGCCTACCTGGCCACCAACCTGTCGGTGTTCATCCAATCCCTCGGACAACTCGACCATGGTGGCCGGGCACACGCCAAACGGGCCCGACGGGAACTGTTCGCCCTGCCCGCCCGGGTGATCCGCCACGCCCGACGAACCGTGATCCGTTTCGGGCCCGAGCTGCCACCGCGTTTCACGAGAGCCTGGAAGAAACCTCCGCGCCCTGCCCAACGCCACCCCCGGCTGACCGCAGCACAAACCCGGCCCCCGCCAACTATCGCCCCGGCCGCAACCCGAATCACCCATCCAGCCTTGACCTGACACGCCCCAAAACCATCATCGCCATCACCCGCCCGCCAAAACCATTCCTCCCTCGCCTCGCTCGCCCAAATCGGGCGACCGGACA
>CAWBSR010000004.1:0-107105 GCA_963791545.1 uncultured Actinomycetota bacterium
GGGGTGCCCTGGTAAAGGCCTCCCTGTTGAACTTTGTCAAGAGCGCCGACCTCGAACTGAGCGGCGGCGGCTATCAGATCAAGGCCAAGATCTGAGTAGTGGAGGGCGACGATGCCGATGCGGTCGCCGACGGGCAAATGGAGCAGGGTCGGCGAAGCGGCCAGGCCGAGGTAACGCAGGATGCCGGGGGACCGGCTGGTTGAGGCGGTGGTGCTCCGGTCACATTTGGCGGCTGCCGTCCGTCATAGGCCTCGAGAGTTCGCCGCTACGCACAAAGGAGAACGACGATGGCTCTGCAGGTGACCAAGCTCATGCTCGGTGTCCAGGATCTCAACCGCTCCAAGCAGTTCTACCGCGACGGGCTCGGCTGCAAGATCGACCAGGATTATCCCAACTTCGTGTCGTTCGACCTGGGTGATGGGTCGTCCTCGCTGGCCATCTACCCCTGGGAGGCTGCGGCCCAAGACGCCGGCGTTCCCGCCGAGGGATTCGGATTCCGGGGAATCTCGCTTCACTACATAGTGGCGTCGAGCCAGGAGGTCGACGAGGTCATCGGCAACGCCGTGGCGTCGGGCGGCAGCATCGTGAAGGCAGCAGCAGGCGCCCAGTGGGGCGGCTACTTCGGCTACTTCAGCGACCCCGACGGACATCTGTGGAAGGTTGCCGCCGCTTCCTGAACGAACCATTGCCCAAACCAGCGCGGTGGCCGGGTCCTGGCCGGGTCCTGGCGGAGATGGGGGTCGGGACGTCACGGCAAGACCACGGCGGCGACGGGACCGGGCTCGGCCGCCGAGGCGGGTGTGGACTGCTCGGCTGGCTCCGGCGCGGCCGGCTGACGGAGCACCAGTCGTCCCCCGGCCGCCTCGGTCAGGGTCCGGGCCAGCCCCAGGCCGAGGCCTTCGTCGCCGGGGCGGACACCGTGGCCCTCGTCGTGGACGCCGATGCTCATCCCGCCTCCCACTGCGTGCGCCTCCACTGCGACGGTTCCCTCGCCGTGCGTCGTGGCGTTGTCGACCAGGATGTCGAGGATCTGGCCCAAGGTGGCGGGGGCCCGCCGGGCCGCTACCTGTTCGTCCTGGGACACCCGCAGGCGGCGGCCCCGTTGCGCCAGGAGGGGGTGCCACCGCCGTTCCAGGGCGTCGAGGATGTCGCCGACGGGAACCGAGCGGGTGACCAGCGGGCCCGCGCCAGCCGCCGCCGATCCGTTACGGGCCAGGGTGAACAGCTGATCGAGCGTCGCTTCCAGGCGGTCGACCTCGTTGACGGCGTCGCGCAACGCCTGTTGCACGTCGACGCCCGGCGTCATCAGGGCGTTGTCGAGCGACAGGCGCAGAGCGGTGAGCGGGGTCCGCAACTGGTGCGACGCATTGGCCGTGAAACCCCGCTCCCGGGCCAGCAGTTCCCGAAGGCGTTGCGACGTGGCAGCCAGGGCCTGGCTGGCCCGGTCGACCTCGGCGATTCCCGACAGGTCGGCTTGGAGCGTGAAATCACTCTCGCCCAGGCGCCCCGCGGCGCCGATCAGGCCCTCCACCGGACGGGCCAGCCGCCGGGCCTGGCGCAGCGCAATGAGCGCCGCCGCACCGAGCGCCACCAGGCCCAGCGCCAGCATTTCCGACCACGCCCGTTCGATGCGCCCGGCCAGCGCGGCGGCCGACGACGACGCCTCCACCACCCCGAGCGTGGTCTCGTTGGCCACGATGGGCTGGGCCGACACGACCCGGGGCCCGCTCGCACTTTGGTCGGGATTTCCGGTAAGTGCCCGCCGGGCGACGACACCGGCCTGGGCGGGGCCGGAACCGGCGACCAGGTGGCCCTGGTCGTCGTAGTACGCCAGGTTGACACCGGGGGGCACCGTCGGCGGCTCGATGGGGTCGGGCCCGTGGAGGCCTTCGATCGGAACCGCAGCCGCCGCGGTAATGGCGGCCTGCTGGAGCCGGGTCAGTTCCTGGCCCCGGTAGAGGCGGCCCAGGGCCCAGGCCAGGGGAACACCGAATACGAGGAGTGTCACCACCGTCACCGCCAAGGTGGCGGTGAGGATGCGGCGCCTCATGCCAGGCGGGCCGGCGCGGGCGGGAGAGACACGACATCCTCGAGGCGGTATCCCACGCTGCGAATGGTCGTGATGAGGCTGGGGCCATGCGGCTGGTCGACCTTGCGGCGCAAGGCCGACACGTGCATGTCGAGGGTCTTGGTGGCGCTGTCGAAGTGCTGGTCCCAGACCTCGGCCATCAGGCGGCGCCGGGACACGACCCGCCCCGCGTCGAGCGCCAGCACCGCCAGCAGATCGAACTCCCGGGCCCGTAACTCGACCTCCTCGCCATTCACGGTGCAGCGACGGGCGCCGAGATCCACATGGAGGGGACCGGCGACGGTGGCCACCTCCACCGCGTCGGGCTCGTCACCCTGTCGGCGCCGCAAACGGGCCCGGAGCCGGGCCAGCAGCTCCGCCAGCCGGAACGGCTTGACGATGTAGTCGTCGGCGCCGGCGTCCAACCCGATCACGACGTCGATCTCCTCCTGCCGGGCCGTGACGACCACGATCTCGAGGACGGGGTAACGGTCCCGGAGGCGGCGGCACACCTCGATACCGTCCATGTCGGGCAGACCGAGGTCGAGGAGCACCAAATCGGTGGCGGTGGCGGCCTGGCGCAGGGCCTCGCAGCCAGTGCGGGCCCAGGTGACTGTGGCCCCTTGGCCGGTCAGGGCCTGGACCAGGGACCGCCCGATCGCCTCATCGTCTTCCACGACCAGAAGGGAGGAGCCGCGCACCGGGGCCGATGTTACGGTCGCCGGGGACCGCGGCCGCAGCCGCCGCGGTTTACCCGCGGTTTACTGAGCCCGGGGGCCTGGTTGACGGGGCCATTCCTAGGGTCAGGGACATGAAAGCTTGGTCACCGCGGCGGTCCCGACGGGCAATTCTGTTATTGGCAATGACAATGGGGGTGGTCTCGGCCTGCAGTTCCGGCGGCTCAGGCACCCCCGGCGGCGCCAGATCGAGCACCGTGCCCGTTGCTGGCGGCGCCCCGAGCACCGCCGCCAAGGCCGGCTGCCACTCGACCACCTCGGCCACGGGCGGCTCGGGTGGGGGCGACGTCCTCGTCCCCGGCGACATCCCCGACAACGCCCACTATGTCCACTACGTCTCACCCGACGGCTACCGGATCGACCATCCCGAGGGATGGGCCCAGGCCAGCGCCGGCGGCGCAGTCACCTTCACCGACAAGTTCAACTCCATCCGGGTGGAGACCACAGCTGTGCCGACCGCGCCCTCTGTCGCGTCGGCGCAGGCCAATGAGGTGCCCGCTCTGCAGTCGTCGGCGCCCTGTTTCGAGGCCGGGAAGGTCACCTCGGTCAGCCGGAAAGCGGGGCCCGCCATCCTGATCACCTACCGGGCCAATTCCCCCGCTGACCCGACGACCGGCAAGGTGGTCCTCCAGGACGTCGAGCGCTACGAGTTCTGGCAGGGCGGCAAGCAGGCGACGATCACGCTGTCATCGCCCAAGGGCTCCGACAATGTGGACCCGTGGCGCAATGTCACCGACTCGTTCATGTGGGGCGGGTGAGCGTGGCTGAGGCACCCTCGCCGGTGATCGAGGCCACCGAGCTGTACCGCTTCTACCACGCCGGCGACGACGAGGTCATGGCCCTGCGGGGGGTGTCCCTGTCGGTGCGCCCCGCCGAGTTCGTGGCCGTGGTGGGACCGTCAGGGTCGGGAAAAACGACGCTCCTCGCCTGTCTGGCCGGTCTCGACGATCCCGACGGCGGCGTGGTCAGGGTGGCCGGCCGGGTCATGAGCCGGCGTCCGGAACAGGAGAGGGCGAGGTTGCGGGCTCGCCACCTTGGCATCGTTCTGCAATCGGCGAACCTGATCGACCACCTCACGGTGAACGGCAATCTCCGCCAGGCCCAGCGCCTGGCGGCCCGGGCCGGCGAGGCGCCCCGGGCGGCCGGCGAGGGCCCGGGCGGCCGCGGCCACCGGGATGCGGAGCGCGGTCGGGCCGACATTGAGGAACTGCTCGAACAGGTGGGGCTCTCGGGCCGCAGCCGGGCCTACCCGGCCCAGCTGTCCGGCGGCGAGGCGGTGCGAGCCGGGCTGGCGGTGGCGCTGGTCAACCGGCCTCCGATCCTGCTCGGCGACGAACCGACCGCCGAAGTGGACCGGGTCACCGAGTCGCGTCTGATCGACCTGCTCCGCGCCGAGGTGGCGAGGGGACCGGCGCTCGTCGTGGCCACCCACAGCAACGCGCTGGCCGAGGCCGCCGACCGGGTCGTGCGCCTCGCTGACGGCCGGAGGGTCGCGTGACGAGCGAACCCGACGATCTGGTCGTGGCTCACGACGTTTCCCGGACCTATGGGCATGGCGTGACCGCGGTTGTCGCGGTGCACGGCGTGACCTGCCGGATCCGGGCGGGCCAGCAAATCGCGCTGGTCGGCCCATCCGGGTCCGGGAAGTCGACCCTTCTGCATCTGCTGGCGGGCCTGGACACCCCCACCACGGGCGAACTGCGTTGGCCGGGCCTGGGCGACGTGCCATCCCGCCTGCCGTCGGGAACCGTCGGCCTGGTTTTCCAGGGCCCGAGCCTGCTGCCGGACCTCGACGTGGCCGAAAACGTCTCCCTTCCCCTGATCCTGTCCGGCCACCACGACGGCGAGGCCCGGGGGGCCGCCCTCGCCCTTCTCGGCGACCTCGACCTGGTGGATCTGGCCGCCAAGATGCCCGGCGAGATCTCCGGCGGCCAGGCGCAACGGGTGGCGGTGGCCCGGGCCCTGATCGGCAATCCCAAGCTCATCTGCGCCGATGAGCCCACCGGCCAGCTCGACCACGCCAGCGCGGCCACGGTCATCGCCCTGCTCACCGCCCGGGCCCGGCGGCTGGGTGCCGGCCTCCTCGTCACCACCCATGATCCGTTGATCGCCGGTCAACTGGCTCACGAGTGGCGGATGCTGGACGGTCGCCCGCTGACCGGCGACGTCCAGGCAGTGCGGTCATGAACGCCGCCGCCTGGCTGCTGGGCCTGGTGCGCCGGCGCCCGTGGCGGTTGCTCGGGGCTCTGGTCGGCGTCGCGGTGGCGGTGGCGCTACTGGCTTCGATCGCCGCCTTCTTGTCCGGTGCCCGGCAAACCATGACGACCGCGGCCACCCGGCAGGTCGCGGTTGACTGGCAGGTGGAGGTCCACCGGGGCACCGACCCCGCGGTGGCCTGGGCCGCGGTGCAGGCCGCCCACCCGGTGCAGGCCGCCCTTCCGGTCGGCTTTGGCACGATCACCGGCCTCCAGGCGGCGACCAACGGCACCCTCCAAACCACCGGTCCCGGCGTCGCCTTGGGCCTTCCCGCCGCCTATGCCACCACGTTCCCCGGCGAAGTACGACTGCTGGCGGGCGACGGCTCCGGCGTCTTGTTGGCCCAGCAGACGGCGGCCAATCTCCACGCGGGACCGGGCGACACCGTCACCTTGGGCCGGGAGGGCCTGGCGCCCCTCGAACTGCCGGTGAGCGGCGTCATCGACCTACCCCAGGCCGATTCACTGTTCCAGACCGTGGGGGCACCGGCGGGCTCTCAGCTCTCGGCCCCGCCGGACAACGTGATCCTGTTGCCCGAGGCCCTGTGGCACCAGGCGTTCGACCCCCTACAGGCGGCCCGGCCGGACCTGGTGCACCTGCAGGTGCATGCCCGGCTCGACCACCGCCTGGCTCACGACCCGGCGGCCGCCTTCACGTCGGTCATCGGCGCCGCCCACAACCTCGAAGCGAGGCTTGTTGGTGGAGTCACGGTGGGCAACAACCTGGCCGCCGCCCTCGACGGAGCTCGCCAGGACGCCCTCTACGCCCAGATCCTGTTCATCCTGTTGGGTTTGCCCGGCGTTGCCCTGGCCGGTCTCCTCACCGCCAGTGTGGCGGCCGCGGCCGCCGATCGCCGACGCCGGGAACTGGGCCTGCTGCGGGTCCGGGGCGCCACCGTTGGCAACATGGTGGCCCTGGCGGCGGCCGAGGCCGGCGCCGTGGCACTGGTAGGCGGGGCGCTGGGCCTGGCCGCCGCCGCCATCGTGGGCCGGGCTTCCTTCGGCTCTGCGACCTTCGGCGCCTCGACCGCCTCCGGCATCGGGTGGGCCGGGGGATCGGTTGCGGTGGGCGTGCTGATTGCTGGATGGGCGTTGGTGGTTCCCGCCTGGCGCGACGCCCGCCGGGTGACGGTTGCTGCCGCCCGCCAGACCGCCCCCCCGGCCCGGCGCCCGTGGTGGATCAGAGCGAACCTCGACCTGGCGCTGCTGGCCGTGGCGGGCCTGGTGTTCTGGCTGACCAGCCGGGCCGGTTACCAGATCGTGCTGGTCCCCGAAGGCTTGCCGACGCTGTCGGTGAGCTACTGGGCCCTCTCGGGCCCCCTGCTCTTCTGGTCTGGCTGCGGGCTGTTGGCCTGGCGGCTGGCCCACGCCTTGTTCGGACGGGGGCGGCGACTGGTGGCCTACGCGGCCCGGCCCGTCGCCGGCGGGCTGGCGGCAACGGTCGCCGCCAGCCTCTCCCGGCAGCGAAGCCGCCTGGCCCAGCCGGTGGCGCTGGTCGCGCTAACAGTGGCCTTCGCCGCCTCGACGGCAGTATTCAACACGACCTACCACCATCAGGCCGGCGTCGACGCCGTCCTCACCAACGGCGGCGATGTAACCGTCACCTATCCCGGAGCCAGCAACGCCCCGCCCACCCTGGCCGCCCAGCTAACTGGGATCCCCGGTGTCCGCCACGTCGAACCCCTGGCGCACCGTTTCGCCTACGTCGGCGCCGACCTGCAGGACCTGTTCGGGGTGCGGGCGGACACCGTCGTCAACGGCGCCCAACTCCAGGATTCCTACTTCCGGGGGGTGAGCGCCCGCGGCCTGGCCCGGCAACTGGCCCAACAACGCGACGGCATCGCGGTCAGCGCGGAGACGGTGAAGGATTTCCAGTTGAAGCCCGGCGACCAGCTGCACCTCCGGTTGCGCGACGCCGGGTCGGGCCAGTTGACCGAGGTCGCCTTCCATTACGTCGGTGTCGCCAAGGAATTCCCGACCGCTCCTCGCGACAGCTTCCTCATTGCCAACGCCGATTACCTGGCCGCCCAAACGGGGACTCCGGGCATCAACAGCCTCCTCATTTCCACGTCATCGGGCTCGGGATCCAACGGTCCCATGGCAGTCGCGGCCCGGGTCCGGGCCCATGTCGGGCCGGCGGCCGCGGTACGGGATGTGGTCACCAGCCGCCAGGTCGTGGGCTCTTCTCTCACCGCCGTAGACCTGTCGGGCCTGACCCGGGTCGAACTCGGTTTCTCGCTGTTGCTGGCGGCGGCCGCCACCGGGCTGGTGCTGGGGCTGGGGCTCAACGAACGGCGCCGCAGCTTCGCCATCGCTCGGGCCCTCGGGGCCCGGCACCGTCAGGTGGCGGCGTTCGTCCGGGTGGAGGCGGCCCTGGTCACCATCGCCGGCGTGGTCCTGGGCGGCGCCATCGGCTGGGGTCTGGCCCAGATGCTGGTCAAGATCCTGACCGGGGTCTTCGACCCCGCCCCCACCGCCTTGACCGTGCCGTGGAATTATCTGGTGAGCATGGTGGGCCTCGCCATCGTGGCCGCCGCCAGCGCCGGCGAGCTCACGGTGCGAGCGACCCGCCGCCCCATCGTGGAGACCATTCGCGACCTCTGAGCCCGGGGGCGAGGATGGACTGGTGCCGAGACCCGAGGTTCTTGGGACTGGGCCGCCTGGTGGCGGCTCATCTGACCGCCCGAGCCCGAAGAACGAGCGCGGGGTCGGTATCCCCACTAACCAGGGGCGCCGGGCTCAGCTTCGGCGGGTGGGGTTGCCAACTTTCTGGCCTCCAGCTTTTGCCGCTCGATCTCGGCGGCAACCGCCTGACGAATCACACTCGCCATGTCTACGGCGCCGTCAGGGCCGGTGGCCACGTTGTTGGTGTCGGCTTTTCTGATCTGGCCCATGGCGCTCCTCGGTTGCCTACGAGGGTACGGCGGCGCTCAACTGTGGGTGAAGTTGAGGACGAACTCAAGAGAACCGTGGTCCCCCGTGGTAGCCGGGCCGCCGCTGGGATTGGAGATGCTCCAATCGGCGAAGGTGATGGGAATGGATCCCTGGACCTGGATGGTCGGGCCGTTGCGCTGGGCGGTGACCGGGAACGTCACTTGCCTGGTCACCCCGTGAAGCAGGAGATCGCCGGTTGCCTTGGCCGTCACCTGGACGCCGTTGGCGGGCAGGGTCGTCAGATCGACGGGCTGGGTCAGCTTGAAAGTGGCTGTGGGGAAGCGCGAGGTGTTCATGATGCGACCTTGGAACTGGCTGTCGCGCTGTGGTCGGTCGCTCGACACTTTGGTCATATCGACGCTGAAGTGGGCGGCGGACACGTTCGTCCCCGCGATGGTGATGCTCCCGGTCACCGCCGAGGTGCGCCCGGTCGCGGTATTGGACACGCCGAGCAGCGTTTCCTTGATGCGATAGCCGGCCGTGGAGCCGCTGATCACGTTCCAGACGCCGTCGACTGCGACCGGGCCCGCCGAGGCGGCGCTCGAGGAGGTGGTCGCACCGGCCACGACCGGTGTTGTCGTCACGGTGGGCAGGGTGAGCGGAGGCGCGGAGGCGCCTTGGACCCGGTGGATGACCGCGATGCCGGCGACGACCACGACCGCGGCTGCCAGCACCCCCAGCCCCACCCACCGCAGCCATTTGGGACCTACCACCTGGCGACTCCCGTTCCCTCGGTTGATCGGCTTCGGCTCTGATTCCCTCGCAGGGTGCCCGGTACCCCTGAAATTGCCGGCTCAGCGTTGCGATTCCACCGCGGCGGCGACAAAGAGGGCCCGCAGTTGGTACCCGGCGTCGGTGAGATGGACGCCGTCGCCAGCCCGCATGGCGGGGTGGGCCGTGATGACCGGCCGCCAGTCGATGACCTCGAGGTTGGACCACCGGGCTTGGGCTGTGATCAGCGTCTGATCGAGCTGACCCCAGCCGGCTCGGGCCACCGTGACCCAGATCACGGGACGGCGCGCGGCGATGATCATGACCTGATCGATGTGGGCCGCGAACTCCGTAGGGTCGGGCAGGTCGTTGGTTCCCAGCGCCACCACCAGCGTGCCCCCGATTCGGGAGCCCTCGGTCTCCAGGCTGTTGATCCCCTCGGCGGTTGTACGGCCGACCTGGGCGTCCACGGTCACCGGGCGACCCATCGGGTCCAGCAGGGCGGGCAGCAAGGCGGCCATCCCCACTGTGAGCGAGTCGCCCTCGACGAACACGCGCCGATCAACAAGGGGAGAGTCGGGACCGGCCGCCGCGACCGGCGACGCCGCGGCGGCCGGGGTACCGGCGGCGATGCTGGTCGTCACGGCTGCCGACGCGGAACAGGCGGCCAGGAGGGTTGCGATGAGGGCGACACCCGCAGCCATGCCCACTCGACGGGCGGTCCGAGCGGCCGCCATCGGGGGCCCCGACGCGGGTTCATGCAACATGTCTCACCCGATCCATCTTGGAGCGGCCCGGGCACTACCTGGACGCCCAGACTGTGAGACGAAGCTGTACCCGGGACCCGCTGCCCCAAACGGGCTCTAGTCGCCGAAGGCCAGCACCTTGCGATCGGCAGCCACAATTACCCGCCCGGAGCCCGCCGCCGGGGACGTGAACCGGGACGGCACGCTGCCGACGGGCTGGGAAAAGATCTGGTGGCCGGTGGCGACATCGGCCGCGATCAGCTCCCCGGAGCCAGTCGCAACCGTCCACACCGCCCCCGCCGTCACGATGGCCGGCCCCGGCGTGGCGGCGCCCCACCGCCACGCCACCGTCACCCGGTCGCCGGCCACCGAAACGGCGGCGATGCCGTCAGGGCAGGGAACGAACAGGGTCGTCCCGGTATGGCTGACGGCGCCAAACGCCTGCCCCCTGCAGACCGGGGCTTGGGACAACTGGCCCCCGAGGCCGCCCAGATGGCCGGCGTCGAGCAGGTACCCCAGCCCGCTCTTGCCCGCCTGGAACACCCGGTTGGCCGTGACCAGGACCGGGTTGGTAGAGCCCAGGTCGGAATCGCTGGCGTTGAGGGCGGCCCAGTTGGAGGGCGCGAAGGAATCCAGCAGCTTCAGTCCGGGACTGAGGTGCAGCACCGTGTTGCCGTAATCGTAGGGACCACTGCCCTCGCTGTTGCCGCTGGTGATGAAGATGGATCCGTCGCCGCCGAGGACCGGACCCGGCGGTGCCCAGAACCCACCTTCGCGCCCGGTCGGCAGGGCGTACCACGCCGGGGTCCCGAAGCCAGGCGCGGTGGCGGGCACCGCCGCGAGCCGGCCGTGGTATTCGCCGCAGTCGCCGAAGCGGCCGCCGAAGGGGACCAGCACGTTGCCGCCTGCCAGGCTCAGGGCGCCCCGCTGGTTGTGGGTGAGGGGGTCAGCGCCGGGGCCGTCCACTCCCACGGATGCCACCAGCGTCCCCGACGCCAGGTCGAGCGAATACAGCACGTGTCGGATCGGTTGCACCAGGCCCACCACGTAGACGCGACCGGCGGCGGCGGCGACCACTGGCGTTGAGGTGACACCGACGGGGTCCACGTCGCCGCAGGGGAGCGAGCCGGCCGGCACCGGCGTCCCGAGGTGCCGGCGCCATACCAGAGCCCCGGTCGTGACGTTCAGGGCGTAGACCGTGTCGTTCTCGGTGGCCGCGATCACCTTGTCCCTCACCACCAGCGGCTGGGCGTACACGTCGCCGTCGAGGGCCGGCGAGACCCACTGGCGGTGGGCGGCGCCGGCGGTGGCGGGGCCGCCTGAGGCAACGCCGCTGCGCCCGGCGTCGTGGAAGTAGGTCGCCCAATCGGCCGTCCCCGCCGATCCCGGCGCCGACCCCGTGGTGGCCGTGGCCGCCGCCGAGGGGCTCGTCGTGGTGGCCCCGGTGGCCCTGGGTGCGACCGGCGGGGGCCCGGCCACCGACGAGCAGGCGGCGGCGAGAACGGCAAGCCCGGCCACCACCAACGACCGCGGGCCCCGAGAAGACCTCACCGGATCGTCGTGGAGAGGGCCCGGGCGGCGGCGACAGCGGCGGCGAGGCCCACGATCACGAAACCAGCTTTGCAGAGCCCGCCCGGCAGGTGGAGCAGCCGCCCGACGTCGGCGGCATCGCTCTTGGCCGGCGCCCGGGGCAACTCCCACGCCGCCCGGACACCGCCGAGGACCAGGTACCACACCGCGACGGCCCCCACCAGGGCGTCGACACCGGCGGTCCCCCGGATGCTCAGCCACCCGAGGCCGCCCAGCCAGGCCGCCACCACCACCACGCCGTACAGGTTGCGGATCCACAAGACCACGTTGATGACGCCGAGCACCAGCAGGACGCTCAGCCAGATGCGGGGTTCCCGCCGGGCCACCAACCAGGCGCCGGCCAGCCCCAGGGCGCCCGGAGCGGGATAGCCGGCGGCGGCGGTGAGGACGTTTCGCACCCGGCCGCCCGGACCGTAGTGGAAGGTGACCCCCGACGAGTCGCGGCGGAGGTGGATCGCCGTCACCTTGCGACCGACCAGCAGGGCGACGATGGCGTGGCCGCTCTCATGGACCGCGGTCACCCCCAGTCGGGCCCAGTGCCACGACGGTCGGGGCACGACGACGACTAGGGCCAGCGCCAGGGCCGCTGCGGCCAGGACCGGCCGGCTCAGATCGTGGCCGGCCAGCCGGTAGCCCGCCCGTGCCCCCGCGAACCCACGGCCGAAGGCCGTCGGCATCGGCGCCAGGGTCAGCATCGCCCCCAGGCTAGACAGCCCCACCTGATCGACGGCCGCGCCCGGCCGGGTGGGCCGAGCCTGCCATGGAGGGTTGTCGTACCGCCTCCGTCAGGCCCCCCCGACCCGTCCCCGCCCAGCCGATTTGGCCTGATAGAGGCAGTGGTCAGCCAGGCCCAGTAGCTCATCGGGATCCGGGCTTGTTTGGGCGGCCACGCCGATGCTCACCGTTAGCGAAATCGCGGCGGCGTCGGCGAGGAAAATGGGTTGATCGGCCACCGCAGCCCGAAGACGCTCGGCCACCACTACCGCGTCGGGATAATCGGTTCGCGGGAGCAGGACGACGAATTCGTCGCCGCCCCAACGCCCGACGATGTCGGCGGTTCGCACCGCTCCTTGGATGCGCTGGGCGACGGCCCGAAGGACGTGATCGCCGTTTTGATGTCCGTGGCGATCATTGACGCTCTTAAAGTGGTCGACATCGATCACCAAGGCGGCGACGACCCCCCAATCCCGGCGGGCCGCCTGGCACAGCCCCTCCAGGTCCTCGTCGAGTTGACGTCGGTTGAAGATCCCGGTGACGGGGTCGGTGCGGCTGAGCCGGGCCAGCTCGAGATTTCGTTCCCGAAGCTGATCCTGCAGCCGCTTTATCTTGAGCGCCGACTCCACGCGGGCCCAGAGCTCGGAGGTCTCGAAGGGCTTCCGCAGATAGTCCGTGGCCCCGAGCCGGAGCCCGGTGGCGACATCGGTGGCGAGCGATCGTCCGGTCACCAGCACCACTGGCATGTAGCGCTCACCGAGGCGGTCATTGATCGCCCGGAGCAGCCCCAGGCCGTCCATTCCCGGTCCTGGGAGACCCACGTCGACCAAGGCGCAATCGAGGTCATTGGGATCGCACATGGCGAGAGCAGAGGCGGCATCGGCCGCTTGCAGGACCCGGCAGCCCTTCTTCTTCAATATGAGGGAGATCAGGTAGCGGATGGCGGGATCGTCGTCGACGACGAGGACGAGCGGAGAGGAAACGGCGTCCTTCTCGGTCAGGGCCCTCCGTTCCTTCGTTTGAAGCACAGGTACTGCCTCCCGGGCACCATCAGAGCCTGACGTCGTTCCCGCTTCATCGGCCGGAGGCCCCAAGGACTGGAGCCGGTCCGGCAGCGCTGCCCCGGAATGACCCTTTTCGTCAGCTACCAAGGCGGCATGACCGGTTCAAACTGGCAATTGCGTGGCTATCGCCGTGATCTCCCGCATACCCCGTCCTTTCAGGCCGTCGGGGACCCCGCCGGCCCCGCTGGCCCCGGCAGCTGGAAACGCTGACGGATGGCGGCCTGGACCTCGGCCACCGGTCGGGTGGCGTCAACGGTTGCCACGTACTCCTTGCGCTGGAAGATCTCGATCAACGGCCGGGTCTGCTGGTGATAGTCCGCCAACCGCTGGGCCAGCGCCTCGGGATTGTCGTCGGACCGAATCACCAGGCTGCCCCCGCACACGTCGCAGACGCCTTCGGTCTGGGGCCGGTGGGCCATCAGGTTGTAGTCCAACCCGCACTGGGAGCACAGCCGGCGGGCCAGCACCCGCCGCTGCACCTCGTCGTCGGGGAGGTGGAGGTTGATGACCCCGTCGATGTCGTAGCTCTCCAGGAAGAACTCGGCCTGGCGCGGATTGCGGGGGAACCCGTCCACGATGAAGCCGAAGTTCCAGTCGTGGGACGCCAGCCGGTCCTGTACCACGGACTCGACGAGGTCGTCGTCAACCAGGTGGCCGCCCGCCATGATCCGCTTGACCTGGGCCCCGAGCTTGGTGTGGTGCTGGACATTCCACCGGAAGATGTCGCCGACACTGATGTGCTCGAGGTCGAGATCCGAAGCCAGCAGCTTGGCCTGGGTGCCCTTGCCGCTGCCCTGGATCCCCATGATGATGAACTTTCGCATGGCTCCCCCAGGGTAGGTGCGGCGCAGCGTTCACCGCCCCGAAACGCTGCCGACACGCGCCTCTCCTACCGTGCGCACCGATCTCATCAGGGGTTTCTCAAGAGGAGCGAGCATGACTGGTAGCAAGGCCCGGATAAAGGCCATCGACGTTGTCAACGCCGCCAACCGGCCGGCCGGTTTTTCCCCCCGCCGGAAGCGCCCGGGGAGATCTTCGGGGCCAACGTGTTCACCAAGACCGTGATGCAGCAACGGCTGCCCAAGACAATCTTCAAGTCGGTGATGGCGACCATCGAGCACTCCAAGCCCCTCGACCCGGGCGTGGCCGACATCGTGGCCGCGGCCATGAAGGACTGGGCCATGGAGAAGGGCGCCACCCACTATGCCCACGTCTTTTATCCCCTGACCGGCCTCACCGCCGAGAAGCACGACAGCTTCCTCGAGCCGGGCGGCGACGGCTCCTCGATCGCCGAGTTCCAGGGCAAGACCCTGACCCAGGGCGAGCCCGACGCCTCCAGTTTCCCGAGCGGGGGCCTGCGGACCACCTTCGAGGCGCGGGGCTATACCGGCTGGGACGTCACCAGCCCCGCCTACATCCTGGAGAACCCCAACGGCAACACCCTGTGCATCCCGACGGTGTTCTTGTCGATGACCGGTGAGGCGCTCGACCACAAAACGCCGCTGCTGCGCTCCCAGCAGGCCATGGCGGCCCAGGCGGCGCGGGTCCTCAAGTTGTTCGGCCACGCCCGGCCCGACGCCGTGGTGTCGTTCGCGGGCGCGGAACAGGAGTACTTCCTCATTGACCGCGCCTTTTTCCTCGCCCGTCCCGACCTCCTGAACTCGGGCCGCACCCTTTTCGGCGCCAAGGCGCCCAAGGGCCAGGAGTTCGACGACCACTACTTCGGCGCCATCCCCGAACGGGTGCTGGCGTTCATGTTCGACGCGGAGCGGGAGCTGTTCAAGCTGGGCATCCCCGCCAAGACCCGCCACAACGAGGTGGCCCCGGGCCAGTTCGAGCTGGCGCCCATGTTCGAGCGGTCCAACGTGGCCGCCGACCACCAGCAGTTGTTGATGGTGATCATGAAGCGGGTGGCCCAGAAACACGGCATGGAGTGCCTCTTCCACGAGAAGCCGTTCGAGGGCATCAACGGCTCGGGCAAGCACGTCAACTTCTCGGTCGGCAACGCCACCGAGGGCAACCTGCTGCTCCCCGGCGACACGCCCCACGACAATGCCCAGTTCCTCGTCTTCTGCGGCGCCGTGATCCGCGCCGTCCACAAGTTCGGCGGCCTGCTCCGGGCGTCGGTCGCCTCGGCCACCAACGACCATCGCCTCGGGGCCAACGAAGCGCCGCCGGCGATAATTTCCATTTTCCTCGGTGAACAGCTCACCGATATCTTCGACCAGATCGCCAAGGGTGGCGCCAAGTCGTCGAAGCACAAGGGCATTCTCGAAATCGGCGTCGACACGCTCCCCAAGCTCCCTACCGACCCCGGCGACCGCAACCGGACCAGCCCCTTCGCCTTCACCGGCAACCGCTTCGAGTTCCGCGCCCCGGGGTCGCTGCAATCCATCGCAGGGCCCATGGTGACGATCAACACGATCCTGGCCGAGGCCCTCGACTACATCGCCACCGAGATCGAAGAGAGCCTGAAGGAGGGCGACGAGTTCAACGAGGCCATCCAGAAGGTCCTCGAAGAGATCATCACCGTCCACGGGAAGGTCGTCTACAACGGCGACGGCTACACCGACGAGTGGCAGACCGAGGCCGCGGCCCGGGGCTTGCCCAACCTGCGCACGACCCTCGACGCCCTGCCCGAGCTCATCGCCGACGAGTCCATCGCCCTCTTCAGCAATTACGGCGTGTTCAGCCCCCGCGAGATGCACAGCCGCTATGACGTGGCGTTGGAGCAGTACGTCCTGAGCGTCGGTGTCGAGGCCCGCTTGACCCTGGAAATCGGCAACACCGTGATCCTCCCGGCCGCCCTGCGGTACCAGACGGAACTGGCCACCAACATCGCAAGCCTGAAGACGGTCGGTCTCCAGGTCGACACGTCGACCCTCGACGAGGTGTCGGCCTCCCTCAAGGGCCTGCGAGCCGGCATCGTCGCCCTGCGCGACCAACTCGCGAAGGACCAACACGACACGCCCGAGGCCGAGGCCCGCCACGCCGGCGAGGGCCTGCTGCCCGCCATGGCCTCGGTACGGGCCGCCGCCGACGAACTGGAAGCCCTGATCGCCGACGACCTGTGGCCCCTCCCGACCTACCAGGAGATGCTCTTCATCCTCTGACCAGCAGATGATGGGGAAAAGGCCCCCCGCCGCGCCCGCCACCGCGTCGCGTGGTCCACGCTGGGCGGTATGGGCCAATACCTCCACGGTGAGCGCGTCGTCGTCCGTACATTCACCTCCGAGGACCTCCCGGCCGTTGCCGGCATCCTTCGGGGGCCGGCGGTCGTCCGGTGGTGGGGTGAGTACGACGCCGACCGCTTCGCCGAGGACCTGGGCGACGACGACATCCACCCCTTCGTCGTGCAGCACCTCGGGGCGATCGTCGGCTATATCCAGTACTGGGAGGAAAGCGACCCCCAGTACCGGCACGCCTCGATGGACATCGCGCTGGGCGACGCCGATCAGGGCCTCGGCCTCGGGAGCGACGCCGTGCGAACCCTGTGCCGCTACCTGTTGCTCCAGGTGGGCCACCACCGGCTGACGATCGACCCGGCGGCCGGCAACGAACGGGCCATCCGCTGCTACCAGCGGGTGGGCTTTCGTCGCGTGGGACTGATGCGCCAATACGAGCGCGGTCCCGACGGCACCTGGCACGACGGGCTGTTGATGGACCTGCTGGCGGCCGAGCTCACGTGACCGCCGAACAATGTCCGCGGACTTGTCGCGGTACTCGGCCCCTCATCCGTTTACCGGACAAAAGCCCTATCAGAGGAGTAATGGATGCGCAGGTCGTCTCTCTTCGCAGTGTCGGTGGCCATAGCGGTAATGGTGGCGGTCGGATCGGCAGGCGCTCAGACGTCGGGCGACCCCATCCGGCCCGGCCAGATCTTCAACGGGTTCGTCAACGGGAGCCTCAAGGACGCCACCATCAAGATGGCCTGCGGCGCCACGCCGCGGCCGGGCGCGCTCGGCCATCCGGCGGCGGGTCAGACCCTGGAGGTGGCCCGAGGCCTCGACCTGCAGCCCAGCGGATTCACGGGCCGCACCAGCCGGATCAGCGTCGATATGAGGCTGCGCCGCCCCGTTCCCCACACCGTGCACCTGGCCGATTTCTCGACCTACGCGACGGTGGCCCTCCCGACCTCGATCACGATCCCGTGCGCCGGCAGTGGCGACGTGGTCTTCTCCCCCTTCCACGGTGGCCCGAGTGCCCGCTCGGTCGCCATCCACGTGCTGCTGGTCAACCAGCCGTAGTGGGCCCTAGAGGTTGACGACCACAGCCTCCTGGGAGCTGCGGGCGATGACGACCACCGCCTCGGTGTCGGGGGACGGGTTCTCTTCACGGTGGGGCACCCAAGGAGGCACGAACACGTAGTCACCGGGAGAGGTGTCGATCGCCACTTCGGCCCCGTCCTCGAAGAAGACGAACCGGGGCCGCCCCGACAGCACGAAGATGGCGGTCTCGGTGGCCCCGTGGTGATGATCGGCGGAGCGGGTGGCCGGAGCCAGATGGGTTTCGCCCATCCACAGTTCCGCGGAACCCACCGTCTTGCCGGCGATGGCCTCGAGGCGCCGCATGCTTGCCGTCTGGGCGGTGTCGGCGGACAGCTGGTCGGGCCGGACGTGGTGCAAGCGAGCTGGCCGGGCGATGGGATCGATGGCGCCGATGACCGCCATCCTAAGATCCAAACAGGCGTCTGCTCCGAAGAATAGAGGCAACAACCGCGCTCCGAAAGGACCTCATTCGGTGCCCCAGACAGCAGCATTCAGCACAATGTCGCGATGCTGATCGGTGATGTGGTGCGGTGGTTCACCCACCGCGTCGGTGGTGTGGTCGCCTGATGGGGCGCCCGCCGGGAGCCCCGACGACGGTCCCGTTCAGCGTGATCGACCAAGCGGTGCACCTGCTCGACGTTCCGACCGCGCCGTGGAGCGTGCAGCTGGAAGTGCGGATCAATGGCCACCTGGATGAGACCCGCCTCCGCGACGCCATCAGCGCCGCCCTGCGCCGCCATCCCATGGCCCGGGCCCACAAGAAGGCGTCGCGGCTTCGGGCCCGGCTGGACAGCTGGGTCATCGACCCCAGCGCCCGGCTGGACCCGCTGCGGGTGATCGACTGCCCCGACGACAAGTCACTGGCCGATGTCCGGGCCGACCTGCAGAGCATCTCCCCGCCGCTGATCGAGTCGCCGCCGTTGCGCCTTGTGCTGGCCCATCATCCCGATGGCGACATGGTGATGCTCAACGTCAACCACGCCGCCATGGACGGTTTCGGGTCCATGCGCGTGCTGCGCTCCATCGCCCGGGCCTACGCCGGAGCCCCCGATCCCATTCCGGAGCTGGATTTTGAAGCGACCCGGAACATCTCGGCACTGCGCGGCCAGGCGACCTTCTCGATGCGGATGCGGCGCCAGTTGGAGTTGGTGTCCCGGTTGCGGGACCTGGTGGCCCCCCCGGCGCGGGTGGCCGGCGACGGTGCCGACGACCAGGAGGGGGGGTACGGGTTCGTGCACTCCCGCCTGACAAAGGAACAGACCCAGGCGATCCTGGAAGGGGCTAAGCCGGCCACGGTCAACGACGTCCTGGTGACCGCGCTGCACCTGGCCATCGCCGACTGGAACGCCGAGCACGGCACCGCGTGCCGGCGCATCGGCGTGCTGGTCCCCGCCAACCTCCGGCCCAAGGAATGGCGGGAGGAGATCGTGGGCAACTTCTCGCTGCCTGCCCGGATCTCCACGACGATCCGCGATCGGCGGACCCCCGACGGCGCCCTCCGCGCCGTTGCCGCCCAGACCAGGCGCAAGAAGCAGTTCGGGATGGGCACCGCGTTCATCGAGCTGCTGGGCCAGACCCGTTTGCTGCCCCTGTGGGCCAAACGGGTCCTGGTGATGGCGCTGCCGCTGACCGGCAACCGCCTCGTCGACACCGCCATGCTCTCCAACCTGGGCCGGGTCGATACCCCCCCGTCGTTCGGGGCTGGGCCTGACGGTGGCGAGGCGAACGAGCTGTGGTTCTCGCCCCCGGCCCGGATGCCGCTCGGGCTCACGATCGGGGCGGCCACGATGGCGGGCCGGCTCCACCTGGTGCTGCGCTACCGCCACCGGCAGTTCGACCACGACGCCGCCACCCGCTTCGCCGATACCTACCTGCGCAAGCTGCAGCCGTTTTCGGGCCCGGTCACGGTTGACCTGAGCGGGACCGCTCCACGCTATTCCGGCGCCCGGCCGGCCTCGAGGACGCGGCGGGCCAGGATCCTGGGAGCAATCAGGGTGTAGGAGGTGACGACCCACTCCTCGATGTTGCTCACCGGTTGACCTCCACGGTGTTGGTGACGGGGGCGTGGGCGGTCCACTTGCCAGTGTGGCCCGTCCACCGCAGGCCGCCGAACGTGACCGTCGCCACCCCGTAGGGGCCCGCGTGGGCGATCAGCCAGCCAGCCACCTGCCAGCCCCGGGCCCCGTCGAGCGCGGCACCGAGAGCCGGAGAGCCGATGTCGGCCGATAGCTCCGCGGACATGAGCTGAGGTGCAGGTGGGAGCGGCTTTTCCCGGAGTTGGCAGGCGAAGGCGGCCGGGAGTTCGCCGGTCAGGGCCTGGGCCAGCACCCGGGCCTCGCCCTCCCATTGGGCGTAGGCGTCCCCCGCCGCGCTGTGCTGGACCGCCTGGGCCGCGTCGGCCACCGCCAGTGTCTCCCACTTGGGGACTCGGGCCAGGTGGGTGAAGAAGGCCTCGGCCGCGTACCGGGGCGTCATCACCTGCTGCTTGGTACCCCATCCCTGCGAGGGGCGTTGCTGGAACAATCCCAGCGAGTCGAGGTCCCCGTAAGGGAGGTTGTACAGCTTCGACTCCTGGAGGGCGGTCGCCAACGCCACCGTGACGGCGTGGTCGGGAAGGCCGAGCCGCTTGCCGACCGCGGCGATGGTGGCTGCGTTGGCGGCCTGGTCGCCGTCGAGGTCGTAAGTGGCGGTACCTGCCACCGCGTGGCACGGCAACCCGACCGGCGGGGCCGGGGAGTGGCCGCAACCGGCCAGACCCAGGGTCAGGACGGGAACCAGGGCGACCGCGGCCCGAGCCGCGCACCGTACTGCCCACCACGTCACCGTTGGAGCCTAAGGGGCGCTCGGTGATCCCTGGTGTCAGCGGGAACAGGGCCGTCGCCGTGACCTGGGTCGCCGGTTGCACTATCCCGGCCGCCCGGGGCCGCGGTGACCTCAGTCGCTGATGGAGTGCTGGAAGCGGCGCACCGCGATAGGGGCGCAGATCACGATGATTACGGCCGACGCGATCAGGGTGTAGGCGACCGGGTGCTGGAGCGACCACGGCGCATGTGGCCCCGCGTGGCCTCCGGGATTGCCGAACAGGGTCCGCAGGCCGCCCGCCAGTGAGGTCACGGGATTCCACTCGGCGAAGGTCTTGAGCACGCCGGGGAGGGTGGAGGTGGGCACGAAGGTGCTGGCGACGAAGGTGAGGGGAAAGATCGCCACGAAGGCGACGCCCTGGACCGCCTGGGGCGTGGACAGGGAACTGCCGAGCAGCACCCCGATCCAGATCATGGCGAAGGCGAACATCACCAACAGCCCATAGGCGGCGGCGGCGTGCCAGACGTCGGTGTGGATCCGCCAGCCCACGATCAGGCCGCAGACGGACATGAACGCCATGGGCAGGAGGGTCTTCAGGAGGTTGGCCAGGGCATGGCCGCCCAGCACCGCGCCCCGTGCCATGGGGAGGGACCGGAAGCGATCCATGGCACCGTTGTTACGATCGGCGGCAATGGCCATGGCCACCCCGAAGGTCCCGCCGAAGACGATCGTCTGCGCGAAGATGCCGCCGATGAGGAACTCCCGGTAGCTGCCGCCTCCGGGGACCTGGATGGCGCCGCCGAAGACGTAGGCGAACAGCAGCACGAACATGATCGGCTGGATGGTGGCGTCGGCCAGGACCTCGGGTTCCCGGCGCATGTGCAACAGGCCCCGGCGGGCGACCACCCAGACATCACGGAGCGGGGAGCCGTGCCTGGCGTCGGCCGGGGGCAGCGCAACCGCGGGGGTGATGGGGGCGGGAGCCGTCGTCGTCATCTCAGGGCCTCTTCCAGAGCCGGATCTTCTCCTGGGGTGGGCCGACTGTCGCTGGTCAGGGTCAGGAAGACGTCGTCGAGGGTGGGCTGGTGCAGTCCCAGGTCCTCGACGTCGATCCCTGCCGACACCAACTCGGTCGCCACCGCGGCAATGGCGGACGCCCCCGCCGCGGCAGGAGCGGTTACCCGACGGGTGGCCGGGTCGACGCCGGCCCGCACCCCGACAATCCGCTCCACCAGCTCCGCCACCCGGGCCAGGTCGGAGGGGTGGACGGGGACGACCACCAACTGGTCGCCGCCGATCTGGCGTTTCAGCTGGCGGGCGTCGCCGCGGGCGATCACCCGGCCGTGGTCGATCACCACGATGTCGTCGGCCAGCCGCTCCGCCTCCTCCAGGTACTGGGTGGTCAACAACACGGTGGTGCCACCGTCAACGAGGGTGTCCAGGACGGCCCACAGCTCGTTGCGTCCCCGGGGGTCGAGGCCGGTAGTGGGCTCGTCGAGGAACAGCACCTCCGGCCCTGCGACCAGCGTCGCCGCCAAGTCCAGGCGCCGCCGCATGCCACCCGAATACTCCTTGGCCAACTTGTCGCCCGCGTCCATCAAGGAGAACTGCTCCAGAAGCTCCCTGCCCCGCCGACGGGACGTGGCCCGTCCGAGATGGTGGAGCTCGCCGATCATGACCAGGTTTTCGAGCCCGGAAAGCAGGCCGTCCACGGTGGCGTCCTGGGCCGCCAAGCCGATGCGGCGCCGGACCTCCTGGGGATCCTTCTCGACGTCGAAGCCCGCCACCCGGGCCCGGCCACCGTCGGGTCGGGAGAGAGTCGTGAGAATCCGCACTGCCGTCGTCTTCCCGGCCCCGTTGGGGCCGAGCAAGCCACAGACCGATCCGGTGGCGACCGCCAGATCGACGCCCGCCAGGGCCAGGCTGTCGCCGTAGCGCTTCTGCAGTTCGGTGGCCTCGATGGCGTAGGTGGACGACATTGCGGCCCACGCTACCGGTACCCCCCGGTGGGCCCGCCACCAAATTTACGCGACCGAAGAGGGAGGCGGACCCGCCCCTGGCTGGAAACCAACCGCTATCCCGTTTAGGTCTCCGACGGCGGCGCCCGCCTCAGCCAGTTGATGGGCCAACGAGTCCGCCTCCGCCTGTTGGACGGCCGCGGCTCCGAGTACCTTGTCCGCCCGTCGCCGGGCGTCGGCGGAGCGCTCCAGGACGACCTGGGCCTGAGCCGCCAGTTTTGCCCCCTCGGCCGCCAGACGGTCGGCGTCGGCGGCCATGGCGGCCCCCTCCGCGGCCAGGCGCTGCGCCTCAAGGCGGACCTGGTGGCGCCGTTCGATCAGGCGGCGGATCCGCTGGCGGTCGGCCTCGCTGCGCTTGCCGTGGGCATCGTGGTCGGGCCGCTCGTCGGGCGGGACCGGCTCCGGCTCCCCCGCCGACAGCTCCGGCTCCTCCGCCGACGGCTGCGACTTCGACTGCGGGACTGTGAGGGCGTCGATCCCGAATCCCGGTGCCTCGCGGTCGCCGTCGAGCATCCCTTGGCCGAGCAGGGCGGCCACCGACTCGTCCACGATCGCGGCCCGCAAGGTCGCCGCCAGGCGCTGGCCCATGACGCCGGTGGCGGTGTAGCCGCCGCCCTCCAGCCGACTCACGGCGTCGGCCACGACTGCATCGACAGCCGTGCGCTCCTCGGCTCTCGCCGGTCGGAGCTGTGAGGCGTCGCCCTGCAAGGCCTGCTCCATGGCGGCGCGCAGCCGGGCCCCGGCCTGATGCAGCGCCTCGAGGAGATCCGGTGCCTCCCGGGCCACCTGGTTGAGGGCCCACGCGGTAAGAGGGGGCCGGCGCCGCTTGGCCACCCGGGCCGCGCCCGCCTGGTTGCCCTCGGAGCGCAACCGCTTGGCCAGGGCATCGCGGGCCGCGATGAACTGCTCCGGCACCACTCCGTAGAGAGCGGCCTCGGACGATGCCTCGGCGGGGGCGGATTCCGGCACGGTCGGACTACTCGTGATTGACCAAGAAGTTGGTGGTGTGCTCGAAATAGGCGAGAAGTTCCGCCTCGTCGCCGGGCGCGGCTCCGGCGTCGCGCACCGCGTCGCGCATCAGCCGGAACCAGGCATCACGCTCGGCGGGGCCAATCGCAAAGGGAAAATGGCGCATCCGCAGCCGGGGATGACCGCGCTGGGCGCTGTAATCCGCCGGTCCTCCCCAGTACTGGATCAGGAATCCGGTCAGCCGCTGCCGTGGTCCTTCGAGGTCCTCGGGATACAAGGGCCGCAGCACCGGGTCCGACGCCACCGCCCGGTAGAAGCGGGCCACCAGATCGGTGAACCATGGGGTCCCGCCGACTCGTTCGTACAACGTCGACTGTTCCGTGTCGCTCACCGCTATCACGCTACGCCCGGCACTACCGTCGGCCCATGGACCTTTCCCCGGCCGCGGAACTCTTCCGGCAATCGGTGTCCACCATGGCCGAGATGCCTGGGGCCATCCAGCAGCGCATCAACCGCGCCTACCTCAACGGTCTCAGCCAAGTGGTGATCGATGACGTGGCCGGCGACCTCCGGCCCCGGGTCCAAGCGTTGCTCACCCGGCTGGGCGCGACACCCATGACCCGCACCATGCTCACCGACGACGAGGGGGCGGCGGTGGGCAAGGAGATCGTGGCGCTCGCCTTTGACCTGTGCCGCCACGACTGGTCATCAGCCCCCTAGCGAGGCCCGCGGGAAGAAGCGCTCCATGACCTCGCCGAAGAACCGGGCCGCTGGCGGGGGGTCGGCGCGGGTACACCACCATTGGGTGAACAACTCCGCGGTCGCCTCCTTGGGGTTGGTGGTCGCGTAGTTCGAGACCTCGGCCGCCAGCCGGGCCCGGGCCACCTGCCATTCCGGCGCCGCTTGGGCCGACCCGCCCTTGAGGACGTGCTCCAGGGTGTCCACCCCGAAGTAGCCACCCACAACTCGGCGGAATTCGACGCTGTTACGGTACTGGCCGCTCTCGTAGCCGAATTCGATCTGGTGCCAGAGCTCATGGGCAACGACCGAGTCGACACGGGTTAGGGGGGGCAGCACCGTGACGGGGCCCCGATGGGCCGCCTGTTCCGGCGACCGGGTCGCATGACGCTCGTGCCGTTGGCGGTCCAGGACCTCCAGCTGGCGGGCCAGGGCGAACGCCGGGTTGAGGTGAACATCGCGCACATAGGCCTCCGCCAAGCCCGCGATATCGCCGCTGCGCAGACCGGGGATGGACTGGTCGAAGAACATCCTCACCTTGTCGGCATGGGGGTGGAACCGCCGCCGGATCGCCATGGCAGTGTCGACGGCCATGGCCACACACTCCGCCATGACGTCGTCGTTGAGGGGGACCGCGACCCACAGCGGCTTGACGCGGGACCCGTCGCTGACAGTGAGATGGATGGTGCCCGTCACCCCCGACGAGGCGCTGCGCAGCGCCGAGCGCAACCAACCGGCGGGTCGCTTGGCGGCGGCAACGGTCATGGCGGGGAGGAACAACTCCAGGTCCGAGAGGAACCGGTCCTCGAGCGAGCCTGACCGAGGTGGCACCGGCTGAAGCCCCCGAGGATCGACGGTGAGGGACAGCGCCCCCCGCAGTGGTCCCACAAAGCCGACCCCCCGGGCCACGTGGCGGAGCAGCAGTGGCGAGCCCACCGGGACCATGACCGGGGAGCGGTGCTCGGCGCGAGCCATCCCGATGACCGCCAACAGCAGAGATCGCCACTCGACGCCCATGACGGCGCCCTCGTCGTCAACCGCCAGCCGCAGGTCGTTGCTGTCCTGCGCCGCGACCAGGCGGGCCAGCCACCGGCCATCCATCCCGATCAGGAAGTGGCGCCCGCCGCGGTCGTCGATGAATTCCGGTCGGAGCTCGATCCGGCGTTGCGGGTCGTCGGGCCCGATCATGGCGTTGAACAGGGTGGCACGCGCGGGGCCCGCTCAGGTCGCGAGAGCCTGCCGCCGATACCTCTCTGGTGAGATCGAGAAGGGCGACTGCTCCGCCACCCCCCGTCAGCGTGCCCGACGGCTACCGCAATCTCAACGTCGCCGAGGTGCTGGCCGACCTCCCCAGCCTTGACCGGGCCCAGCTGGAGCTGGTCAAGTCCCTGGAGGAGGCGGGGGATCGGCGGCCGGTCATCTTGGACCGCGTCGCCGACCTGATGGTCGTCCAGGAGGCCGCCGCCCACGTGCGGTCGGCGGACCTGGGCAACGCCGCCGCGCCGGCGCCACCCGTCCCCCCGCCGGCTCCCAACAGGGACCTCTCCCCGGATCTTCTCGCCCAGATGGGCGGCCTGTTGGCCAAGGAAACGGCCCGGAGGAGCCAGGACTTCCAAGCCGCCTGGCCATTGCCGGAAACCGAGCCGCCGGTGCCGGGGTCAATGGAATCGATCGCGGCCCCGCCCACCGCAGTCGCCACGGGAGCCCCGGTCGTCAACGCTCCCAAAGCCCAAAAAGTGGGCACGGGACCAAAGGAACCCAAGGCATCCAGAGCACCCAGGGATTCCAAAGCTGCGAAGGCGCCCAAGCGCCCCCGGGGCTCGTCCTCGACCCGCCCCCTGGGGGGCCACCTCGGGGCCTCCCCCGGCTTACCGACGGGGCACATCGTGCCCGGCGACGGACGGCGGTCGCGTAGCGGTAAATCGGGCCCGCGCTTCCTCAAGGCCGTGATGGCCCTGGTGATCCTGGGTGGGCTGGCCGCGGGGGGCTTGGTGGTCTGGCAACGCATCAACAAGTCGCCGGCGACGGCTCCGGTGATCGTCCCCTCGGCGGCCTCGGCACCCGCGGCCCGGACTCTCATCCTGCAGGCCATCCCGGGTACCGGCTACATCCTCCAGCATCCAGGTACCCCGCCGGCTCCGATCACCCTGGCCACCGCCGCCGTCGAAGACGGGACCACCGACGCCACTGCGGTCTTGACCAAGGACGGGTACCGCAACGGATCTCGCCAGATCTGGAGCAACACCACCCACGCCGGGTTCGTGTCGCTGACGGTCCTGCAGTTCCGGACCGCGCCCGGAGCTATCGCCTACAGCCAGCGGTTGATCGCGGCGGCCACCGGCAAGCCCGTTGCTCCCCCCAGGTTCCCGGTGGCCGGCGTCGCCGGTGCCGTCGGCCTCGGCCCGACCTCGGTCAATCGCACCGCCCAGGTCATCTTCACCCGGGGCCCCTACCTGGTGAAGGTCGTGGTCGACAACGGGAACTCCGTCCCTGGCGGGGCCGACCAGGCCACCGTCGTCGCGGCCAACCAGTACCGCGCCCTCCCCTCGCAGTAGCGTTCCACCCATGCGAGTGGTGGTTGATTTCGACAAGTGCAAGAGCAATGCCGTCTGCATGGGGGTGGCCCCCGAAGTGTTCGAAGTCCGCGACGACAATTTCCTCTACATCCTCCAGGACGAGCCGCCCGAAGCGCTCCGGCCCAAGGTGGACCAAGCCGTCCGGGACTGCCCGACCAACGCCATTTCGATCGAAGAGTGAGCCGCGGCCGCCTCGACGGCCCACGCTGACGTGCCGCGAGGCCGCATCGTCATCGTCGGGGCGTCGCTGGCCGGCTTGCGAGCCGCCCAGACACTCCGGGAAGAGGGTTACGACGGCGCTGTCACTGTTATCGGCGCGGAACCCCACCTGCCCTACGACCGGCCGCCGCTGTCCAAGGAATTCCTGGCCGGCCCGGCAGGGCGAGACGAAATCGATCTGCCCCTGGGCGCCGCTGAGACGGCAGACTTCCGGCTCTCGACGGCGGCGACAGCGCTCGACGCGGACACCAAAACGGTTACCCTTCAGTCCGGCGAAGAAGTCGCGTTCGACGGCCTGATCATCGCGACCGGCGCCCACCCCCGGGCCGGGCCGGGACTCCCCGACCTGGACGGTGTGTTCGTACTGCGCAGCATCGACGACTGCCTCGCCATCCGCCGCCGCCTGGAGGACAGCCCGAGAGTGGCCGTCGTCGGGGCCGGGTTCATCGGGTCGGAGGTGGCCAGCAGCTGCCACCGGTTGGGCCTCGACGTGACAGTCCTGGAGGCGTTGCCCATTCCTATGGGCCGGGCCGTCGGCGAAGTGGTAGGGCAGCGGTGCGCCCGGCTCCACCGCGACCACGGCGTTCGCCTGCAAGCCGGAGTCGGGGTCACGGGACTGGCCGGCGACGGCGGCCGGGTGACGGCGGTGATGCTGGCGGACGGCAGCGCCGTCGCCGCCGGGGTCGTGGTTGTCGGCGTCGGAGTCGTGCCCACAACCGGCTGGCTGGTGGAATCGGGCCTAGACGTGGACAACGGCGTGGTCTGCGACCGGTGGTGCCGGGCCCTGGCCCGCTCCGGCGGCGGGCCCGTGCCCGGCGTGGTGGCGGCCGGCGACGTGGCTCGCTGGGAGAACCCCCTCTTCGAGGAGGTCATGCGGGTAGAACACTGGACCAACGCCGCCGAGCAGGGCCGGGCGGCGGCGCTGACACTGCTGCACGGTGAGGATTCCGACCCCTTCGATCCCGTTCCCTACTTCTGGTCCGACCAGTACGAGACCAAGATCCAGTTCGTGGGCCGTCCCGGGCCCGAGGTCAGGGTCGTCGACGGTTCACTGGACGACGACCGCTTCGTGGTCGCCTACGGGTCTGGGGGGCGCATCGTGGGGGCGCTCGCCTTCAGCCGCCCGGCCAAGCTGATGGCCTACCAGCGCATGATCGCGGCCCGCCAACCCTTCCCCACCGATTAGGCCTCAGAGGCGGGCCCGCCGCCCGCGCCGCCGGGTCGCCCGGGCCGCCCCGCTCGGCTAGGCAGGCGCGGCGCCCCCAGCCGGAACCGACCGGAGGTCGCTCAGCAGGCGGAACCCGTACCACCCGGCCAGGGCCAGCGCCACCGGCGCGGAACCCAGCCATTGGCCCGCGCCATTCTGCCCTTGCACCGCCCAGTCGACCCCGAGGCCCAACATCCACAGGCCGGCCCCGCCGAACACCGTCAGCGCCACCGCCTCGACCACAGTGGTCGGAAGGGTCCCAAACCGCTGCCGCCGGGACCAGTGGCGCCGCATCACCAAGAACACCCCCAGGGCCAGTAGCCCCAGCATCCCGATGGCTAGGCGGTACCCGACGACCTCCCCGCTCCAGTCGGACAGCGCCGCCTGGTAGCAGGAGTGGGCACCGGGATTCTGCGACAGCCAACGGGAACAGTCGGAGGGCGCAAAATGGGTGGCCGACGAGATATGGACGATAAAGGTGGAGCCGCCGATCGCCCCCATGATGGCGGTGACGATCCCGCTCACCCCGACGGCCAGGGCCCCGATGGCGCCGAGCAGCAGGCCCGAGGCGACGATGTGACGGGCCAGTACCACGACTGGCAGCGATTGACGCCGCGCCTCGGCCGCGGCCAGCGACCGAACAGGGCCGAAGCGGGCCACCGCCTCCAGCTCCGCCTCCAATGGCGTCAGCCCCCGCGCCGTGCCCTCGGCCGTGGCATCCCGCAGGTGGGCGTCGGCCTCCGCCAGGAGCGCCCGGACCTCCCGCGCCGGCCCCGGGGCCGCGCCCAGCAAGTCGTCCAGGTAGTCCTCGACCGGGCTATCCCCGGACCCGGACCCGGACCGCGGACGGAGCCGGACCCGGAGCCGGAGCGCCAAGGCGAGGTCACGCCGGTCCCCCGGCCACGAGGGCCGCCGGCCGGCCCTGGAGCACGGTGTCCACGGCGGCCGAGAAACTGCGCCACCGGTGCTGCTCCCGGCTCAGCGCCACCCGGCCCGCCTCGGTCAGGCGGTACACCCGGCGCCGGCGCCCGGCCACGTCCTCCCAATCGCTGGTCAAAAGCCCGCCATCCTGCAACCGGTGCAAGGCCGGGTACACCGTGCCCTCCGGCAGGTCGAAGGTCCCCGAAGTCCGCTCGCGCAACTCTGCGATCACCGCGTAACCGTGCCGGCGCCCGTCCCGCAGCACCCCGAGCAGCAACAAATCCAACTGCCCTTTCACCTGAACCTGATCGCTATCCATACCTAGCCACTCTAGGTATGGATCGCAGACAAATCAAGGCACCGGGTACCTTGCTCCGGTGCTCACCATGCAAGATGCCATCCTGGGGCTCACGGCCTACTGGGTCGAGCACGGGGCGGTGCTGGCCCAGCCGTTCAATACCGAGGTGGGCGCCGGCACCCTCAATCCGGCCACCTTCCTGCGGGTCCTCGGCCCCGAACCGTGGCGCACCGCCTACGTCGAGCCCAGCGTCCGCCCCGACGACAGCCGCTATGGCGAGAACCCCAACCGGCTCCAGACCCACACCCAGTTCCAGGTGATCCTGAAGCCCGACCCGGGCGACTCCCAGGAGCTGTACCTGGGCAGCCTCCGGGCCCTCGGCATCGACACCGCCCGCCACGACGTGCGCTTCGTCGAGGACAACTGGGAGTCCCCCGCCCTCGGGGCGTGGGGCCTCGGCTGGGAGGTATGGCTGGACGGCCTGGAGATCACCCAGTTCACCTACTTCCAGGCGGCCGGGGGCCTGACGCTCGACCCGGTGAGCGTGGAGATCACCTACGGGCTGGAGCGCATCCTGATGGCCCTGCAGGGGGTCGACCACTTCAAGGACATCCGGTACGCCCCCGGCGTCAGCTACGGCGAGATATTCGCCCAGTCGGAGCTGGAGATGAGCACCTACTACCTCGACGAGGCCGACGTCGCCGCCCAACGCCAGCTGTTCGAGATCTACCAGGCCGAGGCGGTCAGTCTCCTCGGCAAGCGGCTACCCCTTCCCGCCTACTACTACGTCCTCAAGTGCTCCCAGACCTTCAACGTGCTCGACTCCCGGGGTTCCATCGGCACGACCGAGCGGGCCCGGGCCTTCGCCCGGATGCGCCGCCTCGCCCACGACGTGGCCCGGCTCTGGGTCGAGCGGCGGGAGGAGCTCGGTTACCCCCTCGGCCGCCACGAGGCCCAACCGTCGCCGCTGCCCCGCCCCGACGGCGCCGCGCCGCCAAAAGCAGAACGCCTCCTCTTCGAGATCGGCGCCGAGGAGCTCCCGGCCGCCGACGTCGACGCCGCCATCGCCCAGTTCCGGACCCTCCTCGAGCGAGCCCTCGACACGGCCCGCCTCGACCACGGCGCCATCGAGGTCCACGGGACCCCCCGCCGCATCGTGGCCACCATAGAGTCCGTGGCGCCTCGCCAGCCGGACCGCACGGTGACGGTCCGGGGCCCCCGCGCCGACCGGGCGTTTGACGCCGAGGGCCGGCCAATGCCCGCCGCGACGGGCTTCGCCCGCAAGCAGGGCCTCGAGGTAGGCCGGCTGGGCCGGGTCGAGGAGGGCGGCAACGTCTTCCTCGTCGCCGAGCGGGTAGAGCCGGGCCGCCCCGCCGCCGAAGTACTGGCCGAACTGCTGCCCCGGACGATCGCCGAGCTCCGCTTCGAGCGGACCATGCACTGGGGGGCCGGCCCGGCCGTCGCCTTCAGCCGCCCGCTGCGCTGGCTGGTGGCGTTGCTGGGCGACGCCGTGGTGCCCTTCGCCTACGGCGACCTGGCCAGCGGCCGCCGCACCCGGGTGCTGCGCGACGACGTCCCGGCGACGGTCGACCTGGCCCAGGCCGGCGACTACCCGACCGCGATGGCCGACCACGGGATCACCTACGACGGCGCCGCCCGCCGCCGCCGCATCCTCGACCAGGCCACCACCCTCGCCGCCGCCGAGGGAGGGGCCATCGATTCGCAGGGCGAGGAGTCACTCCTCGACGAGGTCACCAACCTGATCGAGAACCCGGTGGTGCTCCTCGGCCACTTCGACGAGCGCTTCCTGGCGCTGCCCCCCGAGGTGCTGAGCGTGGTCATGAAGAAACACCAGCGCTACCTCCCGGTCCGCAGCACCAGCCGCGACAACGAACTGCGCCCCGCTTTCATCGCCGTCGCCAACGGTCCCATCGACGTCGCAGTGGTCCGCCAGGGTAACGAACGCGTCCTCCAAGCCCGCTACGCCGACGCCGCCTTCTTCTTTGAACGAGACCTGACCAAGCCCCTGGAGGCATTCCGGCCCCGCCTGGCCACCCTCACCTTCGAGGAACGGGCGGGCAGCATGCTCGATCGGGCCGACCGTACCGCCCAGCTGGCCCACTGGCTGGCGGACCAGCTCGGCCTGGACCCGCAGCCACGGAGCACGCTGGACCGGGCCGCCTTCTTGGCCAAGGCCGATCTGGCAACGGAAATGGTGGTCGAGCTCTCCGCCCTGGCCGGCCAGATGGGCCGGATCTACGCCCGGCGCCAAGGCGAGACCCAGGAAGTGGCCGATGCCATCTTCGAGCACACCCTGCCCCGCCAGGCCGGTGACCAGCTGCCCCGCTCGTTGGTGGGCGCGGTACTGGCCATAGCCGATCGCGCCGACGCCCTGGCCGCCCTGTTCGCGGTGGGCGCCCAGCCGAGCGGTAGCGCCGACCCCTACGGGCTGCGGCGAGCCGCGTCGGGCCTGATCGCCATCGTGCTGCAACACCGGCTCCCGGTCGACCTGCGGGCCCTGTTCGCGGCCGCCGCCGGCCACCAGGCCGTCGCCATCAGTGACGCCGCGGCCGAGGAGCTGCTCGATTTCGTACGCCGCCGCCTCGAGCAGCGCCTGCTCGACGAGGGCCACCGCCCCGACCTGGTGCGGGCGGTCCTCGTCAAAGCCGACAGTCCCGCCTCCAGCGTCGCCGTCCTCGACGAGCTGGAGCGTCTCCTGGCCGACGAGGAGTTCCGCACCGTAGCCACCGCCTACCGGCGCAGCCTGCGCATCGCCAAAGGCGTCGAGTCGGGGCCGGTCGACCCGGCGCTGTTCGACAACGCCGCGGAAGCGGCGCTCTGGGAGGCCTTCCTGGCCGTGGAGGCGGAGCTGCTGGGGGCGACGACGCTGAGCCGGTTCACGGCCACCTTCGCCCCGCTGGTCGACCTGATCAACGGCTTCTTCGAGGCGGTCCTGGTCATGGCCGAGGACCCTGGCGTGCGAGGCAACCGGCTCCGGCTGCTGGCTCGCCTGGTGGCGCCCGGCACCCGGTTCGTGGACTGGAACGCCATCGCCGACCTGTAGCGGTCACTCGGGCTCGAGAATCACCACCGGGATGTTGCGGTTGGTCTTGGCCTGATATCCGGCGTAGCCCTGGTAGGCACCCACGATCTGAGGCCAGAGTCGCGCCTTCTCCTCGGCGCTGGCGGTGCGGGCGACCATCCGCCGGGTCTGCCCGGAGACGGTGGCGGTGACATGGGGATCCCGGCGCAGGTTCCGGTACCACGAGGGGTGGTCGGCGGCGCCGCCGTCGGAGGCGACCAGCACGATCCGGCCGTCGTCGTGCACCGGGGTGGTGAGCATGGTGGCCCGGGGCTGGCCCGACTTGCGCCCGGTCGTCGTCAGCTTGACCACCGGCATCCCGAACGCCCGCCCCGCCAGCCGCCCTTTGGTCAGATCGAACACCTGGCGGTGGAAACCGGTGACGACCCTCTGCCCGTCGCGTTTCAGCTCCACGACCACCACGCTAGGTGTCGTTTGCAACTTGAGGGGGGAAAAGGCAAGCGCGGCGTGCTGAGCCCGTCGCCTCCAGGCAGAATCGGTGCTGGCAAAAGGAGGCCGTCATGGGTAAGAGCCGGCAAGCGATGACGCCGCTCGGGGCGATCGTCCGGGGCGCCGTGGCGGGGGCGGTGGGAACGGTCTGCCTGGATGCGGCCAACTACGCCCAGTACCGGGCGGGCGGGGGAACCGACGACCCGCTGACGTGGGAGTTCTCGGCGGGATTGGATGCGTGGGAGAAGGCGCCCGCCCCGGCCATTGTGGGAAAGCGGTTGTACGAGGGCTTCCTGCAGAAAGAGCTGCCCCCGAGTAAGGCCCGGATGATGAACAACGTCACCCACTGGGCGTACGGGATCTTCTGGGGTGCCCAGTTCGGGGTGATCGTGGCCTCGACCGGGCCCCGGCGGCTGCGGGGAGCCAAGTTCGGGACCCTGGTGTGGCTGTCGGGCTATGTGGTGCTGCCCCTGGCCAAGCTGTACCAGCCGATCTGGAAGTACGACGCCAAGACACTGGCCAAGGACTGGGGCGGGCACCTGGCATTCGGGACGGGGACCTCGTTAGCGTTCCGGCTCCTGGGTGGGCGCCGGCCGCAGCCGGCCGACGACTGAGTTTCGAGGAGGCGGCAATGGCGGAGTTGGTGTGGATCTCTGGGGCGTCGAGCGGTATCGGCGCCGCCCTGGTGGCCGCGGTGCCGTGGCCATCGGCCCGGATAATCGGGATCAGCCGGCGGCCCGTCGAGGGAGTCGAGCACCTGGCGCTCGACCTGGCCGACCCCTCGTCGTGGGAACAGTTGGGCGAGTCGTTCCGCAGCGAGCTGGCGGGCTTCGACGGCGACCGGGTGGTCTTCGTGCACGCGGCGGGGACGGTGGAGCCGATGGGCTTCGCCTCGGAGGTGGACAGCGACTCGTACCGGCGCAACGTGCTGCTCGACAGCGCCTCACCGCAGGCCCTGGGCCAGATGTTCCTGGTTGCGGCGGCACCGCTGGGCCGGGTGCGGCGCCAGCTGGTCATGCTGACCTCGGGGGCGGCCCGCACCGTGTATCCCGGCTGGTCGTCGTACGGGGCCGCCAAGGCCGCCGTCGACCAGTGGGTGCGCACGGTGGGCGCCGAGCAGGAGCGGCGGGGCGGCGTCGAGGTGGTGGCGGTGGGGCCGGGCACGGTAGACACCGGCATGCAGGAAATGATCCGGGCCACCCCGGTGGCCGATTTTCCCCAGCGGCAGAAGTTCCTCGATCTGTATGAGGGAGGCCAGCTGGCCGACCCCGCCGATGTGGCCGCCCGGATGTGGCGGTTGCTGGACACCGACCCCGCCAACGGCAGCGTGGTCGATCTCCGGGATCTGCCGCGGTGAGGGCGGGCGTCCGCAGGTGCTTCGAGGCGGCGGCGGCGGCGTTCGCGGAGGCGGTGGCGACCATCGGTGACGACCAGTGGGATCGTCCCGGGCTGGGCGAATGGACGGTGCGGGATCTGGTCGGCCACGCCAGCCGGTCCCTGACCACCATCGAGACGTACCTGGCCGCGGCCTCGGGATCGCCGGTGGCGATCACGATCCAGGACCCGGTGGAATACCTGCAAGGGGCCCGGCAGATGACCGCCGCTGATCCCGCAGCCATCGCCCAGCGGGGCCGCGACGCCGGCGCCGCACTGGGCGCCGATCCCGAGGCCAGGCGGGCCATGGTGCAGGCGCTGGCGGAGCGGGTGGTAGCGCTGGTGGCTGCCACCCCGGATGACGCGCCGGTGGCAACGCCGTTCGGCGGGGCCTTGTTGATCGCCTATCTGCCCACTCGGACCTTCGAGTTGACGGTTCACACCCTGGATCTGCTGGCCGCCCTCGGCAACCGAGCGGTGCCCGAGGGGCTGGCCGAACCGGTGGCGGCGTGCCTCCAGTTGGCGGTCGCCGCCGCCGGCCACGGGTCGGGGGCGGCCCCCCTGCTCCTCGCCCTCACCGGGCGCCGGGCCCTGGCGCCCGGTTTCAGCGTCATCTGACGGCTGGCGCCTCTCGGTGTCAGCGGCCGGTATGGACCGATCCTCCGGGGTTTGGCGCTACCGTAATCGCGCCTGCTCTGGTGTCAAGCGCACCGCACCCAGGGACCGATTTCACGCCAAGGAGACCATAATGAGCCCGGGAGGGCCGTGATCGGGCCGCTGTTGAGCCAAGACTCAGCACCCATGGTCGACGTGGCTGATCTGCTCGCTGAGGCGGGACGCCGGATCGGCGCGGTTCCACAACACGAACCGGTGGGCTGGCTGGCGGTGGTCCAGGTCCGGGTGCCCGAGGCCGCCGGTCGGGATCACCTGACCACGGTCTTCGACCTGGTGGCCGCCTCCGCGGCTGGCTTGGGGGCGTGGGCCGCGTTCGACGCCGACCAGGGCCACTGCCTGCTGCTGCTACCCCTCACCGGGACCTGGATGGCGGCCGACGTGGTGGGCGACCTGGTGCAGGCCCTGGCCGCGGTGACCGTGGAATGCGGCCGCCACACCGTCCGACCCTGCGTCGGGGCGGGCGTGGTCACCTTGACCGGCCCCGTCGACCCCGCCGACCGCGTGGGCGAGATCGACCTGGCGCTTACCGAGGCCATCGGCCGGGCCCACCGCTCCAGCGTCGAGCGAGCCCTGCGGGTCCATGACGAACGGGCCGATGACGGTCCCAAGTCGCGACCGGTCGGGCCGGCCCGGCGGTCATGGCTGCGGCGCCGCTACCTGCAGCTGGCGCCGCGCCCCAAGGCCTGGGTGCTGGCGTCAGCCAACCTGGTGCTGGCCTGGGTCATCCCGATGCTCATCTACAGCGCCTTGTACCTCGTCGTGGGCGTCGACGTGAGCAGCCTCGGGTTCTGGGTTGTCCTGGGAGCCGTCGTGGTCACCGCCTTAACGGTCTACGCGGAAGCGGTGATGGCGCTGCGCCCCGCCTCCCCTCCGGGAGGGGAGCTGACTGCGTATCCCCGCGCCTCGGCCATCGTCGTCGCCTACCTGCCCAACGAGACGGGCACGGTCATCGACACCGTGAGGAGCCTGCTGGCCCAGGACTACCCCGGTCGCTTGGAAGTGGTGCTGGCCTACAACACACCCTGGCGCCTCCCGATCGAGAACGACCTGGCCCAGCTGGCCGCCGCCGACTCCCGGCTGATCCTGGTGCGGGTCGGCGACTCGACCTCCAAGGCCCAGAACATCAACGCCGCCCTCCAGGTCGTGCAGGGCGAAATCATCGGCATCTTCGACGCCGACCACCGTCCTATGGCCACTGCCTTCCGGCGGGCCGCGGCCTGGCTGGCGGGCGGCGTCGACGTGGTGCAAGGCCGCAGCGTGGTGCGCAACGGCCAGACCAACTGGCTGGCCCGCATGGTCGCGGTCGAGTTCGAGGGCATCTACGCGGTGGCCCACCCGGGGCGTGCCGCCCTGCACAGCTTCGGGATCTTCGGGGGGAGCAATGGCTTCTGGCGGGCCGAGGTGCTGAACCGGCTGCGGATGCATCCCGACATGCTCACCGAGGACATCGACATCTCGATCCGGGCCGTCTTCGAGGGATGCCGCATCGCCGTCGACCCGAAACTCATCTCCGAGGAACTGGCGCCCCTCACACCGATGGCTCTGTGGTCGCAGCGCATCCGCTGGTCCCACGGCTGGCACCAGGTGTCCCGCCGTCAGGCCGGGCGCATCTGGCGGACGCCGGCGTTGACGGTGCGGCAACGGCTGGGGGCGTCGTTTCTGCTCGGGTGGCGCGAGGTATACCCGTGGGTGGCGGCCCAGATGATCCCGATCCTGGCCTTCACGCTGCTGGTGCGCCATCGCCTCCACGTGCAATGGGTCGCACCGATCTTCCTGGCCACGACGTTGTACGTCAGCGCCGTGGGACCCATCCAGGCGCTGTTCGCGTGGCGGCTGTCGGTGCCCGACCTGCGGCGCCGGCGCTGGTGGTGGTGGCAGTACGTGCTGGTGACCGGCATCCTCTTCGGCGAGTTCAAGGCGCTGGTCAACCGGGCCGCCCACGTCCGGGAGCTGCTCGGCGACCGGGCCTGGCAGGTCACCCCCCGGACCACCGCCCGGTCGGCGGGGAGCATCGCCCGCCTGCCCGGCGACAGGTCCGGCAGCCAGATCCTGGCCATGGGCGCCGTTCCCGGGACAGTGGCCGTGCTGGAGCTCGACCTCCCACTGGGCGCCGTCGCCAACCGCGCCTATACCGGCACCGGCATCGAGCGCCGTTGACCGCCACGGCCGGGTCACGGTCGCCCACCGAACCCACCCAGCCCACCGAACCGACAGGACCCGCAGAACCCGCAGTACCCACCCAGCTCACCGCTTCGAGCGCCGAGGGCAACGTGGCGCAGACCGCGGGGGCCCGCCGCCCCACTCCCGGCGCCTCGGGCGCGCCCCAGGCCCCGCCCACCGCGCCCGGCGGCCGGGTTTCTCTCGCGGCGGTCGTCGCCACCAGCGCCGGCGTCGCCGCCCTCGTGGTGCTACGCCACCTGGGGACCAAGCCCCTCTGGCGCGACGAGGCGATCAGCGTGTCGGTCGCCGCCCGGCCGGTCCTGCGGATCGTGTCGGTGCTCCCCCATCACGACGCCAACGCGGGGTTCTACTACCTGCTCCTCCACACCTGGCTGTGGTTCGGACACGGCACGGCGTGGGCCCGGGGGTTCTCGGCAATGTCCTTCACGGCCACGGCCGCCTTGGCGGCCTGGGCGGGTCACCGGTGGCGGGGCTGGGAAACCGGCCTCGCCCTGGGCCTCCTGGTCGCCCTCAATCCCTTCCTCGTCTACTACGGGCAGGAAACCAGGCCCTACGCCTTGGCGGTGGCGCTGGCCGCCGTCTCCACCATCGCCCTGTTCTGGCGAGGCGACGGCGCCGGCACCCAACCGGCACCCCGCCTCTATGCGGCGGCGACGGTCGCCCTGATCTACGCCGACCTGTTGGCGGTGCTGTATGTGGCCACCCTGGCGGGGGCGGTGCTCGCCGTCTACCACCTCCGCCACCAGCGAGTACCAGCCCCCCTCAAGCGGTGCTGGTGGATCATCGGAGCCGCCACGGCGCCCCTCGCGGTGGTCATGCTGGTCTTCGAGCGGGGCCAGATCAGCTGGCTCATCCGTCCCACGCCGCAGGTGCTGGGCACCACCATCACCTCCATGAGCAGCGGGTGGCTGGGCCTCGAGGTCGTCGGTGTCCTGGCGGCGGTGGCCCTGATCGCCAGCCGAGGGGCCCGTGGAGCCCGCGACCGGCTCATCGTTGTCGCCCTGGTAGCCGGGTTCGCGCTGCCACCCCTGGGCCTGTGGGCCATGGCCCAGCTGACGCCGGTGTTCATCGACCGCTACGTGATCTGCTCCATCCTGGCGCTGGCGGGACTGGCCGCCGCCGGCCTGGCCGCCCTCAGGGACCACCTCGGAGGCAAGGGGCTGGGCCGGGTCGTCGCCCTCGCCGTCCTGGCGGGGCTGCTGGTCCTGGGCGGCCAGCGGGTGGCCAGGACCGAGGCGGCGCCCTTCAAGGTCGACAACACCCCGGCCGTGGTGGGCTTCATCCAATCCCAGGCCCAACCGGGTGACGCGGTGGCCTACGCCGGCGGGGGCCTGCGCACCGTGATCGATGCGTCCCTCCCCGCCGGCCGCTCATTTCCCGGCGATGTCGCCCTGGCGCCCGGCGGCCAGGCATCGCTCCAGTCGGACCTCTACGCCCGGGAGGTCACGGCCCCCCAACTCCAATCCCGGTTGGCGACGGTCAGCCGGCTGTGGATGGTCACCGACCCCTCGGACCAGGACTACCCCCAGGGCGGCCCGTTCCTCACGTTGAAGCCGCTGGTGCTGGCGGCCTACGCGCCCACCACGACCACGTCCTTCGGCACGATCGATGTGACGCTGTTCGTCCGCCGGCCTTAGCGGGCCACTACCCTTTGGGCCGGGAGAAATGCCGCGTGATGGTACAGGGAGGACATCCATGCGAACCACATCCCGCATCCGCCGGTGGGGCACCGCCGGCGCCGTCGTGGCCCTCGTGGCGCTGGCGGCATGCGGATCCAAGGGCAGCAGCACCACCGGAACCACGACCGCCAACACCACCAGCGGCCAGGGCCACACCCTGAAGCTGGGCGCCGTGTTCTCACTCACCGGCGGTGGCGGCGTCTACGGCCCCCAACAGCAGCAGGCGGTCAAGCTGGCCCAGGACACCATCAACGCCGCGGGAGGAGTCAACGGCGCCACCTTGTCCATTGACGTCGTCGATGATGCCTCCACACCGGGCCAGAGCGCCCAGCAGACCCAGACCCTCATCCAGTCCAACCAGGTCGCGGCCCTGCTGGGACCGACGCTGTCCAACTCCGCGGTCGCGGCCCACCCCATCGCCAACAGCCTGAAGACCCCGATGCTGGCCGTGTCGACCACCGGCCTCAACATCGTGGGGACCTGCCCCTACCCCTGCACCTACATCTTCCGCGACAGCCTGGGCGAGGCTACCGCCATCCCCAACAACATGAAGACCTATGTCGCCTCGGCCAACCCCAAACCCAAGACCGGGGTGCTGCTGTACCCCAACGACGACAAGTTCTCCGTCGACGGCGCCACCATCGTCAAGCAGACGGTTGGTGACGCCGCGGTCGGCATCCAGCTGCTCGACACCATCCAGTTCAGCAAGAACGACGCCGACCTGACCCAGTTCGTCAACCAGGCGGTGGCCAAGCACCCCGACGTGATCTTCATCACCTCACTCGGCGGCATCCCGGCCAAGATCATGACCGCCGCCCGCCAGCAGGGTTTCACGGGCCAGTTTCTCGGGGGCAACGGCTTCAACTCGGCCTCGGTGTCCAAGCAGGCGGGCAGCTTCGGCAAGGGAGCCCAGAGCGCCAGCGGCTGGTTCCTGGGCAACACCTTCCCCTCGAATGCCGATTTCGTAAAGGCCTTCCGGGCCAAATACGGGACCGACCCCGACCAGTTCGCAGCCCAGGCCTACACCGGCGTGCTGATCCTGGTGGACGCCGCCAAGCGGGCCCACCTCACCTACTCCGACCTGGCCGGCGACCGCGACAAGCTCCGCGCCGCCATGGAGACGACCAACATCGAGACGCCGCTGGGCCCTTTCCAGTTCACCTCGAGCCACGACGTCCACCAGACAGTCTGGATCATCGCCATGGACGGCCAGGGCGGCTTCACCCTGGTGACCTCGGTAAAGCCCAGCTGACCTAGATCCGGTGCGCAACACCATTCAGCAGCTGCTGAACGGCGTCTTCATAGGGGCGATATACGCCCTGTTCGCGCTGGGGTACACCCTGGTGTTCGGGCTCCTCGACGTTCTCAACCTGGCCCACTCCGAGGTCTTCATGCTGGGCGCGGTGGTGACCTACTCGTTGGTCGCCCTGCACCAGGTCCCGTTCCTCCCGGCGGTGGCCCTCGGCATCGTGGCGGGCGGCGTGCTGGGCGTCGTCATCGAGTTCGTGGCCCTGCGCCCGCTGCGACGCCGGGGGGCGCCGCCCATCGCGGCGCTGATCTCGACGATCGGGCTGGCCCTGATCCTGGTGGCGCTCGTCGAGCAGGCCAAGACGGGTAGCCGGCTGGCGTGGCTGTGGCGGGACGGGGCCAACGACGTCCAGTTTCCCCCGGGGAAGGTCCCGGGCCGCATCTGGCATCTGGAGGGACTGACCCTGCCCGCCACCAAGATCGCCATTGTCGTCCTCGCAGTGGCCCTCATGGCGGCCCTCGGCTTCATCATGGTCAAGACCCCGGCCGGTCGGGCAGTGCGGGCGGTGGCGGAGAACCCCCGGGCGGCGCAGCTGATGGGGGTAAATGTGGACCGGGTCATCCTCTACACGCTGGTGGCCAGTTCCGCCCTGGCCGCGGTGGCGGGGATCTGTTTCGCCCTGGCGCTCAATGACATCAGCCCCTACATCGGAAGGGACCAGGTCGAGTTGCGGGGCCTGGCGGTGATCGTCCTCGGGGGGATGGGCAGCATCCCGGGCACCTTCATCGGGGGCTTCACGCTGGGGATACTGGAGTCGATCACCATCCTCACGCTGGGTACCGACGTCCGGGCGGTCGGGTTCATCGCCCTGTTCGTGATGCTGATCCTGCGGCCCACCGGGCTGTTGGGTCGCCCCATCACCGAGCGAGTCTGAGCCGCATTGGCCTTCCTCACCCAGCTCCTTTTTCACCCCTTCACCTGGTACCACGCCCACCAGCTGCTGGCCGGCCAGATGGGCGTGGACGGTCTGCTGGCCCTGTCCATCTGGCTGACCCTGTACTCGGGCCAGCTGACGCTGGCCAACGCCGGGTTCATGGCCATTGGTGCCTATACGTCGGTCATCCTGACCGGCGGGACCACCACCAGCGGCCCCGCCCTGGCCGGCGTCCACCTGCCCCTGCCAGTCGCCATGGCGGTGGGGGCGGTACTGGCGGCGGCAGTGGCGTTCGTGATCGGCCTGCCGGTGCTGCGGCTGAAAGGGGTGTTCCTCGCCATCGCCACCATCGGCTTCGGGGAGGCACTGCGATTCGGGCTCATCTTGAACCTGGGGATCACCGGCAAGGGCCAGGGGCTCAACAACCCCCACGCCACCGTGACCTCGGGCATCACGCCCATCTGGGCGTCGCTGGTGGTGCTCGCGTTCCTCGGATGGCGGATGACGGGCACCAGGACAGGCCACGCCTGGGCGGCCATCCGGGAGGACCCGCTGGCCGCCGCCGCCCAGGGCATCGACGTGGCCCGCTACAAGATGGTCGCCTTCGTGCTCGGAGCCATGGTCGCCGCCTACGCCGGGGCGCTGGGCGCCCACCTCAGCTTCCTCATCGACTCCAACGACTACAGCTTCAGCCTGGCCATCACCATCTTGATCTGGGCCGTGGTGGGCGGCATCGCCTTCGTGATCGGGCCCCTCGTGGGGGCCGTCATGTTGACGATCCTCCCCGAGGTGCTGCGCTTCACCAAGGCCTATCGGGACGTGGTGGACGGGCTCATCCTGATGGCGATTGTCCTGTTCCGCCCCGACGGCCTGTTCACCCGCCGGAAGGGGGGCGGGCCACGCCGGCTGCCCCGGCTGCCATGGCCGTCCCGGCCGCGACGGGAACCCACCCCAGAACCCACGACGCCGTGACGGCGCTGCTGGAGCTGCGCGACGTCCACAAACATTTCGGCGGGGTGAATGCCGTCGACGGGGTCTCGCTCTCGGTTTCCGAGGGTACCGTCGCCGGTCTCATCGGGCCCAACGGGGCGGGAAAGACCACCGTCGTCAACCTGGTCACGGGGCAAATGGCTCCCGACCGCGGCGACATCCTCCTCCATGGCACGCCGATCGGGGGTCTGCGACCCCACCAGGTAGCCGCGAGAGGGGTGGCCCGGACGTTTCAGAACATCCGCCTCTACCGGCCCCTGACGGTGTTCGAGAACGTGCTGGCGGGGATGCACGTGCACCGCCGCAGCGACGGTTGGGCCCACCTGGTCCCCAGCCGGCGGCCCCGGGCCCCCGATGAGGCGCGCCAGGAGGAGGCGTTCCGGCTCCTGACCCAGGTGGGGCTCGATCCGTCGCGGGTAGCCGACCGGCAATCGGCGACGCTGTCCTACGGCGATCAGCGGCGCCTCGAGATCGCCCGGGCGCTGGCGCTGCGCCCCCGGCTGCTGCTACTGGACGAGCCCGCGGCGGGCCTCAATCCCAGCGAGAAGGCCCAGCTCGGGGAACTGCTGGGCCGGCTGCGGGCCGAGGGCCTGACGGTCGTGTTGATCGACCACGACATCAAGCTGGTGCTCGGGGTATGTGACGACGTGACCGTGCTGAACTTCGGGCGGCGCATCGCGGCGGGGCCGCCTACCACCGTTGCCGCCGACGAGGCGGTGGTGACGGCGTACCTCGGAGTGGGAGCCCACGCCGATGCCCTTCCCACGGAGGACGCCGCGGCTCGGGACGGGGGGTGCGCTGACAAATCCGTGCGTACACCCGGATTTGTCAGCGCACCCCTGCTCGTCGTGGAGCAGCTGGCGGTGAGTTACGGGGCGGTCGAGGCGGTGACCGACGTCAGCCTGGCGGTGGCCGAGGGCGAGATCGTCGCCCTGATCGGGGCCAACGGCGCAGGGAAGTCGACGGTCCTCAACACCCTGTCGGGCCTCCTGCGGCCCCGGCGCGGTGAGGCCCGGCTGGGATCGCTGGACCTGACCTCGGCCCGGCCCCGGGCCATCGTGCGGGCGGGCCTGATCCAGGTACCCGAGGGCCGGGAGATCCTGACCCGGCTAACGGTGGAGGAGAACCTCCAACTCGGCGGATGGGCCCGTCGGGACCGGGAGGCGGCGGCAGCCGCGGTCGAGGAGATGATGGAGCGATTCCCCATCCTGCGCCAGCGGCGCCGCTTGGCCGCCGGGCAGCTCTCGGGGGGGAACAACAGCAGCTGGCCATCGCCCGAGCCCTCATCGCCGGGCCCCGCCTGCTACTGCTCGACGAGCCCTCCCTCGGGTTGGCGCCGCAGTTGGTCGAGGAGGTGTTCGCCCTCATCTCGTCCATCCGCGACGATGGCATCACCGTCCTGCTGGTCGAGCAGAACGCCCGGCGGGCCCTCGAGCTGGCCGACCGGGCCTATGTCATCGAGACCGGCCGGGTCGTGCTCTCCGGCACCGGGAGGGAGCTCCGCGACCACCCCCTGGTCCGCCGCGCCTACCTGGGAACCGCCTGACTCCCCGGGATTCTCGGCGTCGAGGAAGCGACGGAACCGGGTGGGGCGCACCAGCTCCGCCAACGCCGCGAAATTGGTGATGGCCTGGTCCTGCCGGCTGGGGGTGAAGCGGACGTGTTCCGATTTGGTCGGGGCGGGGGCGAGTCCCAGCCGGGCGCAGATCCGGTCCGCCGTGGCCTGCTGGGCGGCGGGGTCGGCCAGGTCCTGTTCGTACCTCAAGGTGACATGCGGCAGGCCGGCCAGCATGGTGGCCAGGTACTGGTCGCTCTCCTCGAAGAGATAGGTCATCATCAGGACCTCGACCGGGTCGATGTCCAAGGGCCGGAACTCGGCGCCGTCCTGGCGGCGCACGTGCCATTGAGTCCTGGCCGCGATGGTCGAAGAGATCGCCTGGGCCAGGTAGTTGTCCCGGCGGAGGAAGACCAGGTGGACGCCTGCCGCCGACAGCTGGCTCAGGTACCGGGTTCGTTCCCGCAGCACCTGGTACCCGAAATGCCCGCAGTGGATCTTGAAGCCGTAGGCCTTTGCCCCCCGGAGTCCCGCTTTGGCGGCCCTCCCCTCAATGAAGCGCTCCGGCAGGACCAGCCGGTCCCGCAGGATCTCGGCGTCGCAGATGATCTCGGGGTGCGAGCTCAGGAGGTCGGTCAACAGTTCGCTACCGGCCCGCCCCGGCGTCACGATGACGAAGCGGGCCCCCGGTTGTAGGCGCCGGCCCACCGCGCCGAGGGCGTACATCCGCAACGAGTGCGTGCGGAGCCATCCCGCCCGCGAGGCCAGGGGGTTGCGGGCACGTACCCATTCCACGGCGTGCACCGCCGAAAAGTACCTAACTCCAGCGGGGCAGGTTTACCGCCCCGGCCGGGCCGGGCCGGCTGGGGAGCTCGGGCGCCGCCGCGACAGCCTTGGCCGATCCGGGGGGCAGCGCCGGGTGCTCCACCAGTTCGTCCAGCCGGACCAAGGCGCGGTCAAGCTGGACGACGCTCTGGCGGAGCTTCCTGGTGAGCCGGGCGATACCGTCGGCCAACTCCGAGCCGCCCCCGGCGGAGGCGGCCAGCGCCGTCACCTGTTCGTCGATGCGCAGGGCCAGGCGTTGCATCTCCTGCTCGATCGAGGTGCCGATGCGCTCGGCGGCCTGGGTCCGCCGGTCGCTGACCTCCATGCGCTCGTCGATCGACTGGAGGGCGCCGGTCGAGCGGCGTAACTGATCACCGATGCGGTCCATCTGCACCTGCAGTTTCTCGATGGCGGCCATGATCCCCTGCCCTTCGAGACCGCCGGTCAGCTCCCCGGGGCGGCGCCGTAGCATCACCTCGGACAGCAAGGCGGTGACATCGGCCGTCACCGCTTCCGCCACTTCTCCCGGACGAGGGATCAGGGGCAGGAGGGCGTCGATCAACTCGCGGGGGTCGCTGCGCCCCAGCGACTCGCCCAGCCGGGCCGACAGCCGGCGGGCCAGCGGCTCGACGAGGTTGCGGTCGCCGGTCATGGCCCGGGCGATGAGCTCCTCGACGTCTCGGAGGTCGGGCTTGACTTTCAAGTGGGACAGGCTCTCCTGCATGGCGGCGATGACGGCGGCGATTTCGGCGCCTCCACCAAAACCCCCTGGGCGGGCGGCGGGGCCGGTGACGTGGGCGGGGGCGGTGCCGGAGCAAGCGGAGGCGGGGCCGGGGCAGGCGGAGGCGGGGCCGGGGGCGGCGGAGGCGGAGGCGGGGGCGGGGGCGGCGGAGGCGGGGCGGGGGCGGCAACCCGGTCTTGGGGCCCCGGACCCGGGCGAGGGGAGGTGCCGGCGGCGCCTGTGGCGACTCCGGTGGGGGCCGTGGCTGCGGCGGCCGGGGCGGCCGGGGCTGCTTCCCGCCGTCGTGGCGATTCCGGTCCGTCGTCCGAGACCGGACCGGTCGCCTCCGGCCCAGGGCTCCGACCGAGGTCCGCCTTGCCGTCGCCGGAGCGGACACCCCGGGCCCACCCGGTCGGGGGCCCGCCACCCTCGTCCGCCTCCTCGGAGCCGGAGTCGGAGTCGGAGTCGGAGTCGGAGTCGGAGTCGGAACGGGAATCGGAGGCGTCAAAATCGTCGGCGTCGTCGGAGTCGTCCAGTTGCGGCACCCACCAGCCCCGAAGCGGCGTCGGGGGGTGGGGCGGGTCCGAGAATGCGGCTGCGGCTGCGGCTGCGGCTGCGGTTGCGGCCTCCCACGGCCGTCCCGGCGTCTCCCACCCGTCGCCGGCGCCCGGCAGCGGCACCGGGGACCCCGGTCCGAGCTCGTCTGGCTGGCCCCGCCGCCACAGCGATTCCTGGAAATTGTCGTCCGTGTCCGCCAGCGGTGGCGGGTGCTCTTCGGCCACCCAGGACCGCCAGTCGGCCAGGGTGACGGCCCACGCCCGGCGGGCGAGGGCACACTCCTCGGGATCTCCCATGAGCGTCTCGCCACCGGCGAAGCGGAACTCGAAGTCGCCGGTCGAATCGCGCACCAGCACGCAGCGCTCCAGGCCCGAGCGACTCTGGCTCACGACCTCGATGCCGTCGTCGCTGTCGCGCGCCGCCCGCAGGGCGATTTTCAGCGCCGCCGCGGCCGCCAGGCCCGATCGGACCTCAGTCGGCTCCAGGTTCCCCGGGCGGTACGCCCGTACCTCGAAGCTGGCAACCTCACCCGGTATCGGCACCAGGTACGGGGTGACCAGCCGGTCGCCGCCCTCGATGGCGCCGACCACCAGCAGCCGGGCCAGGATGCGCCCCGCAGTGGGACTGGAAGCGGCCCCCGGAGCCGTCAGGGCGCACCGCAACAGGAACTCGAGGAACAGATCCTGGTCGCCCGTCTCCTTCAGCAGTCGGTTCACCATAGGTGGCTACCAGTTTGTGCCCTGCGGGCGGCCTCCCGACACCGCATCCTCACTGCATCCGCAGTGTGATGATCTTGGCGTTGTCGGCGATGTCGGTCTCGCCTGCTGCGGTGTCGATCCGGGCCGTCAGCGTGGTCGGCTGGCCGGCCACCACCCGAAGCCCGCCCAGGGTCACGGTGCGGGTCTGACCGGGAGCCAGATCGACGAAGTCCCGGACCATCTGGGTGGGCCCGAACAGGGCAGGGGCAATCGTGGCCGACACCGTCAGGTTCTTCTCGGGCTGGTTGCCGGTGTTGGCGACCACGATCTGGAGGCTCAGCGCCTTGGCGACGGGAAGGACCTGCACCCCGTTCTGCACGTTGACCGGCTGGGGGTTGGTCGTGACCAGGACCACCCGCACGTCGTTGACCGGGGTCACGCTGTGCGCCGATCGCAGGCTGGCGACGAAGACCGACAGGGTGTCGGCGCTGTAGGCGGCGGCATTGGTGACCCACCGGGAGTCGGGGAGCGGAGGATTCATCGTCCCCATGGCCTGTTGGAACAAGCTGTAGGCCCGGTCGGCCGCCTGGAAGTCGAGGCCCACGCTGGTCAGCGCCTGGATGCCGGCGTCCTGGGTGGGGCCATTCAGCGCCACCCCGACTGCCTGGCTCAGGGCCTTGGTCCCGGTGTAGCGGATGTCCAGGGCGGCGACCAGGAGGGCGTGGACGGTCCTCATCTGGCTGGGCGGGTTGAGCTTCTGGATCGCCGTCAGGGTCTGCTGGGCCTGGGCGGCGACACCGTTGATGTGGTTCACGATGGTGGCCGGGGACAGGCCCAACGCCTGGGTGCGGACCGCGTTCAGGTCCAGTCCTTCCTGGCTCGACTGCTGGATGGCCGGGAGGGCCTGGTCCAGGTAGGACTGCTGGGCCTGCTGGCGGGCCGGGGCCGGGGAACGGGTCGACATGGCGGCATTGATCGCGATGACCAGCAGGGTGGCCAGCAGCCCGAAAAACAACCAGGGCCGGCCCCGACGGCGAGTCGTGCGTGTCGGGCGGCTTCCCAATGCCATCTCCGCGAAACCCTAGTGCCGGGCTGGGCCGCAAGCGGGCCGGCCAGCCCCGGCTGGGTGGGCTGGACCGGACGCCCCTGATCGGCGACTATCTGGGGCATGTTCCTGTCGCGTGGCGCTCGTTTCCTTGTTCCTGGCGCGGTGGTCATGGCGCTCCTGACGATTTCATGTGGTGGTAAGGGCAGCTCCGGCCCGAGCCAGGCGACGGTCGAGCGCGTCACCGCGGCCGGCGTGACGTCGGTGCTGAAGGCCCACAACGAGACGCTTAAGGGAGCCATCACCTGCGTAGGCGTGGCCCCGGGAATCATCGACTGCCACGGGACGACCACCAACGGCGACGAGGTCCAGGCCACCCTGGACGCCACCACCGCAGGCCAGACCTGCCAGGGTCCCCTCGTGGTCAACGTGAAAGGCGTCAAGCTGGACGCCGTGGCCGACGAAAAATGCGCCTGAGCACCTTCTGAGTGCAGGAGGCGCCACGGTGCACAGCAAGGCGATAGGGGCGCGAGGAGCGGGAACCGGCCAGGTTGCCCGGGAAGGAGGCTCAGTTGTGGGCATCATTGTCCCTATGCGATTTGGGGACGGGAAGAGGCGGGCTACGGCGCGCACTCGAGCGACGGGTCGGACGGGAGCCATGCGGGGCGGCCGGCTGGCGCGGGCCGGCGTGTCCGGCGCGTTGTTGCTGGCCGCCTGCAGCCATTCCGTGGCCACGGTTCCGCCGACGACGGTCGCCAGCACTACCACCACCTCGACCACGGTGGCTGTTGTCAGCAACCTCACGATCGACGGAGTGCGCCCCGCGGTGCTGCAGGCGCCCTTCTACCCCCAGGTCAAGGTGACCCAGGTGACCTGCGGGGCGGCACCCAAGGGGGGGCGGTTCGTGCGCATCGACCTTCCGGCCGGGGCCGCGGGGACGACGGGCAAATCCGTGCTCACCAAGCCCACCGCGGTGATCGTCGTCCCTGGTGCCGCGGTCCTGGTTGACCCCCGCTTCATCAACCGGGCCTTGTACGCGGAGGCCATGAAGAGCATCGCGGTTTCCACCCAGGGCAGCTTCGTACTCAACATGGTGAATCTGGCGAAACTGGGCGGCGACGGATTGTCGGTGCAGGTCGGAAGTGTCCGCGTCGTCGGCGGCTACCAGTGCCCGGCGACCGACGTGGCCTACCCGGGCACCTGATCAGCCGCCCGTCTTGGAGAAGTGCTGATAGTCAGGGGCACTCCAACGGCCCCCCCATTGCCAGCCCACCGAGGCGAAGGCGGCCACCAGCGCCCCGCCGGGGACGGCCATGCCGGGACGGACCTTGGTCCGGTCGACGAACGCGGCGCCGGCCGGCGGCATCACGGTGCGGCCCAGCACATAGGGGTTTTCGATCGTGTTCACGTCGATCGCCTCACCGTAGGAGTGCACCGACAACCCTGACCCGCCGACCGCGTTGCGGCAGTTGAAACCCGACGTGTTATCGGCGTCCATGGACGCCGGATCGCTGCCTTTGTAGGCGTCCACCGGTTGCATCTGGCGGATCGGAAAATGCCCGGCGAACAGGCGGGAAAAGATCATCTGTACGTCGCTCGTCACTGCGGCATTGACGATAATGGTGCCTACGTGAGCCTGGTTGTCGAAGCCCCAAAAGCTCAGGTGCAGGAGGCGCAGCTGGCTGGGGCCGACCGGGCAACCCGGGTGGTAACTAAAGGCGATATCGGCGGCGGTCACGGGCCCTGCCGTTGCCACGAATGAATCCGATAAGACCGTCGTGCTGGTGCTGGTGCTGATGCTGGTGCTAGTGCTCGCGGCGGTGGTCGTGGTCGGTGCCGGCCCCGCCGAGGGGGGCGCGGGCGGGGCGGTGATCACCGGTTGTGACCCGATGGTCACGCGGGGACCGGTACTCGACGGCGCCGTGGCCTGGGCCGAGGTAGGGGTCGACCGGCTGCACGCGGCGACAACGACGCTGAGGGCGGCCAAGGCCCAGCCAGCACGGTGGAGGAGTCGCCGGGACGGCCGCATCCCCTCACGATAAGGTCGCTGCGAATGCCGAAGGGTCGAAATCGTCGGTTTCGGATGATCGCCGGGGTCGGCGCCCTCCTTTTGGCCGGCTGCGGGGCCGCCGGTCACGGTCCGGTGGAGTCGGCGAGAACGACGGCCTCCGCGCTGACGACGACTCCGATTACCACCGCCCCTCGGACCACGCCCACCACCGGGGCCTCATCGACGGCCACCGGGGCCTCGACCACGGCCACCGCGGTGACGACCACCAAACCACCACCCACCCCGACAACGGCAACGCCCAAGGCACCCAGGTCACCCCGGGCGACGACGACCGGCTGCCCCGCGACGCTGGCCGGCCAGCTGGCCACCACCGGCGGCGGCTCCCAGCTGATCACGGTGGTCGCCAGTTCGACCGCGTCCACCTCGGCCACGGTGACCATCTGGCAAAAGACGGGCAGCTGCTGGAGTCAGGCCGGCGGCCCCTGGACTGGTCGGGTCGGGTACCACGGGCTCTCCATTCACCACCGCGAAGGCGACGGGACGACGCCAATGGGCCTGTTCGCGGTCAGTTCCGCGTTTTACGGCATCGCCGCCAATCCCGGGGTGCACGGCTCCTACCACCAGTTGGTTTGCGGCGACTGGTGGGACGAGGACCCGGCGTCGGCCCAGTACAACACTTTCCAGCACGTCGCCTGCGACGCCACCCCCCTATTTGGCGCGGCCAGCGAGATGCTGTGGCAGCAGGAAGTCGCCTACCAGAACTTCGCCGTGGTCCAGTACAACACCGGCCCGGTCGTATCGGGCGCCGGTTCCGCCATCTTCGTACATGACGACACCGGGCGCGCAACCAATGGCTGCATAAGCCTGCCCCGTTCTGCGCTCATAACAGTCCTGCGCTGGCTGCAGCCGGGGCTGTCACCACACATCGCCATCGGCACTGAGACTACGATTAACCAGACGTGAATATCGGAACACCTGGAACACAAGTGGTTGGGTTACCGCTGAATGGGGGGCGCTGCGCTGACTGCAGCCACCAGTGCCCCTCCGTCGACCACCACGCCGGCCGCCCTCTCCCTGACCAGGGCCGGCGTGCACGGCCTCGTTCATCATCGGTTCACACAGCGGTGACAGGCGCTTGACGGGGACGTGGGATGCTGCAGCGGTGATCACGCTCGGGGTCGGTTGCGTGTTCTCGTTCCGGGCCGAGGTGCCCACCGCCGCCGTCTTGCAGGTGGAGCCCCGCACGGATGGACCGGAGGTGGTCCGCCACGATTGGTCGACGCGCCCCCTGGCGGGATCGCGTTCCTACATCGACCGGTTCGGCAACACCTGCCGCCGCCTGACGCTGCCGCCCGGCGACCTCACCCTGCGCTTCGACGCTGATGTCCTGGTACCGGAAATCATCGACGCCCGGGACTTCGACGCCCCCGAGGTGGCGCCCGCCGACCTCCCCGATGACGCCCTGGCGTTCACTCTCCCCAGCCGGTTCTGCCAGTCCGATGTGCTGGGCGACGAGGCGTGGAAGAACTTCGGCCACCTGACGCCCGGGAACGCCCGGGTTCAGGCGGTATGCGACTTCGTCCATGAGCACATCACGTTCTGCGGCGAGAGCAGTTCACCGACCAAGACCGCGGTGGACGTGTTCCAATCGGGCCAAGGGGTGTGCCGGGACTTCGCCCATCTGATGATCACCTTCCTCCGGGCCCTCAACATCCCGGCTCGCTATGCCTTCGGCTACCTCCCCGACATCGGCGTGGCCCCGGCATCGGAGCCCATGGACTTCTGCGCCTGGACCGAGGTGTACCTCGGGGACCAGTGGTACACGTTCGACCCCCGCAACAACGAGGCCCGAACGGGCCGGGTCCTGATCGGCCGGGGCCGCGACGCCGTCGACGTGGCCATGGTGACTACCTATGGGGGCCCGCAGTTGACCGAGATGTCGGTGTGGGCCGAACCCCGCCCACCCGCCCCGGCGGCCTAGACCGCTCGCTCAGGCGAGGAACTCACGGGCCACGCCCAGCCACAGGTCGGTGGTCAAGCGAAGTGACTCCACGTCAATCCGCTCGTCGTTGCCGTGGAACCGGTTGGCGAACTGCTCGTAGGTGACCCCGGCGCTCATGAGCCCGCAGCCATAGGCCACTGTGCCCCGGGCTCGGTAATAGGTGGCGTCGGTTCCCCCGGTCGTCATCCGGGGCATCAGGGTGGCGCCCGGATAGGCGGTCGCCGACAGCCGTTCGAGGACCTCCCACATCGGCGTGTTGGTCGGCGAGGCGGTAGGCGCCACGTCGTGCAGGATCGTCACCTGGACCTGGTCGGCCAGGTCCCCCAGAGCCTCATCCAAGTACCGCCGAACATCGTCGCTGGTCTGACCGGGCAGGGTCCGGATGTCGACGTCGAGGTCGACGACATCGGGTATCACGTTGGCCTTCACCCCGCCGTGGATCACATTGGGGGAGAAGGTGGTGTGGGTGCACGCATGCCAGTACTTGGCCCGGCGGGGGTCGTCCTCCCGGGCACAGGCGTCCCACACCCGCCGCGCGTCGAGGAGGGCGGCGCGCAACTCCTCGTCGAAGTCGGCGGTCTCCACATAGGTCCGCCACGCCTCGCCGATCTGGGCCCGGGGCCGGAACTCGGACAGCCGCCGCACGACCTCGGCCGCCTTGACGACGGCGTTGTCGGAGCCGAAGGGCATGGAGCCGTGGGCGGGCGTCCCCCGAATCCGCAGCCGACGCCACGCCACCCCCTTCTCGGCCACCGTGACCGTGACCTTGGCGCCGGTGGCGGTGGGCATCACCACGCCTCCGGACTCACTCAGGACGTAGTCGGCGCCGATGGCATCCCAAGCGTGGTCGGCTAGCCATTCCGCACCGTGCTGGCCGCCCGACTCCTCGTCGGCCACCGCCAGGTACACCAAGGTGCCCGCGGGCCGGAACCCGGTCCGGGCCAGGTGCCGCACCGCCACCGCCATGGAGGCGGTGAGATTGAGCATGTCGATGGCGCCCCGGCCCCAGACCTCGCCATCGACAAGCTCCCCGCCGAAGGGATCGCGAGACCAGTGTTCGGGCGTCACCGGGACCACATCGGTGTGGCCCATGAAACACACCGAGGGCGCTGCGGGGTCGTGGCCTTCGATCCGGGTGACCAACGAGCTGCGGCCCGGCTGAGGCTCATAGATCTCGACGTCGAGGCCCGTCCCCGCCAGATAGCTGCGCAGCAGGTCGGTGCTGCGTGCTTCCTGGCCTGACGCCACCGTCCCGTCGTTGACGCAGGCGTTCCTGATCAGCGCTTGCAACAGTTCTGTGACCTCACCCAGCACCGCGTCAGGAATGGGCTCAGGCTAGCGCCGGGGCGATTCGGCCCGAACCACGCCCCGACGACCCGGTTACCGGCCGGGCACAGGGGACCCGAAGGACCCCGGCCGGCGAGGCTGACCGTTCCCGGCCCGCTCGTCAGCCGCGGGCTGACCCCTTTTCCCCCCCAGTTGTCCCCGGGCCGGGTCAGTCGTAACGGCGCCGGCGACGGGTGCCCAGCACCAGGAGGCAGCCGCCCAGGAGCAGTCCCCAGATCCTTCTGGCAGGTATTTTGGCCCTCGTCCGCCTCGATCGATGCGCTTTACCTTCGCCACGATGCCGGCACCATTCCCCCCGGTGCCGCGCCATGAGCCCCGGCGACGGGCAAAATGGGCCAGACTGAATGACCCCATCGGGGGGTCCGGACCGCATGCGGCGTCCGGGCCCGCGCCAGCGGTCCGGAGCCGGGCGCTGACCCGGCTTTCCTCATTGTCTGGCTCCCGCGGGCCGGTCGGTCGGGGATGCCCAGCATCGCGGGCCGCATGGCAACCGGCACCAAGACAGGGGAGAGTATGAAGGACGCCACATGAGGACTCCGGCACCGCAAGACCTTTTGGACGCCTATTGCGACGGTGGGCTCACCCGGCGCCAGTTCGTCGCCGGGGCATTGGGACTGGGCTTTTCGGTGACGGCATCCGCCGGTCTGCTGGCGGCGTGCCACTCGCCTCGCCGGGCGGCGCCGAAGCGGCTGACCGGCCGGGTCCAAATCCTGGTGGGGTTCGACGGAGGCAACACGGCCGCCGAGCGGCAGGTCCAGCAAGCCCTGGCCCAGGCCTTCATCACCGCCCATCCCCAGGTCGGGATCGACTTCCTGCGGGCCACCTCGGCCCCGGCGGCGGCAGCCCAGCTGCGAACGTTACTCGCTCGCGCCTCGCCGCCCGACATCGTCCTCGGCGTGGGGCTGGCCGACATCTCACGATTCGCGGACCAGCACACCTGGCGAGATCTCCGCCCCCTATTGCAGCGCGACGGCATCTCGACCGGCGCCTTCGCGACCGCGGCGGTATCGGCGTCGGCCTTGCCGAGTTACTACGGCAGCACCAAGGCCGTCCCGGGCATTCCCCTCGGCATCCACACCCACGCCCTGGCCTACAACGCCGAGCTGTTTTCCCGGGCCGGCGCCCCGGCCCCGCCGGTGTCGTGGACGGATAACGACTGGGCCTTGACGGGCGCCTTCCTCCAAACAGCCCGGACGCTCACCGTGGACAGTTCTGGAAAGGCCGCCGGCCAGCCGGGGTTCGACCCGACCATGGTGACCCGATATGGAGTTGGGCGCATTCGACCGGAGTCCGTGTTCTACAGCTTCGGAGGCCACCGCTATAACAGCGCCCGGCGGCAGGCCGAATTCGCCTCCCCGGCCGCCCTGCAAGGCGCCCAGTACGCGGCGGACCTCATCAACAAGTTTCACGCCCATCCTTCTCCCGGGGCGGTGGCCCAACTCGGGGGAACCGCAGGAAAGGGCGACGACGAGCAGGCCGCCTGGCGGGCCGGAAAACTGGCCATGATCGAAATGTGCAGTTGCGAAATCGACTCCCAGTTCGGATCCCAGGTGCCATTCGCCTGGAAGGTCGCCGCCCTGCCGGCCGGCCCGGCCCGGCGCCTCGGCGTTCTCGACGTGAGTCTCGGCTCGATCGCGGCCGCCAGCCCCCAGCCCGACCTGGCCTGGGAGGTCCTCAAATTTTTCGCCGTTGACCCCGCCAATGAACGCACGCTGGCGGTAACGGGTTTCGGTGCCATCCCCGCTCTGAGGTCCAACGTCGGCGCCTTCGCGACGGCCACCAAGCAGATACCCGGAGTCGACCCTGCGGTGTGGCTGGCGGGACTGCCCAGCGCGTCCGCGGAGAATGACACCTGGATGCCTGCCTTCGACGAGGTGGACCGCCTGTTCACCGCCGCCCTCGCCAAGATCACCGGCGGGGCCAGTGCGGCCACCGTCATGCCGCAATTGCAGCAGCAGGCCCAAGCCAGGATCGACGCCTGGTTCAAGACCAACAAACTGCCCTGACAAGCGGCCGTCGCCGGCCGACCGTCGCCCACCGACCGGCGCGATACCGGCCGCGCCTAGCCGACCGGCGCGATACCGAGGTCCCGGTAGGTGAGCATCGGGAAGTAGGGAACGCCGGCCGCCTTGAAATACGACGCCGCCCGGTCGCCCCGGTCGACGAGGGTGGTCGCAAAGACCACCTGGGCCCCTTCCCCCTGGACCCTTTCGCAGGCCAGTTGGATGGAACCGCCGGTGGTGATCACGTCATCGACCAGCATGACCCGGGTGCCGGGACCGATTCGGGCCCCTTCGGCCCAGCGGTTGGTTCCCCGGCCCTTGGGCTCCTTGCGGATGAGGAACCACCGGCACCGGGCCGAGGCGGCCACGGCAAAGGTGAACGGGACGGCCCCGAGCACCAATCCCCCGACGGCATCGAAGCCGATATCCCGGTCGTGGGCGGCCGCGGTCATGGCCCGGCCCACCAACTCGAGGTCCTCGGGGTCGTCGACCGCCAGTTTGGCGTCGACGAAGTCCTGGCTCATTTCCCCCGACGCCAGGCGGATGGGCTCGGGCAGGTGCCGCAGCACGGCGGGGTCCATCACCAGGGCCCGCATACGGTCCATGAAGTCAGCCATTGGGGGGTGGGCGAGGGGGGACTTGAACCCCCACATCCTTTCGGACACAGGAACCTGAATCCTGCGCGTCTGCCTATTCCGCCACTCGCCCGAGTGGAAGCGTCAGGTTAGCGCCCCCCAACGCCGGTTGACCGGCCGTTCCCAGCCGTTCCGTCGGGTGGCCGTTCACGGTCCTCGATAGCATCGCGCCGACCATGGGACTCCAGCAGTTCGAGCGACGGCTCGAGCGCCTCGTCGAGGGCGCCTTCGCCAAGGCGTTCCGTAGCGGCCTGCAACCAGTTGAGATCGGCCGCCGGCTCACCCGGGAAATGGACCAGCAACGCACCATCGCGCCCCGCGGCACCCTCACTCCCAACCACTTCACCGTGATCGTCAGCCCCGCCGACCGGGAACGCTTCGCGCCCATCGAAGCGGAGCTGGTCAGCGAGCTGGTGGCCGTGGCCCGCGACTACGCCCGGGCCGAGAGCTACATTTTCCTCGGACCCGTCGAAGTCGAGATGTCCGCCGACCCCGACCTGTCGCCCGGCATCTTGCTGGTCTCGGGTGAGATGCGCTCCGCCGAGGGTGGCGGCGCCCAGCTGGTCATGGCGGACGGCACCCGCCACGAGCTGGGCGCGGCGCCGGTCACGATCGGCCGGCTGCCCGAGTGCGAGGTGGTGCTGACCGACGCCAACGCCAGCCGCCGCCATGTCGAGATCCGCCCGTCAACCGATGGCGCCGGCGGCTTCGTGCTCATCGACCTGGGTAGCACCAACGGCACCAAGGTCAATGGGGCCGGCATTCACAGCCACCACCTGCAGCATGGCGACGTCGTCACCATCGGCTCCACCCACATGCGCTTCGAGGCCCAATAGGTCCCGACAGCCACCACCATGCCCGACTCACTGCTCACCGCCCTCAAACTGATTTTCCTCGGCTTGCTCTACCTCTTCTTCTTCCGCGTCATCCGGGCCGTCTGGGTGGAACTGCGCGAGCCCAAGGACGTCCAGGTGGCGGTGGCCGCTCCCCCACCTTCGCCCCGAGCCACCAGCCGGGTCTCGGGGAGCCTGCGCCCGGCCTGGGCAGGCGGCGGGGCACCCGCGCCCGCAGGCGGCGCCGCCGGGGCCGGCGAGCGCCTGCTGCTACTGGCCCCCGCGGATCGCTACGGGCAGGTGTTCGACCTGGGTGACGAGCTCACGGTGGGCCGGGCCAACGGCTGCGGGGTCTCGCTGCCCGAGGACACCTTCGTCTCCACCCTCCACGCCCGGGTCTTCCGCCGCGACGGCGCCCTCTTCGTCGAGGATCTGGGCTCGACCAACGGCACCTTCGTCAACGAGGCGCCGGTCACCGGCACCGTGCCCTTCCATCCCGGTGACCGCCTCCAGGTGGGCAAAACCGTGCTCGAGCTGGCCCGATGACCAAGCTGTGGGCAGGGGGCGCCACCGATGTGGGCCAGGTCCGGTCCAACAACCAGGACCAGATGCTGGTCACCATCGAACTGGAGCTGTTCGCGGTCGCCGACGGCATGGGCGGGCACGCGGCGGGCGAGGTGGCGTCGCTCACCGCGGTCGAGGCGTTGAAGGCCGCCTACCGGAACCAGGGCGGCACCGAGGGCCTCGTTGCAGCGGCCCACGAAGCCAACCGGTCCATCTTCGCCCGGGCCCAGGGCAACCCCGAGCTGCACGGTATGGGCACCACCCTGGTAGCGGTGGCGCTGGTCAACGAGGACGACGAGGACCGCCTGGCGGTCATCAACGTGGGCGACTCTCGTGTCTACCTTTTGCGCGACGGCGAGCTGGAGCAGCTGACGACCGACCACAGCCTGGTGCAGGAGCTGGTGGACGACGGCCAGCTCACCGAGCAGGAGGCAACGGTCCACCCCCAGCGCCACGTCCTCACCCGGGCCCTCGGCGTCGACTCCGACGTGAACGTCGACGTCCTCCAGGTCCTGCCCCTCAAGGGCGACCGGCTGATGCTCTGCAGCGACGGCCTGGTGCGGGAGCTGAACGACAGCCAGGTCGCTAGCATCATGCGCCGCCTCGGCGACCCCGAGGAGGCGGCCCGGGAGCTGGTGGCGGCCGCCAAGACCCGGGGTGGCAACGACAACATCACGGTGGTCATCGTCGACGTCGTCGACGACGACGACCTGCCGGCGGCGGCGTCGGAATCACTGGCCGCCGACCCGGGCGGCTACGTCCCGACCATGCAGCTGCGAGTGCCGGTCTTCGAGGCAGCGGTCTTCGAACCAGGAGAGGTGGGAAAAGACGCCGCCCCGCCCCCCGCCGGCGCCGCCGGGCGAGTCGAGCGCGACGCCCTCCCGGCCGCCGCCAAGGCGCCCAAACGCGGGGCCATCAATGTCCGGGTCATCGCCTTCGTGGTCCTGCTGGTGCTCCTCATCGGCGGCGCCGCGGTGGCGGTGGCGCTGTACGCCCGGGGCAGCTACTTCGTGGGCCTCCGCAACGAGGAGCTGACGGTTTACAAGGGACGCCCCGGGGGCCTGCTGTGGTTCCAGCCGACCATCGCCCGGCACACCCAGGTGCACATCGGCGATGTCCTCCCCTCCCGGTTGAGCGACCTGAAAACCGGGAAAGAAGAGCCATCCCTCACCGCCGCCCTGGATTACATCAATCGTCTCCAGGCGGAGCGGGGCCAGCAGCTGCAGGTGACCCCCACCACCACGCCGGCAACGCTTCCGACCGGCTCCTCCACGGCGTCGTCGGTTCCGTGATCTGTTCCCGGGGCCGGCCATGGCCGTAGTCGCCGATCCCAACTACCGGTTGCCCGCCCGGCGGCGCACCGAGTTGGGGTTGATCATCCTGGCGGTGCTGTTGACCGGCGGTCTCTACGTCCTGGCCAGCCTGGGCAAGGCGGGGTCGCTGCCCGCCAATATCGGACCCTTCCTCGCCATCGTCTGCGGGCTGCTGCTGCTGGCCCATATCGGGATGCGGAAGCTGGCCCCCTACGCGGATCCCATCCTCCTGCCCACCGTGGCGCTGCTCAACGGCGTCGGCTACGTGTTCATCGCCCGCCTCAACCGCCATCTGGCGGGGCTCCAGGCGCTGTGGACCGCGACGGGCGTGGCCGCCTTCCTGATCACCTTGTTCGTGGTGCGCCGGGCCCGGGACCTGGAGCGCTACCGCTACATCTTCGCCCTTCTCGGCATCGGCCTGCTGCTCATGCCCCTCCTCCCCGTCGTCGGGACCAACATCAACGGAGCCCGGCTGTGGATCCGGGTGGGCGGGGTGACGTTCCAGCCCGGGGAGCTGGCCAAGATCGCCCTGGCCGTCTTCTTCGCCTCCTACATGGTCGAACGCGGGGAGCTACTGACCAAGGGCACGCTGCGCATCGGCCGTTTCCTGGTTCTCGACCCCAAGTACATCGCCCCGGTGCTGGTGGCGTGGGGGCTGTCGCTGATGATCTTCCTCTTCGAGAACGACCTGGGCTCGTCGTTCCTGTTCTTCGCCCTGTTCATCGGCATGCTCTGGGTGACCACGGGCCGCAACGCCTACCTGGGCCTGGGGGCGGTGCTATTCGGCATGGGGGCGGCCTTCGCCCTCAAGGTTATCGGCCACGCCAAAGGACGCATCCACTCCTGGATCAATCCCTGGCCCCTCTACAACGTGCCGAACGGCGGCTACCAGACCATTCAGGGCTGGTTCGCCATGGCCGCCGGCGGGGTTTTCGGCGACGGCCCGGGGCGAGGTAGCCCCCAGCGCATCCCGGCGGTGGCCACCGACTTCGTCTTCGCCGCCATCGCCGAGGAGCTGGGCCTGCTCGGGGCGGCCGCCGTCCTCTCCGCCTACCTCCTGATGGTGGGCACCGGGCTGCGCATCGCGGTGCGCTGCGAACACGACTTCGAGAAGCTGCTGGCCACCGGGCTCTCGATCATCCTGGGCATCCAGACCTTCGTGATCATCGGCGGGGTCACCCGGCTGATCCCCCTGACGGGCGTCACCCTGCCGTTCATCAGCTACGGCGGCAGCAGCCTGATCGCCAACTACATCCTGCTGGCCCTATTGCTGCGCATCAGCAACGACTCCTCGACGCCGGAGATGGTGGACTCGAACGCGGCCCAGATGACGGTGGCCGTGTGAACCGGCAAATACGAATCGCCGGGATCGGCATGATCGTCCTTTTCCTGATCCTGTTCTTCCAACTCAACTATGTCCAGGTCATCCGGGCCTCGGACCTCGACCACAACCACCTGAACTCCCGGTTGGCCCTGGCCAAGTTCACCACCAAGCGGGGGGACATCGTCTCGTCCGATGGCGTGGTGCTGGCCCATTCGCTGCCCACGACGGACGCCTACAAATGGCAGCGGACCTATCCCAGCGGGGACCTGTTCGGGCAGATCACGGGATACTTTTCCTTCACTTACGGTGAGGAGGGAGCCGAGCGGGCCTTCGATGCCGACCTGACCGGCGCCAACGCCCCCTTCCAGCTGCCCAAGAGCCTGAAAGATCTGACGCTCAAGCAGGACCCGAGCCAGACCGTCACCCTGACGCTGTCCAACAAGCTGCAGGCGCTGGCCAAGGCCCAGATGGGTGCCAAGAAGGGGGCGGTGGTCGTCCTCGACCCGACCTCCGGCGCCATCCTGGCCCTGTGGAGCAACCCTTCCTACGACCCCGGCCCGCTGGCCGCCCACGACCAGAACCCGGTGCGCACCTACTGGCAGGCCGAGAACGCCAACCCCGACCAGCCCCTCCTGGCAGCCGCCTTCCGGCGCCGCTTCTTCCCCGGTTCCACGTTCAAGACCGTCACCGCTTCCGCGGTCTACGAGAAGCGGCCCGACCTGGCCACCAAGGTCTACCCCCAACTCCCGGCCTTGCCGCTGCCCCAGACGGGGGGCCAGGTGCTGCGCAACTTCGGTGGCGAGGTGTGCGGAGGCACCCTGCCCGACCTGTTCCGGGTCTCCTGCAACAGCGGCTTCGCCGCCATCGGCCTCGACCTGGGCGGCCAGGCGCTGGCCGACCAGGCCAACGGCTACGGGTTCGACCAGACACCGCCATTCGACCTGCCCGAGGCGGCCCAGTCGAGCTTCCCGGCCGGGGCCAGCTTCGCCCGTGACCTGCCGGGCCTGGCCAAGTCGGCCATCGGCCAGCAGAACGTACAGGCGGTGCCCCTCGGGATGGCGCTGGTCGCGGCCGGTATTGCCAACGGCGGGGTGATCATGACGCCTCACGTCCTGGCCTCGGTGGCCAACTCCCAGGGCCAGGTCGTGCGCAGCTATCAGCCCTCGGCGTGGCGCAGCGCCACCTCGGCCGCCACCGCATCGTCCATGACCCAGCTGATGGTTTCCGTCGTCCAGGCGGGAACCGGTACCGCGGCCCAGATCCCCGGAGTCCAAGTGGCCGGCAAGACCGGTACCGCCCAGACCGGCCTCAACACCATCCACGCCTGGTTCGTCTCCTTCGCCCCCGCCAACGCGGCCAAGGTCGTGGTGGCGGTCCTGGTGGAAAACCAACCCGAGGGCGGGGAGGCCACTGGCGGCGTCATCGCGGCCCCCATCGCCAAGGCCATGCTGCAAGCTGCCCTGCAGGGTCCCTAGGACGCTCGTGTGACAGGCTCTGACCGATGACGCAGCCAACCCCGCCCGGGTCCTCGGGAACCGAGGGGGCCGCGGCCCGCGTCTTCAACGACCGCTACGAACTGGTCCGCCACGTGGCCCGGGGCGGTATGGCCCAGGTGTACCTGGCCAAGGATTTGCTGCTCAACCGGCCCGTGGCCCTGAAGGTCTTGTTCCCCGAGTTGTCGGTGGACCGGTCGTTCGTGGAACGCTTCCGCCGGGAGGCCCAGGCGGCCGCCAACCTCACCCATCCCAACATCGTCTCCATCTACGACTGGGGCGAGGGGGAACACACCTACTTCATCGTGATGGAGTACGTCAACGGGCGCACCCTGGCCCAGCTGCTGCGCCAGGGGCCACTTGACGCCGACCAGGCGGCGGCGCTGGGGGCCGACGTCGCCCATGCCTTGAGCTTCGCCCACTCCCACGGCGTCATCCACCGCGACATCAAGCCCGCCAACGTGCTGATCGACAAGTCGGGCCAGGTCAAGGTGACCGACTTCGGCATCGCCCGGGCAGTAGGCGCCAAGGAGGGCCTGACCCAGACCGGCACGGTCATGGGGACGGCCACCTATTTCTCGCCCGAGCAGGCCCAGGGACATCCCGTCGACGCCCGCAGCGACGTGTACTCGCTCGGGGTGGTGCTCTACGAGATGGTCACCGGGCGGCCCCCCTTCAGCGGTGACAACCCGGTGGCCATCGCCTACAAGCACGTCCGCGAGGAAGCCGTCCCCCCCTCCCAGGTCAATCGGGCGGTGCCCCACTCGCTCGAGGCGATCATTCTCCAGGCCATGGCCAAGGACCCCAACGACCGCTACCTGTCGGCCGACGACCTTCGCGCCGACCTCACCCGCTACGTGCGCGGCAGCGGCGTCCTGGCGCAGCCGGTCCGGCCCGCCGCGGCCGCCGTGACCCCGACCCGGGTCCAGGGCGGCTACGCCGGGACCCAGGTCCTTCCGGCCGGCGGCGTCGTGGTCCGCACCGGCGGAGCCGGCTCCGGGGCGGGACGGCCGGGCGGTCCCAACACCGCGGAGCTGGTCACCACCCAGCGGCGCAGCGGCGCCTATGTCGTGGTCCTGATCGTGATGCTGGCCATCCTCGGTGGCCTGTTGTTCCTGCTGGGCAAGCAGCTGGGCGTCTTCGGCAGCGCCACCGCCAGCCAGGTGGCGGTGCCCATGGACCTGGTCACCAAGTCGGTCGCCGACGCCCGCACCGAGTTGGAGGGGGTAGGCCTGAAGGCCAACCCCTCGTTGCCGGCGGGCACCGTGACCGCCACCACCCCCGCCGGCGGCACCACCGTCAACAAGGGGTCAACCGTCAACTTGACGGTGAGCCCCCCTACGGTCCAGGTGCCGGTGCCCAACGTGGTGGGCCAGGACCGCCAGACGGCCGAGAACGCCCTGCTGGCCGCCGGGCTGGTGCCGATGGAGGGACCGGCGGAGAACTCCGACACCGTCCCCGCCGGCAGTGTGATCAAGACCAATCCGGTGGCAGGCACCCAGGTGCCCAAGAACACCACCGTCACCGTCACCCTCTCGCTGGGCAGGGCCCAGGTGAAGATCCCCGACGAGGCCGGCAAGGACCCGGCGAGCGCGGGCGCCGACCTCTCCGCCCTCGGGTTCAAGGTCGCCAGCGCCGCCGAGGCGTCCAACGCCCAACCGGCCGGCAAGGTGACCCGGACCAGCCCCGCCGCCGGGACATCGGTGGCGTCGGGCTCCGCGGTCACCATCTTCGTCTCCTCGGGCACCCAGCAGGTACCGGTCCCCGATGAACGGAACCAGACCGCCCAGGCGGCCCAGTCGGCGCTTCAGTCGGCCGGCTTCGTCGTCAATGTGGTCAACCAAGCCACCACCAATCCCAACCGGGATGGCATCGTGATCAACCAGAACCCGGCCTCGGGAACCCAGGCCAGGGGGGCGACGGTGACCATCACGGTCGGTCAGTTCAGCGGTACCGCCACCACGTCGTCGAACCTGAGCCAGCCAGTTACCCATCAGGCGGTGGCCCTCGTCGGTGAGGATCGACTCGGGATGGAACTGCACCCCCTCGACGGGAAAGTCCCGGTGGCGCAGGCCCATGATGGTCCCGTCCTCGGTCCACGCGGTGACCTCCAGCTGGTCGGGCAGCGACGCCGGGTCCACGACCAGGGAGTGGTACCGGGTGGCCCGGAACGGGTCCGGCAGGCCGGCCAGCACCCCCCGGCCGTCGTGATGGACGAGGGACGTCTTGCCGTGCATGACCGAGTCCGCCCGGACCACCCGGCCCCCGAATACCTGGCCGATGCACTGATGGCCCAGGCACACGCCGAGCACCGGCGTGCCCGCGGCACCGAGGACGGAGATCACGCGGTTGCTGGCACCGGCGTCCTCGGGTCGCCCCGGCCCTGGGGAGACGAGCACGCCGTCAGGCGCCAACGCCATCACGCCGTCGGCATCGATGGCGTCGTGGCGGAAGACCACCGGGTCGGCGCCCAGCTCCCCCAGGTACTGGACCAGGTTGTACACAAAGCTGTCGTAATTGTCGAGAACAAGTATCCGCGGGGCCACGACCGCGAGGCTAGGCGGCGATCGGCAGGACTAACCTCGGAGTTATGGCGACGAGACGGACCAAGGACGCCCCCAAAGGCGGACGGGTGACCCCCAAGGGCGGCCACAAGCCGGTCGCCCGGTCGGTGCCCGCCCCGTCGGGTCGCTACACGCCTCCGATCCCGAAGGAGTACAAGGAGAGCCCCCGCTGGGTGCCCGTCCTGCTGTTGACGTTCCTCGTGCTCGGCATGTGCACCATCGTGGGCAACTACCTGGGCCTGCTCCCCGGTGGCGCCCAGAACGGCTACCTGTTCCTGGGGCTGGGCTTGATCACGTGCGGCTTCATTACCGCCACCCGCTACCGGTGACCCTCAGGTAGACGCAAAGTTACAGGCGTGTGACACTCCCCAACCTTATCCACAGGCTGGGGAGAAGTCACTCGATGGTGGGGGCCAGCAGATTCATGTCCTCCAGACAGTGCCTGGGGGGCGCCGGCAGGTCCTCGCCCGCCTTGGTCATCCGCACCTGGGCCCCGCAAATGGCGCACTCGTATTTCAGATTCACCCGGCGCAGCTCCCCTTCATCGGGGGCGGGCACGGGCGTGGCCAGGGCCCGCAGGAAGAACACCCCGATGCGGATGATGACCGCGAAGGCCACCAAGGCGACGATGATCTTGATCACCATGGGCGGCGCTCCTCTCCGCTGACCGCTAACCCAGGCGCTCGATGATCATGGCGTTGGCCAGGCCGCCGCCCTCGCACATGGTCTGGAGGCCGTAACGGCCACCGCGACGTTCCAGCTCGTTCAACAGGGTCGCCAGAAGTTTGGTTCCCGACGCCCCCAGGGGGTGCCCCAGGGCGATGGCACCCCCGTTGACGTTCACCCGGGACAGGTCGGCGTGGTGCTCTTTTTCCCATGCCAACACCACACAGGCGAAGGCCTCGTTGATCTCGATCAAGTCGATGTCGTCGAGTTTCAGCTTGGCCCGCTCCAGGACCTGGGTGGTGGCCGGGATGGGACCGGTGAGCATGGTGACCGGGTCCACGCCGGCCAGGGCGAAGCTGTGGAACCGGGCCCGGGGGGTGAGCCCCAGGGTGGCGGCCCGTTCCTCGCTCATGATGAGCACCGCCGAGGCGCCGTCGGTGATCTGCGACGAGTTGCCCGCCGTCACCTTGCCCCCCTCGCCCTCGGGCCGGAAGGCGGTCTTTAGGTTGGCCAGCGTCTCCACCGTCGTGCCGGGCCGGATCCCCTCGTCGCGGGTCAACAGCCCGTCGGGCTCGATGACCTGGCCGCTGTCGCGGTCGCGGACCTTCATCTGCACCGGGATGATCTCGTGGTCGAATCGCCCCTCCTCGGTGGCGGCCTGAGCCAGCCCCTGGCTGCGGGCACCAAAGGCGTCCAGGTCGGTGCGCGACAGGCCCCAGCGGTCGGCGATCATCTCCGCCGAGATCCCCTGGGGCACGAGGCCTCCGGCCGGCTCGTAGCGGGCCATCATCCGGGGCCCGAAGGGGATCCCGGTATTGGGGGCGAACATGGTGGCCCCCATCGGCACCAGGCTCATCACCTCGACGCCGGCCGCGATCACCACGTCATAGGCGCCCGCCATGACCCCCTGGGCCGCGAAGTGCACGCTCTGCTGGGACGACCCGCACTGGCGGTCGATGGTCGTCGCCGGCACCGACTCCGGGAAGCCGGCCGCCAGCACCGCGTTGCGGGCCACGTTGACGCCCTGGGCGCCGATCTGCATGACGCAGCCCATGATCACATCGTCCACCGTCGCCGGGTCGAGGTCGTTGCGCTCGACCAGGGCGGTCAGGGTTTCCGCAGCCAGGTCGGCGGGGTGCCAGCCCGACAGCTTGCCGTTGCGCTTGCCTCCCGCGGTCCTTACCGCGTCCACGATGACTGCTGCGGGCATGGGCCCTCCTTCAGGGTCGGGACCATCTTTCCCCAAAATTGGCAAGAGCCGAGGTCGGTGACCCCGGCTCTTGCCTCAGTTGCGCCGCTTGATTACAGGTTGGGCTGCGGGGTGAGGCGGAGGTAGGGCTTTTTGGCGTCCCAACCCTTGGGGAACTTGTCCTTGGCGGCCTCATCGGAGACCGCGGGGACGATGATGACGTCCTCGCCCCACTGCCAGTCGGCGGGGGTCGACACCTGGTAGCCGGCCGTCAGCTGCAGCGAGTCGATGACCCGCAGGATCTCCTGGAAGTTGCGCCCCGTGCTCTGGGGATAGGTGATCATGAGCTTGACCTTCTTGTCGGGGCCGACGACGAAGACCGACCGCACGGTGACGGTGTCGCCGGCGTTGGGGTGGATCATGCCGTAGAGGTCGGCGACCTTGCGGTCCGGGTCGGCGATGATCGGGAAGTTGACGGTCGTGTTCTGGGTCTCGTTGATGTCGGGGACCCAGCGCTCATGAGACTCGAGCGGGTCGACGCTGATGGCGATCACCTTGGCGTTGCGCTTGGCGAAGTCGTCCTTCAGCTTGGCCACGGTGCCAAGTTCGGTGGTACATACCGGGGTGAAGTCCTTGGGGTGGGAGAACAGCACACCCCAACCGTCGCCCAGCCACTCGTGAAACACGATGGTGCCTTCGGTGGTGTCCGCGGTGAAGTCGGGAGCTACGTCCCCGAGCTGGAGAGCCATTCGGTGGTTCCTCCTGAAAATGTCCGGTCTCGTTTCCTGGTCCACCCTACCGCCGCCCCGAATGAATGTCGACCGGTTGACTCAGGAATCGGTCGGGTAGGCTCGACGGATGCCCAGCGGCGGCACCATCTACGACTTCCTCACCGACCACGGGGTGTCGACAGGGACCGCCCACACCATCCAGTCCCTCTCGGTGGCGCCGCTGCGCATCGCGGTGGTCGTGGTCGTCGCCTTCCTCGTCGCCCGCCTGGTCCCCCGCAGCACCCGGAGGATGATCCGGTCGCTGCAACTCCGGACCCCCCTCCGAATGACGTCACCCCGGGCCGCGGAGCGGGCCAGCACGGTGGGAACGGTGCTGGCCGGCATCTTCCGCACCCTCGTCTGGGTCATTGCCTTCCTGACCATCTTGGGGATCATCGGCATCAACCTGGGACCGTTCGTAGCCACGGCCACCGTCATCGGCGCCGCGGTCGGCTTCGGCGCCCAGTCGCTGGTCAAGGACTTCCTGTCGGGCATGTTGATCGTGATCGAGGATCAGTACGGGGTGGGCGACACCATCACCACCAACGACCTGACCGGGACGGTAGAGGGCCTCAACCTGCGCACCACCCGGATCCGGGTGGCCGACGGGACGGTGTGGTACGTCGCCAACGGCGAGATCCGCAAGGTGGGCAACGCCTCTGAGGACTACAACCAGGCGGTCGTGGACATCGTGGTGCCCCCGGGCACCGACCTGTCCAAGGTGGAGGCGCTGGCCTCCGAGGAGGCGGCCGCCCTGGCCGGCGACGGCGCGTGGGAGGCCAAGATCCTCGAGCCGCCCTCGGTCCTCGGGGTCCAGGGGGTGGCCGCCGACGGCATCACCATCCGGGTGGTGGCCAAGACCGCGGTCGGCGCCCATTTCGCGGTGGCCCGGGAGCTGCGGGCCCGCATCACCGAGCGCCTCCGCCGCGAGGCCGTGGCCTGGAACCCCGCTGCCACCGCCGCCGCCGGGACCAGTGACGCGCCGGCGGCACCGGCGGCACCGGCCGCACCCGCACCCGCAACCGACGCCGCGGCGGCGCCGGCCGCAGCCGCCACTGATGGGCCGGTCTGAGAGCGTTTTGCCAAAAAGTGATGTCCTGACAACACTTTTTGGCAAAACGGTCCCTGTCAGCCGAGTCGAGTGCCCACCAGGGCGCCCAGCCCGTAGGTGACGCTCGCGGCGGCTATGGTCACGATGAGCTGGCGGACGGAGCTGTGAACCCAGGACCGGCCCGTGTAGCGGGACAGGGCGACGCCGATCAGGACGGCCGCCACCGCCCCGACCATCATGGAGATCAGGACCGCGGTCGTGCCGTGGACGAAGAACCACGGCAGCAAGGGCACCAGGGCACCGACCGCGAAGCTGCCGGCCGAGGCTCCCGCCGCCTGGTACGGGTTACCGAGCGAGCTGGGGTCGACGCCGAGTTCCTCCCGGGCGTGGGTTTCCAGAGCCAGTTCCGGAGTGCGCATCATTTCCTCGGCCAGCTCGTCGGCCACCCCGGGATCGACCCCCCGGGAGGCGTACAGCTGGGACAGCTCGGCCCGCTCGGCGTCGGGCGAGCGCTTGAGCTCGATCCGCTCCATCTCCAGCTCCCGCTGCAGCAACTCCTGCTGGGCCTTCATGGAAACGTATTCACCGGCCGCCATCGAGAATGCCCCCGCGGCCAGCCCGGCCAGGCCGGCCAGCCGGACCGACCCGGGCCCGGTGTTGGCCCCTGCCACTCCCAAGATGAGCGAGACGTTGGTGACCAGGCCGTCGCTCACGCCGAGCACGGCCGCCCGGGCGGCACCGCCTTGGATGTCGCGGTGGTGACTCTCGGGCGGTTCGGGAAGGGACTTGTTGCGAGGCGTGCTCGGTGCAGTCATCTGATGACTCCGATGATCGTGAGAGTGACGAAGAGGTTGAACAATCGGGGCCCCCACGGCGGCAATGATGGTAACAACGGCGACACCAACGGTGTTCCCCCGCTGGCCGTTGATGATGCGGGTATTGCTCCCGGAGAAACGAGTGCCGCTGAGGGGCGGGGCGTTACCAGCCGGGGGGTGGTTGGCTGCCGGCGTCCCAGGCCATTGGACTGAACGTACCCGTCCCGGGTCGTTCCATATACCTGCGGGATTTCGGTCATGCTCGTCTCGTGCGGACCATGCGGGTGACCGTGAGCCGGCTCGACCGGCACCACTGGTTCCTGCTGATCCTTCTCGGGTCGGCGTCGTTCTTCCAGGGTTATGACCTCAACCTGGTGGCGGTGGCCCTGAAGCAGATCCGGGCCACGTTCGGCCTGACCCAGTCCAGCGCCTCGCTGTGGCTGGGGGTCCTGTACCTGGGGGCCCTCCCGGCGGTGTACCTGACCCGCCAGGCCGACCGCCAGGGCCGCCGGGCGGTACTCATGCTTTCTGTCCTCGGCTATTCAATCGCCACCGGCGTGACCGCCCTGGCCCCGACCATCGCGGTGTTCGCGGGCTGCCAATTCCTCGCCCGAGGCTTCCTGGGGACCGAACAGGCGGTGGCCTGGACGATGGTGGCCGAGGAACTTCCGGCATCGTCGCGGGGGCTCGGGTTCGGCTTCCTCGCCATGTTGGCGGCGCTCGGCGTGGGGGCCAGCTCCATCCTGTACGGCCCCGTCGGGCTGCCCTGGCGGTGGCTCTACGCCGTGGCCGCCCCGCCCCTCCTCGGATTGGCGGTGCTGCGCCGCCGGCTGCCGGAAAGCCAGCGCTTCGTGCAGGCCCGCCAGGCCGGGGTGCTGGCCGATCGGTGGCGCCAGATCCTGCAACCCCCCAACCGGCGCTGGCTGGTCCTGCTGTCGGCCACCGCCATGCTGGGTGCTCTCACGACGCACGCGGTGGCGTTGGCGCCCGACTTCCTGCAGACCCAGCGACATTTGTCTTCGGCGACGGTGGGGTGGCTGGTGACCCTGGGCGGGATACCGGCGATCCTGGTTCAGCTGGCCGCGGGTCCCCTGTCGGACCACTTCGGGCGCAAGGTGGTGGGGTGCTCCTTCGCCGGCTTGGCGGTGATCGGGGCGCTGTTGTTCTTCTTCGTCGCCCGCAGCCCGCTGGCCTTCGTGGGCTGCATCGCCCTCACCCTGAGCGGCACCCTGGGGGCTCGCCCCGCTTTGGGGGCCTTCACCTCAGAGCTGTTCACCACGCCCATGCGAGCCTTCGGTGGCGCTGCGGTGTCGGTTTCCATCGTGATCGGCGAGGTGATCAGCCTGGGCCTGGGCGCAATGCTGCTCCGGGTGTTCGGGAACCTCCCCGATGTGGTGGCCATCTTGATACTGGGGCCGATCAGCGTGATCTTCATCGTGGCCCGTTTCTTCCCCGAGACCAAGGGGCGGGAGTTGGAGGAGATCAACCTGGCTCTGGTGGGCCCGCCGGTGGTGGCACCGCCGGTCGTGGTGACGACGCCCGATGCTCAGCACCCCTAGTGGGGCAGGTGCCAGAGCTGGTCGATAGCGGCCAGGAGAGTCGGCGTGATCAGATTGGACCCGGCCAGGGTGATGTGGATCCCGTCGGACTCGCGCACCGTGATCGCCTTGCCGCTGGAGTTGGTCAGGTAGGTCTGGAAGCTGTTGTCCGCCCCGTCTAGCAAGGGACCGGTGTCCGCGAAGCTGGCATTGGGGTGGGCAGGCAGGGCCCCTTTGACGATGAAGTTGACATAGTCCTTGGTCTGGTTGAGCCGGGGCCGGCGCACCGCTGGTATCCCGAGCCAGATGACCTGGCGGCTCCCGTTGGCGGTGGCGTCGAGAATGGCGTTGACCCGCCGGGCGTACTCCTGCTTCCACGGTTCACTTATAAGCGACAGCCGGTGGCCGCCTGCCTCCATGTCCTGGTCGTCATTGGCGCCGAAGATCAAGATCACCACGTCGGGGTTGACGGTAGCCATCTCGTGACTGATGGCCCCGGGCCAGTCGTAGACGTCGGGGCGGGCCAGGCCGGTGCCGATGCGGAAGTCCGAGGTGGCATTGATGAGCGGATTGCCACCGGCCTTGTCGATGAACGACTCCGCGATCGTCCCCATGAGGGAGTCGCCGGCCAGCCACACCTTGAGCGGCTTTTGGGCGGTCGGCGTCCGCAGGGCAGTGGTGGTCGTCGTGGTGGCGGGCACCGTGGACCCCGCCGCCCCGGCGACGGTAGTCAGCGTCGGACGGGGAACGGTGGTCGGGGCGGCGATCGGCGTCGGGGGCGCCGAGCCCGGCTGGCGGGACAGGGTGTCGATGAACTTCCGGGGCAGGTTGAGCCCCGTCCAGTGGCTGACGGTCCTCACCGGCCGGGCCAGCGCCAAGCCGACCGAGCGGGAGGTGCCGAACGACTGGCCCTCGATCGAAGCCACCAGCGAATCGGCGTTGAGGAAGGCGGCAATCAGCAGGCCCAACAAGACCACCATGATCGCCTGGCCCGCGGACACGGTGCGGCGGCCGTCAACCTCGAGGGGTAGGCGGCGGGCCATCAGAACCGGAAGTAGATGAAGGGGGCAATGCCGGCCGGTCCCAGCAGGTCGATGACGGTCAGGGCACCCGCCAGCAGCAATGCCTGCACCCAGAACGGTGTCCGGGAGAACAGCACCTGGAGGCGGGGCCCGACGCCACGGGGGCCCAGTTGGGCGCCCAGGGCGCCGCAGATCACGGCGGCCACCTTCCAGTTGAAGGGCCGATGGTGCCCGGTGACGACCGCGATGCGGCCCAGGACCTCGATGGCGTTGTGGAACGAGCTGGCCCGGAAGAAGATCCACGCCAGGCAGACGACGTGGAAGGTGATGAGCCGGCCCATCCACAGCCGGGCGGTGGGTGACAACGGTCGCCGGCCTCGGCGCACGGGGCCGGCACCGCTGGTCGAGGGCGGCTCTCCCACCTGGGGCCCGTCGGGGGCAGGCCCCGCCCCGCCCCCCGCGTCGGCCGCCCCAGCAACGGGCTCGGCGGGCTCGGTCTCGGTTGTTGTTGTTGTCGCGACTGCGCCGGTTGGTTCGGGGTCCGGTTGTCCGGCTGCCATGGCGGCCGACAGGGACCTCGAACCGGCGGGCCGGGCGCGGCTGGCCACGATGGCGTCCCACAGTTCGCCGCCCGACAGCTCCGTCTCTGATAGCTCCGGCCCCGGGGTCGCCGCAGGTGCCTCCTGCCCGGGGGCGTCTTCGGCGGGCGGCGGCGGTTCGGAGTCCTTGCCGTTGGGGATCCCGACGCGGTGGGTGACCAGGACCTCATCGCGCCGGGCGCCGAGGACCCGCTGGCCGGGGCTCTCCTCGGTCGCCGGGGCGGGGGACAGGGGTGGAGGGCTCCCCGCCACCGGGACCTGGCCCGATGTCGGGGCGCCACCGGCCACCCCGGCGCTCAGCGCCACGACGGCGGGCCCTTTTCCCCCATCCTCGGTCGCCACCCGGCGCTCGCCGCGCAACCGCTCCACGATCAGCCCGGTGCCGTGCAGCGCCCCCCACGCCACGAACGTCCACGCCGCCCCGTGCCACAGGCCCCCCAGCAGCATGGTGATCATGATGTTGAGGTAGGTCCGGACCTTGCCCCGGCGGCTGCCGCCCAACGGGATGTACAGGTAGTCCCGCAGCCAGCGCGACAGGGTCATGTGCCAGCGGCGCCAGAAGTCCTGGAGGCTGGCGGCCGCGTAGGGGGCGTTGAAGTTCTGGGGGAACCGGATGCCGAGCAGCAGCGCCAGGCCGATGGCGATGTCGGTGTAGCCGCTGAAGTCGGCGTAGATCTGGATGGCGTAGGCGTACACCCCGAACAGCGCCTCCACGCCGGCATGCTGGCGGGGGAAGCCGAACAGCGGGTCGGCGGCGTAGGTGCCCAGGTAGCTGGCGATGACCACCTTCTTGAACAGCCCGAGCGAGATGAGCCAGAACGCCTTGCCGACATCGATGTGGCGGGGGCTGATCTTCTCCTTGATCTGGGGCAGGAATTCCGTGGCCCGCACGATCGGCCCCGCCACCAGGTGGGGGAAGAAGGACAGGTAGACCGCGAACTCGATCAGGGAGACCGGGTGGATCTTGCCGCGCGAGGTGTCGATCACGTAGCTCAAGGCTTGGAAGGTGAAAAAAGAGATCCCGATGGGCAGGAGCACCTCGGGCAAGGGGACGTGAGCGTGGATCCCGAGGTAGCGCAGCGAGCTCTGGGCGCTCAACGACAGGAAGCCGATGTACTTGAACCAGGCCAGCACCACCAGGTTGGTGGACACCGCGGTGATGGTCCAGGCCCGCCGTTTATTGCCCCGGGCCCGGTCGATGCGGCGGGCGAAGTAATGGTTGACGACAGTTGAGCCGGCCAGCAGGGGCACGAAGCGCCAGTCGGCGGCGCCGTAGAAGAACCAGCTGGCCGCGATCATGAACAGCCGCCACTGGACGCGATGGGGCATCAGCAGCCAGCTGACCGGCAACACCAGAGCAAAGAAGGCGGCGAAGGAGAGTGTCGGAAAAAGCATCAGGTTGAGGCGGTGCCGGCACCGGCGCGGGGCCGCGCCTTCATCGACGTTGCGTTTTACCCCCGAGTTGGCTTGAGGGTTGCGGTCCCTGGAGAAGAATCTGGCGGGGCCGGATCAAAACGACCGAAACCGCCAGGGAGCAGGTTACTTGCTGGTCGCGGCAGGGGCCGCGCATAGGGGCCCCCGCCGGAGTCGTGATTCGTGCCCTAGTGGGCGATGATGTTGCCGCTGATCGTGGTCACATCGCCGGGGAACGGCCCGGGGCCGGAGTTCCCGAACGCCACCAGGCCGCCCACCGTGTTGCCGATGGCCTCCACGCCGTTGGTGTTGTTCTCCAGCACCAGGGTGCCCGACATGGTGTTGACGGCGCAGCCGGCGTCAACGGTGTCGCCCACGATGACCAGGCCCTGAGCCTTGATGACGCTGACGGCACCGCCGACGAAAGTACTCCCGCACACCTCGATGGCGTTGGGCGTGTTGGTGGCGTTGATCGACCCGTGGACGGTGGAGTTGATGACCGCCAGCGAGGTGCCCTTGGACACGATGATCGATCCGCCCACGTCGGCGCCGATGACGCAGGTGCTGTCACCCGAGGCGATCACTGCGCCGGGGTGGTTGCCGGTGATCGTGACGGTGCAGGTGACGGTGTAGTTCAGGGTGCCGGTGGAGGCGAGGAAGTTGCCGTCCCCCTGGTAGGCAGCCTGGATCACGTGGGTGCCCGGGCTGAGCGAGGACGTGGTCACGCTGGCCTGCTGGGTTGGGTTGAGATTCACCGTCTGCACCGGGGTGCCGTCCACCGAGAAGATCACGGGGCCCGTCGGCTGGGCCGGCGGGTTGGTGCTCGGGGGTGCCGGCGCCACCGTGGCCGTGAAGGTCACCGGGTGCCCGAAGCCCACCGAGCCGGGCGGGTTGGCGGTGAGGGTAGTGGTGGTGGGGGCCTTGTTGACCACCTGGTTGACCACGGCGCTGGTGCTGTCGAGGAAGTTGCCGTCGCCGCCGTACACCGCCGTGATCGGGTGGGTGGCCACGCTGAAGTTCGACTTGACGATGCTGAACTGGCCCCCGACCAGTGTCCCCGAGCCGATCGGCGTCACGCCGTCGAAGAACTGGACGCTGCCCGTCGGGGTGCCGGCGCCGGGCGGGTTGGCGGCGACGGTGGCCGTCAGGGTGACGGGCTGGCCGAACACGGCTGGGTTGTGGTCGCTCGTGACCACGGTGGTGGTCGGAGCCTTGTTGACCACCTGGTTGAGGACGGCGCTGGTGCTGCCGAGGAAGTTGCCATCGCCGGCGTAGACGGCGGTGATCGGGTGGGTGCTCACGCTCAGCGTCACCGTGGTGATGCTGAAGGTGGGCGGGTTGGTGGCCGTGAGGGTGCCCGAGCCAATCGGCGTCACGCCGTCGAAGAACTGGACGCTGCCCGTCGGGACCCCGACACCGGGGGAGTTGACGGTGACGGTGGCCTTGAAGGTCACCGGCTGGCCGAACACGCTCGGATTGTGGTCGGACGCCACGACCGTGGTCGTGGCCGCCTGGGACACGGTGGTGGCGGCACAAGCTCCTCCACTGCCCCCGCCCGTGAAGCTGTTGAGGCCGAGCAGGTCCTTCCAGCTGTCACCGGCGCAGTTGTTGATCGATTGGGGATTGGAAGTGGCCTGGAAGGTGATGGTGACGTGATCGTGCACCGCCAGGGTCCCCAGGTTCCACGTCAGGGGCGAGAGGCTGTCGGGGGCCGGGTTGGCGGAGCCGCTCTTGTAGGTGACCCCGGCCGGCAGGGCATCGGTAACGGTGGTCACGGTCGAGGCGTCGGTGTTGCTGGGGTTGGTCACCGTGACGCTGTAGTTGAGGGTCTGGCCGGTCACCGCGGTGGCGGGGCCGGTCTTGGTGAGGGTGAGGGCGGGCGGGACGATGCCGTTCTTGGCCCCGTTGAGATCCATGGCGCAGCCCGAGACGGCGTTGCTCCATTGCTCCTGCACGTCGTAGGGGTTGCCGTTCAGGTACACGTCGGCGCCCGGGGCAAGGACGTTGTGGGGCCCGTCGGTGCGGTTGCACAGGTCACCGATCTCCTGCTGGTCGGTGGCGGCCGACGTGAGCCAGTTGTTGATCTTGGGATCGGTGACCGACTCGATGAACTCGTGGGTGGCGCTGCTGATCTCGGCGTCGGCGGCGGCGTCACCGTTGGGGGCCTGGCCGTTGCTGCACCCGCCGGGCTCGCCCGACATGTCGTCGTTGCCCATGAAGGAGTAGATCGTGGAGCCGAAGAAAAAGTGGTAGGCGCAGTAGGCGCTGGTGTGGCCGGACTTGAAGAAGTTGCAGTCCGACGAACCGGTCTGGCACTGGAAGATGTTGAAGCCGGTGTACACCAGGTAGATGTGGTCGCTGTCGGAGACCCAACCCTTGACGGCCGCCGCGTGGGTCGCTTCGGCCTGAATGTCGGCGTCCGAGAGCGGGTCGGCCTGGGTGCCGGCATGGGGATAGGCGGCGGTGTCGAGGAACGAGCCGCCGAAGGCCACCGAGTTGGCGGGGGTGCCGTTGCTGCCCGGGTACTGGGTGACGATGTTGTAGTAGTCGTTGCCGCCGATGTCGGCCGCCCAGCGGTTGAGCAGGCTCTGGTAGCTGGTGTCGCCGGCCGCGGTGGCGCCGCTCTCATAGTGGACGCCGGTTGGGAGCCAGAAGACGTTGTAGATGACCGGGTTCTTCATGATCGGGCCGCTGCCCTGGATCAGGTTGCAGGTCGGCTGCGGGGGCGAGTTGGACCGGCAGGCATCGCCCGCCGCCGAGGGGCCGGGCACCGGGGCGGCCGCCTTGTTGGTGGGGGCCTTTGCCGTCGGGGCGGCGGCGGGATGGGAGCCGGCCCGCAGGGCCATGCCTCTCGTTCCCGGCGCCAGGTTGGGAGCCGAGCTGCCGCCGGTGGGGGCCCCGGCGATCTTGCCGGCGCTCGAGGTCGTGTGTGTGCCCACGCCCGAGGGCGTGGCCGTGGTTGCGTGGTGGCCGACCGCGGTGGCCACCTTGGCGGTGCCCGCCGCCTTCGGCGTGCCGGTGGCGGCCGCGCTGGTGGCGGCCGCGCCGGCGACGGCCGGGAAGAATCCGCCGATGGTCAAGGTGGCCGCCGCCATGGCCAGCCCCGCGAGCGTACGACCCGCAAACCGTTGCAACTTCATCTATGTGCCCCTTTACCTGTTGGCTGCCTGAAGCAGACCCCAGTGGTTGTAGACGGCGGTCTTTGCGAAGTCAAGGATTCACGGGAGATGTAGCCATGCGGATACGTCTTGTATCTGTCGCTCGAGGAGCATTGGTAGCGTCGGTGGAAGAGTGATCAAACGCCTCCTCCTCCTGACCGTCGCCCTTGCGCTCCCGCTGGGAATGCTTCCCGGGTGCGGGTCCAGTACCTCGACCAAGGCGACCGCCACGACGGCCTCAACCGGGTCGACCACGACGACGGTGGCGGCCCCGTCGTCCACTGGGGTCGCGGGCCCCGGGAGTACCGTTGGCGGCCCCGGTTCGACGGTCGGCGCGACGGCGACCACCAGGGTCGCCAGCTCGCCGACCACCCGCATCGTGCCTGCCCGGACAACGGTGCACCTCACCGATGCCGACAACCGAACCACGATCGCAGTCGCCAGGGGGACGACCATCGTGGTCGTCCTCAACAGCACCTCGTGGAACTTCACGAACCCCGACGCGGCGGTATTGCCGGCCCAGGGCGACCCGGTCATCGTGAGGGCGCCGATCGGCTCCTGCGGACCGCCGGGACAGGCGTGCGGCACGGAATCGGTGACCTACATCGCGGTCGGTGCCGGCCGTGCCGAGATCCGGGCCACCCGCACCCAGTGCGGTGAGGCGAGAGTCTGTATCGGGTCCGAGGGCGTGTATTCAGTTCAGGTGAACGTCTCGGCCGGCTGAGCCGCGGTCGCGAGGTGTCGGTTTGCATCTGACCGCTGCCGCCAGCCACGGGGCGCTCGGTACAGTGGGATGGACAGGGAGTGCGATTCGCCCAAGGGCGAGCAAGGTGGTCAGGTGTGTCGGCTGAGGCCGGGAACATCGTCGGGGTCATCGGGCGGGTGACAGTGCCGATTCCCGCCGACGGGCCGGGCGAGGTGCTGTTGCCGGTACGAGGCGGCACCGAGGCGTTCGCGGCTTGGTCCGACGAACCGATCCCAAAGCACGCGCGGGTGCTGGTGGTCGAGTGCACCTCCGCCCGTTCGGTGATCGTCACACCCTTTCCGTAACCCGACCCAAGGGGGTCCCCTGATGTTCTTCTGGCACGTTCCCGCACCCAACGAGGCGCTGCTGATCTCCGGATCGAAGCGCCAGGCTCAGGACACGCAGTTCCGCATCGTCACCGGGCACGGCACCTTTGTCCTGCCGGTCAAGCAAAAGGCCCGACTGCTCTCCCTGGCCCTGCGGGAGGCGGAGATCGTCGAGGAGTGCATCACCATCCAGGGCATCCGCCTCAATGTGCGAGCGGTGGCGGTGTTCAAGGTGGGCGACGACCCGGTGTCGATCGCCAACGCGGCCCGACGGTTCCTGGCCGAGCAGAACCGGGTGGAGGAGCTGGTCGGGAGGGTCTTCGCGGGCCACCTCCGCTCCATCATCGGCGGCCTCACCGTTGAGCAGATCATCCGCGAGCGCGACCGCGTGGCCCAGGAGATCAAGGACGGCAGCCACGGCGAGATGGAAAAACTGGGGATCGTCGTCGACGCCCTCCAGATCCAGGAGATCGAGGATGCCACCGGATATATCAACAACCTGGCGGCACCCCATGCCGCCGCCGTCGCCAGCCAGGCCCGCATCGCCCAGGCCAAGGCCGACCAGGAGGCCGCGGAGCGCGAGCAGGAGGCCCAGGCTTTGAAGGCCCAGTACGAGCGGGACGTGGCCATCAAGACGGCAGGGTTCATGGCCGAGACCGAGCAGGCCAAGGCGGAGGCGGCCCAGGCGGGACCGCTGGCCGCGGCCAAGGCCTCGCAGAACGTCATCGCCGAGCAGACCAAGCTGGCTCAGCGCCAGGCCGAGCTGGCCGCCCAGCGCCTCGAGGCCGAGGTGCGCCGCCCCGCCGACGCCGAGGCCTACAAGCAGCGGACCCTCGCCGAGGCCAACCGGGACCAGGCCAAGTTTGCGGCCGATGGCGCCGCCTATGCCGAGCGGACGACAGCCGAGGCCCAGGCGGACGCCAACAAGGCCCGAGCCGAATCGCTGCGTTCCGGTAATCAGGAGCTCATCGCGGCCAGCCGCATCATCGACAACCTGCCGACGCTGGTACAGGCGGCGGCCCGCGGGCTGGCGGGTTCCAACCTGACGATCCTCAACGGCACCGAAGGTGTCAACGAAGTGCTGGTCGGTCTGGTCGGCCAGGCCATGTCGATCCTGGAGGCGCTGAAGAAGTCGACCGGGACGGCCGCCCCGGCCACGAGCAATGGGGCCGGCGGGGCGGGCGGGGCCGGGGCTGGGGATGGCGCCGGGCCGACGACCGTGCAGTCGGCGTCGCGACCCATTCCGACCCCCACCCACCGCCAGAGCTGACCCGGCAATGGCGGCCCCAACTTCCTGCTCGGTGAGGTCACCATGCCCAGCTCGCTGATAACGCCCGGGATCGACGTCCGGCGGGCCGACGACCGGTTCAAGACACTCGGTGGACGGAAATCACGCCGTCGTCGGCCCCGCCTCGGGTGGCTGGACTCGAAGCACTCCTTTTCGCCGCCCTGCACGCGGCCCGCCTGGGCCCGGGCGACACCGTCACGTTGCCGGAGGCGCCCTACCTGCAGCGGGTTACTGCTACGGAACCGGCCGAGATCCTGCTGGGGGAGATGCACGCCGCCGTCGCCTAGCCAACCGCGGCTGGGGTCCCCGATGACGAGCCAGGGCGACTTGGCGACCCGACGGCCACCTCCAGCCTCGTGGTAGCCGTTTGGACCCGATAGCTGGACACGATCGTGGATTGCTGGCAGGCTGAGGAAAGCTGAAGAAGGCAGAGGGCCAGGGCGAGGAGGGGGGCGCCGTGCCGAGGGGCATCGAGGTCGCGTCAGCGACGGCACGCGGGATCACGTTGATGGGCGAATCTGAGAAAAATAGAAAAACAGGCCACCGAAAGCCCGATTCTTTGGCCTAAGCGATACGGATGCTTGCCATCCGCATTCGGAACAGAGTTATCACCTATTGACGACGGACTACGCGCGTCCTTCTTTCAACCTTGCCAGGCCGCGGAGGGAACGGTTGGACTCTCTGATCAAATCGAGCATCAAGCACCGATGGGTGCTGGTTGTAGCCGCCCTGTTGGTGTTCCTGGGCGGCTTCACCCAGCTGCGGCACGCCCGGGTCGATGCCCTTCCCGAGTTCAACGCCCCGAGGGTCGAGGTGCAAACCGAGGCGCTCGGGCTATCCGCCCAGGAGGTCGAGCAGCTTCTCACGGTCCCCCTGGAGCGCAACCACCTCAACGGAATCCCGTTCCTGAAGTCGATCAAGTCACGGTCGGTGCCCGGGCTGTCCTCGATTGAAATGATCTTCGAGCCGGGCACCGACCTCTTCACGGCCCGGCAGCTGGTGCAGGAGCACCTCAGCACGACCAACGAGCTGCCCAATGTCTCCAAGCCACCGCAGATGCTCCAGTCCGTCTCCTCGGCCGGCCGGGTGATGATCATCGGGATCTCGACGGACAAACTCACTCCCATCGAGCTGTCGGTGCTCACCGAGTTCACCATCCGGCCGCGGCTGCTCGGCGTCCCCGGCGTGGCCGGCGTTTCCGTTTTCGGTGCTCGCGACCTCCAGCTGCAGATCCAGCTCGACCCGGCCCGGTTGCTCTCCCAGGGCGTTTCGGTGGATCAGGTCATCACGACGGCCGGGAACGCATTGTTCGTCTCGCCGCTCACGTTCCTGGAGGCTTCTACCCCGGGCAGCGGCGGCTTCTTCGATTCGCCGACCCAGCGCCTGGGCGTCCAGCACATCCTCCCGATCAGGACGCCGGCAGATCTTGCCCAGGTGGCCATCGCCGACGCCAAGACGCCGCTGCGGCTAGGTGATGTTGCCACCGTGGTCGAAGACCATCAGCCCCTCATCGGAGATGGGTCCTTGGCGAGCGGGAAGGCACTGCTGTTGGTCGTCGAGAAGCTGCCCGGGGCCAATACCGGGGAGGTCACCCACCGGTTGGACGCCGCCTTGGGCCAGTTGAAGCCCAGCCTCAAAGGCATCCAGGTCGACGGGTCCCTGTACCGGCCCCAGACGTTCATAGAACAGGCGATCGGCAACCTTCGAGGTGCCGCCACCGCCGGCGCCATCCTGGGACTGCTCCTCCTCGCCCTGCTCGTGTTGTCGTGGCGGGCGGCCGTGGTGGCCGCAGTCACCATCCCGCTGTCGGTGGTAGCTGCCGCCACCGTGTTGGCCCTGCGGGGCGCAACCTTCGACTCGGTCGTGGTCGCGGGGCTTATGGCGGCCATGGCGCTGGTGGTATTCGACGTCGTCGTCACCACCACAGCCATGCACCGGCGGGGCTCGCCACGCGGCAGCGATCCGCCCTCGTTTGCCGCCGTCGTCGGCCAGGTGGGACGACCGCTCGCCAGCGCGACCGTCATCGTCGGCATCGGGCTGACCCCGTTTTTGCTCCTGAACGGCGTGTCGGTACAACCGTTCGTGACGCCAGCGGTGATGTCCTTTGGCCTCGCCGTCCTGGCCTCGCTCGTCGTGGCCCTCACCATCGCCCCCGCCGTCGGCGCCGTGGTATTCCGGCCCGCCAAACTCGTAGCCGGACCACGCCAGGGCGCGCAAGGCCAGGCCCGCGAACCCCACCCCGGCCAACCCCAGCCCGGCCCACTTCGGACCGCCCGGCGGGGGGCCGCCCAGGGCCGGCTCACCCGTCGCCGGCCACCACTGCTGGCCGCGGGCGGTGTCTACCGCTCCTTCCTGGCCAGGGGGCTGAGGCGACCGCTGTGGGCCGCGGCGGTACCGGCGCTGCTCCTGGCCTCGCTGGGTACCGCCTCGATCACCCAGCTGCGGGCGTCTCTCGTGCCGTCGTTCCAGGAGACCGACCTGCTGGTCCACTGGGACGGCCCGCCCGGTACCTCTCTCGCCGAAATGGGCCGGGTCATCGACCGGGCCGCCGTGGAGGTGCGCCACCTTGCCGGTATCCGGGCCGTCGGTACCCACACCGGCCGGGCCATCACCGGCGACCAGGTGGTGGGAGCCAGCTCCGGGGAGATGTGGATCAGCGTGAAACCCTCGGTGGACCACGAGGCCACCGTCGACCGGGTCAAGGAGGTCGTCAACGGCTACCCGGGCTTCCGCACCGCCGTTTCGACCTTCTTCAATGATCGGATCCGTGAGCTCGAAGGTCAGAGCGGAGCCGACCTCGTCGTGCGCGTCGAGGGCGTCGACTTCGACGTCATGAACGCCAAGGGCGCCGAGATCGTGCGCCTCCTGGCGGGCGTGAAGGGCGTCACCAACACCCACCTCGAGGCCCAGCCACAACAACCCACGATCCAGGTGACCGTCGATCTGGCCGCGGCCGAGAAGGCGGGCATCAAACCCGGAGAGATCCGGCGGGGGGCCACAACCCTGGTGTCCGGTCTCACCGTGGGGAGCCTCTACCAGGACCAAAAGGTCTTCCAGGTCGTCGTGGTGGGATCGCCCGCCCTACGTCACGATCTCACCACCATCTCCGACATCAGTATCGACACGCCCGGCGGCGGGCAGGTCCGGCTGGGCGACGTGGCCAAGATCACGGTCGGCTCGAGCGTCAGTGTCATCAAGCACAACGACGTGGCCCGGAGCCTCGACGTCGCCGCCAACGTCAAGGGCCGCAGCCTCGCCTCGGCGGTGCGGGAGATCAACGCCAGGTTGAGGGGCGTCAGCTTTCCGGCCGAGTATGACGCCCGGGTGCTCGCCGACCACAGCGAACGTACGGCAGCGCACCGGCGCCTCCTGCTGGCCGGGATGCTCGCCCTCGTCATCATCTTCCTCGTCTTCCAGGCCACGTTTTCCAGCTGGCGTCTGGCGGCGCTGGCCGTCCTGGCACTCCCGCTGGCGGTCGCCGGCGGCGCCGTATCCAGCTGGGGAGACGGCCCCACCTTCCAGCTGGGATCGCTCCTCGGTGTCCTCGCGGTGGGCGGGCTGGCAGTCCGCAGCATCACCGTCCTCCTGGCCGGGTTCCGGCAGTTGGAACGCGACGAGCCCCGCTTGAGCCGCCTCGCGGTGGCCCAGCAAGCCTCGGTGGAGGCGGGGCTGCCAAGCATCCTGGCGGCCCTCGTGATCGGGGCCGCCTTCCTGCCCTTCATCGCCATCGGGAGCCTTCCCGGTACCGAGATCATCCGGCCCCTGGCCGTGACCCTGATCGGCGGCGCGCTGACCACGACTCTCGTGACGCTCGTCGTCCTTCCCGCCGGCTACCTCGTGGGCCGCAGCCGGCGCCCGATGCCCGCCGGCGCCGCCCCGTTCGAATCCGCCGCCGGGGCCCACCGTGAGGACGACCTCCATGCCTAGCCCCCGGCAGCTGGCGGCGATGTCCGCCTGTGTACTGGTCATCGCCGGCTGCGCCAGAGCCAAGGCCAGCCACGGAGGCGCGGTCTCGAGGGCCGCCAGCGTGAGCGCGGTCGCCGGGACCAACCGGGTGCAGGTCCACGTCACGTCCGAGGCCGTGAAACGCCTGGACATCCAAGTCGGCACCGTGCGCGATGCCGCAGTGGCGCCCCGGCGGGCTGCCGCCGGCGATGGCGGGGCGGCCCCGGTGGCCAGCCCGGTCCCGCGCCGGGTCATCCCCTTCGCCGCCGTCATGTACGCGCCCGCCGGCGATGCCTTCACCTATGTCGTGGCCGGGCCGGGTCTCTATGAGAGAGCGCCCCTCGCCGTCGAGTACGTGGCCGGTGACCTCGCGGTGCTGATCTCGGGGCCAACGGCGGGTACGCCCGTCGTCACTGTCGGCGGCCCCGAGCTTCTCGGCATCGAGTTCGGCACCGGCGAGTAGCGGCGGCCGGTCCCGCCATGATGCGCCGGATCGTCGGCATGAGCCTCAGGCTTCGGTTCCTGATGGTGGCCATCGCGGCCGTCCTGGTCCTGATCGGGGTCGGACAGATCCGAAAGGCGCCGGTCGACGTCTTCCCGGAGTTCGCACCCCCGACGGTCGAGGTTCAGACCGAATGCGTCGGTCTGTCGCCGGCCGAGGTCGAGCAGGTGGTGACCACCCCCCTCGAGCAGGCGCTGAGCGGGATCCCGGGCATCAAGGTCATGCGGTCGCAGTCGATCGGCCAGTTGTCCGACATCACGATGCAGTTCCAGCCCGGCACCGATCCTCTCCGGGCGCGGGAACAAGTACAGGAGAAGCTGTCCATCGTCCGGCCCACGCTGCCGAACTGGGCGGCGCCGCCTGCCATCATCCAGCCGAAATCGGCGACCAGCCGGATCATGGAGATCGGCGTCTCGTCCACGTCCCTCAGCCCGATCGAAGCCTCCATCCTGGCCGACGTCAAGCTCCGGCCCCGGCTCCTGCGGGTGCCCGGGGTGGCCAACGTCCCCATCTGGGGTGAGAAGCAACAGATCCTCCAAGTGGAGGCGGACCCCGTCCGGCTCCGCGCCAGCGGCATCTCCCTGGCCCGGCTGATGGAGGTCACGTCGAACGCACTGGACAACGGCGTGCTGCGCTTCGAACGATCCGGGGTCGGCGCCAGCGGCGGCTTTGTCGACACCGCGACCCAGCGCCTCCAGGTCGAGCACAAGGTTCCGATTGTGACCGCTGAGGAGCTGGCGGCGACGGTTGTCGACGTCAAACCCGATGGCACACCCCTTCGGATCGGGGACGTGGCCACCGTGGTGTCCGACCATCCACCCCTCATTGGCGATGCGGTCATAAATGGCCGGGTCGGGATGATGCTCATCGTCGAAAAGTTCCCGTGGGGCAACACGCGGGCGGTCACCAAGGGGGTCGAGGCCGCCCTGGCCGAGATGAAGCCCGGTCTGCCGGACCTCCAGATCGACGCCACCATCTTCCGGCCCGCCACCTTCATCGACGACGCCATTCACAACCTCACCAATTCTCATCGTCCTCGGCTCCCTGCTCGTCCTCCTGGTGCTGGCCCTGTTCCTGTTCGAGTGGCGCAGTGCCGTCATCAGCATCGTGACCATCCCGGTCTCGCTGACGGCCGCCCTGCTCGTCCTGCGGGCCCGCCACGTGACGATCAATACCTTGATCCTGGCCGGGCTGGTCATCGCCCTGGGGGCCATCGTCGATGACGCCATCGTCGACATCGAGAACATCGTCAGGCGGCTCCGGCTGGCGCGCGCCAGCGGCACGCCTCTGTCAACCGCCCAAGTGATTATCGAGGCTTCGGTCGAGGTGCGCAGTGCCGTCGTTTACGCCTCGTTTATCGAAATCGTGGCGCTCATCCCTATCTTTTTCCTGAGGAGCCTCACGGGATCGTTCTTCCGCCCGCTGGCCACCGCCTACGCCCTATCGGTGCTGGTTTCGCTCCTCGTCGCCCTCCTGCTCACGCCGGCGCTGGCCATGTTGCTCCTGCACGGCGCCAAGCTGGAGCGCCACCAGTCGCCCCTCGCGCCCATCCTGCAGCGGGGCTACGGCCGGATGCTGGGCGCCATCCTCCGCCGGCCCGCACCGGCGGTGGTCCTCACCCTCGCCATCATCGCCTCGGGCGCCGTCGTGTTGCCCAGGATGGGCCAGGAATTGTTTCCCACGTTCAAAGAGCGCGACTTCCTTATCCATTTCGTCACCAAGCCGGGCACATCGCATCCCGAGGAGGTCCGGATCGTCCGCCAGGTCAGCAACGAGCTGACGGCCATCCCCGGTGTGCGCAATTTCGGTTCGCATATCGGGCGAGCGCTGCAGGGCGAGGAGATCTCCGGCGTCAACTTCGGCGAGAACTGGATCAGCATCGACAAGAACGCCGACTATGACCGAACCTTGGCCCGCATCCAAGCGGTCGTCGACGGGTATCCGGGCCTGTTCCGGGATGTGCAGACCTATTTGCGGGAGCGCACCAAGGAGGTGCTGACGGGCTCCAGTGATGCCATCGTGGTGCGAATATTCGGCGACAATCTCCAGGTCCTGCAGGACAAGGGCAAGGAGATCGAGGCCGCGGTGGCGGGCATCGCCGGGACCAAGGACGTCCACCTGGAGTTCGAGGAGAACGTGCCCCAGATCGAGGTCCAGGTCGATCTGGAAAAACTCCAGGCCAGCGGCCTGAAGCCGGGCGACGTCCGCCGGGACGCCTCCACCCTCATAGGCGGTGAGGAGGTCGGTACCGTCTTCAAGAACGGGAGAAAGGTCGACGTGTGGGTGTGGAGCACCCCGAGCAACCGCTCCAGCGTCAGCGACGTCCAGGACCTTCTCATCGACACACCGGCCGGCACCCAGATCCGCCTCGGTGACGTGGCCCGGGTCGAGGTTCGGCCGGCACCGAACGTGGTCCGCCACGAGGGCGGGTTCCGCCGCCTCGACGTGGGCACCAATGTGGGCGGCCGCGACCTGGGTTCGGTGGCGCGAGACGTCCAGCTGGCGGTCGGCAAGGTGCCCCTTCCGCTCGGGTACCACGTCGAGGTGCTGGGGGAGTATGCCGAGCGCCGCCAAGCCCAGCGGAGCATCGTCCTCTACGGGCTGGTGGCGGCGCTGGCCATTCTGCTCCTGCTGCGAATTTCATTCCACCGCTGGCGGCTCGCGCTTCTCGCCTTCTTCACCCTTCCGGTCGCATTGGTGGGTGGCCTTCTAACCGCGTTCCTGTTCTCCTCCGCCCGCATTTCCCTCGGCTCCCTGGTGGGGTTCTTCACGGTGCTCGGGATCGTGGCCCGCAACGGCATCATGATGATCAGCCATTACCATCATCTCGAGAGCCAGGAGGGCATGGAGTTCGGGCCCGCCCTCGTAATCCGGGGCGCCCAGGAGCGACTGGCGCCTATTTTGATGACCGGTCTCGCGACCGGACTCGCCCTCATTCCACTGGCGCTGAGGGGCAACATCCCGGGCCAGGAGATCGAGTTCCCCCTAGCCATCGTGATCTTGGGCGGCCTCCTGAGCTCCGCCCTGCTCAACCTCTTTATCCTGCCCGTGCTGTACCTCCGCTTCGGGAAGGCGAGGGCTGAACGGGCTGTGATCCTCGAACCAGGAACCCTTACGCTACAAGGGTTTTCACCACTCGGTGGAGACGATGGTGGAGACGATGGGACTCGAACCCACGACCCCCTGCGTGCAAAGCAGGTGCTCTAGCCACTGAGCTACGTCCCCGCAACGGCCAGGTGGCCCCGAATCTACTCGTCCGAGGTTGGATGTCGTCCTGGCGGGTGGCAAACTTTCCCGGGCGACGGGACGGCCCGGGGCGGAAGTAGAGTCATCGCGGTGCCCGGCTCGTTCCGCCTGCTTCTGGCGACGGGCTTGGCCGTGTCCGCAGGGCTGGTGATCGTGGCCGGCGCCGGTAGCGGCGGCGGGGGCTGGGCGATCGGGATCGGCGGCGGGCAGGCCGCCCTGGCCGGGGCGCTTCTGCTGCGCCCTCGATCCACGGGCCCGCTGGCGGGGGCGGTCTTGTTCCTCATCCCGGCGCCACTGGCGGCGGTTCGACATTGGAGCGCCCGGCTGCCCGGGGCGTGCCAGTGCGCCCGCCTGCCCCAGCCGGCGCCGGGGCTGGTGAGCCTGACGGGTCTGGTGGTGGTCATCGACCTGGCCCTGCTCGGCTTGACGCTGCGGTTGGCCGCCACCCGGCGGCGACTGGCGGCCATTCCCCCGGCCGAGGTGGAAAAATCCCCGGCGTGATGCGATCACAGGGGCACAGGGAGGGGATCGATCTGGCGACGGTGACCACGACGACAGCGTCCCGAGCGCTACTCATCGAAGACGACCTTTCGGTGCGGGAGGCGGTGGCCATCGCTTTCGAGGGCCTGGGCTTTTTGGTACGGGCGTCGGCGACAGGCGAGGCGTTGGCGGACAGCATTCAGGAGTTCCGTCCCGATGTGGCCATCATCGATCTCCAGTTGCCGTCCGGGCCCGACGGCTTCGAGCTGGCCCGCCAGGTGATCTCGATGGCTGGGATACCAGTGGTCTTCCTCACCGCCTCCGACGGGCTCGACGACCGGCTGGCCGGCTTCGAGGCGGGCGGCGACGACTACATCGTCAAGCCCTTTGCCATGGCGGAGCTGCTGGCCCGGGTGCGGGCGGTGCTGCGCCGCAGCGGTCGCCTGCAGTCGCCGGTCATCGAGGTCCGCGACCTGCTCATCGACGACAACGCCAAGCTGGCCATGCGCGACGGGGTCCTCCTCGACCTGACCCCGACCGAGTTCGAGTTGCTTTCGGTGCTGGTCCGGACACCCAACCACGTCTTTTCCAAGGGCCAGCTGCTGTCGCAGATCTGGGGGTTTGACTCCTACGACCCCAACTTGGTGGAGGTCCATGTCAGTGCCCTGCGTCGCAAGTTGGACGCCCTCGGCCCGAGGTTGGTGCACACGGTGCGCAGCCGCGGGTACGTCTTTCGTGTTTGATGGCCAGGGGCTGGGGCGGGGCTAGACGCCTGCTGGCCGGGGACCTGGGGACCGGCGAGGTTGTCTGGGGCTGGAACAATTCCCGCCTGGCGCTCATCGCCCTTGCTCTCGTGGTACTGGGGCTGGGGGTGGCGGACTACATCACCGGGCCGGTGCTGTCGCTGGCGCTGTTCTACCTGGTGCCGACCGCCATCGGGACGGTGCTGGCGGGGCGCCGGATCGGTTTCGCCTTGGCGCTCGGCAGCGCGGTGGCGTCGACGGTGGCCGCGTTCTTCAGCCAGAGCCATGAAGAGGTGATCTTCGTGCTCAATGGGGTCCTCCTGCTGCTCATCCTGTCGGTGATCGTGGTGCTGATCGGTGCCGCCCGCCAGACCGCCTTGGCGGCCGGCGTGGCCGCCCGGCAGCGCAAGGAGTTCCTGGCTTACGCCGCCCACCAGTTGCGGACCCCGCTGGCGGGCATCCGTGCGTCGACCGACGCCCTGCTGGTGGGCGGTGCCACCAGCCAGCAGGAACGTTTGCTGGTCAACCTGTCGCGCGAGGCGGATCGGGCGGGGCGGCTGTTGTCATCCCTGCTGCAGATGGCGCGTGTGGATCAGGGAGAGGTGGGGGTCCCCCAGGCGATTGACGTGGTCGAGATCTGTCAAGCCGAGCTCGACCGGAACCGGTCGGTGGCGGCCAAGTTGGTCATCCGGGGCCATCGCCCCCCGCCCGTACTGGCCTCGGGTGACGCGGTGAAGAACGCTTTGGCGAACCTGCTCGACAATGCCCGCCGCCACGCCCGGCAACACGTCACCGTCGAGGTGGCAACGACGCCGGCGTCGGTGGAGATCGCGGTTATCGACGACGGCCCCGGGCTGCCGGACGGGATGAGCGAGCGGGTCTTCGAGCGGTTCGTCTCCCTGGACGGCGAGGGCGGCAGCGGGCTCGGCCTCCCTATCGCCCGGGGCCTCATCGAAGCTCAAGGGGGCCGTCTGGTGTACGAGGACCATCACTTCGTGATCCGGCTCCCCAACCGCCGCTCGGCTTCCGAACACCGGTCCGGCTGAGCCTGCCGCTGGGCCCCGAATCCCACCGGAGGGGGACTGCCTCGGGCGGTCAGAGGCCTCGGAGGAACCGGGCCGCGATCGGAGCCGCCACCGCCCCGCCGACGCCCCCGCCCTCGACCACCACCGCGAAGGCCACATCGCCACGGAAGCCGATGAACCAGGCGTGGGTCATGGGCGGGATGGCGTTGCCGAACTCGGCGGTCCCGGTCTTGCCGTACACCGTCCCGCCTCCCGAGATATTGGCCGCGGTGCCGGTGCCGCCCGAGACGACCGACGCCATCATGGTTCGCAGCCCGTTGACCACCTCCGGTGCCAGCGGCACCGGTTTGGCGGTGTCGTCGGGGGCCCCCACGACCAGGCGGGGGGCGTGAACAACCCCGCTGTCGACTCCCGCCGCCACGGTCGCCATCTGGAGGGGACTGGCGAGCACCCGCCCCTGGCCGATGGCGCTCGCCACCTTGTCCACATCATCGATCGGCTGCGGGATTTGGCCGCCGAAGACGGGTAACCCCGGTTGTGGAGGCGTGCCGAACCCGAATTGTTGGGCCGCCGTGATCAGCTGCTTCGAGGTCAGGTTGCTCGCCAAGGTGATAAAGGCGGTGTTGCAGGAAACCGCGAAGGCCCGCTGCAGGGAAAGGTTCATCGCCGACTCCCCTTCGAAGTTCTTGAAGGTCTTGCCCGAAACCACGATGGTTTTGGGGCACGTGGTCGGGCTGCCAGGAGCGAGGCCACTGGCCAGCAGGGCCGAGGTGGTCACGACCTTGAACGTGGAGCCGGGCGGATACTGACCGGTCAGGGACCGGTCAAACGGCGTGGTGTCGGGCCGGCTCACCGCCGCCAGTACCTCGCCGGTCGAAGCCCGGATGGCCACCAGGGCGGCCGGGAGTTTGGTCGCGTTCAGGGCCGCTTCCGCCGCCTGCTCGGTGTGAAGGTCGATGGTGGTCTGCACCGGTGTCCCGGGCTTGCCCGGGGAGGAGAAAAGGGGCGCACTGCCGACGACCGCTCCGTTGGCGGCGACGACATTGATGGCGGCGGCGGGTAGGCCCGCCAGTTGGCGCTCGTATTGGGCCTCGATCCCGGTCTGGCCCACCGTGTCCCCACTCCCGTACGGCGAGGCCAACTTGGTTAGCTCCTCGGACGTGATGGGCCCGACCGAGCCGACCACGTGGGCCGCCAGGTCGGGCGTCGCGATGGTCTGGCCGGTGCGGCGCTGGAAGCGGGTGCCCGGGACCCGGAAGATGATTGTCCTCACCTGCTGGTAACGGGCGTCGGGGAGGTCGGCCACCGGCACGAACTGGGTCGGGTGAAGGGCCGCCGTCCTGAGGGCGCTGGCGATGGCGGCGGGGTCGATACCGGCCTGGGTCAGGGCGGTGGTCAGGTCGGTGGGGCTGGCGATGGCGTTGCCCTGGAGGCCGACGGTGACGACATCGGAGGGACCGGCGAGGACGGTCCCGCCCGCCCCGAGAACGTTGGATCTGGTGTTCCAGGTGCGCTGGAGGCTGAGGTGGCCCCCGATCGGCAGCGACGGGAAGATGGTTGCCGGGGTCCACTCGACCATCCAGTGGCCGAACACCTTGGCCAGGTGGACGGTGCCCGGATAAGTCCAGGTTCCCAATGGGCCCAGGACCAGGTGGGCGGTGAACGCGGCGTCGGCGGTGCTGCCGTGGGTCCTTACCGAACCCAACTGGTATTGCCAGGTCGAAATGCCCAGGTCGTCGACGACCCGTTGGTGGTTGGCCACGAAGTCGGGCGGGGGGTGCTCGACCATGCCCGCCATCGTCGTGAACTCACGATGAGTCCAGGCGGTGAGGTAGGACGAGGCGACGGGTGCCGGCGACACCGGGCTCGGGCGGAGCAGGGTGATGGCGACGAGGGCGGCGCCGACCAGGGCAACGACGACGATGATCGCCAGCACCAGCGTCGATCTGGGGAGGGGGATCCGGCCTCCCGGGGCGGAGTGACTCCCGGCGCCGCGGTTGAACCGAGGCGGGCGAGGGCCGGGATCGGAGCCAGTAGTGGGCGCGGCGGCAGTGGTGGGAGCGGCGGGGCCGGCGGCAGTCGGGGGCGCCGAGGCTCGGGAGGCGGCGAAAGGGCGGCGCAGTGAACGGCGCCAGGAGGGCCCATCCCGCGGCGGAGCACCGCTCGCAACGGCGGGATCCCGTAGGAGTCCCCGGGGAGCGGGCCCATCGCCAGCCGGCGGCGACGGCGCCGCCCCGCCGGGCGGGGCACCGGGGCCTCGGCGTGACGGGCGGGGGCCGGCGGCGCCGGCGGGTCCGGGACCGGCTTTGGGGTCGGAGGCGGAGGCGGGAGCGCTCCCGGGTGGCGGATGCCCGGGTGAGGTCGGATCGGCGGGAGCGCGACGCCGCGGTTGACCACCCGAGGGCCCGAGCGGCGGATACCCCGGCGCGGGCCGGGCAAGCCGGCGGGTCGACGAGGGATCAGACAGCGGCGGGCCGGGGGGCGGCACCCGGCGGGTGGCCCTCGGATCGTCAGGCGCTGGACCCGGGGGCGGCCCCCGGCGATTGATCGTCCTGGCCGCCGTCGTCGGCCATGCCGGTCCCGGGCCCCTTTAGCCCTGGCTGGCCCGCATCGAACCGGGGCGGGGCTGGCCCGTACCCCGGGGAGGGGGACCGAGGCCGGAGAACCCGTGAGGTCCTCGTCCCCGGTGCCCGTCAGCCGGCTCCGCTCGGTAGCTGTCGCCTTCGAACACCGCCGCCCGCACCCCACGGCGAGCCAATTCCTGCAGGAAGGGGACGGGCTCGTCAATCAATTCCGCCAGGCCGCCGGCGCCGAGCCGGGACAGCCGCCCGTCGGTCGTCCACGCGGCAGCAACCGACGCCACCGTCCCCGCCGCCACCGCGGGCCGGTCCAAGGCGCCGTACACCTCGACGCCATGGCCCACGCCCCGCCGGCCCCGGACCTCGACGCGTACCGCCCCCAACATCCCCTCGGGATGCGGCTTGCGCAACATCGGCAGCCACGCCGTCAAGCGGTCCCGGCGGGTGGCGCCCATGCGGGCGGTCACCCGGGTGACACCTGGAAAGGCGGGAACCAGGAGCAACGCGTCGGGCCGGGCCGCCCGGTAGCAATCGGCTCCACCGACGGGGTCGGGAAACCAGCACAACTCCCGACCCGACCCGCCCCGGCGCCGCCGCCACGCTCCGTCGCGCCAGTCGACGGCCGTCTCCGACAGCGCCGCGTGGTGCCTCCGGGCGCAGGCGGGACCACCGGTCCCGATGCTGGCCACGTGCACCTCCTCGACCGTGTCGAAGGCGCTGGCGGCATGGCGAGCCAGGAGACAACTCAAGCCTGGGGCGAAGGCGGCCCCGATGACGATCGACACGCCCCGCTCCCGCGCTTCGGCGTCGAGGGCCAGCAGGCCCCGCACCTCCTCCACCTCGTCGCTGACCGACACCACGTGGACGCTCCGCTCGAGGGCGACCTCGGCAGTGGGCCGGTGGCCTTTCGGCATCGTCAGCACGATGACGTCGGCGTCCGCCAGCGCCTCGGGAGGCGGCGGGCCGGCGCCGCGGCCCCACACGATGGACTCGACCCGGGAGGGACTATTGAGGGCGTCGGTGATTTCGGCCAGCTTGGCCCGGTCGTGATGGACCAGGGTCAGCCGGTCGAGGCCGTCGGTCGCAACCAATTGCCGGGCCGCCCGAATGCCGACCGCTCCCATGCCGAGCAGGACTGCACGCATGACTTAGCGCAGGTCCGGGCCCGACAACTCCCGCCAGCCACCGGTTTGCGGCGGGGTGCCCCCGCTGCCGCGCAGCCGCACGATCACTGCGATCAGCGCAGTGGCAACCAGAGCTACCGTCGCCCGTCGAAAAGCTCGCACGAGGGACCGGCCGGAGTCGAACCGACCTTCAGCATTGCTGACCACCTGGATGGCCCCGAGACGCCGATACTACCGGCTGAACCCTCACTTCCCTCGGTTGCGCCGCGGATCCGCCGGTGCCGGGAGGGCGATCACTAGGGTCCCGGAGGTGACCACCATCGCAGCGGTGAGCGAGCCGATACCGAGCCTCCTGCGGGGGACGAAGACATCACGTTTTGGCGTCGGGCGGCGAGAGAACCACGACTCGTCGGCTTTTTACGATCAGTTCGCGGATCCGATCATCTGCAACGACGACGAAATCGGCGCCGCCCCGACGAGGGACAGATTGTTCGTGGGCGATGCCCGGGATATGTCGGCGGTGGCATCGAAATCGGTGGCCCTGGTCGTCACCTCGCCTCCCTATTTCGCGGGAAAGGACTACGAAGCGGCACTGGGGACCGGCCATATCCCGGCTTCCTATGTCGACTACCTGAAAATGCTGGGCGAGGTGTTCGCGGAGTGCGTCCGGTGCCTGGAGCCCGGCGGTCGCATCGCGGTCAACGTGGCGAACTTGGGCCGCAAGCCCTACCGGTCCCTTGCCGGGGACGTGACACGGATCTTGCAGGACCATCTGGGCCTGCTGCTGCGGGGCGAGCTGGTGTGGATCAAAGGAGCCGGCGCCAACGGCAGTTGCGCCTGGGGCTCCTACGCCTCGGCCGCCAACCCGGTGCTGCGGGACGTGACCGAACGAGTGGTGATCGCCAGCAAGGGACGCTTCGACCGGGCCGTCACTCGCCAGACGCGCCGGGAGCGGGGCCTCCCCTGGGAGAACTCCATCACACCGGAACAGTTCCGGACCTGGACCCTTGATACGTGGCGGATCGCCCCCGAGCGAGCCCGGCGGGTCGGGCATCCGGCGCCGTTCCCCGTCGAGTTGCCCCGGCGGCTCATGGAACTGTTCACCTACGTCGACGACCTGGTCGTCGATCCCTTCGTGGGGTCGGGGCAAACGGCGATCGCCTGCCTCCAGTCCCAACGCCATTACATCGGCTACGACACCGACGCCGACTACATCGCCCTGGCCGAGCGTCGCATTGCCACAGAAAGGCAACGCCGGGCCGGCCAACCCCAGCTGCCCGAGGTGGCGGACTGACGACTCAAGGGGTCCTCGCGGTGATGCTCCGCTGACCCCATCGTGTGTCCCGCGAAGGATGTCCATGACCAGCTGGCTGCCTATTGTGGATGGGTGAACCTGGACGAGGCACTCGAGCGACTGCCGAAGGTCGAGCTCCACTGCCACGTCGAAGGCACCATGCGGCCGGCGACGGTGCTCGAGTTGGCGGCTCGCAACGGCGTCCCATTGCCGACCAACGACCTGGACAGGCTGTACCGGTATCGATCGCTCGATGAATTCCTGGCCGTCTTCTGGTTGGTTCAGGCGTGCCTGCGGACCCGGGACGATTGGGCCCGGCTGGCCTACGAGAGCGTGATCGACGGGGCCGCCCACGGCCGGGTGTACGCCGAGACGTTCTTCACCCCGGCCCGCCATCTGGCCGCCGGGCAGCGGCTCGGCGACATCGTGGCGGGGCTGGCGGCGGGGATCGACGCGGCCGAGGCAGAGACGGGTGCCCGCTGCTACCTGATCGCGGATATGGACCGCGCCTTCGGTCCCGAGGCGGGCCGGGAACTGGTGTCCGGCGTCGTCGAGTTGCGCCGGGCCGGGACAGCCGGCGCCGAGCGCATCCTCGGAATCGGGATGGACTCCACCGAGATCGGGGTCGACCCTCGCTCTTTCGCCCCCGCCTACCGCGCCGCCCAGGCGGTGGGACTGCGCTTGACGGCCCATCAGGGCGAGGACACCGGGCCCGGGAAGATCGCGGCCTGTGTCGATGTGCTGGGGGCGGAACGTATCGACCACGGCCTGTCCCTGATGAACGATCCCGACCTGGTGCGCCGTTTCGCGGCGGAGCGGATCCCCCTCACGGTGTGCCCGACGTCCAACATGGTCATCGCCAATCGGGTCAGAACGCTTTCGGAACACCCGTTTGCCGCCATGCGCTCCGCGGGCCTGCTGGCCACATTGAATACTGACGATCCGGCGATGACCGACCTCGACCTGGGCCAGGAGTACCGGGCGGTGGCCGCCGCCTACGGGTGGGGATTCGACGAGATGGTCGCGGTCGCCCACGACGGCATCGACGCCACCTGGATGAGCGATGACAGCAAGTCCCGTCTCCACCAGGAGACCGACGAGCAAGCGGCCGCCTTACGCAAGGAGTTGTCCCCGTCGCCGCTTCGCGGCCGCAGGCCAGATTCTCCCCTCCCAGGCCAGCCCCCGGAGTCCTCGGTCTGAGGTCAGCCGAGGCGCTCGGTCAAGACCTTGTTGACGACCTGGGGATTGGCCTTGCCCTTTGACGCCCGAATCGCCTGGCCGACGAAGAACCCCAGCAGCGCGGTCTTGCCATCCCGATACATACCGACCTTGTCGGGGTTGGCCGCCAGCACCTGATCGACGATCGCCGCGATTGCCTCTTCGTCGCTCACCTGCGCCAGGCCCCGGGCCGCGATGATCTCCTCGGGCTCGCCGCCGCACCGGAGCAATTCCGAGAAAACCTCCTTGGCTGCGGCCCCACTGACCGTCCCCCCCTCAGCCGCCAGGATGAGGCGACCGAAGGCGCCGCCTGTCATCGGCACCCCGGCCAGATCCCGGTCATCGAGCTCATGCGGCAGCTCATTGATGATCCAGCGGGCCACCGCCTTCGCCGGCGCGCCGGCTGCTGCCGCCCCGACAAAGAGTTCTCCTGTGGCGCGGTCACCGGTCAACAACTCGGCGTCGTCCGTCGAGATCCCGTATTCGCCCGGCCATCGGGCCAGGCGCTCGGCCAGCACCGGATCCCGCACCCGAGCCTCGGCCCGATACTCGAGACGGCTCTTCCGGGGCGGCCGGGTGGTGGCCTTGGCCGCCCGAGTTCGGGTCTCGTCCGCGGGCACCGGCGTCGGCGCCTCCTTGGGGCCGCCCTGCCACGAGGCGCCCAGGGAGACGATCCGGTTGAGTACCGGTGCGAGCGGGCCTGAGGATTCGCCGTCGAAAATGAAATAGCCGACCCGCTCCAGCTGCCACCGGCTGCCGGGCTCGGCGCCAGCCAGGCTGGCCTCGAGCATGGCGCCCTTGACGACCCGTAGGGAGTCGGCGTTGAGGGCGTCCTTGATGTCCCCGTCGGTGTCCTCGGGGCGGGCGGCGCTGAACAACCGATCGTAGAGCCGCACTTCGGCGGGCATCGCCTGCGCCGCCGACACCCAGTGAATGACGCCCCACACCTTGACGTCGGCCGGCGCCTGGCCGACCGTGCCGGGGATGTGATGGGCCCGCACCTCGACGACCTCACCGCCCACCACGCTCACCTCGTCACAGGTGATGCAGTAGCCGTGGCGCAGCCGCACTGTCCGCCCCGGGGCCAGCCGCTGGTAGCCGGCCGGCGGTTCGAGGGCGAAGTCCTCGCGGTCGATCAGGATCTCGCGCCCGAACGGCACCAGCCGCTCGCCCCCCTTGGCCACGTCGGGGGGAAAATAGGGCCCGCTGAGTTGCTCCACCTCATCCCCGGGCCATGACGTGATCGTCACCGGGAGTGGGTCCAGCACCCCCATGACCCGCGGCGCCACCCAGTTGAGATCGTCGCGAACGCAGAACTCCAGCTTCGCCAGATCCACCGTCGAGTTGACCTTGGCCACGCCGATGAGGTCCGCGAAGGCGCGAATCGCTTCCGGGCGGTAGCCGCGGCGGCGCATGCCGGCGATCGTCGGCATTCTCGGATCGTCCCAGCCCGACACCAGGCCCTGGTCGACCAGCAACCGCAGCTTGCGCTTGCTCATCACCGTGTAATCGAGGTTGAGGCGGGCGAATTCGATCTGCCTCGGCGGGCGGAACCCGTGGCGCTCGGCAACCCCCGTGTGGGCGACCACCCAGTCATACAGGTCACGGTTGCTCTCGAACTCCAGGGTGCAGATCGAATGGGTGATCCCCTCGATGGCGTCGGAGATCGGGTGGGCCCAGTCGTACATCGGATAGATGGGCCAGGCGTCGCCGGTTCGATGGTGGTGGGCGTGGCGGATCCGATAGAGCAACGGATCGCGCATCTTCATGTTGGGGGCGCCGAGATCGATTCGGGCCCGAAGGACACAGGCGCCGTCGGGCAGGTCGCCGGCCCGCATCTGCCGGAACCGGGCCAGGTTCTCCTCCACGCCACGATCTCGGGACGGCGACGGCTGACCCGGGGTGGAAATGGTGCCCCGGTATTCCTTGATCTGCTCGTCGCTCGACTCGTCGACATACGCCTCGCCCGCCCGGATCAGGTGTTCCGCGAGTTCGTACATCTCCTCGAAGTAGTCCGAGGCGTACTTCGCCCTATCCCCGAAGGAGAATCCCAGCCAGGCAATATCCCGCTCTATCGCGTCGACATATTCGACGTCTTCCTGGGTCGGGTTGGTGTCGTCGAATCGAAGGTTCGTCACCGACCCGTACTGGTCGGCGATACCGAAGTTCAAGCAGATCGACTTGGCATGTCCGATATGCAGATAGCCGTTCGGCTCGGGCGGGAAACGGGTGACCACCCGACCGCGGTGGGTGCCGGCTCGCAGGTCGTCGTCGATGATGTCACGGATGAAGTCGGAGCGCACGGGCGCCGCACGGTCGTCGCTGGTCACGGACCCGCCACTGTACCCAGGGCCGCCACCGTGGAGGCTGTGGCGACCGCGCGCTCATTGCGGCACCGCTTCCGGCACCGCCGGCTTATCGTGGCGGCCCGGCCGGCCCGGTAGGCGGCCGCCGGGGACACGGGGTGGCGAGGCGTGGTGGCGAGGCGGGGTCGCCGGCCGGCTGCGCTCAAGCGCGGTCGAGCTCGGAGCCGAGGATGACGCCCGCATCGCTGGCATGGGCCCGAAACGGGTGGACCACGCCACTGGCGGTCGTCAGCGTGCCGATGATGTCATTGCCGTCGATGTCGTCCGACCGGACGACGACGCCCTCACCAACTCGTTCCCGGAGGTGGGCGACCAGGTTGGCGAAGACGTCACCTCACAGGCTTCATCAGAAATGAAACCAGACACCGTCGATTTCCAAGTTGTAATCGCCCCACGTCGAACCGCACAGCTCACACCCGTCACCGCTCATGGGTCCTCCACATTCCGTCCATCATGCGCCGCAGGTGGTCGATCGACTCGCCCAGCACGTCGAGCACCTCCGTCTCCCGTCCCGGGCCGGTATAACGGGCGATGATGGCAACGGAGGCATTTCCATGGGCGGCGTCGGCCTCGTCGCTCACCCGAAAGAACTCCAGGGCTTCGGCGTCGAGCCCGGTGGCGGCCCACGGGTCCACGGCCAGCCCGGTGCCCTGCCGGAGGCCGTGGCGGCGGGGCAGGTTGCGGTCACCCATGATTTCGAGGCCGTTCACCGCGGTGAACCCGAGCAGCCAGTCGGGCTGGCGGGCCCAGCGGTCCCAATACCGGAAGGCGGCGACGGATTCCGCGCCCGGCCGGTGAAGCTCGATCGTCTCCCGGTCGAGCCCCGCGCCCGCTCCGAGACGGATGAGCAGTTCGTAGTGGTTGGTCCCCGCCGCCGGGTCCCGCACCACCTCCGACATCAGGTTCTCCACCTCAAACGCCAGAACGTCGAACTCCGGGCAGTTCGACATCACCGCCCCGACCCAGCGCGGGAACCACCGGGAGAACTTGGTCCACTCGAGCACAAACGCCCTCGCTATCGCGAGCGTCGGTGCCGAGGCCATTGACTGGAGAAAAAGGGGCGGGTCGCGAAACCAGCGCTCGATAACCAACTCCTCGACCTGGACGGCGAAGTCCCCGCCGATCACCGGTTCACGCGCTCCCCAACCGTCGGCCGCCCCTCGGCACGGCGCCTCAACAACGCCGCCAGCTCGACCGCGTCGACCTGGTACTTCGTGACGCTGCGGTTGAGCCACATGACGTGGGCCCCGTCGCTGGCGGCCGCCTCGGCTACCAGATGCTCCGCCAGTGCTTCCAGCCCGCCGGCGGTCAGGCCGCAGACCTCACAAGGAATGTCCATCTCTCATCCCTCCAGGAGTCGCAATGCCAGGCGGCGACCGCGCCGCTGCTTCATGGCTAAGGCAATCCACAGCCGGAAGAGACAGTCGATAAGGGCCTCGTCGTCGGCCCCGACATAGATGGGACGGAGGCCGACGCCCTCGATCACCGCCTCCACCGTCGATCGGTCGGCCTCGGGGGCGGAGAAAAACATGTCGGCCCGCTCGTCGCCGAAAACCGGCTCCGCCAGGTTCTCGCCGCCCACGGTGTTGAACGCCCGGGCGTAGCGGACTTCTGCCGGCAGCGCCGCCCGGCTGTTGGCGACCGGGGCGGCCATCTGGTTGGTGGCATCTATCACCAGCTTGCCGCGGAGCGCGTCACCGTGGCTGGCCGACAACTCGACCACCGCGGCTCCCGGCAACGCCAGGATGATCACCACCGCGCCGGCCAGGGCGTCGGGGATCGAGGTGACGGTGGCCGTTGACGGGCCGGCTACGTCGTCGTCGTCGGGATGGCGAGAACCGAACGTGACCCGATGGCCGGCGCCGGCCAGGGCCCGCCCGAGGATCCCGCCGATGAACCCGGTTCCGATGACCGCGATGTCCATCCTCGACTCCTCACCGAGCGCCATTGAATCCCTTTTCCCCCATCCTTACAGCCGCGGCGAATGTGCGGTGGCCGTGTCGATTTGGGCGCAGCCGTTGGTTTGGGAGGTGGGAGCCGCTCGGAGCCGGTCGTCAGGCAAGGAGAGACCAATGAGCACCTCCGCCCGCTCAGGGGCTTACTCTCGGTAGCGTTACCCAGGTGTCTGGCGGGCATTTGTTCCAGCAGCGGGACTTTCGCTTGCTCTGGGGCGGCGAAACGGTCAGCGAAGTCGGTACTCAGGTGAGCCTGCTCGCCATCCCGCTGGTGGCGGTGCGCACCCTGCACGCCACCACCTTCGAAGTGGGCGTCCTCTCGGCGGCGTCGACGGCGGCATTTCTGCTCGTCGGGCTCCCTGCCGGGGTCTGGGTGGATCGGCTTCGCCGGCGGTGGGTCATGATCGTGGCGGACCTGGGCCGGCTCGGGGCCCTGGGTTCCATCCCCGCGGCCTATGCCCTCGGACACCTCACGCTCCTCCAGCTCTACCTGGTCGCCCTCCTAACGGGCCTGTTGACGGTGTTCTTTGACATCGCCTACCAGTCCTATCTGCCCTCACTCGTCGGCCGCGAGCATCTGGTCGAAGGCAACGCCAAGCTGGCCGGTAGCGCCCAGGTGGCCCAGGTGGCGGGCCCGAGCATCGCCGGAGTGCTCATCCAGGCCATCGGGGGCTCGTACGCGGTCGCCGTCGACGCCGCCAGCTTCCTCGTCTCCGCGGTTGCGGTGGGAGCCATCACCACGCCGGAACCGCAGCCCGCGGTGCCCGAGGGTGGCCACGGGAGGCTGCACCGCGACATCGGCGAGGGGTTGCGGTTCGTCTTCGGCCACCCTCTGCTGCGGGCCATCGCGTTGACCACCGCGACCTCCAACTTCTTCAGCGGCGTCGGCGTGGCGGTCGAGATCGTCTTCCTGGTCCGGGTTGTCCACGCCTCCCCCGGGATCATCGGGCTCATCTTCGCGGCAGGCAGCGCCGGCGGAGTTGTCGCCGCCTTGTTGGCGGCGCCCTTCGCCCGGCGCATCGGTGGCGCCCGGGCCACGATCGTCGCCATCTTCGTCACCGCCGGTGGCGTCGTCGAACCCCTGGCCAGGCCCGGGGCCGGATTGCTGTTCTTCGCCGGCGGTCTCTTCCTGCTCTCCTTCGGCAGCGTGCTGTACAACATCAACCAGGTCAGCTTCCGGCAGCGCCTCTGTCCCGACCATCTGCTGGGGCGCATGAATGCCACAATTCGATTTATTGTGTGGGGAGTGCTGCCAATAGGTGCACTCGCCGGCGGCGTTATCGGCAGCGGCCTCGGGATTCGATTCGCCCTCTGGGTTGCGGTCCTGGGCCAGACCCTCGCGGGCGGCTGGCTCCTCGCCTCGCCGCTGCGGCGGATGCGGGACTTTCCCGAGACCGAGGAGTGAGTGCGCTAGGTTCGCTCGAGATCGAAGGGGACGGTAATGCTTAACTCGAAATCGGGGCGGCTCGCGGCTGCCGTACTGCTTTTCTCCGGGGTGGCGATTGCGGGTTCCGCGTCCTTCGACCGTTCCCGCGGCGCTAATGGCTCGGTTGCGGCCGCGAGTGTGGTCCGTTACCCACCGGGGACCCCTGGGATTGTCACTCCTCTGCCCGCGGGCGCCTCGTCACCGGCGCCGATTGCCGGCGCCCGCCAAGGTCCGATGGCGCCGCGACGCCTGTCCCCTCGAGCGGGACGGGCGTCAGCGCTGTCGGTCCCGGTCGCCTCGGCGTCGCCGCCGGTAGGCGCCTCGACAATGCAGCGAACCTTCGTCGGCGTCGGGAGCCTGGACAGCGCCGTCACCAACTTCGGGCACCAGTTCGAGCCGCCCGACCAAGGCCTGTGCGTCGGTAATGGATTCGTACTGGAGCCCGTCAACTCGGCCTATCGCATCTACGGGACCAATGGCCGGGCGATCGCGGGACCGTTCAACGTGAATGACCTCTTCAACGAAGGACCGGCGGAGTACACGAGCGACCCGCGGTGCTACTTCGATGCCAGCACCAACACGTGGTTCGCCATCATTCTGTTCATCAGCAGCGACAACAACTCCTCCCATCTCGACATCGCGGTCAACAACTCCGGAGACCCGACCACCCCCTGGCGGCAGTACCGCGTGGACACGACGGAAACTGAACAGCCGGGACACGCCGGTTGCCCGTGCTTCGGTGATCAGCCCCGGTTGGGGATCGATCAGACAAACTTCTATGTCAGTGCCGACGAATTTTCCATTCTCGGACCGGAATTCAACGGGGCGCAGATCTACGCCTTCTCGAAGGCCGATCTGGCGGCGTCCTCACCGGCCCGGTTCGTGCATTTCGAGAACCTGAGCATTGCAGGAGGCCCGGCGTTTTCCGTGCAGCCGGCCACGAGCAGCGGAAACCCCGACGCCGAGTACTTCATGAACTCGATCGACCCGAATTCGTCGCTTGACAACCGACTCGGCATATGGGCGATGACAAATCGCGACGCGGTCGCCAGCGGGCATTCGCCGGTTCTCACGAGCACCATCATTGCCTCCGAGACCTTCGGCGTACCGCCCAATGCCCAGCAACAGGGATCCAGCCGGCTGATCAACACCGGCGACGACAGGATGCAGCAGGTCCAGTTCATCGGCGGCAGCGTTTGGGGTGCCCTCGGCACCGCCGTGACTACCCCGGGCGACAACGCGGTGAGGGCCGGGGCCGCCTGGTTCCGCGTCCATCCAAGTCTGAATGGCGACAGCATCGATGACGCCGCCATCCAGCACCAGGGATACGTCGTGACTCCGGGGAACTATTTGTACTATCCCGCGATACAGGCCAACGCCTCGGGGGCTGCCGCCATGGTGTTCACAATTCAGTGGAGCGCGGTATTTCCCGAGCGCCGACTATGCCGTCCTCAGCCCGGGGCAGTCCAACTTCGGCCCGCCCCGCGAGGCGGCCCACGGAACCGGCCCGTACAGCCCTACCGCGGGCCGCTGGGGGGACTATTCCTATGCCACCCTCGATCCGGTCACCGGCTCGTTCTGGATGGCCACCGAGTACGTGCCGCCGACCTCTGAGCAGACCGTCGACCGGCGCCGCAACTGGGGGACCCGCGTCTTCGAGGTAAGCGTCCGGTAGCAGCCGCACTTCAGGACGTCGGATGGACTCGAACCATCGGCCTCAGCATTATCAGGGCCGAACCCTGCTCAGCCTAATAGGCCTCTCAACCTGCGGTTTTGTGGACTTCGTCGCCGCTCAAAATCGGTTTTTGTGCCCGCTGCATGCCCGTTGATCGGACAACACCGGAACCGGCATCCGGCCTCGTCCCGGGGCAAGGGCGCGACATGATGGTCGAATCGTGACCGGAGGAGACGAGATGGAACGCGAAGAGATTGACCGGGAGCTGGCCGCGGCGCAGGAGGTACTCGCGTCGACGTCGGCGGCTCACCTGGCGTACACCGCGATCGACGGGACGCCCCGTGTGGTCGTGGTCGGGTTCTACTGGACCAGCGACGAGTTCGTGATCTCGACCGCGGCCACCGCACCGAAGGTCGCCGCCCTGGCAGCACGCCCGGAGGTTGCGCTCGCTATCGACGCGGGCGACACACCGGGCGGAGCGCGTTCGTTGTCGGTGCGGGGTCAGGCGACTGTCGAGATCGTCGACGGTGTCGTGCCGGAGTATCTCGCCGCCGCGAGACGGTCGATGGACACTGATGCCGCGGCGAAGTTCGAGCAGAACGTGCGCCGCATGTACGACCAGATGGCTCGCATCGCGATCACGCCAACGTGGGTCCGCTTCTACGACTTCGGTGCCGGCCGGATGCCGCGATTCCTGCAGGAGCTCGCGGCGCGGAGCCTGATGACCGAGGCGGACTGGGCTGACTGAGGGCGACTAATGACGCCCCGCGAGCGGGCGACGGTAACGCCTGCGGGCCGTCGCGGCGATGAGTTCTCATCGCGCTCACCGTCTCACGATCGGGGCCGGGCGGAGAAGAAGTGGTCCGGCCTCCGAATTCGGAACCGTAGGAGGTAATTGTGGCAGAGCTGCTTGTCGACTTCATCACGTCGCTGGATGGCTACGCGTCGGGGGAGGGCTGGCCGGGATGGTGGGGGCTGCAGGGACCTGAGTACCTGGCCTGGCTCGACGAGCAGCCCGAGGTCACCTACTTGATGGGCGCGAACACCTACCGGCTAATGGCTGGCTTCGCGGCCGGTAAGCCCCCTGCCGGCCAGGAGGAGATCGCCGCTGACGAGGAGGCATCCGTCGGCGGTCTCACGCAGGCATCGAAGGTGGTGTTCTCTGCGTCGTTGGACGAGCCGCTCATATGGGCGAACAGTCGCCTCGTGCGCAACGACGCCGTCGAGGCGGTCCGAGCGATGAAGGCGGACGGTGCCGGGATCCTGTCCACGATCGGCAGCCTGAGCCTGTGCCGGTCCTTGCTGCGGGCCCGGCTCGTGGATCGGCTCCGCGTCGTGATGTTCCCGGTCATCACCGGCGCCACCGGCGCCGAGCGGATCTATGACGGGTACCCGGACGTCGCGCTCGAGATGATCGACAGCCGCATCTTCGATGGCCGCACCCAACTCGTCGAGTACCGGCCCCGCGTCCTCGACCGCCCGCCGCTCGCGCCCTCACCGGGCGCCGACGGCGATCGTGGCAATCCTGGCGGCGCCCGCGGCGAGGGCGATACGGCGCCCGCAGCCTGAAGCACTCGCCGTTAGTCTCCCAAACGGCGGAGGCCAACGCGGTGTGGCCGCTCGAGAATGCGTATCCGATGAAGTGCGTTACGGCCAGGTGTGCAATGGCGAGACATGAGCGGCTCGGGCCCGTCTTTGAGGTCACGGCCCACCGTTTGTTCTCGCAGAAATTGTGCGCACAAGCACGCCACTCTGGCTCGATGTGCCCCGTCGAGCAGCCGGTGGTTGACTATTTAACCGTACTGTTATATAACTACTCTATGAAGTATCTGAAGGAGCGATGGCAACGATGGCGGTGACGGCCCCCGATCGGTTCGACGTCGTCTTCGCCGCCTTGTCGGACCCCACCCGGCGCTCGATCGTGCGCCGGCTGGCCGACGGTGACGCAACCGTGCTCGAGTTGGCCGAGCCGTTCCCGATCAGTCTCCCGGCTATCTCCCGTCATCTGAAGGTCCTCGAGCAGGCCGGTCTGATCAGCCGCAGCCGAGACGGACAACGGCGGCCATGCCAGCTGCGGCCGGGGCCTCTCGTAGAGATCGCGGCATGGGCCGAGCACACCCAAGCTGCCTGGGAGCACCGCCTCGACCGCCTCGAGGCACACCTCCGGCGCCCATCTGACCGAACCGCAACCCCACCGACATTGGAGAAACCATGAGCAATACCCCGACCATCACCAACCCGACGACGTGGGCTCTCGACCGTGAGATCGTCCTCGCACGGGTCTACGACGCTCCACGCGAAGCGGTGTTCGCGGCGTGGACCGATGCAGATGCCTTCTGCCAATGGTTCGGCCCCGAGGGCTTCACCTGCACAGTCCGGGAGATGGACGTGCGCCCGGGCGGCCGAGCGTGCTTCGACATGACCTCCGGAAACGGCACCATGTTCACCAATCGCTTCGACTACCTCGAAGTCGTTCCAGGCGAAAGGCTGGTCCTGGATCACGGCTCCGACGCCGACGATGACCCGGCACGCTTTCGAGTGACGATCACCCTCGACGAACAAGGCGACGGGAAGACGGTGCTGACCCTGCGACAGCTTCACCCAACCGTCGAGCAGCGAAATGCAACCATCGGCTTCGGCGCAGTCGAACTCGGTCTGCAGACGATGCACAAGCTCGCTCGCCATCTCGGAGTCGCCTGATGTCGCAGCTGGTGCGAGTGCAGAACTTCTTCGTGTCGATGGACGGGTTCGGCGCCGGCGAAGGCCAGAGCCTGGAGGCGCCCTTCGGGCATGCCGAGCCCCGCGGTGGTGGCATCGCCAGTCTCCCGGCCGACCTGGCCTCGTGGGCGTTCGCCACCGCGAGCTGGCCGAACCGAACCGAGCCCGGCGGATCCCGAGGGCTGGACGACTACTTCACTCGCGACTTCACCCGGAACATCGGCGCCGAGATCATGGGCCGCAACAAGTTCGGGCCGCAGCGGGGCCCGTGGGAGAACCTCGACTGGAAGGGGTGGTGGGGAGACACCCCGCCCTTCCACACCCCCGTGTTCGTCCTCACCCACCATCTCCGACCCAGCTTCACGCTGGCCGACACCACGTTCCACTTCCTCGACGCGACGCCCGCGGAGGCGTTGCGGCAAGCCAAGGACGCCGCTGAGGGGAAGGACGTACGGGTTGGAGGCGGCGTCGCCACCGTTCGGCAGTTCCTCGAGACGGATCTCATCGACACCATCCATGTCGCCGTCGCGCCGATCGAGATCGGCCGAGGGGAGCGACTCTGGACCTCCCACGAGGACCTGCTCGACCGGTTCCACCTCGAGTCCGTGCCCAGCCCCAGCGGGGTTACTCACATTCTCTTCTGGCGGCGCTAAGCGTCGCGGACGACGACGGCTGACCGAGGGCGGAGCGGGCTCGGGCGATGCACTGGTCAGCATCGGCACAGCTGTGACAAACAAAGGCGATTGTTTAACGCACTATCGAGAGAATTGATCGGCAAGCCCACAATTATTGACGTACTTCGACGGAGCCGTAACTCAGCTTACGTTGGTCCCAACTCGATCCGTGCTGGGGCATCCAGTCACAGCCATGTGAGCTCTACATCAAACACCGGGATCGTCGCACCTGCCATCCAGCAACTGACTCCGAGCCCTGCGGTCACCGACGCGTTGGGCAGCTCCATCGACCCTGGGACCACGTCACGGACTTGGCCGGTTACATGTCCGAGCGTTCATCGAAACTGGACGCGCCCCCGCCCCGCCGTCCTCCTGCTCCAACTGAGGATCGCCTCTTACGTGAAGATCTCGGCGTCCCCTCATACGACTACGCACTCAGTCCCGAGTTGTTTCATTGGGAATCGCAGAGTTTCACGACGGAGCGATCGGCCGACCCGGGTGCGGGGACTGGGCAGTTCGGGATCGCTTGAGTTGGCCCGGGCGTCAGTGCCACCCCTGGGATGTGGGCAAGATCCCACATTGATCATCTGTGTGGTCGGGTGGTCGTCGTTCGGAACGTCGGCCTGGTGAGGGTTGGTAACGTTATTGTCGTTCGCCCTGGCGTGGTCGTTGTAATGCCCTTAGGAGCGGTTACGGGCGGTCTCGTTGGCGGGGCCGTCGGCGGTGTGGTAGTCGGGGGCTGGGTCGTGCCAGTGGTCGTAACTTTCGGTGGGATACGAGCCGGCGGGGTGATCGGACCCGTGTCCGTGCCCGGTACCCCGGGTACTGGCGCACCCGCCGCAGGTGGCAATGGTGTACCCCCCGCAACTGGACCCGCCGCAACTGGCCCGAGCGGCGGCTGAGCGATCACAGGGAAGGCGGAGTTCGTCGAGCCAGCTGGAATGGTATTGGTTCCGGCGGCCGACGTCGTGTCCGAGGCGATCGTGTCGGTTGGAAGGGTTGGCACCTGTCCGAGGCTCGTTGTGGACGAGTCGATGGGCCCGACCGCAACCGGATTTCGGGGTTTACGACCCCCCTCGGTGCTGCCGGCCCAGATGACAGCGGTGCCCACTACCAGACAGACGGCAGCCACGCCGGCGGCGGCTCGGAAGTTGAGGGTCGGCCGGCGGGTGATCGGCCGAATTGGGGGGAGGCGGGACCAGAGAGGGACGATCCGGTCGGTTTCCCCCCAGCTGGGGCGTTCGGGTACCCCGGTGGGTGCTTCGGACGCACCGGTGGGCGCTTCGGACGCACCGGTGGGGGCGTCGGATGTTTGATCGGCGCGAGGCCAGCTTTCCGGCTTGGGCTCAGAGTCCCACAAGTTTGCAGCCCAAACTTCCCAGAAGTCTGCAGCCCAAAGTTCTAGTGGTCTCGCTTCGCCGGTCCCAACTGCCGTGGTGTCGCCGGGATCCGGTTCCAGGACGACCGGCCCAATCTCCCAGTGGTCGGTTTCAATCGCGGCACCGTCATCGTTGCGCGGCGTTGCGAAGAAGGGGGGATCATCGGGGGTGGAACCGAGTAGGCTTGGCGCCCAAAAGTCATTGTTGAGGGCGACGGTTCGCTGTGCTCGTCTCCGGTGCTTCCTCACAGGAGGGAGCTGCCTCGGCCCTACGTCGAGACTGTAGCTGTCGTCGTCTGATGGACGGCGCGACCACTTGCTAGTTTCGGCGGGGTTGTCATCATCCTGGTACGACGATCCCATGCACTCGCCTCCTCGACTCCGTGATGAACAGATCACTGTCCACCTCGGTGGCGATACTCACCCCTCACGCTGACACCACCCGCCATACAACTGTCCGAAATTGATCAATCGGCAGTCGCATGAATGCTACCCCAGCTATGGTGGTTGCGTGCCGCCTCAGGGGCTTGTGCCAGAGTCCAACGGCTGGTAGCGCAGTCGAGGAAGAGTCTGTCCAGCAGGCGCGAGAAGTCGTTGCCCTTGGGGCCGCCCCTGCGGTCGCCGACACAGGTCGGTCGCCGGCTCATGGGTGGTGGAGAGGGTGAGCAGCAGGTGATGGCTGACCGGGCGACTGTCCACCCGGTCAATCCATCAGAACGGCCACTCGGCGTCGCGGCCGGCCTCGAGCGCAAGGAAGGAATGGCGCGCATGACGTTGTGCGCGTTTGGCGGGAAGGGCGCTGTAACTCAGAGGGAGAGTTCGAGTTACCAGCGCACGCCGGGCCTGCCGCTATTGGCAGATTCCCGACGTCCCGGCCGCTGCTCCTGATCGAGCGATTGGCCGGGCCGGCTCGCATAGATGCGGACGCTCAACGAGGCTGTACCTCGGAGCGTCTTCGCGGCGGTGTGGATGCGTGCCATAGGTGTGGCACTGATGAACCATCCCGGCCGCACTGTCAATCGAAATATCGGCTCGAAAAGGGCGGAGAGAAACAGGTCGGGGATAATGGATGGCCGCAGCTGCTGCGGATTGCTCGCTCGCCGCTGGCCGCATGTCGGCGACGGCTCCGACACAGAGGGGCACGACCTCGACGGCATCGCCGGCCGAGGTTTTCGGACAACACCTCTCCGCTGGTGGGGCTAGATGGACTCGAACCATCGACCTCAGCATTATCAGT
>CAWBSR010000005.1:0-57912 GCA_963791545.1 uncultured Actinomycetota bacterium
GCTGCGCTCTAACCAGCTGAGCTATAGCCCCCGGTGCCGCTCGGGTCAGGAACAGGCTTCGGCAGCATACTCCGCTCGCCTCCCGAAGCGCCCCGGCCACTACCGCCAAGGTCACCCAGGCGGAGGGGCCGGAGCCGCCTCCTCGAGCACGATGAACTGGACGCCGCCGACCACGTCGCTGATCAGATTGTAGAGGAGGGCGCCGAGGACGTTGGCGCCAGTGCCCAGCAGGACCAGGACGATGCCCCCCACTGACGAGGCCTGGAGGACCGCCACGGGCTGGAAGGAGAACTTTTGGAGGTCGAAAATCGACCGGATGAACTTCTCGACGCTGTGGATGATGTCGAAGGCTTGGGCGATGTTCCACAGCACGACCCCGGCGACCAGGAACACCAGGAACACGCACAGATAGAACAGGATCGACATCTTGAGCACGGTCCACACGTCGATCCGCCGCACGACCCGCCGGGTCCGCGGGCCCACCAGAACCCCGGAATCCCGCCGCGGGCCCCGCCTCGCAAGAGCGGGACGCGACCCCACTGCCGGCCGGCCCACTCCCGCCTGGCCCGGGGCCCGTCCGACCGGTAGGCGGGATTGTGCGGGCACCACCGGCTGGCGCTGGGTCGGCGTTTGTGATGGCGGCGGGGCCTGGGGAGGCGACGTCGTCGATCGGCTCAGGGGCTCGTTGCGGGGATTGCGTCCCGGAGGGGCGCCATTGTTCGCAGCTCCCCCACCGCTTGGGCGAGGCGGGGCTGTCCTGCCAGGCACCCCGCCCTGGCCGCCGGTTGGGCGGCGATCAGCCGTCTGGGCGGGCACACCGCCGCCCTTACCACTCGATTTGCCCGCGCCGCCCGGCCTCCCGGCGCCACCCGACTTGTGGGCGCCGCCTTGCTTACCGGCGCCCCCCGACTTGTGGGCGCCGCCTTGCTTACCGGCGCCCCCCGACTTGTGGGCGCCGCCTTGCTTACCGGCGCTGCCTTGCTTCCCCCCGCCACTCGACTTACCGGCCCCACCCGGCTTGCCCGGCGAGCTGCCCCCTCCACCCGCAGCCGACGGCGCGGCGCCGTTGCCCCCCGGTCTAGGAGAGCCCGCGGCCCCCGAGCCGGGGCCTTCGACCGCCGGCTGAGGGCCCGACGGCATTAGGGAGTCTCCTCCGCCAACACCGGGGCGACAGAGGTCACCGACTGACCGCGGTCCAGGCTCACGACCCGGACACCGGTCGCATCCCGATTTTGGCTGGCAATATGGCGAACGGGCATCCGGGCCATCACTCCTGACGACGAGATCACCAGGATCTCATCTTCGAGCGCCACCATGAAGGCAGCCACGACTTTTCCTCGCTGGGCGGTGATGCGGATGCCCCGCACACCCAGGCCGCCCCGCTTCTGGCGGTTGAACTTGGGGAGTTGGGTCCGCTTGCCGAAGCCGCCGTCGGTGACGATCAAGATGCTGGCATCGTCGCGCGCCGGATCGACCGATACCAGTTCGTCGCCCGGATTGAGAGCCATTCCCCTCACCCCGGCCGCATCGCGGCCCATGGGGCGGACGTCATCCTCGCTGAAACGAATTGTCATCCCCTGCCGGGAGACCATGAAGATGTCGTCGCTCCCCGAGGTCTGGATGACCCCGACCAACTCGTCACCTTCCCGCAAGTTGATGGCGATGAAACCCTCCCGCCGGGACTTGTCGTACTCGGCGAAGTTCGTCTTCTTGACCTGGCCCGCCCGGGTGGCGAAGAACAGGTAGCGGTCGGCCGGGAAGTCCCTCGTGTCGATCAGGGCCTCGACCTTCTCCCCCGGTTCCAGCGGCAGCAGGTTGACCAGGGCGGTCCCCCGGGCGGTGCGCTCCTTGACCGGCACCTCGTAGGCCCGCATCCGGTACACCTTGCCCCGGTTGGAGAAGAACAGCAGGTGGGCGTGGGAGGTGCTGTGGATGACCTGGCTGACCAGGTCCTCCTCCTTGAGGTTGGCGCCCCGGACGCCGCGGCCACCTCGGGCCTGGGTCCGGAAGGTGTTGGCCGTCACCGCCTTGATGTAGCCGGCCCGGGTCATGGTGATGACGATCTCCTCGTCATCGATCAGGTCCTCGGCGCTCATGTCGCCGTCGTCGAAGGTGACGATGGCCCGGCGGGGGCTGGCGAACTTGGCCCGGATGGACCTCATCTCGTCCTTGATGACGCCCCGCAGCCGGCCCTCGTCGGCCAGGATTGCCTCCAGCTCGGCGATGGTCTCCCGCAGCTTGGCCATCTCGGCCTCGAGGTCGGCCCGGCCCAGGCGGGTGAGTCGGCTCAGCTGCATGTCCAGGATGTGGTTGGCCTGGATCTCGGAGAACTCGAACGGCGCCGCCATCAGCGCCGCCCGGGCCGAACTGCGGTCCTCCGACGCCCGGATGGCGGCGATGATGGCGTCGATCATGTCGAGCGCCTTCAGCAGGCCTTCGACAATGTGGGCCCGGGCCCGGGCCTGGGCCAGCCGGTGCTCGGAGCGGCGCCGGATGACGTCGATCTGGTGGTCGACGTAGGCCTGGAGGGCCTGGACCAGGTTGAGGGTCCGGGGCACCCCGTCGACGAGGGCCACCATGTTGACGCCGAAGCTGGTCTGCAGGGGGGTGTGCTTCCAGAGGTTGTTGAGCACCACGTTGGCGTTGGCGTCGCGCTTCAAGCCGATCACGATCCGGGTGTCGATACCGGATGAGAGGTCGTCGATGGTGCGGATCCCGTCCAGCTCATGGGCGTTGACGAGTTCTGCGATCTTGGTGATCACCGTTGAGGCGCCCAGCTGGTAGGGCAACTCGGTCACCACGATCTGGGTGCCCCCCTTGGGCGACTCGTCGATCTCCGCCTTGGCCCGCATCTTGATGGAGCCCCGGCCGGTGCGGTAGGCGTCCATCATCCCGGCCCGGCCCAGGATCAGCGCCCCGGTCGGAAAGTCAGGCCCCTTCACGAAGTGCATCAGGTCGTCGGCGCTGGCCTCGGGGTGGTCGAGCAGGTGCAACACCGCGTCGATCACCTCGCCCAGGTTGTGGGGCGGGATGTTGGTGGCCATGCCGACCGCGATCCCCTGGCTGCCGTTCACCAGGAGGTTGGGCAGGCGCGACGGCAGGACGGTCGGCTCGTCCTCCTCGTTGGTGTAGTTGCGGCCCATGTCGACGGTGTCCTCGTCGATGCCCTCGAGCATGTGCATCGCCAGTGGGGACAGCCGGCACTCGGTGTAACGCTCAGCGGCAGGGCCATAGTCAGGGGAGCCGTAGTTGCCGTGGAAGTCGATCAGCGGGTCGCGGAGGCTGAAGGGCTGGGCCATGCGCACCAGGGCGTCATAGATCGCCTGGCTGCCGTGAGGGTGGAAACGGCTCATGGTGTCGCCCGTCACCTTGGCGCACTTCACCGCCGGGCGCTCCGGCCGGTAGCCCTGGACGTGCATGTCGTAGAGGATGCGCCGGTGGACCGGCTTCAGGCCGTCGCGGGCATCGGGGAGGGCGCGGGAGATGATGACCGACATGGCGTATTCCAGGAAGGAGCGCTCCATCTCGTCCTGGATCTCGATGGGCTCGATGCCCGGGCCGGCGGCATTGCTGGTGCCGTCGCCTCGGGTGCCGTCGCCGTTGTCGGGCGGGCCACCATCACCGGGGGGGCCACCATCACCGGGCGGCCCAGGGGGAAAATCTGTCATAGGGGCTCTGCAATCAGATGTCGAGGAACCGGACGTCGCCGGCGTTGGATGTGATGAAGTGCTTGCGCAACTCGACGTCGTCGCCCATCAAGATGCTGCACACCTCGTCGGCGATGGCGGCCTGCTCCACGTCGATGCGCAGCAGGGTGCGGTGGGCCCGGTTCATGGTGGTGTCGCCGAGCTCGTTCCAGTCCATCTCGCCGAGGCCCTTCAGGCGGTTGAACTCGTTCTTGTGATTGGGGTGCTCCTCGAGGAAGCGCTGCCGGGCCATCTCGTCCTTCAGGTAGGTCTTTTCCTTGCCCACCAGGGTGGAGAACAGCGGCGGCTGGGCTGCGAACACGTGGCCGCCCTCGATCAGCGGGCGCATCTGGCGGAAGAAGAACGTCAGCAGCAGGGTCCGGATGTGACTGCCGTCCACGTCGGCGTCGGCCAGGATGATGATCTTGCCGTACCGGGCCTTGGCGACGTCGTACTCGTCGCCCAGCCCCGCCCCGATTGCGGAGATGAGGGCCTGGATCTCGTTGTTTTTCAGCATGCGGTCGATCCGGGACCGCTCGACGTTCAAGATCTTGCCCCGGATGGGCAGGATGGCCTGGTATTCGGGGTTGCGGGCCCGGATGGCGGAGCCGCCGGCCGAGTCGCCCTCCACGATGAACAGCTCCGCCTCCCGGGCGTTCTTGGTGCGGCAGTCGGTCAACTTGCCCGGAAGCCCGGCGCCTTCGAGCGCCGACTTGCGGCGGGTGGCCTCCCGGGCGGAACGGGCTGCGACCCGGGCCCGGGCCGCCTGGACCGCCTTGGCGGTGATCTGGCGGCCCTCGGTCGGGTGCTCCTCGAGCCACTCGGCCAGCTTCTCGTTGGTGGCCCGCTCGACCAGGGAGCGCATGGGGACGTTGCCCAGCTTGGCCTTGGTCTGGCCCTCGAACTGGGGGTCGCGCAGCTTGACCGACACGATGGCCGTCAGGCCCTCGCGGATGTCCTCGCCCAGTAGATTGTCGTCCTTCTCCTTCAGGGCGCCCTTGGCCCGGGCGTAGCGGTTGATGACCGCCGTCAGGGCCTTCTTGAAGCCCTCCTCGTGCATGCCGCCCTCGTTGGTGGAGATGCCGTTGGCGAAGCTGTGGATGCCCTCGTAGTACCCGGTGTTCCACTGGAGGGCGACCGCGACTTCACCGTCCTCCTCGGCCGCCTCGAAGTGGGCCACCCGTTTGAACAGCGCCTCTTTGGACGCGTTGAGGTGGCCGACGAAGTCGATGATGCCGCCCGCATACTGGAACCGGACTGGCTCGTGGCCCATGTGGCCCTCGCGCCGGTCGGTGAAGCGGATCTCCAGTCCCGCGTTCAAAAAGGCGTACATCTGGAGACGCTCGACGATCGTCTGGGCCCGGAACTGGGTGTCCTCGAAGATCTTGGGGTCAGGCCAGAAGGCGACCATGGTGCCCCACCGGCCTCGGGGCGAGGGCCCGACCAGGGCCAGCTTGGAGGTGACCTTGCCGCCCTTGCCGAACTCCATGCGGTGGCGCTGCCCGTCCCGGTCGATCTCGACCACCAGCCGGGTGGACAAGGCGTTGACGACCGAAACGCCGACCCCGTGGAGACCGCCGGAGACCTTGTAGCCCTGGCCGCCGAACTTGCCTCCGCCGTGCAGCTTGGTGAGGGCGATCTCGACCCCGGAGATCTTGTACTTGGGGTTGACGTCGGTCGGGATGCCCCGCCCGTTGTCGATCACCTGGCAGCTCCCGTCGGCCATAAGGTTGACATCGATGCGGGTGCAGTAGCCCGCCATGGCCTCGTCCACCGAGTTGTCCACGACCTCCCACACCAGGTGGTGCAGGCCGGTCAGACCGGTGGAGCCGATGTACATGCCGGGCCGCTTGCGCACCGCTTCGAGGCCCTCCAGGATTGACATGTCCTGGGAGGTGTACGACCCCTGGTCGCGCCCGGGATGGTTGTCCTCGACCGCTGCTGGCATCGCCATAGACGCGACCTCGTTCTGACCTCGTGGATGGGGGGCGTCTCAGGCGTGAAACCGCAGGTCAAGGCCAAGAAACGCGATGAATGTAGTTTACCAGACGGGGTGTGTCAGCCGGTCGTATCGGGCCGTTGAAACACCACTTTCACCTCGATTCTGACCAGCGTCGTATCCCCGGTGGCAGCCACCACCTTGCGCACCAGATCGGGACCCAGAAAGCTCAGTTGGGTGGCCCAGCCGGGCTGGGTCACGCCGATGCGTAGCACCCCGTCCTTGACGCGCATCGGCCACGCCTGGGCGGCGATGTTCGGGCCCACGATGTCCTCCCATTGGGAAAAAAGGGCAGTCAGCACAGACGGTTTGGGGGCGCCCAAAGACCGCGCCAGTCCGGGCAGGGAATCGCGCACCGGCCGAGGCTCGGGAACATCACCGGGCAGGGGCCTCCAGGGGCTCAAGGCCAGACCGCCTGTGGAGGGTGCGCTGACAAATCCGGGGGTCCCCACGGATTTCTCAGCGCAGCCTCTCTTCCCGCACGGGACCGGGTGACGGTCACAGGAGAATTTTCCCCCCTCGACCCGAACGACGACCTCGGGATGGGCCTGGGCCGGGAGGTGACCGGCGGTGGTTACGAAGGCCTGGCCCGCCGGCAGGGACTCCAACAAGGCGGCCGACCGGTCGGCGTCCAGCTCGGAGAACACATCGTCGAGCAGCAGCAGTGGCGGCCCGCCCAACTCCTGGGTGACGAGGAGGTGGCCGGCCAGGCGGAGGGCCAGGGCGAGGGAGCGCTGTTCGCCCTGGGATGCGTGGGTGCGCGACGGCAGGCCGCCCAGGGTCACCAGCAGGTCGTCTCGCTGGGGCCCAAGGGTGGTGACGGCCCGGCGAAGGTCATCGCCTCGGGCCGCGGCCAGAGCGTCCGCCAAGCCCCCCGACCAGCTGCGCTGGTAGTCCACCGTGACGTGGGCGGCTCGCTCGGCCACATGGTCGTAGACGTCAGAAAGCGCCGGCCCCAGGGTCCCCAGCAGCCCGGCCCGGGCGTCGGCGACCGCGGTCCCCGTCTCGGCCAGCTTCTGGTCCCACACGTCGAGGGTGGTGACGATGTCAGCGGGGGGACGGGGGTTGCCGGCCGCCTGCTTGAGCAGCGCGTTGCGTTGTTTCAGGATCCGCTCGAGGTCACTGCGCAGTGCGTCGTGGCGGGGCTGGAGAGCGGCGAGCAGGTCGTCCAGGTAGTCGCGCCGTCCTTGCGGGCCCGACTTGATGAGAGCCAGGTCGTCGGGCGCGAACACCGTGACCTGGAGGGCCCCCAGGAGATCCCGGGTCCGGCGCAGCAGCTGGCGGTTGACCTGAACCCGGTCCCGGCCGCTGGGGTGCAGCTCGGCTTCGATCAAAAGGCGGCGCCCGTCGCGGTCGGCCTCGGCCCGGATGACCGCGGTCGCCGCGCCCGTTCTGACCAGGGCGTCGGCGGGGGCGCCCCGGAAGGACCGAAGGGTGGCCAGGTAACCGACAGCCTCCAGCAGGTTGGTCTTGCCCTCGCCGTTGTTGCCGACGATGGCGGTCAGCCCCGAGGGGGCCGGTACCAGTTCCGCCGACACGTAGTTACGAAAATCGGTTATCCACAGGCGGTCGAGGTGCACCCCGGCTGCCCTCCCGTGATTGGAGCCCGGCGGGCTCAGGACACCCGGACGGGCATCAACAGGTACAGGTAGTCGGACCCCTCGGTCGGTTTCAGGGTGGCCGGCTTGAGGGCGTCGAGGGTCTCCAGCTGGACCTCGTCGCTCGTGATCGCTTCGACCCCTTCGATCAGGTAGTTGGGGTTGAAGGCCACGACCATCTCGGCCCCTTCGTACTTGGCGTCGACCTCCTCGGTGGCGGTGCCCCAGTCCTGGGTGATGACGGTGAGCTCGATCCCGTCGGAGCGCATGGCGATGCGGACCGGCGTGGTGGGGTCGCGGACCATCAGCTTCACCCGGCGGACGGCGTCGAGCAGCGCTTCGCGGCCCACGATCAGGCTGTTGGGGTAGTTGCTGGGGATGAGGGCCCGGTAGTTGGGGAAATCGCCCTCGATCAAGCGGGTGGTGAGCTTGACCGGGCCCACCTCGAAGGTGGCGTCATGCTCGCCCAACCGCAGGATGGCGGCCGGCCCGTCGTCGGCGACAGCTGGGGCGGCGGCCGCCCCATCGGTGTCCCCCTCGCCGGCGGGCGAGGGCGCCGGCGTGGCGTTGGGGCCCTTGGCGGCCGAGCTCAACAGGCGTTGCAACTCGGACAACGCCCGCGAGGGCACCAGCACTTTTTGGTCCTCGCGGAGCACACCGACACCGGGGAGATCCCGTACCGCCAGCCGGTAGGAGTCGGTGGCGACCAGCCGCAAGCCTCCTTGCTCGGCGACCATGAGGACACCGGTGAGGATGGGCCGGGAGTCCTCGCTCGACGCGGCCCGGACTACCTGGCGCAGGGCCTCGGTCAGCCCGGTGGCAGGGAGGCGGACGGCGTCGCCGGATATCGGCGGCAGGCGGGGGAAATCGCCGGCGGGGTGGGTCCGCACCGCGAAGTTGGACCGCCCCGAGCTGATGCGCAGCTCGTCGTCGTCGTTGTCCGACTCCACCGTGACCGCCCCCGGGTCGAGGGCCCGGACGATGTCGGTGACCAGCCGGCCCGGCGCCACGACCACACCCGGTGCGGAAACCGTCACCGAGGTGGTGACCTGGATCGTCAGGTCCAGGTCAGTGCCCACGACCCGCAGATCGTCGCCTATCGCCTCCAGCCGGACACCGGACAGCACCGGCAGGGCGCCGCCACGACTCGCGACGGCGCGCCCGGCGGTGGTGAGGGCGTCCAACAGCACATCACGTTCGCATCGAAACTTCACCGACAACCTTCCTCAGTCATTATGAGTTTCAAATTCGTTAACAGCAGTAGTAGGTCCTGTGAATTGTGGACAAACAGTCGTCCGGGCTGGTCAGGTGGTGTTGCGTCATCCCACCGATGTCCCCAGGATCTCACAGGGGTGTGACCGAAACGGGGCGTGCCGGTGGATCACCGCCCGTCAATCCCCCGAAATCACAAGGCTCCGACACAGTGCTATCCCCCTCCTCGGACTCGCTGGATCAACTGGGTGGCCTGGTCGTACACCTGACGGCGTTCCTTCATCAGCCGGGACACCTTCTCGACCGCGTGAATGACCGTCGTATGGTCCCGTCCCCCGAACTCCCGGGCGATCGCCGGATAGCTGAAGTCGGTCAGCTGGCGGAACACGTACATGCTGATCTGGCGGGCGTTGACCAGGGGCCGGCGCCGGCTGGTGCCGCACAGCTCGTCGATGGTGAACCCGAAGGTGGCCGCCGTCGCCTCCAGGATCACCTTGGGGGTGATCTGGCGGGGCTGGTCGGCAGCCAGGATGTCCGACAGCACCTGCTCGGCCAGCTCGACGGTCAGCGGTTCCCGGTTGAGGCTGGCGAAGGCGCAGACCCGAATGAGGGCGCCTTCAAGCTCCCGGATGTTCTCCCGCACGTGGGTTGCGATCAACTCGAGCACCTCGTCGGGCACGTGGGGCCGCTCCCCCTCCGCCTTCTTGCGCAAGATGGCGAGGCGGGTCTCGAGTTCCGGCGGTTGGATGTCGGTGATGACCCCCGACGCGAAGCGGCTGCGCAGCCGGTCCTCCAGGGTGGCGATATTGCGAGGATGGCGATCCGAAGTGAGGACGATCTGTTTACTGGCCTCGTGCAGGGAGTTGAATGTGTGGAAGAACTCCTCCTGCAAGCTTTCCTTGTTCTCGATGAACTGAATATCGTCGACCAGGAGCACGTCGCAGGCCCGGTATCGTCGCTTAAAATTCAGACCGGTATTGTTGCGGATGCTGTCCACGAACTCGTTCATAAAGGTTTCGGTCGAGACATAGCGGACATGGGAGGCGGGAAAGTTCTCCCGGACGTAGTTGCCGATGGCGTGTAGCAAATGGGTCTTGCCCAGTCCTGAGTCACCGTAGATAAATAGCGGGTTATAGGTGCTGGCCGGGGTTTCTGCCACGCTCTGGGCGGCGGCGTGGGCAAAGCGATTGGAAGCGCCGATGACGAAGGCATCGAAGGTATAGCGGGGATTTAGGATGTCCTCGTTGGTCCGAGGCCCTCCGTTCTCCGATTGGTGGCTGGTGGCGGCCCGTTGCGACGTGCTTGTCGAGGGAGAGGGGGTCCGTGTGGGCGGCCGGGGCGGCGTCGGGGGCGGAGAATGACCGCCACCCCTGGTTCCGTTGGCGGCGCGGCCGTCGTCACCTCGTTCGGGAGTCGCGACCAGCAGCGTGATGCCGAGCGGCTCCCCCGCCACGTCTTCAACCACCGCTTCGATCATGGCGCGGTAACTTCGCTCGAGTTTGTCTCGGACCTGAGAGCTGGGCGTGGTCAACACCAAGCTCTCGTCCCCCAGCTCGGTGGCGGTCACGCTCTCGAAACACGCCATCCAAGTGGCATCAGAAACTTGATCCCGCAGTTGTTCGGAGCAAGTTTTCCACAGCTCCCCGACGTCCCACACGAATGCCTTGCGCCTCCCCCCGCCCTCGCTATCCACAAGAACATCCACAGGTTGTGGAGAACCTGGCGTGGGTAACAAGAAGAGCCGCAATGGGCCTCCTCTTGGCCCCGGGGAAGGAAGCCGGTCTCCGGCTCCGGGATGTGCTGTCCCGAGGCGGTTCGATGACGGTAGCACTCTCTCCCGGCGCCCGAAACCGCCGAGTCGGGTATTCACCAGTGCCTTTCAGCGCCGATCCCGCAGGTGCATGAGGTAGGCAACGGCCAGGACCGCGACGATCGCGACCAGTGTGATTAGGGCCAGCATGGCTACGACCGGTCCCGCCGAGACCCCTGGTCGAGGAAGGGATCCGGAGGCCACAACGGCGGCGATCTTCACGTGGTCACTCGAGGTCCTGCGCCATAGTCCGGTCCAACAGACCTTCAGGATACGTGGTGCCGAGCGGCGGTGGAAGCCCCCGCGAAAACTGCGATGCTCCCGGGCCAAGTCCGCCACCCGGACCCGCGGTACGAGGCGCCAGGGCCATCGGGGGTCGTGCCTCCACCTGCTGGGCGGCGAACGCCCCAGCGGTCACGGCGGGAGCGACGTAGCCGGTCGCGGAGGGGCAGCGCGCTTGCGGGAGTAGACTTTCCTGAAGAAACCTGGACAGGGGCTGGTTGGATCCTCTAAGGTCGGGGCGGCCACAACAGTGGTGGCGGGACCACGGGGACGACGTCGGGGGGGCCGTCGCTCACTGTTGGCCGTACTTGACCTGGGGGAATGGGCTGGCCACCGCCAACCCATTCCCCGGTCGGTGCGAATCCCCACCATCATTGGTCGAGATGACCCCACCACCGATGGGTTCGAGGATCGCGGTGGCGACCTGCGAGCGGGCCCCCGACCTCGACGACGACTGGCCCCTGTTGCAGGCAGCCTTGGCCGGTCGCGGCGTGATCCCCACGGTGGCGGCGTGGACCGACCCCACCATCGACTGGGCATCGTTCTATCGAGTCGTGATCCGGGGCACCTGGGACTATTTCCAGCGGCTCGAGGATTTCCTGGGGTGGGTCCGGCGAGTGGCCGCGGAAACCCAGCTGCTGAACCCAGGACCCGTCGTGGCATGGAACACCGACAAGCGCTATCTCGGCGCCCTGGCGGTGGCCGGTGTCCCCGTCGTGGCGACCACGTTTCTGGCACCGGGCCGGCGCGAACTGCCGTGGCACCCACCCGATGGGGACTTCGTCGTCAAGCCGGCCGTGTCGGCAGGTGGTTTTGAGACGGCGCGCTACCGTCCCCGCGATGTCGGCGCCGCCGCCGCCCATGTGGCACGGCTGCTGAACGCGGACCGCACGGTGATGGTTCAGCCTTATCTGGCTTCGGTTGACCGTGAGGGTGAGATGGCCCTGATCTACCTGGGCGGCCGATACAGCCACGCCGTCAACAAGGGTCCCTTGCTGATCGCCGGCGCCGGTATCGAACACGCGCTGTGCGAGCGCGAGCGGATTGTGGCCTCGGAGCCGTCGGGAGCCCAAAGGGAGGTCGCCGACGCCGCGGTGGCGGCGTCGGTCGCCCGCACCGGTTGTGGCCCGTTCGCGTATGCCCGGGTGGACCTGTTGGCCGACGGCGAGGGCGGGCCCGTGGTGAGCGAGGTCGAGCTGATCGAACCGGACCTATTCCTCCGCTATGCCCCCCCTTCGGCGGCCCGCTTGGCGGAGGTATTGCACTGGCGCTAATGGGCTGGCGCCGGTCGCGCCGCCGAACGCGGCGTCTCCCATTGGTATCCGAGGCGCGCTGTGGTGCGAGAACGCCGGCGTGAAGCGCACGGGTGGGGCAGAATGGCCGGCCACGTGGCGAAGGACACACCCTCGGTGGAGTTGTCGGTGGCGGGCAAAGCCGTGCGGATCACGAATCCCGACCGGGTCTACTTCCCGGAAGTAGGAGCCACCAAGCTCGACCTGGCGCAGTACTACCTCGGTGTCGGGGAGGGAATCGTACGGGCCTTGTTCGAACGCCCGTGCATGTTGCATCGCTTCCCGAATGGGGTCGGCGGCGAGAAAGTCCACCAGAAGCGGCTCCCGTCGGGCGCGCCGGACTGGATTGAAACGGTACGGGTGGATTTCCCATCAGGGCGCCACGCTGACGAGTTGTGCGTCACGGACCTGGCCAGCGTCATCTGGGCGGTGCAGATGTCCACCGTCGAGTTCCACCCGTGGAACTCGCGGCGGTCCGACGTCGAGCGGCCCGACGAGTGGCGCATCGACCTCGATCCCATGCCTGATTGCTCCTTCCGGGCGGTGGGGCAGGTGGCCCAGGTGGCCCGGGAGGTACTTGACGAGATCGGCGCAACGGGGTGGCCCAAGACCTCGGGCGGGTCGGGGCTGCATGTCTATGTCCGTATCGAGCCCCGCTGGTCGTTCGCCGACGTACGCCGGGCGGCGCTGGCGTTTGCCAGCGAGGTCGAGCGCCGCATCCCTGAATACGCCACGACGACCTGGTGGCGGAAGGACCGGGATCCCACCAAAGTCTTCATCGACTACAACCAGAACGCCCGCGACCACACGATCGCCAGCGCCTACTCGCTCCGGGGCGTGCCCGGTGCCACCGTGTCCACTCCGATCACCTGGGACGAGGTCGCCGATGTCTCGCCTCAGGACTTCACAATCTCGACCGTGCCGGCCCGCTTCGCAGAGGTGGGTGACCTGCACCGTGGCATCGACGACCACCTCTACTCACTCGACAGCCTCCTGGAATGGGCGGAACGAGACGAGCGAGAAACCCAAGACCGGCCTCCGATTCCCTGAACCGAGCAGGGAGGACCCCGTGGTCGCCGTACCCCCGGCCGCCGCGATCTTTTCCTCGCGGCGCCGCCGGCCGGCGCCAGTTATTCTATTGGCCGGAGGGAGATGGACTAGGAGGGCAACGTGCGGCGTTCGGCGGTAGCGTTGGCGGTTTTCGGTCTCGGAGTGGCCAGCCTCCCGGGGATAGTCGCCCCCACCGCGGCGGCGGCGAGCGCAAGCACGGAGTACACGGTCTTGTACCGGTCGGGAACGGCGGCCGCGGCGGCCCACCAGGCCATCAGAACGGCGGGGGGCACCGTGGTCAGGGAGAACACCGCGATCGGGCTCGCCACTGTTCGCTCCACGAACCCCAGGTTCGCCGCCACCGCGGGTCGCCAGTCGGAAATCGACGGGGTGGCCCGAAGCCGCCCGATCGGTTATTCGCCTCAGTTGACCCGCCCGAAATGGACTGACATAGAACGCCTCACTGCGCAGGAGCGCCAAGCGGTCACGGCCGCCGCCGCGGCCCGGGCCACGGCACCAGTTCCAACCACCCCCGCCCCGGCCGCCGAGCCGCTGGCCGGCCTGCAATGGGACATGGCCATGATCCGGGCCACCGCCGATGGCTCATACGCCGTCCAGCGGGGCGACAAGCGGGTCCTGGTCGGCATCATGGATACCGGCATCGATGCCACCCATCCCGATATCGCCCCCAACTTCGACAGTGCCTTGAGCCGCAACTTCACCACCGACATCCCGCTGATCGACGGGCCGTGCGAACCGACAGACAATGCGTGCGCCGACCCCGCCAACGTTGACGAGAACGGTCACGGCACCCACGTGGCTGGCATCGTGGGCGCCGCCATCAACGGCCTCGGGATCGCCGGCGTCGCCCCCAACATCACGCTGGTGAACATCCGGGCAGGCCAGGATTCGGGATTCTTCTTCCTGCAGCCCACCGTGGACGCCCTCACCTATGCCGGTGATACCGGCATCGATGTCGTCAACATGAGCTTCTTCACCGATCCGTGGCTCTACAACTGCAGATCCAATCCCGCCGACACGCCGGACCAGCAACAGGAGCAGCGGACGATTATCGCGGCTACCCAGCGGGCCCTCGATTACGCCCATGCCCGTGGTGTGACCCTGGTGGCGGCGCTCGGCAACGAGCACACCGATCTCGGCCATCCCACGGTCGACGCCACCAGCCCCGACTTTCCGCCCGGCACCGAGAAGACAAGGACGGTGACCAACGCCTGCCTCGACATGCCGACCGAGGGCAATCACGTGATCGGGGTCAGTTCCGTCGGGCCGAGCCAGGACAAGGCCGACTACTCGAACTACGGCGTCGAGCAGACCGATGTCTCGGCGCCGGGCGGCTACTACCGCGACCCGAAGAGCCCCTACGGCTCCCGGTCGGTCAGGAACCTGGTCCTGTCGGCCTATCCCGCGTCTCTGGCGGCCGCTAACGGGGACATCGACGAGAACGGGGTGCCGAACAACCCGTTCGTGATCCGAGATTGCAACAACGGGGTGTGTGGCTACTACCAGTACCTGCAGGGAACCTCGATGGCGGCGCCTCACGCAGCCGGCGTGGCGGCACTCATCGTCAGCAAGCTGGGTCATATCGACCCTGTCCACGGCGGGCTCACATTCCCGCCCGACGCCACCCAGGCGTTGCTGCAGGCCATGGCCACGTGGCACGCCTGCCCAACGCCGCGCCTGATGTCGTACGTCGACGTCGGCAGGCCACCGTCGTACGACGCGCTATGCGTCGGCGGCCTGCCCTTCAACGGCTTCTATGGTCACGGGATCGTCGACGCTCTCTCGGCGGCCACCCTTCGACCGAGGCGCTGAGCTCCGAGGCAAACGACAGGGGGTGGCCGCCCGCCCGGAGTGCGGTTGGCGGTCGCCCGGTCAGCCAGATGGCGAGAAGAGACACGCCGATGGCGTCGGGGTCAGCGACGTAGTCGACGCCTTCAGCCAACCCGACCGGCGCACGTCGCCAGGGACGAGACTCGGTGGGCGGTTCAGTGGGCCAGCGCGCCATGAGCCTCGCGGGCCGCGTAGTAGACCAGGACGTAGCCGGCGGCGGGGTCGGCCCACCACCACCCGAGGGTGGCGTTGAGAATCAGGCCGACCAGCACCGAGGTTGCCAGGATGCCGTCGATGGCGGTGACCCGGCCCTCGCTTCGCAGCACCGGGTTGTCCAACGCAGACCCCGTCTTGGCCTTGCCGGCCGCCAACCCGAACATGACAACCGCAGTGGCTGCGGTCCACGCGATGCCCAAGCGGCTGTGACGTGGGTGGTATCCAGCGAGGAGGACGATGGTGCTCTGGACGGCCAGGTAGGCGGCGAGGGCCACGAACCCGACTGCGATCATGCGCAGCGCCCGCCGTTGCCGGTCGGCGTTTGCCTGCGCCAGCTCCCACAGCACCACCATTGAGGCACCGATCTCGATGACGCTATCGAGGCCGAAGCCGGCCAGCGCGACCGAGCGGGCCCCGACCGCGGCGACGGCAAGCACCACCACGCCCACCACGTTCCAGCCCAAGGTCGCCGCCTCGAGGTGGCGACCGTGGGCCAACAGCCTGGCGTCGGAGTCGCGGTGCTCTTCGATGGACACCCGACCAGTCTTCAGGACTTCTCGCGCGGCCGTTGCGCGAAGTCCTGAGGTGTTCGCCAACAACGCCGACGACACGGTGGCGTGGGATGGCCGGTCCTCGTCCGGCGTCCTACTCCTCCAGGCCCAGGCGCTGAGCCACCGCCGCCGCCTCGATGCGGCTGGCGACGTTGAGCTTGCGCAGCAGGGGGGTGACGTGGACGCTGGCCGTCTTCTCGCTGATGTAGAGCTCGCTGGCGATCTGGCGATCTGGCGATCTGGCGATCTGGCGATCTGGCGATCTGGCGATCTGGCGGTTGGTGCGGCCGCGTCCGAGGAGGGCCAGCACCTCGGCCGCCCGCGGGGAAATCCCGAGCCCGGCCAGCGGATCGGCCCGGGGGGGTGGCGGGGCGGGGCGCTCGGTCATATCGAGCCAGCCCCGCCGGGCCAGCAGACGGACCTGTTCGGCAAGGCGCCGCCCCGAGGAGGAGCAAGGCGTCGCCGCAGTGTCGTCGAGCGTCCTCGAGGCGCCCCGTCGCGACGGCGATCTGGGCGGCGCCGATGAGGGCCTCGGGCGCGGGACAACGTCGCCGGGACCTGGGTGGCCACCCCCGTCGACCTCACCGTCACCTGCGCCAAATACAGCTGACGGGTGTGGCCGGCTGAAGGGGTCATTGCCAGCGCTTACCAAAAAGGGCGTCGCCCTAGTCTTACTGGTGCTGCCACATGCCGCCGGTTGGTCCTCCAGCAATGGCGCGCAGCTCGGCCGGGGTCAACTGGCGCAGCGATGCCCGGGGATCGAACAGCGGGTCAATCGGTTGGTGGCCGGCCTTGCGAGTGCTAATCATGGAATCCTCCTGATATCAAGGGACACTATGGAGGCGTTCGTCCGGGCGGTTTTTGTTCACTCCCGATTGAACATCTCGCCCTGTGCGGCTCACGCAACGGCGCCTACACACGTTGTTTGTTGTTGTTGTTGCTAAACCCGAGCCATGTTGGCGAATCGCGTGTAATGGTCCAGGAATGCGAGGTGGGTGACCCCTGTCGGCCCATTGCGGTGCTTGGAGATGATCACTTCGGCGGTGCCCCGATCGGGCGACTCAGGGTTATAGACCTCATCTCGGTAAAGGAACATCACCACGTCAGCATCTTGCTCCAACGAGTTATGAGCCACAACGCCGTTGGCAATGAAGTTGTGCGTCTCCTCGACTGTCGCATCGAAGGTCGGTTGCTCGCCGGCATACGAAATCTCGATGATCTCATCCCAATCAACATCCGACGTTACGATCTCTGCCAATTGGGCGGCTTTGGCTTGCACGGACACTTCCCATGGAACCGAGTCAAGTTGTGGGCCCTCTCTTTCCACATCAAGAAAAGCAAGCACCTCGGGAATGCAGGCCCCCCGCTGACCGTGACATCCGATGGTACGGAGGAATCTGGCCTGATTGGCGGCACCTTGGACGCGAACTGAGTACCCCTCGCGGTAGGAACGCACTCCGTCGGTCGCTGCCCCCACTCGCCGCTTCAGGGACAGGCCGATCGCGGTGCGGATCCCGAAGCGCAGCAAGAGTTGCTGGATGTCGAGCGCCAGTCGGTGGCTGGTGGTGGCGTAGCGGGTACTTACGACTGACCCCCGCCCTTTCTTGGCAATGGTGACGGTGCCAGCAGTGGCCCAGAGATGGTGGAGGAAGAGCGCAATCTGGGCGTCATTGAGGCCGAAAATTGATGAAGGTACAAACTTCGTCCACGGCTGCGACTTCCAGAGACCATGCGGCTCCAGCCAGTTGCGCATGGGGTGATTCACACCGTGGGTCAAGGGGTACCGGCTGGGGAACCGGATTTGCCAGGTGCTGCCGCGCTTCTCGCAACCGGCCTCCGATGCGAACAAGCGCCCAGCGCACGCTGCGACGATGTCCTTGTTGGCCGGGTCAGCGGTCGCGTACTTGAACGACGGCCCCATCGTGCCGTTGCCGATGAGATGGGCGGCGAGGGTCAACTCGTCGTCCGACCACCCGGACCCGTTCTGCAGCGGGGCCGCGACCGTCCTCGGCACCGCGACAAAGGTTCCGGGGTGAAGGGAGTCGAGGCGAGTCCATCCGCCGGCCGTCCGAAACTTGTGATTCGCGGTCGCCTCTACCTCGCGACCGGACGCCAGCCGCATGCGGTAGACCGGTTTGACCCCCGATGGGAAGGACTTGACGAGGCGTCGCGGTACCAGGCGCCAATGGTCGTCGAGCGACCACACCATCGGTTGTTCCTGGCTCAGGACCAGCGAGCCCAGCGTCACCTCCTCGCCGTTGTCGGCCCGCAGGAGACGCGTCGAGGCGGGCATACATCCTGATTCGCGTAGGTCGGCGAGCATGGGGCGCTTGTCGGCCCGCATCTCCAGGCCCCGGGACAGCTGGGACAGTGCGACCACGGGAACGGAGAGCTCCCGGGCCAGGATCTTGAGGCCCCGGCTGATCTCGGAGATCTCGACCTGCCGGTTTTCGGCGCTGTGGCGGCCCGACATCAACTGCAGGTAGTCGACCACGATCAGGCCCAGGTCGCCGAGCCGGCTGCGCAGGCGCCGGGCCTTGGCCCTGATCTCCATCACCGTCAGGTTGGGGTTGTCGTCGACATACAGCGGCGCCTCGCCCAGCCGGCCGATGGCGTGGCTGATCTTGGGCCAGTCCGACTCCAGCAGCCTGCCGTTGCGGACCCTCGTCGAGTCGACCCGGGCCTCGGCGCACAGGAGGCGCTGGGTCACCTCGGAGTGGCTCATTTCCAGGGAGAAGAACAGGACTGGGGTCTGCCCCTCCATCGCCGCGTGGGCCGCCATGCCCAAGGCCATTGCCGTCTTCCCCATCGACGGCCTCGCCCCGAGAATCACCAGGCTCGAGGGCTGCAGGCCCGACAGCCGTTCGTCCAAGTCGAGGTACCCGGTGGCCACCCCGGTGATGGATTCCCCTCGGTCGTACAGGGTCTCCAACCGGTCCAGGCTCTCGGCCAGCAGGTCGTAAATGGGGCGCAGCGAGTCGGTGACCCGGCGCTCGGCCACCTCGAAGACCAGCGTCTCGGCCCGGTCGATGGCCTCGGCCACGTCCTCGGGCACCCCGTAGCCCATCTCCGCGATCTCGCCCGCCACCCCGATGAGGCGGCGCAACAGGGCGTGTTCCTCGACGATGCGGGCGTAGCGACCGGCGTTGGTGGTGGCCGGGGTGTCGGCCTGGAGGGTGATGAGGGTGGCGGGGCCGCCGATGGCGTCGAGCAGGTCGGCCCGGCGTAGCTCGTCGGCCACGGTGACCGGGTCGGCGGGCTCGCCCTGGGCGTACAGCGAACAGATGGCGTCGAAGACGTGGCCGTGGGCGGGCTTGTAGAAGTCGTTGGCCGAGCACGTCTCCACGGCCGCCGCGATGGCGTCTCGGGACAGCAACATGGCGCCCAGCAGGGATTCCTCGGCCTGGAGATTGTGGGGCGGCACCCGGCCCGAGGACCCGGACCCGGACCCGGGACTACCGGAGCCGCCGGAGCCCCGGCTACCGAAGCTGCCGAAGCCACCCTCGCCGCCCTGGCGGCCGAAATTGCGACGCCGAGCGTCGTCGAGAGACTGAACCATGGCCGCCCCTACCCTCGCCCGTCGCCCTGTGGAGTCGCTAGAGGATGACAGTGGGGATTCACGGTGGATACCTGGGGACAACTGCCCGGGAACATACGTTCGACACTGTACGCCGGGCCTGCGACGGTAACAGTGACGCGCCAGAGCGCCGGCCTCGGCCGGCGCTCTCACGAAGTCAAGGAGCTGAGGACACCCGGTTCCAGGTAGTTTCCTACACCGGCCCTAACTGCGGACGACGTCGATGGTGACGGGGAACTCCACCTCGGCGTGCAGCTTGACCGCCACCTGGTGGATACCGAGGGAACGAATCGGATCCACCAGATGAACCCTCCGGCGATCCAGGTCGATGCCGGTCTGCTCGGTCACCGCGGCGACCACATCGGCCGCGGTAACCGAACCGAACAGCTTGCCTTCAGATCCGGCCCGGGCGGGTATGCGAATCACTTCCGGCACCAACAGCTTGGCCACCGTCTCGGCTGCCTCCCGGTCCTTGGCGTCGCGGCGGTCCCGAGCTCGGCGCATGGCCGTGGCCTGGGCGTCGAGGCCGGTGCCGGCCACGATGGCGTGGCCTTTGGGCAGCAGGAAGTTGCGGGCGTAGCCGTCGGACACCTCGCGGATGTCGCCCCGCTTGCCCAGGTTGTTAACGTCGGTGCGGAGAACGATCCTCATCTAGAACGGCTCCTCGTCCTCTTGGTGGTAACCCGACGGCGCCTCGTTGGGCACCGGGCGCGAACTCCCGCTGCCGCCGCCAGCTGAAACCGCAACCCCGTCGGGGCTGCGACGCTCGTTCTTCTCCACCTTGGCGGTCGCCCACCGGAGGCTGGGCGCCACCTCGTCGGCCACGATTTCAATCTTGGTGCGCTTCTCGTGCTCCTGGGTCTCCCAGCTGCGCTGGTCGAGGCGGCCGGTGACGATGACCCGGCTGCCCCGGGCGAGGGACTGGGCACAGTTTTCGCCCAGGGTGCCCCAAGCCACCACGTCGAAGAACGACGTGGCCTCTTCCCATTCGTTGGTCTGGCGGTTCTGCCATTTCCGGTTGACGGCCACACCGAAACTGGCGATGGCCTGGCCGGTGGGTGTGAATCTCAGCTCGGGATCCCGGGTGAGATTGCCGGTGATGCTGACGTGGTTGCCGTTGGACATGTCTCTTACTCTCCGATCGTGCCTTTGTCCGCGCCGGCGCCCGCTCTCGCGTCGACCTTGGCCGGCTTGGTGCGGCCGGCCGGCTTGTCGGGGAGACGGATCACCTTGTAGCGGATCACCTCATCTGCGAGGTGCAGCATCCGGTCGAGCTCAGCCATCGCCGGGGGGTCGGCAGTCGCCTCGATGAGGACGTAATACCCCTCGTTGTGGTGATTTATCTCGTAGGCGAACCGGCGCCGCCCCCAGTGATCAACCCGTCCCAGGGTGGCCCCCTTGGACCTGATCAAAGAAGTGGCTCGATCCACCGTCGCCCGAATGACGTCCTCGTCCAGGCCGACGTTTAAGATCACCATGACTTCATATGGCCGCATAGCGGACCCGTACCTCCCTCTGGACCCGGCGTGTGACGGCACGGGGCCCCGGCGGTTCCGGGGCAGGGTAACTGACCTGGTCATGGTAACCGACGTCTGCGATTGGTCCACCCCCTCAGCATGGCAAAGGGGTGTGACCAGAACCCTCAGCAGGACCCGCCGACCGTGAGCGAGGCGCCGGGGCCGACGCCGACGTGGCCCAAACCGCCCTGGGCCACTTCCAGGGCCACCGTGTAGGCGGCCGCGGCCGAGTACAGCGGGCAGACGGTCGCCGAACCGCACGGATCCATGTCCCGGGCCGACACCAGGTGCCCGGAGGCGTCGAACCAGGCGATCGACAGGGGAATGAGGGTGTCCTTCATATAGAACTGCGTCGTCGTGGGCTCGACGAACTGAAACAGCATGCCGTCGTATCCGGCCAGATCGGTCCGGTCCATGAGCCCCCGGTCCTGCTGGGCCGAGGTCAGCGCCAGCAATCCGCAGTGGTGCGAGGTGGTCCCATCGGCGCTGCGCACCGAGAAGCCGATCTGGTCGAAGCCGGCCAGCCGCGACGGCGTGGCCCCGTTGGCGTCCACCTTGGGCCGCTTGGTGGTGCTGACGCCGCGGATCAGGTACAGCCCGACCCCGGCGACAAGGATCGCCAGGGCCACCCGCAGGGTCCACAGGATGCTGCGGGCGGTGGGGGCGGTCGCCATGACCGCCTTTCCTATCAGGCCCGGCCGTACAGTCCCATCACCTGCTCTTCGGGGGCGCCCAGCTGGCGGGCCAGGTCGGCGGCCAGGTGGTAGCTCTCCTCCGAGTTGGGGAAATGGTGGGCTCGGACATCGAGCGCGAACGCGGCCACCGCGGCCACCGCATCGGCTTTGAGATTGGCGTAGCGGCGCACGAATTTGGGCGCCAGCCGGTCCTCCAGCCCCACGATGTCGTGGAACACCAGCACCTGGCCGTCGCACGACGGGCCGGCACCGATGCCGATGGTGGGCACTGGCACCGCGTCGGTGATCATGGCGGCCACCGCGTCCGGCACGCCTTCGAGGACGATGGCGAAGCAACCCGCCTCCGCCAGCGCCCGGGCGTCGGCGACCAGGGCGGCCACGGCGTCGAGTTCTCTTCCCTGGACCTTGAAGCCGCCCATCATGTGCAGCGACTGCGGGGTGAGCCCCAGGTGGCCCATCACCGGGATCTCGGCGTCACCGATGGCCTCGATCACCGCCAACCGCTTGCGGCCCCCCTCCAGTTTCACGGCCTGGGCTCCGGCCCGGATGAGGCGGGCCGCGTTGCGGACCGCGTCGTCGATTCCCAGGTGGTAGCTCAGCCACGGGAGATCGGCGATCACCATGGGGCGGGGATGGGTACGGGCGACCGCCGCGGTGTGATGCTCCATGTCGGCCACCGTGACCGACAACGTGTCGTCGTAGCCCAGCACCACCATGCCGAGCGAGTCGCCGACCAGGATCATGTCCACGCCGGCGGCATCCGCTATACGGGCCCCGGGCGCGTCGTACGCGGTAACCATGACCAGCGGCTCGCCCGAGCCCTTTCGGGCCCGGACCGCGGGCGCGGTGACCCCGAGGGTCATATCGGCACCTCCCTGGTTATCCCGTCCAGCGCCCCTCGGCTGCCGGCGGTACCGCCATGCTACGCGCTAACCGTGGGGTTTGGTCGTGGTCGTGATGGCGACGGGCTTGGTTGTGGGAGTGGGCAGCGTGGCCGGTGGGGGCCGAGGCAGCGTCGTCGACGTCGGATGGCCGCTGGGCACGGTGGGGGCCGGTCCCGGCACAAAGCTCGGCCCGGGGGACACGGGCGCCTTGGGCACGGTCGTGGTCGTCGCCGTCCCCAGCCCCTTGGGGAAGGAAACCAGGGCGCTGGGCGAGCCGATCAGGGCCCCCGGGAAGGTCGTGACCGGGGCGAAGGACCCGGTGTAGCTGCTATTCGACCCGTTGGCCGTCACCGCTGTCATGAACCGCCGCCAGAGCGCGGCCGGCTCACCGCCGCCCTGCGCCCCCCCGGAGGCACCGAACAGGTTCATCATGGGCTTGGAACCGTCCCGGTAGCCCATCCACACCGCGGCCGTCAGGCGGGGTGTGAAGCCGATGAACCAGGCGTCTGTGAAGTCGCTCGTGGTCCCCGTCTTGCCGGCGATGGAAGTGCCGAAACTGGCGCCCGTGCCGGTGCCCTTCAGCACCACCTGCTGCAGGCAGTAGTCGAGGATGTCGTTCTGGGCCTTGGCGAGAACCGGTTTCGGGGCCGGCGCCCCCCATGGCAGCGCGGTGCCGTCGGCGGTGGTGACCTTGGTGATGACCTGGGGCGCAAGGAAGGTGCCTCCCCGGGCGAAGGTGGCGTAGGCGGCCGCCATTTCGAGAACCGAAACCTGGGCGGTACCGAGCACCAGCGACGGGTTCTTGGCCAGCCCCACATCGGCGGGGTCCAGTCCCAAGGTTTTGGCCATGGCCAGCAACTTGTCGGTACCGATGGCCGTCTCGAGCTGGGCGTACACCGTGTTGATGGAGTGGGCGGTGGCGTCGATCAGGTTCACCGAGGGGCCACCGTCCTCGGTTTGGAAGTTGCTCACCGGATAGTCGGCGCCGTTGTCCCCCTGGCCTTTCAGCAGGACCGTCGGGGGCCCGGGGAAGGTCGAGCGGACCGAGTACCCGTCTTTCAGGGTCTCCGCCAAGAGGAAAGGCTTGAAGGTGGAACCGGGCTGGCGCCCCGACCCGCCGCCGGCTCGGCCGACGGCCAGGTTCACCTGGGAGGTGGCGTAGTCGCGGCCGCCGACCATGGCCCGCACGAAGCCGTTGTTGTCCACCGCCACCAGGGCGCCCGAGGGTAGCTGGGGGTTGGAAAGGCTCCCGCTACCGACGTACACGGCGTTGTAGGCCTGATCCTGCATCTTGAGGTCGATGGTCGTGGTGACCCGCAGCCCCAGGCCGGCCGGGTACTTCTGCTGGAGCTGCTGCTCGACGTAGTCCAGGTAGTACTGGACGTGGTGCTGGTCGACGATCTTGGAGTCCTGTTTGGCGCTGGCATTGGGCAGCGTCGTCGGCAGCGGCGTCGCGTTGGCTTCGTCCGCCTGGGCCTGGGTGATCCTGTGGTAGCGGACCATGGAGGCCAGCGATTCCGCCCGCCGCCCCTGCGCCACGTCCGGCGCCCGCACCGGGTCGGCCAGCTCCGGTCCCCGGATCAGGCTCGCCAGCAGGGCCGCTTGGGGCAGCGTGAGCTGGTCCACGTTCTCCTGGAAGTAAGCCTGCGACGCCGCCTGGATCCCGTAGGCCCCCCGCCCCCAGTAGATGGTGTTCAGGTAGCGCTCCAGGATCTGGTCCTTGGTGAGGAGGCGCTGGAGCCGGATGGCCAGGGCGGCTTCTTTGACCTTGCGGACCAGGGTCCGCTGGGAACCGAGATAGGCCTGTTTGATGTACTGCTGGGTGATGGTCGAGCCGCCCTGGAGGTTGCCGCTGCCCCGGATGTCGCTGGCGGTGGCCCGCAGCACCCCGATCGGGTCCACCCCGCCGTGCTGGTAGTAGTTGTGATCCTCGGTGGCGATGACGGCGTCGATGGCGACCTGGGGGATCTGGTTGAGGTGGACCGAGACCCGGTTCTGGCCGCTGCTCAAGGTGGCCAGCTGGGTCGTGCCGTCGGAGGCGTAGATGAAGGTTGTCTGGGTCTGCGGTTGGACCGCCGGCAGCGGGACCCGGGACAGCAGGTAGGCGGCCCCCGCCAGACCGAAGAACACGAACAGCCACACCAGGAACAGCATCCGGCGGTGGCGCCACAGCCAGCTGGGGCGCTCGGCCTTGGACTGCGGCGGCCGGCCCGCGGCCTTGGTCTTGTGACGGCCCCTCGACTGGGGCCTGGCCGGGGCTTGGGATCGGGCTTGGGCCCGGGAGCGGAGCGATACCGAAGCCGCCATTCGGGGCGGGGGGCGGCGGAGAGGTACTGGAGTGGGCCGGACCATAAAGGGAGAGGTGGGACGAACGGGTGGACGGTACTCGACCGACCGACCCCTACCCTAGGTCCGCTCCGCCCTTCCGGCCGCTCAGGGCGAAGGTCCGGGCCAGGTGGTTCCACGAGCAGTTCAAGCACACCTCGACCACGTAGCAGGCCAGATCCCGGCCCGCTCGATTCAGCTTGGCCAGTTCGCCCTTGGTGGCGACGACCCGGCCGCTCGGCGGCAGCCGGCTGCCGAAGGCGTAGGAAACCAGCACCACTTTGGACTCGGCGCAGATAGGGCAGTCCTCGTGGCTGGGCTGGCCGCAGTTGGTGGCGGCCCGCAGCAGTTCCGGCTGGGCGTCGCAGACATCCAGCTTGGACAGCCGTCCCTTGTGGAACTCGCTGATCACGGCGTTGCGGGCCAGGCGGTAGTCGACCTGACCGGCGACCTGAGGCACGCTCGGTGCGCCGCGCATGGTTTCCGGCCGGAAGCTCATCGTTGCCGAGAGTACCGCCCGCGGCGGTATCGACGTCGAAACGACGGCCTCCCCCCTTTCGGCGCATCCTGGCGTATACTCTCCTCGATATATCGCCCCGATACATCGAAGGGACCGTCTTGCTGGAACTGGCCATCCTCGGCCTCCTGAAGGATCAGGAGCTCCACGGCTACGAGCTGAAGAAGCGTCTGGCCGAGACGGTCGGGCCTGGCAACGGCGTGTCCTTCGGTTCCCTGTACCCGGCCCTGAACCGCCTCGAGAAGGCGGGCGGGGTGCGAGTGGCGCCCGCCCCTCCCCACGCCGGTGCCGGTCGGGGCAAGAAGGTGTACGCCATCACCGAGAGGGGTGATCGCCTGTTCGACGAACTGCTGGCCGCCGACGCCGGCCCCGGCGAAGACGAGCGGTCGTTCAACCTGCGGCTGGCGTTCGCCCGCCACCTCCCCCGCGACGCCCGTATCGGCATGCTGGAGCGCCGGCGGGCCTATCTCCTGGATCGCCTGGCCCGGACGCGGGGCGTGATCCGCCACGGGTGGGGTCGGTTCGACAACTACACCCGCAGCCTGGTCGAGCACGGCAACGAGACCACCGAGCGAGACATCTCGTGGTTGGACCGCCTGATCGCCCGGGAGCGAGAAGAGGGTTCCGAGGCCGCAGCTCGGACGGCACCGGCGACCGCCACGACGGCCCAATCGGGCCCCTCGGGTGACAGCTCGTCCAGCTCCCTTTTTCCCACCCCTAGTACTTCCACTGCCTGGGCCGCCTCGGCGCCGCCCACCATGCCGGTCCGGCCCAGCGGGCCGTTTGTTCCCTCTACATCCCATCCACGCGGAGGCAATAGCAATGAGTAGCAAGATCCGGGTCGCGATCGCGGGCGTCGGCAACTGCGCCAGTTCTCTCCTTCAAGGGGTCGAGTACTACCGCCACGCGGACCCGTCCGAGTCCGTTCCCGGCCTGATGCATGTCACGTTGGGCGGCTACCACGTCGGCGACGTGGAATTCGTGGCCGCTTTCGACGTCGACGCCGCCAAGGTCGGGCTCGACCTGGGCAAGGCCATCTTCTCGGGGCAGAACAACACCATCCGCTTCGCCTCCGTCGGCGACATCGGCGTCATGGTCCAGCGGGGCCCGACCTTCGACGGGCTGGGCAAGTATTACCGCCAGACGATCGAGGAATCGCCGGCCGAGCCGGTCGACGTGGTCTCGGTGCTGCGGGCGTCGGGCGCGGACGTGCTCGTGTCCTATCTGCCGGTGGGCTCTGAGGTGGCCCAGAAGCACTACGCCCAGGCGGCTTTGGATGCCGGGGTGGCATTCGTGAATGCGATACCGGTTTTCATTGCCAGCGACCCGGTGTGGGCGTCGAAGTTCGCTTCCGCGGGGGTCCCCATTATCGGCGACGACATCAAGAGCCAGGTCGGCGCCACGATCGTGCACCGGGTCCTGGCCCGGCTGTTCGAGGACCGAGGTTTGGTACTGGACCGCACCTACCAGCTGAACGTGGGCGGCAACATGGACTTCAAGAACATGCTGGAGCGCGAGCGCCTGGAGTCCAAGAAGATCTCCAAGACCCAGGCCGTGACCAGCCAGTTGGACAACGGGATCGCGGCCGACGATGTCCACATCGGGCCCTCGGATCACGTGGCCTGGTTGGACGACCGCAAGTGGGCCTATATCCGCCTCGAGGGCCGCAACTTCGGCGACGTGCCGTTGAACATAGAGCTCAAGCTCGAGGTGTGGGACTCCCCGAACTCGGCCGGCGTGATCATCGACGCGGTGCGCTGCGCCAAGCTGGCGCTGGACCGGGGCCTCGGCGGGCCGCTGGAAGGGCCGTCGGCATACTTCATGAAGTCGCCGCCGGTGCAGCATCACGACGACATCGCCCATCAGATGGTGGAGGACTTCGCCGACAACCGCGTGTAGTAACTGGCGCGGATCTGGCGGCTTACCCGGCCGGGCTCGTCGTTGACCTCCCGCCAGGTGTAGACGTGGTGGGCCCATCCGAGGTCCTGGATGTGGTTCCGCCGGGCGTGGTCCCGCTGCTGGTGCTCGGGGGAGAAGTGCCACACATAGCCATCCACCTCGACGGTGAGGAGGAGGTCGGGCCACGCGAAATCGAGCCGGTACTCGCCCTCGAGGCCGACCGTGAGCTCGACCTTCGGTAGCGGGAGTCCCGCGGCGACGATGAGACGGAGCATCTTGGATTCCAGGACGCTCGGTGCCGGCGCCCCGATGAACCCCCGGTCCTTGAGGCTCCGGCGGAGGGCACCGACGCCTGGCCGTCCCCGCCGGGCGAGCCGGTCGAGTTCCGCGACCAGCGCCGGAATGGTGAACAGCCGGGCCGCGAGAGCCCTGTCGGTGGCATTGTCCAGCTGGTCGGGCGGGAGCGTCGCGGCCACATCGACGATGGTGCGCATGGGGTTCGTGACCAGGACGTCGCGGCGAAGAACGGCCTTGGCAATGTCAATGTCCCGGGAACGGTGGACGGCAACGTGTTGAGCGAGGCCGCGGGGATAGGCGGACCCGCCGTCCAGGAACGGAACGGTCAGTTCGGGCCGTGTTGGAGCGGCTGGGATGAGATCCCAGAGCCACCCGGCCGACGAATGGGAAACGACGCCTCGGCCGTGAGTGGCGACGAACGCGGCGCGTAAATCCTGGTACGGAGACCGGGGGACAGTGGTGTCGCGGTAGACGCCCCGGTACATGCGGACCCAGGTGTTGTTTTCCAGCTTGTTCCGAATGAGGCCCCTGGACGCGCCCAGCTCGAGAGCCTCACGCAAGGTGATTATCCCGTGATGGGTGCGAAGCGACTGGCGCAGGTCGGCCTCAATCTTTGATCGCCTGTTGTTCACATCCGTCTCTATGCCGCAGCGCCACCCGCATGTGGGGCAGGGCCCGATGCTGTTCGGGTGCCAGGCCGTCCTGATGGCGGGGGTTGGGGCGCGCAACCGCGCGCGTGGGGGCTACCGCGCGCGTGCGAGGGGGTGGGGCACCTTTAGGCGCGCGCGGTTGCTTGGGCGCGCGCGGGTGGGAGTAGGGCCCGGCAGCGGAGGGGTGGCCGCGGAGGGGGGTGGCGGCGGAGGGGGGTGGCGGCGGAGGGGGTGGCAGCCGACGCTGCAGGGTGCCGGCCGTCGCGTGGCGCCGTTGGGCTCGCAACCGCGCGCGTTGGGGCTACTGCGCGCGTGGGAGGGGGTGGGGCACCTTTAGGCGCGCGCGGTTGCTTGGGCGCGCGCAGAACGGTTCACGGCACGGCACGGCACGGCACGGCACGGCACGGCACGGCACGGCACGGGTCGGGCACCGGGTAGGGCAGGTGGCAGGATGGTCGGGTGCCCAACGAGCGAGGGGCGGTTGACAATGCGGCGGCGTGGGATCGCTACGCCGCCGTCTACCAGGCGCGAGCCCAGCTCGTGACCACCAGCGCCCACTACGGGCCCGAGATCCCGACCGAGGCCACCTTGCGGCTGCTCGGCGATGTCAGGGGCAAGCGGGTGCTGGAGTTGGGCTGCGGGGGCGCCCAGAGCTCCATCGCCTTCGCCAAACAGGGCGCCACCGCCATCGGGGTTGACTTCTCGGCCCAGCAGCTGGCTTTCGCCCGGCGCCTGTGCGAGCGCGAGGACGTGCGGGTCGAGCTGCGCCAGGGCGACCTGGCCGACCTGGCCTTCCTCCGCGCCGACTCGATCGACCTGGTCTTCTCCTCGTTCGCCTTCGGTTTCGTCGACGACCTCAACCGGGTCTTCCGCCAGGTGCACCGGGTGCTGAAGCCCAGCGCCCCGCTGGTGTTCTCGCTTCCCCATCCGGCGGCGGAGATCTTCGACCCCGACAGCCGCGACCCGCTGCAGGTCCGGCGCTCGTACTACGACAAGACGCCGGTGGACCAGGAGATGGGCGGCGGGGTTGTGTTCACCAACTACCGGCACACCTTCGCCGACATCTACATGGGCCTGGCCCGCTCCAGCTACCGGGTGGATCTGATTCTGGAGCCGGAGCCGGTGTCCAGCGGGCGCCGGACTCAGGAGTGGCAGGACGCCTATTTATACGTCCCCCGCACCCTTATCGTCCGGGCCCGCAAAGAGGGCAACTAAGACGCCGAAGAGCCGGCGTCCCGCAACGCCCGCAACGCCCACCATGCGTCAAGGCGGCGGTAGGCGTCCTCCTTGGACATGGGCCCCTCGTCCAGCCGGAGCTCCAGCAAGAAGTCGAGCGCCTCGCCCACCGTCCGGCTGGGTGAGATACCGAGATGCTCCATGACTTCGCTGCCGTTGAGGTCGGGCCGAATGGCAGCCAGCGACTCCCGCTCCCGCAACGACGCGATGCGCTCCTCGAGGTCGTCCATGCGCCGGGACAAGGCCCGGGCCTTGGCGGCGTTGCGCGTCGTGCAGTCGCAGCGCGTCAGTTCGTTCAGCGGCAGCAACAACCGCCCCGCGTCGCGCACATAGCGCCGCACGGCACTGTCGGTCCACCCCATCTTGTAGGTGTGGAACCGCAAATGCAGCTCGACCAGCTGGCTCACCGCCTCGATGTCCTCGGTGGGGTACTTGAGGGCCCGCATCCGGTCGCGTGTCATCCGGGCCCCGACCACCTCGTGGTGGTGGAACGACACCTGCCCCGCCCCGCCGAAGGACCGGGTCTTGGGCTTGCCGACGTCGTGGAACAACGCCGCCAGACGCAGGATCCGCTCCGGCTGGCACTTGGCAACCACCGCGATGGTGTGGGCCAGCACGTCCTTGTGGCGGTGGATCGGGTCCTGTTCCAGCGCCAGCGCCGGCAGCTCGGGCAGGAACTCCTCGGCCAGGCCAGTGTTGACCAAGAACCACAGACCGTCGCTCGGGTCCGATGTGACCATCAGCTTGTCCAGCTCGTCACGGATCCGCTCGTCGGAGACGATCTCCAACCGGCCCCGCAAAGCCACCACCGCCTGCACCAACGACGCGTCGGCCAGCAACTGGTAGCCGGCGATGAAACGCCCCGCCCGCAACATCCGCAGCGGGTCGTCGGAGAAGGACACCTCAGGTGAAAGAGGCGTGCGCAGCCGGTGGGCCGCCAAATCGTCGAGGCCGCCGAAGGGGTCGATGAGCCGCAACTCCGGGAGGGCCAGCGCCATGGCGTTGACGGTGAAGTCCCGCCGGGCCAGATCGGCCTCGATAGCGTCGGCAAACTGCACGTCGGGCTTGCGCGAGTCGCGATGGTAGGCCTCGGCCCGGTGGGTGGTGATCTCGATCCGCCGCCCGTGCTTCAACAACCCGATGGTCCCGAACCGCTTGCCCTGGAGCCACACCGCGTCGGCCCAGCCCGCCACCAGCGCCTCGATGGCGTCGGGTCGGGCGTCGGTCGTGAAGTCCAGGTCGAATGCCCCCGGCCCGCCCGCCGGCGCCAGGGACAAACGCCCGATCAGCGCATCGCGCACCACGCCGCCGACCAGGTACAGCCGGAAGCCCGCCGCCTGGAAGCGGGCGGCCAGCTCACTGCTCTCCGCCAGGAGGGGCTGCATCCGGTCGGGAATCACACCCCCGAGGGTAGCGGCGACCCGCCCGGCAACCGCCCGGTTATCCGGAAACCGCCACCAGACCGGCGTGCTCCAGGGCCAGTCGGAAGTCGTGGGGATTCGACGCCGCCGCCATGGCCTGGCGGATGGTGACCTGGCCGGCCTGGTACAGACGGAACAGGCTCTGGTCGAAGGTCTGCATCCCGTACCAGTCGCCGCCGGCGATCATCTCCTCGATGGTCTCGCCCTTGCCGCTGGTCGGCTCGACGATCCGGTCGGCGATGCGCCCGGTCATGACCATGACCTCGACCGCGGGCACCCGTCCCATGTCGTCGGCCCGCTCGAGCAGCCGCTGGCAGATGACGCCCTTGAGGGCCGACGCCAGTGTCAGGCGGATCTGGTGATGCTGGAAGGGGGGAAAGAAGTCCACAATGCGGTTGACCGTCTCAGTCGCATTCGAGGTGTGCAGGGTGGAGAGCACCAGGTGCCCGGTTTCGGCCGCGGAAAGGGCGGCCCAGACCGTTTCCGGGTCCCGCATCTCGCCGATCAGGATGACATCGGGGTCCTGGCGCAGCACCCGGCGCATGGCCTGGAGGTAGTCGCTGGTGTCGGTCCCGATCTCCCGCTGGTTGATGATCGCCTTCTTGTCGCTGTGCACGAACTCGATGGGGTCCTCGATGGCGACCACGTTGCAGGCCCGGGTCTGGTTGATGTGGTCGATCATCGATGCCAGGGTCGTGGTCTTGCCCGACCCGGTCGGTCCCGTTACCAGCACCAAGCCCCGGGCCTCGCCGGCCAGGGTGCGCACGACGGGGGGCAGGCCGAGTTCCTCGATGGTGGAAACATTCGGCAGCACCCGCCGCAGCACGATGCCGATGTCGCCCCGCTGCCGGAAGGCGTTGCCCCGGAAACGCCCGAGCCCGCCCGCTGACGTGGCGAAGTCGGCGTCGTTCTTGGCCGCGAATTCCTGAACCCGGTTCGGCGGCAGGAGCCTGACCAGGATCGTCTCCAGCTCTTCCGCGGATACCGGGTCGAAGGGGGCTTCGATCAGTTGGCCGTCGACCCGCACCCGAGGCCGGGAGTTGGCCTTCAGGTGGAGATCCGACGCATCTTCGTCAATGACGTAATGAAGGAGCTTGATGAGATCGAGCATCGTTGGCTGTATCGGCTGCCGAAGCGGCCGACCTGAGCACAAAAGTCGGCGTTGTCAGTCGCCGACCGAACGCCGCAATTCCGCCACCCGGGCCACCACCTCGGCACCCGGGCCACCCGACGTCGCCGGTTCCGGCCGGAACGTGGCGCCCGCCAAACTGGCCACGCACGCCCCGGCCGAGTTGGCCAGGGCCCGCAGGTCGTAGCCCCCCTCGAGCACCGCCAAACGGTGACCGGCCGGGACCAGCGCCATCAGCCGTTGCGTCAGATCGGCATAGTCGCCCGACGCGAGGCCGAGGTCGGTCAGAGGATCGTCGTGATGGGCGTCGAAGCCGGCCGATATCAGGACCCAGGTGGGGTCGAACCAGGCCGCGGCCGGCAGCACGACGTCATCGAGGGCCGTCTGGTACACGTCGCCGGTCGCGCCGGCCGGCAGCGGAAGGTTGATGGTGTATCCCGCGCCCTCGCCGGAGCCGGTTTCGTCCATCCGGCCCGTTCCCGGATAGAAGGGAAACTGGTGCAGCGACACGTACAGCACCCGCGGGTCGTCGTAAAAGCTGGCCTGGGTCCCGTTGCCGTGATGGGCGTCCCAGTCCACGATGAGCACCCGGTCGCCGCGCGCGGCCAGGGAGGCCGCGGCGACGGCCACATTGTTGAGCAGGCAGAAGCCCATGGCCCGCGCCGCCAGGGCGTGATGACCGGGCGGGCGCACCGCGATGAAGGCGGCATCGGCCTCGCCCCGGTCCAGCCGCTCGATGGCGTCGGGCCCCGCCCCCGCCGCCAGCACCGCGGCCCGCCACGTCCCTGACGACGCCGCGGTGTCCGGGTCGAGCCAGCCGCCCCCGCTGTCACAGAAGCGCTCGACCGCGTCCAGATAGCCCCGCTTGTGGACCCGTTCCAGCTCCACGCGGGTGGCGGGCCGGGGCGCCACCGCCACTATGGCGTCGGCTACACCCGCCGAAGCGACGCCCGCCAGGACCGCTTCGAGGCGGGCCGGTCGTTCCGGGTGCCCGCCTCCCGGCAGGTGCTCGAGGAACGCCTCGTGGGTCTCGAGCAGCACTGCGCCCGCGCTCATAGCTGAAGATCGTAGGCCCGGGGGCGGGACACGCGCCGCCGGGCGCGAGGGGCCTCCGCTACGCTGATGCTCCGCCGTGAGGGAGCAGCTGAGCGCCGACAGACACGCCGGGCGCCGCTTCTCGGCCGCCTCCAGACTGGGCGCGCCGCGACTATGAGCTCTCCGTCGGTCGACATCATCGGTTGGGGGAGAGAGCAGGCTCGCATCTGGCCCTGGCGGGGCGACCGCAGCGTGGCGTTCCTGGCCCCGGTGCCGGAGGCGCCCGTGCTTTCCGCGGCATTCGTGTGCCGCTGCCTGACCATCCTGGGCGAGCGGGGCTTCGCCCGGGTGGTCACCTCGGCCCTGTCGCCGCTCGAGCAGACCGGCTTCCTGGCCGCCGGATTTGAAGTAGCCGAGGAACTCCACCTCCTCTCCTTGGAGCTCGACGGCTTGGCGCCCCGCCCCGCCCTTCGCGTGAGCCGGGTGGGGCCTGCAGCCCACCACCAGGTGTTTGCCATCGACCGGGTGGCGTTTTCCCCCTTCTGGCAGCTGGACCAGCACGGCCTCGAGGAGGCGCTGGGCGCCACGCCCCGCACCCGCTTTCGCAGCGTCCAGGACGACGGCGACCTGCTCGGCTACGCCATCCACGGGCGGGCCGGGGCCCGAGGGTTCGTGCAGCGCCTGGCGGTGGTGCCCGAGGCCCGGCGCCAGGGGATCGGCCGGGGCCTGCTGCTCGACGGCCTGCACTGGATGCGCCGGAGGGGCGTGCGCCGGGCCGTGGTCAACACCCAGGTGGGCAACGAGGTCGCCCTCTCCCTGTATTACGACGCCGGTTTCCACCGGGAGCCTTCCGGTCTGTCGGTGATGGAAGCCGGGCTCCGGTGAGCGGGCCGGGCCGGGTCCGGGCGGGAATGGCGCTGCTGGTCACGGTGCTCGCCCTGGCCATGTCCGCCACCGCCGCCCGCGCCCAGACCGGGCCTTCCACCAGCACCTTGCGCCTCACCGACCAGACGACGTGGGTGGGCGACGGGGGTACCTTCACGATGGGGCTGGCGGTATCGACCCCTGACCTGGCTGGCGCCCGGCTGCAGGTGACCGTTTTCGACGCCCTACGAACCCGGTCCGACTTCACCCAGACCCTCTCGGACCGGATCGACACGGCCGCCCTCCGGGTGTTCGACGCGGTGGCCGTGGCCCCACTCGGGGCGTCACCAGCCCAGTCGATCGCGGTCAACCCCAAAGGCGCGACCCACGCGGCACAGTCGGTCCGCCTGTTCGCCAGCGGCGTCTACCCGGTCCGGGTCGAGCTGTTCGACGCCCAACGGTCCCTGCTGAGCCGGTTGACGACCCACCTGGTCTACAGCGGAGCCGACACCGCCACCATCACCCGCCTCGACGTGGCGTGGGTGGCGCCCTTTCACGCCCCGCCGCCCACCGCGGCCGGCGGCGCTGCGTCGGCGCCGTCGACCGACGACCTGGCGGGGCTGGCCAACGTGAGCCGGGAGCTGGCCAACCACCCCGACGTGGCCCTCACGGTGGCAGCCACCCCCCAGACGGTCGACGGCTTGGCAAGCGGGACCACGGGGGGACGGGCGACGGTGGCGCAGCTGGCCCAGGCCGTCGGCGCCGGCGCCCGGCAGGTGGTGGCCGGGCCCTACGTCCATCTCGACCTGCCATCGCTGTTGGCGGCGGGATTGGACAGCGAGCTCACCGCCCAGCTGGCGACGGGAGCGGGCGTGCTGGCCGGCAACCTGCACACCGCTCCCAACGGTCGCACCTGGATCGCGTCGGGGCCCCTCAGCCCGGCCGCTATCGACGAGCTGGCGGGGCGCGGCGTCGAGCGCATCGTGACCACCGACGACACCCTGTCGCCGCTGCCCGCCGAGGACCGCACCCGAACGCTGGCCCAGCCTTTTGTAGTGGTGGGAAAAAGTTCTCGTCTCGCCGGGGCGGCCGTCGATGCCGGTCTGAGCGCCCAGTTCGCGGCCAAGCCCGATGAGCTGCTGGCTGCTCATCAGTTGCTGGCGCAGCTGGCCATGATCCAACTCGAGCTGCCCAACCGCCGGGGCGGCCGGGGCGTGGTCGTGGTGCCGCCGGTCGGCTGGCAGCCCGACGCCGCCTTTCTGTCCGTCTTTCTCGGCGGCCTGAGTAGTGCCCCGATGCTGGCGGCGGTCACGGTGGACAATTTCTTCGCCAACGTGACGCCGCTGCAGACGGGAGTCAATCCGGTCGTGCGCAGCGTGGTCGCAGCCGACCGGCAACCCCGGGGCCAGAACATCAGCGATGCCGCCGCCATCCGGGTCGCCCGGCGGTCGGTGGCGTCGCTGGCGGCGGTGGTGCCCGTGGCCACCCCGGCGATCGCGGACATCGAACACCACCTGCTGATCAGCGAGTCGGCCGATGTCGCCGACCGCGCCCGTCCCGCCGAGGTCCAGGCGGCGACCAGGCTGATCGACCGTTTGAAGGCGATGGTGCGGCTCCCCGGCAACCAGTCGATCACCTTCACCGCCCGCCAAGGTTTGATTCCCATCACGATCCTGAGCAGCGCTCCCTATCCGTTGCGGGTACGGGTGCGGGTGACCAGCCAGAAGTTGGGCTTCCGCCCGGTCGGGCTGCCGGGCGGCGAATGCACCCAGGCGGAAGCCTCGGAGATCTGCATCGTGGACCTGAAGGCCCAAAACACCACGGTGCGGGTGCCGGTCGTGGCCAAGACGGCGGGGGTGTTCTCCCTCACGGTGGCGTTGGACTCCCCTGACGGGGCGCTCAACTTGGCCACCAACCAGGACACGGTGCGCAGCACCGCGGCGTCGGGGGTGGGGGTGTTCCTGTCGATCGGAGCCGCGCTGCTGCTGGCGGTGTGGTGGGTCCGCAACGTCATTCACGGCCGCCGGGCCCGGCGGTTGGTGCCGCGAGAGGCAGGGGGCTTCGGGGGCGGGGAGGGCGTCTCTGGTGGGCCGGGGGCGTGGGATTGGGCTGGCGACGAGGCCGTCGGGCGCCGCCGCGGTGACAGTCATTACCGAGCCCGCGGGGGCGGTCCGGGCGGCGCCGGGGTCCGCGGGGCGGTCCGGGCGGCGCCGGGGCCGGCGGGGGCGGTCCGGGCGGCGCCGGGGCCGGCGGCGGCGGGGGTTCGGGAGGGGCCGGCGGCGGCGGCGCGGACTCGGGGGCCGGCGGCGGGCGGTTCCGGCGCCGGGGCGGGGTTGTCATCGGCGGCGGCGGGACTGGTGTGGCCGCGGCGGGTGGCGGGCCCGGCGGGACTGGTGTCGCCGCGGCGGGTGGCGGGCCTGACGGGACCATCGAACCCGAGGACTGGTTGCTGGCCTCATTCGGCCTCGATGTCGAGGTCCCGCCCCCGGCGGCTACGCCAGCCGCCCGCTCCACCTCGCGGTATCGCGGCACCGAGGCGGGTCGCATCACACAACCCATCCCCATCATCCCCGTCGACATGCCCTCGGGAGTCCCCGAGCCGTCCCTCGCCCATTCACCTGGCAACGCCCGCCCGCCGCAGGTCGCCCTCGCCCGGCCGCCCACCCCGCTCAAGACGAGGACCAGGACCAAGGCGGACACGTCCCCGACCAGGAGCTCGTTCTCCCGCAATACCGCGGTAATGGCCGCCGGGACGCTGCTCTCCCGGGTGACCGGCTTCGGACGGGTGCTGGCCCTGATCTGGGCCTTCGGTATCGCGTCGGGCATCACCGACGTCTACAACGTGGCCAATACCGCCCCCAACATCATCTACGACCTGGTCCTCGGGGGCATCCTCTCGGCCACCCTGGTCCCCGTCTTCGTTGATTATTTCAACCACGACGACCCCGATGAGGGCTGGCGGGCCATCTCGGCCGTGGTCACCGCCATCACCGTCACCCTGGTCGCCATCTCGGCCGTCTTCTGGGTACTGGCGCCCGCCATCATCCGCTTCTATCTGGTGCTCAACAACACCAACAGCGCGGGCGACGAGCGGGCCATCGGTACCACGTTGCTCCACCTTTTCGTGCCCCAACTGTTCCTCCTCGGCGGCATCGCCGTCACGACCGCCCTACTGAACGCCCGCCGCCACTTCGCGGCCCCCGCCTTTTCGCCGGTCATCAACAACCTCGTTGTGATCGGCGCCATCCTCGGCGCCCGCATGGCGGCCACCAGCCTGACCCTGCCCGGCTTCCGGCACGACGAATCGGCCCTGCTGATCCTCGGCCTCGGCACCACGGCCGGTTACCTCCTGCAGTTCGCGGTCCAGTTGCCACCTCTGTTCCGCGACGGTTTCCGCCTGCGTCCCGTCTGGAATCTGCGCCACCCCGCCGTGCGCACCGTGCTGCGCCTGTCGCTGTGGACCTTCGGCTCGGTCATGGCCAACCAGATTTCCTTCAACCTGATCCTGGTGCTGGCCGAACGAAGGAAAGGCGACGTCACGGTCTTCCTGACGGCGTACCAGTTCTTCCAACTCCCCTACGCCATCTTCGCGGTGTCTATCGCCTCCGTCCTCACCACCGACCTCTCCGAGCACTGGGCCAAGCGCGACCTCGACGGGTTCCGCCGCCAGATGGCCGCGGGCCTCCGGCTGACCATGGCGGTATTGGTACCGGCCGCGGTGGGCTACGTGGTGCTGGCCCAGCCGTTCCTCCATCTGGTCCTGCGCCACGGCTCGTTCTCGGCGGCCGACGCCCATCGCGTCGCCGCCGTGGTCGTGCTGTTCGCGGTCGGCCTGCCCGGCTTCAGCGCCTACCTCCTGCTGATGCGGGCCTACCAGGCCATGCAGGACACCCGCTCGATGTTCCTGCTGTACCTGCTGGAGAACATCGCCACCCTGGCTCTGGCGGGCCTTCTCTATCCGGTGCTGGGCGTCGGGGGCCTGGCCCTCGGATGGGTCAGCGCCTACACGGTCGGCTCCCTCGCCGCCTTCGCCCACCTCCGACGGCGCACCCACGGCCTCGACGGCTCGGCGGTCGCGGCCGGCCTGGCCCGGGTGGCTCTGGCCACCGCCGTGATGACGCTGCCGCTGCTGGCCCTCACCCACCTGCTCAAGGGCCGGTCCGACCCGGTGATGCTGACTCAGGTGGCGGGCGGGGTGATCGCGGGCGCCGTCGTGTACCTGGCCGCCGGCCGGGCGTTCGGCATCCGCGAGCTCACCGATTTGGTCCAGCGACGGCGGGGGGTCCGCTCCCCATGAGGGCTCTCATCAAGTTGGCGCTCATCCTGGCCCTGGCGGCCGGGCTCATCTTCGAGGTCGGGGCACCGTTGTGGGCCCGCACCGACGCCCGGGGGGCGGCCCAGGATGGCGCCAACGCCGCGGCCCGGGACTACTTCGGCAACAACAACCTGGACACCGCCAAAATGGCCGCCGTTGACGCCGCCACCATCCGAGGGGCCAAGGTGACCAAGGTGGCGCTCCTCCCCGACGGCAGCATGCAGGTCACTGTGAGCCGTCCCGCCAAGTCCTATGTCTTGTATCGCATCTCGGCCCTCAAGAACTGGTACAACGTGTCGGAGACGGCTACCGCGGCGCCGATTCGAGCCTGAAGGCAGTTTTCACCGAGGGGGGACATGCCGGGAATACGAGTGGTCACCGACAGCGCCTGTGACCTGCCCGACGAGGTGGCGGCTCGGCACCGGGTGACCGTCGTCCCTCTGACCGTCCGTTTCGGGACCGAGGAGCTTTCCGACGTCGGACCCAAGGACTTCTGGGTCAAGGCCCGCCAGTCGCCGGTCCTGCCCGCTACCGCCGCCCCGTCGCCGGGGGCGTTCGTCGAAGCGTTCCGCCGACTGGCCGGCGACGGCGCCGAGGGGATCGCCTGTATCAACCTGTCCTCGAAACTGTCGGCGACCATCGAATCGGCCCGGACCGCGGCCCGCCAACTGGAAGGTGAAGTCAAGGTCGAAGTCGTCGACTCCACCAGCGTCAGCCTCGGTCAGGGGCTGCTGGTATTGGGCGCCGCGCGGGCGGCCGAGGAAGGAAAAAGCCTCGCCGAAGTGGCGGCCGCCGTCACCGAGGCGGCACCCCGCCTGAAGGTGTACGGCGTCCTGGACACACTGGAGAACCTGAAAAAGGGGGGGCGCATCGGAGGCGCCCAGGCCCTGCTGGGCTCGATGTTGGCCATCAAGCCGGTCATCGAGATCCGCGACGGGGTCGTGCACGAGGAGTCCAAGCAGCGCACCCGAAGCCGCTCCTTGCAGTACCTGGCCGCCAAGGTCACCGATGCGGCCCGGGCCGGCCAGATCACCGAACTCGGCATCATGCACGGCGACGCCTCGGACATCGACAAGTTCGTCGACTTGGTGGCGGCCGAGGTCGCCCGCGACCAGATCCTGGTGGGCCTGGTCGGTGCCGTCATCGGGACCCACGCCGGGGCCGGGGTGGTCGGGGTGGCCTGGATCGAGGCTTCGTAGAACGTCGTTGCCAAAATCCCGCTGGGACGGGATTTCTCGGCAGCCACCATGGCATCACGACCCGGCTGGGTGCCGCAGCAGGGTGCGGAGTGACCGGTAGCCTGTGATCCCGTGTCCGCGCCCGACGCGACCAAGCCGGTTGGCGCCGGCACCGTGCTCTCCAACCGGTACCGGCTAGTCAGACTGGTCGCCCACGGAGGGATGGCGTCGGTCTGGGAAGCCCACGACAGTGTCCTGGCCCGATCGGTGGCGGTCAAGATGCTCCATCCGCATCTGGCCGAGGACAAGCTGTTCCGGGAGCGTTTCCGGCGCGAGGCCGTCTCCGCGGCCCGTCTCGCCCACCCAAACGTAGTGGCCACCTTCGATGCCGGGGTCACGCCCGAAGGCACCGCCTTCATCGTCATGGAGCTGATCCGGGGCCAGACCCTGTCGGACTTCGCGGCCGCCCACCGCCCCTTGCCTATCTTCGTGTGCGTCGAGATCGGGATGCAGGTCGCCGACGCCCTGGCCCAGGCCCACGCCGCCGGCCTCATCCACCGGGATGTGAAGCCGGGCAACGTGCTGGTCTGTGACAACGAGTCCGACGGGGTACCGCTCGTCAAGGTCACCGACTTCGGCATCGCCAAGGCCGCTGAGGGTCTGGGCCTCGAGCTGACCAAGACGGGCATGGTTCTCGGAACGCCCAAATACCTGTGCCCGGAGCAGATCGAGGGCCGCGAGCCAGACGCCCGGGGCGACCTGTACTCCCTCGGCGTGGTCCTGTTCGAACTGATCACGGGCGTGCCACCGTTCCGGGGCCCCAACGAGATGGCGGTCGCCGTGCAGCACCTCAACGACATGCCGCCCCGCCTGCGGGATCTGCGGCCCAACGTTCCGCCCGCTCTGGACGACCTGGTTGCCCAGCTGCTGGCCAAGCGACCTCAGGACCGCCCCAGCTCGGCCGCCGCGGTCCGCCAGTCGCTGGCCGCGATCGATACCCGGGGCCGCCCCGATCCCGGCCGGGGCCCCACCGTCGCCTCCCCCCGTCCCGTCGCCCCTGCCCGGACCCCGGCCCGCAGCCCGACCCGGCCCCCGTACGATCCCTCGGGCGGAATGCCGCCTGGGACCCGGGCGCCCCGGGGCCGCTCGGCGCCCGGGGGGGGCCCCGCCCCGGCCCCTCCCCTGGGCCCGCCGTCCGGATCACGCTCGGCGGGGCCCGCCCGGCCTCCGGCGCCCCGCCGGCCGAATTGGACCGGCCGCCTGGTGGCCGGTCTGGTGATACTGGCGCTCGTCGTGGTGGTCGTCGTGGTGATTGCCACCAGTAGCTCCAATCGTTCCCGGGGATCCTCACCGCCCGCCAGCGACGGTGCCATCACAACCATCCGGTTCCAGAACGCCGCCGTCTTCCACCTCGAACGCGACGCCGACGACGCAGTTCACGCCGGGTACGCCATCGACGGCAATCCGGGAACGGCGTGGCAGACCGATCGCTACTTCAGTTCCAACTTCGCCAAGCTGCGCCATGGTCTCGGGCTGGCCCTGACCCTCGACTCGGCCCAGACGCTGCACCATCTGGTGGTGCAATCCTCGACCATCGGCTGGAGCGCCGAGGTGTACGTCGCCAATGCGGTGCCCAATCCCGCTTCCCTGGCGCCGTGGGGGTCTCCTGTCGATTCCAAGCAGAACATCAACGGGAACACGACCTTCGACCTCCACGGGAACAAGGGCAGCGCGGTGCTTCTATGGATCACCGACCTCGGGCCCAGCTTCCAGACGTTGATCGCCGAGGTGTCGGCCAACTGACCTCGGTCAGTGGGGGACCTGGGCGGCCTCGGTCAGTGGGGCCTGGGCGCCCGTCGGGCCGCTACGCTGCAGCGGCATCGACGGGGGCGAGGATGACCTGGTCGCAGCCGCCCAAGGCGGCGATCGCGGGGCGCTGGAGACGTTGTTGCGGGATCATCACGACCGCCTCTACGCGGTGTGCCGCCGCCTGACCGGGAATGACGCCGATGCCGCCGACGCCACCCAGGAGGCACTGCTTTCGATCGTCCGGGGTTTGCCGAGATTCGATGGGCGCAGTCGCTTCTCGACGTGGAGCTATCGGATCGCGGTGAACGCCTCCCTCGACGAACTGCGCCGCCGTCGCCGCCGGCCTGAACCGGGCCTGGACCAGGCGGTGGAGGAGTCGCCGCCGTCTGGGTCGCGCGACTTCTCGGCCGACGCCAGCGACCAGCGCATCGATGTGGACGCCGCCCTGGCCCGGTTGCCCTCCGACTTCCGGGCCGCGGTGGTGCTGCGGGACCTGTGCGGGCTCGACTACGCGGAGATTGCCACCATCCTCGCCATCCCCCGGGGCACGGTGCGCTCCCGCATCGCTCGGGGCCGGGCCCTGCTCGTCCCCCTGCTGGCCGGGAACTCGCCGCGGGCCGCCGAGCGTCCTAGGGAGTGGCCATGACGACCCCCCATCTGGACGACGAGGCCCTGAGCGCGGGGCTGGACGGTGCCGCCACCGCGTCCGAAGAGGCACATCTGGCGTCTTGCCCCCAGTGCCGGGCCCAGACGTCGGCCCTGGCCGCGATCGCCAGGGCGGTGGGCACGCCGATTGGTCCCCGCCCCGCCCGGGAGGTGGACGACGCCGTGCAGCGGGCCCTGGCGGCCTGGGAGCCGGCCGCCACCGCGGCGCCGTCGCTCGCCGAGCCCGCGGCCATGGCGGACGGCGGCGGCTGGGAACCAGACGCGCCCAGCGCGTCGCACCGGTGGGCGGGCCGCCCCGCCAGCCGGCGCCGGGTCGGTCCACCCCGGTGGCTGGGTCCCGTGGCGGGCATTGCCGCCGCAATCCTCGTCGTCGGCGGAGTGGCGGTAGTGCTGAACGCGTCGACCCGGCCGTCGTCGAAGACCACCGCGGCCACTCCAACCCTGGGCGCCGCCAGCTCCCTGGCCCCCCGGCGCGACTTCGCAGTCCCCTCCGGAGGTGACCTGGGTGACCAATCCGACCCGAAAGCGGTGGCCCGGCTGGCGACCGCCTCGATCACGTCGCGGCCCGTGGCGGCGCCTGCCATTGATGGCAACCCAAGCCAGCCTTCGCCCGCCGGGTGCCAGGCGCAGGCCCAGGACGCATTGCGGCTGGCCCAGGGAAGCGATGTCACCTTGGCTTACCAGGCGTCGCTGCGGTGGCGGGGTCAGCCCGCCGTGGTGGTGGTGTTCTCCCGCTCCGGAGGACTGGCCGGCGTGGTTATGACGGTCCCGGGCTGTTCGCCGCTGGCCGTACTCCCCTTCTGATCCCCCCCCGGATCAGCGCCACGATGGCACCGACAACCACCGCGACCCATCCGCCGATCGGTATCGGGTCGATGCCCCGTCCCGTCGAGATCCACACCCCCAAGCCCAGGCCCCCGACGGTGCACACCGCCCCCGCCACCGCGGTAATCCGTCCCGGCTGGTGGCCGACCGACAGGATCACCTCGGTGACAACGAGGGCGAAGAGGACCCCGGCGATGTAGGGCATGACACCGGTGAACGGGTATTCGCCGAGGATCCACCCCCCCAGGGTGGCCAGGCCAGCGCCGAGCGCGATGCCGACGATCAAACGGGTCTGGGTTGGAGCAGGCGTCTCGACGGGCTGGGCCGCGGGTGCGTCGGGCAACTGGGACATGCAGAAGCGAGAGTAGTCTTCGTCCATGGCGCCAACCGCCTCACCCCCGCCGCAGACCGGCCACGATTGGACCGGGGAGGCCGCCGATCGGATCGAGTCCGTGGTCACCGCGGTCCGCGACAAGACCACGGTGCCGGTGCAGAAGGTCGCCGCGGTGGTGGTCTACGGATTGGTGGCCGGCCTGCTCGGGGCCACCGCCTTGGTGTTGTTGTTCGTCGGGTTGTTCCGACTGCACGTGTACCTTCCATGGCACCCGGAGGGCCGCCGGGTGTGGATCACCTACGTGACGCTGGGCGCAATATTTTCCGCCTCGGGTGCGTTCTTGTGGCGGAAGCGCACCGCACCAGCCAGGGAGTAGTCATGAGCGAGCCCATCCGAGACATCCTCATCGTGGGCTCCGGCCCGGCCGGCCTCACCGCGGCCATCTACTCGGCGCGGGCCAATCTTCGCCCCTTGGTCATCGAAGGCCTGCCGTCATCGAGCAGCGACCAGCCGGGTGGCCAGTTGATGCTGACCACCGACGTCGAAAACTATCCCGGCTTCGTCGACGGGATCATGGGGCCTGATCTGATGGGTCGCTTCCGGGCCCAGGCGGAGCGCTTCGGTGCCGAGTACCTGACTACCAAGGTGACCCGCGTCGACCTGTCGGTCCGCCCCTTCCGGGCGTGGGCTCCCGACCCGTCCACCGGCGAGGAGCAGGAGTACGCCAGCAAGGCACTCATCGTGTCGACCGGCGCCCGGGCTTTGATGTTGGGCCTGGAGGCCGAGCGGCGCCTGATGGGCTATGGAGTGTCCACGTGCGCCACGTGCGACGGATTCTTCTTCCGGGGCCGGGACATCGCGGTCGTGGGGGGCGGTGATTCGGCGCTCGAGGAGGCGACATTCCTCACCAAGTTCGCGGACACGGTGACGGTCATCCATCGCCGCAAGGAGCTCCGGGCGTCGAAGATCATGCAGGACCGGGCCTTCAAGAACCCCAAGGTGCGATTCATCTGGGACACCGTCGTGACCGACGTAGTGGGCGACACCAAGGTGCAGGCGCTGAAGCTGCGCAACATTGTCACCGAGGAGCACTCGGAGTTGCCGGTCGCAGGACTGTTCGTCGCCATCGGTCACGTGCCCAACACGGACCTGTTCAAGGGTCAGTTGGATATGGACGACAACGGGTATCTGATCACCCATGACGGGAGCAAGACCAACATCGAGGGGGTCTTCGCCTGTGGTGACGTCCAAGACCACGTGTACCGGCAGGCGATCACCGCGGCCGGGTCGGGATGCATGGCGGCCATCGACTCCGAGCGCTGGTTGGAAGCCCAGCACGAGGCGCCGCCCGAAATCAAAGAGACGCCTACGGAGTGGTAGTTGAGCGTTGGAATGTTGGGCGAGGTCCCGGCGTTACCCAGTCGGGCGCTAGGTTTGGCGCCTTATCGTCCGAGGAGGTCGATTCGCAATGGGTACCGGTACGCTGACGCTGACCGAACAAACGTTCGATGAGACGATTAAGGGTTCAGAGACTCTGGTCCTGGTCGATTTCTGGGCCGAATGGTGTGGCCCGTGCAAGATGATCGCTCCCGTGCTGGATCAGATCGCGACCGATCATCCCGGGCGGCTGAGGATCGGCAAGATCAACATCGACGAGAACCTGGAGTTGGCGCAGCGGTTCGAGGTCATGAGCATTCCGACCCTGATCCTGTTCAAGGACGGCGAACCGCAGCTGCGGATCATCGGCTACAAGGGCAAGGGGCAACTCCTCGAGGAGCTGCATCCATTTCTGTAGCACCGACGGGCGCCGTCGCTGCGGCGGGCTCACTTCCGCTGCGGACGGACAGCCAGGGGGAGTCGGTTCGGGACCTTCAGGGACGGCTGACCGCCCTCGGGTACGACTGGACCGGCGACGTTGAGGGTTGGTACGGCCCCGCCACCGGAACTGCCGTTCGGGCCTTCCAACTCGAGCGCGGCCTCCGTGACGACGGCGTGTGCGGCGACCAGACCTGGGGAGCCCTGGTCGAGGCGGGACTGGCGCTCGGCGACCGGCTGCTCTACTACAAGCGACCCATGCTCCGGGGCGACGACGTCGCCAACCTCCAGCGTCACCTGGGGGCGCTGGGTTTCGATGCCGGCCGGGTGGACGGCATCTTCGGTGTCCAGACCAACCTGGCCTTGCGGGACTTTCAGCGCAACTCCGGCCTCAGCGTCGAAGACGGCATCGTGGGACCGGAAACCCTGAGGCAGTTGTTGAGGGTAAGTGGAAAGGCCAACGGCACCGATGTGGTGGCCGACGTCCGGGAGCGTCAGCGCCTCAGGGAGGCGCCTCGTACCCTCACCGGTCGCCGGGTGGTGGTGGGGGAGACCGGTGGTCTCTCGGCCCTCGCCGAGGGCGTCCGGCGGGCCTTGGCCCGCTCCGGTTGCTGGGTCAACACCCTCCATGACCCTGATGAGTCGTTCCAGGCCAGGGAGGCCAACGGGCTGCGCGGTGATGTCTACCTCGGTCTACGTCTCGAGTTGGAGGCGGCCGGTTGTGGGACCGCCTACTTCGTGGGCTACAACGGGATCGGATCCGAGGGGGGCCGGCGCCTGGCGGAGGCGATCCAGGCGACTGTCCCCGCGGCGCTGGCCATCCCGGACCGGGGGTCACGGGGCATGCGGGTCCCGGTCCTGCGGGAGACGCGGATGCCGGCCGTGCTGGTCGAGTTCGGACCGGCGGCGGTGGTGGTCGAGCATGGACCGGCGGTCGCCAATGCCCTCACGGTGGCGCTGGCGCGGTGGGTTTCTTCGCCCTGTGACGAGCAGGGGCCGATGTCCCCGCCGTCCGCTACCCCTTAGCCGCCCTCGCCCCGGCTTCCGTCGTGAGGCTCCGGCGCACGGTGACCGGTGGATATCCACACTGTCATGCACAGGTTGTGGATCACCAGAGCGGAAGTACACCCTCAGTTCTGGCCTGGCCAGGGGCCACAAGTGCTGGTCAGGCCGTCGGAGCTTCGGTCATGGCCCGGTAGATTCGCTCGAGATCCTCCAGAGTGGCGAACTCGATGACCACTCGGCCCTTGCGGGCTCCCATATCGACCTTCACCCTCGTGTCGAGGTGCTGCGACAGCAGATTCTCCAGTTCCACGACTCCCGGAGGTCGCAGCCGGCCCAATCGAGGCGCGGCGCCGTTGGTTGTCCCCGGTTCGGAGCGCTGGCGGACCGCCTCCTCGACTGCCCGCACGGAGAGTTCCTCGGCCACCGCCCGGCGGGCCAGGGCTTCCTGGAAGTTTCGGTCGGGCGTCCCCAAAAGGGCTCGGGCATGACCGGCCGACAGTTGCCCCTCGATAACCAACCGCTGAATGCTGGGCGGGAGCTGGAACAGGCGCAGTGTGTTGGAGATGGCCGCCCGGCTGCGACCGACCCGGCCGGCCATCTGCTCATGGGTCAGGCCGAAATCCTCGATCAGCTGCTGGTACGCAGCCGCCTCTTCCATGGGGTTGAGGTCGACCCGGTGCAGGTTCTCGATCAGCGCCTGCTCGACGCTGCCGAGCTCGTCGACCGTGCGGATCAGGGCGGGGATGGTGTGCAGGCCGGCTCGACGGGCGGCTCGCCAACGGCGCTCGCCCGCGATCAGCTCGTAGTGGTCCTCGGCCGTGGTCCGCAGCAGGACCGGCTGGAGGACGCCCACCGCCAGGATGGACGCCGTCAGCGAGCTCAGGTCCTCTTCGTCGAAGTGATTGCGGGGCTGGTGCGGATTGGGGCGGATGCTGTTGATCGGTACATCCAAGAGTGCCGACCCACGATCGCCCAGGATGTTGTTCGGGATGAGATCGTTGGGGATGAGGGCTTCCAACCCTCTACCCAACCCGCTGCGCCGCGCCACCGCTCACCTCCTTGGCTAGCTCCCGGTAGGCCGTGGCACCCCGAGATGACGAATCGAACAGGATGATCGGCTGGCCGAAGGACGGTGCCTCGGACAGTCGGACGGTGCGGGGCACGACATGGCGGCACACCCGGTCCCCGAAGTGCTGGCGGACCTCACGGACCACCTGCTCCGCCAGCCGGGTCCGGGCGTCGTACATGGTCAGGATGATGGTGGAGACCTCGAGCCGAGGGTTGAGGTTGGTCTGGACCAGGTTGACATTGCGCAGGAGCTGGCCCAGCCCTTCCAGGGCGTAGTACTCGCACTGGATGGGGACGACCACCTCGGTCGCCGCGGCCAGGCCGTTCACGGTGAGCAGGCCCAGCGAGGGTGGACAGTCGATCATGATGAAGTCGAAGTCCTCGGTGACCTGCTCGACGGCCCGCCGGAGCCGGAGTTCCCGGCTGAAGACCGGTACCAGCTCGATTTCTGCTCCAGCCAGGTGGATGGTGGCGGGGACCACGAACAGGTTGCGCAGGCTGGTCGGCTCGATGGCGTCCTGCATGGGCACGTCGTGCAGGATGACGTCGTAGATCGTGGCCTCGAGGTTGCGACTGTTGATCCCGAGGCCGGTGGTGGCGTTGCCCTGGGGGTCGAGGTCGACGACCAGGACCCGGTAGCCCAACTCGGCCAGCGCCGCCCCCAGGTTGACGGCCGTGGTGGTTTTGCCCACGCCACCCTTCTGATTGGCAACTGCCAGGATGCGGGGCAGCGGCGGCTTGGGTCTGGCGCGTGCGACCACCGGGTCGTCCTCGGGCAACGTCAATGGCGCCGCCTCGGGTTCGTCGGCCGTCTTGGCGGCTCGCAGCACCCGGTCGGACTCTCTGAGCTGGTCGAACACGGTGGCAGCCCTACTTCGGAGCTGCTCCGGATCGATCACAATGACCATCCTCCCCTCGCCAAGTCAAGGTCAAGCGGTACTAACGATTTAGTGTATCGACTCCAAAGCGTAAACCTGTGTTAGAGCGTCGCGAGCTCAGATTGTCCCGGCTTGCTCGGCAGCCACTCCGTTCCACGTGAAACAGTGACAGAACGATGGACGGCTTTGGGGGATACCCCTCGGGCCCGGCGGTCGGTTCCACCCTCCTCGGGACCAGAGTCATCCGGGAGTCGCTTCGGTTTTGGCCACCGGATTCCCTATCAATCTGCCGGCCGTGTCGCCTGCCGGCCACCGGTCGGACGTGGACCCCGGCGAAGCGAGAGTTCCACGTGAACGCGGGCGGAGCGAGGGCGCGTCTTGGCGCTGTCGATCGGGGCAGGGCCGGAACCCATTCGGAGGTGGTCGGCGTCTGTTTGGATCGAGGACGTTGAAAAGGGCCTCACGGGCCGCCCGAGGAACGGTCGGAAAAAGGTGAGGGGCAGGGCAAGGAGAAGGCGCGGGCACCCTGGAGGCGGTGACGGCAGGAGTTGGCCAGCCAAGGCGACAGGACCTGAAGCTGGCGGGACAAGCGCCACCGCGCCCGCGCCAGCGCGCCGGGTATCAGCACGGTGGGAGGGGCGAGGCGGGCTGGGCCAGGGCGGGTGCTCCTTGCTGGTGGATGGCCGAGGAACCGGGGGAGATACGGCCGGCGAGAAGTGGCGTCTGGGAAGGGCGGGGATGCCCGGGGTCTCCGGCCCTTGGCGGCGGGTGCCCCCACCAGTTTCCGTTAGGCACGCGTCCCCGGCCCCGTCCCGTGCGCTGGCCGAATGCGCCGGCCGTTTGCTGTCGCAGTCCCCGCAGAGGAGGGAAGGACGAATCCACCCCTCGGAGACCTTCCTGTCGGAGCCGTTCCACGTGAAACAGCCGGCGTCAGAAAAGAGGGCGCTTCTGGGGGATGCCTACCCGCCGGGGATAGCGCGGCGGACACGAGCCGACCTGGCACAAACGTTGCAGGGCGACCGGAGACACCCGACTGCCGCCGTCGACCAACCCCAGCAGGTCGAGCCCCTCGGCGGGCCAGCGGTGAGGGGCGCCACCTGGGGGCTCGGCGACGACAACGGCACCGCCGGGCCGCAGCAACGGAGCCGAACACTCGGCCGTCACCGCCGGTCCACCGAACCCCCGGGCCACAACCAGGTCCGCCTGGCCTCGCCAGCGGGGGTTGTTCCCGACCTCCTCAGCCCGGCTGGTGACGACCTCCACCCGATCTTCCAAGCCCAGCGACGGCAGCGCCTCGCGGACGAAGGCGGTCCGGCGCACATTGGCATCCAGGAGGACCCAGGTCGAGTCCCGCCAGACTAGGGCGAGGACCAAACCGGGGATCCCGGCTCCACTGCCCAGGTCTACGGCCTGGTTGGGAGCCTCGGGAACGAGGCTGGCGAACGCCAGGCTGTGGGCCAAGTGGCCGGCGACGTCACCCGGCCCCAGGAAGTGGTGGCGCCGGGCATCGTCGAAGATGGCCAGCAGTGCCTGCCGGAGCGCTTCTGGCAACCCCGGCCGCGGCTCAACGGGTCCCTCAGGCGTCGGCGGTGGCGGGCGCGGGGAGGATCACGACCCGGCGCCAGGGATCTTCGCCTTCCGAGACAGTGACCACGCCGTCGATGTCGTTCACGGTGTCATGAACGATCTTGCGGTCGGCGGCACTCATCGGTTCCAGCACTCGGCGGGTCCCTGACGCCTGGACCTCCTCGGCCACCTGGCGGGTAAAACGGGCCAGGGCGTCCCTACGCTTGCGCCGGTACCCGGAGACATCGACCAGGATGCGTCCGTTGGCGGCGCTGGTCTTACGTTGCACCACCGTGCGAGTGAGGTCCTGGATCGCCAGGAGCGTGGCCCCCTTGGGCCCTATGAGCAGGCCCAGATCCTGGCCAGTGAGGTTGAGCTCGATCGTCTCCTCCTCGGGTTGGGTGACGTTCACCTCGGCCTCGAGGCCCATGCGCTTGGCCAAGCCGTCGAGGAAGTCCTTCGCCACGTCTGCCTGCTCGTCGAGTGATACGTCCATCCCGCCTCCTGGGCTCATGGTGAAATCGTCGTCAGACTGGCCGTCGCCGCTTTCCGGGGACCGGCCGGACCGTCCGCGGGGCGATGACCGAGAGCTATCGCTTTGGCGGTTGTTCTCGGGACCGGCGGTTGCGGCTCCGGTCCGCCGGCGCCGTCCGGTGCGGCTGGCCGCCCCATCGCGGTCGCCATCAGGTTCGCCGGCTACCGCGGCGCCGGCTCCCGGGGCGGCGCCGGGTACTGCGGCGGCGCCGGCACTGCTGGCACTTACCGGTAGCCGAGGGGAGCCGGATCCGCTGGTGGCCGAAACCTCGCGCTCGGCTGGCTGGCGTGCTGCCGGCCTCGGAGCAGGCGCGGATTCGGCCCCTCCCTCGGCACTGGCTGGGGCGCTATCGGAGCCCGGTCCCTTGCGCCGGCCCCGGCGATCCCGCCGTTCTTCCTTGGGGCGTGGCTTGGTCGGCCGGACCCGGGCCCGCACCCTGGCCTCCGACCGCAGCCGCCCGAATAAACCGAACCGCGGTTCTTCGACGATCTCGAACTCGGCGTCTTGCTCATCGACGCCCAACTGGTCCAGGGCGGCTTCCTTGGCCTCGTCGACCGTGCGCCCGGTGGTTTCGACCCATTCCATGTGCCTACCTGCCCTTACGACGACGACGGCTATTGCTGGCATTGCGGGCGCTCCCGCCTCCGGTGCGCCCCTGGGGACTACCCGAACCCCGGGCGCCGGCTCCAGCGGCTGTCCCCGCCTCGGCGGCGTCGGTGCCCTCGGACGCAATCATGGCCTGAGCACCTTCGGCGGGAGCACCGTTGCCCGAAGCACCTTTGCCGGCGATTTTGGCAGCCCCGTTTCCACTGGTGGCGCCGCCGCCATTGCCGCCGATGCCAGCACCGGACCCGGATCCCTCGGCCGGGATCACCGGCGGGGGCGGCGCCGGGGCAGCCCCTGGACTAGCCGCCTTCGAAGGCGTAATGGGCTTGGTAGGGGTGCCCGGCTTCGCGCCGCCCGCGGGCCCACCCGATTTCTGACCGGCCCCGGGGGCGACCCCCCCGGCGCCACCCGGTTTGGCGCCACTGGCCTTGGCGAGGCCCGGTTTACTGGCCCCGGACCGGCCTGCGCCCGGTTTGGAAGGCGCCTTGGACCCAGACGACCCAGACGACCCAGACGACCCAGACGACCCGGTCGTTCCCGGCTTCGAGGGCGCCACCACCCCGGGCTTCTGGGACACTCTCTTGGCCCCCGCGGCGCCCTTGCCGCCAGACGCCGCCGGCCGTTGGGACTTGTTTACACCAGACGTTGCCGGCGGGGCTTTGCCTGCTGGCCCCCGAGTCCCGCCCCGCGGCGGAGTGCCGCCCTTTTCGCTCCCGGGCTTCGCTCCCGGCTTGGGTGCGTTTTTCCCGCCTGGGTTTCGCCGCTCGGCCGCCGCCTCACTGGCATTGATCAGGAGGTCGCGAAAGCGGGGCCGCCCCGACGCCTTCGGGTTGGTGTCTGACGCCTTTGCCCTGGCGTCGGATCCCTTCGCTTTCGAGTCCCGGGCGTCGATCTCGCGCGTTTTCGCCTCGATTTCCTTGACGTCCTTGGCCACCAGCGACTTGACCTTGGGGTCGTAACGGTAAAGTGCCCATTGCTGGCCGATGCGAATAATATTGCTGACGGTCCAGTACAGCACGACGCCCGCCGGGAAGTTCAGGGAAATAAACCCGAATACCAGTGGGATGACTTTCATCATCATGGCCTGACCCGGTTGGCTCACAGCCGCGGGATTCTTGGACGTCAACTGGTATTGCTGATAAAACTGGGTGCCGACCATGATCAGCAGGAGCACGAAATAGGGAAGGGAATGACCGAGACCGCCGCCGATATTCCGAGCGGACTTGGCCAGGTTCATCCCGAAGGCATCGAGTTGCCCGTGTGCGGCAACGATGTCTTTGTACATCCGGGTGTTCGATGTCAGATATCTGGGGACCGCGGTAACTACCTTGTGACCATTGACGGTCGTGGTCACGGTATGGCTCAGGCCCTCGAGTACCCGCAGCAAGCCGATGAACAATGGGAATGGCAACAACATCGGCAGACACCCGCCGAGCGGGCTGGCATTGTGTTCCTTGTACAGCGCCATGACCGCTTCATTGAGTGCCTGGCGGTCGTTCTTGTGTTGTTCTTGCAACTTCTTCATTTCCGGCTGCAGCTTTTGCATTACCAACATCGACCGCGTCTGCTTAATGGTGAGCGGCGTCAGCACGATCATCATGAGAATGGTGAGCAGGACGATGGCGATGCCGTAGTTGGGCACCAGGTCGTAGAAGAAGGCCAGCACAGCCGCCAATGGGTTGGCGATGGGAGCCCAAAAGCCCCCGGCGGCCGCCAACACGGGCGAGAGGATCATGACGGATTCCTAACTCCGGAAGGGTCCGGAACGGGGTCGGCCCCATGGCCGCCCCAGGGGTGGCAACGGCACAGCCGGCGGACCGCCAGCCAGGAGCCGCGGGCAGCACCGTGGCGGTCGACCGCCACGGCGGCGTATTCAGAACAGCTGGGGATGTACCGGCACGGCGACGGCCGGCCCCGGCGGACGGCTTGATAAATCCGGACCAACCCGATGAGAAGCTGGGCCGGTGCGCTGTGGGCCCGCCCGGAGGTGGCCACCGCGCTCACGAAATCGCCTGGTCGAGCGGCTCGCCGGACGGGCGGGAGCGCGACGATTGCCGTCGTGTCTCCTGTTCCCAGATGGCGTCGAACGCTCGCATGACGGTGAGTTGCAGGTCTCCAAAACGCAGGTGGGCTGACTGGGGGGAAACCCCGATCAGGTACATGCCCGGTCGAAGTTGCGAGGCCAGGTCGTGGACGATGGTTCGGAGCTGGCGGCGGATCCGGTTGCGCTCGACGGCGTTGCCGACCTTGCGGCCGATGGCATAGGCGACGCGCGGCGGCTCCACCGGATTGCCGTTGACAAAGGATACCGTGATGGGCCCGATATGGGCTCGAGCCGGTCGAGAGGCCGGCGGGGTACCCCGGGGCGGGTTGAAGGCACGGAAGGAAGTGCGCCCCCGGACCCGCCAGATCAGGCCGAGAGCCGCTTGCGACCCTTGAGACGGCGAGCCTTCAAGATGGCCCGCCCGGCCCGGGTTTCCATCCGATGACGGAAGCCGTGTTTCTTGGCCCGCCTCCGGTTGTTCGGCTGAAATGTGCGCTTCACTCATGGCCTCCTCGGTCCTGGCCGCACCTGCTGCCGCCGCGGCTCGGCGACGGCGCCGCGCGTCAGCCCCAACGGCCCGCTGGCAGGAGTTTATCTTACGGTCCCGCCCATCGGCCGCGAGACCCCGAAGGTTGACACCAACCACCGGAGGACAATGTCTTTCGATAGGTGCCAAGGACTTTCGAGATACCCAATCCAAGAATTCCCGCCTGTCAGAACGGGCTCCGGTACGCTCAAAGGCGGGCACACACGTTGGGGGACTGAGCGATGGGGTTCGACTCGCACGCCAACCAGGGCACGGGAGCGCCGGGGTCCGGTGACGGATCCGACGATGTCGACGGTAGTTCCTGGCCACCGCCGGCGTCCCCGCCCCGCCCGCCCGCCCCACCCACCGCCAGCTGGCCCCCCGCCCCCGACGCCCCATCGGGTCCCAGCGAGTCCTATGGTGGCCCGGCGAATAGTTACGGACCGCCGCCCCCGCCCGGGTACGGCCCGCCGTCCCCGCCCGGGTACGGCCCGCCGCCGGCCCCTGGCTACGGAGCACCGCCGCCGCCCGGCTACGGCCCTCCCCCCGCTCCTGGCTACGGGGCGCCGCCGCCCCCGCCTGGCTACGGTCAGCCGCCGGCCGGCTACGGGGGTTACCCCAGCGGCTACGGCTATTCCGGGGGCGCCCCCTTGCGCACCGACGGCACCGCCGTAGCCGCGTTGATCACTGCGATCGCCTCGTTCGTCATCTGCCCGGTCCTGCCCGCCATCATCGCCCTGGTCATGATCCCCGGCTCCCGCCGGACCATCACCAACTCCGGCGGTTCCGTCGGAGGCCTGGGCCTGCTCACGGCCGCCAAGGTCGTGGCCTGGATCAACATCGCGCTGGGCGTAATTGGCCTGGTGGTGTTCGCCATCGCCGTCGCGGTGTCCTCGACGTCGAACACCTCCAATGCGGCCGCCCACTTCGTCGCCACGATCGTCGGCTGAGCGTGCTGGCCGCCGCCAACACCGCCGGGGGGGTCGCAGTCGGCATCATCGTCGTGCTCATCGCCGTGTTCATCCTGATTCGGTCGATCCTGATCATCGTGACCGAGTACGAGCGGGGCGTGTTCTTCCGGCTCGGCAAGGTGCTCCCCGGCGCCCGAGGGCCGGGGATCGTGTTCCGGATGCCCGCCGTGGACCGGGTGGTGAAGGTCAACTTGAGGGTCGAGGTGATCGATATCCCGCCCCAGGCGGTGATCACCCAGGACAACGTCACCATTCAGGTGGACGCGGTCGTCTACTTCCAGGTCGTGGACCCGGTGAAGGCGGTGATCGGCGTGGACAACTTCCGTTTCGCCAGCCAGCGCATCGCCATGACCAGTCTGCGCTCGATCATCGGCCGCCACGAGCTCGACGACCTGCTGGCCCATCGGGAGAACATCAACACCGAACTGCGGGAGACCATCGCCAAGAGCACCTCGCATTGGGGCGTCGAGGTGCGCCAGGTCGAGGTGCGCGACGTCACGCTGCCGCCCGAGCTGCTGCGGGCCATGGCCCGCCAGGCGGAGGCGGAACGGGAGCGGCGGGCCAAGGTCATCGCGGCCACCGCCGAGTTGCAGGCCAGCGAGGAGTTGGCCGAGGCGGCCCGCAAGCTGGCCGAGGCGCCTGGGGCGCTCCAGCTACGCACCCTCCAGACCCTGGCCGAGGTGGCGACCGAAAAGAACTCCACCCTGATCTTCCCCATTCCCATCGAAATCCTGGAATCACTGCGGGGCCGGACGCTGTAGAGCCGGGCTGGGGGAAAACCAGTGGCCGCCCCCGGGGGGCGTCATCGGCGCTCTTACACTCGGCGACCATGGGACGGCGCTATCTACTGCTCGGCGTCGTCACCGCCGGTTGGGGCACCATTCCGGTGCTGGCCGGATTGGTGAGCCTTCCATCGCCGCTCATCGTCGCCATTCGGTTGTGGACGGCGGCCATCTGCCTGGGGGCGGTGCTCCTGGTGGGCGAAGGGCGGCGCCGGCGGGGCGGGCGGGGCGGACCAGGGCGGCGGGAACCGCCCGGTGGGCGGGCCCGGCCCGGGGGGCACCCGGGGGGGGAGCAGGTAGGACAGGCTCGGCTGCTGTCGGTCCAGCCACTGCGGTGCTGCCTCACCGGCGCTGTCCTCGGGGTCCACTGGCTGGCATTGTTCGCGGCCTATAAGCGGGCTCCCGCGGGAACGGTCATCCTCATCGTGTACCTGGCGCCGCTCGGCGTGGCCGCCCTGGCCCCCCGCCTGCTCGGCGAGCACCTCGGTCGGGCCACCATCGCCGCCCTGGCCGGGGCCACGCTGGGTTTCGGTTTGCTGGCCGCCCCCACCGTCGAGTCGGCCGGAGCCGCGGGGTTGATCCTGGCGCTCCTGGCGGCGGTGCTCTTCGTCGCCCTCATCGTGTTGTCGAAGCCGCTGGCGGTTTCCTACGGCGGGTTGCGGCTGGCATTCATGGAGTTGGCGGGCGCGGGGATCCTCCTGGTTCCCGTCGCCCTGGCCAGCACCTGGCCCCGGCCGGCCGCCGCCTGGCTGTGGGTGGTCGTACTCGGAGTCCTCCACACCGCCGTCGGGATCACGCTGTACTTGAGCGTCCTGGCCGATGTCCCCGCCACCCATGTGGGCATCCTGGGCTACCTCGAGCCGGTGGTCGTGGTGCTGGCCGCGTGGCTGTGGCTGGGCCAGCGACCCGGGTGGGCGACTGTGGTGGGGGGACTTTTGGTCGTGGCCGCCGGGGTCAGCATTGCCGCCTCGGGGACCTCGATCGGCTGGCGACGCCGGGGGATCGGCGACCTCGTGGGTTCGGTCGACCCGGCGGTACCGTCACCGTGATGGATTCGGCACTGGTTCAGGCGGCGACGTCGTCAGGAAGCGGCCTGTTCGGAGGGACCGACCTCTTGCGGCTCCTGGTGCTTGCTTTCGGGGGTGCCCTCGTCGTGGGCAACGTTCTGGCCCGGGTCCGGCCGCCCTCGCGCGTCCCTTACGGCGACGATGACGGCCCGCCCGTCAAGCCGCCGCTGTCGCGCAGCGTGGTGATGATCACGATCGGGATGATCGCGGTCGTGTGGTCCGTTGCCACCTTGGTGTCTTGATTTGATTCGGAGGGAGTCAGCCATGGCCATAACCGGTTTCCGGCTCGGGATCTACGTCTTCAAAGACGTCGAGATAGTCGACTTTGCCGCCCCCCATGGCGTCTTCTCGGTCGCCCGACGCTTCGATCCGGAACTCGAAGCGTTTCTGATCGCCGATGCCATGCGCCCGGTGCAGGCCCAGGCGGGCTTCACGGTGCTGCCGAATTACTCGTTTGCCGACCGCCCCGCCATGGACGCCTTCCTGATCCCGGGCGGGTTCGGCACCCGCCAGGAGATCCGCAACGGGAGACTCCAGGAATTCGTGCGCAGCCAGCCCGCCGAAACGCTGCTCACCAGCGTGTGCACCGGGTCATGGGTCTACGGGAAGATGGGCTTGTTGGACGGGATTCCCGCCACCAGCCGCAAGGAGCCCGACCGCATCGAGGCCACACCACCCGGGAAGGTGCCCATCGACCGCCTCGCCGGCCTGGCAACCGCCTGCCGGATCAGCCGGGCCCGGGTGGTCGACGCGGGCCGGATCATCACCGCGGGTGGGATCACCGCGGGAATGGAGTTGGGGTTCCACCTCCTCCGCCGGGCCGGCTACCACGAGGACTTCATCAGCGACGTAGCCCGGGTCATGGAATATCAGGCGGCCTACGACCTCTATCGCGACGACATCGAGACGGTCTGACGGCTCGCTCAGGGCCGGGATTGTTCAGGGCGAGGACCAGGACCAGGACCGGGAATGATGCTCGCCCCACGAACAAAGACCATCTCGAAGTCTCGGTCGCGGGTCATGGCGGTCCGCCTCCTCCACAGCCGGGGTGGTCCTGGGTCGGTATCGCTTTCCACCCACCACTACAGGAGGTCGGAAAAAATGCGGAAATTCACGGTGCGGCCGGTCCTGACGTTGAAGGGCCGGAAGTTCAAGGGGCTGCGAGGGTGGGCCGGCAAGCCGCTCCATCCCCCCCTCACCGACATCCCGGTGGCCGCCTACATCCTGGCGTCCGTGTTCGACATCATCTCCGCCGTCCGTGGCCGGAACCACCTCTCGTCTCGTGAGTTGTTCCACGCCGGGACCTTCGTGTTCGTTGGCGGTGCAGTGGTGTCACTCCTGGCTGCCCTCACCGGATGGTGGGACTGGCTCAAATCGTCGCACCCCGGCAACCAGGCCCGGCGCACCATCAATACCCACGCCGTGATCATGATCGCCGTCACCGGGCTGGCCCTGGCTGACATCGCGTGGCGGCTGAACGATTACCACACCGCCTTCGCCACTCCGATCGGGTTGACCCTGTTGTCGCTGGTCGTGGCCGCCCTGGTCTCGATCGGAGCCACCTTCGGCGGGAGCCTGGTGTTCGACTACGGCTTCAATGTCGAGACCTCCGGTGACCATCCGGTGTGGCACCAGTCGGAGACCGACGTTTTCCCGGGCCAGCACTGACCGGTGGGTGACGCGGTCGAAGGAGGCGATCCCCCGTGTTGGGCGGAGCAGGTTTGCGATGCCTGCGGGGCCCTGGTCGGCGAGGGCGGGGAACACGCCTGTCGCGAACCAGCGCTGCCCGTGAGGCGCACCATCGTGGGATTCCAACAGGACCCCTCCGGCGACTGGGTGGCGGAGCTGTCCTGTCTGCACAGCCAGCACCTTCGGCACAATCCTCCATTTCAGCTGCGCCCCTGGGTGCTGAGCGACGAGGAGCGAGCCGCTCACCGGGGTAGCAACATCGATTGCACGCTCTGCGCCCGAGCCGAGCTGCCCGATGGGCTGACCGTGGTCCGCACCGCGGGGCCCTTTGACGCTGCCAGCCTGCCGGCCGGGCTGCGCCGGGACCATGTCGTGGCCGGCGGTACGTGGGGTCGCCTGCAGGTGCTCGAGGGCGACGTCACCTTGACCCTGCATCTCGAGCCACCCCTGTCCTTCCGGCTCCATGAAGGCGAAGGCCAGGCGATCCCGCCCGGCATTCCTCACCACCTCAACCTCGACGCCCCGGTGAGCCTGACGATCGAGTTCCTCACCGCCGGAAGTCCGAACCCGAGGTAAGGCGCACTGCCCGCTGGTATCGTTCGCGACGCCTTGCGAGCGTAGTTCAGCGGCAGAACATCAG
>CAWBSR010000006.1:0-74198 GCA_963791545.1 uncultured Actinomycetota bacterium
CTTCCCAAGCTGAGAACGCGGGTTCGATTCCCGTCGCTCGCTCTTGGAAGAAATCAGGTCAGGGGCCACTGGTGGGGAGGCAAGTGGGGCTATTTGTCTGTCCTAGGAGGCCAGGCGTGCCATCTACGTGCCGAACTCGACCCTGCCGAGGCTTGACAGCGACGCGACGCCTGGCTGACACGGTGCCCGCCCCAAGAGCTGCTCGACCTCGAGGGGGAGGGCGGGTGACCGCCACAGCGGCGGAAGGTGGCAACCCCAGCTTTGGCGGCGCATGGGCGAACGGCGAGGGAATAAACGGCGTCAGTTGACGGACTCGACCCGGACATGCTCGTAGTCCCTGGCAAGCGACCGCAGGTCATCGGGATCGCCGGTGGCGACGAGTCCACCGCCGAGCCGCACGCTCGTGGCGATCACGAACGCATCCACCGTATGGCAGGAATCCAGGCGGTCCCGGGCTCGCAGTTGGCCGGCGAGGCGCGCCATGCTATGGCCCATGGTGATCGGACGAACCCCCCGGCCCAAGACGAAGTCCACCGCCGAGTCCGCTCGTCCACCCCGATAGGCCTCGGACAGCACGGCGGTCGGAACCCGAACGGGCACCCCAATGCGAGTGGCCGCAGCAACCATGTTGCGCACTCGCCGCGACGCAGCCGGATCAGCCGTGCGATCCGCGAGGACCTCCAGCGCCCGCGTATCCAAGACCAGGGCCGTCACAGTCAAGAAGCCGAGCGCTGAGAGCGACGCCCCGTGCGGTGACGCCCAGCGGGCCTCGCCGGCAGGGGCGACGTAAGGGCCTCCATGAAGCCCGCTATCTCATCCTCATTGGCTGGCCCCAACTCGTCGTCAAGTTCGTCGACGAACGCGAACAAGCGGCGGCGATCGATTTCGTGGCGGATCGCGGTCGTCACGAAGGCGCTGACGTTCCCCGGGGCGAGCCCACGCAGGTCATTCACCAGATCATCTGGAACACTGACCGAGAGCTTCGCCACCGTGACATCCTACCTCAGTAGGACGAGCAATGGTATGAGCACTGGCCGGCGATCGATTGACGTGAGGAGGACCTGCTAGCCGTGCGACTCAGCGTCTGGAGGGCGAGCAGGCCAGACGATTCGCTTCGCGGAGCTTCCCGGTGCCGAGGCGCTGTCCAGCGGGTCCGGGTCGGCTTCGACCGTGCCGGCCAGCGCGACGCCTGGCTAGAAGCCGCCATCGCGGCGCTGACGGCCGGTCGCCCGCTCCCGGACCCCGAGCCGTATCGGCGTGAAGCTGGCGACGCCTCCTTCACCCCAGCCACGTCGGCGGCGCGACCGGTGCCGAAGTTGAAGGAACTCGCCCGCGGCTGGCTCGATGAGTACTTCGGCCAACTGAAGAACGCCAACGCGGAGCGAAACCGCGACGCCCATCATGATCGAGCGGCACCTCATCCCGGCCTTCGCCGGCACCATTCCCACCGACGCCAGGGTGGCCCGCAAGCGCCTGATCGACTTCGTCCGGCGACTGGCGCTGGAACCGGAGTGGGAGAAGGCACTCGATGCCGCCCCCGGCAGCGACCCCCTGCGGCTGTTCAGCATCCGCGAGGCAATGGACGTCTGCAACCGTTCGCAGTCGACGATCCGCCGAGCCTGGGCGGCGGGCGCCTCCCTGGCGCTCGACGGGTCGAAGATGGACAATGGCGGATCCCGGCGGTCGACCTGGTCGCCGCCGGGCTGTTGGGCCGCCTGGGCCGAGGGCCGCACTGAGCCGGGCCTATGTCACCGACATACTCTGGACAGGACATCGTGGGCGAACTCGTCGCCTCCGGGCACAGTCAACGACACTGGGGATAAGTCGGACAATTCACAGGGTTATCCATCTGATTGTCCACAGCACCCTCGTCTACACTCTCTTTGCGGGTGCCGGAGCAATGGGACGGATGCACAAGTTCGTCATTTGTATCGCTTAGGATCAAGGGAATTTTGCGAAGATATCGGTTGGCCGTCGGGGGATTAATCGCGGTGACGCTCGCGGTCGGCGTTGCCGTTCTGGTTTTGGCTGCGGAGGCGACCAAAACCTCGGCTACAGCGGGTTGAAGCTCCTTTTCCGGTCCGATCACCGATATTTCCTCCGCCCGAGTAAACCCCCGTCACGCGCCAACATCGTCATACCCGACGGACTCGATATTCGCCTCGAGTTTTACAAGGGGTGAATCCGTCGCTACCTGCCCGACACGGCCCTCAGGGCCGGAGGTAGTTGAGGAGCTGTTCGTGGATGCGGCCGTTGGTGGCCACCGCGCTACCACCGGTGGAAGAGGAGCGGCCCAGGTAGTCGGAGAAGGCCCCGCCCGCTTCCCCCAGGATGACGGGCATCGGAGCCAGGTCGTAGCGCTCGGCGGCCGGGTCCACCATGGCGTCGATCCTCCCCGTGGCCACGAGGAGGTAGCCGTACCCGTCTCCCCATGTCCGCAGGACGGCTCCAGCCCGTTTGATGTTGAGCAGGGCGTCGTCGCCCCAGCTCTCGTAGCCGGAACTGCTGACATAGGCGCCGTCCAAGGTGTCACGGTCACTGACTCGGGCCGGGGCCCCGTTCAGATAGCAACCGCGGCCCCGACCGGCCCACACCATTTCGCCCAGGGCCGGGATGTTGACCACGCCGAGCGCGTTGCCGTACTCGTCGTCCAACGCCAGCAGGTTGGCGTAGAGAGGAACTCCTCGGCTGAAGGCCTTGGTCCCGTCGATGGGATCGAGGATCCATTCCCGGCCGCTGGACGACGGGACCGCCGCTTCTTCCTCGCCCACGATCCCGTCGGTAGGGTGGCAGCGCCCGATCTCCTCCCGGAGAAACCGCTCGACGGCCCGGTCGGCCTCGGTCACCGGAGTCCCGTCCCCCTTGCGGTCGATCCGTAGGTCGGCGCGGCGGAACCACCGCAGGCTCAACTCACCCGCCCGCCGCGCCAGGTCGACGGCCTCGTCAACCAGCGCCAGGTCGACCGCGGGCCCCGTCAGGCGCCCCGGCGGCCCGGGGCGGCCGGCCCGGGCGTCGTCGCCGCCGGGCTCAGTGGCCACCGGTTCGGTCATTCCGAGGGATCGGTGGCACCGGCCAGCGGTACGGCCGCGGCTGGCCGTCGGCCTCGTCCCTCGAGGGCGTCGAGCAGGTGAAGGGAGATGTCCTGGACGATCACGTCGTCGCGACCCTGCTCCTTGGCCCCGTCGTCGATCATGATGTAACAGAAGGGGCAGGCGGTGGCGATGCGGTCGGCCCCGGTTGCCAGCAGCTCCCGGGAGCGCTCGGTGTTCACCTTGGTCCCGGTGGACTCCTCCATCCACATGCGGGCGCCGCCCGCGCCGCAGCACATGCCCTTGGTCCCATTCCGGGGCGCCTCCACGATCTCGATGCCGGCCAGATGGCCGAGGACCCGGCGGGGGGCGGCATAGATGTCGTTGTGCCTGCCCAGGTAGCAACTGTCGTGATATACGACCCGGTCCTCGAGCACTGCGTCGGACACGTCGAGCTTCTTGGTCTCGATCAGGAACTCGAGCAGCTGGCTGTGGTGGATCACTTCGTAGTTGCCCCCCAGCTGGGGGTATTCGTTCTTCAAGGTGTTGAAGCAATGGGGGCACTGGGTGATGATCTTCTTGACGCCGAGCTGCTCCAGGTTGGCCACGTTTTCCTTGGCCAGCATCTGGAAGAGGTATTCGTTGCCCGAGCGTCGGGCCGGATCCCCCGTGCACTTCTCCAGGGGCCCGAGGACCGCCAAGTCGACTCCGGCCTGGTGGAGGAGCTTGACGGTGGCGATGGTGACCTTCTTGTTTTTGTCGTCGTAGCTCCCGGCGCAGCCAACCCAGTAGAGGTACTCATGGGTGAACGGCCGGGCCGGGTCCACCAGCGGCACCTCCTCGGGCAGCCCCTTGGCCCATGCGGCCCGTTCCTTGGGGGGCAGGCCCCACGGATTCTGCTGGTTTTCCATGGCCCGGTAGGCGGTGCCCAGCTCGCTCGGGAAGTTGGACTCCATGAGCGACAGGTAGCGGCGCATATCGAGGATCTTGTCGAGGATCTCGATGTTGACGGGGCAGATCTCGTCGCAGGCCTTGCAACTGGTGCAGGCCCAGAGCTCCTCGGGGGTGACGCGCTCGAAGACCGAGTCGGCGGTGACGGTGATCTCGGGGTCGTGGCCCACGACTGGAGAAATGGGGCCCGCGGGGTGGGTGGCGGCCATGACGTCGCCGATCTTGAGCACGATCTCTCTCGGGTCGAGGGGCTTGCCGGTGGCGTGGGCGGGGCACACCGAGGTGCAGCGGCCGCAGACGGTACAGGCGTCGATGTCGAGGAGCTGCTTCCAAGTGAAATCCGCGATGGTGTTGGCGCCGAAGGTCTCCAGTGAAGTCTCGGTGAGGTCGGGAAGCGGCTTCATGGCGCCCTTGGGCCGGTCCCGATCCCGCAGGTACATGTTGAGTGGCGAGGTGAACATGTGCCGCAACTTGGTGGTGGGGATCAGCAGGACCAGGGCGAAGAAGGCCAGCACATGGAGGCCCCACGACCACTGATGGGCGATGGTCAGGTCGTGGTGGCTGAGGCCGTCGAACAGCGGGGCCAGGGGGTAGCCGAGCAGCCGCCATTTCTCGAAATGCGGTTGGCCCTGCAGCTCGATCCGCAGGGCACTGGTGGTGAAACCGGTGACCCCCAGTACGAGGAAGGTGCCGAGGATCAAACCGTCCTCGGGGCGGGTCTTGATCCGGATGCGGTAGGGCCGGACAATGTAGCGACGGATGACGGCCCAGATGATCCCGATCAGGAACAGGATCCCGGCCACGTTGGCGATCAGGGCATAGGCCTGGTAGGAGGTGCCGTGCAGGTACTTGGCGCCCGGCGGCAGGACGTGGTTGATCTCGTCGACGGTGGTGACGGCGAACAGGATGAGGAACGGAAAGTAGATCAGCGAGTGCATGACGCCGGCCGCGGGATCCCGTAACAGGGTCTTCATGTAGAGGCCCGACCGCAGGTCCGCGAGGCGGCGCTTCACGTTGCGCCCGGTAGTGGCTCGCCGGTCGGGCTGGCCCCGCTCCCAGTTCTGGATGCGGAGGTAGAAGAACCATCCGGCCATCACGAACAGCAGCGGGAGCACAGCGTAGAAAGCGGCCTGCAGGGCGGTCGGGATGTCGTAGAACACCATCCGCTGGACGGGCGATTTGTCGCCCCACCCGGTCATTGATGCGCCGATGGCAAGGGCCACCGTAATCGCCGCCAAACCCACTCCTATAAGGAGGCCCAGGACCGACGGTTTGATCGTCGGGCGGCTCGGGCGAGGAGGACCGGGAGGGCTCGGCGAATCGGTCACGGCGGCCGCCTGTTGGGTTGCCATGGTGGGGAAAACTACCCGTTGGCGGTGACGACAACCATGGGGCGACGCCTGCAAGCTTTTACCACCCCGAAACATTCGCGCAACGTTGGGCTCGTACCGTCCGACGTGTGGATGTCGTCCTGGTTCGATGGCCTGCGGAGGCGGTGCGCCGGGCGCAGCTGTCTCTCCGCCAACTGCCCCGCCTGCTGCTGCTGGAGGACAACGCGATCCCCCCTCAGCCGACCGACTGCCTCGAGGACTGGATACGAGTGCCGGCCGCCGAGATCGATGTGCGTTCCCGGTGCTCGGCGTTGGCGGCTCGCGCCGAGCAGCACGTGTCCGCCTCACCGACTCTCGACGATGACGGCGTGCTGCGTTTCGGAGGGATCTGGGTTCCCCTTCCGCCCGTCGAAGCCCGACTGACCGAGGCCTTGTTGCAGCGCTTCGGCGCCGTCGTGAGCCGGGAAGGACTGGCCCGGGCCGGGTGGCCCGATGGCGCGCCGGGACGCAATGCCCTCGATGTCCATGTCCTGCGCCTCCGCCGCCGCATCCAGCCGCTCGGCCTGGTGATCCGCACCGTGCGGTCTCGGGGGTACCTGCTGGAAGGACTGCCGAATTCTGCGATGGTCCGAACGGCCATCGAGGCCTAGAGCACTCGCGACCGTTTCCTGAAGTAACACCCGGCGGGGCCTTGGCGCGACGTCTTCGCGTAACGAACTGTTCACAGAACAGCCACGGACGTGAAATATCCGCTCTTTACGGTCTCTTGTGGGCGCAAGGGGGCGTCCCGGCCGAAGGTCGCCGGTGCCGCGCGCTGAGGTGCACTTCCGGCTCCAACAGGGATTACGCGCCGTCAAATTGGTCAACAGAACAGGGAGGCATCCGGGTGTCAGAAGTTTCCTCCGGTGAGATGAAGCGCAGCCTCACACTCACCGGTATCACCGTCAATGCCATGGCGCTCATAGCGCCGGGCGCATTCTTATGGACCACATTTCAGATCCAGGCGTCGCAGAAGGGGGGCACGACTGCGACCGACATGTGGACCGGCCTCCTTTTTGCCTTGGTCCTCGCCTTGTTGACGGCATATAGCTACAGCGAGCTGGCTCGCATCTATCCCGACGCCGGTACCGGATCGAGCTATTACTTCGCCGAGGCCGCCCTGCTCGACCGTGAAGGTCCTGGTATGCGGAAGTTCGCCCGTACCGCCAAGCTCTCCGTAGGCTGGATCAGCCACCTCTACTACTGGCTGTACCCCGCCATCATGGTCGGCTTCATGGGCATCCTGTTCGGGTACATCTACACGTCGATCTTCCATCACACCCTGACGTATATACCGCAGGCCTTAGGGTGTGTGGCGTTGGGCCTGATCTGCGGGTACATAGCTTTTCGGGGCATCAGCGGCTCGACGATGACGTCGATCCTCATCAACGTCATCCAGATCACCTGTCTGACCGCGGTCAGCATCTTGTTCATCGCGTACCGGCTGGGTCACGCCCACGGCGCCTATGCCTTCGCCAATGCCGGGGCGGTGGTGATCCCGCACAGCTTCATCCATGTGATCTATCAATCAACTATTGCCATCCTGCTCCTAGTGGGGTTCGAATCGGTCACCGCCCTGGGCGCTGAGGCAATACGGCCGGAAAAGGACATCAAGAAGGGAATCCTTCTCTCGCTCATCATCCAAGGTGGGCTCTGCTATCTCTTCGAGTACTTCGCCTCGAACTTCGCGGTGAGCCAGACGACGACACTGTCGTCGGCCACCCCGGCGGCGTGTACCGACGCGCTGATCAAGGCGGGCACGACCTGCTTACCGAATGGCGTTGACCCGTTGAAGGGCTTCACGTCGGCAGGTCTCGATCCCGCACCTATCGGCACCATGATCCACAACGTGGCCCAGACCCAGTTCTCGGCGGGGACGACGGTGTCGCTGATTGTCGCCGCCACCGTCCTCATCGCCCTGGTCGGCACGACCCTCGCCTGCTTGAACACCGGCGTCCGGGTCACCTACGCCATGGCTAAGGACAAGGAAATGCCCGGAATCCTGGGCCTCCTCCACGGACGGTTCGCCACGCCCCATGGCGGCATCCTGGTCCTCACCATTATTTCCTGCCTGATCGGTGTCTATTGCGCCACTCCGTACAACGTGGACAACATCACCCAGATCACATTGGCATCCAACACCGGGACCTTCCTCGTGTACGGGATGTCGTGTCTGATAGCGCTGGTGGCCTTCGCGCAGCGGCATGACAAGCACGTGCTGAAACACCAGATCGTTCCCGGCCTGGGGGCGCTGATGAACCTGGCCGAGTTGTTCGGCGTCGTGTACCTCGCCATCACCGCCGGTGGCCCCGGCTCCAAGGATGCCTACAAGGCCTTGGGAATCGTGGGTCTGTGGATCGTCATCGGTTTCATCTGGGTGATGGCGAACCCTGACAAGCATCATGCCCGGAAGGTCCACGAAGACCGCGGACTGGCTCCGAAGGCCACCGCTGCCCCGGTGCCTCCGACCACTGAGGCACCGGTCACAGTCTGAGTCGCGATCGCAGCCGCTGCGGGTCCGGCCGGGCGCCAACGCCCGGCCGACTCGCGCTTATGGTGTCCTCAGCCCCCGGGTGAACGGCGTCGCTCGCGGCGCAGCACCGTGGCCCCGGCGCCCCGTAGGAATAGCAGCCCGATGCCGAAGGAAACGATGACGGGGATCAGCTTCCAGCTGGTGGACAGCGACAGCAGCAATACGACCGCGACGGCAAACCACATGACGGCAACGATTGCCAACAACCCCACGCTGGGGGGCCGCCGTCCGACTACGACCGGCTTCTCCGGCTTCAAAGGACTGGGTCGCCGGGCCCCCCTGGCGGCGCCTGGATCACGGGCGGGGGACCGGGGGGCGCCGCCTTTCGGGGTCACTCGGCCGCTCGAACCGGGCTTGCGCGTGCCAGAGGCCATGGAAGCCGACGTTAGCGCCCGGCGCCTTCGGAGGCGCCGGTGAACAGGGAGGAGCGCGAGGCCCCCGACGATCTGGAGCCGGAGTCCGAAGAGGGGGGTGCGCTGACAAATCCGGTTCCGGACACGGAAATTTCAATGCACCGCCCTGAACCGGTGCCTGCGGCCCCGCCGGAAGCCGAGCCTGAGTCCGACCCGTCGCCTCCTCCCCCGGCCGCCGCGGCTGGCGACGGGGGCAACGGGCGCCTCACCGGTCACGCCATCCTGGCCAAGCTGGCCTGGGCGATGCGCTCAGAACCCGGTGAGGTGCGGCCCCACAACGAGGACTTCGCGGGCGCCTACGCCCCCACCATTCCCGATGACGCCTGGGATCGGGGTCCCTTCTTTATCGTTGCCGACGGCCTCGGGGGCCACGCGGCGGGCGAGGTGGCCAGCCGCACCGCAGTCGAGTCCGCCCTGGCCGACTGGACCTCGGGAACCCCCGCCGCCCCCCACCAGGCCATCCGGGCCGCCATCCGGGCCGCCAACGTGGCCGTCTACGACGCCGCCCTGGAGAAGAACCGCCGGGGCATGGCCACCACCTTCACCGGCCTCACCATCGCGGGACGCGAAGCCATCGTGGGCCACGTCGGCGACAGCCGCTGCTACCTCGTCCGGGGCCAGACCACCACCCAGCTGACCAACGACCACTCCCGTGTCGGCGAAATGCTGCGAGCCGGCCTCATCACGCCCGAACAAGCGGCCAACCACCCCGCTCGTTCCATGATCTCCCGGTCGGTCGGCAGCGAACCGGGGGTCCAGGTGGACATCGTCCGCCAGCCCACCCAAGCCGGAGACACCTTTCTTCTTTGCTCCGACGGCCTGTGGGATGTCATCGGGCGCCGCGAGATCAGCGAGGTGGTGGGGGCGATCGGCACCCCCGCCGTTCCCACCGTGATGGCCGCCGCCGACACCCTGATCGAGGAAGCCTTGGCCCGGGACACCCCTGATAACGTGACCCTATTAGTGGTGCGGATCACGACCGACCGGCCGGTTCCCGCCTCCACGACCAAGCGTTCCTTCCTCCGGCGGGGACGAGGAGTGGTGAGATGAGCCGGTTCGCGCCGGGTGAGCGGTTGGATTCCTACGAGATCGTGGAGCTGCTGGGCGCGGGCGCCTACAACGAGTCCTACAAGGCGACCGACGTCCGCACCGGCCGCACGGTGGTTCTGAAGATCCCCGATCCCAACCTGTTCGCGGACCCCGCCACCTACAGCCGCTACAAGCGCGAGGCCGATGTGTCGCGCAAGCTGAACCATCCTGCCGTCCAGGGCGCCGTGGATGAGGGCGAGAAGCGAACCGAGCCCTACCTCGTCCTTTCCTATGTGGACGGCGACAGCCTGAGTCACCGCCTGCGCCACCACCCCGCCCCTTTTCCCATCCCTACTGTCGTCGACTGGGGCCGACAACTGGCGGAGGCGCTGGCCTACCTGCACTCGCAAGGGATCATCCACCGGGACCTGAAACCGGGCAATGTCCTGATCGGTCCCGGCGACCGCCTCGTCGTGGCCGACTTCGGCACCGCCCAGCTGGCCGGCGCCCGCCGGCTGACGTTCAAGCACCTGACGGGACTGCTCGGCACGCCGGAGTACATGAGCCCCGAGCAGGCGCAGGGGGGCCGGGGCGACGCCCGCAGCGATATCTACGCGCTCGGCGTCATGATGTACGAAATGTTGACGGGCCGTACTCCCTTCACCGGCGGCGACTGGATGGCGGTCATGGCGGCCCACCTCCAGGCCACGCCCAAGCCCATCACCGAGCAGCGCCCCGACGTCCCTCCCGCCCTGGAGGCGGTGGTGCTCCATGCCATGCGCCGCCACCCCGACAACCGGCACCAGACCGCCGACGACCTGCGGCGCGACCTCGACCGGCTCGACTCCCTCGACCCCAATGAATACGACAGGAGCCCGGAGAAGCCCCTGGGTAGCCTGGCCACCAGTTCCGGGGGGCGGGGCTTCTTCTCCAAGGTCTTCAAGACCAGATGAGTCGCCACGCCCCGGGTGACCTGCTCGACCACTACCGGATCGAGGAGTTGCTGGGCTCGGGCGCCTACGCCGAGTCGTACAAGGCCACCGACACCCGCGACGGGCGCACGGTCGTCCTCAAAGTGCCTGACCCGGCCCTGTTGGCGGAGCCGGCCGCGTTCCAGCGCTACCGGCGCGAGGCCGATGTGGCCCGGCGGCTCAGGCATCCGAGCGTCCAGGGGGCGATCGACGCCGGCGAATCGCGCACCGCTCCCTACCTCGTCCTCGATTACGTCGACGGGGTGTCGCTGCGCAAGCGGGTGCGCTCCTTCGGCGGCCCGGTCCCGATCGACAAGATCCGCGATTGGGGCCACCAACTGGCGGCCGGCCTCGCCTACCTGCACGGCCAGGGGGTCGTCCACCGTGACCTCAAGCCTGAGAACATCCTGGTCACCCCGGACGACCGCCTCGTCATCGCCGACTTCGGCACCGCGGCCCTGGCGGGGGCCCGCCGCCTGACCTGGAAACACCTCTCCGAGAGCCTGGGCACGCCCGATTACATGAGCCCCGAGCAGGTCCAGGGCGACCGAGGCGACGCCCGCAGCGATGTCTACTCCTGGGGCATCATGCTCTACGAGCTGTTGACGGGCAAGGTCCCCTTCGATGGCGACAACTTCATGGCGGTCATGGCGGGCCACCTGCAGGGGGACCCGAAACCCATCCACAAGCTCCGCCCCGACGTGGCCCCGCAGCTCGAAGCAGTGGTGACCCACGCCATGCGCCGCCACCCGGAGCACCGCTACCCGTCGGCCGAGGCGCTGCTCGCCGATCTCGACCAACTCGACAAGGTCGACCCGGCGGCCTACGACACCAGCCCCGAGACGCCGATGGGCGGGATGGCGGCGACCGAGTCCTCCCGGCGCCTGTGGGCGGTGGCGGCCATCATCTCGGCCAGCTTCCTCGCCTTGTCGGCGCTCATCGTGATCCTGTCCATCGTCCTACGGTAAGAAAGAACCCAGGTGACCAATCTCGAAGGCCTGAAGTGGGTCCGGCTGGTGTTCGTGGACGTGTTCGGTGCCGCCCACGCGGTGGTGCTCCCCGCCGACCGCTTCGTCACCGCGGTGGAAAAAGGGGCGCCGTTCGACGGTTCCGCGCTCGCCGGGCGTGTCCGCCATTTCGAAGAGGACATGCTCCTCCGGCCGGACCTGGCCACCATGGTGGACCTGGGCGAAGGGCAAGGTCGGGTGGCGTGCTCGGTGACCGGTCCCAACGGGCTCCCGTGGCTGGGCGACCCCCGCACCGCCCTGGTCAGGCTGCTCGATGATCTCGGCGATAGGGCCTCTACTTATATGGCGGCTGCCGAGCTGGAGTTCTACGTGCTCCGGCCCGACGGGGGCCCCGTCGATCGGGGCGGTTATTACGGCCAGCTGGACGGGCCCGGCATGGCTGTGGCCCGCGGCGCCGCCGAGCGGCTGGCGGACTTCGCGGTGCCCGCCATCCGGGCCCATCTCGAGTCGGGACCGGGCCAGTACGAGTTGGACCTGGCCTCCATGACACCCCTTGCGTTGGCGGATGCCCTGGTGCTGACCAAGGAGGTGCTACGGGATGAGGCGACCCGGGCCGGGTTGCGGGTGACGTTCATGGCCCGCCCGTTTTCCGGCCAACCCGGCTCGGGACTGCACCTGCAGCAACACCTGGAGCCGGCCGGGTCGCCAGTTGCCGGCCCCGCCACCCCGGTCAGGGCCACCTCGGCGGCCGGCTCCGGGGGCGGCCTGTTCGACGAGAAGGGTGGTTTGACCCCGACCGGATTGGCGTTCGTGGCCGGGCAGCTGGTGCACGCCCCGGGCCTGACGGCCCTGGCGGCGCCGAACGTCAACTCCTACAAACGGCTGAACGGCGGCTTCGAGGCCCCGAGCGACGTCATGTGGGGCCATCTCAACCGCTCCGCCCTGGTGCGGGTGGGCAGCTCCGGCGAGCAGCGGCCCGCGGTCGAGTTCCGCCTCGCCGATCCCGCCGCCAACCCCTACCTCCTGGTGGGCGGTTTGCTGGCCGCGGCCGTCCACGGCATGAACGAGGACCTCGATCCCGGGGCCCCCTTCGAGGAGGACATCCGGGGCTACGACCCGGCGACCGCAACCGCCATCCAGGTACGGACGCTGCCCCGGGACCTGGACTCTGCCCTGGACGCCCTCCTGGCCGACGACGTGCTGGTCGACGCCTTCGACAGCCGCCTACTCTCCCCCCTCGTCGACGGGCGCCGGGCCGAGGCGGACCGTTTCCGCGGCCAGGTCACTCCTTGGGAGGTGGATCACTATCTAGATGAGGCCTAGCCCAATGGTCCGGCTCAGGTAGAAGCGGGGGCGGCGGCTCGGCAGCCGGCTTGTCCCCGGGTGGCCAAAAGGGCTCGGGTTCCATGAGGGTGGGCGGGATGAATTTTCGGGGCTCGGGTTCGACCAGGGACGCCGGTTCGGGCTCGGCTCCGATGCCGGCGGGCCAGGACCGTGCCTCGGGCTCGGGCGTCGCCTCCGGCTGGGAATCGGCAAGGTGGGGCTCGGGCTCGCGCGTCGCCTCCGGCTGGGAATCGGCAGGACTCGGCTCGGGCTCCCAAGTCGCCTCCGGCTGGGGCTGCGGCTGGGGCTCGGACTGGGCCTCGTGCTCGTTGAGGCTGCGCTCAGGCTCGACGGGGACGGGCTCGGGAGTCGGGCGGGGCTGGTTATCAAGGGGCGCTTCGTCGTCGGGCTCGGTCTGGGGCTGGGTTTGCGGCCCGGAGGTGGCTCGGGCTTGGGGCTCGGCTACCGCAGCCGCCCGCCGCCCGGTCCGGGGCGCCGCCGGGGCCGCGGCACCCGACCTTGAGGCTCGGCGCAGGTTGAGGGTTTGGAACAGCGGGAGTCCGTCCCAGGCCCGCCGGCGCTCGACCGCCGGGTCCAGATCCAGGGAACTGCGGGACTTGATCGACATGACCGCCCGGCGTCCCGGTTGGTAGGACGGCCACGCGGGTAGCGCCGCAGTCCCCGGATCGCCGGTGCGGGCGAAGGTCAGGATCACGTCCTGGAGCGTCTCCGCCACCACCCGGTCGGCTTTGCTTGACAATCCCGGGAAGGCGGCCTCCGGAGGCCCGGTGAAGTCCAGCCACGTAAAGGGGAGGTCGGCGCCATGGCACGGACCGAGCTGGTCGAAGGGTACCTGGCCCGGGGTGTGGTCGAACCGCATCATCCAGCTGCGCCCGCCGCCGCGATGATGGGCTTCGGCGGTGCGCACCGCGGGGAGCCCGAAGAGTAGGTCCGTCAGCAGGTCGGCCCGGCCCCGGTCGGTGCTGGTGGCGCCCTTCTGGTAGGTCGCGGTCAGCCTCTCCCAGGCCACGTCGCCGAACCAAGCCCGGGCCCGCAGCTCCTTGGCCTTGATGAAGCCTTCTGGAGAGATGGCCAGGTACAGGTTGGCCTCCTGCTGGCAGGTGCTGATGAGCAGCGGGACCGCCGCCGAGGCCCCGGCCATCAGGCCCGCCAACGGGTGGCCGGGGAGCACCGTCCCGTCGACGACGGGGAGGAAGGGCTCGCCTTCGAGCTCGGCGTCGTCGGCGTCGCGCATCAACGTGCCGGCCGCGGCCCGGAGGGCCGCGACCGGGAGGTCCTGCAGCTGGGCCACGTCCCGGTAGTCGACGCCGAGCCCGTTGAGCATGCGGACCACCACGGCCCGAGACCGCCAGCGGCTCTGCACCTTGTCGGCGGCGCCGCTCTGCATGACGGCGCGGTGGAACAGCCCGTTGGCGGCGGGCATGGCCAACAGGGCCCCGACGCAGCTGGCGCCCGAGGCCTGACCGATCACGGTGACCCGGGAGGGATCGCCACCAAAGGCCTCGATGTTGTCCTGGACCCAACGCAGCGCCGCCACCTGGTCGAGCAGGCCCACGTTGACCGCCGCCTCGTAGCCGGCCCCTCCGGCCGCGGCCAGATCCAGGAACCCCCAAGGACCCAGCCGGTAATTGATGGTCACGACGACCGTGTCCCCGCGGGTGGCCAGCCAGGACCCGTCGAAGTTGCTGCCGCTGCCGAATACGAAGGCGCCCCCGTGCAGCCACACCAGGACGGGGCGGCCCTTGGCCCGGCTCCGGGGAGCCCAGACGTTGAGATAGAGGCAGTCCTCGCTCTCCGGCTGGACGCCGGCGCCCGACGGTAGGACCAGGCCCGGGACCTCGGTCGAAATGCTCGAGGGGCCCAACTCGGTGGCGGTGCGAGGGCCATCCCATGGCGGCGGGGGCTCGGGCGGCTGGAAGCGGCCCGCGCCGCGCGGGGCGGCGGCGTAGGGAACCCCCCGCCAGACCGTCACCTTGCCTTGCCGGGCCCCTTTGACCCCGAATTTGGACTGTCGTCCCGCAGCCACCGTTACCTCTTTGCTCTTGGAAACGACCTGTTGCCAACCTACCAGGGGGTCCACCGGGACGTTCCCGGCCGGCTCCGCAGCGGGCGCCCCCGGCCCCCGCGACCAGCCCTTTATACCTTTGGTCCTTCCTGGTGAGGGTGGTTGCGGTTCGGTTGTCCGTGAAGTACCGTCCGCTGCCATGTCAGGACTGCTCGGAGTTCTCGCGCTTGCGGCCACCCTTAGTCGGGAACCGGCCCAAGTCGCACCCATCAATACCGCTACTACGGTCGCCGCTGGGCCCACGGGAGGCAGTGGACAGGCGACCGGTACCGGCGCGTCCAACAGCGGTGGCACCGGCGCGGGCGGAGTCTCGGGACCATCGACGAACAATTCGACCACATCGGGCAGTGCCACGTCTGGACCCGCGACCGCCACCGCGACCGTCACCGGCGGCACCAGCGGCGGTAGCGGTACGGCCACCCTGGCGCCTGTCGTGACTGCCACCAGCGGGGCCGGCGGAGCCGGCACCGCGACCGCCACCAGCGGGGCCACCAGCGGGGCGGCATCAGGTACCACCTTCTCGGGCGGCGTCGGCGGCGGCCCCGGCGGCGGTAGCGGCGCGGTCGCGGTCGTCGTCACCAGCGGAAACTCTGGTGCCGCGGTCGGAAACGCCACCGGGGGGACCTCGGGGCCGGCCACGGCCACCGCCACCGGCAACGCCACGTCGGGTGCCACCGGGGCATCGGTGACCTCGGCATCGGCGACCGGCGGGACCTCGGGCTCCGCGGTCGCCAGCCCGGTGTCGAGCAACACCGCCTCGTCGGGCAATGGCGGGGCATCGGGCCCGACCGGCAGCGCCTCCCAGACGTCACTGGCCGCCAGCGGCAACACCGGCAGCTCGGGCAGCGGCCCGAGCGGCGGGTCCGGTCAGGCGACCGCCACCGGCGCCGCGGGCTCCGGCTCCTCGGGCGCCGGCGGTGACTCAGGTGCCGCGACCAACACCTCGACCACCACCGGAGACGCGGCTACCGGCGCTGCCGGGGCCACCTCGGACGCCGTCGGCGGCAACACGGGCAGCTCCGGCGATGCCACCAACGTCCCGGTGACCACCGCGTCCAGCGGTCCCGGCGGAGACGCCACCGTCGTCACCACCAGTGGTGGCACCGGACCGGCCACGTCGGGCACCGTCTTCTCGGGCGCCGTCACCGGCGGCGGGGGCAGCGGCGCGGTCATGGTCACCGTGATCTCGGGCAACTCCGGCGCCGCCACCGGCACCGCCAACGGCGGTTCCTCGGGTGGCGCGGTCGCGAGCTCATCGGGCAATGCCACCTCGGGTTCCACGGGCGCTTCGACCACGACCTCCTCGGCCACCGGCGGCACATCCGGCAATGCCACCGCCAGCCCCAGTTCCAACAACACCGCGGGCACCGGCGATGGGGGCGCCTCGGGGGCCACCGGCACCGCCTCCCAGACCTCCATCAGTGCTTCGGGTGACACCGGCAGCACCGGCTCCGGCGCCACCGGTGGCTCCGGCCTCTCCGACGCCTCAGGCACGGCGACCTCCGGCGATTCGGGCCCCGGCGGCTTCTCCGGACCCGCCACCAACAGCTCGACCACCTCGGGCGACGCCACCTCGGGCGACGCCACTGGCGATTCCACCGCCTCCGGCGGCACCACCGGGGACTCCGGCGCCGCCACCAACGCCCCCGTCAACACGGCCACCTCCGGCGCCGGCGGCGACGCGGTTGCCGTCGTCGGTTCGGGTGCCACCGGCGCCGCCACCTCCGGCGCCGTTTTCTCGGGCGCCGTTACCGGCGGCGGCGGCAGTGGCGCGGTTCTCGTCACCGTCACCTCGGGCAGCTCCGGTGCCGCCACCGGCACCGCCACCGGGGGCACTTCGGGGCCCGCCACCGCCCGCTCCACCGGCAACGCGGTTTCCGGAGCCACCGGCAGTTCCACCACCACCGCCTCGGCAACCGGCGGGACGTCGGGCAGCGCCACCGCCAGCCCCAGTTCGACCAACGCCGCCGGCACCGGCAACGGGGGCGCCTCGGGGGCCACTGGCAGCGCCTCGCAAACCTCCAACTCGACGTCCGGCTCGACCGGCGGGGCCGGTCCCTCGGGCGGGTCGGGTGCCTCTACTACGACCGGCGCCGCGATCTCCGGTGACTCCGGCACCGGCGGTGACTCCGGTCCCGCGACCAATGCGTCGGACACGACCGGTGCCGCCACCAGCGGCGCCGCCGGCGGCAGCGCCACGGCCACGGGTGGCAACACCGGCTCTTCCGGCGCCGCCACCAACGTGCCCGTCAACACCGCCAACAGCGGCGCGGGCGGCGACGCCGTCGTCGTTGCGACGTCGGGCGACACCGGCGCCGCCACCTCGGGCGCCGCCTTCTCGGGCGCCGTCAGCGGCGGGGGCGGCAGCGGCGCGGTCGCTGTCCACGTGACCTCGGGCAGCTCGGGTGCCGTCAACGGCACCGCCAACGGCGGGTCGACCGGCGCCGCCACCGCCACCTCCTCCGGCAACGCCGTCTCCGGGGCGACCGGCGACTCGATCACCCACGCCTCGGCGACAGGGGGAACCTCGGGCAACGCCAAGGCCAGCCCCAGTTCCACCAATGCCGCCGGCACCGGCAACGGCGGCGCCTCGGGGGCCACCGGTTCCGCCTCCCAGACTTCCGGTTCCACCTCGGGCAACACAGGCGCCCCGGGCGGTCCCACCGGCGGGTCCGGCAACGCCGGCGCGACCGGTTTCGCCGGCTCAGGCTTCTCCGGTGACGGCGGCTTCTCGGGCGCTGCGACCAACACGTCGACCACCACCGGATCGGCCACCAGCGGCGGCGCCACGGGCAGCGCGGTCGCGCTGGGCGGCACGAGTGGCAACTCGGGCGGCGCCACCTTGGCACCGGTCAACACCGCGATCAGCGGCGACGCGGGCTCGGCCACAGTGGTCGGGACCAGCGGCGCCACGGGCCCGGCCACCTCGGGCGCCGCGTTCTCCGGTGATGTCACGGGCGGCGGTGGCAGCGGTGCCGTCGCGGTCACCGTGACCTCCGGCGCCTCGGGCGCCGTCACCGGCACCGCCACCGGCGGCACCTCCGGTCCTGCCACCGCCACCTCGACCGGCAACGCGATCAGCGGCACTACCGGCAGTTCGCTTACCACCGCCTCCGCCACCGGCGGTACCTCGGGTACCGCGACCGCCAGCCCCAAGTCCATAAACGCCGCGGGAACCGGCGACGGCGGGGCCTCGGGCGCCACCGGCTCGGCCTCGCAGACCTCGGCCGCCACCTCCGGCGACACCGGCGGCCCGACCTCCGCCGGTCCCACCGGAGGGTCCGGCAACGCCACCAGCCTGGGTGCGGCCATCTCCGGTGACTCGGGCACCGGCGGCGATTCCGGCGCCGCCACCAACGATTCGACGACCAGTGGGACCGCGACCAGCGGAGCCGCGGACGCCACCGCCACCTCCGTCGGCGGCAGCAGCGGCACCTCGGGCGCGGCTACCAACGTTCCGGTCAACACCGCCACCAGTGGTACCGGCGGCGACGCCACCGTGGTCACCACCAGCGGAGACACGGGCGCGGCCACATCGGGCGCCGCCTTCTCAGGCACAGTGACCGGCGGCGGCGGCAGCGGCGCGGTCGCAGTCACCGTGACCTCGGGCGCCTCCGGCGCCGCCACCGGCACCGCCAACGGCGGCTCCACCGGCGCCGCCCACGCCAGCTCCTCGGGCGACGCCATCACCGGGGCCACCGGCGATGTCACCACCACCGCCTCCGCCACCGGCGGCACCAGCGGATCGGCCATCGCCAGCCCCTCCTCGGCCAACTTTGCCGGTACCGGCAACGGCGGGGCGTCGGGCCCGACCGGCTCGGCCTCCCAGACCTCCAGTGCCACCAGCGGCAACACCGACCCCCCGGCCGGGGCAACCGGCGCCTCGGGCGCGGCCGGCGCGGCCGGGTTCGCGGGGTCTGGGTTCTCCGGCGACGGCGGGTTCTCCGGCGACGCCACCAACACCTCGAGCACCGCGGGTACCGCCACCAGCGGCGACGCCACCGCCAGCGCAGCGAGCGTGGGCGGCATTAGCGGGAACTCGGGCGATGCCACCAACGCCCCCGTCAACACCGCCACCTCCGGCGACGGCGGCGAGGCCAGTGCCATCAACACCAGCGGCGACTCGGGCGCCGCCACCTCGGGTGCCGCGTTCTCGGGTGATGTCTCCGGCGGTGGCGGCAGCGGCGCCGTCAGCGTCACCGTCGCCTCGGGAGCCACCGGCGACGCCACCGGCGACGCCACCGGCGGCACTTCCGGCGCCGCCAGCGCCGCCTCGGCCGGCGACGCCATTTCCGGAGCCACGGGAGACGTCACCACGACCGCCTCGGCGACCGGCGGATCGTCGGGCGATGCCGTTGCCAATCCCGCTTCGAGCAATACCGCCACCACCGGCGACGGTGGCGCCTCGGGTGCCACCGGCAGCGCCTCCCAGACCTCCTCCGCCACCTCGGGCGACACCGGCAGCCCCACCAGCACCGGCTCGACAGGTGGCTCCGGCGCCGCCGGCAGCCTCGGCGCCGCCATCTCGGGCGACTCCGGCGACGGCGGCGACTCCGGAGCCTCGACGAACACCTCCGACACCACCGGCACCGCCACCACCGGGGCCGCGGGCGCCAGCGCCGTCACCGTCGGCGGTGTCTCCGGCAACTCGGGAGCGGCCACCGACGCTGCGGTCAACACCGCCACGAGTGGTGAAGGCGGCGATGGCACCGCGTTGTCGACCACCGGCGACAGCGGGGCGGCAACTTCGGGCACCGCCTTCTCGGGCGACGTGTCCGGAGGCGGCGGCAGCGGCGCCGTCAACGTCAACGTGGACGGCGGCACCTCCACCTCCGCCTTCTCGGGCGACGTGTCCGGAGGCGGCGGCAGCGGCGCCGTCAACGTGACCGTCGGCGGCGGGAGCTCGGGGATCGCATCCTCTGGCGATGTCATGGGCGGCGGCGGTAGCGGGGCGGTCAACGTCGTCGCAGGCGGCGCCTCGGGCGTCGCATCCTCGGGTGACGTAACCGGCGACGGAGGCAGTGGCTCCGTCGACGTCACCGTCGGCGCCCCCAGCACCGGGGCAACCGGCTCGGCCTCCGACAGCGCCAATGGCGGCTCTTCGGGTGCCGCCACCGCCGGGTCGACCGGCGACGCCGTCTCCGGCGCCACCGGCGACGTCACCACCTCGGCGTCGGCGACCGGCGGCAGTAGCGGCGACGCCACGGCCGACCCGACCTCGTCCAACGACGCCAGCTCCGGCGACGGCGGCGCCTCGGGTACGACCGGCAGCGCCTCCCAGACCTCCAATGCCACCACCGGCAACACCGACCCCCCTTCGGGTACCACCGGCGCTTCGGGTGCCGCCACCTCGATCGGGTTTGCGGGCTCCGGTTTCTCCGGCGACGGTGGCTTCTCCGGTGCCGCTACCAACGACTCGTTCACCACGGGCAGCGCCACCAGCGGCGCCGCCTCCGCGACTGCGGTCGCGGTGGGCGGGATCAGCGGCACCTCGGGCGATGCCACCAACATTCCCGTCAACACCGCCACCAGTGGCGCCGGCGGCGATGGCATCAGCGGAACGGGCGGCACATCGGGTAGCGCCACCGCCACCTCGGCGGGCGACGCCACAACCGGCGCCACCGGTGACGTCCTGACGACGGCGGCGGCTACCGGCGGCTCATCGGGTAGCGCCACGTCGAGCCCGTCGTCCACCAACAGCGCCACCACCGGTGCCGGGGGGGCCTCCGGCAATACCGGTACCGCCTCCCAGACGTCCGACGCAGCGTCGGGTGACACCGGCAGCCCGACCACCACCGGGGCCACCGGGGGCTCGGGTGCCGCTCTCAGTGTCGGCGCCGCCATCTCGGGCGACTCCGGCACCGGCGGCGACTCCGGCGATGCCACCAACGGGTCCGATACCACAGGGACCGCGACCAGCGGCGCCGCAGACGCCAGCGCCGTCGCGATCGGCGGCAACAGCGGCACCTCGGGCGCCGCCACCAACATCCCCGGCAACACCGCCAGCAGCGGTGAGGGCGGCGACGGCCTTGGCGGCAATGGCGGTTCTTCCGGCGCCGCCACGGCTGCTTCTGTCGGCGACGCCACCAGCGGCGCGACCGGAGATTCGGTCACCCATGCGTCGGCGACCGGCGGCACCAGCGGAGGTGCTTGGTCCAGCCCCACGTCGGCCAACAGCGCCACCACCGGCGCCGGCGGGGCCTCGGGCACCACCGGCAGCGCAGCCCAGACCTCTCTGGCCTCGTCCGGCAGCACCGACAACCTGGGACCCGGGATCACCGGCGGTTCCGGCGCCGCCACCGCCATCGGCTTCGCGGGGTCGGGTTTCTCCGGCGACGGCGGCTTCTCGGGCGCCGCCACTAATGACGGCGACACGACGGGCGCCGCGACCAGCGGCGACGCCACTGCCACCGCGGTCGCCCTGGGCGGGACCACCGGCAACTCGGGCGATGCCACCAATGTTCCCGTCAACACCGCCACCAGCGGCGATGGCGGAGTCGGTGTGGGCGGCACCGGCGGCACCTCGGGCGATGCCACCGCCGCTTCTTCGGGCGACGCCACCACTGGCAATACCGGCGACTCCACCACTACCGCCTCGGCGACGGGCGGGTCCTCGGGCCGCGCCACCGCCAGCCCCCGGTCGACCAACTCCGCGACGACGGGTGCTGGCGGCGCATCAGGCGCCACCGGGACGGCGTCGCAGACGTCGGACTCCGCTTCCGGCGATACCGGCAGCCCCACCGGCACTGGGGCCACGGGCGGCTCGGGTGCCGCCTTCAGTATCGGCGCCGCCATCTCCGGCGACTCCGGAATCGGCGGTGACTCCGGTGCCGCCGGCAACTTCTCGGATACCTCGGGGACTGCCACCAGTGGCAGTGCCGACGCGACCGCCACCGCCAGCGGCGGCAACACCGGGTCCTCGGGCGCCGCCACCAACATTCCGGTCAATACCGCCACCAGCGGCGCCGGTGGCGACGGCATCGGCGGCAATGGCGGCAGTTCGGGTGCCGCCACGGCCGCCTCGATCGGGAGCGCGACCTCTGGTAACACGGGGGACTCCCACGCCGTCGCCTCGGCGACGGGCGGGACCTCCGGTGCCGCCAGCGCCAGCCCCACATCGGCCAACACCGCCAGCACCGGCGCCGGCGGAGCTTCAGGGCCCACCGGCAGCGCATCGCAGACCTCAGACGCCACGTCGGGAACCACCGATCCGCCGGTCGGTCCGACCGGCGCCTCCGGTGCCGCCACCTCGATCGGCTTCGCCGGCTCGGGGTTCTCCGGCGACGGCGGCTTCTCCGGTGACGCCACCAACACCTCTACCACTACTGGTGATGCCACCAGCGGTGACGCCACCGGGACCGCCGACTCGACTGGCGGCAGGTCCGGCGACTCGGGTGCCGCCACCAACAGCCCCACCAACACCGCCACGAGTGGCGACGGCGGAACCGCCACCGTCATCGACATTGCCGGCCCCGCCGGTGCCGGCGCCAGTTCCGGCACCGCCTCTTCGGGTGATGTCATCGGCAACGGCGGCAGCGGTGCCGTGAGCGTCAATGTGAGCGGTGCCGGTGCCTCCTCGGGCACTGCCTTCTCCGGTGACGTCATCGGCAACGGGGGCAGCGGCGGAGTCGCGGTCACGGTGACCTCAGGGTCGTCCGGCTCGCAGACCGACTCGGCAACGGGCGGCTCCTCGGGTGCCGCCACCGCCACTTCTAGTGGCGACGCGACTTCGGGCAACACCGGATCCTCCAACACGGCCGCCTCGGCGACCGGCGGTACGTCAGGGTCGGCCACCGCCAGCCCGGCGTCGGCCAACACCGCCGTTACCGGCGACGGCGGCGCTTCGGGCGCCACCGGTAGCGCCTCGCAAACTTCGAGCGCCACCTCGGGCGACACCGGAAGCCCCACCACCACCGGTCCCACCGGCGGTTCCGGCGACGCCTCCAGTATCGGCGCCGCCATCTCCGGCGACTCCGGCACCGGCGGCGACTCCGGGGCCGCGACCAACACCTCCGGGACCACCGGCACCGCCACCTCCGGCACCGCGGCCGGCGCCGCTACCGCCACGGGGGGCAACACCGGAGCCTCGGGCGCGGCGGTCAATGATCCCGCCAACCTGGCCATCAGTGGCCTGGGCGGCGACGCCACGGTGATCGACATCAGCGGTGCGACCGGCGCCGCCACCTCGGGCACCGCCTTCTCGGGTGATGTCACGGGTAATGGCGGCAGTGGTGCGGTAGCCGTCGACGTGGTCAGCGGTGACAGCGGGGCGGTGGACGCCACCGCCAATGGCGGATCCACGGGCCCCGCCACCGCGACATCCTCGGGCAACGCCACCTCGGGCGCCACCGGCGACTCGACGACGTTGGCGTCGGCTACCGGCGGTACCAGCGGCAACGCAACCGCCTCGCCGACCTCGGCCAACCTGGCGGCCACCGGCGACGGGGGCCCCTCGGGGGCCACCGGCTCGGCATCGCAGACGTCGTCGGCCACCTCGGGCGACACTCTGGCGGCCACCGGCCCCACCGGCGGCTCGGGCGACGCCACCGCGGTCGGCTTCTCCGGCTCCGGCTTCTCCGGCGACGGCGGCTTCTCGGGCGACGCCACCAACACCTCTGACACCTCGGGCACCGCAACCACCGGCAGCGCCGCCGGGACCGCCACCACCGTTGGAGGCGCCTCCGGCGCCTCCGGCGACGCCACCAACAGTCCGACCAATACCGCCTTCAGCGGCGACGGAGGCGTGGCCACGGTGACCGGGGCTTCGGGCGACACCGGCGACGCCACCTCAGGTGCCGCCTTCTCGGGCGATGTCGGCGGCAGCGGCGGCAGCGGCGGGGTAGGCGTGACTGTGACCTCGGGCAACTCCGGCGATGCCACCGGCAGTGCCACCGGGGGAACTTCGGGCCCCGCCACGGCCAGTTCGACCGGCGACGCCACCTCAGGCGCCACCGGCGCTGTCACCGCAGCGGCGTCGGCAACCGGCGGAACGTCTGGATGGGCCACCGCCAACCCGGACTCGTCCAATGTGGCGGCCACCAGCGATGGCGGTGCTTCGGGCACCACCGGCAGCTCCTCTCAGACCTCGAGCGCCACATCCGGCTCGACCGGCGACGCTGGAACCACCGGCCCCACCGGCGGTTCCGGCGACGCCTCGTCCATCGGGGCGGCCATCTCGGGGGACTCCGGCACCGGAGGCGACTCGGGTGGCGCTGACAACACCTCCACAACGACGGGAACCGCCGCCAGCGGTGATGCTTCCGGTACCGCGACCGCCACGGGCGGCGACAGCGGCAAGTCGGGAGCGGCGTTGAGCATTCCGGTGAACTCGGCGACCAGCGGGGCCGGTGGCGACGCCACCGTGACCCTGGACACCGGCGATACCGGAGTCGCCATTTCGGGTGCTGCCTTCTCCGGCACCGTGCTCGGCAGCGGAGGCAGCGGGGCGGTTGGTGTGGTGGTCACCTCCGGGAGTTCCGGCGATGCCACCGGGACCGCCAACGGCGGCTCCACCGGCGCCGCCACGGCCACCTCCAACGGTGACGCCACGACCGGGGCCACCGGGGCCACCACCACCACGGCGTCGGCGACCGGCGGAACGAGCGGAGGCGCCACCGCCAACCCGAGCTCCGACAACTCCGCAGTCACGGGCGACGGCGGCGCATCCGGGAACACCGGCACCGCCTCGCAGACCTCCGACGCCACCTCCGGTGACACCGGAAATGCCGGCGGCGGGACCTCGGGCGGCTCCGGGGCCGCCAACGCGGCCGGTAGCGCCCTCTCCGGGTTCTCCGGCGACGGCGGCTTCTCGGGCGCCGCCACCAACGATTCCACCACGACCGGCGATGCGGGCAGCGGTCCCGCCACCGCCGACGCGGTAGCCACTGGTGGCACCTCGGGCGGATCCGGCGACGCCACCAACACCGCCGGTGACACCGCCCTTTCGGGTAATGGCGGAGCCGCCACCGTGACGGCCGAGACAGGCGATACCGGCCCCGCCATTTCCGGCGCCGCCTTCTCAGGCGACGTCGTGGGGGCCGGCGGCAGCGGAGCGGTCGGAGTCGTCGTGACCTCGGGCGACTCGGGCGACGCAACCGGTACCGCCACCGGCGGCACCTCAGGACCGTCGACGGCCACCGCGACGGGCAGCGCCATCACCGGCGCCACCGGAGCCTCGGTCACCTCGGCGTCGGCCACCGGCGGCACCTCGGGGGACGCGACGTCCAACCCCGACTCGTCGAACACTGCCGCAAGCGGCGACGGCGGCGCTTCGGGCGCCACTGGGAGTGCTTCGCAGACCTCAGATGCCACTTCCGGTAGCACCGGTGGCGGTTCCGGGCCGACGGGGGGCACGGGCCTGGCCGAGGCCACCGGCGGTGCCCTCTCGGGTGATACCGGGCTCGGGGGCGATTCGGGTCCTGCGACGAACACCTCGGATACTTCCGGGTCGGCCGCCAGCGGGGCGGCAGGGGCAGCCGCAGCCGCCACCGGAGGCGACAGCGGCACCTCGGGTGCTGCCGTCCTCGTCCCGGTTGTCACCGCAACCAGCGGTGCCGGGGGCGCGGCCGACGCCACGCCCACCACCGCCGACACCGGCGTCGCCTCGTCACCCGTCGCCTTCTCGGGGGCGGTCGGCGCGGGCGGCAGCGGGGCGGTGCTGAACGTGGTCACCACCGGTGACAGCGGCGACGCCACGGCTTCCTCCAACGGAGGCTCGACCGGCGCCGCCAGCGCAACCGCCACCGGTGATGCCACTTCCGGGCCCACCGGCGCGGTCGCCGCCCGCGCCTCGGCGACGGGCGGTACCAGTGGGGGAGCCGCCTCCAGCCCGGTGTCGACCAACGTCTCGGCCAGTGGTGCCGGCGGGCCGTCCGGTCCCTCGGGTACGTCGTCGCAGACCACCAGCGTCAGCTCGGGTGACACCGGCGACGCGCCAGCGGCAGCCGCCGTGACCAGCCTGGCCGGACCATTGGCGTCACCGGTTGCGCTCACCAGCGCCGCCGGCACCACGGGGGCCGGCACCACGGGGGCCGGCACCACGGACCCCGGCGCAAGCTCGGGTGCTGCAGCCCCGTCGTCCAAGTCCACTTCGGCCTTGGGAAGCGCCTCTTCCGATACCGCCGTGGCTACGCCGGCCGCGCAACCGGCAACCATCGTCTCGCCCGGGGACTTCCTCGAGGCGGCGCTGAGCGCCCCGTGCGGTCCCAACTCCGACATCTCGAACTCTGGATGTGGCAACACCGGCTCCGGAAACTCGGGTCGGAACAACACTGGGGTCGGCAACAGCGGAGGCGACAACACCGGGGTGGCCAACTCCGGTGCCGACAACACCGGCCTCGCCAACTCGGGCCAGGAGAATGTCGGTACCGGCAACTCGGGCTGCCTCAACGTCGGGACCGCCAACTCGGGATTCGGCAACGTGGGCATCGGTAACTCGGGACCCGACGAATGCCCCGGCATTCCCGTTCCCGGGACCCCGGGCGTTCCCGGTACCCCCGGGGTTCCCGGTACCCCCGGTACCCCCGGCACGCCGGGCGAGTCCGGGGAGTCCGGTGAGTCCGCTCAGCGGACGGTCGCTGTCGTGACCGAGGCCTCGCTGCCCTTGACGGGGTCCAACACCGCCATGCCGCTGGCGGTGGCGCTGGGGCTGCTCCTGAGTGGGGGGGCGGCGGTCGGGCTCACCGGTCGCCGGCGCGAGGAAGCCGACTCCCAGTAGCGGGAAAAGGGGTTCGAAAAGGGGGGGCGTTCTCGCCCCCCTTTTTTGCGTCCCCGGTTCGCAACCGGCACCTATGTCCGTTTGGTGGTTTCTCCGGGGGTTGGGGCTCCCATGGTTGCATCCCACGCGATGATCAGCTACGGTCCGACGCCATGTCCGCTCTGGTCGCAAGTCTCGCTCTGGCTACGGCACTATCCCGGCATTCCGCGCCCTCGGCCCTGGTCAGCCGCCCCATCGTCTGTGCCCCCAACGCCGATATCTCGAGCTCGGGCTGTGGCAACGTGGGTATCGGCAACTCCGGGGCCGGCAACACGGGGAACGGGAACTCGGGGGCCGGCAATACCGGCAACGGGAACTCCGGTTTCGGCAATACCGGCAACGGCAACTCGGGGTGCGGCAACGTCGGTATCGCCAACTCCGGTGCCGGCAACGTGGGCGTAGGTCTTTCCGGCGGAACTTCCTGCCCGGGTCCGGTAAAGCGGCCCCCGCCGACCACCCCGCCGACCACGTCGCCGACCGAATCCCATTCCGGCACGACACTTGGCGCCGCGGGGGCTGCCACCCAGGTCGTGGTTGCCACGCTGCCCTTGACCGGGCGTAACTCGACGGGGCCGCTGACCCTGGCGGTGGGCCTGATGCTGAGCGGCGGTGCCGTGGTGACCCTCGCCAACCGTCGCCGTCACGCCGTGGCCGCCGCCACCGGCGGCGAACTGCTGCCCCTGTCGGCGGCGGTGGGACTGCTGCTGACCGGTCGGGCCCATACCGCCGATGGAGCGCCCCGGGGCACCACCAAGTCCTAGCCGGCGCCCACCGGGCGTAGACTGGCGCTTTCTTCCAGCCGCGCCCCGGCTTGAAGTGTCCTGACGATGGGGACCGATGGCCGCTGCCTCTGCTGATGTCAAGTTGACCGGGTTGGAGGCGGCACTGGCGGCCGCCCCTATCTGGGAGAAGCAGGTTCTGGAGATCGGTCTCGAGTGGCCCGAGTTCTCCGAGCTCTCCGAGGATCAACAGTGGGCGGCGTCGCGGCTGCGGGCGTTTCTCCTCACCTGGGACCCCTTCGAGTGGCAGCCGGACCGCCCGGCCGCGTTTGCCACGTCAACGAGTCGTCGCGCCGACGAAGTCGGCCTGGTCCTGTACTTGCCCACCTGGCAGGCGCTCGCGGCGCCCGACGGTGTGGCTGCCCTGTTGGGCCGGCTGGGGGAATCCGTCCTGTGGGTGGCCGGCGAGCATCGGGCGGCCATCACCGCGGCCTCCTATCCGGCCGGCGTCCAGTCCGGGGCCCGCCCGGGATTGCTGAGCCGGGTCCCGGCCGAGTCGCTCCTCGAGCCACCAGTGCTCACCGTCGTGAGCAACGGGGGCAGCACCTGGTTGCCCATCCAGTTCGACGTGCTGGAGGATCTGGCCCAGGACGGCTTCGGACCTGCCGACCTGGACCGGTCGCCAGTGCGCTTCAAGGAACACGGCGAAGGGCTGTCCGGTTGCCCAGGATGCGCGGGCGACTCTGTCAGTTTCCCGGATGGGCTCAAAGACGCTCAGGAAACCATCTGCGGGCCCCATCGGGCCGAGGCCCTTCGGGTCACCACCGCCCGGCTGGAGGCGTCCAAGGCCAGCAATCCCCGCGGTTGGGAGGCGTTGCTGGACGCCGGCCAGCGCTTGGTGGAACCACACCTGCCCAACGGTCTCGGGCCCCGCTTGGTGGCGGCGGCCCAGGTCTCGTCGCCTACGGTAGCGCAACTGGATGAGGCGGCCACCATGGTCGCCACCGCGGCCAGCTTGATGAGCGGTCTGCCCGATGCCGAGACACGACTGGGGGCACGGCTGGCTCCCGTGCGGCCGTGGCTGGAGCAGCTACCCGAGCAGCTGGAGGCGGCCGGGTTGCCTGACGAAGCGGACCAGACCCGGGCGGCGGCCTTGGAGCTGCTGACACCGCCGGAGGCAGCCGCGGCCCGGGCGGCGGCCGAGGAGGCGGCGGCGGCGACGGGGGCGGCCAAACCCAAACCCTTCCGCCGTGAGGTCCGGGTGGGCCGCAACCAGCCGTGCCCGTGCGGTAGCGGCAAGAAGTACAAGTTCTGCCATGGCTGAGCCCGGTTCGGGCTAGCGGCCACCCCGCAGCCATTCGCCGCCCGGCTGGATCGGTCGGAAATCGTCGTCGAGCCGGTACACGATCGGGATCCCGGTGGGGATCTCGAGGTTGGGGATCTCGGCGTCGCTTATCCCATCCAGGTGCTTGACCAGGCTGCGCAGGCTGTTGCCGTGGGCCGCCACCAGGACCACCCGGCGGGCCCGCAGGTCGGGGACAATGGCGTCGTACCAGTAGGGCAGCATCCGGGCCAGGACATCGGCCAGGCATTCCGTGGAAGGGATGATCTCGGGGGCCAGTCCGGCGTAGCGGCGGTCCCGGGCCGGGTTCCACGGGCTTTGGGGATCGATGGGGGGCGGGGGAGTGGCGTAGCTGCGGCGCCACAAGAGGAACTGTTGTTCGCCGTACTTCTCCCGGGTTTCGGACTTGTTGAGGCCCGTCAGTCCGCCGTAGTGCCGTTCGTTGAGCCGCCAGTGGCGGTGGACGGGGACCCAGAGCTGACCCATCTCCTCCAAGGCCAGGTGCAGCGTCCGGATGGCGCGTGTCTGCACCGAAGTATGGGCCACGTCAACATCGACGCCGGCGTCGGAGAGGCGGGTGCCCGCGGCCCGCGCCTCTTTTTCCCCCTCCTCGGTCAGATCACAGTCGTACCAGCCGGTGAAACGGTTGGCCAGGTTCCAGGTGCTTTGGCCGTGGCGCACCAGCACGAGGGTCGGCATGCCCCTGAAGCCTAAACCTCACGCGAGTTGAGTCTTAGTCGCTCAAGTTAGCTACACTTGACGAGTCAGACAGATCTCGTGTCGCAGATCTCAGAGTAACGGAGGCAATCCACATGCCCAAGGCTGTTGGTATCGATCTCGGTACCACCAACTCGGTCGTCAGCGTTCTCGAGGCCGGTGAGCCCACCGTCATTCCCAACGCTGAGGGAGCCAGGACGACGCCCTCGGTAGTCGGCTTTTCGAAGTCGGGCGAGGTGCTCGTCGGCGAGGTCGCCAAGCGCCAGGCGATCACCAACCACGACCGGACCATCCGCTCCGTGAAGCGCCACATGGGGACCAGCTGGAGCGTCAACATCGACGGCAAGAAGTACACCGCCCAGGAGATCAGCGCCCGCATCCTGCAGAAGCTGAAGCGCGACGCCGAGAGCTATCTCGGTGACACCGTCAACCAGGCCGTCATCACCGTCCCCGCCTACTTCGACGACGCCCAGCGCACTGCCACCAAGGAGGCGGGCCAGATCGCGGGCCTCGAGGTACTGCGGATCATCAACGAGCCCACCGCGGCCGCCCTGGCCTACGGGCTCGACAAGGAAGGGGCCGACCAGACGGTCCTCGTCTTCGACCTCGGGGGCGGCACCTTCGACGTCTCGGTGCTGGAGATCGGCGAGGGCGTCTTCGAGGTCAAGTCCACCGCCGGCAACACCCACCTGGGTGGCGACGATTGGGACCAGCGGGTCATCGACTGGTTGGTGAAGTCGTTCAAGGACACCGACGGCGTCGACCTGGCCAACGACAAGATGGCCCTGCAGCGCCTCAAGGAGGCGGCTGAGAAGGCGAAGATCGAGTTGTCGGCGGTGCAGGAGACGAGCATCAACCTCCCGTTCATCACCGCCACCAGCGAGGGTCCCAAGCACCTGGACATCAAGCTGACCCGGGCCAAGTTCCAGGACCTGACCAGCGACCTGCTGGAAGCCTGCAAAGGCCCCTTCGAGCAGGCCATCAAGGACTCGGGGCTGCCCAAGGAGAAGATCCACCACGTGGTCCTGGTCGGGGGTTCGACCCGGATGCCTGCCATCCAGGAAATGGTGCAGGCGCTGACAGGCAAGGAGCCCCACAAGGGCGTCAACCCCGACGAGGTCGTGGCGGTGGGCGCCGCCATCCAGGCCGGTGTGCTCAAGGGTGAGGTCAAGGACGTCCTGCTGCTCGACGTGACCCCCCTGTCGCTCGGCATCGAGACCAAGGGCGGCATCATGACCAAGCTGATCGAGCGCAACACGACCATCCCGACCCGGCGGTCCGAGGTGTTCACCACCGCCGAGGACATGCAGCCCAGCGTCGAGATCCACGTCCTGCAGGGTGAGCGGGAGATGGCCATGTACAACAAGACGCTGGGCAAGTTCCAGCTGGTCGACCTGCCCCCGGCCCCCCGGGGCATCCCCCAGATCGAGGTCACCTTCGACATCGACGCCAACGGCATCGTGCACGTCTCGGCCAAGGACAAGGCGACATCCAAGGAGCAGTCGATGACCATCACCGGTCAGTCGGCCCATAACCGCGACGAGATCGAGCGCATGGTCCGCGACGCCGAGGCCCACGCCGAGGAGGACCGCCGCCGCCGTGAGGAAGCGGAGATCCGCAACAACGCCGACAGCCTGGTGTACCAGACCGAGAAGATGCTGAAAGACCAGGCCATCGAGTACGTGGGTACCGAGAAGGAGCGGGTCGAAGCCGACCTCAAGGCGCTGAAGGACGCCCTCGGGGGCACCGAGATCGAGCCCATCCGGCGGTCCACCGACGCTCTGGCGGCCGGCGTCCAGGAGTTGGGCAAGCGGCTCTACGAGGCGGCCGGGGTCAACGGCAACACCAACGCCGCCGCCTCCAGCGGCTCGCCGTCGGGCGCCGGGGCGGGGCCCGATGGCGCCCATGCCAACGACGACGAGGTCGTCGATGCCGAGATCGTCGACGAGCATGGCAAATGACCAGCGCCGAACCACAGGACCCGGGCGCGGGCGGCGATCCGGTCGTTGATGCCGGTGCCGGCTCCGATGAGGCCACCGGCGCCGCCACCGCGGCGGGTACCGCCCAGGCAGCCGCCGATCTGGCCGCCGAGATGGCCGAGGCGGCCGCCGACCTCGACGCCGCGGTGGCCGCCGCCGAGGTCCAGGTCGACCTCGGGGTAGCCGCCATCGCCCGCGAGCGCGACGAGTACCTCGACGCCCTCCGCCGGCTCCAGGCCGACTTCGAGAACTACAAGAAGCGGGTGGAGAAGCAGCAGCGTGAGCACGTGGAGCGCGCCGCCGGGACCCTGGTCAGCAAGCTGCTGCCTGTCTGCGACACCGCCGACCTGGCCATCGCCCACGGTGGCGGGGAAGAGGTCAAGCAGATCTGGACGGCTCTTTTCGAGGCCCTGGAACGAGAAGGGTTGGAGCGCATCGATCCGGTGGGGGTGACATTCGACCCCACCGTTCACGACGCCGTGGCTCATGAGCCCGGTGACAGCGGACCCGCCGGCCCCGAAGTCGTCGAGGTCCTGCGGGCCGGCTACCTCTGGAAAGGTCGGGTCCTGCGGGCGGCAATGGTAAAAGTGAGAGGTTGACAAGCCATGGCCCCGCAGCGGGAGTGGTTCGAGAAGGACTACTACAAGATCCTCGGCGTGAGCGACACGGCGCCGGACAAGGACATCACCCGCGCCTACCGGAAGCTGGCCAAGCAGTATCACCCCGACGCCAACCCCGGTTCCGAGGACAAGTTCAAGGAGATCTCGGCCGCCTACGATGTGCTCGGCGACGCCGCCCGGCGCAAGGAGTATGACGAGGTCCGCCGGCTCGGGCCCATCAGCAACGCCTTCTCGGGAGGCGGCGCCGGCCCGGGCGGCTTCTCCGCCAACTTCTCGACCGACGACCTGACCGACCTGCTGGGCGGCATCTTCGGGCGCGCCACCCGCAACGCGGGCGGCCGGGGCACCAGCAACCCGCCCGGGCCCCGGCGGGGCGAGGACCTCGAGGCCCAGCTCCATCTCTCGTTCCTGGACGCCGTAAACGGGGTAACCGCCACCGTCAACGTCACCAGCGATGTGGCGTGCTCGATGTGCGGGGGAACCGGGGCGGCGCCGGGCACCAGCCCGGTCATCTGTTCCAAGTGCGGCGGCCGGGGCGTCATCAACGACAACCAGGGCCTGTTCTCCTTCAGCCAGCCGTGCCGTGACTGCGGCGGGACCGGCATGAAGGTTGAGACCCCGTGCCGCAACTGCTTCGGCAAAGGGGTGGAACGTAGGGGCCGCCAGGTCAAGGTTCGGATCCCGGCGGGTGTCGAGGACAGCCAGCGGATCCGGGTCAAGGGCCGGGGGGGCGCCGGGGCCAACGGAGGGCCGTCGGGCGACCTGTTCGTCACCGTCCACACCAGCCAACATCAGTTGTTCGGCCGCCAGGGCAAGAATCTCACCTTGTCGGTGCCCATAAGCTTCCCCGAGGCGGCGCTGGGCGCCACCATCACGGTGCCGACCCTGGACAAGCCGATCAACCTCAAGGTTCCACCGGGTACCCGGTCGGGAAAGATCTTCAGGGTGAAGGAGCACGGCGTGCCGGCCCGAACCGGCGCCGGTGACCTTCTGGTGACCGTCGAGGTGGCAGTGCCCCAGCGGCTGTCCGCCGCCGAGCGCGAGGCCATCGAGGCCTTGGCGTCGGCGAACGATAGCGACGGCGGTTCGCCCCGAGCCCACCTGGGGGTGTGAGCATGCCTGACCGCAGACTTTCCACCCGAGCCGTGTACGTCATCTCCGTCGCCGCCGAGCTGGCCGGGGTCCATCCGCAGACGTTGCGGATCTACGAACGCAAGGGCCTGGTTGATCCGGCCCGCACCGGCGGCGGTAGCCGCCGCTACAGCGAGCGTGACCTGGAACGGCTGCGCCGCATCCAGGAGTTGACCAACCACGGTCTCAACCTGGAAGGGGTGCGCCGGGTCATGGATCTGGAGGACGAGGTGACCCGGTTGCGCCGGGAGCTGGCCAAGGCTGAGGAAGAGGCCGCCGAGGCGGTGGCCCGCACCCACCGCCAGTACCGCCGGGACCTGGTGCCGGTCAAGAACTCTCCCGTCCCCTGGCGCCCCGCCCGATAGCCCTCCGGGGCGGCCGCCGCCTCCTGCGGCTTCTGGCCCCCGCCTAGGCCGGGTCGTCCTCGACGGTGAGGCGGCTGCCGGCCCCCAGACCCCAATGGGCGAAGGCGCCGGCCCGGGCCTCCACCGTCACCCGGGCCCGGATGCGGGGTCGGGCCAGCCGGCGCCGTCCCATGGTCACCACGGCCAGGACCTGTAATCCCCGGTCGCAGAAGGCGACGTCGATCGGGAAGCGCATGCCGAAGGTGTGGACCAGGAACGCGGTTTCCATCAGGATGGCCCCCTCGACGCTGTCCTGCCCGAGCAGGCCGACCGAGACCTCCCACGGAAGGGTGGCGACCCGGACCGGGGCCACTCGGCGTCCGTCGCAAACCAGCCAGGAAGCGGTGATCGCCCATTTTGGCCCGGCCGCCCGCCATCTGCGCCCTGAGGTTCGTGCCTACCCGCCAGGCACGGACTCGCCCGGTAGGCAAGTTGCTGCAATAGGCAGTTCGTGGGCAGTTCCCGGTTAGTCCCCACCCGCCCCTTATCGAGGGAAAGTTGATAATATTGGACTAAAGTTTCCTGAGGAGGACGAAGAAGAATGGCTCTCGATCCCAACCGCTGGACGCTGAAGACCCAGGAAGCCTTCAACGCCGCGGCCGAGTCGGCTCGCAGCCGTAACAACGCCGAGGTAACTCCGGACCATCTCCTGCTGGCCATGCTGGGCCAGGAGTCGACCGTGGTCCTGCCGGTGCTGGCCAAGGTCGGCCTGGCCCCGCTTCCGCTGCGCAACCGCATCGAGGAAACCCTCGCCAAGTTGCCCCGCAGCTACGCCGGGGCGGGCGGCAAGTCCGAGGTCCAGATGAGCCGGGACCTACGGGAGGCCCTCAACCGGGCCGACGGGGAGCGCACCGGCCTGGGCGACGAGTACCTCTCGATCGAGCACATACTGCTGGCCATGGCGGCCCTGCTCAGGGTCAGCCGGGACGACCTGCTGGCCGCCCTCAAGGACGTCCGGGGGAGCCACAAGGTCACCAGCCAGGACCCCGAGGAGCAGTACCAGGCCCTGGAGAAGTACGGGCGGGACCTGACCGAGGAGGCCCGCAAGGGCAAGCTGGACCCCGTCATCGGCCGGGACGAGGAGATCCGCCGGGTCATCCAGGTGCTGTCCCGCCGGACCAAGAACAACCCCGTCCTCATCGGCGAGCCCGGCGTGGGCAAGACCGCCATCGTGGAAGGCCTGGCCCGGCGCATCGTGGAGGGCGACGTCCCCGAGAGCCTGAAGAACAAGCGGTTGCTCTCCCTCGACCTGGGCTCGATGGTGGCGGGCTCCAAGTACCGCGGCGAGTTCGAGGAGCGGCTGAAGGCGGTCCTCAAGGAGATCGCGGACTCTGGTGGCGAGGTCATCACCTTCATCGACGAGCTGCACACGGTGGTCGGCGCGGGCGCCGCCGAGGGGTCCATGGACGCCGGCAACATGCTCAAGCCGATGCTGGCCCGGGGCGAGCTGCGCATGATCGGCGCCACCACCCTCGACGAGTACCGCAAGAGCATCGAGAAGGATGCCGCCCTGGAGCGGCGCTTCCAGCAGGTGTACGTGGGGCAGCCGTCGGTCGAGGACTCGATCGCCATCCTGCGGGGCCTGAAGGAGCGCTACGAGGTCCACCATGGCGTGCGCATCCAAGACGCCGCCCTGGTGGCGGCGGCGGTGCTGAGCGACCGGTACATCACCGGGCGTTACCTCCCCGACAAGGCCATCGATCTCATGGACGAGTCGGCCAGCCGGCTGCGCATCGAGATCGACTCCATGCCGACCGAGATCGACGTGGTCGAGCGGCGGATCCGCCAGCTGGAGATCGAGCGGGTGGCTCTCGAGAAGGAAACCGACCTGGCCTCGGTGGAGCGGCTGGCCAAGCTGGACGAGGAGCTGGCCAACCTGCAGGAGACCTCGGATGGGATGAAGGCCCACTGGCAGGGCGAGAAGGACGCCATCGCCACTATCCGAGTCCTGAAGGAGGAGCTGGAGTCCAAGCGCAACGCCGTCGATCGGGAGCAGGACCTCAACCGGGCCGCCGAGATCCGCTACGGCCAGATCCCGGAGCTCGAGCGCCGCGTCGACGAGGCCACCAAGCGCCTGGCGGAGCTGCAGGCCGACAAGAAGATGCTGAAGGAAGAGGTCGACGAGGAGGACATCGCCGAGGTGGTGTCCAAGTGGACTGGCGTGCCCGTTTCCCGGCTGCTGGAGGGCGAGGTGGCCAAGCTGGTGCGCATGGAGGACATGCTGCGCCGCCGGGTCATCGGCCAGGACCAGGCGGTGACGGCAGTGGCCAACGCCATCCGCCGCAGCCGCTCAGGCCTGTCGGACCCCAACCGCCCCATCGGGAGCTTCCTGTTTCTCGGGCCCACCGGCGTCGGCAAGACCGAGCTGGCCCGCACCCTGGCCGACTTCCTCTTCGACGACGAGCGGGCCATGGTCCGCATCGACATGAGTGAGTACATGGAGAAGCACTCTGTCGCCCGGCTGATCGGCGCCCCCCCGGGCTATGTCGGCTACGACGAGGGCGGCCAGCTGACCGAGGCGGTCCGGCGGCGTCCGTATGCGGTGGTGCTGCTGGACGAGGTCGAAAAAGCCCACCCGGATGTGTTCGGAATCCTGTTGCAGGTTTTGGACGATGGGCGGCTCACGGATGGTCAGGGCCGAACCGTGGACTTCTCAAACGCGGTTTTGATCATGACGTCCAATTATCAGGGCGACGTAAGGGAGGCGTTCAAGCCCGAGTTCTTGAACCGGATAGATGACATTGTCCGGTTCCGCTCTCTTTCAGAGTCGGACATAGCAGCCATTGTGACGATTCAGCTGACCGGCTTGGAGAAGCGGCTGGCCGCCCGCCGCCTGGGTTTGGTGGTAAGCGACTCCGCGGTGTCCTGGCTGGGCCACCGCGGCTACGACCCGGCTTACGGTGCCCGGCCTCTCAAGCGACTCATCCAACGGGAGATCGCGGACCGATTGGCCTTGGCGTTACTGGAGAGTAAGTACAGCGAGGGTTCGGTGGTGACGGTCGACACCGGGGCGCCCCTGATGACGGGGGATGGGACCATCGAGCCCGCCCAAGGCTTGGTCCTGCGCTAGCGCCTCGCGGGCGCGGCTCGGGCGCAACACTCCTGCGGTAATGGCAGCGAGGTTCGGTCCCATCGGATGTCTTTATCCGTTCGTTTCCGATTTTGGGAGAAACGCGGTCTAGGACAGGCAGAGATAGCGCCAATCCGAAGTAGGTAGTACTGTCTCGTCCCGTCCCAATGGGCACGGGTGCGAGGGGTATGTCTGCGATGAAGGTGTTCCGTCGTTTTTGTGCGCTCGGCGTCTCTGGTCTGGTGGTCGGGGCGCTGATGTCCGGCGTGACTGCCTCGGCGGCGGCCTCCGCCCCTCTGAAGGCCGGCACCCCGGAGGTGTTCGCGGGTACCGCGGCGGCCCAGGCCTTGAAGCTCAGCTTGTTCGGGACCAGCCTCACCGTCTCCAACACCAACGCCGAGGCCGACTCCTCGCCCAAAGCCCACGCCGACGGTGCGGGCGTGGCCCTGATCACGCAAACCACCAGTGTCGCCGACGCGGTAGGCGCGGGCCAGGACTCGGCCCCGCCGAAGGCATGCGGTCTGAACCTCCCGCTGACGGGAATCCTCAACCTGGCTCTGGCGTGTTCGCAGTCGGCCAGCTCGACCATGGCCGCGACCCCCGGTGCCGTGGCCAGCTCCAATATCGCCGACCTCAACGTCCAGGCTCTCAGCACCGTCCTCAGGCTCCTGCAGCCCCTACTGAACGCCCTGGTCCCCTTCGCTGACCAGCTCCTGGGCACGGTCGTGGCGACGGTCCAGTCGATCGTCCAGCCGGTCCTGGGCACCACGGTGACGCAGTTGCTCGGTGGTCTCGGTATCAGCCCGACGGCGCCGGTAAGCAGCCTGATCACCGCCCTCCAGAACGCCACCAACCTGGTGGTGGTCAAGGTGGGCGACACCGCTTCCCAGGTGGTCACCAGCGCGGGAACGGTCGTTGCCGACTCCATGGCCCATGGGGCCACCGTTGAAGTGCTGCCTGCCCTAGGCCCGAACGGCCTGCTGTCCATCACCGTGGGCGCCGCCCAGGCCACCAGCACCTTCAACCGCTCGACCGGTGCCAGCACGGCCACCTTCGATCCCGCCCTGGTCACCGTCAAGCTGCTGGGGATCGTGGTCCCGATCCGCCTGGGTGCGCCCATCACGCTGCTGGCGGGCACGCCGCTCGAGTCGACCATCTCGCTTGGGGCGGGGAGCACCCACACCAACACCGACGGCTCGGTCAGTGCGGTCGCCGACGGCGTAGGAATCGACCTGCTGAAAGGGGTCAATGGCGGCATCAGCCTTCATCTGGCCCACGCCCAGAGCGCGGTCGGGGGCAATGCCGCGGTCATCACCACCACGACCACCGCCGCCGCGGCCACCACGACGACAACGCAGATCATCACCACCGGGACCCTTCTGGCCCGGCTGCCCCTTACCGGTTCTGATCAGCCCCTGCTGCCGATCGGCCTCGGGCTGGTGGTGGCCGGTTACGTGACTCGGCGCACGCTCCTGGCTCGCCGGGGCGCCCGGACGCCTCGCTGACCGGGGCGATCGCCTGAGGGACACGATGAGGGTGCGCCTTGAGGACCTTCGGGCACGCGTGGCGCGCCCGGCGGTCTTCGGGGCCCGGCGCTCCGTGGACCCGGGTCCGAGAGATTGGAAGCGCCGGCTGATCTCGGGGGTCTCGATCGCCCTGGTGGTGGCCGGCGTTGCGGTGATCGGCTATCCGTTCCTGACCAACCTGTGGCAGGACCGCCTGCAGGCCCGGCTGGGGCGGCAGCTGACCAGCAAGCCGCTGGGCGACGCCTACCGGGCCCACCGGGTGGCGATCGGCGACAGTCTGACGCGTATCAAGATTCCCGCCCTCGGGGTGGACATGGTCGTGGTCCAGGGAACCACCGAGAGCGCCCTGCAGGCGGGGGCGGGTCACTACGAAGCCACCCCGTTGCCCTGCGAGGCCGGCAACGTCGCCATCGCCGGCCACCGCACCACCTACGGCAAGCCCTTCGCCAACCTCGACAGGCTGCAGCCGGGCGACACCATCGAGTTGGACACACCGCTGGGAGGCTGCGTTTATCACGTATCCCAAGCCCCGTACGTGGTTGTCCCCACCGACATCTCGGTGCTGGCCACGACCACCGTGCGCTCCCTCACCCTCACCACCTGCAATCCGAGGGGTTCCGCGGCCCAGCGCCTGGTCGTCCGGGCCACCTGGGCCCAGGACGTGAAGCCGGTATGAGGCGGAGCCGCCTGCTTTGCGCGATCGCAGCCGCGGCGGTGATGGGTGTGACGGTGCTCGGGCCCGCGGCGCCCGCCTCGGCGGCCGCGACCAACATCGTGATCACCGGCCCCGGGGCGGGCCAGACATTCACCGGCGGGGTCACCTCGGCGCCGGTCGCGATCGCCGGCAACGCCCATATCGGGGGGGGCCTGGCCGAGAACAACGTGCTCACCGACATACAGGTGGTGGCCACGGGCAGCAGCCTGACCTATTCGTGTGCCCACGCCGCCGACTGCGGCGCCACCGTCGGTGTCGGTGCCACCAACTTCTCCTTCACCCCCGTCGTCACCCGCAACGGTCCCTACAGCGTGGCCGCCACCGTCACCGGCAACGAGTGCGGGGTGCTGGGTTGCGCCCAGCGGTCGTCGACGGCCACGACCAACTTCAGCGTCGGAGTCCGCCCGGCCGCGCCGAGGAGCGTGAGGGCCCAGGTCAACGGCGACATGACCGTCACCGTGTCCTGGGCGCCTAATCCGGAGCCCGATGTGATTGGCTACCAGGTCATGCGCTCCGGCCCGGGGGGCAACAAGACGGTGGCGCCCTTCCTCCAGGGAACGAGCGTCCAGGACAGCGGCACCACGGCGGGCGGCAGCTTCTCCTACATCGTCACCGCCTTCCGCCCCGGGGCGGATGGCACGTCGACCCCGTCCACCGTGTTGAGTGCCTCGTCGGGGGCCGCCGGTGCCAACGTGGCGCTGCCGCCCGCCCCCACGACCACCGTCGGTCCCGTCGGCCAACCGGTCGTGGTCACCACCACCACGACGACGGTGACGGCGTCGAACACGCCGGCGACGCCGGATCTGTCGTTGTTCTTGAACCAGGCGCAACAGGCGGGCGCCATTCCCCCGGCCCCGCCCAAGGCGGCGGTGCATTCGTCGCCGGGGCCGACGGTGAAGCTGCCTTCGGTTGGGGCCCCGGTGGCGCCTCCCGACACCTACGCGCCGACGCTGCCGTACGCCGCTCCGGCCCTCGCGGGAGGCGTGACCGGTGGCGCCGGCGTTGCTCAGGTGCCTCTGCGACGCCAGCCGGCCAGCCACCACGGCCGGCCGCTGGTGGTGCCGGTCGTGGGCGGGTTGATGCTTTGCGCGGTGGGGGTACTGGTGGGCCTCGCCAACCGACGCCGTCCGAGCCTCAAGCCTCTGGAACCGGCAGCCGATGCCGACACCGGTCCGGCGATGCCAGGCCCGGCCCGTTCCGGCGGCAACGTGCAGCCGGCGTCTGCGCTGGCGAAGGCGGCCGCCAGAGCGGCGGCGGCCGCCACCCTGGCCACCGGGAACGGGATCCGGCCCGCCGCCGGTGCCGCCGCCGCGGCTCCCGTGGGACCGGTGGGGCCGGCCGCCAGGTCCCCCCGCGGCGGCCTCCCGGAGCGCTCGGTGTTTGACCGGCCCGCCCCACCGGTGCCCGCCACCGCCGCGCCCGCCCAGGCCCCGCAGGTGCCAAGCACGGACGGGCCGGCGGCCACCCGGCCTCGGGTGGTGACCGCCCCGGCCACCTCGGCCCCGACCTCGGCCCCGGCCACCCCGGCCCTCCCGGCCTCGGCCTCGGCCCCGGCCCCGGCCCCGGCCCTGCCGCTCCCGCCGCTGCCGCCGCTCCCAACCCTGATCCCGGCGATGAGCGCCGCTTCGCCCGGGGCAGAAGGGGCACGGTGGCGCCGCGCCGAGGGCCGCCCGCTGGCAGCGCAACCCTCGATCGAGGACGCGGTTGACTACTTCCGCCTCATCCGGCTCGAGGCGGCCGACACCGGCCCCCCCCAGAAGATCGACGCTGGCGCCCCGCCCGCCTGACCGCCGCCACACCCGGGTCGGCGCCGTTGCCGGTATGCTCTGAGGACCGCAGGAAATCTCCCGAGGAGCAGACGCGTGCCCGCCACTGTGGTCGTCGGTACCCAATGGGGCGACGAGGGCAAGGGCAAGCTGACCGATCTGCTGGCCCGGGAAATGCACCTGGTCGTCCGTTATCAAGGTGGCCACAACGCCGGCCACACCATTGTCGTGGGCGACGAGTCCTTCGCCCTACAGCTGCTCCCGAGCGGGGTCCTCTATCCTCACATCACGCCCATCATCGGCAATGGGGTGGTCGTCGATCCTGGAGTTCTGCTGGAGGAGATCGACCTGCTCACGGGGCGGGGCATCGACTGCTCCCGGCTGCGGGTTTCCGGCAATGCCCATCTGATCATGCCGTACCACCAGGAGCTCGACGCCATCACCGAGCATTACCTGGGCCGCAACAAGCTGGGTACGACCAAGCGGGGTATCGGCCCCGCCTACGCCGACAAGGCGTCCCGGGTGGGGCTGCGGGTCCAGGACCTGCTCGACCCCAAGATCTTCCGCCAGAAGCTGGACGTGGTGCTGAAGGAGAAGAATCAGATCCTGGCCAAGGTCTATAACCGCCTGCCCCTGTCCGCCGACGACATCGCCAAGCGGTACCTCGACGAATACGCCCCCCGGATGGCTCCGATGATCGCCGACTGCGTCAGCCTGATCCACGAGGCGCTGGAGGCGGGCCAGGACGTGCTGCTCGAGGGCGCCCAGGCCACCTTCCTCGACCTCGACCACGGGACCTATCCCTTCGTCACCTCCTCCAACCCCGTCGCTGGAGGTGCCTGCGTCGGTGCCGGCATCGGGCCGAGGGACATCAGCCGGGTCATCGGCATCGCCAAGGCCTATTGCACCCGGGTCGGGGCGGGCCCGTTCCCGACCGAGCAGTTCGACGAGGTCGGCACCACCCTGGTCGACCGGGGCCACGAGTACGGCACCGTGACCGGCCGCCGCCGGCGTCCCGGGTGGTTCGACGCGGTGATGGTCCGCCACGCGGTGCGGCTCAACTCGCTGTCGGAGATCGCCCTGACCAAGCTGGACGTGCTGGACACCTTCGCCACCTTGAAGGTGTGCGTGGCTTACGACCACGACGGCGAACGTCACCGCCATCTGCCGTACCACCAGACGGTCCTCCACGAGGTCAAGCCGGTATACCAGGCGCTGCCGGGCTGGCAGACGGATCTGACCGAGGTGACCGAGATGAGCCAGTTGCCCGCCGAGGCCAAGGACTATGTCAACTTCCTGGCCGATCAGGTCGGTGTTCCGATCCGGCTGGTAGGTGTCGGGCCGGGCCGCGACCAGCTGGTGCACTTCGATTCATGAAGGTGTGTGTCGTCGGGTCCGGGGCGCGCGAACACGCCCTGGCGGTGGCCCTCAACCGCACCGCGACGGTCGTGGTGACGCCCGGCAACCCGGGCATACCGGCGCTGACGCCCGCGCTGACGTGCACCCCGGCACCAGCGGAGGAGATCGACGCCGACCTGTTCGTCATCGGACCCGAGATGCCCCTCGTCAAGGGGCTGGGCGACCGGCTGCGGGCCCAGGGCCGGCTGGTCTTCGGCCCCGGGGCCGACGGCGCCCAGGTGGAGGGTTCCAAGGCGTGGATGAAGCAGCTCCTGGTTAGAGCCGGGGTCCCGACCGCCGCCCACGGCACCTTCACCACCGAGGAGGAAGCGGTGGTTTTCCTCCGCGCCCGGGCCAGCGGCCCCTACGTCGTCAAGACCGATGGCCTGGCGGCGGGGAAAGGGGTGCTGGTCACGGCATCGATCGCGGAGGCCATCGACGACGTCCGGGCCAAGCTGGCCGGGACCGCCTTCGGCGACGCCGGCCGCCGGGTCGTGATCGAGGAAGGCCTGACCGGCGACGAACTGTCGGTCATGGCCATCTGCGACGGCGTCACCGCGCTGCCCCTCGCCGGGGCCCAGGACTTCAAAAGGGTGGGGGAAGGCGATACCGGACCCAATACCGGCGGGATGGGCGCCTACTCGCCCGTCCCCGGCGCCGGCACGGAGCTCATCGACGAGGTCATGGACCGGGCCGTCCTTCCCACCCTGGCCGCGCTGCGGGACCAGGGGATCGACTACCGGGGCGTCCTCTACGCCGGGATCATGCTCACCGCCGACGGCCCCAGGGTGCTGGAGTTCAACGTCCGCTTCGGCGACCCCGAAACCCAGGTCCTCCTGCCCCGCTGGCAAGGCGACGTGGCCGAGGTCCTGGCGGCCGCGGCGGGGGGGTCGCTGAGCACCAAAGCCCCGCCCACCTTCGACAGGGATGCGGCCGCGGTATGCGTGGTGCTGGCCGCCGAGGGCTACCCGGCCTCGCCCAGGACGGGGGATGTCATCACTGGCCTCCCCGCAGCGGCCACGATGGAGGGCGTGCAGCTCTACAGCGCGGCTGTCGACAGCAGCCCCCAGGGCTTGAGGACCGCCGGCGGCCGGGTCCTCAGCGTCGCCGCCCAGGGCGCCAACCTACCCACCGCCCGGGACCGGGCCTACGCGGCCGCGGCCGCCATCGAATGGCCGGGCCGGCACTACCGCGGCGACATCGCGGCCCGGGCCATCACAGGAGGAATACGGACGTGAAGGTCGCAGTACTGATGGGGTCGGCCAGCGACCAGGCCCGGATGTCCCAGGCCACGGAACTGCTCAAGTCCTTCGGCCTCGAGGCCACCGAGCACGTCATGTCGGCTCACCGCAACCCCGACGTGGTGGCCGGCTTCGCCCGCACGGCTCGGGAGAACGGCTACGGCGTCCTCATCTGCGGCGCCGGCATGGCCGCCGCCCTGCCCGGGGTGGTGGCCGCCCACACCATCCTGCCGGTGATCGGCGTCCCCCTGTCGGGGAGTGCCCTGTCGGGGATCGACGCCCTTTACGCCGTGGTGCAGATGCCCCGGGGGGTCCCGGTGGCCACGGTGGCGGTGGACGGGGCCGCCAACGCCGCCCTGCTGGCCGTGGAGATCCTGGCCCTCGGCGACGCCACCCTGGCGACGCAGTTGGTGGCCTACCGCGATGGCTGGAAGGCCACATGATCCCCCGCTACTCCCTGCCCGCCATGGCCGATCTGTTCACCGACGCCGCCAAGCTGGCCCGCTGGCTCGAGATCGAGATCCTGGTGGACGAGGCCTGGGCCCGGCTCGGGGTTATCCCGGCCGCGGACGCCGCCGCCATCCGCCAGCGGTCCCCGGCCGTAGACGACGAGCTCGTCGCAGCCGTCGCCGAGCGGGAGACGGTCACCGACCACGATGTGGCGGCGTTCGTCGATGTCGTCCAGGACCGCATCGGCGGCGAGGCGGGGAAATGGGTCCACTACGGCCTCACGTCCAGCGACGTTGTCGACACCGCGTGGTGCGTCGCCCTGACCGGTGCCGCCGACCTCCTCATCGGGGCCTCAAGCGCTTTGATCGAAGCGCTGCGAGCCCGCGCCGTCGAGCACCGCGACACCCCGATGGTCGGCCGCACCCACGGCATCCACGCCGAGCCCACCACCTTCGGGCGCAAGCTGGCCCTGTGGGCCCTGCAGGCGGACCGGGACCGCCAGCGCCTGGTGGCGGCCCGCCGGGCGGTGGCGGTGGGCAAGCTGTCGGGTGCCGTCGGGACCTACTCCAACATCGACCCCACGGTCGAGGACGAGGTGTGCGCGGCCCTGGGGTTGACGCCGGTTCCCGCCACCCAGGTCATCGCCCGGGACCGCCACGCCGAGTTCCTCTGGGCGTGCTCCTCGGTCGGAGCGTCGATCGAGATGATGGCCACCGAGATCCGCCATCTGCAGCGCACCGAGGTCCGGGAGGTGGAGGAGGCATTCCGGGTGGGGCAGAAGGGCAGCTCGGCCATGCCCCACAAGCGCAACCCGATCAAGTCGGAGCAGCTCTCGGGCCTGGCCCGGGTGTTGCGCGGTTACCTGGGGACCGGACTGGAGGACGTGGCGCTGTGGCATGAACGCGACATATCCCACAGTTCTGTTGAGCGCGTGATCCTCCCCGACGCCGCCGCGCTGGCGTACTACCTGATGGTCAAGATGACGGCCCTGATCCGGGGGCTGGTCATTTTCCCCGACCAGATGCTGACCAACCTGGATCGGTCGTACGGGCTGGTGTTCAGCCAGCCCGTGCTTTTGGCCCTCGTCGGATCGGGCCTCACCCGCGACGCCGCCTACCGCATCGTGCAGCGCGACGCAGTGGTGGCGTGGACCGAGGGGCGGCGGTTCCGCGAGGTGCTGGAGGCCGACCCCGACGTCACCCTGGACAAGGTGGCGCTGGACGAGGCGTTCGACCTGCGGCGCAGCCTGCGCCACAGCGGGCGGGTGTTCGAGGCGCTGGCCGCGGTGCCAGGGCCCCCTGAGATTTCGAAAGGAGCGCCGTGAGCTGGCAGCACGTGTCGTCGGGCAAGGTGCGGGAGATCTACGACCTCGGCGGCGACCGCCTGGTGCTGGTGACCTCGGACCGGATCTCGGCCTTCGATGTCGTCATGGCCGAGCCCATCTCGGACAAGGGCCGGGTGCTGACGGCGCTCAGCGCCTTCTGGCTGGGCCAGCTGGCGGAGGTGGCCCCCAACCACCTGCTGAGCTTGGACGTGCCCGCGGACGCCCCCCAGCCGGAGGGCCTTGAAGGGCGGGTCATGGTGGTCCGAAAGGCCTCGATGCTCCCCATCGAGTGCGTGGTCCGGGGTTACCTGTCGGGCTCCGCGTGGGCCGAGTACCGCCGCTCGGGGACCATGCACGGCCAGCGTCTCCCGGGCGGGATGCGGCAGTCGGAGCGGTTGCCGGAGCCGGTGTTCACGCCCTCGACCAAGGCGACGGTCGGCCATGACGAGAACATCTCCTTCGCCGCCGCCGCCGATTTGGTCGGGGCGGCGACAGCCAAACTGGCCCAGGAGATCAGCCTGGAGGCGTACCGGCGGGGGGCGGCGTGGGCGGCCGAGCGGGGGATCATCGTGGCTGACACCAAGTTCGAGTTGGGGTTCATCGACGGGGAACTGGCCATCTGCGACGAGGTGCTGACCCCGGACTCGTCGCGTTTCTGGCCCGCCGACGAGTGGGAACCGGGCACCACGCCGCCGTCGTTCGACAAGCAACCGCTGCGGGACTGGCTGGAGGCATCGGGGTGGGACAAGTCGCCGCCGCCGCCGGCGCTACCCGACCTCGTCGTGGCCGCCACTGCGAGCCGGTATCGGGAGGCCTACGAGCGCCTGACTGGCTTATCGCTGGCCGACTGGCCGGGGGGCGGCGCGTGACATTCGACGTTCTCGTGGAAGTGGCGCTGCGCCCCGGCATCGCCGACCCGCAAGGGGCGACGATCGAGCGGGCCCTGCCGGCGCTGGGGTTCCAACAGGTGCACGGGGTCCGAACCGGCAAGGCCATCCGGTTCTCGATCACGGCCGAGAGCGAGGCGGTGGCCCGGGACCAGGTGGATGACCTGTGCCGGCGGTTCCTGACCAACCCCGTGATCGAGGACGCGCTGGTGACGGTGGTGGCGCCATGACCGCCTCCATCGGCGTGGTGCTGTTCCCGGGCAGCAACTGCGAACACGATGTGGTGGAGGCGATCAACAGCCTCGGGGGCGAGGCCCATCTCATCTGGCACGGGGCGACCCAACTGGGCCCCGTCGACGCTGTCGTCCTCCCCGGCGGTTTCGCCCATGGCGACTACCTCCGGCCCGGCGCCATTGCCCGTTTCTCTCCGATCATGCCCGCCATCGCCTCCTTCGCAGCCGACGGCGGCGCCGTCGTCGGCATCTGCAATGGCTTTCAGATTCTCACCGAGGCCCGACTGCTTCCCGGAGCGCTGCAGAAGAATCGCGGGCTGACCTTCCTGTGCATGCCGGTCGGCTTGGAGGTCGTGTCCTCGCGCTCGGTATTGACCAGTGACCTCATGCCCGGGCAGCGTTTAACCGTTCCCATCAACCACTTTGAGGGCAACTACACCTGTGATCGTGCCACCTTGGATGAGTTGAAGGCCGAGGATCGCATCGTCGTGAGGTATGTGGACAACCCCAATGGCTCCATGGATTGCATCGCTGGCATTTCCAATGCGGCCGGAAATGTCGTGGGTCTGATGCCCCATCCCGAGCGCGCTTCTGACGCCTTACTGGGGTCGGCCGACGGGGTGGGGATGCTGCGGTCGCTACTCAAGGTGCGCCGGCCGGCCCCGGTAGCCGCGGCGTCAGCCCCCGCGGTCACGACCGCTGCCGTCTGAAGATCTACAGGTCTCCGGCGCCGCGCCGGACGCCCGCCTTACGCAGGACCGAGGCGTCGATGCCCGCCTCCCGCCAGGCGGCGTAAGTGATCCCCTTGCGCTCCGAGTAGTTCTTGGCCGCCTTGATGAAGCCCTCCTCCAGCGCCACCAGGTCGACGGCGGCGTCCTTGTTGGCCAACTCGCTGGTGAGGTTGAGCCGCTCCTGGACGAGGTGAACCCTGGTCAGGGCGTCCGCCGATTCGATTTTCTCCTCGATCTGCTGGAGCCTTTTTTCGATCGTATCCGGGTTCCGCTTCCGGCCCCGCTTGGGTTTGTGGGCCTCCATTGCCTCAAGGTACCGGCGCACCGCCCGGCCCTCCTCACGACCAATGGCCAGTGCGTCCTTGTGGGCTTGCGACATGGGGGCTTTGCCACTGTTTGATTTGGCTGCCATATGGTCAGTCTTCCACAACCCGTATTGGTCGATAGAACTTTCTTTTTTTGGATTTTGCCGGTGGTTGTGGCGAGGTCGGGACCGAACGTTGGCCGCACTAGCGTGCCTTCCATGGACATGGCCATACCACGGGCATTGGGCCTCACCGACGACGAGGCGCAGGCCATCACCCGTCTCCTCGGACGGGAACCGAACCACCTCGAGCTGGCCATGTATGCGGTCATGTGGAGCGAGCATTGTTCGTACAAATCATCGAAGATCCACCTGTCCCGGCTGCCCACCGAGGCACCGCACGTGTTGGTCGGCCCGGGTGAGAACGCCGGCGTCATCGACGCCGGTGACGGGCTCGCCATCGCCCTGCGGATCGAGAGCCACAATCATCCCTCGGCCATCGAGCCCTATCAGGGGGCCGCGACCGGTGTCGGGGGGATCCTCCGGGACATTTTCACGATGGGCGCCCGGCCGGTGGCGGTGATGGACCCGCTGCGTTTCGGCCCCCTCGAGGACCCCCGCAGCCGCTGGATCGCGACCGGGGTGGTGAGCGGGATCTCGGGATATGGGAACTCGGTCGGCGTTCCCACCGTGGGCGGCGAGTTGGTGTTCGACGAGTGCTACGCCGAGAACCCATTGGTCAACGTCCTCTGCCTCGGCGTGCTCCCCGTCGACCGCCTGGTCCTCGGCCAGGCGTCGGGCGCCGGCAACCTGGCCCTCCTGCTGGGCTCGACCACCGGGCGCGACGGCATCGGCGGGGTCAGCGTCCTGGCATCGGCGGGATTCGGCGATGACGCCGATGTCGAGGCGGCCAAACGCCCCAACGTCCAAGTGGGCGACCCCTTCGAGGAGAAGCGCCTGATCGAGGCGTGCCTGGAGCTGCTGGACCGCCATCTGGTCGTCGGCATCCAGGACCTGGGCGGGGCGGGGCTGGTGTGCGGGACCAGCGAGACGGCGTCGCGGGGCGGCGTGGGGATGGACGTCAACGTGGCCGCGGTGCCGCTGCGGGAACCGGCCATGGAACCGTTCGAGATCATGACCAGCGAGAGCCAGGAGCGCATGGTGGCCATCGTGACCCCCGAGGACCGGGACGCGGTGATGGAGTGCTGTGGGCGCTGGGAGGTGCGGGCCACGGTGGTCGGCCGGGTGACCACGGGGGGCAGCCTGCGCATCCTCGACGGGTGGGACGGTGAGGTACTGGCCGACGTACCGGCAGCCAGCCTCCACGAGGACGCCCCCTGTTACGACCGGCCCCGCCTGCGGCCCGCGGCCGCCCTCGACGCGGCGGCGGCCCGTGACCCGGGCCGGCTCCCGGCGCCTTCGACTATCGAGGAGTGCGGCGCCGACCTGCTGGGGATGCTTATGGACCCGTCGTGGGTGTACCGGCAGTACGACCACCAATTGTTCCTGAACACCGTGGTGGGCCCGGGGGGCGACGCCGCCCTGCTGCGCCTGAAGGCGCCCGGGGTTGCCGCCAGGGCCGGGGCTTCGGCCGGGGCTGCCGGTGCGGGTGCGACTGCCGGTGCGGCTGCGGCTGCGGCTGCGGCTGGGGCTGGGGCTGGGGCTGGGGCTGGGGCCGGGGCTGCGGCTGGTGAGGCCGGGGCTGCCGGGACCCGGGGCATGGCCCTCTCAACCGACGGCAACGGGCGGTGGTGCGCCCTCGACCCCCGGCTCGGCACCGCCCTGGTGGTCGCTGAGTCGGCCCTCAACGTGGCGTGCGTCGGTGGCCACCCGGCGGCGCTCGTCAACTGCCTCAACTTCGGCAACCCCGAGCATCCCGAGGTCATGTGGCAACTCTCCGAGTCCATCGACGGCATGGCCGAGGCGTGCGTGGCCCTCGGCATCCCGGTCATCGGGGGCAACGTCAGCCTCTACAACGAGAGCCGGGGCCGGGACATCGACCCCACCCCGGTGGTGGCCGTGCTGGGCCTCGTCGACCGCCTGGAGGCACCACCGCCGCCCGTCGGCCTCGTCGCCGGCGACCCGATCCTCCTCCTCGGGGCCCAAGGGAACCCGGGCCTCGGCGGTTCCCGGTGGGCCCTGACGGCGCGCGGCCACCGGGGCGGCCGCCTGGCCCCCCTGGACCTCGAGTTACACGCCCGGCTGGTGACATTCACCGCCAACCTGGTCGGCGACGGCTTGGTCCAAGGGGTCCACGACGTCTCCGACGGCGGCATCGGGGTGGCGCTCGCCGAGATGGCGGTCCAGAGCGGCGTCGGCTTCACGGTGCCCGCCCAGTGCCTGCCTGACCACTCGGCCCTATTCGGTGAGGGTCCTTCCCGGGTCCTCCTCTGCGTGGCGCCCGCAGGCGTCGCTCCCGTCGTCGCCGCCGCCGCCACAGCCGGGGTGCCGCTCCGCCAGCTCGGTGTGGCGGGCGGCGACCGCCTGGTCGTAGAGGGACTGCTCGACGTGGCCCTGGCCGAGGCAACCGAGGCGTGGCGGGCCGCCCTGCCCCGCGCCCTCGGTGTCGGCGTCGGCGTCGGCGTCGGCGTCGGTGTCGGTGTCGGTGTCGGTGTCGGCGTCGGCGTCGGAATGGCCGTGCCCCAGTCCTGAGCCGGACTGCCCGACTCCCCGGCCCCCCGCCTCCCCAACCGCGGGCTCGTGGAGGAGCGTTTTGCCAAAAAGTGTTGTCCTGGCATCACTTTTTGGCAAAACGCTCGGCCGGCCACGCCGAACGGCACCTTCGCCGAACGGCACCTTCGCCGAACGGCGCCTTCGCCGAACGGCGCCTTCGCCAAATGGCGCCTGCCAAATGGCGCCTACGCCAAATGGCGCCTACCCGGAACGGGCCGGGATCCGCTCCCGCAGCTCGTCGAGTACCGAGTCAGGCACATCCAGGTCGCCCCGCCCGATGCCCACTTGCAGGTCCGGCTTGTAGCGGCCGTGGTGGTCCGACCCGCCGGTCGCAACCAACCCGTACCGCCCCGCCAGGGTCGCCATGGCGGAACGCTCGTCCGCCGAGTACCTACCGTAGATCGACTCGACGCCGGCCAGGCCGTCGGGCACCAGTTCTCCGACCGTCGCCGCGGTTTCGAATGGCGACAACCCCAGGCTCAACGGATGGGCCAATACCGGAACGCCCCCCGATGCCACCGCCAGCCGCACCGCCACGTCCGGCGCCAACCGCTCCTTGTCCATGTACCCCGGCCGGCCCTTGGCCAGCCACACGTCGAACGCCTCCTGGATGCTGCCCACGATGCCCTTGCGCACCAGGATGGCGGCGATGTGGGGCCGCCCCGCGCCCATCCCTCCCGCCTCCTGCTGGATCTCCTCATAGGTCACCGGCAGTCCCAATCGCCCCAACAGGTCCGCCATCAACCGGTTGCGGGAGTCACGGAAGTTCTGCAGCCGGACCAGCTCGTCCTGCAAGGGCCCCTCGCCGTCGGGGAGGAAGTACACCAGCAGGTGCATCGTTCCCGGGTGCTCGCACGAGATCTCCACGCCCCGAACGAACTCCACCCCGATCGACAACGCCCGCGCCGTCGCGGCCGCCAGCCCGTCCACCCGGTCGTGGTCGGTCAGCGCCACCGCTCGGCACCCGGCCGCGGCCGCCAGCTCCGGGATCCGCTCCGGCGGATCGGACCCGTCCGAGACCGTCGAGTGGGTGTGGAGGTCAATCACCGGTGCTCACCGCCTCCAGGCTAGGGGTCTGCGCCGGTAGGTCCCACGGGCATGTCAGAATGTTCCAACGTGATGCCTGGTGCGGCTTCCGACCAAGAACATCCGCGTGAGGCCTGTGGCGTTTTCGGCGTCTACGCCCCGGGCCAGCCCGTCGCCCATCTGACCTATGACGGCCTCTATGCGCTCCAGCACCGCGGCCAGGAGTCGGCCGGGATGGCGGTAGCGGACGGCACCGACATCGTCGTCATCAAGGACATGGGCCTCGTCGCCAACGTCTTCAACGAGTACAAGCTGGCCAGCCTCCAGGGCCACGTGGCGGCGGGCCATACCCGTTACTCGACCAGCGGCACCAGTACCTGGCACAACGCCCAGCCGGTTTACCGCTCCCTCGACGCCACCGGTTTTGCGCTCGGCCACAACGGCAACCTGACCAACACCGGGCAGCTGGCGGCCGAGGCGGGAATGCTCCCCGGCGTGGTCGGCTCCGACAGTGACCTCATTGCCGAGCTCCTGGCCCACTACCTGGAGGCACGCCCCCAAGCCGACCTCGTGGACGCCCTCAACGGCGTACTGCCCACCCTGGAGGGGGCTTTTTCCCTCGTCCTGGTCGATCACGACCGCCTGATTGGGGTGCGGGACCCCAACGGCTTCCGGCCGCTGTGCCTGGGCCGCCTGGCCGCCAACGCGGGCTGGGTGCTGGCCTCGGAATCCCCGGCCCTCGACGTGGTCGGCGCCACCTTCGTCCGGGAGCTCAACCCGGGCGAGATGCTGGTCATCGACGGCGACGAGCACCAGTCGCTGACGCCGTTCCCGGCCGAGCGCATCGACCCCAAACTGTGCATTTTCGAGTTCGTGTACCTGGCCCGGCCTGACACCCGGCTCTATGGCGCCGAGCTGCACGGGGTGCGCCGGCGCATGGGCCAGTTGCTGGCGGCGACCGACCCGGTCGCGGCGGACATGGTGATGGGGGTTCCCGACTCGGCCATCCCCGCCGCCGAGGGCTACGCCCTGGCCAGCGGCATACCCTACGGCCAGGGGCTGGTGAAGAACCGCTACATCGGGCGCACGTTCATCGCCCCCGAGCAACGGGACCGGGATCAAGGGGTGCGGCGCAAGCTCAACCCGCTTCGGGACACCATCGCCGGCAAGCGACTGATCGTCGTCGACGACTCGATCGTGCGGGGCACCACCACCCGGGCGGTCGTGAAGATGCTGCGCGACGTGGGCGCCACCGAGGTCCATCTGCGTATATCGTCGCCGCCCTACAAGTGGCCGTGCTTCTACGGCCTCGACACCGGCACCCGGGGCGAGCTCATCGCGTCCGGCCTCGACGTGGACGAGATCCGGGACTATGTCGGCGCCGACAGCTTGGCCTTCCTCAGCCTGGAGGCGCTGGAGCGGTCGATCGGCGTGCCCGGGGCGGGGTTCTGCAACGCCTGCCTGACCGGCGACTACCCGGTGCCGGTCCCGCTCGCCAGAGCGTTGCTCGAACCGACCGGTGTCTGAAGGTTTGGGGGGAAAAAGGGGGCTCGCAGCTTGACCTACGCCGCCGCCGGCGTGGACATCGTGGTGGGGGACCAGGCGGTCGTTGCCATCAAGGAGCTGGTGAGGTCGACGTACCGCCCGGAGGTGGTGGGCGATATCGGCGGGTTCGGTGGCCTGTTCCGGGTGCCGTCGGGGTATACGTCGCCGGTGCTGGTGGCGGCCACCGACGGGGTGGGAACCAAGCTGGCGGTGGCCCAGGCGGTGGGGCGCCTGGACACGGTCGGCATCGACCTGGTCGCCATGTGCGTCGACGATCTGGTGTGCCAGGGGGCGTCGCCGTTGTTTTTCCTGGACTACCAGGCCCACGGTGACCTTTCGCCCGACGTGGTCGTGGAGATCATGAAAGGGATCGCACTCGGGTGCCGGCAGGCGGGCTGCGCCATTCTGGGCGGGGAGTTGGCTGCGCATCCGGGGGTGCTGGCGCCCGGGGAATTCGACCTGGTCGGGTTCGCGGTGGGGATCGTTGAAGCGGACCGGCTGCTGGGCGACGGGCGCTTCGTGCAGGCGGGGGACGGGCTGTTGGGATTGCTGTCACCCGGCCTGCGGAGCAACGGGTACTCCCTGGCCCGGCGGGCGCTGCTGGGCGCCGACGGCGACCTGGCGCGGCTCGACGCCCCGGCGTGGGAGGGGGCTCCCCGGTCGCTGGGGGAGGAACTGCTGGAGCCGTCGGTGATCTACGCGCCCGCCGTAGTCGGACTCCTGGCTTCGTTAGGGCCCGCGGTGCACGCGGTGGCCCACATCACCGGCGGGGGCCTGGGCGGCAACCTGCCCCGGGTGTTGCCCCCCGATCTGGGTGCCGTGGTGCGAAGGGGGAGTTGGCCGGTACCGCGGATCTTCGATGAGGTGCAGCGGGCGGGAGAGGTGACCGACCTCGAGATGGCGCGGGTGTTCAACCTCGGTCTCGGCATGGTCGTGGCCGTGGCCGCCGATCAGGTGGCGCCGGCGTTGTCCGGGTTGGCCGGTTTCGGAGTCGAGGCCGTCGTCGTCGGCGAGGTGGTCGCAGGAGACCACAACCTGACCATGATCTGAGGTTCGGCATCCTGGCCGTTTCCCCGGCCTGTGAGTCGGCCGGGGCGTAACGTTCGCCCAAGTGGCGCTTATCTTGATCGTGACCGACGAACCGGACAAGCTGCTGGAACTGCGGCGCGATCTGGAGTCCGCCGGGCACAGGAGTGTCCTGGCCGCCGACGCCGACACCGCATTGGCGCGGCTGGCGGGCCTGCCGATCGAGGTCGTCGTTCTCGACATCATGATGCCGGTGCAGGACGGATGGATGGTCCTGGAAGCCCTCCGGGACCAGCGCCAACCGCCGCCACGGGACCGGCGCCAAACGCCGCCACGGGACCAGCGGCAACCGCCGCCACGGGACCGGCGGCAGCCGCCCCCGCCGCCCCCGGTCATCGTCGTCTCCGGGCGGGCCGGCCCGCTGGATCTGGCCCGGGCCCGCCGTCTGGGAGCATTCGAGCTGTTGTCGGCCCATGTTTCCGCCGAGCAACTGATCCACGCGGTCGCCCAGGCCCTCGTGTCCAACTAAACGACCAGCTGCTACCCGGGCCCGGGTCAGCTTCGCCGGTGGGCCGTGCCATCAAAGCCGCGGACCCCCGAGCGCGCCTCGGCTTCGGCGGCCAGGCGCTGCTCGGCCATGGCCTCGGCCACCTGTTCGGTCGTCAGTCCCAACTCCTTGCTGGCCTCGATCACCCGGAGGGTGGTGTCGAAGATCCGCCGCACGTTGGCATAGGCCGTCTCGGGGTCGTAGCCGGTCAGTTCTTCGGCGATGTTGATCACCCCGCCCGAGTTGACCACGAAGTCGGGGGCGTAGACGATGGCGTGGTCGGCCAGGCGGGGACCGTCGGCGGGAGTCGCCAGCTGGTTGTTGGCGGAACCGACCACGCCCCGGCACTTGAGCTCGGGGATTGTGACGGCATTCAGGGTGCCCCCGAGGGCGCAGGGCGAAAAGATGTCGCACTCGACCCGGTGAGCCTCCTCGACGGGGACCGCGGTGACGCCGTATCGGCCGTGGGCGCCAAGCAATCGGGCGACCGCGGCGTCGTCGACGTCGGCCACCGTCACCTGGGCCCCTTCGCCGACCAGGTAGCCGACCACTTTGGAGCCGACCTTGCCGACGCCACTCACGACGACCCGGCAGCCGGCCAGTTCCTGAGTCGAGTCGAGCACGGTTCGGACCGCCTTCATGGCCCACCACAGCCCGTAGGCGGTGGCGGTGGAGGGGTCGCCGGACCCGCCGTGGGCACTCGAGATCCCGGTCACGTTGGGTGTCTCGGAATAGATGACGTCCATGTCGGCCTGCGTCGTTCCGACGTCCTCGGCGGTGATGTAGCGCCCATTCAGGGAGTCCAGGAAACGCCCGTAGGCCCGGAGAAGGGCCTCCGACTTGTCGGTGGCGGGATGGCCGAAGATGACGGCTTTGCCGCCACCGAGGTCGAGGCCCGCCACCGCCGACTTGTAGGTCATCCCCCTGGCCAGGCGGAGCACGTCCTCCATGGCCTGGTCCTCCGACTGGTACGGGTAAAAACGGGTACCCCCCAGCGCCGGCCCGAGCACCGTCGAGTGGATTGCGATGACGGATCGGAGACCGACGGCGGGGTCGTGACACACGACGACCTGCTCGTATTCGTCGCCGATTCGGTCGAAGAGCTGCACGGGAGAAGCAGCCTAGGCTTCGGGCATTCGCAAGCGGCTGCTCCGGGCCCGACCCGCCTCAGATGAGATAACTAGTCACAATTGGTACCAAAATATGACTCGATCGGGCCATGTACGGCGAGGGACTCCTGATTTACCTTTTGAACCAATAGTCACTCGCGCAAAATCGAAGGAGTCACACAAGATGACAGACCAGCTGCAAGCAGACGCCTTGCTGACCCCCGCCGAAGTGGCGGCCCTCTTCCGGGTCAACCCCAAGACCGTTACCCGCTGGGCTCGCGCCGGCAAGATCACCGCCATCCGCACCCTCGGCGGCCACCGTCGCTTCCGCGCCTCGGAGATCCGGCGCTGCCTGGAGCAGATGGAGCACAGCGAGGCCTGATCCTGATCGGGGGGCAGCAGCCGGCGGGCCGGCGGCGAGGAGTGTCGCGCCGCCGAGCCTCCGCTGTCCCCTGGCTCTTGGTCCTGGGCCTGGTGGCGGGCCAGGCCTACGGATCAACGACGGCGATTGTCGGCACCTTGTTACAGGGCAGGCCGAGATCTCGTATGGTCGGCCAACGGGCGTCATCTAGCGCCGGCTCACCGGTCTTCTGGAAGAATTCCTGGGATCGTGTCGAATCCACATCCGGCAATCGTCGGTAGGTCAGACCCAAACCCCGCGCCGGCCAGGAGGACCTTCACATGAAATATATGCTGCTCATCTTCAGCGACCCCGCCGCCTATGACGATCCCGCCGAAGTCCAGAAGATCATCGGCGAGTACATGGCGTTCACCAACTCGATCGCCGAGTCGGGTGAGCTGGTGAACGGCGAACCCTTGCAGGGGCCCGACACCGCCACCGCGGTGCGAGTGCGGGGCGGCGCTGTCTCGACGACCGACGGCCCGTTCGTGGAAACCAAGGAGTATCTGGGCGGCTACTACGTCGTCGACGTCAAAGACCTCGACCGAGCCATCGAGATCGCCTCGCAGATCCCCGATGCCCGCACCTGCGCCATCGAGGTCCGCCCCGTCATGGACTTCTCCGGGTAACGCCGGGTAGCGCCGGTCCTGCTTCCGATGCCCTGGCCGCTGCCCCGAGCGTTGCTCCGATGACCGGGACCGCGGCGGCGGGCAACGCCGGCGAGGCGGGGTCGGTTCCCGGCGACGGCGATATCGGGCAGCTGTTCGAGGGTCTGTTCCGGCGCGAGACCGGCCAGGTGCTGGCGACCTTGATCCGCGTTCTCGGAGACTTCGACCTCGCCGAGGACGCCCTTCAAGAAGCCATGGTCGCCGCCCTCCAGACCTGGCCGACCAGTGGGATGCCCAACCGTCCCGGGGCGTGGCTGCTCACGACGGCCCGACGCAAGGCGATCGACCGACTTCGCCGCGAGGCCCAGCGAGACCAGAAACATCGCGCCGCCCAGGTGCTGCTCGATGCCGCGACCGAGCATGAGGAGGTGGAAGTGGGCGCCGTTGCGGATGACCGGCTGCGGCTCATCTTCACCTGCTGCCATCCGGCGTTGGCAACCGACGCCCAGATCGCCCTTACCCTGCGAACCCTGGGCGGACTCACGACCACGGAGATCGCCCGGGCCTATCTCGTCCCTGAGGCGACCATGGCGCAGCGGTTGGTGCGGGCCAAGAAGAAGATCAAGGGAGCCCGCATCCCCTATCGGGTGCCCCCCGACCATGTGCTCCCCGAGCGCCTGCCCCCGGTGCTGGCGGTGTTGTACCTGATCTTCAACGAGGGCTATGCCGCGACCGCCGGCGATGTGCTCATCCGCCGAGACCTCTGCTCCGAGGCCATCCGCCTGGCCCGTCTGTTGTGCGAGCTCATGCCCGACGAGCCGGAGGCGATGGGTCTGCTGGCCCTGATGTTGCTGCACGATGCCCGGCGTCCTGCCCGAATCGACCGGGAGGGGGACCTTATTCTCCTGCCTGACCAGGACCGTCGTCGCTGGGATCAGGTCGCGATCGGCGAGGGTGTTGCCCTCCTCGAGCGGGCCCTGCGCCGCAGCGCCGTCATGGGCGGTCCCGGGCCCTATCAACTCCAGGCGGCGATCGCGGCCCTGCACGACGAGGCGGCAACCTCCGACGAAACCGACTGGCCCCAGATCGAGGCCCTTTACCGGCAGTTGGCGAGGGTTGCCCCGTCGCCGGTCGTGGAACTGAACCATGCGGTCGCCATCGCCATGGCTCGAGGTCCCGACCAGGGGCTGGCCCGGATGGATGCGCTCGCGGCCGGGGGCGCTCTCGACGCCAATCACCTCCTGCACGCCGCCCGGGCCGACCTGCTGAGCCGGTTGGGTCGAGTCGACGAGGCCCGGCTGAGCTACCGGCGAGCGGCGGCGATGGCCGGTACCGCCGCCGAGCAGCGTTTCCTGCAACGGCGACTGGACGAACTCGGCTGAGCGGGTCCACTCCGGTACCTTCGGGCCCCGTGGCAGACCAATCAACTCAACCGAATGTCGACCTGGTCCTGTCGGTGCTCGTCAAGGCCGTCAACAAGGGCGAAACCGCCAACCTCGGGATCTCCCTCCTCATCGGGGGGTCATGGCTCGTCGGTTCCATGATCGGGGGCCGGATGTGGTTCGACCAGTTGGCTCATTTGATCGCGGCCAAGACGGCGGGGGAGGGTGGCGAGTTGTTCCACAAGATCGGCGAAACCGCCTACCCCTCCGAGTCGGAGCGCCTGGCTGGGGGCCAGCTACCCGTGGACGCCGACCCCGGTTTCATCCATCTCCGAGCCGCCCGGTTGTTGAGTGGAGCCGCGGTCCGGGTACCCGATCCCGGCGGTCTGGTGCGCGTCAAGCTGTCGAGTGTCGACGGCTGGCTGGTCGGCATCCTCGATCCGAGACTTTCCCGACCGGCGCCGGTACCGGCTGCGGACCCGGGCGGGCAGACCGGGCCCGATGGGCCCGGCCCCGAGGGTGATGGGCCCGGCCCCGAGTCCGATGGCCCCGGCCCCGAGTCCGATGGGCCCGGCCCCGAGACCACCGGCCCGATCCCGGGCGCCTGACCTGGCGCCCGGTCATCTAGAGCCTCTACAGGCTCAAGAGGCTGATCAGGCGCCAGCGAACGCCATCACCTCGGCCCGGCTGCGGGGGCGGGTCCGGCCGCCGTAGGCGATGGTCCAGACCATCAGCAGACCGAGGAACACGAGCGGAACCACCGCCGAGAGGGCCACGACCGTGGACGTGGACAAGGTGTAGGCGGCGACCACCCTGATGGCGGCCTCGGCGACAAACGCGACGCCCCAAACGACGGTCATGATGCGGTTGGAGCGGCGGAATGTCGGCGACTTGGGCCAATAGCTGTCGAACGCCGCCCGACCGGTCCGTGTCCCGTCGGTCGCGAACTTGCGACCGGAATAGAACATGAAGGGCCGCCGCCCGAGCAGCGAGGCGATCATGGCCAGACCGAAGGCACCGGTGAGGAACGACTCCTTCACCAGATAGATCCTCGAGCTGCCCGACAACAGGGCCAGGCCCGCCCCGGCGGCGATGGTGGCCAGGATGATCAGCCCGAAGCCGTCGACCCGGCCCTGGCGTAGGAAGTGGAACAACACGAAGCCGAGCGGAAAGACCCCTCCGGCCACCAGCGACGGCACGGTGCTCACGCCTTGGCCGTGGAGGACGAGATAGGTCACGTAGGGGAGGGCCGCCTCTGCGATCATCTCCGGCAACCACGCCCGCATGCCCGGTCGCTTGGCCTCGGGGTGGGCAACCATGTTGTTCATATTAGCCTACGATCGTGCGTTCTCAAGAACAATCTGAGGAGCAGACCGGGTCCGGTCACCCCGCCGCCCTCATCCTGTTCTCTCTCGGCGCCGCCCGGGTGCCCCCCGAACCGGCCCTTCCGGGATCCGCCCTGCTGGCGCTGCTGTCGGATCTCGGCCTCTCGGAGGGAGCGGCTCGTTCCGCGATCCTGCGAATGCGCCGGGGGGGATGGTTGGTCTCCTGTCGTTTCGGGCGCACCGTCGCCTACCAGCCGTCGGAGCGGGTACTCGCCGGCCATCGCCGCCGAGCCGCCGCCTTCACCCCTCCCGGGTTGCGGTGGGATGGCTCCTTTCACGCCCTCTTGGTGAGTGTCCCCGAGCCGGCCCGGGCGTTTCGTGACGATCTCCGCCGAAGCGCCCAAGTGGCCGGGTACCGGACCCTACGGGCCGGGCTCCTCATCGCCCCTGGCGACCGCCAGGACGAGGTCGGCGACATTCTCGGCCGGGTTCCCCCGGGCGCGTCGGTCGTGACGGGCTGGCTCAAGCTGGATCCCGATGATGCCCAGCGGGTGGCCAGCCAGTTGTGGGCGCTCGATGACCTCGGGGAGCGGTACCGCCGCCTGGCGGCCGGTGCCCGGCTCGCCGCGGCCGAGGCACGAACCGGTCATTCCGTCGGTGGTGAGGCGTTCCAAGCCTTCGCCGCGGCCACCTTGCCCATCTATGAGGCAGTGGCCGACGACCCGGGCCTGCCAGCCGATCTCCTCCCACCCGACTGGCCCGCCCCGGAGCTCGGCGCCGCCCTCGGCGAAGCGCTGGCCGCCTTTGGGCCCGCGGTGTCCGATCACATCGACGACCTGCGGAGACGAGCGGCGAGGTGAGATTGGGGGGTCGTGGTCGACTCGGTCGCTGGGAGCCGCCAGCAGCGATCCTGCCCCGCCACGCCGGAATCAGGATGCACCGCGCCGCGCCGTGGCGGCGCCGCTGAGCGCGTCCGGAGACTTGGCACCGGGCGATCGCGAGGCGACCCGAGCGGCCCCGCCGCCATACGTCAGGATCAGGCGAGACGCTCATACGAGGGTCAGCGACGTCGGCGAATCCGACGGAGACTTGCGCGCACTATCGCCGCAACTAACCAGCTCCTGGCAGGCTCGGTTCGACGGCCAACCCAGTCCTGAGGGATGCGATCGTGGGGTCCCGCGGACGCCAAGTCCCGCAGGTCGACGGGCCTGGGCGTGGGAGAATCTCGGTATGGCAGAGTCGCTGGAGTGGCCGGCGGCACCACGGCGACGACCGGGCATGTACTGGGGTTCGACTGGGCCGTCGGGTGCGGCCCAGGCCGTCTTTGAGCTCGCCGCTAACTGCATGACGCTTTCTTGCCGGGGATCTCTCCCGTCTGACTATCAGCATCGAAAACGGAACAATCGAGGTAGCTGATGACGGTCCGGGTCTTCCGTTCGACGAGCCGGGCGCCTCGCCAGCGGTTTCTCTCGCCGAGGAGAACCTGACGCGGCCCCACAGAACGCTGACGGCGGACGGCCATGCCCCGCACGTCCATCTCGCCCAGACTTGGCGCGGGACTTGCCCTGGTCAACGCCTTGAGCTCTGACCTGCAGGTTGTCAGCCACCGGCGAGGCGTTCGATGGGAGCAGCACTTCGCGAAGGGCTTCGCCACAAGTCGACTCACACGAACTCCCGCGCCGTCAGGCAGTGGGACGACCATCCGGTTACGCCTCGAGCCCGAGTTGTTTGGCGCCACCGTGCTTCCAACGGCGGTCCTACGTCACGGCTGTTCGAGGACGCTCATCTCTTCCCAGGGCTGCGAGTCGAGATCGGGGAGGAACGCTTCGTGGCCCCAGACGGCCTCGGCGACTGAATCCACAGCGTCGGAGTGCTCCCGGAGTGGGCCCGCCCCCCTGTCGTCGCCTCCTCCGGCGCCCAAGCTGGTGTCAACATCCAGTTCACCGGCAGGGCCGCAGCTCCCTCCGCCCGGCGTGTCGGTTGTGATCCTTACTCGTCAGACATCGGGATGGGACATAGAGGTTCACGAGAAGCGACCTCGCCCCGCCGGCACGGCGACGTCCACCAGGCGGGTGGTGCTCGACGGCGGCGGTACCGGCTCACCGTGGTCGCGTAGCGACTGGACGTGCAACACGATGGCCTCGGCCATGTTGGCGGTGACTTCGTCGATGGTGGGGCCGGTGGCGACACAGCCCGGCAGGTCGGGCACATACGCCGATAAGCAGCCTTCTGCTTGCTCGATGACCACCGCGTAGCGGCTCACTGGTCCCTCCGGAGTCCTACTTGGCGCCTGATAGACCCCAGCGTACCGGCGGCCAGGTCGTCGCCTAGATTGCCCGGCACTGTCACCGTCCCCCTTTGGTCGGGTGACGGTATTGGCGATGGCTGCCGACTTGGCGGTCGAGGCGCCAGTCGTCACGTTCGAGTTCGCGAACCACCTCGCGTACCTTCATCTCTGACGTTCTCTCCGCGAGGCGGTTACGTCGTCGCGGCGGCGCGGTAGGTGTGCCGACTCGGACTTGGCGGTCGCCATCATGGCGTGGAGGTCCATTGGGCTATCACCGTAGGAGCCGGATGTGACGGCGACGCGGGCCGAGGAGGCGTGGGTCGGCGCGGTCGGTTGGCCGGGGTTGATGGGCGGTTGGCTGGGAAGGGCGGGAGGCTGGGAAGGGCGGAACACGATTCCAAGCTGGCGCTTGGGGAAATGCACCCAGTACTCGTCCATCAACTGTCGTGCCACGTGTGCGATGGTTCGGGATTCAATCCCCGAAGGTGAAAGCCACCGCCTGCATCAAAGAACTGATGATACGGGCGCATATATCACCCTGGAGTTGGCCGGCGGCGGTGTTCCAGATCGGGAAATCTGGCTACGTCAGGGCACCGAATCCGGACAGGAGTTCCATGACGACGGCGATGGTTTTGGTGAGTCGGTCGAGATCCATCTCCCGTCCGTTCTGTGCGAGGATCTCGATCCCGAGAAACGCCGCCGCCGCGAGTTCAGCGATGAGCGACACGGGAACGAGCTGGCTGATCGGCGAGCCGCCGATGACCGCCTCCATCTCGGTCGTGGCGTAGTCGATGGCCTGCCCGATCGCGTTGCGAACCTGTGCGGCGAGCTCGGGCGAGGTCCGCGCCCCGACGAACAGTTCCATGACTGCCCGGCCGTCGTCGCCCTTTGCCTCGGCCGCAATGACTGAACCGAGCCGGTTTGGCCACTCGACATGGGCCTGTTCGCCCCCGAGGCCTTCGCGGATACGTTCGATCCCGCGATCGGCCAGTTCGCGAGCCGTGGCGGCCAGCAGGCCGTCCATCGTCCCGTAGTAGTAGAAGACCGACCCGTTGACCGTGCCTGCCTCGGTTGCGATGGAACGGGCGCTGGCATGCGCGAAACCGTCGCGTGCAAGCACTCGGATCGCGGCGTCTATCAGCCCGGACTTGAGTTCTTCGCTCCGAGGCGCCGCATTTTTCGGACCCGACTTGGCCATACCCGAGATGCTACGCCCTGGTCGAGGCGAACGCTCTGACCATCCGGTCTGAGCATTTGCCTTGACCACTCGCCCAAACAGTGCGATCCTTGGCGACGTGAGAGTCAAGATGATCTTGCCGGCGCTCACCGAGGCGACCAGCCCACTATTCCGGCCCATCAAGTACTCGCTGTTCCCGCCGCTCGGCCTGGCGACCCTGGCCGGCTACCTGCCCGACGATGCCACCGTCACCATCGAGGACGAGCACGTCGAGCGCGTCAACCTCGACGACGAACCCGACTTGGTCGTCATCCAGGCGTACATCACCTCCGCCGCCCGCTCCTACCAACTCGCAGACCACTACCGCCGGCGGGGCGCGCACGTCGCCATAGGCGGGCTGCACCCGACGTCATTACCTGAAGAAGCGGCAGCCCACGCCGACACGGTCTTCCTCGGGCCCGGCGAGGACACCTGGCCGCGCTTCCTCGCCGACTTCGACAACGGCTCACCGGCGCGCCGCTACATCTCGACGGTGCGCACTCTGCACGGCGTGCCGCCGGTGCGGCGGGACCTGATTAAGAGGCGCTTGTACCTTGTACCGAACTCCATTGTTGTGTCGCGGGGCTGCCCGCATTCGTGCGACTTCTGTTACAAGGACGCCTTCTTCGAAGGCGGGCGGTCCTTCTACACCCAGACCGTCGATGACGCCCTGTCGGAGATCGACCGGCTGCCCGGCCGCCACCTGTACTTCCTCGACGACCACCTCTTCGGCAACGGCCGTTTTGCCCGAGAACTGTTCGCCGGCATGACCGGCCTGGGGCGCCTGTGGCAGGCCGCCGGCACCGTGAAGGCTGTCCTGCAACCGAAGCTCCTCGAGGCGGCCGTCGCGTGCGGCCTGCGAAGCCTCTTCGTCGGCTTCGAAACGATCAACGCCAAGAACCTCGTGGCCCATGACAAACGCCAGAACCTCGACAAGGACTACGCCGCCGTCATCCGCCGCCTCCACGACCTTGGCGTCATGGTCAACGCCAGCTTCGTCTTCGGAATGGATGATGACGATCCGGACGTCTTCGATCGAACAGTGGAGTGGGCGGTCAGCCAGGGCGTTGAGACAGCGACGTTCCACGTCCTCACGCCTTACCCGGGAACCGGGCTGTACGCGAGGATGGCGGCCCAGGACCGCCTCCTTCACTCCGACTGGAACCTCTACGACACTCGACATGCCGTGTTCCGTCCCGCCCGCATGACCGTAGAGCAACTCGAAGCCGGCTACTGGCGCGCCTACCGGGACTTCTACTCGTGGAGCAACATCATCAAGGGTGCAGCTACCAAAGACAGTCCTATGAGCCAGGCTCGACATGTGGCCTACTCGGCCGGGTGGAAGAAATTCGAGCGTGTCTGGGACACCATCATCCACGCCCGACGACTCGCCGGGGCGCTGCCCATCCTCGAAGGCGTCCTCTCGGGCTTGGGACGCGTCCGGCCCCAGCCCGTTATTGACAACCCCGACGTCTCCGACCCGGGCAGTCACCCCGTCCGATTCCTCCCCGCCAACCGCGCCAACCCCGAGTACCGAGATGATCACTTCGCCTCGGCACCGTCAGCAGCGCAGAAAAACTGACATCGGTAACGCAAAGCCAACCGACAGTTCTGCCGAAAAGGACTTGGCCCAGGCAACGCACTGGATCACTACGGAGGACCGAACCAGACCCCCCCCTGAAACGCCCAAAACCTAGTCGTGAGCAGCTCTGGCATCCGCAAGAACCGATATGGCGGACGAAGCGCCGACAGATCGGGATATCGAGTGCCCAGATCAGGAGATCTGGTCCCGCCGAGATGCTCTGCCATCTCCGCTTCACCGCCGGCACCGGCATACCTATCTATCTCTTCTGCCAGCCCGCCCAACCCCTGGCAGCGAGGCCCCAACGAGAACAAGCTCAACGGAGCCTTCACCGGGTATCAGGCCATTGTCTTCACCGCCGGGCCGGCCAGGGCCAACCGCACCCGCCGACCAACGCCCACGGTGGCGTGGTCACGCCGGGCGCGTTCACCTGGTCGACCATCGCCGGCGCCCAGAACTGTGTACTCGTAGTCGGCACCAAGCTCTACGGGACCGACCTGGTCAACTCCGGTCTACTGGCACCAACAATGTCAGCTTTGCCGTACCGGCACTTACACCGGGAAAGGTTCTCTACGCCACCCGGCTGACGAAGGTCAACGGCACGTGGCTCTTCCAGGAGGTCGTCGTCACCGCTGCCTAGACATCCCACGGCGGCAAATGTCAAGGCTTCGGCAATTTGCCTGGGTCGTCCCAGGCTGTGTGTTCGTCGTAGGCGACGTGATCGGTGGCGCAGGCGTGGAAAAGGCGGACGAGGGTGGTCGAGGGTGGTATTCGAGGGCTCGATGCGCCTGATGGATTCGTCATTGCCTGGTTCAGGGGTAGGTAACCACTGGCACGGGCTTGTCGGGGTTGGCTTTGGTCGCCGACCCGCCAGTGTCGTTCACCACATGGAGGATGCCGCCGTTCCCGTTGAGGAACACGGTCAACAGATCGTGGAGCGACCCCGCGGGCAGCGTGTCGGGGACTTGGAAGGCCTCGTCGGCATAGACGTCCACGCCCTGGTTGAAGAAGCTGTAGCTCCCCATCCCATAGCCCTGGAAACTGGTGACACCCGGCGAGACAAGGAGGGCGGGGTAACCGAGGTCTCCCGGACCGGCCATCCACGCCGCCTGGCTGGGTGGGTCGTAGGGCATCTCGTTCTGGAAGAAGATGACCGTGCCGTTCTGGCCGCTCCAGATCACTTCGTATTTCTGGTAATGCTCGACAAACAGTCCAAGGGCCGTCACGTCGTTTCCGTTGACCACGAGTCCGGTGGGCGCCACGTTGCTCGTCCAGCCGACGCCGTTGCCGTGGTCAGCCCGCCATGCCCAGACGTCGTCGAGGATCGCGTTCGAGCTGTTGACAGCCAGGCTGGTTGTGGCCCGACCGGGCGTCGCGCCTCCGATGCGGAAGAACACGTCTTGTACCAGGGAGGGGTCGTCAGGGTTCGAGCTACGGGCCCCCTCTCGGGACCCACAGGTGGAGCGACCGCGGGCATCGATCCCGTTCTCCGGACCGTGGCAGCGACCGACTTGGAGCAGAACCGGGGAGTTCTGCGGGCCGGCGTCGAAGATCATCCCGGCTAGCTTCACCCCCGGCACGTTGGCAACAGACATCGTCACCTGCCCGTTCAACGGGACGAGGGTAGCGAAGCCGAGCCCGAGGACGACGGTGTCGGGGCGCCGCACCTCGATGGTCTGGTCCAAGGTGTAGACGCCGGGCGTGAGAATGAGGTCCTTGCCCTTGGCCAGGGCCTCATTGATGGATCGCACCGTAGTGGACGGGTCGGCGATGAAGAATTGGCCGATCGGGATCGACTTGCCCATGGTGGCGTTCGTTCCCCAGGAGGGGCCCACTGAGTTGTGCCGTGGCGATGGGACGAACACGTTGAAGGCGCCCGTCGAATCGGTGTAGAGGAAGGACTTCTCTTCCGAAACAGGAGTTGTCGCCAGGGTCGTGTACGGGTCCTTGCAGGGAGGCGCCGGGAAGCATTGGGGCGGCGCGCCCACGTCGCCGGCGAAGACCTGGTTCCAGACGCCGTTGCTCCATTGGTCAATCGTGCTGTTCCTGACGAAGAACTGTTGCTGTGAGCCGTTCACCACGTTGCCACCGGAAAACGCGGAATCAGCGATGAAGCCGCCGCTGGCATACGAAGGGCCGCTGCAATAGTCCATCAGGGTGGTGTTGCCGTTGATGTTGACCCGCCGCATCGGCGCCGCCTGCGACACCGCCCAGAACTCTCCGGCATGACAGCCCAGGCTTGAGTTGGTGACGTTGATCGTCAGGTTCGATAGCGAGCGCCAGAAGTTATTGAGGGCGATGCAGAACCCCTTCGTGCACTGGTTGTACACATTGACTGAGCCGTTGATGGTGACGTCAGTGGGCGAGATCCCCAGCCCGGCCACCTCGGTGTAGTAGCCAAGCTGGAAGTTCAGTGGCTGGGTTGGGGATCCGTAAGTTCCGGGCTCGAACAGAAGCGCATATCGTGCCGTGCCAAACTGGTTGGTCAGCTGCTGGGCCGCGATCGAGTCGACCGTGGCCTGGATCTGGCTCTCCGGCATGGTGGGATTGAAGATGTAGACGTTCGGACCGAAGAGCGTCGTGGTGCCAGCCGCGTAGGCGCGCGCCGGTAGTGCCGGCGCCGCCAAACCGGCCGCTGCCAAGATCATCGCGACCACCGCCAAAGCGCCGATTCGCCGCATCTTCCCTCCCTCGGGCGGCGGCAGATTGCGACCACTGCCGCTAGGCGGGTGTCATACCGCGACAAGGTGGCCGTCAAACAGGCGCCGGCGGCGCCGGCGCCGCCGGGGGCGTCTCCTTGGGATCGGTGTTGGCATGACAGCGAGGGTCTCGCGCCGTCTCTTTCGCGAGCCGCGCCCGTTGCGATTGCTTCTCGGGTAACTGAAGCCCGCGACAGTCCATCCATTCCGCTCGTCAGCGGGCGCCCGTGACTCCGCGAATTTGCCCGGGAAATCCTGAGGTGGTCGCCATTGTGCCGTCCGGCCAAACTAGAAGAGCTTCATATCCGGGTACGGCTTTATCCATCCGAGGGAGTTGCGCCCCATGGCAAAAGCGGCCGTGGCATAGGGATCGGCCCTGGTGAGAGAAGGGCCGGTGATGGTGACGCTCGCGAGATCGTCGGCGGGCACACAGGTATGGGGGTTGATGATGTGTGGTCCGCGTTCGGCGACGCCGGAGGTGGCGACGGCGAAGTCGTGGCCGGTGACGGTCGTCAGGAGCCGGGTGTGGTCTGACGGGTCGCTGATGCCGACGGTCCAGGGGCGCCCGGGTGCCGCGTCGCCCGCGATTTGGATGTCTCCGCCGCCGTTGACGGCGTGGTTGTGGCTGCCGTGGCCGCGCAGGAACTGGCTGGCCCGTTCGATGGCCCATCCCTTGACGAGGCCGGTCGGGTCGAGCTCGGCGCCGTCGAACGTGGTGAAGTAGCCGCCGGTCTCAGTCTCGAGTCTGCGCACAGGGCGAGAACGGGGGCGACTTCGGGATCGGCGTCGGCGACGGCAAGGTCGCCGCGACGCAGCCGACTGATATCGCTGTCTTCCTTGTAGGTGCTGAACACGGCGTCGACGTGGTGCAGCCAGCGAACGACTTCAGCTGATGGCGTCGCTCCACGATCCCGCGGTCGCGGATGTCGATGGTGAAGACAGTGCCCATGCAGTGCTCGACGTGCAAGGTCCGGGCGGGTCTCAAGAGTCGGCGGTCATCCCAGGCCGGCCTTGTTGATGGCACTCTGCAGCGAGGTGATGTAGCCGGTCGAGGTGTAGGTGGCGCCCGAGACCATGTCGACCTTGGCGCTCTTGGCCGCCGGCCGCCTCCTGGTTGAGCTGCGGGATGGCGTAGGCGTTGATCTGGGCGTCGCTCGGGCTCTCGGTCGGGTACTCGACGGCGTGACGGCCGTGATCTGGCCGTTGGTTACCGTGATCTTGACCTGAACGGGCCCGTACCGGGTCTGGACGGCGCTTCCCGTGACGGTCCTGGTCGAGGCGGCTGGGGTCGTGGTCGTGCTGCCCGTCAGGCGGCGGCCGGGGGCTGGGGATGCGGCCCCGCTGGTGGTCTCGGGCGCCGGCCCGGTCGTGGCGGCTGGCGCTGCGGCCACCGGCGTGGAGCGGCGTCTTGAACGACAGCAGCAAGGTGAGACCGGCGACCGTACTGAAGGCGGCGAGCATGACTCGTTTCATAACGCGGTTCCTTTCCCGGGCTCAGAACTCAAAGGATTCCCGGTGGATCTGGCGTCGGGGGACGCCGGCGGCGCGCAGCGCTTGGGTGACGGCGTTGGCCATCCCCGGCGGCCGCACAGAGATAGACGTCGTGGTGGACCAGGTCCGGGATGCTCTTGGCCAGCGCCCGCGGCCGAGAGCGGGTCGTAGCCGAAGTCGGTCCGCCGACCGGCGACGAAGTGGAGGTTGGCGCCTCGTCGTTGCGCGATCGCTTCGAACTCGTCGCGGAAGATGATGTCGGCGGCGATGGCTGGCCCGGTAGACGAAGGTGAGGTCGCCGGGCGCGGCGGGGAGGGTCTCGAACAGCGCCCGCAGGGGGGTGATGCCGATTCCGCCCCCGATGAGCAGCACCTTGCGTCGTCGGCGCAGGGCGGCCGGTGACCGCCCCATAGGGGCCTTCGGCCATGACCCGGGTACCGGGCGCCACGTCGGCCAGGGCGCGGCTGTGGTCGCCCAGATCCTTGACGGTGATCCGCAGCCGGTCCGGTCGGGGGCCGGCGGACAGCGAATAGGGCGAAGATGTCCACCACAGTCCACGGCAGAGGAATCGCCACCGGAAGAACTGGCCCGACTCGGCACCGAGCTCCTCGAGGTGGCGTCCTCCTATAACCAGGCTCACGACGCCCGGGCCTTCCTGGTGCACTGAAAGCACTCGCATGCGATGCCGGACGGCCTGGCGGATCGGCGTGATGAACCGGTACCACACGATGGCCCCGGCGACGGCCGCATACATGGCGCCCCATGCCACTCGGGCCCACAGGTTGAGTCATGAAGTCGGCGCCGGTCGGAGAACTGGTGGCTGAAGGCCAGCGCCACGCGCCAGGTAGGTGTAGAAGTGTAGGTAGTACCAGGTCTCATACCGCAGACGGCGACGGGCCGCCCGGGCCGAACTGATACCGACACCGATGAGCAGCAGCCCGGCGACGGTCGCCGCCAGGACGTCTGGGTAGGTCAGTGACAATGTCTCGGTTTGGCGGACGACCGTGGTGTGGGCGGTCACGGCGTATCCCCAGGTGATCAATGCGCCGTGGGCGACGACCAGGCTGACGGTGTACCGGCCGCCTCTGGAGTGCCAGCGGGCCAGGCGGTCAGCACCGATGGTGCGCTCCAGCGGCGGGATCCGGGCCATCAGCGCCACGAGCACGGCCACCGCGTAGCCAGCCAGGAGCCCGGTGATGCGACCGGCGTTCGTCAGCCAGTCGCCCAGCCCGTGAATGGGCGGTGTGTCATGCCACCACAGCGCGATGGTGGCGGCCGCGCCGGCGGCGATCAGTGCGAGGACGGCGACGGGGTGGGCGCGGACCTGAGTGGGCGGCCTTGCGGTCGGCCTCAATGTCGGTTGCCCCTCGGGGCGCGGCTTCAACGTTGCGGTCATGACCAGATTGACGCCACCGGCGCCCAGGCTGGCGACTCACGTCGACAGTGGCTTCCCGTCTGGCGCCCTCGCCGCTGACGGTCACCGCCGACCGCGGAGCAATGAAACGGATGCACGATTCCTTCCTGTTCGAGCGAAAGCTGCTGGCACCAGGATCGAACATCAATCTCAGACGTGACGCAGCCCTCGCTGTGAGTGGGCTGAGAAGAAGCTGTTAAGGACACCACCAACGCCAGCGGCAGGGGCACCTTCGCCTGGGCGGTCAACCTCTGCCGCCAAGGCGTGGGCCGAAGACGAACGCTCCGTCCCCTCGGCTACCTGGCCTACCATCGGGCGGTCCTCAGGCGGAAGGCGGAGGGGATCAGCGACGCCGACACCCGCCACACCTGGGCCCCCCCGCTGCCTCGACGGCGGCGCCCCGCCTACCACGGACGGGGAACCAGCAAGGTCGGGGCCGGCCACCACTCCGCCGGGAGGGGGCGATGACCGCTACGCCGCTGCGACTTCTCCGATCGCGGCGGCAGTCCCATCGATGCAGCTCTGGATCTGCTCGTCGGTGATCACCAGCGGGGGGCAGAAGGCGAGAGCCGCCGTCCCGAGGGGGCGAGCGATCACACCGCGGACCAGCAGGCCGTCACGCACCGCGGTGGCGTCGATGCCCGGGCCCAGCCCGAGCGCCCAGATTGCCATCGTGCCGCGCGCTTCGATGACGTTGACCCCGTCAACGAGTGCCGTCAGGCCCTCACCCAGCTTCCGGCCGATGTGCTCGGCCCGCCCGGCCAGGCCCTCACGTTCCAAGATGTCAATGTTGGCGAGCGCCGCGGCGGCGGTGACCGGATGGCCGCTGTAGGTGTACCCGTGGCGCAGCACGAAACCGCCTTCATTCTCGATCGGCGCCCGCACCGCCGGCCCGACCAACACTCCGCCCAGCGGGAGGTATCCCGACGTGACGGCCTTGGCGAAGGTGACCAGGTCAGGTCGCACCCCGAAATGGGTCGCGCCCCACCATTCTCCGAGCCGGCCGAACCCGCAAATGACCTCGTCCAGGACGAGATAGGCGCCCCACCTGTCGCACCGCTCTCGCAGACCGGCCAAATATCCTGGAGGCGGGGGAAAAACGCCGCCCGCCCCGACCACCGGTTCGGCGATGACTGCGGCCACCCGACCCTCGGCGACGGCGGCCACGCCGTCGAGGGCCGTCAGGTCGTCAAAGGGCACCTGCACTATTTCCGGTACCAGCGGACCGAAGTCTGCCTGGTTCAGCGGCAAACCGGTCGCGGTCATAGCGGCGTAGGTGACCCCGTGATAGGAGGGCCGACGGCTGACGATGACCGTCCGCTCGGGATGGCCGGCTCGGACCTGGGCCAGGCGGGCGAGCTTGACCGCGGTTTCGACCGCTTCTGAGCCCCCCGAGGTGAGGAAGACCCGACAGCTCGGCATTGGGGCCAGTGCCACCAGGCGTTCCGCCAATGCGTCTGCGGCGGGGTTGGTGAAACGGTCGAAGGTGTGGAAGGTGTCGAGCTGGCGCATCTGGGCGGCCACCGCGTCGGCAATCTCGGTCCGTCCGTGTCCGGCATTGCAGTACCAAAGGCTGGCCAGGGCGTCCACATAGCAGTGGCCGTCGCTGTCAACGACCTCCGCGCCCTGCGCCGAGACGATGTTTATGAACCGGTCGCGGGCTGACCCAGGTTGGGAAAACGAGTGCAGGAACGCCGGCGGGCCCGGGTGCCCACCAGAGCTAAGTTCGGTCATCGCCCTGTTGCGCCTCCACCCCTTTTCACACCCTTGCGACTTCGAAACCCTCGTCGGTCACGAGTTGCTCGCCCAGGCGGCGGCTGAACGCCGGCGCCACCACCACCGCCACGAGGACGATCAGCAGCCAGACACCGGCCGCGACCGGTAGCCAGGCGCTGGAGCCGCTCGGATAGGGCACGACGTTGCGGTAGATGGTGTACAAAAGCAGCGCCACGCCCGCCATCGGCAGGATCACCTCGACGGCGCGGGCTTTCATCGGCTCGTGCTGCATGAGCGGGCGCACGAACAAGAAGGTGGCGGCGCCCACGGTCACCAGGCCGTAAGCGACCAGGATGAGGAGGGTGGAGATCGTGCCCGACCAGGCGAAGACCGTGATGGGCTTGGCCCCGGTGACGCCGCCGAGCACGACCTCGAGCACCAACTCGACGGCGACGACCACCCCGGTCGCCACCGCCGGCGTGCCGTAGCGGGGCGACAGCCGAGCCACGGGATGGTGGCCCGGGAGGCCGTCGCGGGCGAAGGAGTAGATGAGGCGGGAGGCTCCGACGCACGAAGCCATGCTGCACCCGAAGGCGCTGATGACCGTGCCGGCGATGATCAGGTCACCGAACCATTTGGCCACATAGGTTTGGCCGAGGGTGCCGAGCAGGGCCGGCGAGTTGGCGAAGTTGTCCAGGCCCGCCTTGGAGGTACCGAAGCCCATGATCTCGATGGCGCTGACGGCGACATAGAAGACGCCGATGATGAGGACCGTGGCCCAGATGGCGCGGGGTATGTCTCGCCTGGGATAAGACGCTTCGCCGCCGAGGGCCGCCGCGGCCTCGAAGCCGCCGAAGGACAAGAAGCCGAACACCACTCCGAGGAACACATTGGACGTGGTCGTGCCTTTGGCCGGGGTGAACACACTCATGGTGAAACCCAGATGCCCGGGACCGCTATGGCCGAGCAGCTTGAACAGCACCACCGCGGCGGCTACGACGATCAGCACGATCGTCACCCCCTCGAAGGAGAGGATCACGTCGGTGGCCCGATCGGCGGGTACGACGGCCAAGGCGCCGGAGACGACGATGACGACCGCGCCGATGAGATAGGCGAGCCAGTTGGGGTTGCTGTCAATGATGGAGATGGCCTGCAGGAAGAGGGTCCCATAGATGCCGGCGGTGACGGCGGTGAGAAAGGCGAACAGAACGTAGGTACCGGCCAGACTCCACGCCGCGACGACACCTGCCCGCGGGCCGAGGGTGGCGCCGACGAGGCCCAGAACGGACCCGGAATGGTGGAAGTGCTGCGAGAGCCGCGAGAAGCCGTAGGCAACCAGCAAGGCGCCGACCAGGGCGATGGTGAAGGAAAGCGGTATGGCCCGCCCCACCGCTGCGATCGCGCCCTGGGGGTTGATGCTGATCGCCATCGACGGGGCCATGAGCCCGATCGACAGCCCGATGACATGCCAGAGCTTGAGATTCCGCCGCAGGCGTGGTTGTTCTCCGGCCGAGGTTTGAGTCCAAGCCGCTGGGCCTCCAACGGGATGGCGCCTCCTCCACCGAACGGATCGAGGATCGGAGGCGGACCATCTGGAAAACAACGATCGATTTCCCTTCGTGCAATCGCGAGTACGTCCGGGTCGTTTGAGCCCTCCCATGTCACGAGCCTCTCGAGGATAGTAAAGAGCCTCTTGCGCTCAACATCCTGCTCCTCAAAGCTGAGAGAGTCGTCGCCGGAAGGGTCGTCGACCAGGGAGGCCCATATGGGGTCTGTAACAACATCGGTGTAACTACCTCTGGCAGGCTGGGGTGAGACCTGGCCGGAAAGGAGTTGTAGTGACCGACACGATTGAGGCTACGAGCAGCCCGACGGCAGCTGGTGGATCCGAGCTGGTTGAGCGGCCGCCGTCGTTGGAGCAGCTGGCGGTGCAGTTGATGGACCGGGCCTGCGAGCAGGGGGTGTCGCTGGTGGGCCCGGGCGGCCTGTTGGCCGGGTTGACCAAGACGGTGCTGGAGTCGGCGTTGGCGGCGGAGCTGACCGAGCATGTCGGCTACGAGCCCTATGAACCGGCCGGGCATCATTCGGGGAACTCGCGCAACGGGACGCGGACCAAGACGGTGCTGACCGAGATCGGCCCGGTCGTGCTCGAGGTGCCCCGGGACCGTGCCGGCACGTTCGAGCCGGTGATCGTCCCCAAGCGCCGCCGACGATTGAACGGCGTCGACGCGCTGGTGTGCTCCTTGTCGGCCAAGGGTCTCACCCACGGGGAGATCTGCGCCCATCTGGGCGAGATCTACGGGGCCCAGGTGTCGAAGGGACGATCACCCGCATCACCGATCGGGCGTCGGAGGGGATGAGCGAGTGGGAAAACCGCCCCCTCCACCCGGTGTACCCGGTCATCTTTATTGACGCCATCGTGGTCAAGATCCGTGAGGGCCAGCTGGCGAATAGGCCCATCTACGCGGCGGTGGGGGTGACCGTGGACGGCACCCGGGACATCTTGGGGTTGGGGGCGGCCGACGCCGGCGAGGGCCAAGCACGGCATCACGCGTTCTACTAGGTCAAGAACCGGGGCACCAAGGACACCTGCATCGTGGTGTGCGACGGCCTGACCGGCCTCGCCGACGCGGTGAGCTCGGTGTGGCCCCAGGCGATCGTGCAGACCGTGTCGTCCACCTACTCCAGCAACGTATCGCTACGCGTTTCGTAAGGACTGGCCGGCGATCGCCAAGGACCTCAAGCCCATCTACACCGCGGCCACCGAGGCGGCGGCCTTGGACCGCTTCGCCGAGTTCTCGGGGCGCTCGGGAGTCCCGCTACCCGGCCATCGTGGCGCTGTGGGAGCACGCTTGGGCGGAGTTCGTGCCGTTCCTCAGCTTCGACCCGGAGATCCGCACCGTCATTTACACCACGAACGCTATTGAGAGCATCAATGCCCGTATCCGTAAGGCGGTCAAGGCTCGGGGTCATTTCCCGACCGAGCAGGCGGCCATGAAGTGTGTATACCTGGCGGTGATGAGTTTGGATCCGACTGGGAAGGGCCGCCAGCGTTGGACGAACCGGTGGAAGCCCGCTTTGAATGCCTTTACAATCGCATTCCCAAACCGTATAATGCCTGCAGCGAAGTAACCGAGAATCCTATCAATGATCAGGACCGGTTACAC
>CAWBSR010000007.1:0-272592 GCA_963791545.1 uncultured Actinomycetota bacterium
CAGGGGCAGTCAAGGGACGAGATGTGGTCCTGCGCTTGACCCTGACCCTCGGGCAGGGTTCATGCTTTGGCATATGGACGAGCTTGTACCGATCGGCGAGTTCTCGGAGCGCTCTGGCCTGTCACAGAAGCGCCTGAGAACCTACGCAAACGTTGGCCTCCTCGTCCCCGCAGCCGTTGACTCGGCATCGGGCTACCGGTACTACTCGCCTGGCCAGTTGCAGGAGGCTCAGCTGATCGACGCGCTACGAGCCGCAGGCATGCCTCTCGCGGAGATCGGAGCGGTCCTCCGCAACCCATCGGGGGAGCAGCTCGATGGGTGGGCGAGGCGAGTGGAGATCGATGCAGTGCAGCGGCAAGACGCACTCGATTTGGCGCGACGTCTGTTGGCGATCGACGCCACTTCGTTCGCACCCGTCCCGAGCCGGCGCTCAGAGGAGGTCTCAATGACGAAGTTGAACACGGCCAGTCGCTCGGCGATCGGCCGAGAGCGCGAAAACAACGAGGACGTCGTGGTGACAAGTGACCGTCTCGCCGTCGTCGCAGACGGCATGGGAGGTCATCCGGGGGGCGAGGTCGCATCCGCGGTCGCGGCGTCGCTCGTGCAGGCCGCATTCACCGGGCGGTCGCTTGACGAACTTCAAGCGGCAGTCCGGGCAGCCAACCGGGCGATCTTTGACCGCGCTGGTGGGGACGCAGAGCTGGAGGGCATGGGCACGACGATCTGCGCAACTGGCCTTACCCAGCAGGGAGACGTCGTGGTCGTCAACGTCGGCGACAGCCGCGCCTACCTGTTGCGCGACGGAACGTTGCGGCGACTGACCCGCGACCACACCCTGACAGCTGAACTCGTGCTCCGTGGGGAGCTGAGCGAAACAGAGGCGCTTGATCACCCTCACCGCCGCGTCCTCACCCGGGCACTCGGCGTCGGACCCGACGTTGAGCTGGACAGCGCCACACACCGTTCCACTGCAGGCGATCGCGTTCTGATCTGCTCTGATGGACTCTTCAACGAGATGTCCGATGACGAGATCGCGTCGGTGATGGCTGCGACCAAGGACCTCCAGGCGACAGCCGACGGCCTCGTCGAGCTGGCTTTGTCCCGGGGCGGTCGAGACGACATCTCCGTCGTGGTCGCAGAGATCCGCATCTAATCGCGTTGGCTTCCCGGCACAACTCGTCCCGAAGCGCTGCCACCGAAGTGAAGCTCGCGGTCGACGGCGTTGATCCGGCGTTCAAGGTCACCCTGAGCTGGCGACGCGGCCGCGCTTTATGGTGCGCGTTCGGTTCGGCCGACCGTCGGCGACCGAGAACGCGGATCCGTCGATCTGGCGTATCCCCGGCTCCCAGTCCTCGATGGTGCCGGCGCCCAGATGGGAGGTTCTGGGTCTTGGCACCAACCCCGGCTAGTCGGTCAGAGACCGATATCGGGCGGCTCTCGGTGGCGGCCACGGTGTCGGTCGGGCTCTTGGATGCTCCGCTCAATGGCCCGACTCCACCGCAGCGCCCACTGGCGAAGCTTGCGGTACGCGGTTTCGTCGATATCGAACTGGCGCCGGTCGAGGCGATCGATCGACGCCAGGGCGTCGGCCAGGTAGGGAGGTGAGAACCCGAGGTCCTTGGCGCTCGCCAACTCCACCAGGCGGGCCTCCCCGTAGCGGAGGGCCAGAGCGTGGACATCTACGAAGTCTCGAGCGGCCGCCCGTCCGAACAACGCGAGGGTCTTGTCGGCGGCCAACTCCTCGTCACCAATGGTCGGACCGAGGGCGGTCTGTTGGAGCGGCCACAGCCGGGCGTCATAGCCGAGATCAACCTCGCAGCGCTCCTCGCCGCGTGTCACCTCGAATCGAACGAATCCCGGGGCGTCAACAACGCGGGCAACTGTCATCCCGGCACGCTGGGCGGCGTGCTCGAACGCCGGGGCCAGGCGATTCACGGCAGCGGCCTCCCGGCCGAAGAAGTCGAGGTCGTCCGTCTCGCGCTCGACGATCCCAGTCACGATGAGCGCGGCTCCTCCAGCCAGAGCGAAGCCCGCAGCTTCGGGAAGCGGCGGCACAAGCCGGGCAACCTCCTGCTGGTAGGGGCTCAGCAACGCTTGCGGACCCGACGGAGACGCTCGATGTGGTCTGCCCAGGCGTTACGGACGTGAGGCGCCAGCCACAGGTCGTCCCACAGGTCGACGAGTTGGTCGACGTCGATGAATCGGCGGACGTCGTCGTCGGTGCCTTCGCTCAATACGATCTCGTACACCCGGGCCCGCTGACGCCGGTCGGCTAGATCCCAGCGGATCCGAGGGCCACTCCAACTCACATGTAGAGGCAGTTCGATGACGCCGCTCGCCTTTTCAAATCGCGAGTCGTCAACGTTCGCGGGAACGGCCACCGGCCGCGTCCAGCCGGTCCTCGGTGTGCCGGTCGCTGTCGCGGGCTCGTCGCGCATGTATCTGATGGTAGAGAGCTAACGATCCCAGCAGGAGTCGTTTCGCGGGTCGGACGCAGTCCCGGCTTGCGGGCGACGCCATACCCGGCCGCCCAGACCGAGGCACTGGACCGATCCAACGCCACTGCGAGCCACGCAATGTCCACAACCATTCAAGATCTCGACGGAAGGTGGATAGAAGTGCGGAAGGCGACCGGCTGACTGGAACCCTACCCGTCGCTATGTGCGGTTCGTTAAGGCGGTTGGCAGCCGTTCCCGCCGCTCAGATCGGTCGATCGGTGCGGGTTGGGTACGCCAGCGATCGTGTAGCCCGCCCGCCCAAATGGATCGATAGGGCGTTGCTGAACAGCTCTTTGCCGCCCAACCACCCGCGAGATGAGGCACCATTGCCCAGTGCCGACCAAGCTGCGTCTCTACGCCGACTACTCGGATTGGCCAATCTGGGGCCCTCAAGGTGGTCCGCTGGGTGAGGACGACCTTCCCCTGTCTGATTCGCTCAAGGCGCGAATCAAAGCCTGGTTCAATGCCTACGACCGGCCCCGTCCTGAATGGCCGATATGGGTCGCTCCGGCCGGGACCACAGATCTGGACCAGGCGTGGGTCGATGAAGGAGCAGCGATCGCACGACTGCTGGCCGGCGAACTCGGCCCAGGCTTTCAAGTCGCGTACGAGACCTGACGCTGAGAGCGCGTAGCCGTCGATCGGGGCGGGTCTGGCGCGCTCCGATCGACAGCTCAAACCCGCCCGGATGGGACGATCTGTGGCGCGCCCAGGAGGTGATGCCGGCGGCACCTGACCCGGAACGAGGGGACGCCCGTGCCTCGAAACCGGGCACTCTGAGGGGGATGGCGGTTGAGGAGGTCACGCTGAGGGTCTACGTCCCCTCCTGGGAAGTGGACTGCTGCCGAGTGCCTCCCCGCGTCGGTCAAGCTTGGGGCTCCGTCGTAGGTATCGGGTCGTTGCCCAGGATCCGCCGAGACGAGCCGGCACCCGGAATCGTTGCCCATGATGACGGGACAACCACAGTCGTCGGCCGGGTCGTCCGGCTGCTGACCTCGAGTCGCTCGACAGCTTCGGTCATCGACGCTGGCCGCCTGCGAGTCGTCGTGCCGGGCGGCGGCGCGGTCGGCGCTACATGCGAGGCCCGTGGGCAGGTCTGGGAGGATCGGCACAGTTTCGGCGAAACACAAGACGAGGCCGCCGCCTGCCGCAACTCCGGTGGGGTCATCGTCGGCGTCCATCTGATTCCAGATCGCATCGAGAGCATCGACGGGGTCCCGCGCCGGCGCATCGGGAGCTGGCCCGGTGTGGAAGTCGACGCCGTTGAACGCTACGCCAACCCCAATTGCACCATCGTTCTCGACGTCACCTTCATCTAACCCAGGCAAAAGCGCGCCCCCGCGACGGCCATTCGGCACAACACTGCCGACCAAGAGAAGCACAGCGAGCTGCTCCACCAGTGCCGAGAGCTTTCCCGGACCTCGATGACCTTGCGGGCTCGATCCAGCTCGGGTCGGTATACCCTGCGATGTTCGTGGCGTTGAGCGCCGACCCGTCGATCCGTCGCGATGACAACCGCGCGACCGAGAGTCCGCCAGCGGCCCAGATGAGTCGAATCTGTTCTATGGAGAGGGCTCAGTTGGCGGCAATCCGGGGGAAGGGGTTCTCGGCGAGCGAATCCGGCAACTCGACGAGCAGGACTTCCGGGTCACCAGGTGGGCGATGCCGGGTCCCGACGACCATCATTGCTTCGTGACCTCGCCTGGAACGCCTATCGACGCGATCGTCCTTGACGCGACCAAGCACCTGGGCAACGACGGAACTACGCCCATCAAAGAAGTCGCCGCCCTTCTTCTCGACGTGGCCGTCCGCCCAATCGGCCTCGGAGACTTCGAAACCGCCGTGAACCAACTCGTCGACCAAGGCATGCTTTCAGTCGACGCAGATGGTTTCGCGCTCACCGCCAAGGGCAACGAGATGCTCGCCCGCCTCGTACGGCATCGTGACGACTCGAGGCGCTGGCGTCGCATCCAAGAGGCACTGGCGGTAGCTCCGCTCGGAGCCAGCCGCTCGTCATGGCGTCTCGACGCCGGATCATGGGCCCAGATTGCCCGCGAGCACACGAACGTGAAGCGATCCCGACTCGAGGACCGCAAGGCGATCGTCGACGCCCTGATAGTCGCCGTCGACCACATCGATGAGATCAACACCGTCGTCCGGACTTGCGATGACCGCCGAACCGCCGTCGAAGTCCTTACCCAGGCATCATTCGGGTTCAACGAGATGCAATCTCAACACGTGCTCGAACTGATGGTGGCTAGCCAGACCAACCAGTCCCGGGCCGACCTGGCGGCTGAAGCGGTGAAGCTCGCCGAGGCGATTGACGCACTCACGATCGAGTAACGATCAAAGACATCTGACTCCATCACCGTCGATAGGTACGATTCCGCGAAGGGCTCCGTCGCGGTCGGCGCCGAGCAGATGAATCGCGGACACGGTAAGTGACCTGGATCGAAGACCCGATGCACCACACTTGAGGCGATGTCATCAGCCCGACGAAACCGACGCCCCGAGCCGATCCCGCCCCGTGGGCCCGCCCTGTCGAACAGTGAGATGCTCATGTCCTTCGATGTGGATTGCGGTTATCTAACGCCAGGACATCGGTTCATCGTTCGCGGGATCAATGACGCCGGCCTGATCCCCGGCCCCGAACCCGAGAGCGCGTCTCGGCCCGACGATTATTACCCAGCGATCACTCTTGAATACGAGCTCGTGCCCGGAGTCGACCCTGCCGAGGTGGCAGGTCCAGGGAGGGGAGTGTTCTCTTTCCTCGTCGGTATCGACTACGACGCAGATATTCCGCTGCCGTGGACGCCGAACGACCACGGGGCGATTGCCCCCTTCGAGGGTGGAGAAAGTACCCATGGCTCCCGGGGATCGTGGCCCTTACCCCGACAAGCTCGGATCCTGCGCTTCACACTCACCGGGGTCGACGACGCAACCGGGAACCCGCAGAGCGAGCCCGACGGCGTCCTCGTCGTCGACCTTGCCGGCGAGACAGCCGACTGGCGGCCAGCACGATGACGGCACGTCCTTCACGTAGCCCACTCGGCCCCGGGGACACCGGACGACCATCGCCCCGAGCCTCAATATGCACGGCGCAGTCATGCCTCCGACGTTGGGGCCGCCCCGAGCGCAGTCCCCGGACTACCAAGTGTGGGCTGAGCGGGCCGTTTCAACGAGAGGCTGGTCGTCCGCATCGAGAATCCGGATCGTGACCTCGTCGGCTGAATCGAAGCAGACGACCACCCAGCCCAAGGGAGCCACCACCGGGCGCCGTGTGGTCCCGTGCCGATCTACAACATCGATGGTCCGGACGGCGCCACCGAATGACCCGGTCTTTGGCTGGGTAACGATGAGTCGACGAGCGCCGCACACATATCGGCGGCCACAGTCACCGCCGCTCTCCCGGCTCACCACGCCCGATTCGGCGTTCGGCTCGCCGTTCCGGCTGGTCCACCGCGGCTTGCACGGCACGCAGAATATCCGCCCCGCAGCCGGCGGTATGGGCGAGGTAGGCTGTCGAATCGCCTGAACGTTAGGGGGCGCGTTGGCAGCCTCCGGAGGTCGCTTTTCCAGGTCGGCAAGTAGCTTGCTGCGCTGTTCTTCCAGCGCAGCGACCTCAGCTTGGAGCTTCTTCAAGTCGCGGTCGACCCGCGCCAACTCAGCCCTCGCCCGCCGCTGCCGATGGTCTCGAGCGGCAAAAGCGTAACGCTATCTGGGAGCTGTTCGACTCGAGCCGGGGTCCGATTCCGGCGTTCGGGGGCATGAGGGCTGCCTGCTCCGGGCCGTTGGTATGTGGCGGCGATCAGCCTCGGCTTCAAAGCTGGACCCATGGTTTCTAGTGGTCGAGCGCCGGGTATCCGATCGGTGGACCCCCAGCGGCTCGGTCAGCCTCTGCGTTGGCTCGAACGAACTCTTCGTCGATGTCGGCCAGGAACGTCTTGTTGAAGAAGTAGATCAACGTCTGCGCGCCGACGAGGTAACAGATCTCCATAATCTGTTGCTCGGAGAAGTGAGCCGCCAGGTCGGAATAGAGCGCGTCGTCAATCGGATCCCGAGCCGCAAGCGTCCGCGCGTAACGGATGAGCACCACATCCTGATCGCTGTAGACGCCGTCGGGAGGGTCCTGGTCGAGCAGGTACCTGAACTGCTCATTGGTGATCCCGATGCTTCGACCGAGCATCACATGATGCGGTACTCAGTAGTGGCAGCCGTTGACCAGCGCCGAGGTCGTCCAGACGAGCTCGGTCTGCGTTCGCGTCATGCCACCGTCCCTTCGCAGCGAGCGGACGAGCTCTATCAGCTTGCCCGACTGGGCCGGATGGTTCGCCATCAATCGGATCGAGTTGAAGATCTCGCCGGTGGCGTTGTCACGAGTGTTGATGAGGAAGTCCCTGGCCTCAGAAGGAGTCGCCGGGTCGTGCTCAGAAAGCGTGGGAATCCGTGCCACAGCCTCACCCTGGTCGATGACGTCGAGGAGACTCTACATCTCTGAGTCGAGGTGATCCCCGGAACCGGCGATCTGGGGAAGGGCCGGGAAGTTCAGGAGGGCGCGTCTGCGGACAGCGTCCCAGCTCAAGCCCTCCGCACCCGAACGGTGGCGTCGATAACGATGACCAGGGCGCCGGCGAAGGCCTCGACGTCCTGGCTTGAAACGATTTGCTCGAGCACCCTGACCACCGCGCCGCAGTGCTGTGACCGGAGGCGCAGCACCATGATCCCGGCATGGCTTCCCGGCCGATAGGCGCGCTCGTCCACGAAATCGAGATCGAACGTCACCAGCATCCGGCCTTCGCTTCGAGCGATGTCGGAGACGACCTCGTCCGATCGACCCGCGAGGTGCTCGTCGTGCACCGACAAGGCGTCGTGACCGTGTTCGTTGAGAAGCGACCTGGCGGCAACTGGGAGGTTCTCGTCGAGCTGAACTTCACCGTCGAGACGGCGCCAGCGGGTGGACCTCCTGCCGGGCGAGCCAGGCCCCGTACCCTGCCGCAGCACGAACACCGTCGAGAGTGAGGGACGGGTACTCCGCAAGGATGTCCGCCTCCGACATCCCCGCAGCGAGAGAGTCGAGGATGACCGTGACGAGCACCCGGGTGCCGCGAATGCAGGGTTGCCCATGGCAAATCTCGGGGTCGATCGAGATGAGTTCGAGCAGTTGATCGTCTGTCATCTCACCATGATGCCAGCCGGCATCGACGAGAAGGTCGGTTCAGCACGGACCGACCCATGAACGGTTGTTGTGTCACAACGGCCGCCGACGGTCGCCTCGCAACCGGCGTTCCGGGCGCGCATCCCCCGCGGATAGGGATGGGGTTGTGCGCGTTCTTGGGGCACGTCTGGCTGGATGGCAGGTGCAGTTCCCGGCTGTGGCTGCTGAGCAGCGGACCGCGTCTCAGGGTTACGCTTTTTGGGTGTCGAGGTCCGAGCTGGACCGGTTGGGAGCGGGCCGAGAGGCGTTGTCCCGGGGTGAGTGGGCTGTTGCGCGCACCGAGTTCGGTGCGGCTTTGGAGGGGCGGGAGTCTCCCGAGGCGCTGGAGGGTGTGGTCCGGGCGTGTTGGTGGCTGGATGAGGTTGAGGAGTCGGCGGAGTTCCGCGAGCGCGCCTACCGGCTGTACCGGGAGGCGGGTAGGGACCGCGACGCGGCCCGGCTAGCGGTGCAGTTGGCCCGGCTTGCCGCCATACGAGGAGAGCACGCCGTGTTCAACGGTTGGACCGGGCGCGCCCGCCGACTTCTGGCTGGGGGGGAGGACTGTCCTGAGCAGGCCATATTGGCGGTGCACGAGGCGTTCTTCGCGTTCTTGTTAGCCAGCGATCCGACCACAGCCCGGGCGCGGGCGGTCGCTGGCGGCGAGCTGGCCCGCAAGTTTGGGCTGGCCGACTTGGAGTTCCAGGCCCTGGCGTTGGAAGGGGTTTCGCTTGTGGCCGCAGGCGAGGTGACTGAGGGGATGCGGCTCCTGGATGAGGCGACGACGGCTGCGCTGGGCGGGGAGATGCGCGAGGTGGAGCTGATCGCGCAGACCTGCTGTTTCATGATCTATGCGTGCGAGCGAGTGCGGGACTTCGACCGGGCTGGGCAGTGGTGCCGGCGGATGAAGGATTACTGCCAACGCGCGGGATTGTCCGCCCTGTTTGCGGTGTGCCGAGCGCACTACGCGACGGTGCTGACCGAACAGGGTGAGTGGGAGGAGGCCGAGGTTGAGCTGGTGGGTGCTAGCGGGCAACTGGCTTTGCGGCCGGGACAGCAGGCCGAGGCGATCGTCCGGTTGGGGGAACTGCGCCGCCGCCAGGGCCGTTTGGAGGAAGCCTCCATGCTGTTCGAGCGGGTTGCTTTCCATCCGAGGGCCCTCATCGGCCACGCCGCCCTCGCGCTCGATGCGGGTGATCGGGAGCTGGCGGCCGGGTGGGCGGAGCGTTTCTTACGCCAGATACCCGAAGGTGATCGCACCCAGCGCGCCCAAGGCTGTGAACTGCTGGCCCGCGCGCGTGCCGCGGTCGGCGACGTCGACGGAGCACGCGAGGCGACGATCGGTTTGGTCGAAGCGGCAGAAGCGACTGGCAGCGTTCCCCTGCACGCGGCGCTCGCCTTCACCCGGGGCGTGATAGAGGTGGCAGCGGGAGCGCCCGAGCTGGGCCGGGCCCTGTTGGAGGACGCGGTGGACCGCTATGAACAGTGCCTGCTGCCCTACGAGGCTGCCACGGCGCGTGCCGTGCTGGCCGAAACATTGCGCGCACTGGGCCGCGACAAAACGGCGGAGGTCGAAGCGGGCCGCGCCAGGGCCACATTTGAGCGTCTCGGGACCAGCCCCGCAGTGGCGCCGACCAGGACGCGCGGAGCCGGGGTGCTTTCCGGCCGGGAGCTGGAGGTTCTGCGCCTTGTGGCCGAGGGATTGGGTGACCGGGAGATCGCCCGTCGACTGGCTATAAGCCCTCACACGGCTCACCGCCACGTGTCGAACATCTTGGTCAAGACCGGCTCCTCCTCCCGGGCCGCGGCCGCTGCAACAGCCACCCGACTGGGCTTGCTATAGCCAATTCAGGCCATCCGCTACGGATGGCCTATCCAGGCGAAGCGGGCCCGCCGGGCGCTAGCGCAGACTGCGAGACGAAGACCGCCACAGGGAGGTGCATCATGACAACCGCTGAGCAAGCAGCCGGGGCGTCGTGCGTCAGAGACGATGTCTGGGGCGCGCGGGCCGGTGACTACGCAGAACTCGATGAAGATCAACACCACCGGCTCTTCAACCAGGGCCTACGCATGACCAACATTGGCCGGGGGACCGCAGTGCTGGATCTGGGCTGCGGCCCTGGAGCGTTCTGTCGCCTCGCGGCCCAAGCCGGGGCCCTGGTGACCGGTCTAGACGCCTCCGCCGCCATGCTGGACCTCGCCAGGCAGCGGGTCCCGACCGCAAGTTTCGACCTAGGTGACTTCCAGTCCCTGCCCTACCACGACGACTCCTTCGATGTGGTGACCGCCTTCCACAGCCTGATGTTCGCCGCCGACCCGCTCGCCGCGCTCATCGAGGCACGGCGAGTAGCAAAGCCGGGCGCGGCCGTGCTTATCGTGGTATTCGGCCGGGAAGAACGCATTGAGCTGGTCGCCAAATGGCGTGCCTTGGCCTCGCTGGTACCCAGCGTGCCCAAACTCGGTCCCAGCCCACTCTCCCTCTCCGGTCCGGGGATCCTCGAGGACCTTCTACCACGCGCCGGCCTGGAACTGGCCGAGGCGGGCTACTTCCAGGGCCGCTTCGAGTTTCCCGATCAAGCCACAATGCTGCGAGCCCAACGCGCCACTCCAGCCGCCGTGAACGCCGAACGCCTCGTGGGACAAGCCGCGGTCATCGAAGCAATCACCAGCGCATTCGCCCCGTGCCGCACCTCCACCGGCGGGTATCGCATCGAGTTCGAATCCCGCTACCTCAAAGCAGCAGCCTGGTGTCGCGGATAACCGCCGCCCAGCCGGCGGTATGGGCGACGGGCGTCTGGTGACGGTAGCGGCCTTCGGGGACACCTCGCAGGTCCTCGACGATTTGGATCGGAGGCGCTGCATTTTCAGCCTCTCGAGGTGAGTGTTTCCAGCGACGCGGAGACGTCGACTGGTGAGGGCATGGCGGAGATGTCCGCTGCGACCGTGCCGGCGCAAGTGCGGTACGACGGCTCCGTCAGCAGGCGGCCCACAGCGTCACTGATGGCCTCTGGCGTTGCGGCGTCGGGCAGGAGGGAGATCCCGGCGCCGGCGCCGGGCAACTGCTTGCGCGTTCAGGAACTGGTCAGCGCCCTGGGGGAGACACAACTGGGGCACGCCGAGTGCCAGGGTCGCCAGCACCGTTCCCGAGCCGCCGTGAGAGACCACCACGTCGCAGGCGGCGAGAACCTGGGTCTGGGGAACGTACTGCTCGACGCGGACGTGCCCGGGTTGGGTCCCGAGGATGGACGGGTCGGCGGCCGGCCCCACCGTCACGAGCACCCGCGCATCGAGGCTGGCGGTGCTGTCGACGGCGTTGCGAAGCGGGCCAACGTCGTTGAAGACCGTTCCCATCGTCACGTACACGAGCGGCCAGTCGCGTCGTATGCCAGGCAGGGGTAGCTCGCCGTCTACTTGACCGTCATAGGCGACGGGGCGGAGCGGCTGGCGACCAGCGATGTGGCTGGCGGGAGACCCCTGGAGGGTCGGCGGGAAGATGTCGAGATACAGGTAGTCGTACATGCCGCCATAAGGGCGAGGCTTGAGGCCCCGGGAACGCCAAAGCGAAGCCACCTCTTCACCGGCCCGCGCCACACGGGTCTCGGGCAACAGCGGCCCGAAACCTCGACTGAGGCACGGGACACCGAGTTCGGCGGCGACTATGGGTCCGGCGAACTCCGCGGCGTCGGCGACGACCAGGTCAGGCCGCCATTCGAGAGCTACGGGCAGCAGCCCCTCCAGCATGCTCGGTGCCGCCAGGGCACCGAACAGCTTCCCGAACATAGCATCCGGGCGCTCGAGCACCGGGAGGTCAGCCAGTTCGGGATAGTGCGCCATGGCGTTCGCCGGGCTCGCTGCCGGCCCGTCGGGCATGGCAGCGGTCCCGAACCCGGCCCGCCCGACGCTTTCCGCACTCGAGCGTGGAACCGCCCAGAGGACATCATGACCGCGCTTGCTCAGGCAATGGTCGCCACCAGGTGTTGTATCGCGAGGCTCTTGGGGGCTCGCCGTCCAACTATCTCAAGTTCCTCCGCGGCCGGTGTGCCGGCAGGTGGCGGCTGCCAAGATGGAAGCCATAATGACGGCCGTGGCTGATAGGGAGGGAACCTGGCTGGTGTTGGTGCGCGACGTCTCGCATGCTGTGCATGTGCGGGGTCACTCCCAGCTCAGGGCAGCGTTGGTGCTCGACATGGGGACCGGTCTGCTACGCGGTCTTGGGGTGGCTCCCACTGATGGCGAGGCGTTGGCCCAGGTGTTGGATACCGCGGTCCACCACCCCGCGGGTCCCTTGTCGCCTGGCCTGCCCAAATCCGTCCTAAGTGGGCCGGGGCTGGGCGAAGCGATTGCCGAGGCGCTGAGGCGGGCGACATCTGAACTGGCTCTGCCGACTGTCACCGAGGTGGACCCTCCGGCGGAGTCTGAGGACATGTTCGACTCGTTCATGGGACACATGGGCGGCCGCGCCCAGCCCGACGACCTGCCGGGTCCAAGGGACTGGGAACTGCTCTACAACCAGGCGTTGGCCTTCTATGGGGCCGAGCCGTGGTCCCGCTGGCATGACGGGATCGACCTCGGTCTCGAGATCACGGTCGGTGATACGACCACTCGCCATGCGGGAGTGGTCATGGGCAATGCCGGACTCCAGCACGGCCTAGTCGTGTATCCCGGCGAAAGCGCCCCAGGCGAGCTGGCGGGCTGGGAACCGGGCCAGCCCATTCCCGTTCCCGCCGGCACCCTGCTGTGCACGCTGGACCCGCCGGGCGAGCCGCCGGCGGAGTTGCTCGCCAAGGCGCGCCGCTACGGCTGGCCGCCTGACGCCGAACTGGTCCCCGTCTTCTTGCACCTCGGGCCGGACCAGCAAGGAGGCGACCCAAGCCGCCTCGACGTGCAGCGGCTGACCATCGCCTTGGCCGCGGTGACCTCCCACGACTCCCGCGGTCCGGTCCTGGCCGATCGCTCAACTGAGGCGACCACCGGAACCGTCGCCCTATCCGGCGGCGAGCGCGCCAGCTTCTCGGCCCGCCAGGGGCGCCGAACCGACGAACGAGTCTCGGACCGCTTCGTGATTCACCAGGCCGGCTTTGACCTGGTCCCAGAAGGCACACCGGTCGTCGTGGGCCACCTGCCGTGGGCCTCGCTCAAACCTCTGCGCAGCGCGGCGCGCATTCACAGGCCGTTTCCGCCCCAGGCGCCGACGCCAACCGGCGGGGAGGTCCCCCTTCTTGCCGTTCTGCCGAAGCGTGGCCATGGCGAGCGCATAGCGGCCAGGACCGCCGAGCTCGACCCCTATGGGGTGGCCGTGATTGAGACCGACGACGGCCGAGCGATATTTACCCTGGTCGGCGCAAACGGTTCAGAGATATTGATGGAGGTCGCCGTCGAGAACCTGAGCCTCACGCTGTTCCGGCGAAGACTGCGCCAGACCAAGGGACTGCACGTGGTCATGATCGCCGATGAGGCCACCGCCTACGGCAACGGCAACGTGTACGCCCTCTTCGAATGCCATCAGCCACCCCCCAAAACCCCCCGACGTCAGCCGCCACCATCAAAACCACCTCGAAAGCGCCCCCGGTAGCCTCAACCTCCGAGGCAACGGGCCTGCTACGTCAAAAAACAGACGAAGTGACCCCTCGACCCGGCGTTCGGGGTCACCCTGAGCTGGCGACTGGGCCGCGCATATGGGGCGCGCGTTCGGTTCGGCCGACCGTCGGCTACCGAGAACGCGGATCCCTCGTTACGCGCCCCGAGACAGGCTCGGTGGGCTGGGGTAAGACCGCCAGGATGAATCTCTCGGCGCCCGTGTTATCCCGTGGTCCTGGCTGGCCGCCGACCTGCGGAGGAACGGTCGACCGAGTCGCTCCTCCACGGCTAACAGTTCCTCGTGCCGGAGGTCCAAGCGGCCATCCTTGGGAACATGCCAAGCAACGATGAGTCGCCGATTTTGAACGTCGACCATCGCGCTACGGGGTCGTCGACTTACTGCAAATATCGTCAGGGTGGAAACGGTACCGCGGCTCCGTCTATCTGGCTCCGGTCGCCGACGGGAGTGCACGTTCCCGTTGTTGGGCCTGTTTGGGCGGCTCAGCATCCGAGGACGGCTCGGATGCGCTGGGCATCCGAGGTAAACGTGGCGGCTTGGGCGGCAGGGATGGCCTTGCCCGACTGGGCCTTGACCTGGTGGACCAGGGCGCTGAGGGTGGAGCAGGTGTTGGCGGTGTCACCTGCGCTCAGGTAGCGCTGGGCTTGGGTGACCTTGTCCTCCAGGCTGGTGCCGGGCCCCACTCCCACCACCGCTTGGTGGAGGTCGGAGAGCTGGGCGGGGGCTCCTCGCACGGTGACGGTGAAAGTGCTGGTCACGCTGGAGGGGGTGTCGTCGGGGTCACCTGCGGTGCAGGTCACGGTGGTGATGCCGACCGCGAAGGTCGAGCCTGACGCCGGCGAGCAGGTCGCGGCGGGGGTGGTGGTTTCCTCGTCGCTGACCGTGGGACGGCCGTAGCTGACCGTGGCCCCGCCCGGGGCGGTGGCGTCGGTGGTGATGTTGGCCGGGGTGGCGATGGCCAGGTCGGTGTCGGGGATGACCGTCTGGGTGAGCGGGGGTGGACCCCCGGTGCCGGGCGTGGAGGGGGAGGCAGCGTAGGTCCCGTTGCCGCTGAAGACGGCCGAGATGGTGTGGGTGCCTGCTACCGCGTAGGTCACCTGGCAGGTGGCGGTGCCGTCGGCACCGACCGGCTGGGACCCGCAACGGTCGATCGGCGTGCCGCTATCGCTGAAGGCAACCGTACCCCCGCCCGGGGCGGGGCTGACCGTGGCGGTGTAGGTGACCGCTTGGCCGACCCGCACCGACGGCGACGACGAGGTCAGCGAGACGGTGGTGGGCTGCTGAACGACTTGGGTGTACGCGCCTAACGAGAAGCTGCCAAGGAAGTTGGCGTCGCCGCTGTAGGAGGCGTAGATGTCGTGGCTGCCTGCCACGCCGTAGGTGACCTGGCAGGCGGCGGTGCCGTCGGCGCCGACCGGCTGGGAGCCGCAACCGGCGATGGGTCCCGTTCCCCCATCAGCAAAGGCAACCGATCCCCCGTCGGGATTGGGGATGACTGTCGCGGTGTAGGTGACCGTCTGGCCTACCAACGCCGATGGCGGCGCCGAGGCCAGCGAGACGATAGTGACGCCCTGGGCGACGGTGTGGACAACGGCACCTCTTCCGCTTTGGCTCGGGGACCACGTGGCGCCGCCGAGGTATTCGGCAAGGAGCTGGTGGGTTCCGACCGCAAGCGAGGAGGTACTGAGGGTGGCCGACCCGCCGTTGAGCGGAATGGGGTCGCCCAATGGGTTGAAGGTGTAGTCGTTGGCGAGACAGAAACTTTGTTTCGGACAGTAGATGTCGTCAAACTGGACGGCACCGGTGGGGGCGGCATAGTTCGGGTCGCTGGCCACTGTGGCGGTGAAGGTGACAGGCTGGCCGGTCCCCGATGTCGTTGAGGACTGCGTGAGCGTGGTCGTCGTCACGGCGGGGTTCACCTGTTGAATATAGGAACCGCTGCTAGGGGCGAAAACACTGTCGCCGGAGTAGTAGTAGCTGACCGTTTGCCTCGGGGGTGCGAAGGTGAAGGAACCGGAAGCGCAGCTTTCCCCGAGCACGGTCAGGCCGCGGTAGTCAAAGCAGTAGCTAACGGTAAGCGACTGCTTGAAGGCCCCGTCGACGTAAACGTCGACCGTACCCACGGGGATCTGACAGCCAGCGTCGTAAGTAGGGTATTGCGGGTTGTAAGCCAGGCCGGGGCCAGGACACGCAGGCGACTCGTCAGCGACGTAGAAATTCAGTTGGAAAGGGGCGTCGGGATTGGCGATATCACCGATGGCGGGACCTCCGCCGGTCGCGGTGGGAGTGGTGCCGGTCGTAGTAGACGGGGACGTACCGGTGGCCAAGATGGTGGTGGCGCCGGCCGGCGACGCCAGCGTGAGCACCCCGCTCAGTATCGCCGCCGCGGCGCTGAACAGGGCCAGGGTGCGTCGGGAACGCAGTCCCCCGAGCGGGTTAATCGACATGGCACGCCTGGGGCGCAGTCCGGGTAGCAGCTTGATGGTCACCGCAGGTCCTTTTTCGTTGTCTTGAGACAGGGTTTGGGGTTGTCGGGCACGTCATTTGCCGGCTTCGATCGGCGTTCGGGTCAGTGGTTCGTGCAGGTCCAGGTGACGGTTCCGTCGAGTGTGGGCCCGTCGTTGCCATGGAGGTCGTGGAGTTTCGTGAAAGTGATCGATCCCGCCCCGTCGGCTTTGACCGCCACGGTGACCGACGAATCGGAGTTCGCGGCGTAGGTCCGGTCGTCGACCTTCATCTCTATTTGCGGTCCGAGGTCTTCGAGGTGGTAGTCGCCGGGGCCGTGATAGTGGACGATCCCCCCGGAGTCGAGGGTGAGCTTGTGGCCGCTGATCACCCCGTTGCCTGTGCTGGGTCCCAGCGAGGGCAGGGGGAAGCCGGCTTCGCCGCCGTACTTGGTGCTCCCGCCGGTTGCGCCGTACCCGGAGCAGTTGTCCGGGGGCGCGATACTGAGGTTGCTGAATGTGTCGCTGGTTACCATCCCGTTCAGTGTGACGGCGCCGCTCAGCTGCACCTTGGCGCACAGCCGCGTCGAGGCCTGGGCGGGCGGCAGCCCGGCGCAGTCGCCCGACGATCCACTGTCACCCGGGTTTGCGGCCGATGTACTCGCGGCGGCCACGGAGTTGCTGGCATGGGCCGCTGACTTCGCCGACCCAGCGCCGCAGCCCGCTAAGAGCACCGCGGCGCTCAATATCGCCGCCGCGCTGGTCGGGGCGAAGCTGCGTCCGGGGCGGAGTCCGTACAGCCGTCTGAGGGTCATGGCAAGTCCTTTCGTCGTGCTCGAGAGAGTCGGTGGGGGGTTTTCCGGACGCGTGCGGTCTCGCGCCGGGACAGCGGTGTCGTGGCAGGGGGGCGCCGGCGGGGTGTCAAGCCGGCGCTGGCTGCTCCAGGTGTCGATGGGTCAGAAGACGACGTGGGTCGAGAGCAGGCCGGTGCCCTCTCCTCGTCCGGAAAGGATGCGGCAGAACTCGATGGCGTCAAGTTCCACCACCACAGCTCCATCACCGGCGGCGAACGCGCCGCCTGCCGGACCAGTTAGGGTGAGGGTGAAGCCTTGGCCGTGTCGGGGTCCCCAGTCCCTGACGACATCGGCGACGATGCGGCCGTCGTGATTCTCGGTCAGCTCTGGGCTGCGTCCGGTGGCGCGGCAGATGTCGATGCGGTGCAACCAGGGGTCGCGGGTGTGGATGACGTCGAAGAGGTAGCCGAAGGTCCACGGGCGCTCGCCGGGGATTTCCGGGTCGTAGGGCGTCTCACGAATCTGGAGGGGCATGGCGCGCCGACCCGCAAGCCCGCGTGGCACCGCGGTGTGGAGCGCATCTTTGAGTTCGCTGGTTGTCAGGTGGGCGTGCTCGTGTACCTGCAGCGCCGTCAGGGCGTCGATCCGCAATCCGCCGGTCTGCTGGGCCGTCTGGGCGGCCGTTCTGATCTGGCGGACCCGGTCATCGGGGTCGGCCTGTAGCTCCAACATCCCGAGCAGGTGGCCCAGGATGGCTCTGACGTCCCATCCGGCGCAGTCGGTCGGACGGGCGAAGTCCGCTTCTGCCAGGCCCTCCACCAGGGAGAGAAGACGATCGAACTCGGCTTTCGCGAGGTCCATCCACTCGTCGTGGTCGAGTGCTGGCATGGTGTCGACGGCGATCGTGTCGGCGATCATGGCTTTGCCTTTCCGGGTTGGTGATACGCGAGGAACATGTCGATGGCGTCATTGACCAGGCGCACCCAGCGCTGACCGCCTGGCTCGTTCGCGTTCTGCTGGGCGGCGAAGCCGGCGATGAGGGCGGTCCAGGTGTCTCGTGCCCGGCCTGTGGTCACTCCGCATGCCTGCAGCGCCACCCAGACCAGGTCAAGGCCCTCCGCCGCCGGCGCATAGGACTCGGGGCTCGGGGCGAAGCCGGGGATCGTCCGCTGGTAGAGCAGTTGGTAGCGGACCGGGTCCTCGACGCAGAACTGCAGGTACAGGCGTGCCTGGTCTTTCAGGGCCCGCACAGGGTCGCTGCGTGGCGGCAGCTGCAGCATTCGGGCCAAGATGTCCCGGTTGCCCTCAGCGAACATCGCGTCGTAGATGGCGTGCTTGGAGGGGAAGTAGGCGTAGAGCGACTGGGCACGCATGCCGACCCGTGACCCGAGGTCGCGCATCACCAGCGCCGCAAGTCCGTGTTCGCGGACCAGCTGCCAGGCCGCGTCGAGGATCTCCTGACGCGTGGCGGTGTTGCGTTCCGCCCGTCGGTCTCTGCGCTCGGCTGCAAACGGGATTTCCGTGGCCGCCGACGCAGCCAAGACGCGGGAGGCTCTCCCCGTCGGCACACTGTCTGACATAGTCAGGTAAACTAGACTTAGTCAGACGGCTTGTCAAGGGGACTCGGCCACCAACCTGGGTGTCGCGCACCTCCCATGCCGGGATGCCGAGAAAGGAGCTCCCAGCGCCGGGCCGCGGTCGAACACTGCTGCTACGTCCTCTCGCAGGCAGTGGGACCGAGCGCGGCCGCGCGTCGGCGCCGGCCAGCACCAGCTCATCCTCCGCCATCCAGATCAAATCCACACGGCTGTCGGGCACCACCAGTTGTTGCGGGAGTGTCCCAACTGTGGTGGCCGGGTGGATGCTGCGGCCGCTGTCACCGAGATCGCTGGACTTGCAGGCAGCCTGCAGGGCGACGTGGGCCTCGGCGGAGGCGGTCCTGCGCTGGGCCGCCGCCGCCCTGCTCCGCGCCGGACTCAACGACCCGACCGTGCCACCCCCCACGACCGCCACGTCGACGACCGGCCCGGAATCTGGGGTCGGGCCGCACGAAACGGGACCCTGACAGCTCCAGTCGAGCGAAGGTACAACCGCTGTTCGATCGGCTGGCTGTCGATTCGACCCAAAAAGCGGGGCAGAACCCGTTCCCTTACCGCCCATGGCTGTCATCGGTCAACGGGCAGTCCGGCCCGCACATTGTCGGTCTCGCGCTCGGTATTGGCGGCGTCCGATCAGTCGGTAGGCGATGCGGGCGGCAACGGGAACGTGGGCGGCCAGAAACTCTCGGCGCTCCGCGGGATCGGCGTCCTCGAGGATGCAGCCGAGAAACACCAGCCGCCGTCTTCTTGGGATCGACGCCATACCCCGGCGACCGACCTCGGCCCATTCCTGGGCGGTCAGGTAACGCTCTACCAGGGGCAGAACGTACCGCTCCTCCTGGTCGAGATGGGCGTCCAGCCGGCCCGACAGTGTCTCCAGGGTCTCGATCAAGTCGACGCCCGTGGCGCTGTGGCGCCAGGCTTGGAGCTGCGTTTGGGCGGCGGCCAGCAGGCTGGCAATGTGCTGGTGCTGCTGGCCCATCGCGGCGATGAGCTCGGCGTCGAGAGCAGCGCGCTGACTGAGCCGGGGCCAGATCAAATCGTCCTCGCCGGCGTGGTGATGATGCAAGGCGTCGATCTGCTCGTCGGCGTGGCCCGCAACAATGCCGGCGCGGCCGAGGTCGCCGGGCTTGACGGAGCAGACCAGTCCCGGTAGCAGCCGGAACTCGCGACGGAACAGTCGATGCACAATGCGCATATCGGTGGTGTCGCAGCCGACAGTGGTGGTGTCCATCCCAATCGTCATCCCAATCGTCTCCTCGGTTCTTGCCGGGTCCAAGCCGGCAGTGGTGGGCATCGGAATCGTCTCGCCGGTCCTGGCCGCGGGCGACGGCGACGCGTTGAAGGCCTCAGTGCCCGGCGCTCGTATCGGCCGGAGCGACGATCTTCGGGCTGACACAATCTTGTTCCAAGATGTGCTTGAGCCGGGCGAGGGTCTGGTCCAGCCCGTCTTGGAGCTCCGCGATCCTGGAAAGCCTTTGTTGGGGCGTGGCGGCTGCCAGGTGAGGGGGCAGTTCGAGTATCTCGAACGTCTCGGTGATACGTGTGCCGCCGGCGCCATCGGGGGTGAACTGGTAGCTCCAGCGGGTGAACTTGTGGTCAGGTGTGCCCGCTTCGAAGGTGAAGCGATGCCCCGGTTCGGCTTGGGTCACCTGGCACAGCGTCGACCACTCGTGGCCGTGGCCTCGATTGTGGCCCACAAAGAATGCGCCCTCCCCGACCTCGTCGGCGCTGCGCCATTGGCACCGGTAGCACTCGGAGCTCAGTTCAGGCATTCGGCTGATGTCGGAGACCAGCGCATAGGCGTCATCCGCGCTGAAGGCGACCGAGGTGGTGGCCGTGCCGGTATACGTCTGGGTGGCGGGGTTCATCGCCCGCTGCCGGTCAGGACGGGGGTCGTGGTGGTGGCGCCGACCGAGTCGAGCAGTCCCACGTGGCCCCACGGGGGGGATGGGCGGCCCGCCAAAGTGACGCCGTATTCGACCCGGAAACCGGCCGGGGTGGGGAAGTAGCACGACAGCATCTCGTCGGGCGGGTGGTAGCCGAGGCTGACGGCCGGCTCGAACCCGGCCGCCCGGGCCGCGTCGACGCCGGCGCCGAGGTCGTGGATGTCGCTCACCTCGACCAGAAGGTGGTCCACCGCGCACCGTTCACCTCCGAAGAGCACCAGGCTGTGGTGACGGCGGTTGATGCGCAGGAACCGGGCTTCGAACGGACCGGTGATGCGATCACTCTCCTCGAAGCCGAGCAGGTCCTGGTAGAAGGCGACGGTGGTGTCGAGATCGGGCACGACCAGGGCGACATGGGGCAAGCCCTGGCTGGTGTCGAAACCGCCCAGGCCGGGCCGGGGGGACACGAACCGATCCTGCCCGGTCGATCCCCAGAACAGCTCGACGCGGTTGGCGGCGGGATCGTCGAACCAGATCATGGCGGTGACGCCCCGAGTTTCACACTCGCCGACCGAGCCCTCATGCACGGCGACGCCGCCGGCAGCCAAATCGGCCTTCGCCTGAGTCAGTTCCCCATGGTCGGCCACCTCCCAACCCGCCCAGGCCAGTGCCGAGGAATCGCCCGCTTCGACTATGACGCGTTGTCGGCGTTCGTCCATGCGGAGCCGGACCCGGCCGGTGGCGTCCGTGGAGCCCTGCATGCCCAGCACGTCGAGTCCGAACCGAAGCCACTCCTGGGGCTGGCGGCAACGAACACCTAGGTAGCCCAACTCTTTGATCTTCATGGAATCCTCCTCTGCTCCGGCGACCGCGGTCATGAGACGATCGTGACGGCTCCATCGCCCGATGACATCCGGGCAACGCACGGAATTAGCTGGCGGCACATACGGGATTAAGAGCTGCGAGGAGGACATCCGGCGGCGATGGGCCGATACTGGTGGTGTGCGCCAAATGCTGTGCCCTGTTCTGATCGGACGTGAGACCGAGCGCGATGCAGTCGACGGGGCGCTCGACGCGACCAGGCTCGGTCGCGGCAGGCTGCTGGTCGTGTCCGGCGAAGCCGGGGTGGGCAAGTCCCGGCTGGCCCGCGAGGCGGCTAGCGACGCCCGGACGGCTGGCATGGCCGTGCTGTGGGGCCGGGCGGCACCGGGAACGGGACCTTTCCGGGCGGTCGCCGAGGCGATTCTGGGATGGGCCCGGGTGAATCCGGGTCGGGCCGGCGACGAGGTGGCCTCATTCCGGGCGGCTCTGAATCCTCCGGCCGCAGGTCAACAGATACTGCCGACTGCGCTGCTGGCCGAGGCTGTTGTCCGGGTTCTGCGCACCGCGGCCGCCGGGGACGGGTGCCTCGTTGTGCTCGAAGACCTCCACTGGGCCGACGGCGACACCTTAGCGGTGGTCGACTATCTTGCCGACGCGGTCGACGGCGAGCGTATCGCCGGGATGGTGACACTGCGCGCCGGCGAACCCAGCCTAGGGCGCGACCTCATCTACTCACTTCATGGTAGGCGGGTTGCCGACATCGTCCGCCTCCGGCGGCTGTCGACGCGCGACGTGGCCGACATGGCCCGGGCATGTCTGCACATCGAAGACCTCGACGCCGAGCTCGCCGGCTACCTAACCAATGTCGCCGACGGTCTACCGTTCCTGGTCGAGGAACTCTTGGCCACGCTCACAGAGTCCGGGTCGCTGCGGCGGGCCGGCGGCAGCTGGCAATGCCATGGAACCCTGACCGGGCAGGTACCAGAGTCCTTTGCGGCCAGCGTCCATGACCGCCTCGAGAGGCTCGACGAGTCGGCCCGCACCGCGTTGACGCTGGCCGCCACGCTGGGCCGACGTTTCAGCTGGCCACTGCTGGGCGAAATCATGGATATCGAGGCTGCGGGCGTGCTGACGGCGCTGCGTGCCGGGGTGGCGGCACAGCTGGTAGAGCCGACCGATGAGCCCGAATGGTTCCGGTTCCGCCACGCCCTGACCCGCGACGCCATCGTGGCACAGCTTCTGGTCAGTGAACGGGTGCTGCTGGCCGGGCGCGCCGCGTCCGCTGTCGAACGGGTCCATCCGAACCTGGAGGCCGACTGGTGCCGACTGGCGGCCGAACTATGGGCCGCGGCTGGAAATGACTCGCGAGCCGCCGAACTGCTGGTCGATGTCGGGGTTCAGGCTTTGGCGGTGGGCGCCCTGTGCACCGCCGAGTCGGCCTTGGCCCACTCCGCCGCGCTCGCCGCCGGGGATCAGGGTCTCGACAGCCGCCGAGACGACGCTTTGCTACAGGTGCTGGCGTTGGCCGGGCGCACCGACGAAGCCTTCGACGTCGGCGACCGCCTCCTCGCCCGTCTGGCCGCCAAGGGACTGCAATCCGAACGCACGGTCGAGACCCACTTTCGACTGGCCCGAGCGGCTATCGCCGGTGACCGCTGGGAGGTGGCACAGCGGTATCTGGTAGAGGCCCGTCATGGATTCGGTGTCCTTGACCGCGTCACCCAGACCCGCCTGGACGCGCTCGACGCCCACATCGCACTCGGACTCGGACACATCGAAGATGCCGCCGCGCTGGCCGCCCGGGCCGAGCCGGCAGCGTTGGCGGCCGGTCTGTCAGACGTCGCCTGTGAGGCGCTCGAAGTTACCGGGCGCTGCCACCGGGAGGGGGGATCGCCCGACGCCGAGAGGGCCTTCGCTCGGGCCGCCATCATCGCCGGAGAAGCTGGCCTGGTCGTGTGGCGTATCCGGGCCCTGCACGAACTGGGCACCATCGACCTCTTCGAGCGGGCCGATCCGACCCGACTGGCCGAGGCCCGCGACCTCGCCCTCGCCAACGGGCAGGTGGCCACCGCCGCCAACCTCGAACTGCACATCTCCGGCTGCCACGGCGTTCTGATCGAACCCGAGGCGGGCTTGGCGGCCGCCCGAAGGTCGGCGCAACTGGCCCGACGATGCCATCTCGACGCCCTGGTCGGCTTGGCCTGCGGATTCGAGGGCAACGCCCACGCCCAGCGCGGCGATCTCGAAGCAATGGAAGATGCCATCGCCCGAGGCCTGACCGCGGCAGGCGACAACCCCCGGGTCGCAGCCACCTGCCTGGCCGGCTGCCGGGCCGAGGCCGCAGCCTTGGCCGACGACCGGCCCAAGCTCATCGAGTGCCTACAGCAAGGTATTCACATCCTCCTCGACGCCGGGCACACCACTCCCGGACCATGGTGGGGGATGTGGTGTCTTCTGGCAGCTGTCGACGACTTCGATGACCACGGCGCCGCCGACCATTCCGGACCCCTTATCCACCGGGTCGTACGCGGCATGGTGCACATGGCCAACGCCGCCAGGCTCGGACGGACCGGCCAACACGAAGAGGCTGAAGCCGCCTTCGAGCTCGGCGACACCGAACTGGCCTACGCCCCGTGGCGCCGGCACTTCGCCCGACGCCTCGTCGCCGACGCCGCCCTCACCGACGAATGGGGCACACCAACACAATGGGCCCGCGAAGGACTCGGGTTTTTCAGCGAGCGAGGCGACGACCGCTTGGCAGCCGCCTGCCGATCCCTACTCCACTCAGCCGGCGAACCCGTGCCCCGAAGAGGACGCGGGGCCATCGTGGTGCCCGAGAAACTCCGGGCCGCCAGGGTCACCAGTCGAGAAGCTGACGTGCTCGCCCTCATCGGGCGCGGCATGACTAACACCCAAATCGCCGAACAGCTCTGCCTGTCCCGGCGAACAGTCGAGTCTCACGTTTCGAACCTACTGACCAAGACCGCGGCCAACAACCGCGTCGACCTCACACAACTGGCGGCGACATGCGGCATCACCTGAACATGCGGCTCGTCCAGGACAACCGGGTTCCTCGAAACTGGATACTCACATGACCTCAGTCTCAGTGGACGGACGGTCAGACAGTTCAGTCGGGGAGCCGGCGCAGGCATGCGGTCGTCGGGATCTCCAAGTGAAGTCGTCCCTTTCTGTCAGCGGCGGCGCGCCGGGCTTTGTCGCCGCGCCGGTCGTAGCGTGAGGTTGTCCGGGTGAGGCGTGGCCGAGAAGCTGTTGGACGGCGGGAAGGTCGGCGCCGGCTCAGAAGACGCCCGGACGACAGCCCCCTCGTGACAAGATCTTCCAGCTAGATGGACGGCTCGTCGACCTGACCCCCTGGTGGGGATTCGCTTAGCCGGTATAGATATATAGTTCTCACCCGTTGGGCCCGGGCGTCGCGGCGGACGAGCGCCTTGTCGCATGCATCGACGAGCGCCTCTGGCCCGCCCATTACCAGCACCTATCCGTTGACCGGCGAGGGCGTGGGCAGCTACTGTCCGAAGCCGACGTTCGGCGGTTGGAGACACTGCGATGAGCGTCTTCACGGCTGAAGACCAAACGGCCTGAGGCTGCCCCCTACCAATCAGGCCATATCCAGGTGGGACATCGCCCCATAAGTGCCGTACCGGGCGTAGCAACTCCTGCAAGCGCGGACGGCTATGGCTGGCTTCGTTGGGAGCGCATAATCGCCGGCTGGAGGCGTCGAGGCACGGCGTTCACCACCGCCATCGACCACTCCGAATCGGCGATCGGCGTCCTCTTGCAACGTTCGATCCGCTGGACCGGTGCACGGAGTGGCGCTCCGCGGACCTAGAGGGGCGGCGTCCCAGAACATCGGCCCATAATCCCGCCGGCCTCGGCGTCCCGGAGGCTCCTAAGAGCCGGTTCGCGACGTCCTATATCCGGCGGAGAGTTGCGGTCAGCGCGCTCGATAATGTCAAATGGCAGGGCCTGGTTCGTGTGTGCCGTCTGGCACCGAAGGGTCGCGTCTCGCCGTTCGGGGTCGGCAACGGCAGGTGAAATGCCGGTTGGCCGGTGGCTGGGAGTACCCAAGGGGTTGCCAGGGCGAGTCGCAGTTGATGTCCCGGTGGCGCTCCGAGACGGCCCGGGCACGCGGGCGGGCCGTATTACGAGCTCGGCATAGGAGGGGGTAGACGAACTCGGACTAGAGGAGGGCGGTGTGGCGCATCAGGCCAACGTTCAGTGGAATAGCAGTCGTGGATCGGCGGTCCGCGCGGTCGAATGGCGGGAGGCTTGGCGGTGAGCCCGCCGCCGGCCCATCGGGCCACGACGGCCCATCTCCAGGCGGTGTATCCCTTCGTGGCCGAGGGCGGACTGGGGGAGCGGGGGGTGTACATCGGCAGGGACCTCTTCGGCGGGGACTTCATCTATGACGCCTGGGAGTTGTACGCGGCCGGGGTGTTGACCAATCCGAACATGGTGGTGCTGGGCCAGATCGGGCGGGGCAAGTCGAGTTTCGTGAAGTCGCTGGTGTGGCGCCAGCAGGTCTTCGGTCGCCAAGCGTGGGTCGTCGATCCCAAAGGCGAGTACGGACCGTTGGCTCAAGGCTGCGGCGGTAGCTCACTGCGGATCGCACCTGGTGGCGCGGTGCGTCTCAACCCGTTGCAGCCGCCGCCTGGTCAGCCGTCGCCCACGGCCACGTCCCCGGCATCAGACGTCGTGCGCCATCAGGGGGAGTTGCTGTGCTCCCTGGCTGCGGGGTCGCTGGGCCGCCCGCTCCTGCCGCAGGAACGCACGGCCGCCGAGTTGGCCATGGCGACAGTAGCTGCCCGAACCGATGAACCGATCTTACCGGCGGTTGTCGACGCCCTGCTGGTCCCCGACGCCGACGCCGCCCGGTCCGTGCACACCGACGTGGCCGCCCTGGCCGCCGACGGACGCCAGGTGGCGCTGGAGCTGAGACGGTTGGTGCGCGGCGATCTGGCTGGAATGTTCGACGGGCCCACCAGCGTAGGGATCGACCTTGCTAGCCATCTGGTCGTCATCGACCTGTCCGCCCTCTATGCCTCCCCCGCTCTGGGCCTGCTGATGACTTGCGCAACCGCATGGCTCCAGGCGGCGCTGCAGAACGACGATGGCGTCCGTCGCCTGGTCGTCATCGACGAATGCTGGGCGCTACTGGCCAACCTGGCCATTGCCCGGTGGCTGCAGGCCGGGTTCAAGCTGGCTCGTGCCTACGGGACCGCCAATGTGGCTGTCGTCCACCGGCTCTCCGACCTCCGGGCGGCGGGCGCCGAGGGCTCCGAGCAGCAACGACTGGCCGAGGGCCTGCTGGCCGATTCCGAGACCCGGGTCATCTTCGGCCAGCCGCCGTCCGAGGTCGAGTCGGCCACCGACCTCCTGGGGCTGACCTCCACTGAGGCCGACCTCCTGCCCCGACTGCCCCGGGGCGTCGCCCTGTGGAAGGTGGGCCAGCGGGCGTTTCTGGTCGAGCACCGGCTGGGCCGCCACGAGGCGGCGCTGGTCGACACCGACCGCCGGATGAGCTTGTGAGGAAGCCGCCACCGCCATCCTCGGACCGTCTCGTCCTGCTGGGCCTGGGCCTCGTAGTCGGGCTCGGGCTGGTGGTTTGGCTGACGGGGGAAATGGCGGCCTGGTTCTCGGGCGGCCGGTGGCCTGCCGTCTCACCCGGTGCGGTCGTGACGATCGTCGCGGGGCTGCCGTCCACGCTCGGGAAACCGGCACTGGCGTGGCCGCCCACGGTGCGCAACCAACTGCCCACGGCAGCGTGGTGGTTCCTGGTTTCCGGCCCGCTGGCCCTGGCGGCTGCCCTGGGCGTCGGCGCGTCGGCGGTCAGGGCGTCCCGGGCGCTGGGCCAACGGCTCGGCCCCGCCGATCGTTCCGGTACAAGCTGCGGCAGGCGGCCGGCGCCGGCGGCGTGGCATCTCGGTTCCAGTGATCGAGGGTGGTCGGTCACCCGGCCACCGGGGCACCAAACGGTCGGCGGTGCCCACTGGGCCCGGAGCCGGGAGTTGAGGTCACTCCGGGTCCGGGGCTCGGGCGACGGCCGGCTGGTTCTCGGCCGGGCGGGAAGGGCCCTTATCGCCACCGAAGCCCGGCATTCGGTACTCGTTCTCGGTCCCACACAATCCGGCAAGACCACCGCACTGGCCATCCCGGCATTGCTGGAGTGGGACGGACCGGTGGTGGCCACCTCGGTCAAAGATGACCTGGTCGCCCACACCAGCGCCTACCGGAACTGCCTGGGCCGGGTCTGGGTGTTCGACCCGACCAGCACGCACCGGGCAGGCCAGTGCGCCCGCTGGTCACCGCTGACCGAGGCGTCAACGTGGAGCGGAGCCCAACGGATGGCCCAGGCGCTGGTGGGTGCCACTCCGTCCCAGTCCGGTCTGAGCGACGGGGCGTTCTGGTTTGCTGCCTCGGCCAAGCTGCTGGCCCCGCTGCTCCTGGCGGCGCAGCGGGGCGGGCGCCCGATGGCCGAGGTCGTGCGGTGGACCAACCTGCAGGAGACCGAGGAGGTCCGGCTCCTCCTCGAACTGGCGGGCGAAACCGACGCCATCGGGGCTCTCGTCGCCGGAATGTCCCGGGACGAGCGGATCCGAAGCTCGATCTACACCACCTTGGAGACCGTGCTGGCGCCCTATGAAGACCCGGTGGTGGCGGCGTCGGCGGAAGGTCCCGACATCGATCCCGCCTCGCTGCTCCAGGGCCGCAACACCTTGTATCTCTGCGGCCCGACCCATGAGCAGTCGCGGGTCCAGGGGGTGTTCAGCGCCCTGGTGGGCGCCGTCGTGCAGGCCGCGGTCGACCGCTATGAGCGGCTCGGCCCGCTCGATCCACCGCTGCTGATCGTGCTCGACGAGGCCGCCAACATCGCGCCCCTCCAAGACCTCGACCACTTGGCGTCGACCGGGGCCGGTATGGGCATCCAGCTGGTCACCGTGTGCCAAGACCTGGCCCAGCTGTCGGCCCGGTACGGGGCCGAGCGGGCCCGGTCCATCGCCAACAACCACCGGGCCAAGGTGGCGCTGTCGGGGATCGCCGATGTCGGGACCCTGGACACGGTGAGCGCGCTGGCCGGCGAGCAAGCCGTCCGGGAGCAGACCATCACGACCGATCGCAAGGACGGGCGAAGTTCCACCTCATCGTCGATCGCCTATCGCCGGCTGGCACCAGCCGACGAACTGCGACGCATCCCGCCGGGACGCGGCGTATTGATTTACGGCCACCTTCCGCCGGCCCGCCTGACCCTGCGGCCCTGGTACCGCGACCCGGGACTGCGGCGGCGGGTCACGGCAGCCGGGCCCAGCAAAGGATTCGCTTGAAGGGGTAGAAGTACGGGCGCTCAACGCCAAGCATTTCCCCTAACCGGGCTTGGTAGCGCGCCACGAAGGCCTGGTAGGCCGCCGGGTCCAGACGCTCCCGGTAGGGGGTGAGGAGCGTGCCCTTCACCCACTCCACGACACTCGCCGTCGATTCCAGGAGATGGCCGTACACCTGCAAACGGACGGACTGCTCGGCGAAGCCCAAGCGGTGCAGGGCGACGGCATAGTCCTCGGGTGCCAGGACGGCGGCGGCGCCGGAGTCAGGCCACGTCGCCAGGATCTGCGCGAACGGGGATTCTTCCGCCACCAGCCGGGCCACGGTGTGCGAGGGGTGGTCGAAGTTGGACGGGACTTGGAAGGCCAGTTGACCTCCCGGTCGCAACGCCGCCGTCAGTCGCCGTAGCAACCCGTGCTGGTCGTCGACCCAATGCAGGGAGGCGTTGGCCGCGATCACGTCGAAGGACCCGTCGGACCCATCAGGGTTCGGGAACGCCTCGATATCGCCCTGGACGAAATGAACGCCATCACCCCGCCAGCGGTCGCTGCCGGCGAGCATCGACGCTGACCGGTCGAGGCCGATGGTCTCGACTGCCCGCACCCGCTGGTGCAATAGCGCGGTCAGTTCGCCGGTGCCACATCCCAGATCGACGACCCGTCCCCGAGGAACGGGGTCCACGAGGGCCAGGAGATCGTAGAAGGGCTGGCGCCGCTGGTCCGTGAAGCGGTTGTATTGGACGGGGTCCCATCCATCGCTCGCCATCGGGCACCTTTTCTCCGGGAACTCCGGACCGCGAACCAGAACGTGTCACAGTCCTACCAAATTCACCACCGGGAACTCGGTGTGCTAAGAACGGAGGGGATCGGTCGGATGAATATCGATCCGTTACCCCGGACCCCGGTGACTCACGACGCCGAAGCAACCGGGAGATCGATTGACCACTGTCTCGCCCCCCGCCAGTCTCCGGGGCATTTCCTGTGATCCGTCCTCGGATCGCCACCTGGTCGAGGCGGTGATAGGGGGCGACCATGCCGCGTTGGCAGCCATCTGCGCCCGGTACCGGGCCCCGGTCCAGGCGTGCGTCCGCCGGATCGTGCCCGCGGCGCCGGTGGAGGAGATAGCCCAGGAGGTCTTTGCTCGCTTCTGGGTGACGGCGACCCATTTCGACCCTCAGCGGGGGTCGCTGGCCGCCTATTTCTATGTCGCTGCCCGGGGCAAGGCGATTGACTGGGCCCGGTCAGAGGCCCATCGTCGCCGGCGTGAGGACGACTATGTGCTCCTCGCCGACGACCACCGTGGCCGCCACCACCCCGACGCCATGGAGATCCGGGCCGCGGTTGAAATGCTCCCCCGCAATGAGCTCCGGGCAGTGTGGCTCACCTACTACATGGGCTACAGCTACAGCCAGGCCGCCATCATCCTCGACGTGCCCGAAGGTACCGCCAAGTCGCACATCAAGAACGCACTGCGCCGGCTCCATGGGGCTCTCGATGACGAAACCGAGGTGCCGAGAATCGCGGTGTCGGCCTAAACGGACCGCCACGACTCGGCGCCGCGAGCCTCTGAGCCCTGATCCACGGACCGGGGGAACTCACCGGCGACTGCCACCTCGGTCGGGCGGGCGCCGTTGGATCCCGGCTCCGACCGCCACGACTCGGCGCCGCGGGTCTCGGGCTGGCTGACCGACCGGGCGGGGGTCGCCGGTGCCGCTGCCCGCGCGACAAACACCCGGTCATCGACCGCCGGCACTCTGGCCTGGGGCCCGTACTGATAGTTCGTGATGAGGCTGACGCCGAGGACGGCAACGCCGGCGCCGATGTAGAGGATCGTCAGGCCCCCGTCGCTGCTGGCGAAACCCAGGGCGAAGGGGGACGCCACCAGCAACGCCGCGGCCAGATAATCGCCGGCCGAATGGACCTTGAACGGCAGGACTTTGATGACACCCAGCGGATAGCGGGTCAGCAGGCTCACGACGAGAACCACGGCGCCGATGACGACACCGGCGCCCACCGCCTTGGTTGTGCCTCCCACCACGAGGGCCACCCCGATCAAGGTGATGGCGACGGCATAATCGGCGATGGCGTGCAGCCAAGCCGGAAGAAGTCGCACCAGCGACATGTCCTTTGCTCCTTTTGCGTGCGGTTGTCAGGAGGTGTTCGGCGCCGGCCGGCCGCGGGATGTCAGCTGGCCCCTGCAATCAGCGGAGGGGCCAGCACGAGCGGGCCGCCTTTTGGCCCCGCTAGGAGAGCGGGGTATGGTCGGGTCCGACCGACGGGGTGGTCTTCAACCGGCCCCGGCGCTCGTCCCAGATATCCCGGGCCACGACATGGATGGTCCCCGCGGCCGGAATGGCCAGCAGCGCCCCGATGAAGCCGGCCAGCTCGGCTCCGGCAAGCACCGAAAGCAGCACCCAGAGCGGGTTCAGCCGGACGGTGCGGCTCATGATCAGCGGATTCAGGAGATGGTTCTCCAACTGCTGGTACACCAGGAACACGATCAGCATGACGATCCCCGCGGTCGGGGAGTGCAGGAAGGCGAAGGCGACCGTGGGGACGCCAGCCAGTAACCCGCCCACCAGTGGCAGGAGGTCGACCATGGCAACCCATACCCCGAACACGATGGCGAAGGGGACCCCGAGGAGGGTCAGGGAGATTGCACATACGATCCCCGCGATCACCGACGTGGCGAAGTTGCCGATTACGTAACCGGTCACCGACTTGGCGATGTCGTCGAGGATCTGTCGGACCCGTCCTGCCTGCCGGGGGGAGAGGACCCGCAGCAGGCCCCGAACCAGTGAGGGACCTTCGAGCAGGATCAAGAAGGTCATGATGAGCAGGAGCACCAGGCCCCCAAGCCCCGATAGGACGGTGCGGGCGGCACTCAAGGCCGGCCCGCCCAGGTGACTCAGATAGTTGCGGATCTTGGGGATATAGGTGGCGGCGTCTTTTTGGAGGTGGTAGCGGGCGACGATGCTGCCGATTCGGCCTTTGCCCGATTGCACCCGAGCCAGTGTTCCCGGTAGGTCGTTGGCGAAATGGATGGCCTGCTGGTACAGCGGATGAATGAAGAGGTACCCCAGGCCGCCGAAGGCGGCCATCCCCAGGAAGAACACGATGGTCGTGGCCAGACTGCGGCGGAACTTGAGCCGCACCAGGACGCTGACGGCGGGGCTGAGCACCACGGCGAGGAACGTGGCGATGATAAGAAGCTCGATGACGGTCTTGAGGGCCAGGATCAACTCAATGGCGGCGGCCGCCCCCAGCACCACCCCGATCGCGCTCCAGATAATGAGCCACGGGATTTCCTCCCGGCGACGAGCGCCCGGGTTGGGCGGCAGCGGGTCGGGGACGGAGCGGGAAGCGACCGGCGCCCCTAGGGCATTTGCCGAGAGGGCGACGACCGACGCCCCGGCGTCGCTGGCGCCGTCTGGCGCCGGGCTGTCGGCGGCGGTAACTGCTAGTCCGCCATCAGCGGCGCCGGCCGGCGCCGAGGCCAGCGCAGGGGGGGTCGGCGACTTCTCGGACACGCCCCCGTCAGAGTCGAGGCCCGGCTCCCCGGGCGCGGCCGGGTTGGGGCTGTCAACCGACCCCTGTGCCACCTGGTCCCCGTCCAAACGTTGTCTCCTCGGCTCCCCGACAGCTTGCCAGTCCTGGGGCCCCGATTGTCGGTTCGCCTGAGTCGGCTAGCTTCGGCCGTCGCCGTGGTCAACAGCGTGGACAGGACAACCGGCGGGCAAGGCCTGCCGGCCCGCACCCGGCTGGCGGTCGCCGTGGGCGGCGCCGTCGGGGCATTGTCGCGGCGGCTCGGCCGGGGGACGGGTTCGGTTATCGGCGGGCGGGCCATCCTGGCCATCGACAGCGACGCCCTGCGGCGGCTGTCGCGGGGGCGCCGGGTGGCGGTGGTCAGCGGCACCAACGGCAAGACGACCACGACCAGCCTCCTCAGCGCCGCCCTCAAAACCGCGGGCCCGGTCGTATCCAACGTCCTCGGCGCCAACCTTCCGCCCGGCCTGACCGCCGCCCTGGCGGCGACGCCCGGGCGACCCCGGCAGGCTGCCCTGGAGGTCGACGAAGCCTGGCTCCCCCAGGTGGTAGCGGCCACCGATCCCGTGGTGGTGCTGCTCCTCAACCTGAGCCGCGACCAACTGGACCGAAACAACGAGGTCCGGCGGCTGGCGGCGTCGTGGCGGACGCTTCTCACCGAGCGGACCGCGCGGGGTATGGCACCGCATGTGGTCGCCAATGCTGACGACCCCCTGGTGGCGTGGGCCGCCCAAGGGACCGAGTCGGTCACATGGGTCGGGGCGGGCCAGCGGTGGACGGCCGACGCCGCGGGCTGCCCCAGCTGTGGCGGCCGGATCCGTTTCGCCGGCGAGCCCGGTGGGGGGTGGGCCTGCGGGGAATGCCGGCTGTGCCGGCCCAGCCTCGACCTGTGGATCGAGGGTGACGATGTCGTCTCAAGAGACGGTCGGCGCGTCGCCGTCCGTCTGCAACTGCCGGGGCGGGTCAACCGGGCCAACGCCGCCATGGCTGTGGCGGCGGCGACTCGCTTCGGTGTCGACTCCGACCGTGCCGCAGCTGCCATGGCGGCAACCACCGAAGTGGCGGGCCGCTACCGGACGGTGACCGTGGGGGGCGTCGAAGCGCGCCTGCTGCTGGCCAAGAACCCGGCCGGGTGGCTGGAAGTGTTCGACCTGCTGTCCCCGGTCCCGACGCCGGTCGTCGTCGCCATCAATGCCCAGATCGCCGACGGCAAGGATCCCTCGTGGCTCTGGGACGTTCCCTTCGAGCGTCTCGGGGGCCGGCTCGTGGTGGCCACGGGCGAGCGCAGCGCCGACCTAGGGGTCCGGCTCCACTATGCCGACGTCGAGCATCGCCGCCAGCCCGATCTGCTGCAGGCGATAGTGGAAGCGGGCGCCACCCGGCCCCAGGTGGACGTGGTCGCCAATTACACCTCTTTCCAGGCCATCAACCGGCGACTGGCTGATGGCGCCTGACCGTTCCGGGGCCTCCGCGCTGCGGGTGGCGCTCGTCTTCCCCGATCTGCTCGGCACCTATGGCGACTCCGGGAACGCGGTCATCCTGGCCCAGCGCCTGCGCTGGCGGGACCGAACCGCGGAGATCGTGGAGATCAACGCAGGAGGTACCGTCCCCGATTCCTGCGACCTCTATGTGATCGGCGGCGGCGAGGACCAGCCGCAATCGCTGGCCGCCCGGGACCTCAACGTGCAGCGGTCGTTGCACCGGGCAGTGCAACGAGGCGCCACTGTGCTGGCGGTCTGTGCCGGTTTGCAGATCCTCGGAACCAAGTTCGTAGGTCCCGACGGCGTCGAACAGCCGGGATTGGGCCTCCTCGACTGTGTCACCGTCCGCGGCCGGGGCCCCCGGGCGGTGGGCGAACTGGTGGTCGAACCGGACCCGGAGACCGGATTGCCCACCATGACCGGCTACGAGAACCACGGCGGGGTGACCATCCTCGGCCCATCCGCCCGGGCGCTGGGCCGGGTCAGAAGCGGTGTCGGCAACGGACCCGGCGGAGCCGACGACCCTGCCGCCCCGATGGCCGACGGCGCCATCAATGGACGGGTGTTCGGGACCTACATGCACGGCCCGGTGCTGGCCCGCAATCCCGCCCTGGCCGATCACCTGCTGAGTCTGGTCACGGGGCCCCTTTCGCCGCTCGACGATCGGGAGAGCGAGGCCCTGCGGGAGGAACGGCTGCGGGCCGCCCCCGCCGAGGCGTCGGGCCGGCAACACCCCTGGCGCCGGCGTCGACGGCAATGACGTCGGAATCCAGCGCCCTGCACACCGACCACTATGAGCTGACGATGCTCGACGCCGCGCTCCGGGATGGCTCGGCGGGGCGGCCGGTCACCTTCGAGGTCTTCACCCGGCGCCTGCCCAGTCATGCCCCCTTCGGTGTCTTCTGCGGCCTGGGCCGACTCCTCGAGGCCCTGGAACGGTTCCGCTTCGGCCCCGAGGAACTCGACTGGCTGGCGGCTCGGAGAATCGTTAGTCCCGCCACCGTCGACTGGCTGGCCGACTACCGATTCTCGGGCGACATAGACGGCTACCGGGAAGGGGAGCTGTTCGGTGAGGGCTCTCCGGTGCTGACCGTGCAGGGAACCTTCGGCGAGACGGTGTTGCTGGAAACGCTGACGCTGTCGATCGTCAACCACGATTCCGCGGTGGCTACCGCCGGGGCAAGGATCGTGGGGGCTGCGAGGGGCCGGCCGCTCATTGAGATGGGAAGCCGGCGCACCGATCCGGAGGCGGCGGTGGCGGCCGCCCGGGCCGCCTACATCGTGGGCTTCGCCTGTACCTCGAACCTGGAGGCAGGGCGCCGCTTTGGCGTACCGACCGCGGGTACAGCTGCCCATGCCTTCACGCTTGCCTACCGCAGCGAACGCGAAGCTTTCGACGCCCAGGTGGCGGCGCTCGGACCAGGGACGACCCTGCTGGTCGACACCTATGACACCGAGGTGGGTATCCGCAACGCAGTGGCCGCCGCGGGACCCACCCTCGGAGCGATCCGTATCGACTCCGGGGACCTGGGCACCGAGGCCCGCCGGGCGAGGGTCCTGCTGGATGAGCTCGGCGCCCACGACACCGCCGTGATCGTCACCGGCGACCTTGACGAGCGCGCACTGCAAGAACTGGCCGAGGAACCGGTGGATGGCTACGGCGTGGGAACGGCGGTCGTGATGGGAGGGGAGCGCCCTACCACCGGCTTCGTCTACAAGTTGGTGGCGGTGGGTGACCGGCCGGTGGCCAAGCGGTCACCGGGCAAGGAGGGGGTGGCGGGCCGCAAATGGGCGTGGCGGGTTCCCGACGGCGACGAGGTGGCGACTGACCCGACCCAGCCGACCGCGCCCGGGGCCTCGTCTCGTCCCCTTCACGTCGCCGCCATCCGGGCCGGGGTTGTCGTCCACCGCCCGACGCTGGAACAGGTCCGGGCCCACCATGGGGCAGTCCTGGTGGAATGGCGGGCCGACAGGCCACTGCGCATCACCTACCGCTGACCCATAGATGGCGGGCGTTCACAGCCCGTTCTTAGATCCCTGGTCGTACGCTGTCTCCATGGCACCTTCTGCCCGCTCCCGCCGGCTGCGTTGGGTCGCCCCCTTCGCCACCGCCGCCGTCGTCGCTCTCATAGTCGCGGTCCCCGGCCTATCCGCGGCCGGCACTCCGTCCCTCGCCCCCCTCTCGCCGGCCGCCTTGCTGGCCAAGGTGCAACAGGCCAACGTCGCCCACCTTTCGGGGACGATCAACCTCAGCACCAACCTGGGCATCCCGAACCTAAGTGCCCTCGCCGGGGCCGCCGGTGGCGGCGGCCACGACGGCCAGGGATTCAATCCCACCGACCTGTTATCGGGCTCGCACAAAGCATTGGTCTGGTTGGCAGGGCCCGACCAGTCCCGTGTCGCCCTCCTCCAGAGTCTGGCCGAGTCCGACATGGTCCACAACGGCCACGACGTGTGGCTCTGGGACAGCACGAGCAAGAAGGTCACCCACTTCATCCTGACGCCGGGCACCAAGTCGGCCACTCCGGACTCGCCGGCCACCAGCAACCCGGCCGAGTCGGTCCGGACGCCGCAACAGGTCGCCGGCGACCTGCTGGCCCACCTCAGCCCGACGACTGCAGTCTCGGTCGGCGCCCCGGTCACCGTCGCCAGGCAGAAGGCCTACCAGCTGATCCTGGCCCCCCACGCGGCCGCGTCGACGGTCGATCACGTGGCGATCGCGGTGGACAGTGCCACCGGCCTGCCCCTCCGGGTTGAGATCTTCGCCAAGGGCCAGAAGGCGGCCGCGGTGACACTGGGCTTCGGTCAGATCAACTACGCCACTCCCGCGGCGTCGGAGTTCGCCTTCAAGGCGCCTCCCGGGTCCACGGTGACCGAAAAGATCCTTGGTGGGTCCAAGCCGGCCACCAGCGCCGCCGCGACCGCCGAGCCGGCCGCCGCGACCAGCGCCGACCAGAGCGTCATGGTGGGCCAGGATTGGTCCACCGTGCAGATCTTCCGGAACGTCACCATCCCCAAGCAACTGGACCAGTACCTCCGGGCCGCCACCAGCGTGAACACCTCGGCGGGCCCGGCCCAACTGCTGTCCACGTCGCTCGTGAACATCCTGGTGCTCGCCGACGGCCGGGTGGCCGTCGGCGCGGTCGACGCCGCCGCCCTGGAAGCGGCGATCGCGGCAGCCCCCTGACCCGATGAGCGGCCCCCCCAGGGCCCCGGCCCCCATCTCCGGGGCTCCCGCCGCCAGTTCCGGCACCGCTGTCCTGTCTTCCGGGGACGCCCCGGCGATCGAAAGCACCGGCCTGCGCAAGCTGTTCGGCTCGGTTCCCGCGGTGGATGGCATCGACCTACGGGTCCCGGTCGGGTCGGTCTTCGGCTTCCTCGGCCCCAACGGCTCCGGTAAGACCACGACCATACGGGTGCTGTTGGGGTTGCTGAACCCCAGCGCCGGGTCCTGGCGACTCTTTGGTCAGCCCATGCCCAAGGCGGCGCCGCAGATCCTGCCCAAGGTGGGCGCCCTCATTGAAGGCCCGGCGTTCTATCCCTGGCTGAGCGGCGCCCAGAACCTGGCTCGCTTCGACGCCGCCGGTCGCGACGGCGACCGGGCCACCCGCAAGGCCCGCATCGACCTGGCCCTGGGCCGGGTCGGCCTGACCGCGGCGGCGGGCAAGCGTTACAAGGCCTACTCGCTCGGGATGCGCCAGCGGCTGGGCCTGGCCTCGGCCCTGTTGCGCCCCGTCGAGCTGCTGATGCTCGACGAGCCCACCAACGGGATGGATCCCCAGGGGACGCGCGAGATCCGGCACCTGATCCAGGAGCTGGCCCGGGACGGCACGACCGTCTTTCTCTCCAGCCACCTGCTGTCGGAGGTGGAACAGGTATGCACCCACGTGGCGGTCATGTCGCTGGGGAAAATCCTGGCCCAATCCACCATCGCCGAGTTGCAGGCAACTGGCGCCCGGCGGCTGGCGGTGGAGACGGTCCAGGTGAGCGTGGCGGCCACGGTGCTCGAACGGATGGGTCTGACGGATCTGAAGGTCGAGGAGGAGGCGGTCAGTGCCCGCCTCGACGGCCAGCGTCCCGAAGAGTGCTGCCGGGCCCTGGTGGAAGCCGGCGTCGGCGTGCGCAGCCTCACCACCATCCGGCCCACCTTGGAGGACACCTTCGTCGCCTTGACCGGAGAGGGATTCGATGTTCCTCGCTGAGCTGATCAGCCAGTTCCGGCGCCGGCGGGTCAAAGCGCTGCTGCTGGTACTGGCTGCCATTCCTGCCCTGCTGGCCGTCCTCGTCTACGCGTCCGGCGGGCCGTCGGCGGGGAACGGGCCCACATTCCTCGACCAGGTGACCCGCAACGGCGTATTCGCGGCCCTGGCCGGACTGACGGTCACCGTGCCCTTCTTCCTGCCCCTGACCGTGGCCGTCTTCGCCGGGGACAGCATTGCAGGCGAGGCCAGCCTGGGCACCCTTCGCTACCTGCTGGTGCGTCCCGCGGGAAGATCGAGACTGCTGCTGATCAAGGCGGCCACGATCGGGGCCTATTGCCTGGCGGCGGCGTTGGCGGTGGCTGCGGGCGGGCTTGTCGCGGGTGCCATCCTTTTCCCCCTGGGCCCGGTCACCACGTTGTCGGCGACCACTTTGTCGCTCGGCCAGGGGGTGTTGCGCAGCCTGCTGGCGGCGGTGATCGTGGGGGCGTCGCTGTTCGGGATGGCCGCCATCGGGCTGTTCATCTCGACGCTCACCGACGTCCCGGTGGGCGCCATGGCGGCCACGGTCGGCTTCGCGGTGCTCAGCGCGGTGCTCGACGGGGTGTCCCAGGTTTCCAGGATCCATCCGTGGCTGTTCACCCACAACTGGTTCGCGTTCGGCGATCTGTTGCGAGACCCGATCCGGTGGACCGCGGTCGGCCACGACCTGGGCCTTCAACTGGCCTACATGGCCGTGTTCGGGGCGGCCGCGTGGGCCCGCTTTACCACTAAGGACGTGCTGGCCTAGAACCTGATCCGTGAACGAGGCGGCGGGCCCCCCGACTCCTCGGCGCCGGCCCCCGCCGGCCGCGGTCACGGGCCTGGTCGTGGCGGCTCTGGTCGCCTGCGCCCTGTGGTGGCTTTCGGCCGGCCAGGGCGCCGGCGGCTTGCCTCCGGAGGGCCAGGATGGGCCGGGCCGCCTCACGGTGCAGGCCGGGGTGGGCGGCTCCATCGTGGGCCACTGGGTGGTCGCCCGATCGGCTCCGCCGCCGGCCAGCTATCAGGTCCGGGTGGTGACCGCGGACGGCGGCGCCACCGTGGCCACCGCCACCACTTGGGCTCCCTCGGTCGTCGTCCCCGCACTGGCGGTCGGGGGCCGCTACCAGTTGATCGTCACGCCCACCGGGCCCGGCCGGCCCGCCACGTCGATGCCGGTCACGGTTCTGCCCGACGGGCGACCGGGACCCCCATTGCAGGTCACGATCGGGCAACTGGCCGGGACCAATGGGCTCCGGGTCGCCTGGACCCCTGACCCGGCTGGCGTGGCCGCGTCGGGTACTGTCGTGCAGTTGTTCGACGGGGCGACCTACCGAGGCTATGTGCGTTGCCAAGCCGACTGCACGACCGCCGCCTTCCGGGGCCTGCCCTACGGGAGGCGCTACAGCGTGCACGTGATACCGGTGAACAATGCCGGCGAGGGACCGGCCGCGGCGTCCAACCCGGTCGACCTGGGCAGCCCCTGCCCGGCGGTGGCGGCGTGCGTGAACGTTGACGCCACTGTCGAGGTCGGCCCGGCCCGCCAGCGAGCCCAGGGCTTCCTCAACTCGCTGTACCCGATCGGCGACATGGTGGCCCGGCTCCGGGCGCTGCATCCGAACTCATGGCGGGGTTCGCCCATCTATCTCCCCGCCACCGGGGCCTTCGACTGGACAGCGTGGGACGCCGCGGTCGCCACCGGGGCGTCGACCACCATGCTGTTGTCCAACCTGTGGCACGGCGAGACCACGGCCGGGTCCGGCGCCCGGCCCCCGTGGGCTGACTGGGGCGCCTATGCGACGTGGGTCACGACCACGGTTCGGGCCATCGAGGCATCGGGCCACAAGGTCTCCTATTGGGAGATCCAGAACGAGCCCGGCGCCCCGACCTATCTCGGCGCCGGCGACTGGGCGGCGTCGACGGTGGCGGAGTACCTGCAGCAGTTCCTGGTGGCCTACCAGGCCATCAAGGCCGCCGACCCCGACGCCCGGATCCTCGGCCCGAGCCTGTCCCACTTCGCCGACTATCCGGGCGAGTACGACGCCCATGAGCCCGACCTGGTCACATTCTTGGACTTCGCGGCCCGCCACGACTTGCGCTTCTTCGCCATCTCCTGGCACGAGATCGACAACGACCTGGGCGCCCAACCCCGAGACTTCAATCGCCTGCCCCAGATGATCGAGGACCATGTGGCCGAGGGCCGCCGGCTCATCGCCGACCGCCCCGCCCTGGGCCACCCACAGGTCTGGGTCAACGAGTACGGGAGGCAGTCGGACTACGCCCTCCCGGGCTCGACGGTGGGCGACATCGCGGCCCTCGAGGGGGCTTCGGTGGATCGGGCCGGCCGCTCCTGCTGGCCGGAGCCCAACGCCAATGGGACGGTGACCGACGACTGCGCCGGCCCCACCCTCGATGGCCTGCTGGTCGGGGATGGGTCGACGCCCCGGGCCAACTACTGGGTTTACGCCACCTACGCCCGGATGACCGGAACGGTGGTGGCGACAGCTTCGAGCGACGCAACTGTCTCGGTGCTGGCCACCAGGGACGACAGCTCGGGCCGCCTGGTCGCCATGGTCGGACGCCACGTGAGCTGCCAGCCGGGCATCAACCTCAGCTGCACCGGGCCCGACGCGGTGGCGGTGCCCCCGGTGGCGGTCAGCATCGCCGTCCGCGTCCCGTGGCTGGTGGGCGCGGCTCCGGTCACCATCACCCAGGTGCCGGCCACGTGGGCTGCGGTGGTGGTCCCGCCGACGGCTTTGCAGGCCTCGCTACCGGTGGTGGAGGGACGGATGACACTGGCGCTGCCCGCCGTCGCCGACGGCGAGGCCTATCTGATCACCATTGGTCATTGAGCTCCCAGAGGCGGATGCCGCCGAGAATGCCCGCCTCGTTATCGATCAGGGACACATTGGCGGGCAGGTCGCCCTTCACCCGTACGGCATTGCCGCCACCGAGATAGAGGTGGTCCCAGTACAGAAGGGTGTGGAGGGTGGTGATCATCGACCGCACCCGGTCATTCCACTTGCGATTGCCCACCTTCTTGCGGGCCGCCTCGCCCAAGGCCTCGTTGTAGGTTTTGTTTCCCCGTAGGGGGTGCTGCGCCAGTTCCAGGTGGGGGCACAGCCGGCCTTTGTAAAACAGGCCCGTCCCGACGCCGGTGCCCAAGGTGGCGACCAGCTCCAGGCCCTCACCGGTAACCACCGCGGCCCCCTGGAGATCCGCGTCGTTGGCCACTTTGGTGGGTTTGCCGAACGCGGTGGCCAGCGCCGATTGCAGGTCGAAGGCCTTCCAAGCGGCAACCAGGTCCGGCTCCGGCCTGCCATCGGGCCCTTTGGCGCTGAGGAAATGCGGGGCGGTCAGTATCTTGCCGGCGCGCACCATTCCCGGGAATCCGAGCGATATTCGGTCGAAGGACGGGAGGGTGCGAATCAGGTTGTCAATGGTGGCGATGAGCACCTGGGGGGTCAGGGGATAGGGCGTCTCCACCCTGACCCGTTCGTGTTCCATGTGCCCGGTAGGGTCGAGGACCGATGCCTTGACGCCGGTCCCGCCGACATCGATGGCCAAGGTGTCCGGCCCGGCAGGGTGCAGAGGCGGGGCCTTGGCTGCGGGTGTTCTCTTGGTTGCGACCACCCTTGCGACGTTAGACCGATCGGTGGAAGCGTTGCGGTGTTGAGGGCGATGTTGGTCGCCCTGGGGGTGGTGGCGGGGCGAGTTCGGGCGGCGCCCAATCCGGTGGCGCCAGCCGGAAGCCGGTGAAGTCGAAAGCGGGGGAGACGGTGCATCCGGCCAGGACCCACGGGGACAATGGCCGGGCCGATTGCCAGGTACCGCGTTCGACCGTCGCCTGCGGCCGCTGGCCCCTCCCCAGATCCGGCCCCAGCACGGTCCGATCGACCGGGCCGCCCTCGACCCAGGTGGACAACTCCAGGGCGCCGCCCGCGTACACGTGCCACACCTCGGTCCACTCGAGGCGGTGCCAGTGCGACCGCTCGCCCGCCCGCAGCAGGAAGTAGATGGCGGTGCCGCGGCCGGCCGGGTCCCGCCAGGTCTCCCGGTACGTGCCTCCCTCGGGGTGCGGCTGGAGCCCGAGCATCCGGATGATTTCCTCTGGGCCCACCTGAGGTGGTCAGCGGCCCCGGGCGGCGGCCGCGGTGAGCCGGTAGCACACCATGATCAGCGCTTCCGCCCGAGCCACCTCCGACGCCGTGAAGCGAACCGCCGAAGCGCGCGCCGCGAATGCCACCCGGGTCGGATTGAGGGGGTCGTCGGGAACGGCCATCACCCAACCGGGGCCGGTCTGCTCGCCGCACACCTCGGGCGGCAACTCGCCTTCGCGGGTCACGACCGCACTACCCAGGGCCAGGGCCCGGCGTCCCGCCAAGAGCTGCTGAGCTTCCTCGGGACTCCAGATCCAGGCTGCGTCGCTGGTGCAGAGTTCGGACAAGGATTGGGCCAGGGCGAGTTCGTTGTCGTGAAGTTCCGACTCCAGGGCGAAGCCGACCCAGTGCAAGGCCCGGACGATGGGGTCCACGATCCCCGAGTCGGGCCGCACCGACAGCAGGTCCCCCGCTCCGGCATCGGCGAGTACCGCCGACAACGCGGCGGGATCGGAGCTGTCGGGCAGGGCGACCAGGATTTCGTCGACGCTGCGTTCTCCGTCTATCTCATGGATGTCGACCGACATGACGTTGCCGCCGGCGGAGGCGATGGCGGCCGCCGCTTTGGCGAGCGCCCCCGGCCGGTCCGGCAACTCAATGCGGACGCGGTAGCGGGTGGGCATGGCCGCGACTGTACCGGTGGCGACTCGTCAGGCCGGTGTCAGAACGGAGAAGAGCTTGTGAACACTGTCGGCATTTTGGCCATTCGGCTAAGTCTCAGGGTGCTCTCAGGTGATTCACCTCCGGAATCTGAGCAATCGCGCCGATAGTGGTAAGAGAATCCTCGAAGGAGGGACCACATCTCGTGTTTCACGTCGTCGGCATCGCCCAGTCGCTCGGATTGTTCTTCGTTGTCTGCCTGGCCAGCGCGGCCACGCTGAGCGTGGCGATGGCCGCCCTGGCTCGCATGGAGCGAGCCACGTTGGCGACCCACCCCTCGGCCCGACCCCGGGTCCGTGAGACCTCCTCTCGCGACGCCGACCGGGTTTCCAGCCCCGGCAGCGTCACCTATCGCGCGCGGGGCCGGTAGCCAAGCCGTCCCTCCTGTAGACAGGAGGGCATGGCTGTCCTCGACGAGATTCGCCAGTGGTGGGATGACGACGCGGCGAGCTACGACCGCGCCCCGGGCCACAACCCACGCTCGGGTCCCGAGCGCGCCGCCTGGACGGCGGCGTTGGCCCAGCTATTGCCGCCCGCTCCCGCCCACATCCTGGATTGCGGGGCCGGGACCGGCTTCCTCAGCCTGATCGCAGCCCGCCTGGGCCACCGGGTCACCGCCCTTGACCTGTCGGGCGAGATGCTGGCCCGCCTGCGTCACCAAGCGGGGGTCGAAGGGCTGGCCGGCGCCATCGAGACCATCGAGGGTTCGGCCACCGATCCCCCGGCCGGTCCCTTCGACACCGTCATGGAGCGCCACGTGGTGTGGACCCTTCCCGACCCCGCCGCTGCGCTCGCTGCCTGGCGCGGCGTCGCCACCCGGCTGGTCCTCGTCGAGAGCCTCTGGGGCCAGGCCGACCCCGTGGAGCTCTGGCGGGGCCGGGCACGGGACCGGATCCACCGCTGGCAACGGCGGCCGCCCGACCACCACGGCGAGTACTCGGCGGAACTCCGCCACGCGCTTCCGCTGGGCCGGGGAACGCCCCCTGCGGCATTGATCGCCCTGGCCGAGACGGCTGGCTGGACGGTACCGGCGCTGATCCGCCTCCGCGACGTGGAGTGGGCGACCCGGCTGGCCTTTTCCCCCCTTGACCGCCTGCTGGGGCCGACGCCGCGCTTCGCGATCACCGCCGAGCGGGGGGGTCGGCCGTGATCTCGGAGTTGTTCGATCCCGAGGCGTGGTGCCCGGTCGAGGGGTTCAACTTCGAGGACATCACCTACCACCGGGCGGTCGACCAACCCACCGTGCGGGTGGCGTTCAACCGCCCCGAGGTGCGCAACGCCTTCCGGCCCCAGACCGTCGACGAGCTGTACCAGGCCCTCGACCACGTCCGGATGACCCCGGACGTGGGGTGTGTGCTGCTCACCGGGAACGGCCCCTCGCGGCGCGACGGCGGGTGGGCGTTCTGCTCGGGCGGGGATCAACGGGTCCGGGGCCGGGACGGGTACCGCTACGCCGCGGGGGACACGGCCCAGACCATCGATCCGGGCCGCACCGGGCGGCTGCACATCCTCGAGGTCCAGCGGCTGATCCGGTTCATGCCCAAGGTGGTGGTTTGCGTGGTGCCGGGGTGGGCGGTGGGCGGGGGCCACAGCCTGCACGTGGTCTGCGACCTGACCCTCGCCAGCGCCGAGCACGCCCAGTTCAAGCAGACTGACGCCGACGTGGCGTCATTCGACGGCGGATTTGGCTCCGCCTACCTGGCCCGCCAGGTCGGCCAGAAGCGGGCCCGGGAGATCTTCTTCCTGGGGCTCACCTACGGGGCCGAGGAGGCCCACCGGATGGGGATGGTGAACGCCGTGGTTCCCCACGCCGAGTTGGAGAAGGTGGCCTTGGAGTGGGGGCGCTTGATCAACGCCAAGAGCCCGACGTCGCAGCGGATGCTGAAGTTCGCCTTCAACCTGATCGACGACGGGCTGGTCGGCCAGCAGTTGTTCGCCGGGGAGGCGACCCGGCTCGCCTACATGACCGACGAGGCGGCCGAGGGCCGCAACGCCTTCTTGGAGAAGCGGCCCCCGGACTGGTCGTCGTTCCCCTGGTACTTCTAACCCCGGATGGGCCGGTAGTTTTGCTCTCTGGTGCGCCTCAGCCTGCCCCTCGTCGATCCCATCACGCCGCTGCGCCAGGTCGTGCTGCGCCCGGTTCGGGCCGCGTTCGGGGGCGACCGCTTCCCTGAGGAGCAATACACCGATCCCCCCGGTGATCCGGGCCTGTTCGGGCCCGACAGCGTGACGTGGCGGATCCACGCCGACGCCTCGATGCTGATCGGTGGGGTCAGCGCTGTCATCCTGCAGACGCTGCACCCCCTGGCGATGGCCGGTGTGACCGATCACTCCGAGTGGCGGCAGCGTCCGTTCCGCCGCCTATCTAGGACGTCGTCATTCGTGACCGCGACCACCTTCGGGTCGACGCCGGTCGCCGAAGGGATCATCGCGGTGGTCCGGGCGGTGCACGCCCGGGTGGTCGGGGTGGCCCCCGACGGCCGGCCCTACCGGGCCGACGACCCGGCGTTGCTGCGGTGGATCCACGTGGCCGAGGTGTCGAGCTTCATGAACGCCCACCGCCGCTACAGCCTCCTCCCGGTCGATGGCGCAGACCAGGACCGGTATTTCGACGAAGTGCGGGTGGTGGCGGAGAAGCTGGGGGCGACCGACCTACCTGATAGCCGGGCTTCGGTGGCGGCCTACTTCGAGGAGGTACGCCCGGCGCTGGTCGCGGGGCCCCAGGCCCTGGACACGGTTCGCTACCTGCGCCAGGCACCGTTCCGGGAGCACTCCCTCCGGGTCGCCTACCGGGTCATCATTGGCGCTGCCGTCGGCCTGCTTCCCGGCTGGGCCCGGGACATGTTGGCGCTCGACCACGAGCCGCTGTTGGACCTGGCGACCAGCCGGATGGCCGCCAATGCCCTGCTCGGCGTCATGCGCCTGGCCGGGGGCACTCCACCGCCGGTCCGCCTGGCCCGGGAACGCTGTGCTCGTCCGGCTGCGGCCGCGGCTGCGGGTGCGGGTGGGCTGCCCTGAGACGGGAGCCGCCTTCGTCGTAGACTTGGCGCCCTTCACCGTGGACGACCAACAAGGGCAGCGGGGCGTCACCGTGGTCGCAGGGTTGCGCGACCAGTCATGATCGACGCCCGCCCCGCCGTCACCGCCCTGCGGGTTCGCGGGGTCCGCAAGCGCTTCGGCACCCGCCAGGTGCTCCGGGGCATCGACCTGGAGCTCCGAGCCGGCGAACTGCTGGCGCTGGTTGGCGAGAACGGCGCCGGCAAGTCCACGCTCGTCCGCTGTATCGCCCGCACCGACAGCGTCGACGCGGGCACGATCGATCTCCGGGGCCACCTCCTGGAGGACGACGCGATACGGGTGCGGGACCAGGGGATATCGGTGGTCTGGCAGGACCTGGCGCTGTGCGACAACCTGAGCGCGGTGGCCAATGTGTTCCTGGGTCACGAGCGCCTGGACGGGATGTGGCTGGACGAAGCCACCATGCTGCTCGAGACCCAGGCGCTGTTCGAGCGGCTCCACATCAATGTGCCCCAGCCGTTGCTTCCGGTGGGTGCGCTCTCGGGCGGCCAGCGACAACTGGTCGCCGTTGCCCGGGCCGTCCTGCGCAGCCCGTCGGTACTGATCCTCGACGAGCCCACGGCGTCGTTGGGCGTGACCGAGACCAAAGTGGTCGAGCGGTTGCTGGCCCAGTTGCGGGCCGCGGGGACCGCGATCCTGTTGGTCTCCCACCGCCTGGAGCAGGTTTTCAACCTGGCCGATCGCATTGCAGTGATGCGCGACGGGCGGATCGTGGCCACCGTTTCTCCCCTCGAGGTCCACCCCGACGACGTGGTCGCCATGATCTCGGGGGTCGAGGCCGACTCCACCGCTCGCCGGCAGCTTCAGCGGTTGCGCAGCCTGGTCGACCAGCTGGCCGAGGTGGAGCCCTCGGCCAGCCTTCCGCTCATTGTTTCTGCCATGGCCGAGGCGCTCGGAATCAAGCAACTCTGCGTTCACCTGCTGGACCAACCCGACGCCGAGGGTCGGGTGCGGCTGCGCCGCTCGGCCGTGGTGGGGCTCAGCGGTTCCTTTCTGGAGCGCCTGGCCCTGCTCCCGATCGGTCCGAGTGGCGGTCCTCCCGGGATTGCCGCCGCTACCGGAGAAGTCGTGGTCGTCGAGGACGTGCGCTACGACCGGCGGTGGCCGCAGTACGGCCTCGCTGCCCCCGGCCTGGGAACCGGTGCCGGGACGGGCGGTGCGGGTGGGGCGGGGACGGCCGGTGCTGCGGGTGCCGAGTCGGGGGGTGCTGCGGGTGCCGAGTCGGGGGGTGCTGCGGGTGCCGAGTCGGGCGGTGATGCGGGTGCGGGCAGCGTGCCCCGCAGCTCCTGGTCGGTCCCCATCCTCGGCTCCCTCGCCGTCCTCGGCACCGTGTCCGGTTACGCCGACACGGTCGGCCGGCCACAGGCGGACCAGTTGGAGTTGGTGTGGGTATACGCCAGCTACGCCGCCGCGGCTATCGAGCGGGAACGGCTACTCACCGATGCCACCCGACGCAACCGGGTGCTGGAAACGCTTCGGGGCGTGCTCGATACCCTGGCCGGACCGCAGCCCGCCAGTGGCGGTTTGGCGGTGGTCCTGCTGGCTCTGTGCCGGGGCCTGAGCGCCGACGCAGTGGCGTTCCACGGCGCCGACGACGTTCTCGTGGCCGTCTCGCCGGTGGAGCTGGGGCCGCTGGCCGCGGCTCGGGCGGCCGAGGTTCAGCAAGCGGCCGCCGCCACCATGCTGGCCGAGCCCGGATCGAGGGACCGGGCCCGGCCCGTGGGTGACGATGTTCTGGCAGCCCCGATCGATGCGCCGGGGGGACGGGCGGTGGTCACGGCGTGGTGGTCCGACCCCTCCCACCGTTCGGATGACGCCCTGGGGCTGCTCGACGACGCCGCCCGATCGCTTCGTTTGGCCCTCCAGCGGGAGGCGGCCGAGCAGGCCAATGCCGAAGCGGCGTCGTTGCGGCGATCGCAGACCCGGCAGCGGGAGTTCCTGTTCCGGCTGAACCACGAGTTGCGGACGCCGCTGACTGCGATTCAGGGCTACGCGTCCACCTTGCGCCAGCCCGACGTCGACTGGGATGTGAGCTCCCAGCAGCGGTTCCTCGATTCCATCGCCTCGGAATCGGCACGTATGGGCCGCTTGGTGGGCGACCTGCTCGATTTCAGCGCCATCGATTCTGGCGACCTGCGGTTGCAGCCCGACTGGTGCGATCTGGGTCTGGTCATCGAGGCGGCCCGGCGGTGCGTCACCGAGGCGCCGGCATCCATGTTCGACCTGCCCGCCCTCACCGGGCTGCCGACCATCTGGGCGGATCACGACCGGTTGGAGCAGGTGTTCGTCAACCTGCTGGAGAACGCGGTCCGCCATGCCAGCGGTGTCACCAGAGTGGTCGTCACCGCAGCGCTTTCCCCGTCGGAGACCGACGTCGAGATCCGGGTCGCAAACGACGGCCGGGGGATCGGGTGGGACCCGTCGGAGTGGGAGCGAGTGTTTCGGCCCCATGAGCGGGGGAGGACCGATGGTCCCGGGGCGGGCCTCGGACTGGCCATCGCCCGGGGCATCGTCGAGGCTCACCGCGGCACCATCGTCCTGGAGCGGGTGCCGGTCGGAACGTCGGTGCTGGTGACCCTTCCTGTGGAACCGGCGCCCGGTACGCCCTCGGGTCTCGAGGCGGCGGCGGTAGGTCCTGGGGCGGTCGAGTCGGCCATCGAGGTCGAGCCGCCAGCCGCCGCCCCGACCGCCCCCGCCGCCCCGACCGCTGCTGCCGTCACCGCCACGGAACGAGGAGCGGGGTGAACGACGACACCGTCGTGCTGGTGGTCGAGGACGACCGCAACATCGTCGATCTGGTCCGGGCCAACCTGATGGTTCGGGGTTTTACGGTGCTGGTGTCGCGAACCGGTGAGGACGTGCTGGAGCTGGTGCGGACCAGCGGGGCCGAGATCGTATTGCTGGACCTGATGCTCCCCGCCGCGGATGGCTTCGACCTGTGCCGGGATATCCGGGCCATCTCCTCGGTCGGGCTGATCGTGGTCTCGGCCCGGCGCGGCGAGCAGGACAAGGTGCGGGCCTTGAACCTGGGCGCCGACGACTACCTCACCAAGCCGTTCGGGGTGGAAGAACTCCTCGCCCGAATCACTGCCCTGCTGCGCCGCAGCCGCCCCGCCGATTCTGGCTCGATCACGCAACCGTTGCGCTTTGGCAATATCACGGTCGACCTCGACGCCCAGCTGGTCTCCAAGGCTGGTGAGCCGGTGCACCTGACCCCGACCGAGTTCGCCCTGCTTCGGGAATTGGCACTGGCGCCCGGAAAGCTGCTCACCCACGCCGCCCTCCTGCGCAAGGTTTGGGGTCCCGGGTACGAAACCGAGACCGAGTACACCCGGGTGTACGTCCGGCGCCTGCGGGCCAAGCTCGAGGATCCGGACGGGCCCCCGTTCATCGCCACCGAGCCCCGGGCCGGGTACCGCCTGGTTGCTGCCCCCAACTGACGCTTTGGCATTCACAGTTCGTTCACATCTTGGAAACAACTTCTACGCCTTGTTTACGGAGGCATTCCTAGGTTGAGGCCCGACTGACGACTAGGGGGAAAATTTTTATGAACCACTCGCTCAAGCGAGCCGGAGTGTTGTCGACCGCCGCAATGCTGATGGTGGGCCTGGTGGCCTGCGGAAAGTCATCGTCATCGACCACGACGACCACCACCGGTGGGGCTGCGACGTCGACGACCGCTGATGCGGCCGCCAACATCAGCGCCACCGCGTTCACCTCCGACTTCTCCGCCATGGCGGGTCTGAAGGCCCTGGCGGCAAAGGGCCACGGAAAGATTGCCGTTCTCCTACCCGACACCCAGTCGTCGGCCCGTTACGTGTCGTTCGACGCCCCGTACCTGGCCAAGGCGTTCGAGGCCGCCGGGCTGACCAGCGCCGACTACCAGATCCAGAATGCCCAGGGCAGCGCCTCGACCATGCAGACCCAGGCGGAAGCGGCGATCACTAACGGGGCCACGGTGCTCCTGATCGACCCGATCGACTCCGGCAGCGGCGCCGCCATCGAATCCAACGCGGTGGCACAGGGCGTCAAGGTCATCGACTACGACCGCATCACCCTGAACGGCAAGGCCGGCTACTACGTCAGCTTCGACAATGTCACCGTGGGCAAGCTCATCGGCCAAGGCTTTGTCGACTGCGTAACCGCCTGGAATATCGCCAAGCCTCAGGTCCTGGAGATGGACGGCGACCCCACCGACAACAACGCCACCCTCTTCGCCCAGGGCTATAACTCGGTGCTTGATCCCAAGTACGCCGACGGGTCCTATGTCAAGGTTGGGGAGCCGGCGGGCACGTGGGACAACCAGAAGGCGCTCACCAACTTCCAGCAGCAGTACACCGCCCATTCCAATATCAATGCCGTGGTGGCCGCCAATGACGGCGTTGCCAACTCGGTCATCTCGGCGCTGAAGACCCTCAACATCGGAGCCAAGAAGGTTCCGACCACCGGCCAGGACGCCACCCTGCAGGGCCTGCAGAACATCCTGGCCGGCTATCAGTGCATGTCGGTCTACAAGGCCGTTTACCTCGAAGCCCAGGCGTCGGTCGCCCTGGCCCTGTTCCTCCGGGCCGGCCAGACCCCGCCCACCGCGTTGGTCAACGGCAAGACCAACAACAAGGCCACGGACGTCCCCTCGGTCCTGTTGACCCCAGTGTCGGTCACCGCGGCCAACATGCAGGCCACCGTGGTCAAGGACGGCTTCGTCAAGGTGGCGGATCTGTGCGCCGGTGCCTTTGCCAGCGCCTGCACGGCAGCCGGCGTCAGCTAAACGCAGCGTAGGGGGCAGCGAGCGGGCGCGGGGCTGCGGTTGTTCGGGGGACACCGCAGCCCTGCGCCGAACCATCGAGATCCTTGGGAGATGACGACACGGTGACAACCATCGCGGAGGTAAGCCCGGTCGACACGGCACGCTCGGGCGATCGGCGTCCGGCGGAGCCGGCGATCCCGCTGCTCGAATTGCGCGGGATCAACAAGCATTTCGGCCCGGTACAGGCCCTCACCGATATCAACTTTGTCGTGCCAGCCGGCCAGGTAACCGCCTTGGCGGGCGACAACGGGGCGGGCAAGTCGGTACTGATCAAGACCATTTCCGGCATCCACGGCGCCGACGGCGGGCAGATCTTCTGGGAGGGTCAGCCGGTCAGCATCAAGACGCCGCGGGACTCCGCCGCCTTGGGCATCGAAACGGTATACCAGGACCTGGCCCTGTGCGACAACCTGGACATCGTCCAGAACATGTTCCTCGGGCGGGAGAGGACGACCTCCCTGATGCTCGACGAGACCGAAATGGAGAAATCGGCTCGTAAAACCCTGTCGAGCCTCTCGGTGACCACGGTGCGATCGATCCGCCAGCCGGTGGCATCGCTCTCCGGAGGCCAACGCCAGGCGGTGGCCATCGCCAAGGCGGCGTTGTGGAACTCCAAGCTCGTCATCATGGACGAGCCCACCGCCGCCCTCGGTGTCGCCCAGACTGCCATGGTGTTGAGCCTGGTCCGGCGGCTAGCCGAGCAGGGGCGGGCTGTCATCATGATCTCCCACAACATGAACGACGTATTCGAGATCGCCGACCGCTTGGCGGTCCTCTATCTGGGACACATGGTGGCGGCGGGACCGGCGGCGGAGTTCGACCGCCAGATCGTGGTCGACTATATGACCTCGGGGCGCTCCAGCCGCTCGGCCAGGGAGCCGGCCGGTTCCGCCTCGCCGGACTCACCGGGTTCGCCGGCCTCGCCCCCTTCGCCGGCCTCGAGCGGGAAATGAGGGCACGACGATGAGCGCGGTGGACGAGGGAAACCTGGAAACGCTGGCGGTCGAGGAGCCGCCGGGTACCACCAGCCTGGAGACCGAGGCGGCGCTGGCCCCAGGAGCCCTGGGGGTGGTCAACCCGGAGCTGGTGGCCAACACCCTCCCCCAGTACATCAGGGCCTGGTGGGCCCGGGTCAAGGGCGGCGACGCCGGGGTGCTGCCTGTCATCGCGGGACTGCTCATCATCTCGGTGATCTTCCAAGGCCTGAACTCCAAGTTCCTGACCGACCGCAACCTGGTCAACCTGTTGGTCCAGGGGGCTCCCTACATACTCCTGGCCATGGCCGAGGTGTTCGCCTTGCTGCTGGGCGAGATCGACCTGTCGGCCGGATTCGTCGGAGGGATCGGCGGGATCGTCACCGCAGAGTTGGTGACCCACAACCACGGCAGCTGGCCGTGGTGGGCCGCCTGCATCGCCGCCCTCCTGGTGTGCGCCGCCATCGGCGCGTTCCAAGGGACGATCATCACCCGACTTGGCCTGCCCTCCTTCGTGGTCACCCTCGGGGGCCTGTTGGGGTTCCAGGGGGTCATGCTGCTCATCCTGGGCAACGGCGGCACCCTGCCCATCAACAACAAGGTCATCAACGACTTTGCCAACGGAAACCTGACCCCAGCCGCGGGATGGGTCGTGATGCTGCTCGTGGTCGGTTCCTTCGGCGCGCTGACCTGGTTCCGCGACGCCCGCCGCCGCGCCAGTGGCCTGGTGGCCCCGCCCACCAGCCTGACGGCGCTGAAGATTGCCGGAGTGGCGGTGGCGGGGATCGTCGTGGTCCTCATCTGCAATGCCAATCGCGGCATCTTGGCGCCCATCCGAGGGGTCCCCTGGGTGGTGCTGATCGTCCTGGCGGTGGTCGCGGCTTGGACGGTGCTGCTGGGCCGGACCAAGTTCGGGCGCTACATCTACGCCATCGGCGGCAACGCCGAGGCGGCCCGTCGGGCAGGTATCAACCTGGCGCTGATCCGCACCCTGTCGTTCATGCTGGTGTCGTTCACCGCCGGCATCGCCGGCATCATCTATGCGTCCCGGTTGCGGTCAGTGTCGACCAACCTCGACGGCGGCCAGTTGGTGCTGTACGCGGTCGCGGCCGCGGTCATCGGCGGCACCAGCCTCTTTGGTGGCCGGGGCAAGGCCATGTTCGCGGTGCTGGGCGGGATCGTTATCGCTGCCATCGACAACGGAATGGCCTTGCAGGGCTTCAGCGCCGCCTCCAAGTATGTGGTGACCGCCATCGTCCTGCTGGCCGCGGTCACGATCGACGCCGTCGCCCGCCGGGGACGCACCGCCCGCTAGCACCGGCTGTAGCGGCCAGCAATATGGCCACGCCTGCCAACAGTCACGCCGCCGCCCTCCAGGGCCTCCGGCAGCAAGCCCTCGCCCACGGCTGGGCCCTGCCTCCCGTCGCCGCGGTCCCCCGAAGCTAAGACAAAAGCGACCGAAGCCGTTGACAAGACGCGCAATGTTCGTCTTGGCTTCAGGTGGGGTCTTCTTAGGTACCCCCCTACGGAAACCGTCATCTTCATATTCTCGAAGGAACGACGATTGGGGGACAGCATGCGGGTGCTTGGACGGTTCGGGCGGCTACCGATGGCCATCACGGCGGCGACATCGCTCCTCGGGCTCCCGGCGGTGGCCACCGCGGGCCACGCCTCCGCCACGGCCACCAGCGCCGCCTTGGTGTGGCGCCCGGCTGCAACGCGCTGGGCAACGGCGTGACCCACGTGATCGAACTCACCTTCGACAACGTGCACTTCTTCCGGGACAACCCCAACGTCCCGTCGGACCTGGAGCTGATGCCCCACCTGCTCAACTTCATCGAGCAGAACGGCACCATGCTCTCCAACAATCACACCCCGCTGATCGCCCACACCGCGGTCGACAGCCTGACCAACTACACCGGCCTTTACGGAGACCGCATGGGCATGGGGATCAGCAACACCTACCAGGCCTACAACGCCGACGGGACGACCGACAAGGCGGTTTCCTTCGCCTACTGGACCGACCCGTCGTTCGACATCGCGGCCACCCCGAACCCCGGTCACGACACCAACCCGTCGATGGTGTACGCCGCCACCCCCCCTGCCACGTCCCACCCCGCCCCGGCGGCCAACACCGTCGCCCCGGCCCCCTGGGTGCCGTTCACCCGGGCCGGCTGCAACGTCGGCGACGTCTCCACCGCCAACATGGTCCTGGAGAACACCGCCTCGACATCCCCAAGGTCTTCGGCCCCGGCTCGCCCGAAGCCCAGCAGGTCGCCGCCGACCCTAGTCCCTTCAAGGACGCGGAGACGGCCGACTACTCGGCGTCGGCGTCCACTGCGCCCAGGGCGACGCCTTCTGCGCCAGCGCCACCGGCACCAAGTTCGGCCAGGGATCTCCGTCGCCGACCGCGGTGGCCGACATCCTGCCCAACGAGCCGGGCGGCTACAACAACTTCCAGATGCTGATGGGTCACCGCTACCTGGCGCCGCAGCTGGGCGCCGGCACCCCCAACCTGACCCACAACGGATTCCAGGTCACCAACGCGGCCGGCAACCTGGTCGACCTGGCCGGCAAGCAGATCGACGGCGCCTTCCTCACCAACCACCCCGGCTTCCCCGGATTCGGCCCCATCAACGCCGCCCAGTCGCTGGCCTACGTCGCCGACCTGCAGGAGAACGGGCGTCGCCGTGACCCAGGGCTACATCGCCGACATCCACGGCAACAACGACAAAGCATCCCCGCCTGCGCCCACGCCCCCGCCGCCCTCGGCGCCGGGGACCCGTGCTACCTCGCCCAGGCCCAGGCCTACGACGCCGCCTTCGCCACCTTCTTCCAGCGCCTGGCGGCCGACGGCATCACGCCCGCCAACACCGAGTTCGTGGTCACCGCCGACGAGGGCGACCACGTGGCCGGCGCCAACGTGGGCCGGGCCATCCAGCCCACCCCGGCCAACTGCGACGGCGTCACCGTCGTCGTGCACCTACCCGCCGGGCACCTTCGGCGAGCTGAACACCAACGTGACCGGCCTGCTGGCCACCCAGAAGGGCAACACCACCCCCTTCACCCTGGAGGCGGACTCGGCGCCCAAGTTCTACGTGACCGGCAGGCCCGGCCCGACGGCGCCGGTGGTGCGCACGCTGGAGCGCGACGTGGCCGCCCTCACCGCCAACAACCCCTACACCGGGCACCAACCAGACCATCGCCAACTACATGGCCGATCCCGACCGAGGAGGCCATCCTCCACTTCGTCAACGCCGACCCGGCCCGAACGCCGACGTTCACCATGTTCGCCAAACCGGACTACTTCCTGTTTGCCGGGGCCCCCAACTGCAACACCGCCTGCGTCGCCATAAACACCGGCTTCGCCTACAACCACGGTGACTACGCGGCCGAGATCAACACCACCTGGCTTGGGCCTGGTCGGCCCCGGCGTGGCCCACATCGGCGTCGACGGCCTCGGCCCGAGCCAGGGGCCCAACTCGGCGGGACCCAACAGCGGCCAGGTCACGGTCCCGGGGAGCGGGACCACCGGCACCTGGGCCGACCACACCGACATCCGGCCCACCCTGCTGTACCTGACCGGCCTGAAGGACGACTACATCGGCGACGGGCGGGTCATCACCGAGGACCTCACCTCGGTCGCGGCGACCCTCCAGTCGCCGGGGGTCCAGGCGCTCGCCACCGCCTACAAGCAGCTCAACGCCAGCGTGGGACGGTTCGGGACCAACACCCTGATCGCGGCCACCCACGGGATCGTGAGCAGTGGGCCCGGCGACGCCCGCTATACCGTGATCCGGGTCCAACTGCAGACGCTCGAAGCCCAGCGCGATGCGGTGGCGACCAACATCAAGAATGCGCTCTCGGCGGCCGAGTTCAACGGGACGCCGATCAGCATCGGCACCGTGCTGTCGTTGACGGCCCAGGCCAACACCCTCATCGCCCGGGCGCAGGCGCTGGCCGCTTCCTAAGGCGGTTGGGAAAAGGACCCCGCCGGTGGCCGACCAGCCTCGGGCGGGGATCTCGGCGGTAGTCGCATCCGGGGGGCCGCCGTACCCCGAACGAGCCCGGCACCGGGCCGGTCCCGCCGGGTGCCGGGCCGGCCCGGCGACTGGTCCCGGCCATGGCGGAGTGCCGGGTGGAGGCATCGCCTGGGGTAGCTTGGCCCAGGTGAGGGCTGTCGTCATGACCGGGGCGACCGGTTCCATACCGGCGGTGGGCGAGCGTCCCGACCCCGTTGCCGGCACCGGTGAGGTCCTGGTCCGGGTGCGGGCCGCGGGGGTTAACAACGCCGACTTGATGCAGGCCCAGGGCTTCTATCCCGCCCCACCCGGCTCTTCTCCCGACATTCTGGGCCTGGAACTGGCGGGCGAAGTCGTGGCCAACGGAGCGGGAGCCACCCGGTTCCAGCCCGGTGATCGGGTAATGGCGGTGGTCGGCGGCGGCGCCCAGGCCGCCCTGGCGGTAGTCCACGAGCGCCTTTTGATGCCGGTCCCGGCGTCGGTTTCCTGGCCGCAGGCGGGTGGCTTCCCGGAGGCCTACACCACCGCCCACGACGCCCTGTTCACCCAGGGCCAGCTCGGCCCCGGTGCCCGGGTCTGCATTCACGGCGCGGCAGGGGGCGTGGGCAGCGCCGGGGTGCAACTGGCCGCAGCCGTGCACGCCCGGGTGGTGGCCACCGTCCGCAATCCGGCGCACCGCCGCCAGGTCGAGCAACTGGGCTCCGGGGTCACCGCAATCGAACCCTCCGGATTCGGCGCCGCCGGTCCCTTCGACGTCATCTTGGAACTGATCGGCGCCCCGAACATCCCGGCCGACCTGGCCGCCCTGGCGACGGGTGGGCGGATTCTCGTCATCGGCCTCGGGGCGGGAGCCGATGCCCAGGTCGACCTCCGCCGGCTCATGATGGTGCGGGGCCGGATCCTTGCTTCCACGCTCCGCAGCCGGCCGCTGGAACAAAAGGCCGATGCCGCCCGCCGGGTCGAAGCTCAGGTCCTGCCTCTCTTGGCGGACGGCCAGATCCGGGTCCCCGTCGCCGCCACCTATCCCCTGGAGGAGGCGCCCGCGGCCTACGCCCACTTCGGCGACGGCGCCAAGCTGGGCAAGATCGTGCTGGTGAACGGGTGAAAATCACCTTCGTCGGCCACGCCGGGCTGTACATCGAAACCGCGGCCGGCAGCATCTTGTGCGACCCGTGGTTCAACCCCGCCTATTACGCGTCCTGGTTTCCGTTCCCGAGCAACGAGTACCTCGACGTGGACGCCATCGCGTCCCCCGACTATCTCTACATCTCCCATCTGCACCAGGACCATTTCGACCGGAAGTTCCTGGCCGCCCGGGTATCTCGGGCGGCGACGGTGCTCCTCCCCGAGTTCCCGCTCGACGAGCTACGCCGGGAGCTGGCCAGTCTCGGGTTCTCCCGCTTCGAGCCGCTCCCCAACGGGGCCGCCATCGACCTGGACGGGCTGCGGGTCATGGTCGCGACTGCCGCCGGGCCATCGGACGGTCCCTTCGGGGACTCGGCGCTCGCCGTCGACGATGGGTCAGCCCGGCTGCTGAACCAGAACGACGCCCGGCCCCGCGATCTTGACGCCATCCGGCGCTTCGGGCCTTATGACGCCCATTTCCTTCAGTTTTCAGGCGCGATCTGGTACCCGGTGGTGTACGACATGGCGCCGCTTGAGAAGGCGGAAGCCGGGCGCTCGAAGCGAGTGCGGGGCATGGAAAGGGCGCGGCTGTTCGCCAAGGAGGTAGGCGCCGTTTCCCTCTTCCCCTGTGCCGGCCCACCATGCTTCCTGGACGACAGGCTGTTCGGGTACAACGACACCGACGGGGACGCGACGAACCCTTTTCCCGACCAAACGGTATTCCTCGACTACCTGGAGCGGCATGGTGACACCAATGCCCATCTGGTCGTGCCGGGAACCATCGTGACCCTGGCGGAGGGGGTCTGCGTTGTCGATCAGCCCGCTCCCGAGGGCGAGCTGTTGGCCCCGTTTCGGGACAAGGGGGCCTACCTCGAGGCCTACCAGGCCCGGCGGCGACCGGCCATCGACGCCGCCCGGTCGTCGTGGCCCGGGCCCGGCGACGTCGACGTGCTCGGGGAGCTGCAGCGCTGGTGGGGCCCACTGCTGGCCGAGGGCGACCGCCTTAGTGCCAATGTCGGGTCGGCGGTGCTGCTCGAGGTGGGGGACGTCGGGGTGGTGATCGACTTCCCCGCCCGGGAGGTGCGGGCCCACGCCGGGGAACACTGCCCCTACCGCTTCCGCGTCGAGCCCGGGGTGGTGGAGGCGTGCATCCGGGATCGGGAGGCCGACTGGGTCAACGGGCTGTTCTTGTCGCTGCGATTCACCGCGGCGCGTGACGGGGCCTACAACGAGCACATCTACACGTTCTTCAAGTGCCTCTCCGAGGAGCGGCTCCGCTACGCCCAGTCCTGGGCCGGCGCCACCACGGAGGCCACCTCGACGGTCATTGGGGCCCACCGCCACCGCCCCGACGAGGAGGAGTGGTGCCGGATCGACGGGTGGCAGGTCCCTCGTCGCTGCCCCCACCTCCAGGGCGACCTCACCCGCTTCGGCACCATCTCCGGCGACGTGCTCACCTGCAAGCTCCACGGCTGGCAGTTCGACCTACCCTCGGGCCGGTGCCTCACCACCGGTGAGCCCGACGCCATCCAGGCCGATCGGGTGTGACGCTGGCGCTGGGCCCGCCCTGAGGCGGCACACGCCCCCGGTCGGAGCGCGTTCTCAGCGGATAGCCGCCTCCATGGCGCCCAGATACCTGCGGATGGTGCGCAGTTGAATGGCCCGCGCCAACGGGCCGGCCAGGCGGGTCAGCAGTTTGTGGGGACGAGAGAACGCAACCACCGCGAAGCGCAGCCGCCCGTCGGCCCGTATCACCAGGAACGCCTCCTCTCCCCGTTCGGGGTGGCCGGGGAGGGTCCCGTAGGCGAAGCCGCGCCGGTCGGGCTCGTCGAGCACATAGGCGACCCGACCCGGCGCCACTGCCCATCCCGCGCCGGGCAGGGGCAGGGCGAGGACAAAGGCCCCGCCAGCGGTCACCGGCCGCCCCGGATAGACATGGATTCCCGCCCCTCGCTGGGGCACCCATTCCATCAGTGCCTTGGCGGCCCGATGGAACCGGTCACCGTCATCGGGACCCAGGTCCGTCTCCTGGCGGTCCTGATGAAAACCGGTGGGCAGGGCGGGCCGGCCCGAGCCTCCGGCGGTGGCGCCTACTGAGGGATAGGGGAAGGGCAGGTCCTGCTGGTCGTCGAGAATCCGCTGGAGAACCTCGTCGGGGGGCCGGCGGAGTCGAATCACCGGCCCACTATCGCAGCCATGCGGCATTGTGGTCGGTGGTATGGCGCTTTGGTTCACGTCCGATCTTCATTTCGGCCACGGCAACATCATCGGCTACTCGAACCGGCCCTTCGCCGACGCCGAGGCCATGAACCGCGCCCTGATGGAGCGCTGGAACGAAACGGTGGCCGTCGACGACGAGGTTTGGGTTCTCGGTGATTTTGCCCTGGGACGGATCGAGTTCACACTGCCCCTGGCCCGGCAGCTGCACGGCCGCAAGCGCCTGCTGGCGGGAAACCACGACCGTTGTTGGTCGGGCCACGGGCCTCGGGCCCAGGCATGGGTTGCCCGCTACGAACAGGTGGGCTTCGAGGTGCATCAGGACCACCTCGAGTTGGAGGTGGCGGGCACCGAAGTGCTGGCCTGCCATTTTCCCTACTACGGCGATAGCCACGACCGCGACCGATATGTCGAGGCGCGGCCGGTCGACCGGGGCCAGTGGTTGCTCCACGGCCATGTGCATGAGCGCTGGCGCCAACGGGACCGGATGATCAACGTCGGCGTCGATGCCTGGGACTACCGGCCCGTCAGCGCCGATGAGCTGGGCCACCTGATCGCAACCGGGCCTCGCTTGATAAGTTAATGAACAATCGTTAACTAAGTGGTAGTTTGGGTCTGTGGTGGGGCGCCCGCGGACGGTGAGCGACGACGAGATTCTCGACGCCGCCCTCGTGGTGGTGGGCCGGGTGGGCCCCCACGGGCTCACCCTGGCCGCGGTGGGCGCCGAGGCGGGGCTGCGGGCTCCGACCCTGATGCAGCGCTTCGGGTCCAAGCGAGGTCTGCTGCTGGCCATGTCGGCCCGGAACGCCGAGCGGATCCCCGAACAGTTCGCGGCGGCCCGCCAGGGGCGGCGTCGCGCGACCGCGTCCCTAGTGGCCGGCCTGGGGTCCTTGGTCGCCGGAATCGACTCATCCGCGGTGATGGGCCATCACCTGGCCTTCTTGGCCATGGACTTGGCCGATCCCGACCTGCGGCGGTTGGCGGCCGCCCATTCCGTCGCGGTGGTGGGGGAGATCGGGGCGGGGTTGGCGCGGGCGGTGGCAGACGGGGAGCTGACGAGGCGACCAGAAGGGCTGGCGCGAGCGGTCTACACCGCCTACAACGGTGCTCTTATTTCCTGGGCGCTGGCCGGGCGGGGGAAGTTGGGCGACTGGATCGCCACCGACATCGGCGCGGTATTGGCGCCCTACCGGAAAGGAGCCCAGGATCATGCATGAAACCCAGGAAGACCTGGTGGCGCTGCAGAGTTTGTTGGACCGTAGCGCCGCGGCCGGCGGCCGGCACCTGAACCGCATCATCACGCCTGATCGCCGAATGAACGCCGTCCGGTTAGCGCAGCGCCTGGTCGGGATGCGCCTCCTCGTCCTGGCCACGGTCACCGCCGACGGGCGGCCATTGGCGGGACCGGTGGACGGCATTTTCTATCGGGGTGCGTTCTATTTCGGCTCGGCCCCGGACTCCGTGCGGTTTCAACATATCCGTCGCCGACCCCAGGTGAGCGCGACGCATCTTCCCGGTGAGGAACTCGCGGTGAGTGTGCACGGCACCGCGGTTGGCGTTGATGTCCGGGCCCCAGACCAGGCGGGGTTCCGCCAGACCCTGCTCGATATCTATGTGCCCCGCTACGGACCCGAGTGGGAGAACTTCCTCGACAGCGGCGTTGTCTACGCCCGGATCGACGCCGCCCGCATCTTCACGTTCCACATGGAGGACGAGGGCGGATGAACGAGTCGAGCTGCGGCGGGCGGGCCCCGACGATCTTGGCGCCATGCCCACGTGCCGGAGGACACCGGCGATGTCGCCCTGGCGCCCGATCTGGTGGCGATGCTGCTCTTCGGCGAGGGTGGAGTGGTGGCCTTGGAAGACAATCCCGATGTGTACCTCGGAGGCCCCGGGCCCTATGGCTACCCTCTTCCCGCCGCTGAAGCTTGACGTTCTCTACTGGTAGCGCCCCTGGGGCCCACTAGCGTGGCCCCATGCCCAAGGTGGCGGTCGTGACGGGCGGCAGCCGCGGGATCGGCGCCGCCGCGGCGGTGATGATGGCGATGCGGGGCTGGGATGTGTGCATCGGTTATCGCGCCCAAGCAGACGCCGCGCAACGGGTGACGGAGCAGTGCCGGGCGACTGGGCGACGGGCCCTCGCGTGGCGCTGCGACGTGAGCCGAGACGCCGACGTGGTGGCGATGTTCGAGGCGGTCGACGACGTCTTGGGGCGGCCCGACGCCCTGGTCAACTCGGCGGGGGTCGTGGATCACCAGGCGCGAGTTGCCGACATGTCGTTTGGAAGGCTGGACCGCATGTTCGCCGTCAATGTCATCGGATCCTTTCTGTGTGCCCGCGAGGCGGTCCGTCGCATGTCGACCCTCCGTGGCGGTACCGGAGGTGCGATCGTCAACGTGTCGTCCGCCGCCTCCCGACTCGGCAGCCCGGGCGAATATGTCGACTACGCAGCATCGAAGGGCGCCATCGACACCATGACGATTGGTCTCGCCCGTGAGGTGGCGGACGAGGGCGTCCGGGTCAACGCGGTACGGCCCGGCCTGCTCAACACCGAGATCCACGCCAGTGGCGGCCAGCCCGACCGGGCCCAGCGCTTGGCCCCCCTGATCCCGATGCGTCGGGTGGGCGAACCCGAGGAGGTGGCGTTGGCCATCTTGTGGCTGTGCTCCGCTGAGGCGTCTTACGTGACCGGCGCCCTGCTCGACGTCAGCGGCGGGCGCTGAGCGAGGGCGCTGCCCGGAAGGCGCTTCCTCGTCGTGGTCCCTGGGTAGAGACTCGACAGATGATCGCACGGCGCGCGCCGGCCTGACAGCCCCCGACCCCCCCTCGCCCGAGCAGCTGCGTCGTGACCAGTTCTCTCGTTCGGGGGGGCCCGATTGGCAGAACCTCCCCCCGTCGAAGTGGGAGCGGTGCTGACGGCGGCGGCCCTTCGGGCCGAGAGGGTCCGCCCCGCCGGGGCGCCCGGCCCCACGCCTGAGCGGCTGACGGGGTCAGGCCGGGGATGGGGCGGTCCTGGCACCGCAGCCCGGCTGGCGTGTACGGTCGGGGTTAGCCCTCGTCGGCGTCAGGGCCGTTTTCGTTGAGCGGATCATGGATAACACAGAAGGGTACGAGACGAGGACAACGGGCGGGCCAGGTGAGACCCCCTTCCCCGTGCTGGTTCCCTGACACCTCGGAAGAAATGTCTGATAAACAATGAAAGGCTTACCTATGCGCAGTGTTGGAATCGCCGCCACCGCCTTGGCCGGTGCTCTAACCGTGGTTCTCGGGGCGACGGCCGTGCTGTCCATCAAGGACGTCCGGCGCTATCTGAACATCCGAAAGATGTAACACCACGACGTCGGATCTGAGACCTGGTGGCGTTCGCCGAGAGAGGAGCGGTAGTTGGCGGGACGGTTCGGATTCTTTGTCTTGAGCACTGCGAAAAATCGCAAGGTCGAGTCCGCCGGCTGCCGGTACCTCCAGATCGTTGCCCCGCTCAACGAAGTGGTGGGCATGTTCAACCGCACCACCGACGATTCCTTCAAGGGCACCCTGATCCAAGCGCTGTCGATGGTGCTCAGTGTCGCCATCACGGAAATGGAGGAGTCCCATTGGCCCTCCAAAGCGCAGGTCGCAGTTAACGAATTGTCGGTCGCCATGGCCGCCGTCGACGCCGCCGCCACTTCCCTGATCGCGAGTCTCACCGACGACGCGGCTGCGGTGTTCGTGATCGAGGTCGAGGCAATGACGGATGCCTCGGCGAAGGTCCGCGAGGTGCTGGGACTTCCGATTACTGCCGTGCCCCAGGGCGCGGGGAGATCGAGCCGACCTACAGGGGGTTCCCGCTCGGCGCGGTTCGCTTCGACTTCAACTCAAAACCGGTGCCGGTGACGGCGCCGCGGTAGCCACGAGCGCTGACCAGAGGTGTACAAGGGCGACCGCTGACCAGGGCATTTGCGCTGTACAGAGCGCATTTGCCCGGCGCCCCCGGCAGGATTCGGACCTGCGACGCACGGTTTGAATCGTCAAGTGCTCGCCGATGTCGAGCACCGGCTCTCCTTGTGCGACAACGGCGACGCCCTGTCCGGTACGACGGCGAACCGATTGCGGACGATCGCGCGGGCGTGCGTGCGCCGGGCGGTCGACCTGGAAATCCTCGAAGTCGACCCGTGGCCGCCGAGATCGAGCGGCCGCTCGCGGAGGAAGGCCGTTCGCACCAAGGGCCAGGTCGACGTCCGGCTCCTGCCAGATCCGGCAACGATGGAGCGGGCGATAGCGGCCATCGCCAGCCACCACCCGGGCAGCAGGACCTATCAGGTCATGACGGCGGTTGCGTACTACGCGGGGCTGCGCCCTTCCGAGGTGGTCATGCTGCGGCGTGGATGCCTTTAGTTGCCGCTGACGGGTTGGGGGCGGATCGAGGTGGTCGAAGCCGACGTGTCCTTCGACGAGCCCGGTGAGCCGAAGACAGGGCCGCGCTCGGTTCCGATCCCGCCTCGGCTGGTCGAGATCCTCCAGACCTGGCTAGGAGCGGGGAGCTTTGCGCCCGACGAGCTCATTTTTCGCACCAGGACCGGGCAACGCCCGACCGGGTCGAACTGGGCCCGTGCTTGGCAGCGAGCGCTGCGCCAGATCGGGCACAGCTCGTTGCGGGTTTACGACTGCCGACACGCCGCGGCGACGACTTGGCTGCAAGCTGGCGCGCCGCTCGGTGAGGTCGCTCGTCGCCTTGGCCACAGCGTCGAAACGCTCGTGTCGACATTTGTCGGCGCCCTTGTGGGTGACGAGTCGCTGGCGAACAGCAAGATCGAGGCTGCGATATCGGTCGGACCCACTGAGCCCGACGATCTCGGGCAAATGAAGCCCGGTCGCAGGACGGAGGTTGACCGAGTGAGAGAGGAATCGTGGTCCGCAATGCATCAATAACCGTCGCTACGTGCGGCCTGAGACTGAGGCGATCGGCGCTGCTAGCCGCCCAGATGAGGAAATATGGGTCGCCTTGACCGGCTAATAAGGTTTGTAGCGCAGGACGCCATCGGTGTCGGGGACCGGCGCCGTGATCGTGAGGGTGTCGGGTGCGGCCACTGGGTGGGGTCCAAAGCGGATCACGGCACCTAGGTTCTGTTGGATCCAAGCGCGAAGCTCGTCTTGTTCGCCCCGGTCAGCGAGAACGTAGGCCTGCCAGCCGAGTTCTGCGGACCGGTCCTGGTGCTCAACGAAAACCAGGTATTCCTTGAGATGTCCGCATGCGCTGACAATCTCGTCCGCGAGCGCGGCTGTGCGACGCCGCGCCGGGCGATGTAGTCGCCCGGGAGAAAGATGAACAGGTCGCCGGGCCCGCCGCGCACGACCTGCGCCACCTGGTCGGCGGAAGTGATCCGAAACACGTCGATGCTTCCCGCCCCATAGGCGACGCGGCGTACAACGAGAATCTCGCCAGCTGCGGTGAGGAGATCTCCGTGGCGGCTCGACAGTTGGGTTGATCCCGCCGCAAGCACGCCGGCGGGACCCCGGTACTCCTCGGCGTCGGTCACATTTCGAACGCCGGACCGCCACCAATACCACGAGCCAGGGGCATGTTCGAGTGCCTCAGGGTCTAAACGGTCAGTCTTGTCAACCTTGGAGTCAAGTAGTCGCCATCCGGCTTCGAGCGGCTCACCCACTCGCGCCGGGCGGACCCGGTCCACGATCCGCTCGTCGGTGGCGCCGACACGGGCGACGTTGTGCTGGGCGTCACGCAGGCACACCCGGTTGGCGCCCCCCGCCAAATCGGGGTGGCGGAGCTGGGCGGCGTCGTCGTCCCAGAAGCAGACCGGGCAGCTATCGAAACTCCTCGGTGGCTCCTCGAAGACGAGATGCCCGCACGCCGGGCAAGGGAAACGCCCCGCCCCCCGATGGACGATGACGGCGGCCAACCTCACCAACTGGTCGTGGAGGTGAAGGCGACTTTCGCGGCTGGCATCCTCCCATTGCGACACCAGACCGCCAAAAGGATGGTCGCCGACCACGGCCTCGCCCAGTGGGCGCTCGCATTCCTGGGCAATCAAGGTGGCGCCATACTCAGCTGTCATCCGGCCCACGACGAGTCGGTGATGAACCACCAGTCCTGCCCGCTGCGCTCCACCAGACCGTCCGTCACCGATCTGTTGCCCTACGTCGACGACCCCGAAGACTTCGCACGTGAACTGGCCGCCTTGGATGTGCCCGCCGGGCAGATCCGCCACCCGGCAGTGTTCGGCCCCCTGGGTAGGGGTCGGCCGCTGGCGGTGCACGAGGCGCAGTTCGTGCAGCGCATCTGCGACCGGCCGGTCAAGGTCGCCCTGCCCGGCCCCTATCTGCTGACCCGCACTCTGTGGATGGAGTGCATCTCCGACCGGGCCTACGCCGACCGCGAAGAACTGGCACGCGATGTTGTGCGGGTACTGCGCGAGGAACTCCATTTTCTCCTCGCAGCCGGTGTCGCCCTGGTGCAACTCGACGAACCCGTCCTCACCGAGGTCGTCTACGGCACCCCCCGTGAGGGTGGCCGGACGTTCATGTGCGGGGCTTTGGGCCAACGGCAAGGCGCCGCCGAGGAGCTGGCCTTCGGCCGCGACCTCCTCCAAGAGGTCGTGGCCGGTTCCCCGGCCGACCGCCTGGCCCTGCACGTCTGCCGGGGAAACTGGACCCCCGACGAGACCGTCGCCCTCGCCGACGACTACCGGCCCCTCATCCCCGTACTGACCGCCGTCGAGGTTGGCACCTACATGCTCGAGCTAGCCACACCCCGCGCCGGCGAGATGGAAGTCCTCGCCGCCCTTCCCGACGACCGTCGCATCGGCGTCGGCGTGATCAACCAAAAATGCCAAGCCACCGAGACCGTTGACCTGGTCCTCGAGCGCTGCCACCATGCGATCGCCTTGTTTGGTGCGGAACGGGTCCTGCTCAACACCGACTGCGGCTTCGCCACCTTCGCCGAGAACCCCATCGTCGGCGCCGACCTCCGAAGCCAAACTCTCAGTCCTCACCCAAGCCCGCGACCGGCTGCGATGACTCCCAAGTGACCGGCTCCTCGCCGCCGCCCGCCAACGCCTCGGCCACTCTCCCACTACCGGCGCCAGAACGTAGGGGCTCCGGCCGCCGGCCGCGTGGCCAAAGTGCCGAAGGATGGCAGACCCATGGGCCTTATCCAGCCGTTCGGCGCGTCAGCATTGGGCGGGGACTGCGGTGAGCGGCGAGGTGCGAAGGAAGCGCTCGTACCCCAGCCCCGACCCCACCGGATCCGGCACCGGCTGATCTCCGGGGAGGGTTTCGACCACGATGCAGCTTAACGGTGTATCGGGGCCCAGGCCGAGCAGGTCGAGCAGCTCAGCGATCTCCCTTTGGGACCAGGTGGCAGTTCCGGTGTCGGCACGCGGTCGTTGGAAATACAGCTCCCAGCGCTCTACCCGGGCGTCGGCCCGCCGGGTGCTGAGCAACAGGTTGCGCCTGGCGGTGTTGTCGGCCTGGTGGACTTGGGCGTACAGCAGCGCCCACAGCTCCGTGACCGGCGGATACGGCAGGAGGGACTGGCCTTCGAACACCGGGTCGGCGACCGGCGCGCTCACCTCGATGCCGACCCGAGAGCGCAGGACTGCGGCGCCCAGGGTCGGCGCCGGGTGCTGGACCCCGGTCACTCTACAAGGGGCACCGAAGCGGCCCTGGGCGGTCGACCACCCCCTGGTGTGGCCGACCCGGAGCTCGTAGGTGAAGAACCCGAAGAGCTCCGGCGCGTCAGCGGTGAGACCGGGGGGCAAGGGGACGAAGAAGTGGACGGGAGACTCGGTCGGCTCGAGGAGCTGCATGGCGGAGGCGCCAGCCTGGTCGGCGGATTGCGCCGGGACGATGGTGCGGATGGGTTCGGGTTCGATGGGTAGGGGCGGCTCTGGCATCTCGGGAAGTTCAGGCGACACCCGGGTGAGCACGGGATCGGGAGCTTGGGCCAACACCCGGGCGTAGAATGAGTCGGCTGGGTTGCCGGGCGGTACATCGAACTCGAACCACAGCACCTTGCGCCGGGCGTCGGTATGGCTGTACGCCGGGTCGCGCTGGTACGGGGAAAGCGCCAGCCCGGCCGCTGCCAGCTTGGGCACCTGGCTGGGGCTGGTGGTCATGGGGAGGTGGAGGTCGAACGACATCGTGGGGTCGACCACGCCGGGGGCGTGGCGGAAGACAGGAGTGACGGTGTAGTGGCGGTCTAGCTCGGTCGGGAACTGTCCCGCCGGGGGTTTGGGGTCGATCACGTCGAAGAACACAATTTCCGAACGGTCGGAGGTGGCGCCCAGCGCTTCGTGAGCAACGGTGCGGTGGGGCTCGACCAGTCCCACTTCGGCGCCGGCCTGTTCGATCAGAAGGTGGTCGAGGCCATCCCAGCTCCAGTCGCGGTCGAGCTCGAGGCGTACCGCCACGATCCAGACACGAGTGAGATCGTTGATCGATCCGAACTGGATGCTCCCGCCGTCGGGCCCGAGGGCATGCGGCACACCGGCGGCGCAGCCGAAAAGCACGCGATGGCCGGGATGGGCCCGCAGGCCGGTACCTACCGTTTCGAGGTCGAGGGCTGCAGCCAGGCGCCCCAACGCATTGTCCGGGGCGCTGAGCCCCTGTCCGGCGGCACGTTGCGAGAGCGCTACGGCCGGGGTCACCGGCCTGTCGGGCTGGAGGAAGATGCCCTCCACCGGTTCCGCCGCCGAGGCCCGCAGCACACGTGATTCGTCGTGGCTGTATTTGGTCACCGCCAGCGTGGTCTGCGGCCCATGACGTACCGCGTCGCTGCCGTAGTAGTCGGCCCGATCGGCGGCCAAGGCGTTCAGCGCGATGCGGACGGCTCTGGCGGTGGGAACGGGAAGGGGCCCAGTTGCAGGTGCGATGACGGTGGTGGCGTCGGCGACGTCTTTCCAAGTGAGGTCAAGATCGAGCGGATCATTGGCGTCGGCTGGGAATGGCCGGGTTGTGCGGTACAAGACCCGGAATCCGCTGGGGCCGCCGGGGAAGGCGACACTCACTTCGACCTCCACCGTGGTGACATCGGGATCGGGCCGGCCGGCGGGCCGGTGCTGGGCGATGGCGGTCGGCAGGTCGGCGAGCAGATCGGCCGCCGTGCCGCCGGCGAAGACATAGGCGGGGTAGCCGAGCAGGGGACGTCGTACTGTCATCTTGTCGGGGGCGTTGGCAGGGTCGGGGGTTACCGGGAGCGCGGTGTCGACACCGAGCGCCTGGGGCCGCACACAGCGGCGGAACGGCAGCGGGGCGAGAGGTTGGGGCGCCCGATTGGTGGGCTGCTCGTCGATGGTGGGGCCGCCACCGGTTTGGTCCACCAGGCGGACCCGGAACTGGTACGCGTGCCCGTACCGCAAGGCGATATCCGGGTCGACCCCCTCCACCACCGACGGCTTGTCGATGCCATGGAGCTTTGCCTCGGTGCGGTCGGGCGCCACCAACGAGGTGCCGGTCCAGGATGTGTAGTACGACGGGATCCAGAAGGTGTCGGTGGGATCGGCCATTAGTTTGTTGGGTGCCACCTCGACGCGGAACTCGCCGGTGTACGACCCCAGGTTGATCCCACCGATGGCGACTGCCGACGTTCCCATCGACAGGGAGTGCCAAGTCGTGGTGCCCGCCTCTTGGGCGTCGACCCGGTACCCGAGCACGCCCATGGGCGAATCGGCGGTGGCGGCGGCCGGGTCGACCTGGCGGTTGAGCCACGTGGCGATCTGCTCGTCGTCCCAACCCAGGCGGACGCCATGGTCCGTGCGCGGCCCCATGCCGTCGTCCTGCTCGCCTAGGGGATCGAGCGCCACCGGTTGCGCGGCGTACACCGCCTTGGCGAAGCCGTCGTCGTAGTCGATGACCTCGCGAAAAATGTCGTCGTAGTTGGCCGCCGGGATCGATGCCGCGACGGGGAACAGGACCGCGCTGAACAGGCTTCGCGCTGTTGACAGCGGCGGCACGCGGGCGGCGTACGACTTGAGCCCGCCGGGTACGCCCAGCAAGGCCGCTCCGTCGCTGGCCGCGGCCAAAGTTACATAGACCCAGCCACCGCCGTCGAAGAAGTGAGCGTCAGGCGTGATGGTGAAGGGACGGACGAGGCCAATGTCGGTTGCCAGCCTCGGCTGGCGCAGGGCCGACGCCAGCACCTTGCCCCAGCCGACACTGGGCGGGTCGCTCTTGAGCACTGTGCCCTTCGGGACTCCAGCCTTGAGGGCACAGTGGTAACTGTCATCAACGCGCAGGTACCGGTTGCCGCCGTCGGCGTAACCGGTGGCGTCGCGGTAGCCGGGCGGTGCGTACTTCAGGAATCGGCGTCCCGCCGCGCGGGGGTCGACCGGGGTGATCGTGGCGTCGATGGGAATGGTTGCCGCCAACGCGGTGCAAAGGGCCCGAGCCGGTACGGGTGCTGAGGTCGCCTCGGTGAGGAGGGTGAACGGCGACGCGATGGTGGGCAGCGAGCTGAGGCCCTTCACGAGCCGGATCTCGAAGGTAAAGGCGGCGTCAGTGAAGCTGGGCCCACCGGCCACTAGCGGGTCGAGCGGGTTGGTTTGCGGTGCCGCCAGCAAGTTGAGCGAGAGCTTCGACCCGTCCCACTGCTGGAGATAGGGAAGAAGGATGAGTTGCGGCATGGATCCTCCTCTAACTTGCGTTCGGTAGGACGTCGGGCAGGGTGCACGCCGGCTCCCCTGGCCCCCGAATGACCTCCGAGGCGGTGGTGGAGACCTCGAGGCTGATACTGAATACCAGGCACACCGTGACCTCCACGCCGAAGGTCAGCTTGGCGGCTCCGAACACGGTTTCGTTGGGCGTGCCGCGGCAGGCGTCAACGATGGCGAGTTGGCCCTCGAGCGAGATGGAGATGGAGATGATGGGCTCGATGGCCGCCTCGAGTTTGAGCAGAAACCCGATTCCGAAACCCAGGACGGTGTCGCCGATGAGGCCGAAAAAGGTCAGGGCGATGAGACCCTTGAACTTGAGCGGCTCCGCCTCGATCTCATACGCGATCCCGACGCCGAGCAGGAGTGAATAGACCGTGCCGTCAGCTGTCGAGACGTCGATTTCGAACTTGATGATGGCGACCGCGTACAAGCCTGGGATCTGTTTGATCGCGAACATGGGCTGGCCGGCCATAGAGAACGAGGCTTTGTCCGCCGTGGGCGCGACATCCATTTCGACCTTTATTTCGGTGTCGTCGAATTTGATGTCCGGCAGGGGGTCGGGTTTGGGCGGGATTTGGAAGGCGTCACCCGTGGCGTCAACGACTGGGACGTGCTCGGCCACCTTGAGGGTCCAGTCGTTGGTCATGAGCGCGGTCAAGGCCCCCGCGATCCCGAGATCGGCGAGAATGGTGAGGAGGTCCTGGACGACGCTGAGCCCGCCGCCGAGCTTGAGGTTGGGCTGCTCGAACCGGGTCGTAGCGCCGGCTGCGGCCACCACGTTGGTATTCATTAGGAACACGTCGCCGAGCGAGCTGACGTTCATGATCTTGGTGGCGTTGTCCAAGCGGAAGCGCCACGGCACCGGCTGGGAGGTGTCCACCCGATACGTAATCTGGGCGGCGGTGTAGTCGAGTTCACTCTTGACGGAGCCGGCTTTGCGCATGGTGCGCCGGCCCACCCCGGCGGCGAAGGGCGACGGCATTTCGAGGCGATAATTACCGTTGTTGTCGACCCGCAGCGCCCAGTTGGGCGTTGGGAACGGGATGGTCTTGTCGGCCTCGGGGTAGGGTCCGATGGCGGTGCCCAGGCTGTAGGGGTCGGCGATCGAACCAGCCTGGGTGCTGGTGATGCTCGTCGAGTCGGTGGCTTCGATCTTGGGTCGCCGGTAGAGGGCTCGCTGCGTGCCCATGGCGTGGAGGACCGCATAGTCGCGGCTGGGGTTGGTCGGCTGGGTCAGGTCGGCGGGGTCGGCGAAGCGGTAGGGGGACGAGGGCGCCGGCGCCGTCCCGGCCGCTCCTGCTCGAATTAGTGGTACGCCGTGGTCCTTGGCAACCGCCTTCGGCGCCGCGGCCGGGCTGTCGACCTGCACCACCGACCACTGGCCGCCACCGGGGAAGGCAGGCGCTCCCCATGCCGCCATGGCGAACTCCGGGCCACCCATGCCGGCCGTAACACCGACGTCGACGTGCTGGAGGTGCATTGCCTGTGGGCCGCTGCCAATGTAGATCTTGGTGTCGATTGGACCGCCCAGCGGCCCGGACTTCGCCAACAGGTCGGCGTACTGGCTGGGGCTGATCAGCGACCCGGCGGTGATCTGGACGCAGCCGAACTGGCCCTTGGCGGACACCAGCTGGATGGAGCCGTCGGGCGCAGTCGGGGCACCGTCGAGGTCGAGGTGGCCGTCGAAGTACACCGCCGCCATGTCGATACCGCCGACGGTGATCACCTGGCCGGTGTCGCGGATGTTGACCACATTGGTGATGCGGCTGGCCACACCGGGGTGGGTGACGATGGGTGTCCCCGGGAATTGGTACAGCCCGTCGCTCACCGCCTGCCAGCCGCTGTCGGTGCGGGTGACGATGGCGTTGTTGCGCCGCTGGATGGTGATGGTGCGCACGACCACTACGCCGTAGGGGAACAGGATGCTGCGGACCTTCACGATCTCGTAGGCGGTACGACCCACGAGAACGTCGAAGCGGGCCTGCACCACCGCCACCGGATCGGTATAGGGGTTGCGCCAGTCGCTGAACAGGCTCTCGCCGTATCCCGACAGGTCGATCCGAGTGACGGGGACCATGGGCCGTTTGCCGGCCGCCCCGACGTACGTGTTGAAAATACTGGTGACGTCGCTGCCGAGAATGCTGCGGTTACCGGGTTGGGCCACCGGCAGCTGGACCGTAAATCCGGACAGGGCAGGCGTCTCGTCGCTGGCCAGCGTGTCGTCATGGGCGTCGATTCGCAGCTGATGGGCACCCTCCAACTGGCCTTGGCGGGGGCGGTTGAACACGACTGACGCCCAGCGAGGGTCGACCGGGTCCACGCCGTGGAGGTTGCTCACCGCGATCATGCCGAACGGCAGGGTGAAGCGGGCCCTGGCGGTCAGCGGCGAGCTCTGAGCGAAGTTGTCAACAAGCGTGTTCAGTGCGGCGATCGGATGCACCGGCACCAGGTTGGAAGTCGGGACGCCGACTATGGTGGGAACACCACTGTTGGCAAAGCTGACCCACGTCGGCAGCGGGCTCGGGTCGGGATCCTCGACCGTCTCGACCGCTTCCCACTGCACCGCCGGGAGGGTGACCAGGGCGACCTGGTCGCTGTCGACCTCGATGGTGAGCTTGTCGATCGCGAGGGTCGCGGTGTTGCCCATGGCGGTGCCGTCAACCGCAGTGCGGTCAACCGACGTCGACCAGGCCACGCCGAACTGGGCGACGTTCGTTGACACGTCGAGAAGGATGAGGCTTCGACGGCCCTCGAAGGCCAGTGCGTCGCCCATGGCTTCGACCGCCCGCGGCCACTGCTCAGTGCCGCCCCGCTCCATATAGGTCAAGGCCCCCGTGGTCTGGTCGAACGGGTTGCCATGAAAGCGGCCGAGGGCTTCGATCACTCCGGCGCCGCCTCCGGGCAAGCGGAAGTCGAAGCTGCTCGTGGCGCCGTCCCACCGCAGGATGCTCAGGAGTTCGCCGTCCTGCTGGTCGAGGGCGGAGATGAGCGAGCCATAGCTGGCGGCGTAGGGGTCAGGTAGCGTCGGGATAAGGGCCAGCAGGCGGTAGATGAGCTCGCACCACGCATGGTCGATCGTCGTGCCGTCGTAGTGGCCGTAGAGGATGATGGCGGATGGACGGGTGGCCCGTAGCACGGCATTGACCAGGGCGAAGGCGATGGCTTCGTCGTCGCCATGCCGGTCCAGCGCCCCCTCGACTAACAGGAAGGTGCCCGTCGCGGACGCGAGGAACACCACCAGAGCTCCGGTTGCGTGCAGGTTCAGTCGCTCACCGCGCAGGTCGACGGGACGGTCGAGCATCGCCGAAAGCTCGGCGCGGCTGATGACGGCTTCGAAGCCCTTGGCCTCGGAGTCGAAGGTCACCGGGAACGACGTCGTCCAGCGCAGATCGATCCGCCCGGCGCCGGCAGCAGACAGCTTCGGCTGTTGCTCGACACGCTCGCTCCTGGCGCCGCGGGCGATGACGGCCAGGCGGTGGGGGTCGGCTTCCAAGACCGCGGCCATAAGCTCGACCGCCTCGGTCTGGCCGAGCCAGGTGGCGGAGATCCCGGCGTCGACCCAGAGCAAGAGGGAGCCGGTGCCGCTGGCCTCACCAAGGTGGGAAGGGTCGACGACGGCGACGGGAAGGCCCCAGGCGGCAGCAGTGAGCGGCGCACTTCCCGACAGCGAAAACACTTTGGCCCTGACGGCGTTGGCGGTGAACGGCACAGGTTTCGGTGTCATCGGGACGGCCAGCACACCCAGATTCGGGTCAAACCGGGCCGGGTCCGCGATCGCCGCCAACTCGGCACCGAACCCGAAGGCGAGGAGGCGGGCCGGGCCGAGGGCCGCGATGGTTGCGCCGATGCCGGCGCCGACCACCAGGCGGAAGCGGGCGGGGACGGCCACCTTGGCATCGCGGGCGTCCTGACCGGGCCCGGTCCCGGTGTCGGGCGTCTGCGGCTCGGTGTCGGCGGTCAGATCGATCGACACGCCCATCGGGACGACGATCTCGTCGCCCGTCCCCGTTACCTGCGCGCCGAACCGCAACGTCCCGCCGTTCACACGCAGGCCCGTCCACGACCCGGAAGGGGCGGCGGGATCGATCAGCTGGCTGGCAAACCACACGCTTCCGGCGGGCACGTCGAACGTCGGCGCCCGTGGCGGCCGCCGGGGCCCGCGATGCGGTGTCAGCCAGGGAAAATGGACCATGGTCTCGATCGGCAGCGTCATAAACGGGACGCCGCCTGGCGACCGCACCAGCCGGACGTGGCGAACCAGGGGAAAGAGATCCAACCAGATGTCGCGGCCAGCGAGATCCCTGAACGGGCCCAGGCTGCGCGCCACCTGCATACCTCTGGCCCAATCGGGTAGTGCTGCGGGAACATGAGGCGTGCGTAGCGGGACGCTGCGGCGATGGATCAGGAAACCCGACGCTGCTGGGCCGGCGGCGGGCGCGCCGGCGACCGTCCCGGCGGGGGGCGGTTCAAGCCCGGGTACTAGGCCGGCAGCGACCGCGGCGGCGGCGAGGCGCCTCGCCTCCTCTAGTTCCTCCGCCTGGGCCGGCTCGGCGGGCTGAAGGTCGCCAATCAAACGTGAAAGCAAATCGCCGGCGCCGACGATGGTCATTCGAAACCCCCAACTTTGAAATCATGCCCCCATCGAATGGGATCACAGGGCGCAGACCCTGTCAACGCCAATTGTCCGCCGCCGTATGTAAGGGCCACAGTGACCGTGCTCCAACACGGCTCGCTGCAGTGCGATGTCAGGATCAGCGTGCGCGGCTAAACCAATAGTTGCTCTGCATCCGGATACTGGCGGAGCAGTTCCTGGTGCCGCTCGTATATAGCGGTTCCGAGCCGTTTGAAGTCATCGGTGGCCAGTGCGCTGGCCAACGGCAGGCGGGTGTCCTCCTCCCATCGGGCATGGCTGATGACCAAGCTTTCGAGCGCAACAGCTGCTGAGCGACCGCATAGGTGGTCGTCTACTGGCAGATCTTCGCCACCATGGCATCACTCCGGCGATGACTCTCCTCTGCGTGTTCGGCCATCGCGGCGTCCAGGTGGCGAGCGACGGGGTAGACAAGCTCCTCCTCGAGAAGCGGCCCGGCCTTCGGCCAACGCTGGTAGTGACAGGTGCCCCCCTCGTGGCGATTGAGTCTGACGTTCGCACAAGTTGTCGGGTGCTCGTGACCTTGCGTGCGCAGTACTGTAGTTCCATGAGAGTAACTACAGTGGTGTCCGTCGGTCATATAATAAAATGATCCCTGATGATCACGATTAATCGGGACGAACTTCGGTGATGGTCAAGGCGTTGCTGTGCGCCACCTACGACAAGACCTCCGATTATGAGACGTCGCGCCGTAGCCGGGTGGACTCGGATTGGAAGGCGGCGATGGGCGTCGACGACTGGTTCGGGGGGATCGCGGCGACGACGTTTTCGCTGATGCGGGCCCGGATGGTCCTCCATGACGCCGACAACAAGCTGTTCGCCAAGACCCTGCAACGGGCGGTGGAGCTGGGGGTGTTCAAAGGCAAGTTGACGGCGATAATCGATTCGTCGCCGGTGCACGGGGCGGGTGCGGCGGCCGACACCTACGAGCTGCTGCGAAAATTGGCGGGCAAGTTGGCTCGGGCCATGGGGGCCGAGTTGGATCCGGTGTTGGCGGGCGAGGCGTTGGCGGCGGCGGCTGTCAAGCCCGACATCGATTGGCAGGACCCCGAGCGGCGGCGGGAGCAGTTGGAGAAGATCGTGGTCTTGGCGGTCGAGATCCTCGATGCAGCCGAGTCGAGCCCGGTGAAAGACGATGCGACGGTGCTGCAGGCGGCCGGCCTGCTGGCCCAGGTCGTCGACCAGGACGTTGAGGTGGACGGGGACCGTCTGGCGATTGTCGAGGGGGTGGCCACGGATCGGGTGGTCTCGCATTCGGACCCCGAGATGCGTCACGGCCGCAAGTCGGCGTCGAGGCGTTTCGACGGCCACAAGATGGACGTGGTCGTCGACGAGGCTTCTGAGCTGGTGCTGGGCGTCGCCGTGCGGGCAGGCAACGCCTCAGACGGCGATGGTGCCGCCGGCCTGCTGGCCCAGGTGCAGGCGACGCCGGGGATCGTGGTCGAGACATTGTTGGGCGACATGGCGTACTCCGACGGCGACGTCCGCGTGGCGGTCGAGGAGCAGGGCGCCGAGTTGGTGGCCAAGGTGGCCCCGGTGTCGAACTCGGGACGGTTCCCCAAGACCGACTTCACCGTGGATCTTCAGGCGAAGTCGGTGACCTGCCCGGCCGGGCACACCACCACGACGGTGAAGAAGGCCAAGGACCACAAGGGGCGCCGGGCCGCCCTTTACGTGTTCGACAAGGACCTGTGCGCCGCCTGCCCGCTGCGGGACTCCTGCGTCGGCGGCAAGGGCGGCCGGACGATCATGGTCGGCGTCCACGAGGCGCGCATCCAAGCCGCCCGGGCCGCCCAGGTCGATCCCGCCACCAAGGCGTTGCTGCGTTCGCGGTGCAAGGTGGAACGCAAGATCGACCACCTCCAGGACCTGGGGATGCGAAAAGCCCGCTACCGGGGCCGGAGGAAAACCCGGCTCCAAGCCCTCCTCGCGGCCACCGTGGCCAACATCAAACGCCTCGCCGTCCTCGACGCGGTCGCACAAACAGCCGCCCCGGCCTAACCCGGGAACGGGCACCCGGATATCGGCTCCGACACGACCCAGAGGGCTATTCCGACGCTCCGACCGGCCACCGCATCGCCATCGACCGCCACACAGCCAAACCCGACACCCAGCCGCCAACCCCCAAAACAGCCACTTCCTGCCGACTCACCTAGGCGCGATGGTCGAACCGACTGGCCTGAAGTCGGGACTGTCGCAAAAACGGTGTAACCGGTCCTGATCATTGATGGGATTCTCGGTTACTTCGCTGCAGGCATTATACGGTTTGGGAATGCGATTGTAAAGGCATTCAAAGCGGGCTTCCACCGGTTCGTCCAACGCTGGCGGCCCTTCCCAGTCGGATCCAAACTCATCACCGCCAGGTATACACACTTCATGGCCGCCTGCTCGGTCGGGAAATGACCCCGAGCCTTGACCGCCTTACGGATACGGGCATTGATGCTCTCAATAGCGTTCGTGGTGTAAATGACGGTGCGGATCTCCGGGTCGAAGCTGAGGAACGGCACGAACTCCGCCCAAGCGTGCTCCCACAGCGCCACGATGGCCGGGTAGCGGGACTCCCAGCGCCCCGAGAACTCGGCGAAGCGGTCCAAGGCCGCCGCCTCGGTGGCCGCGGTGTAGATGGGCTTGAGGTCCTTGGCGATCGCCGGCCAGTCCTTGCGCGACGCGTAGCGGAACGAATTCCTGAGTAGGTGGACGACACAGGTCTGCACGATCGCCTGGGGCCACACCGAGCTCACCGCGTCGGCGAGGCCGGTCAGGCCGTCGCACACCACGATGCAGGTGTCCTTGGTGCCCCGGTTCTTGACCTCGGTCAACACGTGATGCCAGTACTTGGCGCCCTCGCCGCCGTCGCCGGCCCACAAGCCCAAGATGTCCCGGGTGCCGTCCACGGTCACCCCCACCGCCACGTAGATAGGCCTATTCGCCACTTGGCCCTCACGGATCTTGACCACGATGGCGTCAATAAAGATGACCGGGTACACCGGGTCGAGGGGGCGGTTCTGCCACTCGCTCATCCCCTCCAACACCCGATCGGTGATGCGGGTGATCGTCTCCTTCGACACCTGGGCCCCGTAGATCTCGCCCAGATGGGCGCAGATCTCCCCGTGGGTGAGACCCTTGGCCGACAAGGAGCACACCAGCGCGTCGACGCCGTTCAATCGTCGGCGGCGCTTGGGGACGATCACCGGCTCGAACGTGCCGGCACGGTCCCGGGGCACCTCGAGCACGACCGGGCCGATCTCGGTCAGCACCGTCTTGGTCCGCGTCCCGTTGCGCGAGTTCCCCGAATGATGCCCGGCCGGTTCATAGGGCTCGTAGCCGACATGCTCGGTCAGCTCCGCCGCCAACGCCGACTCCAGCACCGTCTTGGTCAACCCGGCCAACAGGCCGCCCGGGCCCACCAGCGACACCCCCTGCTCGCAGGCCCGGTCCATCAACTGCACCGCCAGCTGCTCCAACGACGGCGGCCGCTCAACCAGCTCGGATCCACCAGCTGCCGTCGGGCTGCTCGTAGCCTCAATCGTGTCGGTCACTACAACTCCTTTCCGGCCAGGTCTCACCCCAGCCTGCCAGAGGTAGTTACACGATGTGTACCTGAAGTCGGCCGTGTCGTCGCTGGTTCGTCGGTTCGGGCCGGCAACGGACGCACGCGGTGACGGCAGATCGGTCACGGGGGCACGTCGTTCCACCTTCGTCGCGTTTGTCGCGGCCGGGGCAATCTTCGCGACCTGGGTTTCGCGGATTCCGCAGGTGCGTAGCCGCCTTGGTTTGAGCGCGGCCCATCTGGGTCTGATGCTGCTCGCGATTGCGGCTGGCTCGCTGATCGCCCTTCCGGTTGCTGGTGTACTGATCCACCGGTTCGGTACGCGCTTCGCGGTGACGGTGATGTCTGTCGTGGCGGCCGGGTCGCTCGGCCTGGTCGGTATCGGGTACCACTACGGGGTCGTGCCGGTCGTCATCGGGCTCTTCCTGCTCGGGTTTGCTTTAGCGGCGTGGGGAGTCGGGATGAACCTGCAGGGTGCGACCGTCGAACGCCACTTAGGCCGGGCGATCATGCCTCGCTTCCATTCCGGGTTCAGCATCGGCACCGTGGCCGGCGCGCTGCTGGGTGCCGGAATGGTCGCGCTCGGCGTGCCGGTCACTGCGCACTTCTTGATCATCTCGGCGCTGGCCGTCTGCATCGTTCCCGTCTCGGTGCGCGCCTTCCTCCCCGACGTCGAGGACGCCTCGAAGAGCGCCGCGTCTGACTCGGCGGAAGCGACAGCCTCGAGCCGTTGGATACAACGACGAACCTTGCTCATCGGGCTGGTCGTGTTCGCTTTCGCCTTCGCCGAAGGCACCGGCAACGACTGGATCGGCGTCGCACTAATCGACGACCACCATGCGCCGGCCACGGTGGCCACGCTCGGATACGCCGTGTTCCTGGCCGCGATGACCATAGGACGATGGACTGGCCCGATGCTGCTCAACCGATTCAGTCGAGTCCCGACCATTCGCGGTCTGGCCGCGATCGCGCTCGTCGGGCTACTGGCCTTCGTTTTGAGCCCGTGGACTGCACTGGCCTTCCTCGGGACGCTGCTGTGGGGCTTCGGGACATGCCTTGGCTTTCCCGTCGGACTCAGCGCCGCAGCGGACGATCCCCGAACCGCGGCTGCCCGGGTGAGCGTCGTCTCGGGCATCGGCCAGCTCGCCTTTCTTGCCGGGCCGCCCGTCATCGGATTCCTCGGATCCGTCACCACGATCCAGCATGCGCTGGGTGTAGTCGCAGTCCTGATCGCCCTCGCGACGCTTATCGCCGGCTCACTCAAACCCAACGATGGAACCGAAGCCCCGGGTGTCGCTCATGCCGTCCGCGTGCCTTGACACTCTGCACGATGCCGGGCAAGGCCAACTCCATCGGTGCACGATCCACTCGGGCGGATCCTGGCCGAGCTCGACATCAAGCCGCATCAGGTGCGCGGGTGGTTGACCCGCAAACACGACCCGCAGTTCTGGGAGCTGGTCGCGGACGTGTGCGGCCTGTACCTGTCGCAGCCCACCAACGCCTTGGTGTTGTCGGTGGACGAGAAGACGGCCATCGCGGCCCGGTCACGCAAACATCGGGGCCGGCCGGCGGCGCCGGGATCGCCGGAGCGGGTGGAGTTCGAGTATGTCCGGCATGGGACGGCGTCGATCATCGCGGCGTTGGATGTCCATTCGGGGGCGGTCGTGGCCGAGCAGATCCCCCGCAACAATTCCGAACACTTCATCGAGTTCTTGGCCCAGATCGACCGCCGGGTCGAAGCGGTGGACATTCATCTGATCCTCGACAACGGCCCCTCGCATGGCTCCAAGGCGACCAGGAAATGGTTGGCGGAGCACCAGCGCTTCAAGGTGCTTTACACGCCCAAGCACGCCAGCTGGCTGAACCAGGTGGAGTTGGTCTTTTCTATCCTGACCAGGCGGCTGTTGCGCCGGGGCGAGTTCTCCTCGACCGAGGACCTAATCGACAGGATCATGCTGTGGATCGCCGAGTACGACCGCACCGCCATGCCGTTCGCCTGGACCTACGAAGGCAAGCCCCTCAAGGTCGCATAACAATGCCCGTCCACGATCTTCTCACGCCTTTAAACGACATCTATTCATTTCTGCGCGGCTGCACTAGGTCACGGGCTCTTCCGGGGCGGCAAGGAGTTCGTGTACGAGGTTGTTAGCACCGTTGTGCCTCACGATTGGACCCTAACGATGACCGGACTCGACAGCGGAACTTGCTGGCCACGTGGCGCCCGTCTATACGTGGCGTTCACGCATCGGACGCGACCGAGATGCTCTGTGGCCGCTCATCGCCTGCTTAGTGGTTGCTAGAAATTCCGGCGCCGGCCTATTCGCGTCGATAAGGCAGTGGCCTGAAGCGGCTGGAGGCGTCGTGATAACTGTCGTGACACTCCACGCCGCGTGCGGCATGCGTCGAGTAGACCGGTGGCGACTGTCTGGAGGATCGGGAGAGCCTCCTCGCGGCTGGTATGGGGATCCCCGTGACTCCCGCCGACTCAGATGGTGGGGCGGATCGCGTTGGACGAAAGCAACATTTCTCCAGCCCTGGCCTTGGCGTCGTCAGACATGATCAGAGCGCATCCGACAGACACGGGATAGTCCGCGGCCGGAACGCACACAACGACGTCCTCGAATCACCGCGTCGACGTGAACAGCCACCCATAGTCGGCGGTCTGTTTCCGCCATCTGGACATCGGGACATCTTGAACCGCGAACGAGATCCGCGAAAACAACCGAGGGGATGTGAAATAGGTACTCGATGATCCCGGCGCCACGGCTGAAGGGAACTGGACCGGTCTTGGGCCGTATGTTCAGCCGAGGCCCGTGTCGTCGTTCTTACGCAGGGCGGGCGGGCTCCTGTGGTTCCCGCTGTGGTGGAGCGACGCCCACGGCCGCTGAGCTTGTTGGGCTCTGTGTGTGTCGAGGGTCTGGCGGACGGCAAGGTCGGCCTGTGCGATGAGTGTTTCGAGCCGGCTCGCGTGGGGCTGGCCGTGGGTTTCCCAGTCGGCTGTGGCTGCCTCAAGGGCTTGGCGGGCGGCGGCGAGATCATGGTCGGATTCCCTTCGTTCCCGGCGGCGCAGTGCCGGGTCGGACGCGTGGCGTGCAGCCCGCCGATTGTCGGCCTTCGCTTCGGTCAGGTTGAGGGCGGCGCGCCCGGCTGACGTACCTGTCCAACGGCCTGTGCCTTGGCGCAGTTGTTGCAGGTCGTACTCGCAGCGGCCCCGCTCCTCGAGGGCGGTGCCCACCTGCTGGAGGGCGTCGGGTTCGGGTTGCGGGCTTTCGGTTGGTGTGGGTTGGCCCTGGTCGGTGGCCCAGGTTGGGCGCCGTTCGGCTTCCCAGCTGTACGCGACTCGCTCCGCCGCTTCGGCGGGGTCGGCGGCGGTGGTGTAGATGTGGCTGGTCGCTCGGGCGCGGCTCATGGCGACGTAGGCCAGTTCGCGGCCGCCGCCGTCGTCGAGGACATGCGCGGTGTCGACGGTGGCCCCCTGGGCCCGGTGGGCGGTGACCGCGTAGGCGTGGGCGAGCCGGTCGGCGCTGGCGGCGTCACGGTCGAAATGCAGGCCTCGCCCGTCGTCAGTGAGAGCGTCGATGGAGCCGTCTCGGGGGTGGACGGCGGTGATTGTGGCCCGCTCGGAGGTGACCCAATCACTGTGCGGTCCGGGCTGGACGACCGCCGCCCCGACCAACGCGCTTCATCCCCTTTTCGCCCGCTCTCGAGCGCATGGGCTGCCCCGTGTCCGGAGGACCGGAGGCAGTCCACGCACTTCCTTCCCGGCCGCGCGTTCACCCCGTCGACTCGCCGAAAAGTTGCCCTCCTTTCAAGATTCTCTTTCCGTCTGCGGCCACCACACGTCCGTTAATAGGTATCTGACATTGACAGGAGGACACCATGCCCGGCCCCTACGACCCGACCCAGACCTGCCTCGGCATCCCGGAACTGCTACCTGGCTGCACATCACCGAACGCCACGTCCCACGCTTGGTCGCTGAACGACGCATTCCGTTCCACAAGATCGGAGGTCGCGTCAGATTCGTCCCGTCCGAGATAACCGCCTGGCTCGACGACAACTGGCACGAAGCCGAGCTCGCCCGCCGTGGCCACTGAAACCCTGCACCTCTTTCGCCGCCGAAACCCGGCCGGCAGGCCCACCCCGTCCACATTCGAGACACCCACTCTGATGTCTCGACTCCAGACAGCAGCAGCGCCGTCCGAAACCGAGGCATCCACGTCCCGAATCCGAAGACAGCCGCCTGCATCCACGCGCTCATGGCCGTGCTGCCACCGTCCTGGCGGCGCGGGCGCGCCAGACCGACCTGACCGCGCCACCGGGGCGCCGCAGGATCTCCCTGGGCCACAACTGGCGGACGATCACTTCGCCACCGCCGGGCGATCGCCCCGATCCGCTGGTGAGCCCGACGAACCAAGTGGCGTGGACGCACCACGGACCGCCGCCGGTCCTATCCTTTGAAAGGTGAGCCTGGTCGTGAAACTCCCCGAAGACCTTGCCGCCCGTGTCGAGGCGGTCGCCGCCGAGCGCGGTATCAGCGCCGAGGAGGTCGTGGCCGAAGCCGTCGCCGCGCACCTCCCCGCCGACGACAGCGACCCGTTGGAAGCATTTATCGGCTCCGGTGCCTCCGGCCGCGGCGACCTCGGCCGAAGGCACCGCGAGATCCGAGCCGAGCTAACCGGGGGCCACGCCGCTCGCGACCTGTGAGTGTCGTCGTCGACACGGGCGTGCTGGTCGCCGCCGCTGACGCAGACGACGCCGACCACGACGCCTGTGCCCAACTCCTCCGCGACCGCCGGGGTCAGCTGGTGGTCCCCTCGCCGGTCATCCCTGAAACCTGCTGGCAGATCGAACGCAACCTCGGACCCCGCTCCGAGGCCGCCTTCCTCCGCCTCATCATCGCCGGCGACCTGGACGTCGTCGACCTCGCCGTCGCCGACTACCGGCGTTGCGTGGAGCTCATCGAACGCTACGCCGACCTCGGCCTCGGAATGGTCGACGCCAGCATCGTCACCGTCGCAGAAAACCGCCAGACCGCGACGATCGCAACGCTCAACGAGCGCGACTTCCGCGTAGTTCGTCCTCGCCACTGCGAAGCCTTCGAGCTGATCCCTTGACCCCGACCCTGGCCCGGTTCCTTCCTTAGCTTAGCTACCGGGCCTGCCCTTGAAGCTCGGAGAATCGCCGAAACGGTCCTTTTGAGGGTGAAGCGCGAAGCGGGCGGCCCCTCCGATCTGGCCCGCCGAACCCGGTTGTCGACGTGGTTCCTCGGAGGGTTTCTATGGCCCACTCGACTCCCCAGCGCAGGACGGCCAACGGTCGTCGGCCGGTTGTCCCCGAAATCCCTTCCCACAGCCTTCCCAATTTCTGCGGTCGACATGGGTTCCGGAGTGGTATTCAGCGGGCAAATCCCCAACCCCCTGACCAGGCAGTTCGTGCTGGTCAGGGCCACTTTCGCTGGCGCCCCCGGCAGGATTCGGACCTGCGACGCACGGTTTAGGAAACCGACGCTCTATCCCCTGAGCTACGGGGGCTGGTAGATGAAACCTGCTGCCCGGTTCGGTCTGCCGCCCCCGAGCCGCGGGGACAGCGTAGTGGGGCGACCGCGTGATTCTCACGATGATCGTCGGCCCCGCGGGACCGGCGTAGCTACCCCGTGGCGATGATGAAAATCATGTTGCCCTGAAAGGCCACCTTGCCATCCACGAAGGCGGTGCCCGAGCTCTTGCCGGCGCCGCCTCCTAGGTGATCCACCTTCACGTGCAGCTCCAGGGTGTCGCCGGGCACCACTTGGCGGCGGAAACGGGCCTTGTCGATCCCCCCGAACAGCGGCAGCCGGTGCCGGTAGTCCCGATGGGCCAGCAGGCAGATGGCGCCCATCTGAGCCATGGCCTCCACCATCAGCACCCCCGGCACGGTGGGGCGAGCGGGAAAATGGCCGGCGAAGAACGGTTCCTCGCCGCTCAGGTGCCACTGCCCGATGGCCGACTGGGCCGGGTGGATCTCGATGATGGTGTCCACGAAGAGAAACGGCGGCCGGTGCGGGATCAGATCCTCGGGCCGCCAGCCGGACCACCCTTGGGGGCTCTCGGGGTCGCTCTTCAAGCTCGTCAATGCCCCATCCCTAGACCGCCGTCGACGGGGATGACCGCCCCGGTCACATAGGCCGCCGCCTCCGACGCCAGCCAGGTCACCACCCCGGCCACCTCCTCGGCCCGGGCCATGCGCTGTAACGGGATCTGGGCCACGATCTCCTTGTGCCGGGAGTCGGGCAAGGCCGCCGTCATGTCCGTCTCGATGAAGCCGGGCGCCACCACGTTGACCGTGACCTTACGGCTGCCGATCTCCCGGGCCAGCGATCGGGCGAAGCCCACCAGGCCCGCCTTGGAGGCGGCGTAGTTTGTTTGCCCCCCGGAGCCGGCCAGGCCGACCACCGAGGAAATCAAGACAATGCGCCCCTGGCGGGCCCGGATCATCTTGGGGACGGCCCGCTTGGCGACCCGGTAGGCGCCGACCAGGTTGGTGTCGATCACGCTGGTGAAGGCCTCTTCGCTCATCTGCATGAGCAGGCCATCGCGGGTGATGCCGGCGTTGGCGACCAGGACCTCGACGGGGCCCAGGGTGGCCTCGACCTCGGCGAAGGCGGCGTCGACGTCGGCCACCGAGGTGACGTCACAGCGCAGCGACAAGAAGCCCTCGACGGGGTCCTTGCGGTGGGTCACCGCCACCCGGTCGCCCAAGGCCGCGAAGGCCTGGGCGATGGCCAGTCCGATGCCCCGGTTGCCCCCGGTGACGAGCACCACCCGCCCGGCGGGAGCCTCGGCGGGAACCTCCATCAGACCCCCATGGCGTGATAGCCGCCGTCGACGTGGATGATCTCACCGGTGGTCATCGGGAACCAGTCGCTCAGGAGGACCGTGCATGCCTTGGCCACCGCTGACGAGTCGTTGATGTCCCATCCGAGGGGCGCCCGCTCGATCCACGCCCCCTCGAACGCCGCGAATCCGGCGATCGACTTGGCGGCGATGGTGCGCATGGGTCCGGCTGCCACCAGGTTGACCCGGACATTGTCGGGGCCGACCTCCTTGGCCAGGTAGCGGGCCGTCGACTCGAGCCCCGCCTTGGCCACACCCATCCAGTCGTAGGAGGGCCAGGCCCGGGTGCCGTCGAAGTCGAGGCCGACGACCGACCCCCCGCCCGCCGCCCGGAGCAGGGGCAACATGGCCACCGTCAACGACTTCAGCGAAAATGTCGAGATGTGGAGGGCGACGCTGACGTCCTGCCACGGGGCGTCCAGGAAGCCCCCGCCCAGGCAACTGGCGGGTGCGAAACCGATGGCGTGGAGCACCCCGTCCAGGGCGCCCCAGCGTTCCTCCAGGTCCTTGGCCACGATGGAGAAGTGCTCGTCCACGGTGACGTCGAGTTCCAGGACGTCGGGAGGCGCGGGGAGCTTCTTGGCCACCCGTTTGGTCAGGCTGAGCCCCCGGCCGGCGCCGGTGAGAACGATCTGGGCGCCTTGTTCCTGGGCCAACTTGGCAACCCCGAAGGCGAGCGAGTCATCGGTCAGCACCCCGGTGATCAGCAGGCGCTTTCCTTCCAGCAGTCCGGGCGCAGGCACGCCGGGCACTCTACCGTCCGGTCTACCCGCCACCTGTACCGGCAGTTGCACCGGTCGCTCCCGGCGGGGGCGCCAGCCCCGTCCTCATGGCGTTGACGGCGAGCGTCGTCGCCCCGCCTGACTCGGTGACAACCGAGGCGCGACGGCGGACAGGCGCGTACCTCGCTGGCGTCGCTGACCCCATCGCGTCGCCGGCCGGGGGGCTCGATTCGGGCGGGGACGGACAGGTCCCGCGAACGCCGACAGGTTGGCCGCGGCGGTCCACGCAAGGCCGTTTGGGGGCCTAACCTCGCTTCGCCATGAGCGCCATGAGCGAACGAATCCACCGGGTGGGCGTGGTCGGCTGTGGGCTGATGGGATCGGGTATCGCCGAGGTCTCGGCGCGCGCTGAGCTCGACGTCGTCATTGTCGAGGCCAGCGACGCCGCCCTGGAGGCGGGGAGCAAGCGGATCGAGCACTCGCTGTCGCGTGCCGTTCGCCACGGGAAGCTGTCGAGTGACCAGCGGGCGGCAGCCCAGGGCCGGATGGTCTTCACGACCGATTACAAGCAACTGGCGGACCGCCAACTCGTGGTCGAAGCTGTCGTCGAATCCGAGCCTGCCAAGGTGGCCGTCTTCCGGCGCCTGCACGAGGTCGTCGAGGACCCCGACGCCATCCTGGCGTCGAATACCAGTTCCATCCCCATCATGAAGCTGGCCATGGCGACGGGACGCCCGGCCCAGGTCGTCGGCATCCACTTCTTCAACCCGGTGCCGGTGCTGCAACTGGTCGAGGTGGTGTCGTCGCTGCTGACCGAACCTTCGGTGACGGCGGCGGCGACCGACTTCGCATCGCAGCGGCTGGGCAAGCACGTCATCCACTCCCAGGACCGGGCCGGATTCATCGTCAACGCCCTGCTCATCCCGTACCTGCTGTCGGCGATCCGGATGCTGGAGTCGGGGTTTGCCACCCCTGCCGACATCGACACCGGCATGGTCGAGGGCTGCGCCCACCCCATGGGGCCCCTCGCGCTCAGCGACCTGATCGGGCTCGACACGACGATGGCGGTCGCCATGTCGCTCTATGAAGAGTTCAAGGAGCCGCTGTATGCCCCGCCGCCGCTGCTGTCGCGGATGGTCGACGCGGGCCTCCTTGGTCGCAAGTCGGGGCGGGGCTTCTACAACTACGCCGGCTGAGCGCGAGCGGCATCGGGGGCGGCGACGGGAGCCGGTTTTGCCAAAAAGTGTTGTCCTGACATCACTTTTTGGCAAAACGGTACCGGGGGTCGGACCTCAGCTGACCGAGCGGTCGTGGCCCTCCCAGTACGGAGCCCGCAGATCCTTCTTCAGGACCTTCAATGCCCCCGACAGGGGCAGCGCCTCGGTGCGGAACTCCACCGACTTGGGCACCTTGTAACCCGCGATCCGATCCTTACACCACGCCTTGATCTCGTCGTCGGTTGCCGTGGCACCCGGCGCCATGACGACGATGGCGTGTACCGCCTCGCCCCACTTCTCCGAGGGAATGCCGATCACGGCCACCTGGGCCACGTCCGGATAGGCGGCGATGGCGTTTTCGACCTCGGCCGAGTACACGTTCTCGCCGCCGCTCACGATCATGTCCTTGACCCGGTCGACCAGGAACAGATAGCCGTTTTCATCGAGGTAGCCGGCGTCGCCGGTGTGATACCACCCGCCGGCAAAGGCGGCGTCGGTCTGTTCTGGCCGGTGCCAGTACTCCCGCATGAAGTTTCCGGCCCGGGCGCACACCTCGCCCCTCGCCCCGGGCCCCAGCATGTTGCCGTCGGGATCCTGGATGGCCAAGTCGGTGTTCACGACGGGGCGGCCCGCAGAACGCAGCAGGTCACCACCCTTGCGATGGTCCTCGGGCATCAGCATGGTGAGGATGCCGAAACACTCCGTCATCCCGTAGGCCTGGATCACCTTGATGTCGGGAGAAATGGCCAGGACCCGCTCGAGGAGGGCGGTGGACATCGGTGAGGCGCCGTAGCCCAGCGTCTCCAAAGTCGCCAGCTTCGAAGGGGTATACGAAGGGTGATCGAGCACCATCTGAATGATGGTCGGGACCATCACCGTGAACGTGACCTTGTCCCGCTGGCAGATATCCAGGACCGGGCCCGGGTCGAAGATCGGGATGATCGTCGATGTTCCTCCGGTGGCCGGGATGGCGAAGACGCCCAGCATGCCGGCCACATGGAACATCGGGACCTGATGGAGGCAGACCTGGCTGTCATCGATCTTGATCATGCCGGCGATTTTGTAGAGGTTGAGCATGGAGGCCCGGTTGTCCATGACCACACCTTTGGGCAGGCCCGTCGTGCCGCCGGTGTACATGAGGATGGCGGGATCGCCTTCCTCGGGCTCGTCGGGCACCGTCGCCGACCCCACGCCGATCAGGTCGTCCTGGGTGAGGTTGTGGGGCACGTCGCCGGACCCCATGAGCACGACCTTCTTGATTCCCGCCGCCTCCCTTACCCGCTCGACGACATGGGCGAATGCCCAGTCCACGAACACGACCTCGGTTCCGGAGTCTTTGAGGACGTACTCCAGCTCCAGGGGAGCCAGCCGCAGATTCAGCGGGTTGATCATGGTGGCGCCCAGATAGCCGGCGTGGTACAGCTCCATGAAGTAATGGCTGTTGAGCGACAGGACCGCGAACCGGTCGCCTTTGTTGAGGTCGAGTTCACTCTTCATCCCGCTGGCCAAGCGGAGCACCCGGTCCATGTGCTCGCTGTAGGTGGCCCGGTAATCGCCGTCGATCACCGCCGTCTTGGCGGCGTAGCGGTTCGCCGCGGGGATGACGCAGCGATGATAAATCAGATCTTTCATCGCCTTTTACCTTAGGACCTAAGGTCGGCGCCATGCCCTCGAAGCCCCTCATGGCGGTGTTGCCAGCCGGTGACGGGCCGTGGCTGCAGATCGCCAGAACCGCCATCGAAGAAGGTGGCGGCGAGGTGGTCGACCCGGCAGCCCCCGAGCACGCCGAGGCGCTGGTCTGGACCGCGTCGGGCCTGGACCCCGAGGCGACCGCGGTGGCCCTCAAAGAGGCGCTGGTCCATCTTCCGAGGGTGCGCTGGGTCCAGCTGCCGTGGGCCGGCGTCGAGCAGTACGCCCAGGCGGGGGTGCTCGACCATGAGCACCTCTGGACCTGCGCCAAGGGGGTGTACGCCAAGCCCGTTGCCGAGCACGCCCTGGCTCTGACCATGGCCTGCCTGCGGCATTTCAAGGAGTACAGCCGGGCCGCCAGCTGGACGGGACAGGCCGGATTCAGCCTCTTCGACGCCCGGGTCACCGTCTTCGGCGGCGGCGGCATCACCCGCGAGCTCCTGGCCCTCTTGCGGCCGCTGACCGGCCACACCACCGTGGTCCGCAAACGGCCCGAACCCCTTGACGGGGCGTCGCGGGTCCTCAGCTGGGAAGAACGGGACGAAGCGCTGGCCGGCGCCGACGCCGTGGTGCTCGCCCTGGCGCTCACGCCGGAAACGGCCGGTGCCTTCGGGAAGGCGCAGTTCGAGACCATGGAGGCCCACGCCTGCCTGGTCAATGTGGCCCGGGGCCGCCACGTGGTGACCGACGACCTGGTGGCGGCGCTGACCGACGGCGAGATCGCGTCGGCCGGTCTCGATGTCACCGAACCCGAGCCACTGCCCGCCGGCCATCCGCTGTGGTCGCTGGACAACTGCCTCATCACCCCGCACACCGCCAACACCGAAGCCATGGCCATTCCCCTACTGGCCGCCCGCATCACCGCCAATGTGCGCCACTTCGCCGCCGCCCAGCCTCTCGAGGGCGTCGTCGATCCCGATTTGGGCTACTGACCGTAAGCTCGGGGGCGGGGGAGGGAGGCTGACATGGTTGACGACCCCGGAAAGCAGCAGGCCGAGGAGCGGATGGGCGATGCCGATGCGCTGATGTGGAGCATCGAGAAGGATCCCCTGCTCCGCTCGACCATCACCACCGTCCTGGTGTTCGACGGGTCGGTCGACCATGAGCGCTTGACCGACAAGGTCGAGCGGGCCACCCGGGCCATCCCCCGGCTCCGGCAGCGGGTGCGGGCCAATACCTTCTCGATTGCGCCGCCCCGGTGGGAGAACGACCCCAATTTCGACCTTCGCTTTCACCTGCGATTCGTCGGCCTCCCCGGCCCCGGCAGGGGCTCCGCCAGCGACGGCGGTTCCGGCACCGACACCGCCGCCACCCCCGGCCGGCCCCGAAAGACGGCCCGTACCGGCACCAACCGCGGCTCGAAGCGCCGTACCGGGTCGAACCGCCGAGCCGGCTCGCTCGACGACGTCCTCGCCATGGCCATCCCCGAGGCTATGGCCAGCTTCGATCCGGCCCGGCCGCTGTGGCAGATGCTGGTCGTCGATGGCATGGCCGACGGGAAGTCGGCGGTGATCGTGAAACTCCACCACACCATCACCGACGGCATCGGGGGGGTGAAACTGGGCATGCACCTGTTCGACCTCGAAGCGTCTCCTTCGACTGATCCCGGCCCCCTCCCCGACCCCCCCGAGGTCCACGTCATGAACCAGTGGAAACGGGTCCTCGGCGCGTGGGAGCACGAGCAGCGCCAGCAGCGGGACCTTGCCTCCAAGCTGATTCCCGCCACCGTGGGGACCCTGGTCCAGCTGGCCGCCGCCCCGACCGAGACCGTCAGGAAGGCAGGCGAAATGGCGGCCTCGCTGGGCCGGCTGCTGGCGCCGGCCAACCGGCCCCTCAGCCCGGTCATGACGGGCCGATCCCTGTCGATGGAACTCGACACCCTGTCGATCCCGCTGGGCGACGCCAAGGCGGCGGCCAAAGCGGGGGGCGGCCGCCTCAACGATTTCTTCATGGCCGGGGTGCTGGGTGGTCTCCGGCGCTACCACGACGAGCACGGCGCCAGCCCGGAATACCTACGCATGGGCATGCCGATCAGCCTGCGCAACCCGGCCGCCGTCGCGGGCTCGGAGCTCGGAGGCAACCAGTTCGTACCCACCCGTTTCCTGGTGCCGCTCCATGTCGACGACCCGGCGGAGCGGATGCGGGCCCTGCACGACATCGTGGCCAGCCAGCGGGCCGAGCCCGCCCTGGGCCTGGTGGACGCCGTCTCCGGTTTCACCCGACGCCTGCCCAAGGCGGCCCAACTCGGTGTGCTGGGCGGCCTGCTGCGCACCGTCGACGTCGTCACCAGCAACGTCCCCGGGGTCCCGATCCCGCTGTACCTGGCCGGCGCCAGGATGGAAGCCCAGTACCCGTTCGGCCCCAGAAGCGGCGCCGCGGTGAACGTGACGCTGCTCAGTTACCTCAACGGGCTGTTCATCGGGGTCAACACCGACCCGGCCGCGGTCCCCGATCAGGCCCGGTTCATGGCCTGCCTCCGCGACGGTTTCGAGGAAGTCCTGAAAGTTGCCTGACGTTGTGCTTACGCCGGGGTCAAAAGCGGCATAAATTCCACAACCATGAGCTGGACATTCATCGTTCGTCCGAGAGAGCTGCGCAAGTTCCGGCGTTGCCGGCGCGAGTGGGACCTCGGATCGCAAGTCCGCCAACGGTATGCCCAGAAATTGCCCTCGCTGGACTGGGCTTTCGACAAGGCCATCCGCGACGCCTTGGCGGTGTACTACTTCCCCGCCATGGATGACTGGAACCGGGCCATCGTCCGGCCGCTCACCCTCAAAGGGTTCGAACGGTCCATGCGCGAGACCCGGGTCGCCCATGAGAAGTGGGCGCCGTTGACGCCGGAACAGGAGAAGAAGTTCGAGGGCGACCTGGTGCTCGGCCAGGCGATGCTCAACAACTACTTCGTCTGGGCGGCGGCGCTGGACGATTTCGACTCCATCTTCGCCGACCACTGGATCTGGGCCCCCATCCCCGACCCGGAAAATCCCAACCACGACCTGGGGACACTGGACGGCCGGCCCATGCGCTACATGGGCCGCATGGATCAGATGATCGCGGACCCCGACGATGAACTGTGGATCGTCGACCACCGGGTCGTGCGGGGCGAATGGACCGACAACGAGAAGCTGATCGAGGACGAGGTGTTGCGCAGCCACTGCTGGCACACCCAGATCGCCTACCCCCAGATGCTCATCGCGGGCACGATCACCAATGAGTTGCGAGTCGACGGCCAACTCGACGCCCCGCCGGTCTACGAGTTCGTGGAGAAGGACCAGCGCACCATGATCGGGTCGCGCCACGTCCAGACCCGCCGCAGCCCCATGGCGATGGAACCCTCGGCCACGCCTGCCACCCGCTCGGCCGACACCAAAGAGGATTACGTGGCCCTGCAGCAGGACAACGGCCTGTTCCGGCGCACTGTGATCCGGCGCAACCAGGAAATCATGAAGCAGACCGGGGTGCGCGTCGCCGAGGACGGTATGCAGGTGCGCGACCCCGACCTGGCGGTCGAGCCGACCTTCGGCGAGCACTGCAGCACCTGCGAGTTCAAGGCGGTGTGCGACGCCATGGAGGCGGGCGGCGACTGGCAGGACATCCTGGAGGCCAACTTCTTCCAACGCGACCCCGACGCCGAGGACGAGAGCCTGCGCCATTCCGACCATCGCACCGGCATGCGAGCGTCCCTCGGTGGGATGTTCCGGGTCCCCAATCTGGGCCATCGCTAGTAGCCACCCAGCCGGGGGGATACACCTCCGAGCTCAAAACCGTCGGTACCGTAGCGCCTCGTGCCCTTCCGGCCCTCACAGTCGCGGCTGCTCAATGTGCTGGCCGCGCTGTGCGCGCTGACGCTGACGGCGGGGGTGCTGTTCGTCTTCGCTCATCCCGCCACCGTCGCCGCCCGGGCCGGGGAACGGGTCAGTGTGGCCTCGCCCCCTCACTCCCCGGCGCCGACTACCGGGGCCGTCAGCTCCACCACCCGAACCGCCCCGTCAACGACCGTCCCCGGCCCCACTGTGGTGCCCCCGACGACGGCCACCACGGCGCCCGCCGCCACGACCACCACCACGGCCCCGGCCCCTGACGCCTCGCACCGCTGGGCGGTGGCAACCCAGAGCTTCACCTTCACCGACACCAGCCGGCCCACGGCCCCCGCCGGAACCGATCCCGGGGAGGCCTCGCGGACATTGCCCACCGTCATCCGGTACCCGGCGGACGGCCCCCCCGGCGCCGCGGAAACGGCAGGCGGCGCCGGCAGCCCCCTGGGCCGCCCTTTTCCCCTCATTGTTTTCGCCCACGGCTTCGACAGCTCACCGGCGGTCTACGCCACCCTGCTGCACGCCTGGGGCGCGGCCGGCTACGTGGTCGCCGCCCCGTCGTTCCCGAGGGCGACCGCGGGCGGGCCCCTCGACGAGAGCGACGTCAGCCACGAGCCCGGCGATCTGTCCTTCGTCATCACCCAGTTGGTGGCGCTGGCGGGCCCGGGCGGGGCGCTGGCCGGCCTGGTCGATACCGCCCACATCGGCGTGGCCGGGCACAGCGACGGCGCCTCGGCCACGTCGGGCATCGGGTACAACAGCTGCTGCCGGGACGGCCGGGTGCTGGCCGACGCCGTCATGGAGGGTGACCTGCACGCCTACCCGGGGGGCGCCTACTTCCCGGCCGGCCCTGCGCCGGCCCTCCTCGTCATCCAGGGCGACCGCGACGTCCTGAACCCCCCCGCCCTCGGGGAGGCGGTTTTCCACGGGGGCCGCTCGCCCAAGTACCTGCTGTGGCTGGTCAACGCCGCGCACCTCGAGCCCTTTACCAGTGACGCCGCCCATCTGACGGTGGTGGCCGCGGTGACCACCGCCTTCTTCGAGCGCTACCTGAAGGGGCGGGCCGCCGCGCTGGGCCAGATGCACGAGGCGGCGACGCCCGGCCTGGCCACCCTGACCGCCGGGTAGCCTGGCCCACGGCTCGCTCGGCGCCTCCCGCCGTTCTGTTGTGGACGGACGAGCGCGCGAGGTGGTCGATGGCAGATGTGGGAAAGGGCGGCCGCTCGACGCCGGAGCCGGCCCTGCCCGCCGGTTTTCCCGGCTGCCGCCGTTGCCCCTACCGCTGGACGCCGGAACCGGCCATCTGCCTCGAGTGCTGCGTCGGCCGCTTCCCCGTCGTCCCCCAACCGCGCTGCGCGGTCTGCGACCAGGCCCTGCCGGCGGGCGGGCGCTGCGGCAACGATTGGTGCGGCCGGGGCGACCGGTGGTTCTCGGTGGTGTGGTCGATCGGTCCCCATGCCGGCGCCTGGCGCCGGGCGCTGGTGGGCTACAAGTACCGGGCCGAGGTCAGGTGGGCGCCGATCCTCGGCCGGGTCCTGGTCGGGTACCTCGACGAACACATGCCCTGGTTCGACGACTACCACCTGCTGCTGCCAATGCCGGCCTTCACCGGGCGGATGGCCCGGCGGCCCTGGGACCCGGTCGGGGAGTTGGCGGCCGTGGCGCGCCGGCTGGCCGGACCCCGGTGGGAATTCGATCGCGGTCTGGTGGTCAAGGACCGCGAGACCCCGGCCCTGGTCGGGCTCAGCCGGGTGGCCCGGCGGGCCTGCGCCGAAGGGCCGCTGCGCCGGGCCCTGCGGGTGCCCGCACCCGAGGCGGTGGCGGGGGGTCGGGTGCTGGTCATCGATGACGTGTTCACCGAGGGGAGCACCCTGCGCGAGGTGGCCCGGGCTCTGATCCTGGCCGGGGCCGAAGAGGTCGCCGGGCTCACGTTGGCCCGCCAACCCTGGCACCGTGGGTCGCCGGGGTCGGCGGCGGAGCCTCCGGCGGGGCGGACGTAGAGTGCCGGGGTGCCAACTGGCCCGATCCAAGTCCATATCGCTGATGTTCTGACCGCCGTGCCCGCCACCGTAGGGGTTGATGCGGGGATGGTCATGCTGACCGAGGACGACGCCCCGTACCGCTCGTTGCGCATCATCATCGGCCCCAAGGAGGCGGGCGCCATTCAGTCCGGCTGGCACGGGTTGGTACCGGGGCGGCCCTCGACGTGGGACCTGTTCGTGTCAACGGTGGCGTTGCTCGGGGCGCGGGTCGACCGGGTGGTCATAACCGCGGTCCACGAGGAGCGGCACTATTTCGCCCACCTCGAGATCGAGCAGGGCGGGGAACGCCACGTTCTCGCCTGCCGGCCGTCCGACGCCCTCGCCGTGGCGGTGCGGGGCTACAACGTCGACATCCTGGCTGAGCCCGCCGTTCTCGACGCGGCCGGCGTCCTACCCGATGGCACCAAACCGGGCCAGGACCCGGCCGAGGAGACCAAGCCGGTGGGAGCCGACGAGTCGGCGGCGGCGCTGGCCGAGCGCGAGACCGCCCTGGCCGCCCGCGAGGCGGAGCTGGCCAAGCGCGAGCGCATCCTGGCGGCCCGCGAGCAGGGCATCACCCCGCCCGCCCCTGACGCCGGCGCCGCCGTCACCTCGGCCGCCCCGGCCGCTTCGGCGGCGGAGGCTGCTCCGGCCGCCGTCCCGGCCGCCCCGGCTGCGGTGGACGCGGCCCTGGCGGCTGCGGACGCGGCCCTGGCGGCTGCAGACGCGGCGCTGGCTGCCGCCGCGGCACCCGCCGTCACGACAGATACCGCCACGGATGCCGCTCCTTCAGTCGCCCCCGCAGCCGCTCCGGCAGGGGTCGATGCGAAGGACGAGCTCCGCGCCGATCCCAACGCTCCGGGCGCGACGCCGGCTACTCCGCCCGTCGACGCCGAGATGGTGGCCCGACCGCCCGACGCCGCTTCCGGCTAAGCCTTCTGACCCATCCGTGTCAATCCAGGGAACAGTTGCCCCCGTTCACACCGGAAAACGCGGGGTCGGCGAAACCGCAAAGTTGGGCGATGGTCAACCTATCGGCGACTCGGCCGGGCCGACATAGGCGTCCAGCCATCCGTTCACGGGGCCTGCGGCCCGCCACGCCTCGAGGATCCGGTCCTTGGCCTTGGCGGTGCCCATCCACGCCGCCGGCTCGTAGTTCCGTCCCACCAGTACCGACGTGTGTCGCAGCAGCTTGACGCGGGGATGGTCCTGGGGCCATCCCTTGGGGGCCCGTTTCAGCGTCTCGCCTTCGAGCTGGTAGCCCATTTTGGCCAAGTCGGCGCCGATCGCTTCCAACTCGGCGCCTCCGGCACCGTCGATCGCGTCCCGGTAACGGACCAGCTGGTCCTTGCTCATGTGCCAGGTCCCACCCCCGGCATAGAGGCCGTGGGCCGAGAAGCTCACGTACACCCCGCCCGTCCCGGCGTGCGAGCCGGCGCCGACGTTGGTCTTATAGGGGGTCTTGTCGGCGCTGAAACGCACATCCCGGTAGGGCCGCATGATCTTGAAGGTCCCGAACTCGGCTTCCACTTCCGCCACCAGCGCCTCCATCGGAGCCTTGACCGCCGCTTCGTAGACCGCCTTGTGAGGTTCCCAGTAGGCCTTGGTGTTGTCCGCTTCCAGGCCTTCGAAGAACTCGAGGGCCTCATCCGGCCACCCCCGGAAACCAACTTTCTTTGTGGTCACGGCAGGATGGTAGACAGGCGGGAATGACGTCGAGGCCGCGCCCGAGAGTCGTCGTTGTCGGCTCCGGCTTCGGCGGCCTCAATGTCACCAAGGAATTGGTGGACGGGCCCTTCGAGATCACCCTGATCGACCGGGACAACTATCACGGCTTTTGGCCCCTGCTGTACCAGGTCGCCACCGCCGGGCTCGGACCCGAGGACATCGCGGCCCCGGTGCGGGCCATGTTCGCCGACCGGGCCAACGTTCACGTCCGCTTGGGCACGGTCAGCGGCGTCGACCTCGACCGGCGACTGGTCCATATCGAGCAGGAAGTCGACGTGCCCTACGACTACCTCGTCCTGGCCGCGGGTTCCTCGACCAGCGACTTCGGGATCCCCGGCGTCGACAAACACGCCTTTCCCCTCAAGACCCTGCCCGACGCGGTCCGCCTCCGCAACCACATCCTGTCCATCTTCGAGCGAGCCGACGCCTGCCCGGAGTTGGTGGACGAGGGGATATTGACGATCGTCCTGGCGGGGGGCGGTCCCACCGGAGTCGAGATGGCGGGCGCCCTGAGCGAGCTGATCGGACAGAACCTGGCTCGGGACTTTCCCCACCTCGACGTCACCAAGGCCTCGGTGGTTCTCGTCGAGATGGCCGATCACCTCTTGGGCGGGTTTGCCCCGAGTTCCCAGGCCCACGCCCTCGAGACCCTCCTGGCCAAGGGCGTCGACGTGCGCCTCAATACCGCGATCGCGGCCGTCGAGGCGGACTGTGTGACCTTCAAGGACGGCAGCCGGGTCCGCTGCGGCACCGCGGTATGGACCGCAGGCATCCGGGCCAATCCTCTGGCTGATCGGCTGGGCCTGGCCCAGGGCAAGGCCGGGGCCATCGAAGTCGGGCCCGACCTCACGGTCCCCGGCCGTCGCGAGGTTTTCGTGATCGGCGACTTGGCGGCGTCGGTTGATCGCCACGGCCAAGCCCACCCCCAACTGGCGCAGGTGGCGATCCAGGGGGGCCGTCACGTGGCCCGCGCCATCCGCCGCTCGGTGATCGGGAAGTCGTCCCGGCCGTTCCGCTACCACAACCACGGGATCATGGCCACGATCGGCCGGAGGGCCGCGGTGGCCGAGGTCCCGGGCGGGCTCAAGCTGCGGGGCACCATCGGGTGGCTCGCCTGGCTGGGGGTCCACCTGGTGTTCCTGGTGGGCTTCCGCAACCGGGTGGTGGTGATGGTCAACTGGGCCTGGAACTGGCTCAGCTGGGAACGGGCCAGCCGGGTCATCCTTGAAGAGGTGACCACCACGCCCACCGGCCAGGAGCGGGCCTGACGCGGAGCGCGATCAGCGGTAGGTGCAGCGGCCGGCGTCGATGACCACCTCTCCTCGTTGCGTCGAGGTCTGGAAGAAGGCGTCACCGTCGCCCAACGCCCACAGCGAGATCGTGAGGTCGTCGCCCGGAAAGACGGGCCTCGAGAAACGCCCCGACATGGCCACGAATCGGTCCGGGTCGGAGTCGCACAAGGTGTGCAGGAGGGCCCGGCCGGTGAAGCCGTAGCTGCACAGGCCATGCAGGATGGGCGTCGGGAAGCCGGCCATGGCCGCGAACTTGGGGTCGGAGTGGAGCGGGTTGCGGTCGCCGTTGAGCCGGTAGAGCAACGCCTGATCGGGCCGCGTCGAGTAGGTGACCTTGTGGTCGGCGTCGCGGGCCGGGGGTTCCGCCTTCCCCGACGGGCCCCGGTCGCCGCCCCAGCCCCCTTCCCCCCGGATGAACACCGAGGCCCGGTTGGTGAACAACGGCTTGCCGGTCGCCCGGTCGGTCGACACCGACTCGGTGGCGATGATGGCGCCCGATCCCTTGTCGTAGATGCCGGTGATGGTGGTGACGGTGCTGATGCTCCCCTCCACAGGGAGCGGGGCATGCAGCTCGAAGGCCTGCTCGCCGTGGACCAGCATGAACGGGTTGAAGCTGCCGATCTTGTTGAACGCGGTGCTCATACCGAAGCCCGCCACCACCGCGTAGGTCGGCAAAACCCGCTGGGTCACCTCGGCGCTGTTCTCCGTGGTGAACTCCAGTTCGAAACCCCTCGGGTCGATCGATCCCGCCCCTACCCCGAGGGCGTAGAGCAGGCAGTCCGTGGAACTCCAGGTCTTCTCGACTGGGTCGCCGGTGGTGCCCACGGCTTCGGGGTTGATCGGCATTGCGGTCGCTCCTTTCGGCTAAATCTTGCGGCCACAAAGGACCGGCATCGACTGTACCCACAGCGTGCGGCGACGGGGAGTGGGACACTGAAGTAGTGGTTCCGGGGGCAAACCGACAGTGGTGGTGGGCCCTGGCCATCGCGGCCGTAGTTGCGCTAGGCGGGCTCGGTCTGTCGGTACACCCGGCCGTCGCGCAAACCGGCCTGAGTCTGTCACCGGCAAGCTTGCCGACCGGTACCGTCGGCGTCCCCTACCACGCCGCCCTGGTCGCAACAGGAGGCAACCCTGGGTACAGCTGGTCCCATAGTGTGCTTCCAGGTCTGAGTTTCTCGTTCACGGGAAGCTCGGCCAGCATCTCCGGTACGCCGACATCGTCCGGCGGTTTTTCGGTGACCGTCACCGACACCAATGTCGACGGGGGCCGCGGCAATTCGGCCAGTGCCAAAGGAGCGATCAACGCGGCACCCCCGACGACGACAACGACCACGACGACCACCGTGGCGACGAGGCCGACGACCACGACGACCAGGCCCATCCGCCCGACGACCACGACCACAACCACCGCAACAACGGCCACGACAGCTCCAGCGACGACGGTGGCCACCACCGTTCCCCCGCCGACAACGGTTGGCCCGACCGTCCCCACTACGACCACCTCGACCCTTCCATCGCCGGGCCTGACGCTGAGCCGCCCATCGGTCGAGCCGGGCGGCCAACTGGTTGTCCACGGGAACGGGTGCCCGGCCGGGGCCAATGTGTCGCTCTCCATCGGTGGGATGCAGGTGGGATCGGCAACGGCCGATGGCGGGGGTGCCTTCTCGGCACCCATTTCCGTGCCCGTCCTGCCGCTGGGGCGGGTTTTGGTGGCCGCGGACTGTGGCCCGACGTTCACGACGACGCTCGAACTGGCCGTCGCGACCAGCGTCGACGCGGGCACGGGTGTTCTCGGGTTGTTTTTCTTCTTCTTGCTGTTGGTGCTCATGGTCTTCCGGCGACGCCGGTTGATCAGCCGCAAGGGCGACCCGCGGGCGCCTCTGGGGGACGAGGCAGCCGGACCAGCCGCCGAAGGGATGGTGACGTGATGTTGAGAACAAGGTGGTCGCGGGGCGCAAGGGTCCTCGGTGGCCTCATGCTCATGACCGTCGCGCTGGGCGCGGTAAGCGTGCCCTCAGCCCCGGCAGCGGGACAGGTGACGGTGACCGGCCGGGTGGACGGCCAGCCCCTCGGGCAGTCGTCCCAGAATCGACCCGTCAAGCTCTTTCCCCGCCTGGATTCGGTTTTGGAGATCAACGTCACCAATGGCGGGCCCGACCCCGTCGAGATCCGCAAGGTGCGCCTTCAGGGCCAGGTGATCGGCCTGACGTTCTTCGAGTACGACACCTCGGTGAGCATGACGGTGGCACCCGGATCGACCGAAACCCGCCGTCTCGCCATCGACCTGAGCGGCCTGGATGGCCAAGCCACCGGCTTGATCCCGGGGACGATCAAGGTCCTCGATGACCGGCGCCACGTCCTGGCTCAGCAGAACGGTGTCCTTGACGTGCGTGGTTCCCTGCGATCGGTCTATGGGCTCTTCGGGTTGGGGGTCGCCTTCCTCACTGCCCTTTCGTTCCTGGGCGCCTTGGTCGGCCTCGCCCGACACCGTCTCCCCCTCAACCGCTGGCGCCGGGGATTGCGATTCCTCACTCCTGGTTTGGGACTCGGGCTGGTGGTCAACTTCACCTTGTCGGCCACGCGTGTCTTCGTCCCCGAGATCGGGCGCTGGCTGACGTTAACTGCGCTATGTGCCGCGATCTTCTTTGGCCTGGGCTACCTGACGCCGACGCCCGACCAGGAACAAGACGAACCGGAGGCCGGCGAAGTTCCACAGACGCAGGTCATCGAGGAGATCACGGTGGTAGCCATCGCCGGTCGGCCCCCTCGACCGGCGTTGGGGGGCCAGCCTTCGCGCGACCAGCCGGTCGCCGATGGGACCCCCTATACAGAGGTGGGCCCGGCGCCACCGGCTCCCGAGGTCTTTGCGGAGCCGGCTGTTGCCGAGCCGGCCGTTCCCTCGGCTCCGGCGCCGCCCACGGAGTCCCCGGTAAATCCCCCGTCCCCCCCGACCGTGAAGGTGGCTCACGGGCCATTCAACCCCCGGACGACTCTGCCGGCGGGGTTCTCGCCCGCCGTGGCGGGCCCCGACGTGGAGAGGACGCCCGATGCGCCTTCGGACCCGGTCCGACCGGCGGGCTAGCGAGTGGACTCTCGGCCCGCGGTCCCCGCCATCTGCGCCGCTAACTAAGCGGCGCCTCGGCGAGGTCGACCTCGACCGAGTCATCGCCGTCGCCCACTCGCTCCTCAAAGACCAGTTCGCTGATGGTGCCGGCTTCCTTCAAATCATCGGCGCCTTGGGCGATACGGGCTAGGCGCTCGGCACTGGCACTCACCGCGGCCCGGGCGACGGGCCAGCGCATGGAGCGGCTGGCGGCGCTCTTGGCCGAGCGCACCTGGCCCAGCGCCCAGCTGACATCGTCGAACACAGCGCCATCGCCATCGCCGGTTCCAGGACCAGCGCCGCTGGAGCCACCGGAACCTGACCGTCCCGGGCCGCCGACCTCGCCCACCGCCGGCCACGCCGCCCGGTGGAGCGAACCCTGCTGCCACCACGACCACACCTCTTCGGTGACGAATGGAAGGAAGGGGGCGAACAACCGCAACAGGACCGACAGCGCCGTGCGCAACGTCGCCTGGGCCGAGGCCGCCCGTTCGTCGCCCAGCGTTCCGTAGGCCCGGCTCTTGACCAACTCGACGTAGTCGTCACAGAACGACCAGAAGAAGGACTCGGTGCGCTCCAGCGACCGGGCATAGTCATAGCCCTCGAAGGCGGCGGTGGCGTCGTAGATCAACGACCCGAGACGCACCAGCAACGCCCGATCGAGGGGTTCGGTGACGACCCCGCCGCCATCGTCGCCAGGCGATGCCGACAGGCCGAGCACGAACTTGGACGCGTTCAGCAACTTGATGGCCAGCCGCCGCCCGATCTTGAACTGGTTGACGTCCAGGGCGGTGTCGGTGCCCGGCCGGGCCGAGCACGCCCAGTACCGCACCGCGTCCGAGCCGTACTGGTCGAGGACGTCGATGGGGGTCACCACGTTGCCCCTGGATTTGGACATTTTCTTGCGATCGGGATCGAGGATCCAGCCGTTGAGCGAGGCGTGGGCCCACGGCAGAGCGTCGTGCTCGAAGTGGGCCCGCACCACGCTGTCGAAGAGCCAGGTCCGGATGATCTCCGGCCCCTGGGGGCGCAGGTCCATCGGAAACGTTCGCCCGCACAGGTCCGGATCGTCGGCCCAGCGGGTGGCGATCTGGGGTGACAACGACGAAGTGGCCCAGGTGTCCATGACGTCGGGGTCACCCACGAACCCGCCCGGCTGGCCCCGCTGGTCCTCCGAGTAGCCCAAAGGTGTGTCCGACGACGGGTCGACAGGAAGGTCCGACGGCGAAGGCAGAATCGGGTGGTCGTAGTCCGGTGACGTATCCTCCAGCACTGGGTACCAGACCGGGAACGGCACGCCGAAGTACCGCTGCCGCGAGATCAACCAGTCCCCGTTGAGGCCCTCCACCCAGCTCTCGTAGCGCTGGTACATCCACGCCGGGTGCCACTGCAACGCCTGGCCGCGCTCCAGCAGGGTCTTCCTCAACAACGCGTCGCGCCCCCCGTTGCGGATGTACCACTGGCGCGATGCCACGATCTCGAGGGGCCGGTCGCCCTTCTCGAAGAACTTGACGGGGTGGGTGACCGGTGTCGGTTCCCCGACCAGGAGCCCACCGGCGCGCAGGAGCTCCACGATCCGGGCCTGGGCCGCCTTGATGGTCTTACCCGCCAACTCCGAGTACATGGAACGGCCCGCGTCGGAGGTGATCCACTCCGGGACGTCCTCCTGAAACCTCCCGCTGCGCGAAACGATCACCCGGGTGGGCAGCTGCAGCTCCCGCCACCAGGTGACGTCGGTGGTGTCGCCGAAGGTGCAGATCATGGCGATCCCGGTGCCCTTGTCGGGCTGAGCCAGCTCGTGGGCCAGCACCGGGACCTCGACGTCAAACAACGGCGACCGGACGGTGCTACCGAACAGCGGCTGGTACCGGGGGTCGTTGGGATTGGCGACCAGCGCCACACAGGCGGGTAGCAGCTCCGGCCGGGTGGTGTCCACCGACACGAGCCCACCGTCGGGCAACGAGAACCCGTACCGGTGGTAGGCGCCCCCCACTTCCCGGTCTTCCAGTTCCGCCTGGGCCACCGCGGTCTGGAAGGTCACGTCCCACAGGCTGGGCGCCTCCGCCTGGTAGGCCTCGCCCCGGGCCAGGTTGTGCAGGAACGCCAGTTGGCTGGTCCGCCGGGCCCGGGCCCCGATGGTCGTGTAGGTGAGGTCCCAATCCACCGACAGCCCGACCCGGCGCCACAGCTGTTCGAAGGCCCGTTCATCCTCGACGGTCAAGGTGGTGCACAGCTCGACGAAGTTGGCCCGGGAAACTCCCATCTTCGACTTCGGGGGCGATGCCGGCGGCGAGAAGGAGGGGTCATACGGGAGGGACGTATCGCAGCGAACCCCGAAATAGTTCTCGACCCGGCGCTCGGTGGGCAGGCCGTTGTCGTCCCAGCCCATCGGGTAGAACAATTCGTCGCCCCGCATCCGGTGGTAGCGGGCCAGGGAGTCGGTCTGCACGTAGCCGAACACCGAGCCCATGTGCAGCGACCCACTAACCGTGGGCGGCGGGGTGTCGATGGCGTAAATCTCGTCGCGGGACTTCGATCGGTCGAAACGGTACGTGCCCTCGCGCTCCCATCGCTCGTCCCAGATCTTCTCCAGGCCTTCCAACGAGGGCTTATCAGGAACGTTCGGCGACATCGTCCCGCTACCGTACAGGGGGTGCTGCGACTTCACGACACCGTGACCGGGACCTCGCAGGAGCTGGTCCTGCGCGACCCGGGCGTCGTGTCGATGTATGTCTGCGGCTCCACCGTCTACGCCGAGCCCCACATCGGCCACGGCCGCTTCGCCCTGGTCTGGGACATCATCCGGCGCTACCTCGCCTGGTCCGGTCTCGAGGTCAACTTCGTCAGCAACGTCACCGACATCGACGACAAGATCATCAACAAGGCCCGGGCCGAGGAAACCACGGCGGCCGAGGTGGCCAAGCGCTACGAGCTGGCCTGGTGGGACGCCATGGACCGCCTGGGCGTCGACCGCCCGACCGCAGAGCCTCACGCCACCGACTACGTCACCGACATGGTGGCCCTCATCACCGAGCTGATCGAGCAGGGCAAGGCCTACCCGGGCGGCGATGGCGTGTACTTCGCGGTCGACACCGTCGAGGACTACGGCCTGCTGGCCAACCAGCCCCTCGAATCACTGCGCGTCGGCGCCCGCATCGAGGTCGACGAGGATCGGGGTAAGCGCTCCCCCCTCGACTTCGCCCTGTGGAAGTTCGCCAAGGCGGGGGAGCCCTCCTGGCCTTCCCCGTGGGGCGACGGCCGGCCCGGCTGGCACACCGAGTGCGTGGTCATGGCCCTCGACTTGCTGGGCGACGACTTCGACCTCCACGGCGGCGGGCTCGACCTCGCCTTCCCCCACCACGAGAACGAGCGGGCCCAGGCGGTGGCAGCGGGACGAAAGTTCTCCCGCCGTTGGGCCCATTCGGGCATGGTGGTTGCCGAGGGTGGGGAAAAGATGAGCAAGTCGCTGGGGAACGTCATCTCGTTACCCGAGCTCCTCCAACGCTACGACCCCCGCGCCTACCGGCTGCTGGTCCTCCAAGCCCATTATCGCTCGCCGTTGACGGTGACTCCGAAGACCCTCAGCTCGGCGGAACAGGGGATGGGACGCCTGGACGCCCTGGCCCGGCGCTTCCCCGACGCCCGCAAAGGCGTGGAGCCCGACGCCGCCTCGCTCGACCGCTTCCGGGAGCGGATGGACGACGACCTGGGGACGGTGCAGGCCACCGCGGAGCTGTTCGATGTGGTGAAGCGGGCCAACACCATGGCCGACCGGGACCAGGCCGACGCCGCGGGCCCCCTGGCGGCCGCCGTATACGAGATGTGCCATGCCCTGGGGCTGCAGATCGGCGCCGAATCAGAGGCGCTTGGGGACGACGCCGAGGCTTTGGCGGGGGCTCGGGACGAGGCCCGCCGCCTGGGTGACTACGCCGCCGCCGACGCCATCCGGGCGCAACTGCAGGCGGCCGGTTGGATCGTGGAGGACACCCCGGCGGGAACCGTCATCCGCCGCTAGGGGTGGGAGCCGCTACCTGCCCTTGATGGTCGGGAACGTCACCGCGGGCACGACAGTGGTGGTCACGGTGATGGTGGTGGCGGTGCCACCGGGCACATTGGCCAGGGGAATGACAACCCCACCGCCCGACGACGAAGGCGAGAACCCGGGCACCAGGGCCCTCGGGTCGCTCGGGACCACCGGTTCCCGGCTGGACTTGGGATGCCCGACCAGCCTGATCCCGATCACCCCGACCAGCAACAGGGCGGCGCAACAGGCGGCGAGCATGCGGACCGCGGGAATCCGGCCCGCCGATTCCATCAGGGTGGCGGAGCCGTTGGTGTTCGGATTGCGCTCCTGGTGCTCGAGGGTCTCGATGGTGAGCCACGGTGGCGGCTCGGGTACCGCGGCCACGAGCACCGCCTTCAGGTCGGCCAGCTCCTCGAACGCCCGCATCTTGGTGCGGCAGGTGGGACAGTCGGGGAGATGGGCCCTCATTTCGGCCGCCTCGGCCGCGGGGAGCCGGCCTCCCCTGAGGTCGGTCAGCCGCCCTTCCTCCGGGCACAGCGGACCGGACTCGTGGTCCAGGGCGACATCCAGCCATTCCGCGGCCCGGCTGGCGACATGGCCGGCATTGATCGACGTCAGGCCGAGCACCGTGCCCAGTGACGCGTTGTCGAGCTGGTTGACCTTGGCCAGCCACAGCGCGGCCCGCTGCTCGGCTGGGAGCTGCCACAAGGCGGTGGTCACCGCGGAGGCCGACTCCCGGTCCGGATTGTCGGCGGCCCGAGTCAGGCTGATGCGCAAGGTAGTGGCGAGCAGCTCCAGGCGGGAGGGTCCCGAGGATGCGACATCTTCGGGCGACACGTCGATGAACGCCTTGGTGACGGCTTTGGTGGACAGGTCGCCATCGGCCACCACGACGAAGGCCAGCTGCCAAGCGTCGTGCAGATGACCGGCGACCGTGTCGTCGGAGCCCGCCGTCTTCTCGCCGCGCATTCCTGGAAGCGTAACGCCAAATCCTCGATTTGATCCCGACACCCTCAGTCGCGTCGGCTGCTCCCGGTGAGGTTCCGCCGGCGCCAGGCCCAGCCACGACCGCACCGACGCCGCCCCAGCCAGGCGAGCCAAGCCGATCGACCGGGCAACTTTCCCCCTTGCTTGCTCGCGCAATTTATATTACTCTCTAGTAACATACCTATTTGGAGGCGCGGCGGTGGGCGACTTTTCCCTCGAGCTCAACGAGGACCAGACCCAGATCCAGAAGTGGGTCCACGACTTCGCGGAGAACAACATGCGGCCGGTGGCAGCCGAGTGGGACGAGCGTGAGGAGACCCCCTGGCCAGTGATCCAGGAGGCGGCCCAGTGCGGGCTGTACTCGCTGGACTTCGTGGCCAACGCCTGGGCCGACCCGACCGGGCTGTTGCTGCCGATCGTGATGGAGGAGATGGCCTGGGGGGACGCCGGCATTGCCCTGGCCATCTTCGGGACCACCCTCGGCGTGGTCGGGATCTACGCCAACGGCACGCCCGAGCAGGTCATGGAATGGGTTCCGCAGTGCTTCGGCACCCCTGAGAAGATCCAGTTGGCGGCGTTCGCCGTGTCCGAACCCGACGCCGGCAGCGACGTGAGTTCGCTGCGGACCCGGGCCGTCTACGACCAGGCGACCGACGAATGGGTGCTCAACGGCACCAAGACGTGGATAACCAACGGGGGGATCGCCGATATCCACGTCATCGTGGCGTCGGTCGACCCGACGTTGGGCGCTCGGGGGCAGGCCAGCTTCGTCGTGCCCCCGGGGACGGCCGGCCTGGCCCAGGGCCAGAAGTTCAAGAAGATGGGCATCCGGGCGTCGCACACCGCCGAGGTCGTGCTGAGCGACGTGCGGGTTCCCGGGCGCTGCCTGCTCGGTGGCAAGGACAAGCTCGACGAGCGGCTGGCCCGGGTGCGCGAAGGGCGACCCAGCGGGCGCAGCCAGGCGGCCATGGCCACCTTCGAGGCGTCCCGGCCGACGGTAGGGGCCCAGGCGCTCGGTATCGCCCGGGCCGCCTACGAATATTCGCTGGACTACGCCAAGGAGCGCAAGCAGTTCGGCCGGGCGATTATCGAGAACCAGGGCATCGCCTTCAAGCTGGCCGATATGAAGATGCGCATCGACGCCTCCCGCCTGTTGGTCTGGCGGGCCGCCTGGATGGGCCGGACCGGCCAGACCTTTACCTCGGGAGAGGGCTCGATGTCGAAGTTGTTCGCGGGCGAAACCGCGGTGTGGGTCACCGAGCAGGCCATCCAGATCCTCGGGGGCTACGGCTATACCAGGGATTACCCGGTCGAGCGCTGGCACCGGGATTCGAAGATCTACACCATCTTCGAAGGGACCTCCGAAATCCAGCGCCTGATCATCAGTCGCGCCATCTCTGGCGTGCACATTCGCTGAATCGGAGTCAGAAATAGGGGACACACTGCCACTGCTTCGGCGCAACGGGGATCAGGCGGCCCTCCTCTCGCCCAGAATCTGGGAAGAACCGGCACGCCCGCATCGGCACGCCCGGGTGGTATGAAGCTGAGACAACGCACCGGCAGATGTCGGCACCCTCGAGAGTGTGCGAGACCACCCAGTCGCCGACGAGACGATCTGCCGAGCCAGCTTGGGGCTGCTCCCATTGCCGTGGAGGATTGGAGGCTTGCTAAAGTACTGACGTCCCTCGAGCATGGCCATGCGTGTGAAAAGAGGTCAACGTGGGAGCAGATCGGATCTCTGGACTCGAGAAGGCAAAAGAAGGTCGTTCTCCTGTTCTCGGGCCACCGACCAACGGCGAGCCGCCGCTCCCGACGCCATATACCGAGATCATGCGCCTCCAGCGGCTAGTGGGCAACCGAGCGGTGCTGGGACTACTTACTGGGCAGGCCGCGCTGCACGCCCATACCGTCCCGCGTCCGAGTGATGCGCGGGCACCGACCGTGCGACGCTACGTAAAGCTCCGCGACGGTGCTCCTGACAGCGAGATCAGGACGCGTGAGGCGCTGAGGCAGGAGATCAACAAGGCAGGGATCAAGCTGAATCCGGCGAACGACGGCGAGCTCGCCCTGATCCTGGCACGGTGGGTGCAATCGCAACAGGAGCTGATTTTCGACGATGTCAAGAATATGCTCGATGTCGGGCGCGCGCAAGTGGCCGAGCGTAAAGGTGCAAAGGCGGACATAGATCCGTTCGGCATGAAGGCCCATGAGTCCAGTTCGGACGACTCTTACGAGAAGCGCAGCGTTTCAGCTTCGGGCCGCTACGACTTCCGCAACAATCCGAATGCGAAGCTTCCTGACATCGGCGCCGACCCTACACAGCCCAAGGAGAAGACGCGCAAGGGGAGGGTCGAGCAGCCGGGCTTCTACTACCACGTCACGTCCTACGCCAACCTGAAGCGGATCTTCGCTGAAGGGCTAAATCCGGCTGCCGGCGGCGCCGTCGGCGGGTCGTCGTATCAGAACGCTAATGCCGAGATGAATGTCTCATCGGCCAGCGATTCGAGGAATAAGGTTTTCGTTGCCACTGTCGGCAAGCTGACCCAGCGGTATCTCTCGCTCCGGCTGCGCCAGAACGACCTGTTCGGGCTTCACGGCCCATGTATCGTGAGCGTACTGGCGGAGAAAGCCGGACTAGGTGACGAGGGCGCCGAGTCGTTGTTCGCTCAGATTTGTCTGGGGGAAGAGGCCCTTGTGCTCCGCTTCGAGAACACCTGGAATCCAACCGATTGGGAGAAGGACCCCATCGACACTGCGGCGTTCGCCCTCAAGGGCAAGGCAGTCCCGCCGGGCAAGATCCAATGTCTGTCTCTGGGTGGCTGGGTGCCTCTCACCACCTTGACGGAGATCGCCACCGCCATCGGGACTGAAGCCAGGTTCGCCGAATTCCGAAAGGTGTTGTTGGCGTTCTATGGCGCACACAACGAGCAGCTCGAGACGTTGTCCGCGGATGCCGGCTGGAGCGTCATCCCCGACCTGCTGCTAGCCGCTCTCGAGAAGGAGCACCTCGCAGTCGGTTGAGACACACGGGGGGGGACGACATCAGACGCCGCGCCCGCACAAATACGCTGCCCACGGGCGTCAGCTTCCTCGTGCTCGCCGATCCCCCGTTGGCTCAACCGCGCGGATGTCCCGAGAACCGAATCCCGCCATTGTCGGCACTATCGAAGCCACGGTGAATGCAATGAACGATCGCGGTAAATAGGCTACGTTAGGGATGCGCGTCCGGACTCGCGCTCGACCCAAGACCGATCCAGGTCATGCGTCGCCGCCCAGACCTAACGAACCCAAAGAGCCTTTGGCGTTGAGAATAAAGCCGGCCACCACGAAAGCACCTGCGAGGAGGCCGAACCGGGCCCGGATTCTGGCGCTCGTACACGGTTAGTCGGTGCGAGCCTTGTTCGTCTCCTCCGACCTCCGACCTCCGACCGCAGGTCCGCGATGGGATCCTTATCCAGGGCGATAGGGTCGGGGGGCATGGCCCGTTCGGCCTACTGGAGGCTTACCGTGGAACTCGGCTTGCACCTGTCCAGCTTCAACTGGCCCGGCCAACCGCAGAGCATTGCCTCCATCCTGGCGGCCACCGCCGCTGCCGCCGAGGCATCGGGTATCGCGGAGCTGAGCCTCATGGATCACTGGTTTCAGATGGACCAGCTCGCGCCCGCCTCAGACCCGATGCTGGAGGGGTACACCTCGCTGGGATTCCTGGCGGCCCACACCTCCACAATGCGCCTGGGATTGCTGGTGACCGGGGTCACCTACCGCTACCCCGGCCTGCTGGCCAAGATAGTGACCACCCTCGACGTGCTATCTGAGGGACGAGCCCAACTCGGGATCGGTGCCGCCTGGTATGAACGCGAGCACCGGGGGCTGGGGGTGCCGTTCCCGCCGGTCGCGGAACGTTTCGAACGCCTCGAGGAGACACTGCAGATCTGCCTGCAGATGTGGAGCGACAACGACGGCCCCTACCAGGGTCGCCACTACCAGCTGGCCGCGACCCTGTGTTCCCCCCGCCCCGTCAGCCAACCAAGACCGAAGATCCTCATCGGCGGCAGCGGGGAGCGCAAGACGCTTCGATTGGTGGCCCGCTACGCCGACGCCTGCAACCTGTTTGGCGCCGGCGTCGATGTGGTCGCCCACAAGCTCGACGTCCTGAAGCGCCACTGCGATGCCGAGGGCCGCGACTACGCCACCATCGAACCCACCGTATTGGCCTTCGGCAACCCCCTCGACGACGTCGACGCCTTCATCGCCGGCATGGCCCAATATGCCGCCCTCGGTGTGACCGGCGCCGCCATCATGCCCCAGGGCGACCCGGTGGAACTGGCCCGCCGGCTGGGGGATCGGGTCGTCCCCGCCCTGGCGGAGCTCACCACCAGCCCCTGAAGTGCTGTGGCGACCGGCGGGTACGGACAGATCGCCAGGCCGGACCGCCGGGCATGCCTTTGCCGCCCCGATGATGGAGGGCGAGCCGGCGCGACGATAGAGCCATGACCGATCTCAGTCCGAGTCAGTCCACCGGTGTACCAGTTGTGCGCCCTTTTCCCACCCTTCGGCGCCCCGACCGCTCACGGTGCTTGCCGGCCGCACTCTCCGCCTCGGTGACGGCTGAGCGATGGTGACCACCCGCTGGACGCGGGATCACGTCTCGGCCCTCGTTGACGACCCGTCGTCTTTCACACCGGTCATCGACGATGCCGGGATGCCCCGGCTCCTGCCAGGCGTCGACTTCTGGGATTTGTGGCCGCTGCGACAAGAAGACGGCGCCGTCGCCACCGTGTGCGGCGCCCACCTGTGGGCGGGTCTCTCGGCCCCGGCGGTGGGCCATCCCGGAGCCCGGCACGACACCGCCCGCATCCGGCTGATGATGGCGGGTCGCGACGTCGGGCCGCTGTTCCCCGACGGCGCCTCCGCAGGCAGCCGGGAATGGGCGGGCTGCTTGATCTTCGACCCCGGCACCAACCGGCTGGCCGCCTATTACACCGCGGCCGGGACCAAAGGGGAGGCGTCGCCGACGTTCCGGCAGCGCATCATGGGGGCGTCAGCGTGGTTGCGCTGCCGGGGTGGGGAGCCTGAGATCACGGAATGGAGCGAGCACCGGGAAGTGGTCGTGGCCGACGGGGCGCGGTACCTGGTCGCAGCCCAGGCCACGGGAGCACCTGGCTTCATCAAGGCATTCCGTGACCCGTTCTATTTCCGCGATCCCCATTCGGGGCAGGCGTATCTTCTCTTCACGGCGTCCTTGGCGCAGGCGACGTCCGACTTCAACGGCTGCATCGGCATCGCGCGGGCCCGCGGTGACAAGTGGGAGTTACTTGATCCGCTCATCGCCGCAGACGGCGTCAACAACGAACTCGAACGGCCCCACGTCGTCGTCTTTGGCGGGCACTTCTATCTGTTCTTCTCCACCCAGCAGCGGACCTTCCATCCCGAGGTATCCGGTCCGACGGGTCTGTACGGTTTTGTCGGCCCCAGCCTGTTGGGCCCCTACGAGCCTCTCAACGGGTCGGGCCTGGTACTCCGGAACCCGCCCGAAGAGCCTTTCCAGGCTTACTCCTGGCTGGTCCTCAACGACCTGCGAACCGTCAGTTTCGTCGACTCCTACGCCCTTCACGGCCGCCATCCCGAAGACCTGGAAAGCGGGGGCCCCGAGGAGGTGCGCCGCCATTTCGGTGGGACGATGGCCCCGATGGTCCAACTGACCTTGGATGGCAGGCGCGCCGTAGTCAGAGGACCGGATTCAAGATGAGGACCGCGGCGGGGGCCAGACAGCACGACGTAGGCTGTCACCAGCCCAGCGTGCCCGGATCTCCTTTGAAGGGGCCCGTAACCCGCGACGTGATCCAGCCGCCGTAGAAGTCCCCGGGCTGGGCCCGCACCGGCTCACCGTCGAGGTAACAGGCGTCGACGCGGCCCGGGTAGACGGCGACCCAGCCCGCGAGAGGGGCGAACGGAGGGGTCGGGGCGCGGTAGCACCAGGCCGCCTGGCGGGCCACGCTGCCGCCTGCCGCCAGGTCGTAGTACGACGCCCGGCCCTTCCATTCGCACCAGCTCTCGCCCGCCGCCGGCTGCAGCACGACGTCGATGAAGTCGCCGGGATCGAGGTAGTGCACCGGCGGGCTGCTGGTCTCCAGGACCCTCCAACTGTGGTCGGTGTCGACGATCGTCACCCCACCCAGGACGATCCGGATTGGGGTGTCGGAGCGCTCGAGGCGAGGTGGACGGGGGTAGTCCCAGACTGACTCCTGGCCGGGTCCCCGCGGATCCGGTCGCGGACGGAGCATGGGTCAATGATAAGAGCGCCGCGCCTGGCGAAGCAGGAGCAGGAGCTGCGATCGATGGCTGCCAGCGGTCGCCCCGGCTAGCGCTGGCGGGCGCCTTCGTCCCAGCCGTGACCGGCCACCACTGACCGGCGACGAGGCCGTCATCCCTAGGCTGGGCCAAATGCACTGGCCGCCGGCGGAGATCGACGTCACCGAGGCCATGGTGCGGTCGCTGCTCACCGAGCAGCACCGGGATTTGGCCGGCTTGGAGTTGCGGGAGCTCGACGCCGGTTGGGACAACACGCTGTGGCGCCTGGGCGGCGAGTTGCTGGTCCGCCTGCCCCGGCGGGCGCTGTCCGCCCCCCTGATCGTCAACGAGCAGCGCTGGTTGCCGGAGCTGGCGCCCCGCCTCCCGCTTCCCATTCCGGTCCCGGTCCGACTCGGACAGCCCTCCGAGGAATACCCGTGGTTTTGGTCCATCGTGCCCTGGTTGCGGGGTATCCCGGGCGATCGCGCCCTCCTCGACGATGTCGCCGTCGGCGATGCGGCCCAGCGCCTGGGGCGCTTCCTCCGGGCTCTGCATCAGCCAGCCCCACCGACGGCGCCCTGGAACCCGGTGCGGGGACGACCGCTACGCGAGCGGGTGGCGGCGTTCGAGGCCCGCCTGGCCTCGCTAACCGTGATGAAGGAGGGGGGCATCGAGAACGATGTCAATCTCCCGGCGATCCAAGCGGTCTGGGACCGGGCTCTCGCAGCCCCTCCCTGGAGCGCCCCCCCGGTGTGGCTCCACGGCGACCTCCACCCGGCCAACATGCTCATCGAGGACGGGACCCTGGCCGCGGTTATCGACTTCGGGGACCTCGGAGGCGGCGATCCGGCGACCGACCTGGCCGCGGCGTGGATGCTCCTGCCGACTTCCGCGATGCCCATGTTCGGTGGCGCCTACGGAGGGTTCAGCGACTCCCTCGGGTGGCGCGCCCTGGGCTGGGCGACCCACCTCGGGCTCATGCTGCTGGTGCTTGGCCACGACAATCGTCCCACCTACCGCACCGTCGGTCGGGCGACCCTGGCCCGGGTGGCGGCCTACGCCGAACGTGACGACGGCCTCAGTTGGTGAGCGACGGCCAGTTGGTGAACGACGGCCGGTTGGTGAACGACGCGAGGTGCGAGGGCGGGGCCGGAAGCGCGGGCCGCCCGAGGCGCAGGCCCGGCGGCGGCCTCAGCCGGTCTGGGGGTGAGTGGGGGTGGACCCGTCCGGCGCCAGCAGGTCGAAACCGTCAGGGATGTTGAGCAGGTTGGCGCCCGTGCCCGCCACGTCGGTCTGGCCGTACTGCCAGACGATCCTCTTGGTGTTGGGATCGATGATGGCCACCCGGTGCCGGTAGTCGTCGTTGACACAGATGAGCCCGGTGGGCAGGACCTCGGCCAGGCTGGGATGGTCGAGCATGGGCTCGCCCGAGGCGAACTTGTAGCTCCAGACAATCTGACCCTCCCGGGTGAACTCGTACAGGCCGCCGGGCTTGCTGTAGTCGGCGATCAGGTAGAGGTCGGGGCCCAGCTGCTGGGGATCCGAGGGGTAGCCGATCGGGAGCTTGACGCTCCATGCGGCGCTGCCGTCGGGACGGAATTCGGTGACCCAGGACCCGTTGATCTCTGACACCAGGAAGTCTCCGTTGGACAGCGGGGTGTCGCCATTCGGGTAGCCGATCTCGTTGGGAGGCTTGTGGACGCATTTGTGGGAGCTGCCGAACTCGCTCTGGTAGGTGAAGTCGGGGTTGAGGAACAGGATCCGGCAGTTCTTGGCGTCGGCCACGGTCACCCGGCCGTCGGCCAGCAGATAGGCATCGTCGGGCTGGTTGAGGTAGCTGGCCGCGACGCCGGCCTTGCCGGGGTGGCCGTAGCTGTGGACGACCGCGCCCGCCGGGTACGACAGCTCGATGATGGTGTTCTGTTCTTCCTGGTTGGTGATGATGACCGAGCCCTTCTTCCCGAAGAAGGCGTCGTCGGGGAAGTAGAAGCCCACCGCCGGGGCCGGGGCGGTGGCCGAGGGGAACTGCCACATGATGGTCTTGGCGGTATCGACCACGAGCAGCCGGTTGTTGCCCCGGTCGGCGATGAGGAGCTTCCCGTTGAACGGGGGCCCGGTGCCGGGTCCGGTACCTGCCGTGGCCGGCGCCAAGTCGGCCTTGGCGACCAGCGCCACCGGGTGACCGGATTCGTCCTCGCCGCCCAGCAGGTAGGTGGTGTTGCCGGCCGTGGTCACCGCCATATCGGAAACGGCGACAGGAAGGGCGGCGACCGCCCTCACGGCCATAGTCGAGGTGTCAACGGCGGAGACGGTGTCGGTCACATGCCCCGACGAGCGGCCCCCGAACAGGTAGAGGGCGCCCCCGACGACGGCGGCCGCGGCGTGTGAGATCCCCACCGGCAGGTTGCCCGCCATGGTGGCGGTGCGGGCTGCGACATCGATGACCTGGATGGCGGTGGAGTCGGCGGTCTTGCCGGCCGGGCCCGGCAGCTCACCGCCGATGACGAAGACTCGGCCGCCAACCGCGGCCACGGCCGGATAGCGGACCGGCTGGGGCAGGTGGCTGAGCACCGTGAACTGGACACCGTCGGTGGTCGCCAAGACGTCGGCACTCCAGGTGGTTCCGTCGTAGCCGCCGACCACGATGGCCTGGCCGTTGACGGCCACGGCTGCCAGGTCAGCCCGGGGCGCCGGCAGGGCGCCGAGCCGCCTCACCTGGGTACCCGGCCCTTGGATGCCTTGAACGGTCGCGACGACGGTCTTGGCGCCCCCCCCGAACACCACTGGCCCGGTTGGCAGGACGGCGCCGGCTGCGTCGTGGACAGGGTCGGTGAGAGCTCCGACCGGGGTCGGCTGGCCGGTGGCCGGATCGAGGTCGACGACGTTGGCAGTAGTGGCGTTAGCGGTGCCGAGACCCCCGTACAGGCGGATGCGGGGCCCGGCGGCCAAGGCGACGGCGCGCGAGAGCGGGGCGGGAAGCAGCCATCCCGCCGGCGCCAGGTGGAGGGTCTGGGGACCGGCGGCCGCGGGCACTGTTTTGACCTTGCCGGGCCCGGTGTTGGACGCGCTGACCTTGGGCGGCGATCCGCCGCCGAGTCGGTTCAGCCCGTACCCGACGACGCCGACCACCAGGAGCACCACCACCACGGCGGCGACCCGCCGCCGGACAATGGTCCGACGCGACGCATGGTGGTGCCGCATCCCGGGTCGGGTCTGGGTTCGCATTCCGTCCGGCACGCCGTTTTGGACTCTACTTCCCACCCCGTCGGCCCTCCGGTCAGGGTTCCGATCTCGGGTTGGCTAGGGCCCGCCGGACCGTCGGGATCGCGATGGGTGGCCCTGTCGGCGGGGGTCAGACGGCGCGGCGCCGGACGTTGGCCACGAAAGTCGACAGGTGCATTGCCAGGCCGAAGACGAGCAGGGCGACAGGGATGTGCACCGCCAGCAGCCCCGGGTGCTTGCCCGCCTCGCCCAGCTTGCCGATCTGCCGGCCCAGGCCGATCTGGACGACGGCGCCGACCAGCAGCGCCACCGTCTCGGCAACGACGACCGACCCCCCGGCCCGGCCCCGCCACATGAGAAATGCCACCACGACCGCCGCCAGGGCGATAACGGCCACCAGGTAGGCCACGCCGGAGTGAGCGTTGATCAGGCTCTTCCCGGTCGAATTCCGGGCCATGACGCCACCGGTAACCGCCTGTACGAGCACGCCGAGAGAGATGGCACCCGCCAGCGCAGCCATGACTTTGATGGCCGTCGGGTTCGGTTGCGCAACCGCAGTGGGCGACATGGTGGGCTCCTCGAATCGGTGTCTGGGGGCTACTCTAAATCGACCCGATTGGCCGCCACCCGTCGCATCAGTGGCGCCCGGCCATCGCTACCGGCAGAATGGCGCATCCGCGGACGTACCAGATGGGCGAGAGGCAGGGCCGGCCGGGGGCCCCTGACCGTAGCGCTGACCACCCTCGTGGTCGGCCTGGGCTGGCTGGCGCCCGCCGCCCAGGCCCAATCCACCACCGCCCCGCCCGGCACCACCCCGACCACGAGCGCCCCGGCACCGACCACCAGCACCACCAAGCCCCGGTCCACCACCACGACCGCCAAGCCAGGGGCGACGACGACCACCTCGACCCCCTCGACCACGTCGACCACGACCACCGCGACCACGTTCCCCCTGGATCTCCTGGCCATCGCCAACTCGGTGCACCGGACGCCTCCGAGCAACGATGCCGCCCTCCTGTCGGCACTGGCCCCTCTCACCCAGCTGGGCTACAACGCCCAGCAGGCCATGATCGTGGGTATGGGCCAGTTCCCGATCGCGGGACCCGCCTTCTACACCGACGACTGGCTGGAGCCCCGGCCCGGCCCCATCCCGAGACTGCACCAGGGCGATGACATCATCTGTGCCCAGGGCACGCCGATCCGCTCACCCATCGACGGGATACTGCGGTACGACTTCAACGATCCCACCGGTTACGGCGTCGCCGCCATCATCACCGGGCCCGACAAGACCTTCTACCTCAACGGCCACCTGAGTGCCACCGTGAGCGGGCTCACCACCGGCGCCGCCGTCAAGGTGGGCCAGGTGGTGGGTTTCGTGGGGGCCACCGGCGACGCCACCGGCCCCCACGACCACTTCGAGGTGCACCCGCTCGGGGGAGCCGGGGTGGACCCGAAACCGCTCCTCGACGCCTGGCAAGCGGCTGCCATCAAAGCGGTCCCGGCGTTGATAAGCGCCATCAAGGCGACGTCGAACTCGACGCCGGTCACGGTCGTCCCGCTCCCGATCGCCCTCCCGGCACCGGTCGCGTTTTCCCCCGCCCTGCCGTTGACGAAGCGCACCGTCCCCAGCCCCGAGAAATCACTGGCCGGCCTGGCTCTGGTCGCTTTGGCGGCCCTGCTGGCCACCTCAGGCCTGGCCCTCAGCCGTTTCCTCCCGCTCAGGGGTCGCGGTGGACCCCCCGAAGGCCAGCCCACGCCAGCTCACTGACCCGGCGCGACAGGCGGACCGCCTCGTCGGCCCGTTCCTGCTCGTTCAGGTCGTCGACGTTGCGGGAGCTGGCCCACTGGCGGCTACTGACCTCGGCCAGGCCCACGATGCCGTAGGCCAACAGCTGGCGGTGGTCGTTGGAGATGTCTGCCTCGATGAGGGTGGCGATGGCGGCCGCGATGATGTCCTCGACCCGGCGCACGGCGTCGTTGAACTCCTCGTCGCGCCGGGCCCCGCTACCGAAGAGGAGCCGGAAGGCGTTGGTCTGCTCGGTCACGAACTCGAAGTAGGCCCCGAAACCGGCCTCCACCCGCTGGCGGGGACCCGTGGCGCCACCGACGGCGGCGGTCACGGTTGACACCAGGTGGCCGCCGACGTCCTCCAGCAGCTCCAGGTACAGCTCCCGTTTGGAGTCGAAGTGCTGGTAGAGGACCGGTTTGGTAACCCCCGCGGCCTCGGCCACCTCGTCCATCGACGTGCCGTGGAAGCCCCGCTCGGCGAACACGTCGACGGCCACATCGAGCAATTGGCGCCGCCGCCGGGCCGCGGGGAGCCGGCTCGAGGCAGGACGGGCGCGAAGCGATTCGGTGCTCATCGGCTCATCGGCATGCCGCCGGGCAACGTCGGACCGCAGGCTCGGTTCATGGAACTCGCTGAGAATGCCACACTGGGCGACCTTGCCCGAGATCCCCGCAAATGACTAGTAGGAATTGACTAGTTACCTGGCGAACCTCTGAAGTGTGAAGGCACCCCGGGCGACTCCGGTTCGCGACTCCACCCGGCCCCCGGAGCCGCTGCGGCCCGCTCCCGCCCGGGTGGCGGCGATCAGCCTGCTCGCCGCCCAAGCCCGCCGTCGCCGGTACCGCATCGGCCCCCCGGGAGGTCCTGGTGGCGCCGGGCCGGTCACCGGTTAGCGCCCGTTCTGACACCGGCCCCGAGCGCTCAGTAGGCGATCACCGAGCGGGCTGCCTCCCCTGTCTGGAGGGTCGCCAACGCCTCGTTGATCTGTTCCAGCGTGATCGTGCGGGCGATCAGTTCGTCCAGCTTCAGCTTGCCGTCCCGGTAGAAACCGATGATCCGGGCCACGTCCCGGCGGACGTCGGAACTGCCGTACCAGCAGCCCCGGATGGTCTTCTGGGCCAGCACCACCCCGAAGAAGGCGGCCACGTTGACGACCGCGTCCATCCGGGGCACACCGACCAGGATCGTCTGGCCGCCTCGCCGGGTCATGGTGATGGTCTGGTCGATGGTCTGTTGGAGGCCGATGACCTCGAAGGCGACGTCGGCGCCCCGCTGGCCGGTCAGTTCCATGACGGCGCTGACCGCATCCCGCTTGTCGGCGTTGACCACCTCGGTGGCGCCGAACCGGCCGGCCAGCTCCAGCTTCGATTCGTGGACGTCGACGGCGATGACCCGGCTGGCGCCGGCGATGACCGCCCCCTGGATCACATTGAGCCCGACCCCGCCGCAGCCCATTACCGCCACCGTGTCGCCCGCGGTGATGTCGGCGGTATTCAACGCCGCCCCCACTCCCGTCAGCACGCCGCAGCCGATCAGCGCCGCCACCTTGAGGTCGAGGTCGGCGGGGATCTTGATGGCGCTGACGGCGGGGATGACGCTCAGCTCCGAGAACGTCCCGACCGCCGCCATCTGGTGCACCGCCTGGCCCCCGGAGGTGAAACGGGTCGTCCCATCCAGCATCCACCCCATGGCGACGCTCATGGTGCTGGCCTCGCAGATCTCCGGCTGGCCCCGCTGGCAGAAGTAGCACTCGCCGCATTGCGGCACCCAGGAGATGACGACGTGGTCGCCCGGGGCCAGGTCGGTGACGCCTTCGCCGATCGCCTCGATGACGCCCGCCCCCTCGTGGCCGAGCACGACCGGTGTCGGAGTCAGGAGGGTCCCGTTCTGCATTGACAGGTCGGAATGGCACACGCCCGACGCCGCCATCCGAACCAGCACCTCACCGGCGTGGGGAGCGGCGACCTCCACGTCGGTGCGCACTTCCAACGGTTGTCCCACGGCTACCAGCACGGCCGCTTTCGTCATGGCGGCGAGGCTATAGGCGCCCTGCCTTGCGATCCTCCCGTTCTGCCGCCTTCACCGCGTAGCCGGCCACGATGGCCGGGGGAAGCACCACACACGCCCCGACCAGCCCGATCAGGCTGACGCTGACCGCGAGATGCGGGAACCCGGCCAGGAAGCCGGCGCCGAAGGCCACCATGGCGACGAGGAGGAGGAGGTAGCCGATCCGATTGCCCCAGTTGGCGAGGCGGGCGTACCGGGCCCGTCTGGCGAGGATGGGGTCCGTCATGTGGAAAGGAGGTGGGAAAGGGTGGCCGGGAGTTGTTCGAGCGAGAACTCAGTACGGGCGATGTGCTCATTGTGGTCCAGCAACCCGGCGTCGGGGGAGCTGAGGAATTGCCTGAGGGCTTCGTGGTCGCGGGCACCGGCGCCGGCGTCGCCATCGGCTTCGGAGTCGGAGTCGGGGTCGGGTTCGGGGTCGGGGTCGGCCTCGGAGTCGGCGACGGAGTCGGCGACGGCGTCGGCGTCGGCGTCGGCGTCGGCGTCGGCGTCGGCGTCGAACCAGCGGAAGCCCCGGGCCCGCAGCTCCTGGCCGACCCGGTAACGGCCGATGGCGACCGGGCGGCGGTGGAGGGAGCCTTCGAGGGGCGGGTTCCCGAACCCCTCGGCGAGGGACGGGAATACCACCACGTCGGCCGCTGCGTAGGCGTCGTCGATGTTTTCGATCGGGCGGTGGTGGACGGGGACGGTGGCGCGGTCCAAGAGACGTTTGAGGGTCGGGCCGTATCCCTCCTCGGCCGGGCCGAGCAGCCAATAGGTCGCGCCCAGGGCCTCGGCCATGGCAATGCCGGCGGGGACGTTCTTTCTCGGGATGGCCCGGGTGGGCTGGACGACGAGGTAGTCGTCCTCTCTCAGCTCCAGCAGGCGGCGCGTGGCGGTGCGGTCCCCCGGTGGCGGGTGGGGGTCGAAGGAGTTGGCGATGGTGACGGCGGGGATCCCGCGATCTGCCAACTCCCGGCGGGAATGGTCGTTGATGGTGACGTGGCGCCAGGCCCGGTCGTGGGGCGGCGGGGGGTCGTACCGGAAGCGTTCCCGCTGCCAAGGCAGGTCGTGGTGACGGAGGATGGCCCTTCGGTTTTTGAGGGTCATGGCGACGACGGCCGCCGCGACCGGGTTCAGGGGGAGCGAGAGGAGGTTCTCGACCACGACCAGGTCGGCGCCCTCCAGGGCTCGTTCGAGGTCGGCGGGGTCAAGGGGTGGGGGCTCGGTCGCGCGCCCCAGTTCCGCCCCCGCGGCCAGGCCTCCGATGAGGTGGTCGACGGGGCCCTCACCCGCCACGGTGCTCACGTTGTAACCCAGCTGAGCGAACGCCCATGCCCATTTGGCCGCTTCGACCGAGACGCCGTCAGTGCCACCCAGCCGGAACGACACGATGGCTACCTGGGGCGAGCTCATCCCGGCTGAAATGATGTCGGCGGATCGTTGGTATCGGTGGTCTCGGTTGAATCGTCCGGAACAAAAGCCACCGTCTCCGGATTCTGTGCGCGCTGGGGCAACTGTGTGCGCCCAGGGGCGTCCGGCACCGTCGTGCGCGCGCGATCGCCCGGGCGCGCGCGCTTCGCAGGTCCTGTGTCGTTGTGGACGCCGGATCCGGCCAGGTGACGGGCCACCGGGTGGAACAAGCGGGCGATGGTGGCCGTCACGCCAACCGCCAGGATCAGGTCGCCGACCGAGAGGACCTCCTTGAACAGCGGCACCGGGATGGTGTCGGCGAGCGGCCGCAGCCGGTCGCGAGGAACTTCGCGGTGGTGGCGGGAGCCGTAGTTGAGCACCGGCTCCTGCGCCCGGGTGGCGACGTGGGCGGCCACCACGGCGCCGGAGCGCACCGGCATCCCGCCGTTGAGGCCGATGACGAGGGCGTTGGCGGCCACGCCGACCGCGACCACGCCGATGCCGACCAGGTTCGGGTTGAGCGCCGCGAAGGCCAGCAAGGCGGTCGCCCCGGCGACGGGCAGGGCGGTGCCAAGGAAACCGATACTGAAGCGGTCGGTCGCCAACTGCAGCCCGAAACCGGCGATGACCAACCACCAGGCCCGCAACCGGTGCCGGGGCAGAAAGCGCAACCGCCCTCCGCTGGCCAGTCCGATCACCGTGCCGGCGACCAGGGCCAGCCCGGTGACGTAGAACATCGAGGCGAGACGCTACCGTCCGGTCGGTGCCAGCTGACAGTACGGACCATGAAGTGCTGTACTCGGTAGCCGACCGGGTCGCACGCATCACGATCAATCGGCCTGAGCGGCGCAACGCCCTGACTTGGACCGCGGTCGAGGAGCTGGGGCGCTGTCTGGCCGCGGCGGGCGGTGACGCCGAGGTGCGGGTCGTGGTCCTCACCGGCGCCGGCGAGGCGGCGTTTTGCTCCGGGATCGACCTTTCCGCTATGGCGTCGGGCGCCTCGGTGGCCGCGCTCCACCAGGCCCGGGGACGCCTGGCGGCGGTGTTCGGCCAACTGTGGTCGCTCGGCAAACCGGTGATCGCGGCAGTCCGGGGCTACGCGGTGGCGGGCGGCTTCGGCCTCGCCCTCGCCTGCGACCTGGTCGTGTGCAGCGAGGAGAGCGTCTTCGCGGCCCCCGAGATCGACATCGGGCTGTGGCCGTTCATGATCACGGTGCCCCTCGTTCGCTCCATGCCGCCCAAGAAGGCCCTGGAACTGATGCTCACCGGGCGTCGGGTATCGGCCACCGAAGGCGAACGGCTCGGATTCGTCAACCAGGTCGTCCCGGCCGCCGAACTCGACACCGTCGTCAGAGAGCTGGCGGCGACTCTGGCCGCGAAGTCAGCGACAGCCATGAAGCTGGGCCGGGACTCGTTCTATGCGGTTTGGGACCTGGCGGCAGGGGAGGCACTGGCCGTACTCCACCCGCTGCTGTCGGTTGTCACGGGCACCGATGACGCCCGGGAGGGGATGGCCGCCTTCCGGGAGAAGCGTCCCCCGGAGTGGTCCGGGTCCTAGTAGTAGGCGCGCCGGCGGCGGCTGCCGCTGACCAGCGCCACGATGGCGGCGGCGCCCAGCACCTCGCAGATGAACACCCCGAGGCGGTGGTTGGCGGGAAGGGGCCAGATCAGGCGGGCGATAAACCCACCGAGCAGGGCACCGCCGATGCCGACGAGGGCAGTCATGAACAGGCCCATAGGGTTGTGGCCCGGAACCAACAATCGAGCCAAGGCGCCGATGATGAGGCCGAAAATCAGGATGGAAATGATCAGGAACACCACACCTGTACTTGTGACCCCGCCGGCGACTTCGGTAAACCTGCAATCCGCCCGTGCCCGTGCCTGAAACCGCCACCATCACCATTGATCGGCAGGACCGGCGCAACGCTCTCGATGTGGCAACGTGCGAGCGGCTGGCGGCGGAGGTCGGGGCGGCGGCACGCGGGGGCGTCCGGGCCATCGTCCTCACCGGCGCCGGTCCCCATTTCTGCGCCGGGGCCGACCTGGGACTGGTGCATGGCACCGAGCTGGCCAGCGCCTTGCGGGAGCTGCTCGAGGTGATCGTCACCATTCCGCTGCCCGTCATCGCGGCCGTCCATGGCGCCGCCCTGGGAGCGGGAACGCAGCTGGCGCTGGCCTGTGATCTGCGGGTTGTCGACCCGACCGCCCGTTTCGGCATCCCGGCCGCCAAACTGGGTCTCATGGTCGACGACTGGACGGTGCAGCGCCTGGCGCTCCTGGCCGGTCACGGCCCGGCCCGGACCCTGTTGCTGAGCGCCGAGGAACTCGACGCCGAAGCGGCATTGCGGCTCGGGTTCGCCCAGCGGCCCGGCAACCTGGCGGACGCCCAGGCCTGGGCCAAGCAACTGGCGGCTCTGGCGCCGCTCAGCCTGGCCGGGCACAAACAACTCCTCAACCGCCTCGACGGCGCAGCATCGGCCGAGGCCTACCGCCGGGCCTGGGCCAGCGCCGATGCCGCCGAAGGAATCGCCGCCTTCCGTGAGCGCCGACCTCCGCATTTCGAGGGTCGGTGAGCACCCAGGACCTGATCGCCCATTCGCCGGTAGGTTTCGTCGTGGCGTTCGGGGCCGGCATGGCGTCATTCCTCTCGCCGTGTGTGCTGCCGCTGGTCCCCAGCTACCTGTCGCTGATGTCGGGCCTGAGTGCCACCGAAATGCAGGTCGGGACCAGGACCGATCAGCGGACCATGCTCCGCGCGGCACTCCTCTTCGTCGCCGGATTCACGGTGGTGTTCGCGGGATTCGAAGCCGGCGCCAGCGTCCTGGGCAAGACACTGCAAACCCACCAAACGGGGCTGACCCAGGTCGCCGGGGTGGTCATCATCGTGATGGGCCTGGCCTTCGCGGGGGTCGTCCGGCCGTCGTGGCTGATGAAGGAGCGGCGCTTCCACGTCCTGCCGTCGGCCCTCGGTTCGTGGGCCCCCCCGTTGATGGGGATGGCCTTCGCCTTCGGGTGGACCCCATGCATCGGCCCCGCCCTCAGTGCCGTGCTGGCCCTGTCCAATACCGGGAGCACCCTGGCCCGGGGTGAGGCCATGCTGCTGTGCTATTCGCTGGGGTTGGGGGTGCCCTTCATCGCCAGCGGCCTCGCCTTCGCCCGCCTGGCCGGAGTGTTCAGCTGGATCAAGGCCCACCTGCGAGCGGTCAATCTGGTGTCCGGCCTGCTGCTCGCGGCGCTCGGGGTATTGCTGCTCACCGACAACATCCACCGATTGTCGAACTGGTTCATCAAGCTGCCCGGATTGAACCACTTCAACCTGTAACCGCCCGCCCCGGATGGTGAATGAACGGGGAGCGCCAGTAGCTTTGTGACGTTGTCATGGTCGCTGCCGTCCGCCTCCGCTCAGCCGTAGCCCTCCTCGGGGGTTTCCCCGTCCTCGCCGGCGCCGACCTCGAGGTGCAGCCGGGCGAGGTGGTATTGCTCCAGGGAGCCAACGGCGCCGGCAAAACCAGCCTCCTGCGGGCGTGCGCGGGACTGCTGGCCATCGTGTCGGGCCAGGCCGAGGTGCTGGGCTGCGATCTGACCGCCAACCGCAGGGCGGTACGCCGCCGGGTGGGCCTGATGGGCCACGCCACGGCGCTCTACGACGACCTGACGGTGGAGGACAACGTGCGCTTCGCGGTCAAGGCCGCCGGAGGCGCCACGGCTGCCATCGAGCCGGCGCTGGACCGCCTCGGTTTGGCGGGGCGGCTGCGCCAGGTTCCTGCGGGCCGGCTCTCGGCGGGACAACGGCGCCGCACCGCCCTGGCCGCCCTGGTCGCCCGCCAGCCCGAGTTGTGGCTGCTCGACGAGCCCCATGCCGGCCTCGACGCCGAGCACCGCGACCTGCTGGACGCCATCATCCGCGAGGCCGTGGCCGCCGGGGCGGCCGTGGTGCTGGCCTCCCACGAGCGGCAACGGGCCATGGCGCTGGCCCAGCGGACGCTGAGCATGGTAGGTGGCCAGGTATGGCCGGGGCCGGTCATGGCGGCTCCTCCGGCGACCACCGACGAGGCTCCCTCGGAAGCGGGTTCTTCGGCACCGGCCGGGTTTTTGCCACCCCTTGAGGCCGCCCGTGTGGCGTGATGCGGCGCTGATCGCGGGCAAGGACCTGCGGATCGAGGCCCGCTCCCGGGTCGCCACCAACCAGGTGGCCCCCTTCGCCGTCATCGTGCTGGTGCTGTTCGGCTTCGCCTTGTCGGCCGAGCGCAGTGTGCTCCAGACCGCGGCGCCGGGCCTGTTCTGGGTGGCGGTGCTCTTCTGCTCGCTGCTGGCGGTGCAGCGCAGCTTTGCGGTTGAGGCGGCCGACGCGGCCGGCGACGGGCTGCGGATGTCGGGCCTCGACCCGGCCGGGATCTTCCTGGGCAAGGCGGCCGCCATTGCCCTGGAGCTGGTGGCGCTGGAGGCGCTGCTGGCGGTCGGGATCGTGATCTTGTACAGCACCGCCCTCAGCGGGGCGGCGCTCCTATTGGCGGCCGCGGCCGCGGCGACCGTGGGGCTGGCGGCCTGCGGCACTGTCTACGGCGTCCTGGCGGCGGGGCTGCGGGTGCGCGAGACGTTGCTCCCCCTGCTCATCCTGCCGGTCGTGGCGCCGGTGCTGATCGGTGCCACCCAGGCGTGGGCGGTCGCCCTCGGCCAGAGTCTCGATGACGGCTGGAAATGGGTCACCCTGCTGGCCGTGTTTGCTGTTGTGTACGTCACACTTGGGGTGCTCGCCTTCGGGACCCTGCTGGAGGAGGCATGACCTCATGACCCCGACCCCCCCGAAAACCGGAACGGGTAATCGCACCACCCGCTGGCTCGGCGCCGGTGCCCTGGTGTCGACCGCCGGCGTCTTTTACTTCGGCCTCCACGCCACCCCGCCCGATGCCGTCCAGGGCCAGCTGGTGCGCCTGATCTACGTCCACCCGGCGGTGTCCACCATGGCCTTCGTCGCCTTCGGGATCACCGCCCTGGCCAGCTTGCTGTACCTGCTGCCCAGGACCCGCAGCCGGCGCTGGGATCGACTGGCGGGGGCGTCGGCAGAGGTGGGGGTGGTGTTCTGCGCACTGTCGCTGGCAACGGGGTCTATCTGGGGGCGGCCCGCATGGGGTCGCTGGTGGGTCTGGGACGCCCGGTTGACGCTCACCGCCTTGTTGTGCGCCCTATTCGTGGGCTACCTGGCCCTGCGCCGCACCGGGGGCACCGTCGAGTCGCGGGCCATCCGCTGCTCGGTCGCCGGGGTCCTGTTCGCAGTGGTCGTGCCGATCGACCATTACGCCACTGAGTGGTGGCGGACGCTGCACCAGGGCGACACCATCGAGACGCTCCACCCCCAGATCCACGGGTCGCAGCTGTGGACCATGCTGCTGTCGTTCGTCGCCTTCGGAATGATCTACGCCTGGCTGGTCATCCATCGCACCCGGGTCGAACAGCTCGAGAGCCGGTTGGAGAACGAGGGCCTGGCCTATGCGCTGGCGGCCCGGCGGGCCGAGGCGGCGCCGGCGCCGGCTGCCGCCGAAGCGCCGGCTGCCCCTAAGCCGCCGGCTGCCCCTAAGCCGCCGGGCACCCCTGAGCCGGCTGCGGCCGCCGCCGAGCCAGCGGTGGGCGCCGGTCCTGGCGTCACCGCTGCCGCGGTCATCACTGGAGGCCAGAAATGACCCAGAGCGGCTACGTGTTCCTTGGCTACGGCGTGTGCTTCGGCACCCTTGCCGCCTACTCCATCCGGGTCATAATCCGGGGCCGCAAGCTGTCCCGGACGCTGCCTCCCGAAGAGCGCACGTGGCAGTAACCGAACATCCCGGCGCCGGCGCCGGCGCCGGCGCCGGCGATGTGGGCGTGGAGTCGCAGGACGCGGGGCCGCTCGGGTCGGGGCGGCCGGTCGCGCCCGGGATCAAGCCCCGGGCCCGGCTCGGCTCCCGGCGCCGCCAGCTGGTCGCCTTCGGGATCATCGCCGCCGCCTTATCGGTGCTGGTGTTGCGGGGCCTGGGCAACGCCACCGTCTTCTTCAAAACCGCTGACGAGGCGGTCGCCCAGCGGGCCCAGCTGGGCAGCCACCGCTTCCGCGTCGAGGGAACGGTGCAACCGGGGGTGCACCAGATCGGCCCCGACGACGTGGCCTTCGTGATCGAGAACAACGGCGCCAGCATCAACGTGATCCACCACAACGGTTCGCCTCCGCTGTTCAAGCCCGGTATCCCGGTGGTGCTCGAAGGCCACTTCGTCCCCGACGGCCATTTCGCCAGCGACCTCATCATGGTGAAGCACACGTCCAGTTACGTGGCCGCCCATCCGGAGCGGCTGACGACGGTCCCCCAACCCTCCTCCGGCTCCGGATCAACGGCCACGCCCGCGCCCGCTCCGTGAAGTCCTCGTGAATGCCGCCCTCGGCCAGAGCGCCGTCATCCTTGGCCTCCTGGCGTCCGTCGCCGGGGCGTTCACCTTGGCCGTGGGCCTTCGCAACCAGCGCCCCAACCTGCTGCGGGCGGGGCGGAGCTACACCTGGCTGATCCTGGCGGGGGCGGTGCTGGCGGCACTCGCCATGCAGCGGGCGCTGATCACCCACGACTTCTCGTTGACCTTCGTCGCCAACAACTCCAGCCGGTCGACGCCTCTCCTGTACCGGGTCACCGGCATGTGGTCGGCGCTAGAAGGGTCGATCATCCTGTGGACCCTCATCCTGGCCGGGTACCTGGCAGCCATGGCCCACAAGTACCGCCAGCGCATCGAAGACCCCCTGGTCGGATGGGCCACCCTCGTCGTGTACGTGGTGTCGGGGTTCTTCTTCCTGTTGATGGTGGGCCCGGCCAACCCGTTCCGGACCATTTCCGGCGCCATCCCGAGCGACGGCCCCGGGCCCAACCCCCTCCTCCAGAACCATCCGCTGGTCGCCTTCCACCCCCCGATGCTGTACCTGGGCTTCGTCGGCTTCACGATCCCCTTCGCCTTCGCGGTGGCCAGCCTGGTTACGGGACGGATGGGTGAGGGTTGGCTGGTCGAGACCCGGCGGTGGACGCTTTTCGCCTGGGGCTTCCTCTCCATCGGGATCCTCCTGGGGGCGTGGTGGAGTTACGAGGTCCTCGGGTGGGGCGGCTTCTGGGCGTGGGACCCGGTGGAGAACGCCTCGTTCCTGCCCTGGATCACCGCCACCGCCTATCTGCATTCTGTGATGGTCCAGGAGCGTCGCGGGATGCTGCGGTTGTGGAATCTGTCATTACTCCTGGCGACCTTCAGCCTGACCATCCTCGGGACCTTCCTGACCCGCTCCGGGGTGCTGCAGTCGGTGCACGCCTTCACCCAGTCGGGGATCGGGCCAATGATCCTCGCCTTCTTCGGGCTGGTCGTGGGGGTGACCGTCGGTTTGATCGCCTGGCGGGGGGAGCGATTGCGCTCGCCGGGCGCCATCGACTCGCCGGTGTCCCGGGAAGGCGCCTTTCTCGCCAACAACCTGCTGTTCGCGGCCTTTGCCTTTGTCGTGCTGTTGGGAACCGTGTTCCCCCTCCTGTCCGAGGCCCTCAATGGCCAGCAGATCGCGGTGGGGGAGCCCTACTTCGACCGGATGACCATGCCGATCGTGGTGGCCCTGCTGTTCCTAATGGCCATCGCCCCGGTGCTGCCGTGGCGTAAGGCCTCGGGCGAGCTGCTGAGGAAACGCATCCAGTGGCCCCTCACCATCGCGGTGGTGAGCGTCGTGGCGTGCGTCGGCCTCGGCGTGCGGGGGTTGAACCCGCTGCTGGTCTTCGGGCTCGGGGCGTTCGCGGCCGGTTCCGCGGGCCGCCAGGTGGCGCTGGCCTTCCGGCGCCAGAGGTGGCGGGGCCTGGTCGGCCGGGCCAACGGCGGCATGATCGTGCACATCGGGGTGGTCGTGGTCGCGGTGGCGTTTGCCGGGAGCAAATCATTCGGCCACCAGACCCAGCAGGTCGTGAACCCGGGTCAGACAATCACCTTCGCGGGGCACCGGGTCACCTACCTCGGTACCGATCTAGTCGCCCACCCCAACCGGCAGGCGCAGGAAGCCAAGGTGAGCATCGACGGGAGCAAGGTGTACCGGCCTGCCATCAGCCAGTACACCGGCGGCGGGGCGGCGGTCGCCACCCCCGCCGTTCGCAGCCGGCCGCTCGACGACGTGTACATCACCCTGGTGACCGCCCCGACCAAGGCAGGTGGTCCTGCCACGATCAGCGTGATCATCCAGCCTCTCATCATGTGGTTATGGCTGGGGGGAGGGATAGTGGCGCTGGGCACACTGCTGGCAGCGTGGCCCGGCAGGCGGCGGCGGCCTATCGACGCCGTCTCGGCGCCGGTCGGTGACGCTGCGGCGACGGTCGACGGCAAGGGTGGCGGCAAGGGCGGCGGCGATGGGTCGGGCGCTGGTGGCGCAGGCGGCGGGAATGGATCCATCAAGAAGCGGCCCCGACCGGCGGTAAAGCCGGGGACGAAACCGGGTACGGCGCCGGGCAAGCCGGCCGGCGTTCCCGCCGGGGTCCCCCGGTAATGCCGCCGCGACCGTCGAGAGGACCGACGAGCGAGGTGGATGAGACGCCCGGGGCGCCGCGGACCGCCCCCGAAAGCACTCTGGAGTCCCATCCCTCGCCGGTGCCTGGCCCGGCGCCCGGGGCGGCGGTGCCGGCCTCGGCAGCCGCGCTCGCGCCCGGGGCGGCGGTGCCGGCCTCGGCAGCCGCGCGCTCGCCCGGGGCGGCGGTGCCGGCCTCGGCAGCCGCGCTACTCGCGCCCGAGGCGGCGGCGCCGGCAGTCGCGCTACCCGCGCCCGCCCGGCGCCGGCCCCGAAGCCGGATTCCGCTGATCAGCGCCGTGGCGGTGGGCTGCATCGCCGCCCTGCTGGTCGCCGTCCTGGCCACCAGCAAGGACGCTTCGAAGACGACGATCGCTGCGAGCCCCCTGCAGAACAAGGCGGCACCCGACATCAGCGGGCCCACGCTCGGGGGCGGCAACGGCGCCCTCTCGGCATTCCGGGGCAAGTGGGTCCTGATCAACTTCTTCGCCAGCTGGTGCGTGCCCTGCCAGCAGGAGCAGGGCGATCTGGTCAAGTTTCAGAACACCCACGCCGGCCCCGGCGACGCTGTCATTTTCGGCGTGCGTTTCGACGACCCCGACACCGGACCCATCCAGGATCTGATGAACAAGAGCGGCGGCAAGTGGCCGATCGTCGACGACCCCAACGCCAAGATCGATTACAGCGTCACCGGGCCCCCCGAGTCGTTCCTGGTCTCGCCGGGTGGCATCGTGCTGGCCCACATCATCGGCCCCATCACCGACACCCGGCTCGAAGAGGTGCTCAACCAGGTGAAGCTGGTTGTCACCAGCCCGGCCAACGTCCCGTCGCTGGTGAGCCCCGGCCCATCCACCCCGTGAGCACCGCGAGCGCGGGCGGGGCCGTGAGCGGGGCCGGGGCCGTGACCGGGGCCGGGGCCCCGGCGGTGAGCGGGGCGGGGGCCGTGAGCGGGGCCGGGGCAGTGAGGGGGCCCCGACCGGGGTCCGGTCGCGGCGTCCTGCGCTGGCTGCCGGTCGCCGGCCTGGGCCTGGTCCTGATCGTGGCCCTCGTGATCGGCAGGTCCGGTCACAGCGTCGGTACCTCGGTGGATGACCGGGTCCATCACATCACCTCCCAGATCCGCTGCCCCATCTGCTCGGGCGAAACCGTGGCCGATTCCAGCGCCCCGATCTCCCAGGACATCCGCGCCCTGGTCCGCCAGCAGTTGCTGGCCGGGCAGTCGGACCAGCAGATCACCGCCTACATCGTCCAGAAATACCCGGGAACCGCCCTGAACCCTCCGTCCACCGGCGTCGGGCTGCTGGTGTGGGCAGTTCCGATCCTGGTCTTCGCCGGGGCCGCGATCGGTCTCGGCCTGACGTTCGCCCGTTGGGGGCGCCGGTCAGGTGCCAGTGTGAGCGACGAGGACCGCGAGATGGTGGAAAGGGCTCGCCGCGATGGCGCCGAGTGAGCCGGTCGCGGAGGCTGAACCCGATGCCCTCGAACCCCTCGAGGAGGAGCGAGAGTTCCTGCTGCGGTCCCTCGCCGACCTCGATGACGAGTACGAGGCCGGGGATCTCGAGGACGACGACTACCGCTCCCTGACCGACGATTACACCGCCCGGGCGGCAGCGGTGTTGCGGGCCATCGAGGCGATCAAGGGCCCGAAGTCGAGCCGCGTTAAGTCAGTGCCCGAGTCGGGCAGGAGCCGCCGCGCCGAGGCCGGCGGCAAACGCGATGCGGGTGCCGAGGCCGGAGGCAATGGCGATGCTGGTGCCGAGGCCGGTGAGGCCGGGGCCGGTGCGCGCAGGAGCAGACGCCCGGCCCAGGCGGCCGAATCGGCGCAACTGGCCGCCTTGTTGCGGAGCCGGCGGCGGTGGCGGACGGTGGCGGTGGTTGCCGCCATTGTGGGCTTTGGCGGGATCGCAGCTTGGGCAGTGAGCCATTCCAGCGGGTCCCGCCTCCCGGGTCAGACCGTTACCGGCAACGGCCAGCTCACCGGAGGGGGAAACACCGGAACCACCGTTGCCGGCGGGGTTGACCCCCGCATTCAGACCGCCCTCAACGACGTCAACCAGGGCCAGGTGGCCGAGGCCCTGAGGCTGTTCGACGCGGTGCTCAAGGATGACCCCAATCAACCGGTGGCCCTGGCCGATGGTGGGTGGCTGCAGGCGCAGGCGGGCCTGGCGGGCAACCGCCCCGACCTGGTCGACAACGGCCTGGCCCAGATCGTCAAGGCGGAGAAAGTCGACTCCGCCTTCGCCGACGCCCACTTCTTCGCGGGCTTCCTCCGGCTCCGGGCCAAGAATGACGCGCCCGGCGCGGTGACCGAACTTCGCACCTACCTGGGGATGGTCGACCCGAGCGCGCCTCAGGTGGCCGGCGTCCAGGCCCTGCTGCAGGAGGCGATCAAGGCGGCGGGAGCCAACCTGCCTGCCGGCCCCAATGCCGCGACCACGACCACTGTCACAACCGTGCCCACGACCGGCACAACGAACCGCCCGTGACGCCGGGAGCCTCCGCTGTTGCCGGAGTGGGTCGCGACTACGGGGCCGCTACCACTTCGGGCAGGAGCCAGGGCCTTGAGCACCGGGCGGCGCTGTCGACCGCTCCGCAGCATCGGACGGTCTGCCCACATACCCCCGTCCGAGGCCCTGGGTAGCGAGGGTTACCTACTCGATTCCGCCCCGAAGGGCACGGAGCCTCCCGATCACCCCGGGGAGGGCCGAGGCGGCCTGCTCGATCTCGTCGTCGGTTGTCGACCAGCCGACCGACAGCCGCAACGAGTGGTCGGCGTCGACACCCATGGCCTCCAGGACGGGCGACGGCTCGAGGGTCTCCGACGAGCAGGCGCTGCCCGAGTGGGCTGCGATCCCAGCCTGGTCGAGCCCGAGCAGTACCGCCTCGGCCTCCACTCCGTCCACCCCGATGCAGAGCAGGTTTGGCAGTCGATCGGCGCCCGTCTCGGGCCCGTAGGCCCGGACTCCTTCAATGGCCAGGGCGGCGGACCGCAACCGCTCGGTCTGCCCCGCCGCCCGCCACGCCTCCGACGACAGCGCCTCGCCCACCAGCTGGGCGGCGGCGGCCCCGAAACCCACCCAAGCGGGAACGTCTTCGAGGCCGCCCCGGCGGGCTCGTTCTTGCTCCCCACCCACCAGGAACGGCGGGAGGCGCACCCCCCGACGCACCAACAGCGCCCCGGCCCCCTTGGGTCCGCCCAACTTGTGGGCGGACAGCGACAGCAGGTCGGCGCCCAGGTCGTCGAATCCCATCGCTAGGTGGCCCGCTGCCGCCGCCGCATCCACATGCACGACCACGCCCCGTTCCCGGCAGGCGGCCACGACCTCCGCGACCGGTTGGATGGTCCCCACCTCGTGATTGGCCCACTGGCAGTGGACCAGGGCCGTGTTGGGGCCGATGGCGTCGAGCAGGGCCCCGGCGTCAATGCGCCCGTCCGCCGCCACCACGGTAACGGTGACCCGCCCCGCCCGGTCGGAGGCCCGGCGAACTGCGGAGTGTTCCACCCCGGAGCACACGATGTGATCACCGCGCCCCGAGGTGACGGCGCCGAAGACGGCGGCGTTGATGGCCTCGGTCGCCCCCGACGTGAAGATCACCTGCCGGGAACGGGTGCCGCAGAACTCGGCCACCTTGTCCCGGGCCTCCTCGAGGGTGGCCCGGGCGATGCGCCCCTCGGTGTGCACCCGCCCGGGATCGGCCAGGCCCAGCGACGACACCAGGGCGTCCACCACCGCCGGTCGGGGCGGTGAGGTGGACGCGTGATCCAGGTAGACCCGGGGCATGGCGGAGACCTCAGCCCGTCACCAGCGTGGGACCGTCAGACGACGGTGATGCAGGCGTCGTCGCCCAGGGCCCGGGACGATTCGATCCCGAGGACTGTCTCACCGCCGTAGAGGCTGGCCAGCATGCCCTTGACCATGCCCCGGTCCACGGCGCAGATCACCGGGTGCTGCTTGGCGGTGTCGAAGAACGGGCAGTTGTCCTTGATCAGCGCCAGCGACGATCCCCGGGCCTCGGCGTGGGCGGCAAAACCGTGGGCGGTGAGGGCGTCGGCCACCGCGTGCAGCGCGGATCGAAACGACCGCTGCTCGTCCGCCGCCGACATCTGGTTGGCCAGCTCCCGGCCGTACTCCTCGCCCACCTGCTCCGCCATGGCCTCCGCCTGGGCGGCCGGCACCAGGGCCAAGGCCCGGCCGAGCAGGGTGATGAGCAGGTCGTTGCCCTTGACCGGCGCTTCCAGGCCCCCCGCCTGACCGGAGACCCGGTACCCCTTGGACGGACGACCGGCCCGGCTGGACTCGCTGCGGGCGACGAAGACCTCGACGTAGCCGCCGGCGGCCAGTTTGTCGAGGTGGTGGCGGGCCACGTTGGGGTGGAGGGCGAAATGGTCGGCCACGTCCCCGGCCGTGACCCCCTCGTCGTGCTCCCGGGCGAAAAGGTAGATCCGCCGGCGGGTCGGATCACCGAAGGCAGTGGTTACCGCGACAACAGCGGCCGAAAACTCGACGTCGGTCAGACCGGGCGTCGGCTGGGCTAACCCGTCCACAGCGGTATTGTACCTATGGCGGTAGTGCAAATCCGGATGACCCCGTTAGTGGAGGAATAGTGCCCGCAACAGAGCCGCAGCTGATGGAGGCGCTCGGCGCGGTACTCGACCCCGAGCTGCACATCAGCATTGTCGAACTCGACATGGTGAAGGGCCTGGTCGTGGCCGATGGCGGCCGTCGGGTGACCGTCACGGTGGCGCTCACGGTGGCCGGTTGCCCCATGCGCACCGAGATTACCGAGCGGGTCACCGCGGCGTTGCTCCCCCTCGACGGCGTTGAGGAGGTCGACGTCCAGCTGACGGTCATGAGCGAAGCGGAGCTGGCCGGGGTGCGGGACAAGATGCGGGCCAAGCAGGGCAATGTCGGGGGAGCGGCGGGCACCGGGCAACCGCTGGGCCATGAGAAGGGCATCCCCAACCCGTTCATGGCGCCGGGGAGCCGCACCCGGATCCTCGGCATCAGCTCCGGCAAGGGCGGCGTCGGCAAGTCCTCGGTAAGCGTCAACCTGGCGGTGGCGCTGGCTCGCCTCGGCCACAGCGTCGGCATCCTCGACGCCGACGTCTACGGTTTCTCGATCCCCAAGATGCTCGGCATCGACGCCGACCCGGTCGTGATCGACGACATGATCATCCCTCCGGTCGCCTACGGGGTGGGCTGCATCTCGATCGGATTCTTCGTGGGCGACGACCAGCCGGTCATGTGGCGGGGGCCCATGCTCCACAAGGCGCTGGAGCAGTTCCTGGTCGACGTGTACTGGGGCGACCCTGAGTTCCTGATCGTCGACATGCCGCCGGGCACGGGCGACGTCGCGCTGTCGATGTCGCAGTACCTGCCCCGCTCCGAGATCTACGTGGTCACCACTCCCCAGGCGGCTGCCCAGCGGGTCGCCCAGCGCAGCGCCCTGATGGCCAAGAAGGTCAACATGCCGCTGCGGGGTGTCATCGAGAACATGAGCTGGTTCACCGGCGACGATGGCCAGCGCTACGAGCTGTTCGGCCACGGTGGCGGCGAGGCGCTGGCCGCCGATCTCGGCGTCCCGCTGCTGGCCCAGCTGCCGCTGGTTCCGGAGCTGCGTGAGGGCGGCGACGTCGGCCGCCCGGTCGTCGCCGAAGACCCCAGCAGTGAAATCTCGGTAGCGTTCGAGACCCTGGCCAAGGCGATCGTGGCACGGGGTGCGACCCGGGTGTTCCGGCCGGAGCTTACGATTCGCTGACACGACGGCCGCTTAGGCCGCCGAGGCGTCAAACTGCAAGGGTGGGAAAAGGGCGGCCGCCGGCCGCGGAACCCGTCGGGACGCCGATCGGGCGTCGTGTGGTGCTGGGGATGCTCGGTCTGGGCGCAGTCGGCATCGTGGGGGGGGCCCGTATCCAGGACACCCTGAACAAGGTGCTGGCCCCTCTGGAGGCGGCCGACCCGACCGGCCTGTCCCAGCTGATCCCGGCCGCCGGGGGCTTCCGGATCTACTCGGTGACGGGGTCCCTGCCGTCAGAAGGTGCCGCCGCCTACCGCCTGAGCATCGACGGCATGGTGCAGCACCCGATGACATTGACCTTGGCCGACCTGAAGGCAATGCCCCCGACCACGCTGGTGAAGGACTTCCAGTGCGTGACCGGGTGGCGGGTTCCCGCGGTCCACTGGACCGGCGTGAAACTTTCCACCATTCTCGACCAGGTCGGGGTCCAGCCGGGTGGGACCGCGTTGACCTTCGATTCTTTCGACGGGACCTACACCGAGAGCCTCACCATCGACCAGGGCCGCCGGCCCGATGTCATCGTGGCCTACGACATGCTGGGGGCGCCGGTAACGAAGGAACATGGCGGTCCCGTCCGCATGTACGTAGCACCCATGTACGGCTACAAGTCGTGCAAGTGGCTGCAGCGGATCACGGTCGTTCCCAAGGTGCAACCCGGGTACTGGGAGGGGTTCGGCTACGACATCGACGGGTGGGTGGGGCGGAGCAATGGCCGAAGCGACCAAACCACGTAGTCGTTTCGCGGAGCCAGGCGCCAGCGCCGCGCCCCGCCCGGTGAAGGCCCCGGCGAAGATCTCGGGCCCGCCGCTGCTGCGCTTCGACAAGGCGGAGCGGATCGTTCACTGGGTCAACGCCTCGCTGTTCGCGGTCCTCATGGCCACCGCCGGTGCCCTGTACCTGCCGCCCCTGTCGGCCGCCGTCGGTCGCCGCCAACTGATCGTCACCATCCATGTTTACAGCGGCCTGGTGCTGCCGTTCCCGTTGCTGCTGGGGATCATTGGCCGCCGCTGGGGTCACCGGCTGCGGGCCGACCTGCGCCGGCTAAACCGGTGGAGCCCCGAGGACCGGGAATGGCTGCGCCGCCGCGGCTGGCACCACGAGCGGGTGGTGGGCCTCAAGCAGGGAAAGTTCAACGCCGGCCAGAAACTCAACGCCGCTTTCACCGGCGGCGCCATGCTGGTCATGCTCGCCACCGGGTCGATCATGCACTGGTACAAGCCGTGGCCCCTGTCATGGCGGACCGGCTCGACCTTTGTCCACGACTGGATCGCCATCGCCCTGTTTTTCACCATCACCGGGCACATCCTGTTTGCCTTCGCGGACCGGGAGTCTCTCGACGCTATGTGGCACGGGACTATCAGCCGGAGCTGGGCCAAGCGGCGGGCCCCGAAATGGCTGGAAGAGGAGAAAATCCGCTAGGCAACCAACCCTGAGCGGGGTAGGCGGCTGCGGTCCCATCCCAGCTGGGCCATGGCCGTCTGGCAGGCGAAGCGATCGGTCATTCCCGCCACGTAGGTCACGGCCGATCGCACCGCCTCCTCAGTGCCCGACTCCACCCCGGGAAAGCCGACCGAGGGCAGCAGGTTGGGCCGGTCCGCGAAGTGCTCCACCAGTGCCCGCAGCAGTGCGATGACCGCCGATCCCTGGGCCGCCGAGGATGGCCGCAGATATATCCGCTCGTAGTTGCATTCCCGAAACTGGGCCAGCGCCTCGGCCAAGGATTCGGTCATGGCGACATGCCCGGTCGAAAGTGTCCCGGCGACCAGACCGTCGATGAACGCCCCCAACTGCCGGCTGCGGGTGCGCCCACAACGATCAGTGACGGATCGGGGCAGCATCTCCTCGGTCACGATGCCGGCCCGGACCGCATCCTCGAAGTCGTGGCACACATAGGCGACCCGGTCGGCCCAACTGACGACCTCTCCCTCCGGGGTCGCCGGCGCCGGCCGGCTCCAGGAGTGGTTGCGAATACCGTCGCTTGTCTCCCGGCACAAGTTGGCGGTTCTGAGGACGACGTCGGCTCCCCACACCGCGTGGTCGAATCCCTCGGGTAGGTAGGGGGCGAGAGCGTCCTCGCTGGCGTGGCCACCGGGACCATGGCCGCAGTCGTGGCCGAGGGCGATGGCCTCGGTCAGGGCGACGTTGAGCCGGCACACCCGGGCGACCGCGGTCGCCACCTGGGCCACCTCGAGGGCGTGGGTCAGCCGGGTGCGCTGGTGATCGTCGGGGAAGACGAACACCTGCGTCTTACCCGCCAGCCGGCGGAACGGTGCGCAGTGCAGGATCCGATCCCGGTCCCGTTCGAAACAGGTCCGCACCGGGTCCGCCTCCTCGGGCCGGGGCCGCTCGCCAGCCCCGGCGGCCCGAGTGGCGCCCGGAGCCAGTTGGATGTCCTCAAGCGCCTCCCTCTCCTCCCGCCCGAGCACCGGCGCCGGGCCGATCCAGGCGGCGCTGGAAGCGTGAGCCCGCCGAACGGCCACCGCAGCCGGGTCCTCGTGGCCGGCCATGGTCTCCGCCCAGCGCCGCTCCCGTTCCGAGCGTTGCGTCCTCATGGCTACAAGGTAGCCAGGGAGTGTGACAGGAACCGGTACCAACCCCGCCCGCCGGGCACTCCTCGTCGTGGGCGGCGCCTGCCGGCGTCAACGGTCCCCCCGGCTGCCTATCTGGCGCTGCGGGATTCCGGCTCGATAACGGGCTCCTAAGGGGCCTCGGTTTCCGCCATGGCCACCAGGGCGGCGCTGATCGACAGTCGATCGGCATCGGTGAGGGCATGGCCGTCGAGGGGACGGATATAGAAGGCGTCAACGACCTCATGACCGAGCGTCGACGCTCGGGCTTGCGCGACATCGAGTCCGAGGTCGTTGAGGGCGCGGGCCAAGTCCCCGAGGATTCCCGCCCGATCGACGCAACGGACCTCCACGACCTCGATGCCGGAGAGCCCGGAGCGGTCGAACACCACCCGGGGTGGGGCGACGTGGGCCGCCCGACGGCGGGGGCGGTAGGTTCCACGGCGGCGCGCCAGCAGCGCTCCGACTTCGAGCGTCCCGGCGATGGCAGCCCTGATCTGGGTTTCGATCAGGTCGGAGCGGGGCCAGTCCCCCAAGGCGGGGGCAACTTCGAACTCCTCGATCGCCATGCCGTCGACCGTGGCCGCACGTGCGGTGCGCACCTCCAAACCGAGGGCGGCCAGGGCGCCCGCGATCCGGGCCAGCAGGCCGGCCTGGTCGGGGGCGACGACGGTGGTGACGGGGCCGGGCCGCACCACGGTGGCGCCGCGTGCCATCAGCTGACGGTCCTCGATACCGGGAAATCCCGACGCCTCGACCGTCGCCCGTCCCTCGAGTTGCCGGCGGACTCGTACCACGAGCGCCGCGACGAGCGACGCCTTCCATGCCGTCCAGGCCAGGGGGCCCGTCGCCAGGCCGTCGGCCTGCGAAAGGGCGGCCAGAAGCTCGAGGATGCTCACGTTGTGCACCGCGTCGGCCATGGTTGCCACGGTGGCGGGGTCGTCGATGTCGCGCCGGGTGGCGGTTTGGGACAACAGGAGGTGGTGGTGAACGAGGGTCATAACCACTCCCCGGTCGGATTCCGGGAAACCCATCCGGGAGGTGATGGCCGATGTCAACTCTTCTCCTGCTTCACTGTGATCTCGTCCCGGTACGCCCTTGCCGATGTCATGGAAAAGGGCCGCGAGGAGCAACAGGTCGGGCCGGTTCACATCCCGGCAAAGCGCGGCCGCCTGAGCAGCCGTCTCCAGCAAGTGACGGTCGACGGTGTAGCGGTGGTAGGCGTTTCGCTGCGGGCGGTTGCGGACATGGGCCCATTCGGGCAACAACTTGACGAAGAGACCCACCTGGTCGAGGGACTCGATGACGGGGATCGCACCGTGGCCCCATCCCAGCAGGCTGACCAGGGCGTCGCGTGTCTCGACCGGCCACACTCCGCTCGGAGGCGCCACCGAAGAAAGGTCGGCAAGGGTTTCGGGTGCCAGCGGAGCATGCAACTCGGCGGCCGCAGACGCCACCCGGAGGGCCAGGGCGGCATCCAGGCCACTCCGGCCGCTCGGGGTGAGCGCGACCTCACCGTCGAAGTACACCGCGCCCGGCAGCAGCTGCCTGGGCGGACGCCGACGGCGGGGATTCCGGGCCGCAGGCAACAGGGTGGCCCGGCGCCACAACGAGTCGCTGTGGCGCGAGACCGCCCTCGCCGCTCCTGCGACCGCGGCCATCAGATCATCGGCATCCGCGAATCCGAGGTCTTCGGCGACGCCGTCTTGCTCCTGCAGCAGAAGACAGTCGAGGGGCCGACGGGCTCGTTGGTGCAACCCCGCCCGGATGGCCAGCAGGACGTGGCGGGCCTCGACCACCTCATCCGGCAAGGGGCCCAGGCCCGGTCGTGCCACGACCGCCGCCCTGAGGACGTTCACATCGCGAAGGCCGCCCCGCCCTTCCTTGAGCTCGGGCTCGAGGAGAAACGCGACCTCGCCCCACCGATCATGCCTTTCGAGGAGGGAACGGTGAAGTTCCGGCAGTAGGGCGCCAGCCCGGTCTTCCCAGAGCCGCCGGCTCCGATCGGCGAGTTGGCGGTACAGCTCGGCGTCGCCGGCCACGAGTCGGGCGTCGAGAAGGCCAAGGGCCGCCTTCATGTCCTTGGCGGCCACCGCCAAGGATTCGCCAACGCTGCGCACACTGTGATCGAGCCCGCGGTTGGCGTCCCAGATCGGATACCACAGACGATCGGCGATTCCGGCGATTCCCGCGTGGCCGGCGTGCAGCAGGAGGAGGTCGAGATCACTGAACGGGCATAACTCATAGCGGCCGTAGCTTCCGACGGCCACCAGCGCGATCCCGCCTGAGTCGGGGCAAGTTTCCTCGAACAGGGTTCCCAGCCAGCCGTCGACCTCGATGGTGCGGGCTCGGCACCCGCCGGGGTCAGAGGGCGTCGGTACCACGCTCGCCGGTGCGGACCCGTATGACCGCATCGACGGTCTGTACCCAAACCTTGCCGTCGCCGATTTTCCCGGTGCGCGCCGCGGCCACGATCGCTTCGACGACCCGCTCCGCGTCATCGTCGTCGACGAGGACCTCGACCCTCACCTTGGGTACGAAATCGACCTGGTATTCGGCGCCTCGGTAGACCTCGGTATGGCCCCGCTGGCGGCCGTAACCCTGGGTCTCGCTGACCGTCAGCCCGTGGGTTCCGACTCCGTCGAGGGCGTTCTTGACATCATCGAGTTTGAACGGCTTGACGATCGCGGTCACCAGCTTCATCCGATTCTCCCCATCGATCCCAGATCCCGAAAGTTGTAGGCGTTCTCGGCATGCTGGGTGGTATCGAGCCCCTCGACTTCGTCGTCGGCGGTCACCCGCAGCCCGATTACCGCGTCGACGAGCTTGGCGAGGCCGAACGATACGACGAAGGAAAAGGCCATCGTGGCTCCCACCGCCAGCGCCTGTTCCCCGAGGAGGCGAACGCCGCCGCCGGCGAAGATGCCGTCGGCGCCGTTGGCATTGACCGATCGAGTGGCGAAGACCCCCACGAGCAGGGAGCCCACGATGCCACCGACGAGGTGGACCCCGATCACGTCGAGCGCGTCGTCGTACCCGAAGCGGTATTTCAGCGATATCGCGAGGAAGCACACGGCCCCGGCGACCAGGCCGATCACGACGGCGGCCGTCGCGTTGACGTAGCCGGCACAGGGGGTGATGGCGACCAGACCGGCCACCGCACCGGAGGCCGCGCCCAGGGTGGTGGCCCGATGATCCTTGATCCGTTCCACCACGAGCCATCCGATCATGGCGGCGGCCGCGGCCAGATGGGTGTTCAGCAGCGCCTGGGCGGCCAGGGCATTGGCACCCAGGGCCGATCCGGCATTGAAACCGAACCACCCGAACCACAGGATCCCGGCGCCGAGCAACGTCAAAGGCAACGAGTGCGGGGGCATCGCCTCGGCCGGCCAGCCGCGGCGACGGCCGACGACGAGCACAATGGCGAGGGCCGCGACCCCGGCGTTGATGTGGACCACGGTGCCGCCCGCGAAATCCAACGCACCCCGCCGGAACAGCCAGCCGTTGGGACTGAAGACCCAGTGGGCAATGGGCGCGTAGACGAAGATCGCCCACAAACCTACGAAGACCGCGAAACCGAAGAAGCGGAGGCGATCAGCGGTGGCTCCGGTGATCAGCGCCGGGGTGATCACCGCGAACATCATTTGGTAGGCGACGAACGCCAGCGGCGGGATGCTCAACGCGAGGGCACCGCTGTATCCGGGTAACGACGCTCCCGCATGGGTCAGCCCCGAGAGGCCGACGAAGTCGAAACCCCCAATGAGACCCCCGTTGTCAGGGCCGAACGCCAGGCTGAATACCACCAGCATCCACAGGATGGACACCAGGCCCATGCAGAAGAAGTTCTGCATCAGCATGCCGAGCACGTTCTTGGCTCTGACCATGCCCCCGTAGAAAAACGCCAACCCGGGCGTCATGAACAGGACCAGCCCCGCCGCCGCCAACACCCAGGCGGTATCGCCGCTGTTCATGCGCCCGCCGCCGATCCATCCGACACAATTTCGACAGACTTGCACAATCTCCCCGTGGGGAGCGAACCCCACGTGGAGTCTGGGCCTCGGAACTCTGACCGCTTAAAGAGTGCCGGTGGGCGGCAGCCACCACGTCCCATCACCTTGGGGGAGGCCAGCGGCCGATTCGATTTTGAGGATGATCAACACGGGCCATCGCCCGGCTCACTGTGAGCGGGCTTCAGGTGACGCTTCTACGCCGGCTCGACTTTGCCGTCGGCAGGGGGGAGGATCGGATAGTCGGTGGGATAGAGCCCGGCCACGAAGCCGTAGACGGTCTGGCCTGCTCGCGGGAGTTGTGAGAACTCGTCGACGAGCTCGAACACCCGTGCCCAGAACCCGGCCACGCGTTCTCGTGGGATCCGAGAGTGGCGGAGGATGGCCCGCAAGTCGTCGGCGTCGTGGGCGGGGACTGATTCGGCGGCCGCGACGGTCAGGAGGTTGGTGACCACCGGCAGCTGATCGGATTGGACGACACCCACGTAGAAGATCCGCGCGGTGCGGCCATAGAACCGCTCGTCGATCGCTCGTACCTTCCGCGTCCTCACCACCTTGACGATGCCGGCGTCGAGCAGCACATTGACGTGATGGGCGACGGTGCTTCTCGGCCGGGCGACCGCGGCTGCGAGTTCACCGACACTCGCCGCCCGCTCCTGCAGGAGGTCGAGCACCGTGCTGCGCAACGGGTGGAACAGCGCCCGCAACTCGGGCGATGACGACACGACGCGCAGGTCATCAAGTTCGTAGTCGGGGAGGTCACTATCGGTCGACATATATGGTTCGTTCCGCTAGTTTGGAGTGATCGACAACGACCGATCGTAGCCTCGGTGAACGAGTGCGCGGGCGCACGGCGCGCCGAGGGAGGGACTTCGCATGGACATCATCCTGGTTCCCGGGCTGTGGCTGGACGGCTCGTCGTGGGATCGGGTTGTGCCGGCGTTGAGTGCCGCGGGCCATCGCGCTCACCCGCTCACGTTGCCGGGAATGGAGTCGCGAGACCTCGATCGCGCCGGGATCGGCCTCCGCGACCACGTTGCTGCGGTCGTAGCCGCGATCGATGCCTGCGAACCGAACGCCCAGGTGGTACTTGTCGGCCATTCGGCGGGCTGCGGCGTCGCCCACGCGGCGCTCGACGCCCGGGCCGGCCGCGTGGCCCACGCGTTCTGGATTGGCGGCTTTCCAGTCGGCGCCGGCCTGGCGCTGGCGGAGGACTTCCCACAGGTAGACGTCGCGGTGCCGCTTCCCGAGTGGTCGAGCTTCGACCCAGCCGACCTCGCGGGCCTCGATGACGACGCCCGGCAGGTCTTTCGTGAGCGCGCCATCCCGTCGCCGGCGCACGTCACCACCGACCGGCAGCAGTTGTCCGATGTCCGTCGCTACGACATACCGGTGACTGTCATATGCACCGAGTTCACCAGCGAGACGCTGCGGGGGTGGATCGAGGACGGTGCTGAACCGGTGCAGGAACTCGGCGCGATCCGCCGAGTGGACTACGTCGATCTGCCCACCGGGCACTGGCCGCAGTTCTCCCGGCCCGAGGACCTGGCCCAGCTGATCGTCGAGCGGTTAAGGACCGAGGAGGACCAGACGGGAGCCTGGATCACGCCAGGGCGGTTCCACGCCGCGAGTGGCATCGACGCCTGGCGCGTGCTGGCCAATGCCGTCGCCACCCATTTCAGCACTGGGACGTGGGCGACCGCAGTCGAGCTGACCGGAGCCATACTGGAGCTGGTCGACTCTCCATCCTGGCTCGCGATCGATCTCCGCCATACCGGGGTGACGGTGCGCCTCGCTGCCGACGAGACCCGCGGTTTTGCCCAGCGCCATGTTGAGCTCGCCCGGGCGATCTCGACCACCGCCCAGGCGCTCGGTGTCTGCGCCGACCCGACTGCGGTGCAGGAACTGCAGCTGGCCATCGACGCCACCAACATCGCCGGGGTCCGGGCGTTCTGGCTGGCGGTGCTCGGGTACCGCGAACGCGATGGCGATGTCGATCTCCTCGACCCCAATGGCCACGGGCCATCGTTGTGGTTCCAACAGATGGACGCCCCGCGCCCGCAACGCAATCGCATCCACGTCGACGTCTTCGTGCCCCACGACGTCGCTGACGCCCGCGTCGCGGCAGCCCTCACGGCGGGCGGGCATCTGGTAACTGATGCTCATGCGCCGGCATGGTGGGTTCTCGCCGACACCGAAGGCAACGAGGCATGTGTCGGCACCTGGAAGGGTCGCGACTGAGCCGTGCACCGCCTGACTCGCGTCGAAGCACGCCGTATCGCGGTGCGGGCCCAACTGCTCGACGCCAACCGGCCGATAGACCTGCTCCCCACCGTCGAGCATCTGACCTTGCTGCAACTCGACCCCACCGCGGTCGTGGCGCCCAGTGCCGATCTCGTCGCGTGGTCGCGCATCGGTAACGGGTATCAGCCGATGGAGTTGCAGCAGGCCCTCGGACGACACCGCACGTTGTTCGAACATCGCGCCCAGGACGTTGCGATCGCTCCGAACGTCGTGATGGTCCGCCCGATGTCGCACCTCGGGCTGTACCTCGCCGAGATGGAGCAGCTCCGATCCCAGCCCGGTCAGGTGCGCGCCTGGCTCGACGCCAACGCCGGGTTCCAACGGCGAGTCCTAGACCAGCTCCGAGACTCGGGACCATTGACGTCGCGCGAGATCCCGGATACGGCCGAAGTGGCGTGGACGTCGTCTGGCTGGACCGACGCCCGCAATGTCACGCAACTGCTCGAGTTCCTCGCCTCGCGCGGGATGGTCGCCGTAGCCGGTCGCCTCGGAAAGCAGCGCCTCTGGGACCTCGGAGAACGGGTCTACCCAGCGGGCGTCGAGGTGGTACCCATCGCTGAAGCGCGACGGATCCGCGACGCCAACCGCTTGCGGTCGCTCGGTCTCGCTCGCCCGAATATGGTCGGCGAGGCGGGGATTCCAGTTGGGGTCGAGGACACTGCTCGTACCTGGCGACTCGACCCCGAAGCGAGCGCGGAGGGATTCGAGGGCCGCACGGCGCTGCTGTCGCCATTCGACCGGTTGATCCACGATCGCGCTCGCGCCGAGGACCTCTTCGACTTCGAGTACGGCATCGAACTCTACAAGCCCAAGGCGAAGCGGCGCTGGGGGTACTTCGCCATGCCCGTGCTGCATCACGATCAACTCGTCGGCAAAGTCGATGTCGCCGCCGACCGTGACGCGTCGTGCCTCACCGTCCACGCCGTACATGAGGACACCACCTTCACCCGGGCAACCCACGCCGGCTTGAGGGGTGAACTGCAGGGGCTCGCCACATGGCTCGGCCTCGACGACATCGCCTTTCCCAACTGACTGCCGCCGCCCTGCCTTCTTCCGCTGAAGCGCTAATCCGACATTCCGACCCAACAAACCGACATTCGAATGCGCGGCTCGGGCTACCGATTTACCGGCCGAAGAAATGGACCAATCCGGCAGAGGGTTCGGGACCTACAAGCAAGCCCCTGCTTTCTCGACGGGGGTCTTGTGCTCTGGTGGTCATTGGGTTACTCTAAGGAGTTCCTCACATTGTTGGGGGGCGTCGTCTATGGGGGCAGTTCGGGACCGCGTCGCCAGGTCCAGCCGAGAGCCGGTTGTCCATTGGGTGATGCCACCATGGCTGGGTCTGGGCATGCACCGGTTGTTCGGCCATCGCTACCCCCCAATGCCGTTGCTGGTGCTGGCGGCGCTGGCGCGAAGAGAGGGTTGGCGCGCCCGTTGCCTCGACTTGAACTTCGACACGATCCCCGACGAGGTTCCCGACCTCGTCGGGATAACGCTGTGGACGATGCTCGCTCCTCAGGGCTACGAGCTGGCCGACGCCTACCGGCGCCGTGGCATTCCAGTCGTCGTCGGCGGCGTCCATCCCTCGATGCTGCCGGGGGAGGCGCTTCGCCAAGCAGACGCTGTCGTGGTGGGCGAAGCCGAGTCGGTGATCGGCAAGGTCTTGTCCGACTGCAAGTCAGGAAGGCTCAGCGGGATCTACCAGGGCGACAGGGGCGCCATGTCCGCTGTCCCTCGTCTGAGCGAGTGGATCGATCTTCTCGACCCGGCACCCTATCTGCGCTACCTGCCTCGCAACACCCTGCAGACCACCCGGGGTTGCCGCTTCAACTGTGACTTCTGTTCGGTTATTCGGATCAACGGGCGAGGGTCTCGTCATCGGGACCCGGGTGAAGTAGTAGAAGAGTTGAAGGTGTTCGCCCGGCACGGTCAACGCTTCGGCCGTTTCTGCCATGTAGCTTTTCTCGATGACGATTTTGCCGCCGATTTGAACTACACAGCCGCAATGGCGGACGCGATCATCGCTTCCGGCCTGCGGTTGTCGTGGTCGGCGCAGGCCTCGATCGGGCTTGCCGGAGACCCACGGCTGGTGGAGATCATTGCCCGGGCGGGTTGCACGGTGCTGTTTACTGGTTTCGAGAGCGTATCGCGCGACACCTTGATCGAGTGCAACAAGAAGAATCGCCCTCACTTATTTGGAGAATCGATCAAATGTCTCCACGACCATGGAATTCTGATTGAGGGTGGATTCATATTTGGTTTTGACCATGACGACTCCGACGTGTTCGACGACACGGTTGACTTTATCGACAATATTGGTGTTGACGCCGCCCATTTCTCCATACTGACGCCACTACCGGGCACTCAAACGTTCGCCCGAATGGCCGCCGAGGGGCGAATCACAACTTACAACTGGGGCGACTACGACCTCTATCATCCGGTGTTCCGGCCTGCCCGTATGTCGGCCGAGGTGCTCCAGGGCGGCCTCTGGCACGCTTATCGTCGCTTCTACGCCAGGAGGCCTCGGCTACGGCGACTGTGCCGTCAGGTAACTCTTCGGGTCCGGCCCACAGTCGGTGCCACTATCACGTTGACCAACGCTAACTACGCCCGCCGCTACCGCCCAAGCGACGATCGGCGGCCTCGCTACGACGCCGATCCTGAAGAACTTGCACGCCTGGTGGTCACGAGTCAGGCCCCGGCGTCGGCAGCTATAGACACCGCAGTCACCCAACTCATGGCCCCGCGGCACCGCTGACCGCCGTTCCGCGCATTGCGAGCGGTGGTCGAAGACGAGTCCACACCCAAATCGCGGCCATGGCAGGATCACTGGAATGCCGATCGACCCGCCGAAGAGTCGTTATTGGGGACCCCTCACTACGTTCCAGACTCGACGATCCAGAGTCGTCCGTACGATCCGATTGTCCGTCCCGTCCACGACCCCCCGGCCCCGCCACTATCGGCTCGCCCCGCATGCCTCGTGACCCGCCGCCGAGAGAGTCGATGCCGGTGATTGGACCCGGACCGCTTGCTACTCCCGCTCGACCCTTCGTAGCCCCCGATCAGGCGTCCATGACTCAACGACGAGTTTGGTCGCATCGGCGTTGAGTCCGGTGATCACGACTTCGAGTATGTCGGCGACGAACGACTCCCCGGCAGGTTGCTCGTTCGACCCATCGGTCGTGTCCAAGCTGACGGGGATGGCTCGTCCGGCGATCTTGGCCTCGCCCGGCCATTCGCGCTCCTTCCCCTCCACAGGGTGGAACGTCGGGCCGTGCAGGGCGAAGCGGGGATCCCGCTTGAGGTCAGCCCCCTTACGTGCCCCCATCATCGAACCGAATCGAAGATCGCCGTCATGGAACTCGCACTCGATGCCCGAAATGCGTGGCGAGCCGTCGCCGCGCAGCGTCGCGATTGTCTTATGGCGACCGGCGTCGAACAGCTGTCGCACCCGCTCAGCGAACTCTGGTTCCGCTTGCACGATGGTCTTCCATGCTGGCACGGCTCCGCAGTCTATTCGCAAATCCGACGATGGGCGGCGCCCGAGTTGGCGAGGCTCCGAGATTCTCGTAGTCACCCCAGCGCGTTTTGACCCTTGATGGACAAGCTAATTTAATTGTTTCCAATCCTGGCAGCGCGGACAGAATGTTGCGCGCGCGCCAAGCCAAATCCGGTTGAGGTGCCGATGCTGGTATTCGATGCGATCCGCGCCACCGCCAGCCTTTTTTCTCATCCCGAGGCTGGGCTTCGTGCTCATAGGCCTTTTGTTCGGATGTCGCCCTGAAGCCGCTTTTCGCGGTCGAGCAGGAGCGACGCTCGCGCAGGCTGCTGTCGATCGCCTTGGCCGGGCCTGGGCCGACGGGTACCATAAACTCCCTGCGTCGAATCTGGAAGTCCCGCCCGCCTCTCGGGGGGCGCCGTACACGCGCTACCGCTCCGGCGGCTCGAACCCAGGAGGGAGCCAGCCGATCAAGTCGGCGGCCCGCCGGCCCTGCTGACCGTCGAACTCGTAGGCCTCATCCACCGTGGCCGACAGTGCCCAATACCACTCGAAGAACTCGTCCCGGCCCCGCTGCTGGGCTACCACGTGCTCGGCGTCCTGGCGCCAGGCCTGCATGCCTTCGGCCGTCTCGAAGAGGGCGAGAACCAGCTTGACCCCATCGGGCGCCGCGAACTCAGAGACACCGACAAATCCGTACTCGGCGCGGCTGCTAACGATCGCCCACATCTGTTCGTCGCAGGCCTGATAAACGTCGGGATCGACGCCATCCCGCATCTTATGGCTGAACACTCCGATGACCACAGCCGCCCTCCCTCGTCGATCGTCCGCCTCCAAGTCTGGCTCAAGGCCGGTGGCGTCGGCCGGAGGCCCTTTGGCGATCGGCTGCGAGGGCTTGCCCTCGCGGGGGAGTGGAGCGGCCTACTTCCGCCGCTCCGCTCGTCCATCGGTTCGCGAGGGCCAGGGCAAGGGCCAGTGCCAGTGCCAGTGCCAGTGCCAGTGCCAGCGCCGAGTTGACCCCGACGTTGAACCAGATCGTCTGGCTCGTAGGGAGAGTCCTGGTGCTGTCCCGCCCAAGCGGCTTGTGGCGATGCCTTGCTGTCCCGCGACCGAGAAAACTCTCGATTCTTGCCACGATTCCGCCACCAACACTTGCTGCGGAGCGGCCGAAGTGGCGCAAAGTCGCGTGCCCTGGCCGGTGGGCAAGCTCTCAGTTCGGCGCCAGAAACTGCGGTGAATGCGGACAGATATGCGCGGCTGTCGCCTAGTGGCGTTTTTCATCCACGCCCCCGGTAGGGATTCGTCCACGACCATGATGGTTGGATGCAGACGTACGCAGTCGCCGGGGCCAGCGGGTATGTGGGCGGCCGGCTTGTAAAGCACCTGGTCGATCGGGGTCACCACGTCGTGGCCCTGGGCCGGCGGATCGAGGCCCTACCCGAGGTAGCGGTCCGCCGGGCCGTGGACGTGGCGGACACGGCGGCGGTGGCCGATGCCCTCGAGGGGGTCGACGCCGCCTACTACCTGGTGCACAGCATGGCGGGCGGGGAAGGCTTCTCCGATCGGGACCGGGCGCTGGCGGAGTCGTTCTCCAAGGCAGCAGCCGAGGCCGGCGTCGCCCGGATCGTGTACCTCGGCGGCCTCGGTCACGGGGAGCTTTCGGAGCATCTGCGCAGCCGACAGGAGGTCGGCCGGGCGCTGGGGTCGTCCGGTGTCGAGGTCGTCGAGTTGCGGGCCGCGGTCGTGATCGGGGCGGGGAGCATCTCCTTCGAGATGCTGCGGTACCTGACCGAACGCCTCCCGGTCATGGTCTGTCCCCGGTGGATCACGACCCGGGTGCAACCGATCGCGGAACGGGATCTGCTGCGCTACCTCGAGGATGCGCCCCGTGTGCCGCCGGGCGTCTATGAGATCGGGGGACCGGACGCCACTACCTACCGGGAGATGATCGCAACCTACGCCGAGGCTCGGGGGTTGCGGCCTCGCCTGATCGTTGACGTACCCGTCCTGACGCCGGGGTTGTCGGCCCGCTGGGTGGATCTCGTCACTCCCGTCGACCGCACCGTCAGCCATTCGCTGATCGAGAGCCTCACGACCGAGGTCGTCGTCAACGACGCCGCGGCCGCCGCCGCGGTCTTCGACATCACCCCGATGGCGGTCAAGGGTGCCATCGCGGCCGCCTTGGACGACCAAGCAGCTCGGATCCCAAAGAAGCTGATGTCGTTCGTCCCCGGCTTGCGCGACGGCGTGTACGCCATGCGCTCCCACGTCCGCCTGGAGGCGGCCGATGTTCGAGGTGCCCAGATCGACCTCGGCCAGTGCGGCGGCGACCTGCAGTGGTACGGGTTGCCCTGGGCGTGGCGGCTCCGTCTGCTCCTCGGCCGGCCCTTCGGGGAGCATTTGACGCTGCGCCGCCCCGACAAGGTAGAGCCCGGCAGCCAGGTCGACTGGTGGACCGCCGAGCAGAAGACCGAAGACACGCTGGTATTGGGCACCACCGAATGGTTCTGCGGGGAGGCGTGGCTCGGTTACCGGGTGACCGAGCCGCCCGCCTCGCGCTTGGAACAGGTCGGCGCCCTCCGGCCCAAGGGCCTGCTGGGACTGGCCTACTGGCGGACATTGTGGCCGCTCCACCTCGTCGTCTTTCGGGTCATGTCGGGTCGCCAGGCTCGGCGGGCCCACCTGATCTCTGAAAAGGAAGACCACGGGGGGGACCCGACAATCCGCGCCTGGACGCGGTAGATGGAGGACCCCGAGGCGCCCCGGCACGGAACGGGGTTCGGGCTAGGACCGCTGTTACTACGCCAGCGCAGGATTGCTGTTCCGGCGCCAGTGAAGGACCGCTGTTCTGACGCCACTTGGTCTCTTTGGGCGTGCCTTATCCCGGTATATCCGGGGTAAGGCACGCCCAGAGACATGAACCACGCCCAAAGCCGGCGCTGACATCGGTCGTCGGGTTCTCTATGGGCGTGACGGGCCGTCCGGGGTGCCTCACCACGCGGGGCTCCGGTCACGAGCGCCGCTCACTTCCTATTCGTCCGCCATAGCCGCCAGTATCAGATCCCACCCGGCCAGGCCGTGGGCGCACCAGCCCCCGATCCCCACCAGGCACTCGTCGGGACAGCGGCACACCCCGTCGGCCAACCAGTCCGCCAGGGTGTCCTCGTCGGGGGGCGCCCAGCCGCTGTTGGCCTCGAACCAGGCATGAGCGTTGGTCACGGCGCGCTCGGCGGACATGGTCACCGTTCCATCCTCGCCGACGGCGGGCCGGTGGTGACCGCGGAGCAGCAGCTGCGGGGCATCGGCCTCCGGGAGCGGGCGGCCAACAGGGATTCGACTCGATCTTCCCCACAAGCCACAAGCCACAAGCCACAAGCCACAAGCCACAAGCCACAAGCCAACAAGCCACAAGCCACAAGCCACAACTGCCTGGACGTGAATCTCCGGGCTGCCCCGATGGCGGGGCGCCGCCTCCCGCCCGAGATCAAAGTGGAACGCCGCGGCCACGCGACGCCGGCCTCGGCGGCCGTCCGAGCGGCCTCAGGGCCTAGAAGGAGCGAGTGCCGCGTAGCATGGACGGCCGGACACAAGAAGAGAGAGGACCATTGCCGTGGAGGTTCACATCGGTGTGACCCAGTCACCAAAAGAAATTGAGGTCGACCTGGGGGAGGACGCCGACGCCGGGGCCGTGGTCAAGGCTGTCGAAGATGCTCTGAATGGCGACCTCGGCGTGCTGTGGCTGACCGACCGCAAAGGGCGCCGGGTTGGCGTTCCCGCCGCCAAACTGGCCTACGTCGAGATCGGCAGCCCCGCTGAGGAACGACGCGTCGGTTTCGGGGCCCACAGCAGCGCCGCTCGCTAAGCCCGCCGACCGTCCGCCCGCCGCCGCGGCGGCGCCGGCCGCCTAGGGAGTCATGCCGCCCCAGCCGCAACCACCTCCGTCCCGCCCGGTAAACCTCCTCGATCGCAAGCTCCTTTTCGTCACTGGGAAGGGCGGCGTGGGGAAGACCGCTGTCACCGCTGCCTTGGGCCTGCTGGCTGCCGAGCGGGGCCAACGCACCCTCCTCTGCGAAGTCGACTCCAAGGGCAACCTGGCCGACTTCCTCGAGACCGGCCCCACCCACTTCGAGGAGCGGAAGATCCAGCCCTACCTCTGGGCCATGTCCATGGACACCGAGGCGTCGCTCAAACAGTACCTGCAGCTCCAGCTGAAGCTGGGCCTAGTGGCCCGGATCGGCCCGCTGGCCCACATGTTCGACTTCGTGGCCACCGCTGCCCCCGGCGTCAAAGAGATCGTGACGGTGGGCAAGATCTGCTGGGAGGTGCGGGAACGCCACTACGACCTGATCGTGGTCGACGCCGCCCCGACCGGCCACATCGTGGGCCAGCTGGCGGCTCCCCAGGCCATAAACGGCCTCATCCAGGTGGGCCCGGTGCGCCAGCAGACCGGATGGATGCTTGACATCCTGGGCGACCCCACGACGACGGGAGTCGCCATCGTGACCACGCCCGAGGAGATGCCGGTCAACGAGACGATCGAGCTCCAGGGCCGCCTCCAGGCCGAGACGAACACCGATCTGGCGGCCGTGATCGTCAACCGGGTGCTGCCGGAGCTGTTCGGGCGGGGTGAGGAGGAGGTCTTCGACCAGCTCTGGGACCCGGCGGTGCAGGAAGAGCTCGAAGGCGAGGTCAGGGGGCCGGTGGCGCCTATCCTGGAGGGGGCCCGGATGGCGGTAACCCTGCGGCGGACCCGAACCGAGCACCTCGACCGGCTCCGGGCGGGCATCGACCCCCGTGTCCCAGTGCTGTACCTGCCGTATCTGTTCGCCCGGGCCCACGGGCTGCGCTCGACCCGGCAGCTCGCCGAGGCGGTGTCCGCGGAGCTGGGGTTCTGAAATGCCGCCCCGCTCGAAGTCGGATTCCGAACCCACTTCCCTGGAATCGCTGCTGGCGGCCAAGGAAATTGCCATCTTCTGTGGTTCTGGAGGGGTGGGAAAAACGACCACCGCGGCCGCCGCGGCCGCCATGGCGGCCGTCAAGCTGGGTGGCAAGGTGCTTGTCCTTACGGTGGACCCCGCCAAACGACTGGCCAACGCGCTCGGCCTGCAGGGCTTCGGCAATGTCGAGACCCGGGTCCCGGCCTCTGCCTTCAAGGCGGCCGGCCAACCCCATCCCCGGGGCGAGCTGTGGGCGGCCATGCTGGATACCAAGCAGAGCTGGGACAACCTGGTGCGCCGCCACGCTCCCGACGCCGCGACCGCGGCCCGCATCCTGGAAAACCCGCTCTACCAGAACATCTCGGGCCGTTTCGTCCAGAGCCACGAGTACATCGCCATGGAACGGCTGTACGAGTTGCATTCGGAGGGGAACTTCGACCTGATTGTCGTGGACACCCCGCCGACGCGCAACGCCCTCGATTTCATCGAGGCGCCGGAGCGCATGGCGGAATTTTTCTCCTCCCGGCTGCTGCGGCTCCTGATCGTCCCCTACCGGTCCCGGGTGGTCAACTTCGCCTCCCGGCCCTTTTACCAGGTGGCCGACCGCATCTTGGGGTCGCAGTTCCTACAGGACATCGCGGAGTTCTTCATCCTGTTTCAAACTATGTACTCGGGCTTCGTGGAGCGCTCCCAGGCGGTCGCCCGCTTGATACGGGACAAGCGGACCACTTTCGTGGTGGTCAGCACGCTCGAGGCGGCGCCGGTGCATGAGGCGGAGTTCTTCATCGACGTGCTGACGGCCAAGAAGTTCCATCTGGACGCCCTGGTGCTCAACAAGGTGCTGCCCACCTATTTCAACGACGAGGCGGCCGCGTCGCGGGCCATGCAGCTGGCCGACCGGGCGCCGGAGCTGGCCGCCAAGGTGGGTCCACTGGTTGGCTCCGACCTGGCGCAGGTCGAGCGGGTGCTGTGCGAGATCGGGGAGAGCTTCTCCAATTTCAGCGTGGTGGCCCAGCGGGAGGCGGCCCAGCGCATGGCGCTGTCGGTCGCGCCCAAGGTGGTCGCCAGCGTCCCCTACTTCGAAACCGACATCTACGACCTGGCGGGTCTGCTTCGATTGGGCGAGAAGTTCTGGTCCTAGCGCCTAGAAGGGGACCTTGATGGCGACCATGGCCGAGTTGGCCCGGGACTACACCGACCTCGACGGCCCCACGCTGTCGCATCTCCAGCGGCTGGTGGCGTCGTGGGGGATGCTGTCGGACCTGTGCTTTGCCGACCTGTTGTTGTTCGTTCCCGTGTCCAGCAGCGCCGACCAGTTCGTGGTGCTGGGCCAGGTGCGGCCCACCACGTCCCAGACGTTGCACCGCGACGACCTGGTGGGCCACGTCATCGACGAAGTCGAGCGGCCGCTCGTTTCCCGGTGCTGGCGCCTGGCCAGCATCGTGGAGGGCGAAGTCGGCATCCCGAGCCGCAACGAACGGGGCCGGCTGGTGTCCATCCCGGTGCGCTGGCAGGACAAGGTCGTGGCCGTCATGACCCGGGAGTCGGCGCTGTCGGTGGGCCGCCGGCCGGGAGAACTGGAGCGGGTCTACGTCGAGGTCTTCGACCGCTTCGCCCGCATGATCGTGGCGGGGGAGTACCCCTATCCCGTCGAGGAGGCCGTCACCAGCGAGCTTCGGGTGGGCGACGGCGTGATCCTTCTGGATTCGACCGGGCGAGTCGAGTACGCCTCGCCGAACGCCGTCAACGCCCTGCACCGGATGGGGATGTACTCGGGCCTGGAGGGCATGCGCTTAGACGAGGTGGGCATCAACGAGACGGCGGTGGCCGAGGCGTTCGCGACTGCCCTCTCGGTGACCGAGGAGGTCGAGGGCCGCCCCGACGTGACCGTGGTCATCCGCTGCATGCCCTTGCTGGAGAACAAGAAGGCAACCGGGGCGCTGGTGCTGATGCGCGACGTGTCGGACCTGCGGCGGTTTCACCGCCTGTTGCTGTCCAAGGACGCCGCCATCCGGGAAGTCCATCACCGGGTCAAGAACAACCTCCAAACCATCTCGTCGCTGCTGCGGCTGCAGGCTCGGCGGCTGCCGCCGGGGGAGGGGAAGGCGGCCCTCGAGGAGTCGGAGCGCCGGGTGCGCACCATCGCCCTCGTTCACGAGATCCTGTCGCGGGACGCTTCGGATCAAGTGGACTTCAACGACATCGTGCCGTCGTTGCTGCGCATGGCCGAGGACCTGCTGGCCCCCGAAGCCCATTTCCGGATCGGCCATGACGGCGAGGCGGGGGAGTTGCCGGCGTCGGTCGCCACCCCCCTGGCGGTGATCCTGACGGAGCTGTTGCAGAACGCGGCCGAGCACGCATTTCCGGGCGGCCCCGGCGGTCCTTCGAATGGGGTCCTGCCGCCGGATCACGAGCCGCTGCGGGTGCACGTCTCGCTCAGGCGCGACGACGGAGAGTTGCTGGTGCAAGTACGCGACAACGGGCGGGGCCTGCCGGAGGGGTTCTCGATCGAGGAGACGACCAGCCTCGGATTGTCGATCGTGCGGGACCTGGTACGGACGCAGTTGGGCGGCCGCATCGAGATGCACAGCGACGGGGGCACCATCGTGAATGTGATTGTTCCCACCGAGCCTCGAGCCGACGAGCCGGGCGGGGAGGGCCTGCCCCGCTAACCGTCTCATATCTAGACGTTTCGGCACCTCGTGTTGGGCTTACCGTAACCGCGTGCACGGCTCGCCCAACTCTCAGTGGACCCGCCAGGAACGGCGGATGCGAATCGGCGTGGTGGGTTTTGTCCCGCTCACCTGGTTGATGGCCATTGTCGAGCGGGACCCTCTGTGGATCGTCTTGGGGCTCTGCGCGGGGGTGCCGTTTGCCATGATCTGCCGTCTGCCACCGGATGTGCGGCAACGGCTGTCCCGCCACTTCCCGCCCTAGTCCATGCCGGACCCCGGAGTTCACCACTCGGCCGCGATCGAGGACTACCTCAAGGCCATCTACGCCCTCGAGGAACGGGACCACGGTCCTGTCACCACGACCGATCTGGCCACTCGACTCCACGTCAGCGTCTCGTCTGCCTCCGGCATGGTGCAGAGACTGGGCGTTTTGGGCCTGGTGACCCACCGCCGCTACCGCCACGTGGAACTCACCGACGAGGGCCGCGGCGTCGCCTTTGCCGTGATCCGCCGGCACCGGATAGTGGAGTTGTACCTGGTGGAAGCGCTGGGCTTCCGATGGGACGAGGTCCATCAGGAGGCCGAGATCCTCGAGCACGCCATCTCCGACAAGGTCCTGGAACGGATGACGGTCGCACTGGGCGACCCGACTCGCGATCCCCACGGCGACCCGATCCCCACGACCGACGGCCGCATGGTAACCACACCCACCACCCGGCTCGCGGCCCTCCAGCCCGGAATGGTCGGCGAGCTGGTCCGGGTCGCCGACGCCGACCCGGAACTGCTGCGGTATCTCGCCGAGCACCACATCGCACTGGGCGACCGTATCGAGGCGGTGGAGCGCCAACCGCTCGGCGGTCCCCTGCTGGTGCGGGTCGGACGACCGCGGCCTACCACCCTTCATACGTTGGGGGGCGCCCTCGCCACCGCCATGGAGATCATCGTTGAGCCTTGATGACCCAACGTCTCTCGCCGACCTGGGGCTGGCGGGCCGCCCTCCTGCTCATGGGGCCGGCGTTCGTGGCGTCGATCGCATACGTCGACCCCGGCAACTTCGCCACCAATGTGCAGGCCGGTGCCAGGTATCGCTACCTCCTCTTGTGGGTGGTGCTACTGGCCAACGTGGTGGCCATGCTCCTGCAATACCTGTCGGCCAAGCTGGGGATCGCCACCGGTCGCAGTCTGCCGGAGCTGTGCCGGGAGCAGTACCCGAAGCCGGCGGTATGGGGACTCTGGGCTCAGGCCGAGGTCATCGCCGTCATGACGGACCTGGCCGAGCTGGTGGGCGGGGCAGTCGCCCTGCAACTGCTCTTCGCCCTGCCATTGTTTGCGGGAGGGGTGGTGATTGCCCTCGTCTCGTTCCTGGTCCTGAGCTTGCATTCGGCCGGCCAGCGCCGATTTGAGGCCGTCATCGTCGGCCTGCTCCTGCTGGTGATGGCGGCGTTCCTCTACGAGACAATCCTCGGCCACGCCTCGGCCTCGCAGGTGGTGGCCGGTCTCGTTCCCCGCCTCCATGGCCGCGACAGCGTGTTCCTGGCGTCGGGCATCGTGGGCGCGACCGTGATGCCCCATGTCATCTTCTTGCACTCCGCCTTGACCCAGGAGCGCTTCGCCGAAGCGCCCCGCCGGGACCGACCGGGATTGCTCGGCGTCCAGCGCGCCGACATCTTCGTCGCCATGGGTATCGCCGGTGTGGTCAACCTGGCGATGGTCGTGGCAGCGGGATCCCTCCTCTACGGATCCCGGGGGCGGACCGACACCCTGGCCGGGGCATACTCGGCCTTCGGGCAGCGAGCTGGGTCGCTCGCCGCTACCGTCTTCGCGGTGGGCCTGCTGGCCAGCGGGGTGGCGTCGTCCAGCGTGGCCATGTACGCCGGTCAGGCCATCATGCAGGGTTTCCTCCGCCGAAGGCTTCCCATCGCCCTGCGTCGCCTGGCGTCGGTCATCCCGGCCCTGGCGGTGTTGGGTCTCGGTTCGGACCCGACGCGGGCTCTCGTGATCAGCCAGATCGTTCTCTCCTTCGGCATCCCCTTCGCCCTGGTCCCGTTGATCTTGCTTACCCGCCGAGCCGACCTGATGGGCGGGTGGGTCAACCGCGGACGCACCAACGCGGCGGCGATCGCGGCGGCCGCAGTGATCATCGCCTTGAACGCGGTACTCCTGGTCTTGGCCTAGTTCGGCTGGCCCGCTAGTGGGTCACGGCGGGACCTGGGTGCTCGGCTTCGATATCGATCACGATCCCAAAGGTGCGGATCTTGCGGTAGATCGTCGCCCGGGAGATACCGAGGCGGTCGGCCGCCTTGATCTTGTCGCCGGCCGCCTCCCGCAGCGCCCGGATGATGGCGTCACGTTCAATCGTTTCCCACTCGGTGAGTACCCGGCGGCTGGTGGCGTGGCAGGAATCGGGAAGGTCGGCGACCGTGATCTTGCCGGTGTGGCGGCGAACCAGAGCGCTGCGGATGGCTTGGCCCAGTTCCGCCACGTTGCCCGGCCAGGCACCGCGAAGCAGGGTGTGCATGGCCTCAGGGGCGATGGTGATGGCTCGGCCGGGCGCGTGACGTTGCAACAGCACCGGGACCAACTCCAGCACATCCTCGATCCGATGGCGTAGGGGAGGCAACGGCACCGACTCGGTGAAGTGGTGGAGGAGCTTGCCCAGCCGCAGCTCCACGTCCCTGTCGGAGCTCACCGTGCCCACGAGCCAGGGGCCATCGGGTGGGAGGGAGTCGATGACCGCGGCCATCTCGTCTATTTCGGCAGGCTTCATCTGGTCGAGGTGGCGCAGCACGATCGTCCCCTGCTCGTCGTCCGGCGACAGCCCCGCTGCCCACTCTCCCACGCCGTGGCGCATGTCCAGGCCGTCGAGGACCGTCAAACGGCGACCGGGGGACCAGCGGCGGTGGGCGGCTTCGACGAGCGTGAACTTGCCGACACCCGACTCGCCCACGACCAGCAGCCAGGACCGCTCGCGGCAGTGGGCCTCGACGTGTTTGCAGGCCTCGATCCACGCCGCGTTGTGGCCTGCCAGATCCGGGAGCGGCTGTGACGACGAGCGGCTGCTCGGATGGTGCCTGGGGCCGCTGTCGCTCGGGGTGATCTCGACAATCGCGCCCGCCCGACCGGTGGGAGTGAGGACGGGACGGCAACGGAGTCGTACCGTCTGCCCCCGGGACAGCACGACATCGCTGGCTGCGTCGAAGTTCACTGAACTGAGATCGGCCGCCTTCTCCCGCACGATGGAATGGTCGGCCGCATCCAGTGATCGGTCGGCGGCGTCGTTGGTCATCAGAAAGTCGTCGCTGATGGCCAGGATGGCCTTGGCGGTCCGGCGGTTGACGGCCAGGAACTCGCGCAGCAGCGCCTGCTCGCGCACGCTGCTCTGCTGGAGCAGGAGCCCCTCGATCTCGGCGGCCGCCTCCTGCGAGAGGGCCTCCATGAGCGAGTTGGCATTGTCCCGCCAGGACGTGAGATCGATGACCCCCTCGAAGCGACTCGTCAACAGGTTTCGTATCGGCGCCCCGGCACACGACATCGCCTGGAGGCGCTCGGAAAAGTGCTCCGAACCAAAGACCCGTGAGGGTCGCCGGGCCTCGATCGCGGTGCCGATCCCATTGGTGCCCACGAACTGTTCGGCATAGCTGAAGCCCGGCGCCAGCAGGATCAGGTCCAAATGCTTGTTGAGCGATGTCTCGCCCGCCCGCCGCTCCAGGACGCAACCGCGGGCGTCGGTGAGGATGACGCTCATGGGATCCCCGGCGAGCGTCGACGCCAGGCGGTCCATCACCGGGCGAGCCGCGTGAACCAGGCGGCTGTCCATCTCGGTATCGGCCCGGAACGGCGGAGCCAGTTCATCGACCGAGACTCCCCAGAACTCCGACCGTCGCCAGGACTCGATGATCGCCCCTCGCACCACCGAGTCGTCAGCCGGCTCCACCAGGTCCGATGAGAGAAAGCGCTCCCGGACATCCGCAATAGGCTCCCGCCCGGCTTTCGCCGCGCCTGACATACGGCTGCCTCCCCTCGTTGAAGGTCGGACCACGAAGCCACACCCCGGGGACAGTCTTCGCTCCGATGGCGATCCTATACAGAGCCTGACGCCAGGGTCGTCTCAAGCTGAGACAACCCCCGGCGCCAGCGGAACGGCTGTCTCAACTCGAGACCACAGCCGTCGTGGCCTCGTCGGTCGCCGGTGAGTCTCAAGTTGATACCCCCCGGGACACCGCGGTCATGTTCGATCTGTAGCAGCGAATTAGTCGCGGAAGAGGCCGAACCATAAACGGCCATGTGGAGCACCCGGTACCCGAGACAGCAACTGAGGAGGCAATGTGAGTCGCCAGAGTTTGACGAAGGCCCATGAGAAGATCAAAGAGTTGTCGTGGGAGCCGACGTTCGCGACGCCGGCGCTGAAGTACGTGACCGACTACACGTTCGAACACGCCCCCAAGAAGGACCCCCTGAAGCAGGTTCTGCGTTCCTACTTCCCGATGGTGGAGGAGAAGGACCAGCGGGTCTTCGGCGCCATGGACGGCGCCATCCGGGGCAACATGTTCCGCCAGGTCCAAGAGCGGTGGATGGAGTGGCAGAAGCTGTTCCTGTCCATCATCCCCTTCCCCGAGATCTCCGCCGCCCGGGCCATGCCGCTGGCGATCAGCGCCGTGCCCAGCCCCGAGATCCACAACGGCCTGGCCGTGCAGATGATCGACGAGGTCCGCCACTCGACCATCCAGCAGAACCTCAAGCGGCTGTACATGAACCACTACATCGACCCGGCCGGCTTCGACGGATCGCTGCGTTTCTTCCACAGCGACTACTGCGGGACCATCGGGCGGCAGTTCGCCGAGGGCTTCATCACCGGCGACGCCATCACGGCGGCCAACATCTACCTGACGATCGTGGCCGAGACGGCGTTTACCAACACGCTGTTCGTGGCCATGCCCGCCGAGGCGGCGGCGAACGGGGACTACCTCCTGCCGACGGTGTTCCACTCCGTCCAGTCCGACGAGTCCCGCCATATCAGCAACGGCTACTCGATCCTTCTCATGGCGCTGGCCGACGAGGACAACCGCAAGCTGCTCGAGCGGGACCTGCGCTACGCCTGGTGGAACAACCACCGGGTGGTGGACGCCGCGATCGGCACCTTTATCGAGTACGGCACCAAGGACCGGCGCAAGGACCGCGAGAGCTACGCCGAGATGTGGCGGCGGTGGATCTACGACGATTACTACCGCAGCTATTTGGTGCCCCTGGAGAAGTACGGCCTGGTGATCCCCCACGACCTCGTCGAAGAGGCGTGGAACCAGATCTGGAACAAGGGCTATGTCCACGAGGTGGCCCAGTTCTTCGCGACCGGCTGGGAGGTCAACTACTGGCGCATCGACGGGATGACCGACGAGGACTTCGACTGGTTCGAGTACAAGTACCCGGGCTGGTACAACAAGTACGGCAAGTGGTGGGAGTCCTACAACCGCCTGAAGTACCCGGGCGCAGACCACGGGCCCATCGTCTTCGAGGACGTCAACTATCAATACCCCCACCGCTGCTGGACGTGCATGGTCCCCTGCCTGGTGCGGGAGGACATGGTGATGGACGAGGTCGACGGCCAGGTCCGCACCTACTGCTCGGAGCCGTGCTGGTGGACCGACAAGCACGCCTTCCGGCCCGAGTTCGAGGGCCGCGCCACGCCGTCGATGGGAAGACTGGTGGGCAAGCGGGAGTGGGAGACGCTCTACGACGGCTGGGACTTGGCCGACGTCTGCACCGACATGGGCATCGTCCGCGACGATGGCAAGACGCTGATCCCCCAGCCCCACCTCGACCTGGACGATCCGAAGAAGCTCTGGACGCTGGACGACTTCCGCGGTAATCCCTTCGGTAGCCCCAACATCGCCTTGAACAACATGTCTCCGAAGGAGCGCGAGGAGTTCGCCGTTCAGTACCGCAAGGGCGGTCCTGCCGGCCGGCCGGCACCCGCGGCCTAGGAATACCCGACAACCCCGGGGGCGGGCGGGGCCCGCCCCCGGGGGGCCTGGTAAAGCGCGCGATCAGACAGGGAACGGAAGGCAGTGGGAGCCAAACACAACGTGCGTTTTGAGCCGGTCGGCCTCGAGATCGAAGCCGATGAGGACGAAACCGTCCTCGACGCCGCCTTTCGGCAAGGCGTCATGCTCATGCACGGCTGCAAAGAAGGCCAGTGCTCGGCGTGCAAGTCCTTCCTTCTCGATGGCGATCTGGACATGGACCGGTACTCGACATTCGCCTTGGCCGACTACGAGCGCGATGAGGGCTACGTCCTGCTCTGTCGCTCTCACGCCTACAGCGATCTCCAGGTGGAACTCATCAACTTCGATGAGGAGATGCTCCACTCGGGAGTGCCGATCCAGGTCATCCAGACCCGGGTTGAGTCGATCGAGCGCCTGACCCACGACATGCGCCGGCTGGTCCTGACCCTGGTGGACCCGCCGGAAATGGCCTTCAACCCGGGGCAGTACGTCGACATCACCATCCCGGGAACGGAAAAGACCCGGTCGTTCTCGATGGCGAATACCCCCTCGACCGATGATCGCCTCGAATTCATCATCCGGCTCTATCCCAACGGTCACTTCTCCGGCCTGCTGGACGGAGGCCTGAAGCCGGGCGACCCGCTAAAGGTGAAGGGCCCCTACGGCGTATTCACGCTACGGGACCACCCCGACCGCGACCTCATCTTCATCGGAGGAGGCGCCGGCATGGCCCCCATCTTGTGCTTGCTGCGCTCAATGGCCGAAAGCGGCTCGACCCGACGGGCCACCTATTACTACGGCGCCCGGGGCCGACGGGACCTCTGCTACCTGGAGGAGATGGAGAAACTGACGCATCGTCTGCCCGGGTTCCGCTTTGTCGCCGCCCTTTCGGAACCGGGCGTCGACGAGGAGTGGGATGGCGAAGTCGGGATGATCACCGATGTCGTGAAAAGCGGGGAGGACAGCCTGGCCAATACCGACGCCTACCTGTGCGGCCCGCCACCCATGATCGACGCGGCCATACCGGTGCTGGTCGGCCTCGGCGTTGATGCCGGCCACATCTTGTTCGACAAATTCACTGTAAGTGCGGATCAGGAGGGAGACACACGATAGTTATGGCCAACTCAACCAAGAAGGAAGATGCCAGCCTGCCCCGGCCGGTGTTTACCAACGCCGAAGCGGGGGCGCTGGAATTCCCCAGCTCCAATAGCCGGGTGTACAACTACTACAAGCCGAAGCGGTCACGGGCCACCATGTACGAGGACGTTACCTGCGAGGTGCAGCCCGACCCGGCCCACTACCTGTCCCAGGACTGGGTCTACGCCTTCCACGATGGCGTGGCTGGCTTCCCTGCCAGCTGGACGGCGCTGAAGTCCTCCAACTGGCACGAGTTCCGCGACCCCAACGAGGAGTGGGAGCGGACGATCTACTACAACAACGCCAACGTGGTGAGGCAGATCAGCCAGAATATCGCCAACGCCACTGAGACCAAAGCCTTTTCCCGCTGGGATCCGAGCTGGGTCAAGGTGGTCGAGCGCCATGTCGGTGCCTTCATGCACGCCGAGCATGGACTGGGCATGCACGTCTTCCTCCCCGCCCAGCGCGACGCTCCGACCAACATGCACAACAACGCCATTTGCGTCAACTCAATGCACAAGCTGCGCTTCGCCCAGGACCTGGTTCTTTACAATCTGGCCCTATCCGAGGCCCTACCGGATTTCGACGGGTCAGTTCACCGGGAGATTTGGATGGAGGACCCCGCCTGGCAGCCCACCCGGGAGAACGTGGAGCGGATCACGGGCATCCGGGACTGGGCGGAAGCGGTGTTCGTGGCCAACTGCATCTACGAGCCGTTGGTTGGCGAGCTCTTCCGGAGCCAGTTCGTGATGCAGGTGGCCGCCTCCCATGGGGACTACACCACCCCGAGCGTGGTGGGTGCCGGAGAGAGTGACTACTTCCGGGACCTGCGCTACACCGTCGATATGTTCGGGCTGCTGGTCAACGATCCTGAGCATGGTGGGGAGAACAAGGCCCTCCTGCAGGACATCCTGACGCAATGGGTGCCTGTGAGTGTGAATGCCGCCCGCAACCTCCAACCGCTGTGGTCCCAGCCCGGCAACCGGGTGATGCGTTTCGAGGATGGCTTCGACTTCGCCAAGCAACGATTCGAACGTCTCATGGCCGGATTCGGCCTCAAGTCGCCAAAGGAGCTCCAAGGGTGAACACCAGCTTCGATGTCAACAACACCTCGTCCAACATGTGCGGTTGCACCATCATGAACAATCAGGATGGATATGGCATCGCCCAGGTGATGCGGAGCAAGCCCAACGTCGCGGTCAGCCTGTTCCCTTCGATGATCCGCATCGACGCCAAGGGAAGCGTGGAGTTCAATTTCGATGAGATTGGCGAGGCCCTTGGCTATGGGGAGGGTGAGTTCACCCAGGCCAATTTCGAGGAGGTCATGTCCACCCACTACGGGCGCATGATCAACCTCGATGACCGGACATTGTTTTTTGCCAACCCGGAGGACGCGGCCGAATACATCGACTTCGACCTTCAGCCTGTGTGAGGGCGATCTCAGAGAAAAAGGAGAGTCCGAGGTGTACGAGAAGGACGGCGAGCGTTACTTCATCGTGGACGGCCATATCCACTTCTGGGACGGCAGCCCCGCGAATCAGGCCAATAAATACGGCAAGGGCTTCATCGAGTGCTTTTATGACTATCACCGCAACTTGAGCCCACCCGAGTACGTGTGGCCACTCGACAAGTTCGAGAAGTACGAGGAGAAGGATCTTACCAACGACCTGTTCGACCTGGGCTATGTGGACGTTGCGATCTTTCAGCCGACCTATCTCTCCGACTTCTACCGGAACGGATTCAACACCACTGCGGACGACGGCGCGGTTGCCGAAAGGTACCCGGGACGCTTCGTCGTCAACGGCTCCTTCGATCCGCGCGACGGTGAGCCGGGCCTCGAGGAGTTCGAGAGGAAGGTGGCCCGTTGGGGTTTGCAGGGCGTCAAGCTGTACACGGCCGAGTGGCGGGGCGACTCGCGCGGTTACAAGCTCTCGGATCCCTGGGCTCGCAGGTACCTGGAGAAGTGTGCCGAGCTGGGTGTCAAGAACATCCACGTCCACAAAGGCCCGACCATCTGGCCGCTCGACCGCGATGCCTTCGATGTCGCCGATATCGACGATGCCGCCACCACCTTCACTGAGCTCAACTTCATCGTCGAACACTGTGGGCTTCCCCGGCTGGAGGATTTCTGCTGGATCGGAGTTCAGGAGCCCAACGTGTACGGCGGGCTGGCGGTGGCCATGCCCTTCATATACAGCCGGCCCCGGTATTTCGCCCAGGTGATCGGCGAACTGCTCTACTGGCTCGGTCCCGACCGCCTGCTGTGGGCTAGCGATTACGCCATCTGGCACCCCAAGTGGCTGGTCGAGCAGTTCGTCGACTTCTCCATCCCCGACGACATGGTGAGCGAGTACGGGCAGCTCACGCCCGACATCAAGCGCAAGATCCTGGGACTGAACGCGGCCAAGCTGTATCACCTCGATGTGCCGGCTGGTGTCTCCGCCTCATGACGCCAGGTTCAACCGTTACGACCGTCGGCCGGGCCGGCGACAGGGTCGGTTCGCCACCCCAACTCATGAGCCGCGTGATCGCAGCTCTGGCTCGTGTCCGGGACCCGGAACTGGACGAGTCGATTACCGGACTCGGCTTTGTCGCCGAGGTGGTCATAGTGAATGGGGTGGTCGACGTCGCCTTGCGACTGCCCACCTACTTCTGTGCCCCTAACTTCGCCTGGCTCATGGTCAACGACGCCCAGGTCGCGGTGGCCGCCGTGGCCGGGGTGGAGCGGGTACAGGTCCGGCTCGTTGACCACTTCGCCGCCGAGGAGATCAGCGCCGGGGTCGGCGAGGGACGAGGCTTCCGCGCCTCCTTCGCCGGCTTAGCCGACGGGGAACTCGATGACTTGCGGACGTTGTTCCGACACAAGGCCCTGATGGCCCGCCAGGACCGGTTGTGCCGGAGGTTGCTGGCTGGTGGGGCAGGCCCCATCGAGTTGGTCGGGCTCTGTCTCGGCGACCTGCCCGCCGGTTCCGACACCGATACCTACCTCCAGCGCCGGGCCGAGTTGGGCCTGGACAGCTCGCCGGGAGCACCGTTCTTGGTGGACGGCGGGGGGGTTCCCGTTCCCCCGGAACGGGCGACCGACCACCTCCGGCGGGTGCGCACCATCGCGGTGAGCATCGAAGGCAACGCCGGGTTCTGCCGGGGCCTGCTGGCCACCCGGTACCCGGCCACTGGTAACCCGACGACGAGTAACCCCACGAGGAGCGACCCATGAAGGCCGTCCGTCTCCATCGCTACCGCGAGCACCCAAGGGTCGAGGAGGTGGCCGAGCCCCGCCTCTCGCATCCACTGGATGTCATCGTCCGCATCGGCGGGGCGGGGCTGTGCCGCACCGACCTCCATATCGTCGAGGGCCAGTGGGAGCAAAAATCCGGAGTCACGCTTCCCTACACCCTCGGGCACGAAAACGCGGGATGGGTCGAGGAAGTGGGAACGGCCGTGGACCACGTAGCGGTCGGCGATGCCGTGATCGTCCACCCGTTGATGACCTGCGGCTTCTGCCTGCCGTGCCGGGCCGGCAACGACATGCACTGTCAGGACTCCTCCTTTCCCGGGATCTCTACCGATGGCGGATTTGCCGAGCTCTTGAGGACCAACGCCCGAGCCGTGGTCCGATTGGACGAAGGCCTGGCGCCGGCCGACGTGGCGGCGCTGGCCGACGCCGGCCTGACCGCGTATCACGCCGCCAAGAAGTCCGTCCCGCTGCTCTACCCGGGCACCGCGGCGGTGGTGATCGGCGCCGGCGGTCTGGGCCATATCGGCGTGCAGGCCCTGAAAGCGTTGACGGCCGCCGAGGTCATCGTGGTAGACCGTTCACTGGGTGCCCTCAAGTTGGCGGAATCGCTGGGCGCCGACCACGCCGTGGTGGCCGACGGCAACGAAGTGTCGGCGGTCAAGGACCTCACCGGCGGTATGGGCGCCGAGGTTGTCCTCGACTTCGTGGGCGAGGGGGGCGCGGTGGAACAGGGCCTGGCGATGCTCCGGCGCGCCGGCAGCTATTTCGTCATTGGTTACGGGGGCGCCGTCCAGATCCCCACGATCGACATCATCTCGACCGAGACCAACATCGTCGGCAACCTGGTCGGCACCTACACCGACCTGGTCGAGCTCATGGTGCTGGCGGCCCAGGGACAGGTGACACTGCACGTTTCGACCTACCCACTCGACGCTTTCAACGACGCCTTGGCCGACTTGGACCAGGGCCGCCTACGTGGCCGGGGCATCCTGATCCCGGCTTCTTCCTAAAAGGGGGAGCAAATGGCCAGAACCGATTACGCAATCGACACGCCTACGTCCGTCGTCGTTGAGGCGGTGATGGCCGGCCCGCTGGCGGGAAACCCCGCCCTCCTCGGGTTACCGGTCTTCGTGGCCGCCTCGATCGCGCTGGCGCTGACGTTCGTGGGCTATGTACCCGCTTCCGCCGGGGCGGGTGCGCTGCCCATCATCATATTTTCGACCGGTATCGGCCTACTCATCACGACCATCTGGGCCATTGCGCTGGGCCAGTCGGCCGTGGCCAGCATCTTCGGGATCTTCTCGGGCTTCTGGCTCAGCTACGCCGCCTTGCTACTCGGGCTGGGGCACAACTGGTTCGGGGTCCCCAAGGCGGACATCACCCACACGGTGGCGGCCTTCCTGATCGTCTGGTTGACGATGATCGTGTTGCTGACGCTGGCCATGTTGCGGCTGCCGCTGGCCTTCTTCCTCGTCAACTTCCTGATCGACATCGCCCTCGCGCTGGTACTGGCCGGTACCGTCCGGGGCTCGGCCAATCTCAACAAGGCCGGAGGCTGGGTGGCCTTCCTGTTCGCGGCCGTCGGCGCCTACCTCTTTGTCGGGGCGGCCAGTTCCGCGACCGGCGGGAAGGGGCTCCCAGTGGGCCGCCCTCTCATCAAATGAGCGCCGGCATCAAATGAGCGCCGGGCCCACCTGCTACCCGACCACCCTCTAGATCGGAGAGAGACAACGATGGCCAAGGAGCTTCGATTCAACGAGGAGGCCCGCCGGCGGCTGGAGGCCGGCGTCAACAAGCTGGCCGATACGGTCAAAGTCACGCTGGGACCCAAAGGGCGCAATGTAATCCTGGAGAAGCTGACGGGCAGCCCGACTATCACCAACGATGGGGTGACCATCGCCCGGGAGATCCACCTGCGGGACCCATTTGAGAACATGGGGGCGCAGCTGGTCAAGGAGGTGGCCACCAAGACCAACGACATCGCCGGCGATGGGACGACCACCGCCACCGTGCTCGCCCAAGCCATGATCGCTGCGGGAATGCGGGCAATCGAGGAGGGTGCCAACCCCATGCTCCTCAAACGAGGCATGGAGCGGGCGGTGGGGCGCGTCATCCCCCGCCTCAACGAGATGGCGGTACCGATCTCGGGGCGGGCGTCGATGGCCCAGGTGGCGTCCATCTCGGCCAACGACGACACCGAGATCGGCGACGTGATCGCCGAGGCTCTCGACTCGGTGGGACCGGAGGGCATCATCACGGTGGAGGAGCAGCCCGCCTATGGCATGGAGGTGGAGTTCACCGAGGGGTACAAGTTCCTGAACGGCTACCTCTCTCCCTACATGGTGACCGACGAGTCGCGCATGGAAGCGGTATACGACGATCCCTACATCTTGATGACGTGCGAGAAGATCACCACGGCGGGCGAGCTGATGCCGCTGCTGGACAAGATCATGCGGGCCCCTCGGCCGCTACTGCTGATGGCGGAGACGGTCGAAGGGTCGGCTTTGGGGATGCTGGTGAGCAACCTGGTACACGGCAACTTCCGGTCCGTTGCCGTGCGGGCCCCCGGCTTCGGACACCGCCGCATCGCCGAGTTGCAGGACGTGGCCGCTTTTACGGGCGGGCGGGTCGTGACCGAAGACGCCGGGCTCAGCTTGTCGACGGTTCTGCCCGAGCATTTGGGGCGGGCCCGCCGAGTGGTGGTGACCCGCGAAACCACGACCATCCTGGACGGCGCCGGGGCGACCGTCGATGTCAAGAACCGGCTGGACCAGCTGCGGGGCGAGCTGAGCCGGGCCACCAATCCTCGGGACCAGGACAAGCTTTCCGAGCGGCTGGCGGCGCTGGCGGGGCGAGTGGCGGTGATCAAGGTGGGGGCTCCGACGCCGACCGAGCTCAAGGAGAAGCAGCATCGGGTGGAGGACGCCCTGTCGGCGACACGGGCCGCAGTCGAGGAGGGAATCGTGGCGGGCGGAGGAACGGCGCTGCTTCACGCCGAGGATGCGGTGGCGGAGTTGATCGAGACCTTGGACGCGGACTACGCGGCCGGCGCCCGGGTCGTACATGCGGCCCTTTCGGCCCCGCTGTACTGGATCGCCCGGAATGCGGGCTATGACGCTGCCAACGTGGTATTGCAGTGCCGCAAGATGGCCGATACCGAGGGTTTGGACGCATTGTCGGGCGAGTACACCGATCTGATTGAGATCGGGGTGATCGACCCCCTGAAGGTGACCCGTTCGGCCCTCGAACACGCAGCCTCGATCGCGGCGCTGCTCTTGACGACCGACGCGCTGGTGGCCGAGGAAATGCAGGCCGTGACGGGGGCCATCATGGCGCCCGGTTTCGGTGACCTGGCCGAGGGCCTGCCCCGGGCGTCGTCGGACGCGTCAACACCATCCCTCTGATGATTTTCATTACCGCCAAGTTCCGTGTCCGGCCCGAACACGCGGACCGGTGGTCGGTTGTCTCCCGGGAGTTCACCCAGGCGACGCGCCGCGAGCCCGGTTGCCTGTGGTTCGATTGGTATCGCGGCGTCGAGGACCCGAACGAGTACATCCTGGTGGAGGCGTTCCGAGACGAGCCCGACGGCGTCGCCCACGTCCAGTCGCAACACTTCAAGAACGCCCAACAGACGCTGCCGTCCTATTTGGCGGAGACACCGAAGATCATCAATGCGACGATCCCCCAGGATGACTGGTCCGCCCTGGGCGAGATGGAGGTGACACCGGGGGAGTAGCCGGCGACCCCGGGGGGGCCTTTGACATGGGCTGGGCGACCGGAGGTTGGGTCAACCGGACCGGCTGACGGCCGGACCGGCTGAAGACTCGCCGCCGGAGGCCGGCCGCCGCCAGCCGTCCTGGCTGGGGGGAGCCGAGCGCCGCCGCTATAGCAGGCTCAGAAGGCGCGCCGCTGGCGAGCCAACCACGCCTTGCGCAGCCTGCGCCGCTCTTCTTCGGACGTGCCACCCCAGATGCCGGACTCCTGGTTGGTCGCCAAGGCGAACTCCAGGCAGGCCATCTGAGCCTCGCATTGACGGCATACGGCCTTGGCGGATTCGATTTGCTCGATCGCAGGACCTGTCGTGCCGACGGGGAAGAACAAATCCGGGTCGGTGTCCCGGCATGCCGCAAGGCCGCGCCAGTCTTCCAGGTCCCACTCGATCGAGCGGCTCCAGGTCAGGGCCACAGCGCCTCCAACGAACGGACGATACGGACTAAGGAGATAGTGAATGTGAAAACGTTCACAAGCAGTACGCAACCACTCGTAGAGCTGAGATCACAGACTAAGAATATTGTGAGCAGCCCTCGGAGGCAAGGGTTTGGTTAAGAAAACCTGAGAAAATCTGCGCAGTGGTGATGATCCTGGCCCATCGGGGTGCCTGCAGGGTGGCCCGGGAGAACACCGTGACCGCCTTCTGGGAGGCCCGCCGGCTGGGGGCCGATGGCGTGGAGCTCGACGTGCGGGGGAGCGCCGACGGCGCCCTGGTCGTGCACCACGACGTTGCCGTAGCTGGCCTCGGGCCCATCGCGTCGCTCCCGGTGGCCGCCCTGCCGTCGTATTTGCCCCTGCTGGACGCCGCCATCGAGGCGTGCGGCGACCTGGTGGTCAACATCGAGCTGAAGGACCTGCCCGGCGAACCGGGCTATGACGCCGGGTACCCGATGGCGCGGCGGGTCGCCCAGTTCGTGGCCGACTGCGCCTTGGCGGGACGAGTCATCGTGTCCTCGTTCGACCTGCAAGCACTCGATGCCGCCCTTGATGTGGAACCGGCGCTGGTGACTGGCTGGCTGACGCCGAGCTGGTACGACCAGGCCGACGCCCTGAACACGGTCCTGCAACGAGGTCACCGGGCGCTGCACCCCCAGCACCAGGCGGTGACCGAAGCCTTGGTTGCGGCGGCCCATCAGGCCGGCATCAGCATCACCACTTGGACTGCCGACGATCCCGCCCGGATCCGCCAACTGGCCCGGGCCGGCGTTGACGCCATCATCAGCAACGTCCCCGACCTGGCCCGCTCCGCTCTCTCGGAGTAGCCCAAAGGTCCCTCTGCGTTTTGCCAAAAAATGATGTCAGGACATCACTTTTTGGCAAAACGCTGAGCGACAACAATCTGGCGCCGGCTGGCGCCGGCTGGCGCCGGCTCGGGCCGGCTGGCGCCGGCTGGCGCCGTCGGGCCGGCTCACGCCCCCGGGATCACCAGGTTCAGCCGGTCCGGCTCGTAGCGGATCGCCAGCTCCTCGACTTCGCCCAGGTAGTCGCCGTCGAGCTGGTACGGGAACGGGAGGTGTCCCACCACCCGCAACGAGAGCAGGTCGCTGGCGTAGACGACCTTCTTGCGCGTCCCGAGGCGGGGGCCGCCACGGCCGGTCATGGCGGCCGTCAGGACGCCGAACACCGTCGCCAGCGACAGGGTCTGGAAGGCCAGGACGGTGAACCCGCTGTCCAGCCCGGCGCCCGGAGCCACGTGGATGGGGACGTTCCCCAGGAACGTATACGGGTTGGTCTTGAGGCAGATGGCGAAGTAGACGTCGGGGATGGCGCCGTTCGGCTGCCCGTCGAGGAGGATGTCGAAATGGGGTCGGCCCCGGTCGTAGTGACGCATCCAGGTGGCCACGGCGGCGTATAGAAACAGCGGGTGGCCGGCGAAGCGCTTCAGCGACCCCCGGCGCTCGACCTGCTGGACCACGGCAGCGTCGAAGCCCAACCCAACGTGGAATAGGAAGTACCGGCCGTTGGCGTTGCCGAGCCCGATGCGGCGGATGCAGCGCGTCCGTTGCGGCTCCCGCAAAGCGAGAAGCAACTCGCCCGCCGCCGGAACGGGATTGTTGGTGAAGCCGAGAGTCCGGGCGAACACGTTGGTCGACCCGGCGGGCAGAGCCGCCAGGACCGTCGACGACCCGGCCAGGCCATTGGCGGCTTCGTTTATGGTTCCGTCGCCGCCCAGCACGACGACCACGTCGTAGCCGTCGGCCGCCGCCCCCCGGGCCAGGTTGGATGCGTGACCCCGGCGGCTGGTCTCGGCGACGGTGACGTCGTGTTCGGCCTCCAGGGCCAGCTGGACCAGCACCTTGACCCGGGGCGTGACCGACGAGGCCGCCGAGTTCACCAGCAGGAGGATCTTCATGGCGATGGCTGGCGATCGCTGGCGATGGCGTCGGCGCCTGAGCGGGCCCGGGCTCGGGAGCCTCAGACCTCGTCGACGGCGGCCGCCCGGAGGTTGGCCACGCTTTTGGCCAGCAGGCGGGACACGTGCATCTGGCTGATGCCGAGATGACTGGCTATCTCCGACTGCGTCATTCCCTGAAAGAACCGCAGATGGACGATCAGCTGCTCCCGAGGCGCCAGCCTCTGCAACAGGGGCGCCAGCATGGCCCGCCGCTCGGCGTCGGCCATGCCCGGGTCGTCGTCGCCGAGATAGGCGGCATAGCTGGGCGACTCGCCCTCGCCGCTCGGGGCGTCGAGCGAGGCGAACCGGTAGGCCTGCCCGGCTTCCAGAGCCTCCAGGACCTCTTCCTCGGATACCTGGACCTCGGCCGCCAGCTCGGCGATGGTGGGCGAGTGTCCGAGCGTCTGGCCCAACACCCCGATGACCTTGGTCAGCCGCAGGTACAGCTCCTGCATCCGTCGGGGGGCTCGTACCGCCCAGCCCTTGTCCCGGAAGTGGCGCTTCAGCTCGCCCACGATGGTGTGGGTGGCGTAGGTGGAGAACTCCACCCCCCGCTGCGGGTCGAACCGGTCGACCGCCTTCACCAATCCCATGGCGGCGACTTGGACCAGGTCATCGAGCGGTTCGCCTCGGTTGGAGAAGCGTCGGGCCAGGTACTCGGCCAGGCCCATGTGAGCGCCCACCAGCTCGTCGCGCAGGGGACGCTCCGTGCCGCCCGTGGCCGCGAAGGCCACGAATTTGGCCCGAAGTTCTTCCCGCTGGACCGGATCCGTGCTCACCGGGCGACCCCAGACGCGGCGAGGTCCACGGCCGGTGCCAACCGACCGACGGCGGCCGTATCCAGACCGGTCCCCGCATCGGAGCTGTTCATGCGGTGGCGGCCGGGGGGACGGAGCGCAGGGGGCGGCGACGCTTCACGAGCCGGAACCCGGGCCCGTTGGGCCCGGAGCCCAGCTCATGGTCGTCCACCAGGGCGGCCAGGATGACTTTGGACCACTCCGATTCCGGCGGGGTCTCCAACGAGTCCTCGAAAAACCCCTCGGCGGTCACCTCGAGGGCTTCGTCGCCGACGAGGAAGCGCACGTGCACCGTACCCGGCCGCCCGTTGGCGCCCGTCAGGCCGAAGCACAGCTCATCGATCGCCAACCGCAGGTCTTCCACCTGGTCGTAGCTGAACCCCAGCCGGCTCCCCAGACCAGCGGCGGTCACCCGGATCAGCCGGAGAAACTCCGGCATGGCGGGAACCGCCAATCTCACCTCGTCAGGCGCCGTCACCCGGGGCAACCTATCACTCGGCCTTTCGCTGACCGTGGCCAGGCGGCACCACGGGTCCGGCACGCCGTTTGGGGCCAAGATGGAGTCCCGCCAGCGGCCGAGACCGAGCCCGGCAGACCTGCCATTTTGTTACTGAGTGGTAATATAGCGCCACAAGGGAGGACGATCGTTCCATGAACATCGCGGTTTGCGTCAAGCAGGTGCCCGACACTTCGAGCCCCGGCAAGCTCGACCCGAGCACCCATACCCTGGAGCGGGCGGGCAAGCTCATGCTCGACCCGTCCGACGAGTACGGCGTCGAGATGGCACTGCAGCTCCTGGCGGCCGCCGGCGGCACCGGCGAAGTGACGCTGGTCTCCATGGCCCCCCATGACGAGGTGAGCGGGCTGCGCACCGGCCTCGCCATGGGCGCCGACAAGGCGATCCTGGTGAGTGACCCCGCCCTGCAGGGCTCCGATGCCCTGGGCACCGCCCGGGTCCTGGCCAAGGCGCTGGCGCGGGCCCATCCCGACCTGATCCTGGCGGCAACCGAGTCGACCGACGGCTACACCGGGACGCTTCCCGTCCAGGTGGCCGAGCTGCTCGGCCTGCCCAGCATCACCTTCGCCAAGTCGGTCCGCATCTCCGATGGCACGGTCCTGGTGGACCGCCAGACCGAGGCCGGCTACGACGAGGTGCAGAGCCCGCTGCCGGCGCTGGTCACGGTGACCGCCGGCGTGGTCGAGCCCCGCTACCCGTCGTTCAAGGGGATCATGGCCGCCAAAAGCCGGCCCATCGAGCAGCTCAAGGTGGCCGACCTCGACCTCTCACCCGACCACGTCGGGTGGGCCGGTGCCAACCAGGAGATCGTCTCGGTGGAGCCCGCCGAGGCCCGCCAAGCAGGAGAAATCGTCATCGACGAGGGCGACGGCCACGAGCGCATCGTGTCCTTCCTCGAACAACTCAAGGTCATCTAGGGGAGCATGGCAATGGCAACCGATCGGATCGTGGTCGTGGCGGAAACCGTCGACGGCAAGGCGCTGCCCGTCAGCCTCGAACTCCTCACCAAAGCCCGGCAGCTGGCCGGCACCGTTGAGGCCGTTGTCTGGGGCGACGACGCGGAGGAGGTGGCGCCGCAACTGGGCGCCTACGGGGCGACCAAGGTGCACACCGTCGGCGACCTCAACCACCGACTGCCCGGGGCGCCGGTTGCGGCGGCCCTGGCCGGGCTCATCGAGGGCGGCGACCCGCCCGACGCCGTCTTGATCCCAACCACCTACGACGGCCGTGATATCGCGGGGCGCCTGTCAGCCCGGCTGGGACGTTCGGTGTTGACCAACGTGGTTGGCCTCGAGCGGCGCCACGACGGCGCCCTGGTTTCCGAGCACGCCATCTTCGGCGGCTCCGAGATCCTGAAGGCCCGCTTCACCGGGGCCGCCCCCGCCATCTTCGTCATCCGGGCCAAGTCGTTCGCGCCCGAGGAGGCCGCCGAGGCGGCCACACCAACTGTCGAAACCATCGAGGCCCCCGACCTGGGCGGGACCGGTGCCGCCACCATCATCCAGCGCCACGTCGAGGAGCGCACCGGCCCCCAGCTGGACGAGGCGGCCGTCGTGGTCTCAGGCGGCCGGGGCCTGGGCGAGGCAGGCCGCTACCAACTGATCGAGGAACTGGCCAAGCTTCTCCACGGCGCCCCGGGCGCATCGAGGGCCATTGTCGACGCGGGCTGGGTCCCCTACGCCTACCAGGTCGGCCAGACCGGCAAGACCGTCAAGCCGACCGTCTACATTGCGGTGGGCATATCCGGCGCCACCCAGCACATGGTGGGCATGAAGGGCTCCAAGAACATCGTGGCCATCAACAAGGACCAGGAAGCGCCCATCTTCTCCATTGCCGACCTCGGCATCGTGGGCGACGTCCAAAAGGTGCTGCCCAAGCTCATCGAAACGCTGAAGGCGCGCACATAGCCGCAGCCGTCGTGGAGCGGCCGCCCACCGAGGCGGAACTGGTCGCCATCGTCAGGGGGGCCGCCACCGCGGGGCGCCCGCTGCGGGTCGGCCGGCCCTCCAAGTCGCGCCACCACCGGGGCGACGAGATCCTCATCGACCTTTCGAGCTATCAGCGGCTGGTGCGCGTCGACCGTGAAGCCGGGACGGCCACGGTCGAGGCGGGTATCTCGGTGGGTCGGCTCGGTGTGCTTCTCGGGGCGTGGGGACTGTCGTTGGAAAATGGCTGCCGCCGCCCAAGCCAAGCGCTCGGTGCCGCGGTGTCCTTGGGTGCTCACGGGACGGGCGCCGCCTACGGGGGGCTGGCAACCCAGGTCCTGGCGCTGCGCCTGGTGGCGCCCGACGGGACGGTGATCTCCTGCTCCGCTACCGAGGAGGCGGAGATCTTCGACGCGGCCCGGGTCGGTCTCGGGGCGTTGGGCGTGATTTCCCTGGTGACGCTGCGCTGCCGGCCTGGCTTCAACCTCCGCAGCCAGTCACGGTCGCTGGACCTGGAGACCGCGTTGGCCGGCATCGACGGGTTCGCGGGCGGCAATGAGTATTTCGAGTTGTCGTGGTGGCCGGGCCGCAGCCGGGCCCGGGTCATTACCGCCAATCGGACCCGTGAGCCGGCCGACGGGGGCGCCGTCGACCGGAACTACCGGTGGTGGCACCGCCGGCGCCTGTGGGCTCCTGTCATGGAGTACTCCTTCGGGCGGGAGGAGGCGGCCCCGGCGCTGCAGCGGGCGGTAGAGCTCACCGGGGGCCCGCGCAGCCGGGCCCTTTTTCCCATCGAGGTTTCGGTGACGGCCGGCGATGACATCCCGCTGTCACCCGCCGAGGGCCGCGCTTCGTTGTACATCGCCGGGGTGGCGGGCCTCGGGGGCCGGCCCCAGTGGGGGACACCGCACGGTTTGAACCGGGCCGGCCTGCGGGCCCGGTATCCCCGTTGGGACGAATGGGAGGCGGCCCGGGAGCGCCTCGACCCGCACCGGCGGCTGGTTCAGAGGAGCGGCCAGGGGTAAGGACGTCCGTCGCCCGGGTCGGGGAAGACTCCGGTGGCGGCCACCCGCAGGGCCCGCTTCAGCAGGGCGTCGGTTTCCGAGGGGGCCAGCAGCGGCTCGAGCAGCCGGGGCGGCTCCAGGGCCAGGCGACGCAGGTCGGCCAGCAGCGGCTCCGCGATGGGCTCGCCCGCGAAGTCCCAGATGACGGTGCGCAGTTTGGGGGCCACGTTGAAACACAGGCCGTGGTCGATACCCCATATCCGGTCCTCGGGGTCGAGCAGGCAATGGCCGCCTTTGCGGTCGGCGTTGTTGGCGACCATGTCGAACACCGCCATCGCCTGGAGCTTGGCCCGGTGGCGGGGCTCCTCGAGCAGGGTGAAGTAGTGCTGGTCGAAGTCGGCGTCCACGAACCGCTGCAGGGAGCCGACGCCGAAGGGGGCGACGGGGCGGACGATCGTCTCGGGGATGTGGGGCCAGCCCAGGGCTTGGGCCAGTTGGTAGGCGGCCACCTCCCGGCGGTAGAGGCCGTCGGGGAAGTCCCACAGCTGGCGCTCGCCCCGGTGCGGCTTGTAAATGGCGCGGAGTTTCGCCCCCTCGTGGGTCACCGTGACGAGAAAGGTGGCGTTCGAGCTCCACGGCATGCGCCCCTCGACCTCAATCTCGCCTTCGGCGAGAACGGTCAGAGCGTCGGCGACCGGTTGCCGTTCGTCCGTGGGCACGCGTGATCCTCTTCGAGGGGGAAGCCGCAGAGGGGGCAGAGGGGGCGGCCCGCTTCGACCAGTTCCATGCCCCGGCGGGCCAGGGCCGCCACCTGGACCCGGCTGGCGCCGAAGCGAGCCAGGCCGCCGGTAGCTATCGGCTCACCCTCCTCGTCGAGCTCCGCAATCTCCTCGATCATGAGCACGATCTGATCGTTGTCCCGGTCGTCGAGGATGCGCAGGGAGCCGACCGGCCATTCCGCCAGGACCGGCTCGGCCAGTTCCGGGGCGGCCGGGGCGAGGGGGAGGGTGTCGCGCAGGAGTTCCAGGAGACGCTCGGCCAGCGCCCGGACCTGCTGTTTCTCGATCTTGAGGGTGACCATCTGGTCGTCCTGGCGGGCCTGCAGGTAGAAGGTACGGTGCCCCGGTTCGCCCACCGTTCCCACCGTGAGGTGCTGGACCGCAGGGAGCTCGAAGCTGTTGCTCACAGGCGGATGTCGCCGGTCGAGTTGACGGCGAGGACGACAGGGCCGGCGGGCGAGTAGCTGATGGCGGTCACCGAGCAGGTGGAGATGACGATGCGCTGGAACAAGTCGAGGTGGGTGCCGAGAGCGTCGGAAACGGCCGCCTTGATGACATCGGCGTGGGAGACGCACACGATCGCCTCGCCCGGGTGGCGCCGGCACAGGCCTGCCACGGTGGCCGCGATCCGGGCCCGCATGGCGCTGAAGGCCTCCCCGCCGGGGAACTGGAAACCGCTCGGGTAGCGCTGTACGGCATTCCACTCCGGCAACTTGCGCAGGGATTTGAGTTCCGCACCCGTCCACTCGCCGAAGTCCATCTCGATGAGGCCCTTCTCGATGGCAACCTTGAGACCGAGGCGGCGGCCGATGGGGGCGGCCGTTTCCCGGGCCCGCTCGAGGGGGGAGGCGTACACGGCCGTCACCGTGGGGCCGGTGGGAGCTCTGGGGGCGGTTTTGGCGGCCTTGGGGGCGGTTTTGGGAGTGGATCTGGGGGCGGCGCCGTTGGCGAGGGCGGCGTCGGAGGTGGCTTCAGGGGTGGCGTCGAGGGTGCCCTCGGGGGTGGCGCCGGCGGTGGCGTCGGGCGGAGTGGTAAGGCGGGAGAGGCTTTCGGCTACCGCTTCCGCCTCGTCCCTGCCCTTGTCGGCCAAGTGGAGGCCGGCGGCCCGGCCCGGCAGGACCTGGCCGGTGGTGGGCGTGGTGCCGTGGCGGACGAAGAAGATGAGGGTGGCGGGAACCGCCTTGGGCTTGGATTTGCGGGCTGGCCGCGTCGTCGTGGTGGCCGCGGTCGTGGTGGCCGCGGTCGTGGTGGCTGCGGTCGTGGTGGCCGCGGGGGCTCCGGCCGGCATCGCGTCGCGGGCCGACGCCTGTGGGTCTTTGCGCCCCGACGTGGTGGCTGCTCCTGTCGCCATGTCGCCGCCAACCTACCCTGGTCGGCTATGCAACTCCGCTCTACGCCTTCGGACTCCCTGGAGGCGGTCACCGCCGAGATCGTCGGCTGCACCGCCTGCCCCCGCCTGGTGGAGTGGCGCCAGCGGGTGGCCAAGGAGAAACGGGCGTCGTTCGCGGCCGAGGAGTACTGGGGCCGGCCGGTGCCCGGGTTTGGGGACCCAGACGCCCGGCTGCTGGTGGTGGGCCTGGCCCCGGCCGCCCATGGGGGCAACCGCACCGGGCGGGTGTTCACGGGGGACCGGTCGGGGGATTGGTTGTTCGCCGCCTTGTGGCGGGCCGGGTACGCCAACCAACCGACGAGTGTCGCCGCCGGTGATGGCCTGTCCCTGTCCGGTTGCTACGTCAGCGCCGCGGTGCGCTGTGCGCCGCCGGCCAACAAGGCGACGGTAGAGGAGCGGGACCGCTGTGTTCCCTACCTTCGGCGGGAGATCGATCTGCTTCATTCGCTGCGGGTGATCGTGGTGTTGGGCCAGTTCGCCTACGACGCGGTCGCCCGGCTGCTCGGTGTCGTGGGCCGGCCCCGCTTCGGGCATCTGGTCGAGACGCCGGCGCCGGGAGGCGACGGGGTGATGATCCTATGCTCGTTCCACCCGAGCCAGCAGAACACATTCACCGGCAAGCTGACCGAGCCCATGCTGGACGCCGTTTTCACCCGAGCCCGGGCGGCCGGCGCCTAGAGGGCTCCCGTGGCAGGCACCGTTTTGCCAAAAAGTGTTGCTGGGACATCATTTTTTGGCAAAACGCGGCCGTCAAACAGCGCCGCCTTCGGTTGCGCAGCGACACCTTGGGCGGTGCAGCGTCACTTTCGGTGAATGGATCGCGTTCGAGGCGGCCGGCTGGCCGAGGTCAGGCGGGACTTGGGGTCGCGGCCAAATCCGGGTCCCGAGCCGGCGCCGGGTCCGGGGTCGGGTCCGGCTCGGAGTCGGCGGCCGGCTTCGCCTTCTTGGCGGACTTGGCCTTGGGCTTGGGCGGCGGGACCCCGACTTTGGGGAACGGCAGGAACTGGTCGGGCCACCGGCGGCGAGAGACGATCGACAGCTTTCGAAGCAGGGCGATGGCGCCGGGATCGTCGTCGCCGGGGCGGCCCTCGATGGTGCCGTCCTCCAGCATCTTGATCAGGATCTCCCGGCCCAGGTCGGTGCGGACGATCGTCAACGTCCAGTCGTTGAAGGCGCCGATCCCCCCAGTCGAGATGTCGGCGTGCTCAGCCGCGAAGTCGGGGCAGGTCTTGCACCCGTCCCTGGTCCAGGCGTGACACTCCTTGAGATCGACCTCGTGGTAGGAACCGTCCTTCATCCAGATCTGGAAGACGCCCTTGATGTTCATCTTGACCATGTCCGACTTGCGCAGGCCGTATTTGGCCTCGAACAACTCCTCGAAGATGGCGTCGTCGAAGGTCTTGGAGCACAACAGTCCGATGTTGAGGGCGAAGCGGCGGGCCGGCTTCCCCGCCTTGCGGGCCTTCATGGCGGGAGGCACCGAGCTCTGGCAGCTCATGCCGACGAGCGCCAGCTTCTCCGCCCCGCTCTCCACCGCCTCCTTGTAGGCCATGGTGTTGGCCGAGTACGTGTAGCGGGAGCCGGCTGAGGCGAGAATCTCGGCTCGGGTGCGGGCCACACCGGGGATCGCCTTCCAGGAGCTGCCGTCACCTTCCAGGTAGGAGACCAGGGCCGCGTCGATGTAGCCGTGGTCGAGGCACCACAGGAGGATGGCCGAAACCAGGCCCCCGTCCTGACCCTTCTGGTGGACCTCTTGGTCGGTCGCCCGGGCCAGGATGATGTCCTTGGAGATGCCGTCCAACTCGTCGGGCTGGCGTTCCCGGCCGAACAGGAAGGAGTCGATCTCGGGCTCCCATGCCCGGAAGCGGGGGCAGGCCCGGGTGCAGCTGGTGCACCCCCGATCGCCGTGGCCGCAGCCCGCCGGACCGTCCTCCAGTTGCAGGTGGAACGGCTTGTACACGCCGTTGCTGTCGTCGTAGCCCAGCACGTCGTAGGGGCAGGCAACGACGCAGCCGGCGCAACCTGTGCACAGGCCGGTGGTCACCACCTCGTCATAAAGGTGGGCCCAGTGGGCCTGCCAGCGTTGCTTCTCCGGCGCCATGGGTTCGAGCGTAGCGGCGGTCCCGACGGTCGAGTCGCAGGCCCGGTACGTTCGGATCCATGCCGGAGTTGGCGGAGGTCGAGGCGTATCGGCGCCTGGCCGAGGACCGGGCCCTCGGCCGGACCATCGGGGGAGTGGACGCGCCCGACGCCTGGTACCTGAAGGGCGGCCTGACGGCTCCCGTGGTGAGCTCGCTGCTGGTGGGGCGCCGGCTGCTGAGCGCCGAGCGGAGGGGGAAGCTGCTGTGGCTGCCAACCAGCGACGGCGGTCCCGTGCTGGGGCTGCGGTTCGGGATGAGCGGGCGCCTCGTCGTCGACGGGGCGGCGGGGATCGACGACCTCTGGTACAGCTCCAATCGGGCTGAGCCTCGATGGGCCCGCTTTGGCCTCGACTTCGTCGACGGGGGGCGGTTGGTCATGAGCGACCCCCGCCGGCTCGGCGGTGTGACCATCGACCCCGGCCTCAGCCATCTCGGCCCGGATGCATTGACCGTCACCTTGGCGGAGCTTCGCCACGCCCTGGCGCCGGGCCGCCCGCCGCGGCCGGCCGGGGGCGGCCCCGACTCGGCCGGTGTGGTCACCCGGACCTCGCTCAAGGGGCGGCTGATGGATCAGTCCCGTCTGGCCGGGGTGGGCAACCTGGCAGCCGACGAGATCCTCTGGCGATCCGGGCTGGCCCCAACCCGCCCCGCCTCCTCGCTCAATGACAACGAGCTTCGCCGCCTTCACCGGCACCTTCGGGCCACCTTGCGGGACTTTCTCGAGCGAGGCGGTTCCCATACCGGTGAGCTGATGCCCGAGCGCCACCCGGGCGGCCTGTGCCCGAAGGACGCGACGCCATTGCTGCGGGCGACGGTCGCCACCCGCACCACGTGGTGGTGCCCCAAACACCAGCAATAGCGCCGGTGAGGCCGGGGTGAGGCCCGGTGGGCCCGGTGAGGCCTGATGAGGGCCGGTGGCGTGCTGCGGGGGATCGGCCGGGGGTTGCGCTCAACTGCGAGCTCGACCGGCAACTGAAGTCGTCGCAAGGCTGAATCCATGGCCAGCCGTACGCACCCCCTAATGCGTCAGAATCCCGGGGACCGATTCCTACGGGTATTTCGCCACTGCGGCCCGCCGAGAAACGACGCTCCGTTAGTTCAGGTCAAGCGGCGGTGAAACTCACGTCGCTGAAATGGTTCCAGTTCCCCGCTATATAGCTGTAGACCCGAGCGTAAAGGTGCTTACCGGTCGGAAGAGCAGGAACGGTGTAGCTCGTTTGGCTGCCCGGCAGCAGCCCGCTGTTGGCCACGTCGTAACCGCCCATGGTGCTCCCGATCGTGACCGCGTAATAGGCGGAACTGGCGACCGGCGACCACGTGAAGGGCTGGCTGGCGCTCACATTGGTCGCCCCGGCCGTCGGCCGGGTGAAGGAGGCGGTGCTGGGCCCGGTCACGGAGAACTTGGCGTCGGCCCATGTCCAAGCCCCTTGCACGAAGCTGTAGATTCGGGCCCAGAGGACGCCGCCGGGAAGGGCGGGGACGGTGGTGCTCAACTGCGAGTTGGGAAGCAGCCCCGAATTCAGCAGGTCGGTTCCACCCGGCGTGGTTCCCACCGTGAGGCAGTAGTACTGAGCTCCCCCCACCTGCGACCAACTGAACGGCTGGGCGGACGGGAAAATGACGGTGCCGCTGGCCGGGAACACCAAGGTGGGGGTCGGGGGCGGCGGGTAATCACCGAAATCCTGGACGATCCAGACCTGGCCGTTGCCGCCTGTGGCAACACCGACACCAATGCGGTTGTACGCGGGGTCGACCATGTTGGCGTAGTGGTCGGGACTGGCGACCAGGGCGTTGTAGGTTGCGAGAAGGCTGTACCCGTCGCCGATATTCTCGCCTATCTTGGTCCACCCCGACGGCGCGTCGACGGAGAGATTCGGGTTGTGGGACAAGACGCCTGCGCTGGCCATGTGCTCGGCCCAATACTGAGCCACTGAGCTCAGCGTGGCATTGGTCGTGAGGGGGACCAGGCCAACATTGGCCCGCAGGGTGTTGACCCAGCCGAGGATGTCGCTCGCCCCGGCGGCCGATGTACCGGCCGTAACGACAGCGGTTCCGAGATTGGCGGCAGCCACGGGGGCCGCAACGGCCACGATTGGTAAAGAAGAAATGGCTATCGCAACCACCAGCTTGCGAACCCTCGGACCCACGTATTCTCCTGTCGGAAGTCATGCTTGAGAGACAGAACTTCGGTCGGGTCGGCCGGTGCTTTAGGATTTATTTAACTCACGCGGTACGAACGCGGCGCTATGGGACCTCCCGTTCAAAATGTGGCTTTTGGGTGAGGCCGGCGGAGGACTTTCACCCCGGGAGCGCACCTCGCGGTATTCCCGCGCCACGCTGGCGGCGCCGGGCTGGGCCGCTCTGAGCTGCGAGCGAGTGCCCCCGGCAGGATTCGAACCTGCGCACCCGCCTCCGGAGGGCGGTGCTCTATCCCCTGAGCTACGAGGGCCCGCGCTGCGAGCTTAGCGAGCCGAACCAGGGTGGACGTCGGTACCGGCCGCAGTCCCATACGATCCAACACGTGGAGCCCCGGACTGTCCTGGTGATCGACGACGACCCCGTCATCGTCAAGCTTCTTCAGGTCAACTTCGAGATCGAGGGCTACGCCGTCATCTCGGCGGAAAACGGCCTTACCGGCCTGGCCCGGGCCCACGCCGACCAGCCCGACCTCATCATCCTCGACGTGATGATGCCGGGGATGAACGGCCTCGACGTAGCTCGTTCCCTCAAGGGGTCTGACGACACCCGGTCCATCCCGATCATCCTGCTATCGGCCAAGGCCCAGGCCAACGACGTCGCCCGCGGCCGCGAGGTGGCCGACGACTACATCACCAAGCCATTCGACCCCCTGGAGCTGCTCGATCGGGTGGCCGGCTTCCTCGAAGAGCCCCCGACCGGCCACGAGAGCCCGTAGCCGCCCGACGCCGCCGTCCCGCACTCGGCCCGAAAGACCGCCGCCCGCCGCCCGCCGCCGCCGTCCCGCACTCGGCCCGAAAGACGTAGCCGCCCGACGCCGCCCGCCGCCGCCCGACGCCGCCCGCCGCCCGCCGGCCGCCGGCCGCCGGCCGCCGGCCGCCGGCCGCCGCCAGAACAGCGCCCAGCGCCGGCCGCGGCCACGCCTGCGAGGGGCGCCGGTAGCCATACCGTTTTCGCTCCCGCTATCAGACCTGCGACCATTTACCTACTCGTGACCGCCATCCGGACCACCCTCGCCGACGCCGTTGCCGCCGCCCTGAACGCCCTCGGCATCGAGGCCGACGCCGAATCCGTCCACCTCGAGCGCCCGGCCCGGCGAGAACACGGGGATTGGTCGACCAACGTCGCCCTCACCCTGTCCAAGCCTGCCGGGCGCCCGCCCCGCCAGCTGGCCGCGGAACTGCGGACCCAACTGAGCACCCACCTGCCCCGCCACGTGGTGAAGATCGATATCGCAGGCCCCGGCTTCCTCAACTTCCACCTCGACGACGGCTGGCTCTGCGACGTCCTCATCGACGTGGTGACCGAGGGTGAGAAGAACTACGCCCGCCTCGACCTCGGTCGCGGCCAGAGAGTCCAGGTCGAGTTCGTCTCCGCCAACCCGACCGGGCCCCTGCACGTGGGCAACGGTTGGTGGGCTTCCTACGGCGACGCCGTGGCCCGGCTCCTCGACCGCTGCGGGTGGCAGGTCAGCCGGGAGTACTACGTCAATGACACCGGCGGCCAGATCCGCAAGCTGGGCGCCAGCCTCCTGGCCCGGCGCAACGGCGAACCGCTTCCCGACGACGGCTACCCGTCGGGTTTCATCAAGGGCCTGGCCGCCGCCTATGACGGCCCCGACGAGATCGCGGCCGCGGGGCGCTGGGCGGCAGAACGCAGTCTCGGCTACATCAAGCTGCAACTGGCCGAGATCAACGTCCATTACGACCAGTGGTTCAGCCAGGCCTCGATCGAGGAGAGCCCGGCTATGGAGGAGACACTGGCCGTCCTGAAGGTCAAGGGCCTGACCTTCGACGAGGAAGGGGCCCTGTGGCTGCAGACCGAAGGCTTCGGTGACCCCCGGGGCAAGCGGGTCCTTCGGAAGTCGAACGGTGACTGGACCTACCTGGCCGGTGACCTGACCTATCACCGCAACAAGTTCGTGACGCGGGGCTTCGATAGGGTCATCAATGTCTGGGGCGCCGACCATGAGGGCCAGGTGCCCAGCCTGAAGGCCGGCGTCGCCGCCCTCGGGATCGACCCTGAGCGCCTCGAGATCCGCCTCGGTCAGATGATCTCGCTGGCCAGCGGGCGCATGGGAAAACGGCTCGGCAACGCCGTCGACCTCGACGACCTGGTCGACGACATCGGCCCCGACGCCATGCGCCTCCTCAGCCTGGTCAACTCTCCCGACCAGGCCACGGTCGTCGATCTGGAGAAGATCCGAGCCGAGTCCAAGGAGAGCCCGGTCTTCTACGTGCAGATGGCCTATGCCCGCATCGCGGGCATCGGGCGGGAGGCGGAGAAGCGCCAGATCACACGCGTCCCGCTCGGCAGAACCGACCTCAGCCTGCTGACCCACCCCCGAGAGCTCGAGGTCCTCCGGGCCCTCGACGAACTGCCCGAGGTGGTGGCCCTGGCCGGCGCCGAGCGGGCTCCCCACAAGATCACCACCTGGGTCCGGGAGCTGGCCGACCGTTTCCATGGCTTCTACCACGATTGCTATGTCCTGCACTCCGACGTCCCCGAGGGACTGACCCAGGCCCGGTTGTGGTTGGTGGAAGCCGCCCGCATCGGGCTCAGCATCGGTCTCGGCCTGTTGGGCGTGACGGCGCCAGAGAAGATGTGATGGGCAGGAGATGACCGCGCCCTCCCGCAGGGACTCCTCTCGGACACCGCCCGCCTCGATCGCCAAGGCCGCCTGGCGATAGGTGGAGTCGACCTCCTCGATCTGTGCGCGGGGGTCGGTACCCCCGTCTTCGTCTACGACGAGGCGCACCTCCGCAATCGCTGCCGCCAGGCCGTCGAGGCGTTCGGCGACGGTGTCGCCTACGCCTCCAAGGCCTTCTTCTGCCTGGCCATGGCCCGACTGGCCCACGAAGAGGGAATGGCCATCGACGTCTCCACCGGCGGCGAACTGCTCGTCGCCCTCCGGGCCGGCGTCCCGGCGAGGCGCCTGATCCTCCATGGCAACAACAAGTCGGACCGGGAGCTCGCCACCGCCCTGACGGCGGGGGTGGGCCGGATCGTGATCGACAGCTTCGACGAGCTGGACCGCCTGGACCGGCTGTGCCCCCAGCTTAGCGACCACCGCCCTCCGGTCTTGCTCCGGGTCACGCCTGGCATCGAGGCCCACACCCACGAGTACGTGCAAACCGGCCAGGACGACTCCAAGTTCGGTTTCGGCATCGCCGGTGGCGCCGCCGCTGAGGCCCTGCGCCGCCTCCGGCACCCAGCCTCGCCGGTCGAGCTGGTGGGGGTGCACGCCCACATCGGCAGCCAGATCTTCGAGTTGTCATCGTTCGAACGGGCGCTAGGCGTGCTGGCCGAGTTCTTCTGCCCCCTTGATCTCGAGGAGCTCTGTGTCGGCGGCGGGCTCGGGGTGCCCTATGTAGAGGGGGAAAAAGCGCCGTCGGTCGGCGAATGGGCCGCCGCGGTGCGAACCGGCGCGGCGGCGGTGGGGATCTCCCCGTCGGTTCGTCTGACCGCGGAACCGGGGCGGGCCATCGTGGCGGCGGCGGGCATCACCTGTTACACGGTCGGTACCATCAAGACGATCACGGGGATCCGGACCTACGTGAGCGTCGATGGCGGCATGAGCGACAACCCCCGACCGGTGCTGTACGGCAGCGGTTATGAGGCATTCCTGCCCCGGGCAACCAACGCCTCCCGGCCCTTCATGGCCACCGTGGTCGGCAAGCACTGCGAGTCCGGGGACCTGATCGTCAAGGACGCCCACCTGCCGGCCGACCTGGCGGTCGGCGACATACTGGCCACCCCCGTGACCGGCGCCTACGGGCATTCCATGGCCTCCAACTACAACAAGGTCGGCCGGCCCCCGGTCGTGTTCGTGCGTGACGGCGAGGCCCGCACCGTGGTCCGGCGGGAAACCGAGGAGGACCTGCTGGCCCTCGACGTCGGGCAGTAGCCTCGGCCGGCGTGGAACCAGGCATCATCCGCGTCGGCGTATTGGGCTGTGGCAACGTGGGCGCCGCCCTGGCCCAGCTGCTCCTCAGCGACGGCGACAACATCGAGGCCCGCACCGGAATCCGGCTCCGGCTGGCTTCGGTGGCGGTGCACAGCCTGGCCCGGGAGCGCCCCGTCACGCTGCCGCCCGGCGTGCTCACGACCGATGCCCAGTCGGTCGTCAACGATCCCAATATCGACGTGGTGGTCGAGGTCATCGGCGGCATCGAGCCCGCCCGGGGCCTCATCCTGGCCGCCCTCAAAGGCGGCAAGCCGGTCGTCACCGCCAACAAGGAACTTCTCGCCAATGTGGGCTCGGAGTTGTTCGAAGCGGCCAACGCGGGCGGCGTCGACCTTCTCTTCGAAGCCGCCGTGGCGGGCGGCATTCCCCTGATCAGGCCCCTGCGGGAGTCGCTGGCGGGCGAATGCATCCGCCGCATGATGGGCATCGTCAACGGCACGACCAATTTCGTGTTGACCAAGATGACTGAAGCGGGCGCCTCCTACCACGACGCCCTGGCCGAAGCCCAACGGCTGGGATACGCCGAGCGTGACCCCACCGCCGACGTGGAGGGTTACGACGCGGCTGCCAAGGCCGCCATCTTGGCCAGCGTCGCCTTTGGCGTCCGGGTGGTGGCCGGCGACGTCTACCGCGAGGGCATCTCGGGAGTCACGGTCGACGACATCGCCTTCGCGGGCCGGCTCGGCTATGTGATCAAGCTGCTGGCGATCATCGAACGCGCCGAGGGGGAGATGGTCGCGGTTCGCGTACATCCCGCCATGGTCCCGAGGACCCATCCGCTGGCCGCGGTGCGCGACTCGTTCAACGCGGTGTTCGTCGAGGGCGACGCGGTGGGCGAGTTGATGTTCCTCGGCCGGGGGGCGGGCGGGATGCCGACCGCCAGCGCGGTGCTCGGGGACCTCCTCGACGCCGCCCACAATCTTTCCTCCGGCGGCGCGGGCCGAACCATGACCCTGCGCCCGGCCAGGATCTTCCCGATCGACGAACTGCGCTCGGAGTACTACCTCTCCGTCGACGTGGCTGACAAACCCGGTGTGCTGCATGCCGTTTCCGGCGTCCTCGGAGCCCACAACGTGTCCATCCGCCTGATGGAACAAGTCGGTCTCGGCGCCGAGGCCCGGCTGGTCATCATCGTGCACCCGGCGCTCGAGCGCGACGTCCAAGCCTGCCTGCACGACCTGCGCCAACTCGACGTGGTGGACCGCACCGGCGGCCTCCTGCGGGTTGTCGACAGCCGCTCGTGATCGCCTGGCGGGGGGTCATCGAGGAGTACCGGTCGTTCCTTCCCGTGACAACGGCGTCGCCGGTCGTGACCCTCCGCGAGGGGGGAACGCCGCTCGTGGCCGCACCTCGCCTCTCGGAGCGGGTCGGCGCTCGGGTGTGGCTCAAGGTGGAGGGGGCCAATCCGACCGGGAGCTTCAAGGACCGGGGCATGACGATGGCCATTTCCAAGGCGCTCGAGGACGGGGCCAAGGCAGTGGTGTGTGGTTCCACCGGCAACACCTCGGCGTCGGCGGCCGCCTACGCGGCCCGGGCCGGGTTGACGTGCGCGGTCCTCATTCCCGAAGGCCATATCGCGCTCGGCAAGCTCGCCCAGGCCCTGATCCATGGCGCCCGGGTGCTTCAGGTGCGGGCCAACTTCGACGTATGCCTCGATATTGTCCGGGAATTGGGTGATACGGCGCCGGTGACAGTCGTCAACTCCATCAACAAGTACCGGATAGAGGGCCAGAAGACCGGGGCCTTCGAGATAGTCGACGTCCTCGGCGACGCCCCCGATTATCACTGCATCCCGGTGGGCAATGCCGGCAATATCACCGCCTACTGGAAGGGTTACCGCGAATATCAAGACGCCGGGCGCATTACCCGCCTGCCTCGGATGATGGGTTTCCAAGCCGCAGGGGCCGCCCCCATCGTGGCGGGCCATCCCATCGACGACCCGCACACCATCGCCACGGCTATCCGCATCGGCAGGCCCGCTTCCTGGTACGGGGCCACGGCCGCCGCCGCGGAGTCCGGTGGCGGGATATCGGCGGTCGAGGACGGCGAGATCCTGGACGCTTATCGCTTTTTGGCTCAGTCGGAGTCGGTCTTCTGCGAGCCGGCGTCGGCGGCCTCCGTGGCAGGCCTGTTGAAGGTCGGCGTCGAGCCCGATTCCACGGTGGTGTGTGTATTGACGGGCCACGGCCTGAAGGATCCGGACATCGCCATCAGCCAGATCGCGGTCCCGACCGCGATCGAGGCCGACACCGCCGCCATTCGGGCCGAATTGGGTCTCTGAGGCACGCCATTTGGCGCCCGCGGTATGTCCGCAGGGGCGCGGTCCGGAGGGATGGTTGCCCCCTCACAGGCAACCCGAGTACCATGGAGGCTGTCATCGCACTCCATGACGCCCCAGTAAATGGGGCGGGGGGTTCCGGAGGCGGGTGACGGATGTGGGCCAGGTAAGACATACACGGCCCCACCCCGACCCTTTGCTTACCATCCCGGGCCGCCCGCGATGTCGCATACACCCCGACCCGATCCACCTAAATGAGGTAACCGATGAGCGAGCCCCAACTCGAGCGCTCGGTCCTAGAGGCCAAAGAGCGCGAGGAGCTCTATGCCATCGCCGAGGCGCTGGGCACCAAGCCCGGTAGCCGGGCCCGAAAGTCCGACCTGATCGCCCAGATCCTGCGGGCGACAGGTGTCACGGTCGACGAACCGGAGACGCCAACCGAGCCGGCTGCCGCCTCGGCGCCGCCGGCCGAGAAGCCCCGCCGGGCACCCCGGGCCCGTAAGGCGGCCGCCCCGGCCGCGGCGACGGCCGCCCCGGCCGCGGCGCCGGTCAACGACCAGGGCGAGTTGCTGGCTGACCCGGCGTCGCCGACCTCGGCCGTCCCTCCGGAGCCGGCCCCGCAGCTGTCAGCTGAGGGGGCCTCGGCCAACGGTGATGCCAGCCGGAGCCAGAATGCGACGGACTTCGACCCCGATCCGGAAGCGGCCGAGGGCAACGGGAACGGCTTTGGCAACAGCACCGGCAATGGCCGAGCCGACGTCGTCCCGGATTCCTCGACGACGGGCTATCAGTCCCGGTCCCACCAGGCGCCAACCGTGACGCCCGGGGTCCCCGCCACGCCCGGCTCCTACGGCAGTTCCGCCCCGCCGGCCGGCCAAACGCCCGGCCAAGGGCTGGCGCCCGGCCAAGGCCAAGCGCTGGCACCCGGACAAGCCCAAGCGCCCGGACAAGCCCAAGCGCCCGGCTCAGGCCAAGGCCAAGCGCCCGGCCAAGGCCAAGCGCCCGGCCAAGGCCAAGGCCAAGGCCAAGCGCCGGGCCAGAACCGGGTCGGCTTCGACGGCGAGGCCGGCAACCGCCGCAACCGGCGCCGCCGGGGCCGCGAGCGCACCCCCGAACGAGGCCCGACCAATGGCGACCGCGACCTCCAGGTCCAGCCGACCGAAATCGCATATTCCGGAGAACCGGTTGCCATCAAGGGCTTTCTCGACCTGCGGGACGAGGGCTACGGCTTCCTGCGCACCCGGGGCTACATCGCCGGTCCCAACGACGTCTATGTGTCCATCAGCCAGGTGCGGCGGTTCGCGCTGCGCAAGGGCGACGACATCGAGGGCACCTGCCGCCCTGCGGGGAGCTCCGAGAAATACCCGGCTTTGCTGCGGATCGACACTGTCAGCGGGCTGACCCCCGACGAGGCCCGGGTCCGCCCCCGCTTCGAGGACCTGACCCCCCTGTTCCCCGACCAGAAGCTGCGCCTCGAAGTCCCTGGCGACCCGGCCAACCTGACGGCGCGCATCGTGGACCTGATCTCCCCGATCGGCAAGGGCCAGCGGGGTCTCATCGTGTCGCCCCCCAAGGCCGGCAAGACAACGGTGCTCAAGCAGATCGCCCATTCCATCGAGGCCAACCACCCCGAGGTCATCCTCATGGTGCTGCTCGTCGACGAGCGGCCCGAGGAGGTCACCGACATGCGGCGCTCGGTGAAGGGCGAGGTCATCGCCTCGACCTTCGACCGCCCCGCCGACGAGCACACCCAGGTCGCCGAGCTGACCATGGAGCGGGCCCGGCGTCTGGTCGAGTTGGGCAAGGACGTCGTCATCGTGCTCGATGGCATCACCCGCCTGGCCCGGGCCTACAACCTGGCCCAGCCCGCCACCGGCCGCATCATGTCGGGCGGGATCGACACCGGGGCGCTGTACCCGCCCAAGAAGTTCTTCGGCTCGGCGCGGAATATTGAGGAAGGCGGATCGTTAACCATCCTGGCAACCGCTCTGGTCGAGACCGGGAGCCGGATGGATGAAGTGATCTTCGAGGAGTTCAAGGGCACCGGGAACATGGAGCTTCGGCTGGATCGCAAACTCGCAGAACGCCGGATCTACCCCGCCCTCGATGTCAACGCCAGTTCCACCCGCCATGAGGAGTTGCTCTTCGACCGCCAGCAGCTGCAGCAGGTCTGGAAGTTGCGCCGGGTGCTCAATGCCCTCGGCGCCGACGGCAGCGATGCCGCCGCCCTCCAGCTGCTCATGGACAAGATCAAGTCGACCAAGAGCAATGACGAATTCCTCGCCGAGATCGCCAAGACCCCGGCGCCCTCCATCTAGGAGCCAGCCCATGAAAACAGACATCCATCCCCAGTACGTGGACGCCACCGTGACGTGCTCGTGCGGCAACAAGTTCGTAACCCACTCCACCAAGGACACGTTGCACACCGAGTTGTGCAACGAGTGCCATCCCTTCTACACCGGCAAGCAGAAGCTGGTGGACACCGGTGGCCGGGTGGAGCGCTTCGAGCGCCGCTACGGGCGCCGGGCGGCGAAGAAGTAACCCCGGCCCAGCCGGCGCCCGGGGCCGACCCGCGCCAGGCGCTCTACCGGGCCAAGCTGCACGCGCTGGTGCGCCACCAGTGGGGCGCGGCGACGATCGAAGCCGGGAGCCCGGCGCCGTTCCCCAACGGCGCCGGCCTGGCTCCGGCTGCCCCCGGGGGAACGGCTTATCTCCTTATCGACGACGCCCATCACCGCAGCCTCGGCGGGGCGCTGGCCTGGGCGCTGCGCCATCAGGCGGGCGAGGTGCACCTGATCGCCAACCCCGCCAGCCGCCCCGACACCCGCCCGGACGTGGCGGCCGTGTTGGCCCGTCGAGCCCAGACATTCACCCTTCCCGTCACGGTGTGGCTCGCCGAGCCCCCCAGCCTTCGAGAGGTGGCACCGGCGGGGTATTTTCCCCCACCTGCTCTGCCGTCCGAGGCAGCCGGATTCGCCGAGGTGCTACGGACGGCGGGGGTGGACCCGGTCGTCGAGTTCGGCGTGCTGACCGGCGAGTTCCTGGGGTTGGAAGTGGCCAAAGTGATCGACGGTCGCCTCGAGGTCGGGGTGGGCAACCAGGACCGGGCGTTCCATCGCGACCTGGAGCCCAACCGGCTGGCGAGAGACGTACTGGCCGAGGTGGTGGCCCTGATCCGGCGCTTCCGGGTACCCGGGGGGTCGGCCCACCTGGCCAACAGCCTGGCGGTGGAACGCTGGCTGCGCCATGTTCTCATCCGCCGGCCCGACCTGGTGGGCGCCGCCTTTCTGGCACCGCTGCCCCCCGCCGTGCCCCGCGTCGACCTCCGCACCACGACTGCCGCTATGGCGGCCGGGGTCGACTTCGAAGGAAAACCGCTGGTGGTGGCGGCCTCGGCTGGGATCGACCTCGACGTAGTCGCCGCCGCCGCCGACGCCCGTCAGGCCCACGGGCTGGGCGACGCCCGACTGATCGTCGCCCTGCCCCAGCCCGATGACCATCCCCGGACCCGCCAGCTGGCGGCGCTCCTCCGGGACCCCGCCGAGGTGGTCATCGTCCCCCCCGACTGGAAGAGCCTGGCCGGTACCCTTTAAGCCACATGTTGGAACGCTTGCAGGCCCTCGAAGAGGAGTATCAGGCGGTGCTGCGCCAACTATCGGACCCCGCCGTGCTGACCGACCAGGCGGCGCTGCGGTCCGCGTCGCGCCGCCACAAGGCCCTGGAGCCCATCGTCGAAGCCCACCACCGTTACCGGCGGGCGCTCGACGACCTGGCCACCGCCAAGGAGATGCTGCCCGACGCCGAGGGGGAGGACCGCGAGATGGTGCGGGCCGAGGTGGACAGCGCCGAGGAGCGCATCGCCGAGGTGGAAGAGGAGCTCAAGGCGCTGCTGCTACCCAAGGACGCCAATGACGGCAAGAACGTCATCATCGAGATCCGCGGCGCCGAGGGCGGTGAGGAGGCCAACCTGTTCGCCAAGGTCCTCTACGAGATGTACCTGCATTTCGTCGAGCGCCACGGCCTGAAGATCGAAGTCCTGGCCAGCGACCCCTCGGATATGGGGGGTTTCAACGAGGTGACCTTCCTCGTCAAAGGTGACACCGCGTGGAGCCGGTTCAAGTACGAAGGCGGCGTTCACCGGGTGCAGCGGGTCCCGGTGACCGAGTCCCAGGGCCGGATCCACACCTCGTCGGCCACCGTCACGGTTCTTCCCGAGGCCGAGGAGATCGACGTGCACATCGAGGAAAAGGACCTGAAGATCGACGTGTACCGCTCGACCGGCCCCGGCGGCCAGTCGGTCAACACAACCGACTCGGCGGTGCGCATCACCCACCTGCCGACCGGCGTGGTGGTGGCCATGCAGGACGAGAAGAGCCAGATCCAGAACCGGGCCAAGGCCATGCAGGTGCTCCGGGCCCGCATCCTCAAGGCGGAGCAGGACCGCCAGAACGCCGAGCTCAGCCAGACCCGGCGGAGCCAGGTGGGTGGCGGGGGACGCTCGGAGAAGATCCGGACCTACAACTTCAAGGAGAACCGGATCACCGACCACCGCATCGGGCTGACGCTGCACAAGCTGGACCGGGTGCTGCTCGGTGATCTGGACGACATCGTGGACGCCTTGAGCGCCGACGAGCGGGCTCGTCAGCTGAGCGGCCCCGAAACCGCCTGATCCCTTGGTCACCTGGCGGTCGCACTATGAATCCGCCACGGACCGCCTCGGCTCGAAGAGTGAGGCCCGTTGGATCGTGGAGGAGGCCGCCAGCGGGACCTGGCCCTCCCTGCTGGACGAGGTGGTGAGCGAGCGGGCCCAGTCGTATTTCGGTCACATGGTGGCCCGGCGGGCGGTAGGCGAGCCGCTCCAGTATGTGTTGGGGCGGTGGCAGTTCCGTCAGCTGGAACTGCTGGTCGATCGGTGGGTACTGATTCCCCGGCCCGAGACCGAACAGGTGGTGGAGGTGGCGCTGGGGGAGCTGGCCCGGCTGCAGTCGGGCGCGGGGCCGGCTCCGGTCGCCGTCGACCTGGGGACCGGGTCGGGCGCTATCGCCCTGTCACTGGCGGCCGAGGGTCACCCGGCCGCGGTGTGGGGCACTGACGTGTCGGCCCAGGCCCTGGCGGTGGCCCGGGCCAACCTGGTCGGCTTAGGCGGGTCCCGGGCCGCCCGGGTGCGCCTGGCGGAGGGGTCGTGGTGGGACGCCCTGCCCGAGGACCTGCGGGGCCAGATCTCGCTGGTGGTGTCCAATCCCCCGTATGTCTCCACCGCCGAGATGTCGACCCTGCCGGCGGTGGTGGCCGAATGGGAGCCGCCTCTCGCCCTGCACGGCGGTTCCAGCGGAATGGACGCCATCGAGGTCATCGTCGCGGGCGCCGCCGACTGGCTGGCCCGGCCCGGGGCGCTGGTCGTGGAACTGGCCCCCCAGCAGGCGGCGGCGGCCGAGGCACTGGCCCATGAGGCGGGCTTCGACGAAACCAGGGTGGAAAAAGACCTGGCCGGCCGGGACCGGGCCCTGGTGGCCCGATTTCGGCCGGCGCCGGCGACCTGATTGGGCGGGGCGGCCTATAGCGTCGCAACGAATGGCCATCGTCGCGGCTCAAGGTGAGCCACCCCCGCCGTCCGCCATCGATGCGGCGGCCGCCATCCTGCGCTCGGGCGGCATCGTGGGTATACCGACCGACACCGTGTACGGGTTGGCCGCCGACCCGTTCCGGGCCGGCGCCACCGACCGCCTCTTCAAGGTCAAACGCCGTCCCCGCAGCTTCGAGCTCCCGGTGCTGGTGGTCGATGTCGACCAGGCGCTGTCGCTGACCCTGGCGGCCGCCGTTCCGCCCGCCGCGGCCCGGCTGATGGCCCGGTTCTGGCCCGGGGCCCTCACTTTGGTCCTGCCCCGGCGGCCCGACCTCAACGCCGACCTGGGTAGCGACGACGCCACCATCGGCGTGCGCTGCCCCGACCACCCGGTACCCCGGGCGCTGTGCCGGATCGTCGGTCCCGTCGCTACGACCAGCGCCAACCGGCACGGGGATCCACCCGCCACCACGGCGGCCGAGCTGGTCTGGGCGCTCGGGCACTCGGTCGAGATCGTCCTCGACAGCGGTACCTGCGAAGGCAGCCCCTCTACCGTGGTCGACTGCACCGGTGCCGAGCCTCACCTGCTCCGGGAGGGGCGGGTGCCGTGGGACGAGGTGCTGGCGGCGGCCCGGGACGAGCCCGGCGGGCTCCCGGGCTGAGGTGCGCTGAGTAGTTGGCGTGTACACACCAACTACTCAGCGCACCTCCTGTCCCAGGTGGCCATGGCGGCCGGCGCCCACCACCTACACTCAGCCGGTGGCCCGAGACGACGAGTTGTTCGCCATCATCGACCGGGAGCAGGAGCGGCAACGCACCACACTGCAGCTGATCGCCTCGGAGAACTTCGCCTCCCGCCAGGTCCGCGAGGCCACCGGTTCGGTCCTGACCAACAAGTACGCCGAGGGCTATCCCGGCAAGCGGTACTACGGCGGCAACCGCATCATCGACGAGGCCGAAGATCTGGCCCGGCGACGGTGCTGCGAGCTGTTCGGGGCCGAGCACGCCAACGTCCAGCCTCACGCCGGGGCCAACGCCAACATGGCGGCCTACCTGGCCCTGATCGAGCCCGGCGACACCGTACTCGGCATGCGGCTGGATCAGGGAGGTCACCTCACCCACGGGTCGCCGGTCAACGTGAGCGGCCAGCTGTACCACTTCATCGCCTACGGCGTGACGGCCAGCGACGAACGGATCGATCTGGAACAACTGGAGGCACTGGCCAAGGAGCACCGGCCCAAGCTGATCGTCGCCGGGGCGACCGCCTATCCCCGCCTCATCGATCCCGAACCCATCCGCGCCATCGCCGACGAGGTGGGAGCCCTATTCATGTTCGATGCCGCCCACGTGGCCGGTTTGATCGCGGGCGGCGTCCACCCGAACCCGGTGGGCTTCGCCGACGTGGTGACCTTCACCACCCACAAGACGCTGCGAGGACCGCGCGGTGGAGCCATCGTGTGCCGCCACGAACTGGCGAAAGCCATTGACAAGGCGGTGTTCCCGGGCCTCCAGGGAGGCCCCCTGGAGCATGTCATCGCGGCCAAGGCGGTGGCGTTCTGGGAGGCCCAGCAGCCGTCCTTCGCGGACTACGCGGCCCAAATTGTGGCCAATGCGGCAGCACTGGCGGAGGCCCTGACGGACGAGGGCTTCCGGATGGTGTCGGGCGGAACCGACAACCACCTGATGCTCGTCGATCTCAGGCCCTTCGACGCCGATCTGACCGGCAAGATTGCCCAGGAGGCGCTCGACCAGGCCGGGATCACCTGCAACAAGAACACCATTCCCAACGACCCCCGGTCGCCGTTTGTCACCAGCGGCCTGCGCCTGGGCACACCGGCCATGACGACCACCGGTATGGGCGAGGGGGAAATGGTCGAGATCGCCGCGCTCATCGGCCGGGTGCTGCGGGACCCCGACAGTGAGTCCGAACGGAGCGCGGTGCGTGAGGAGGTGGCCAACCTCTGCGCCAAATTCAGCCCCGATTTCTAGTCTGCGGGTCGCGAGAAACGTTGCTTCCGCCCCTGACTGACGGCCATGCCGGCAGCCGGGATGGCTGCCGCCCGGCCGTTGGCGGGACGTAGCTTGCCTGCGACGTCGCCCACCGCGGGGATCGGGCCAAGGAGCGGGTGGCGGGCCCGTGGCTGAATATCGCGGCTACCTGATCGTGCTGGGGGTAGCCGCGGGGGCGACGTTCGGCCTGACCTTCGTGGCCCGGCGGCTGGCGTTGCGGTTCTCGCTGCTGGTCATGCCGGACGAACGCCGGGTCCACACCCGGCCCACCGCGATCACCGGCGGCGCCGCCATGTTCGTCGCCTTCCTGGCAGCCATGGTGGTGGCGTCGCAGTTGAAGCAGTTCCGGCTGGTGTTCCGGGCCAATTCGGAGCCGCTCGGCGTGGTGCTGGCGGCGGCGGTGGTGGTGGCGATCGGCTTGGCCGACGACCTACGGGAGGTGAGCCCTCCCGGGAAGGTCTCGGGCCAGGTGCTGGCAGGCACCATTCTGTATTTCGCCGGGATCACCATGCTCTTCTTCCGCGTCCCCATCTTCGGCACCACGATCGTGCTCTCGCCCGACACGGCCCCCTTGATGACGGTCATCTGGGTGGTCGGCATGTGCAATGCCGTCAACCTCATCGACGGCCTCGACGGGCTGGCGGCGGGAATCGTGGCGATCGCCTCGGGCACCTTCTTCGTGTACTCCCACCAACTGCTCAAAGCGGGGAGCATCGGGGCGGACAACTCCGGGCTGCTGATCGCCATCGTGTGCCTCGGGCTGTGCCTCGGCTTCCTGCCCCACAACTTTCATCCCGCCCGGATCTTCATGGGCGACGCCGGGGCCATGTTGCTGGGATTGTTGATGGCCGCCTCGACGCTTTCGGTAGTGGGCCAAACGGACAACGCCTTCAGTGGCCGGACGTACTTCACGTTCGCGCCCATTTTCATCCCCTTCTTCATCCTCGGGATTCCGATGCTGGACACCACATTCGCCATCATCAGGCGGGCGGGCCGGCGGGGTAACCCGACCAAACCCGACAAGGACCATTTGCACCACCGCCTGATGCGCCTCGGGCACGGCCAGCGGCGGTCGGTGATGATCCTCTGGGCGTGGACGGCGCTGCTGTCGGGGTTGGTGCTGTACCCGACCTTCTCCAACAACAAGGGCAACGCCATCATCCCCTTCGGGGTCCTGACCCTCGGCGTCCTCCTGTACACGGTCTTCCAACCTTCTGGCCGCCGGACCGCGACCTATGCCAACGGTGGCGGCCCCGAGGGCGGCTCCGAGTACAGCGGTGATCCGGTCGACGGCGAGGACACGGGTTGCGCCCCGGCCGCCGCGGACGGGGATGCTGACGCCACGCTGGAGGCGGCGGCGGCGGGACCGGCCCGGGCGGCCATCGGCCGTCTACGCCGCCGGCCCACCATCACCACCCGGGTCGTCGCCCCGCCTGGCCCCTCTGGTCCTGCGCCGCCAGGAGCACCTCCGGGCGCCCCCCAGGGCGGAAGTGGGCTGGTGGGCGCCACCAAACCACACGACCAGGGGGGGTCCCGATCTGGCCCTAATCGGCCCGCGGACTTGCCATAGCGGACCCCCGTTCCACTACATTCGCCCTGTTCGGCTGAGGTCACTCCAGCCGGGCCCCATTTCACCCCACATGACTCCCGACGACACGCGCAACCTGCACCGATCTGAGGATGACGCGTGGTCGCGCGCCTTTGAGCTGGCCCTCACCCCGGTGGTCGCGGGCGGGGTCGGCTATCTCATCGATCGGCTCCTCGGGATCGTCCCCATCGTCACCATCGTCATGGTCGTGATGGCCGTCGCCACCACGTTCATCAAGATGTATTACGCCTACGACGCCAAGATGAAGGAGCACGACGCCGAGTCTCCGTGGGGCCGGGCCAAGGCACACGCGGAGCGAGGCCCCAGCCAACCATGACCCAGCCGAGCCTTCTCACCACTCGCCTCGAGGGGCCGGCGGTCGAGCAGCAGGTAGCCAGGGACATGATCCGACGGGCCGTGCCCGTCGCCCCGGTACTGATGCTGATCGCAGGGCTCATCTGGGGCATCCCCGGCGCCGTGTCCTGCGGCTACGCCATCGTGATCGTGCTGGCCAACTTCGCCCTGTCGGCCGCCATTCTCACGGCCACCGCCCGCATCTCCCTCGCCGTCATGATGGCCGCCGTGATGGCGGGTTACCTGGTCCGCCTGGCCCTGGTCACCATCGCCGTGCTGGCGGTGATCCATCAGTCGTGGGTGGTCGTCCCTCCCCTCGCCTTCACCCTGATGATCACCCACCTCGGCCTGTTGTTCTGGGAGAGCCGCTACGTATCGGCCACCCTCGCCTACCCCGGCCTCAAGCCTCGCCCCGCCCGGCCTGCGCAAACCGGCCGCCCCGCCCATCCAGGAGATCCCTCGTGATGCTCGAAGCCGCCCTCAAGTTCCCGCCCATCGGCGAACTGGTCAAGTGGCCGTCGTTCGGCCCCGGGGGATTCAACAAGGTCGCCCTCATCTGCGTCCTGGCCACGGTCTTCACCTTGGGCCTGTTCTTCTGGGCGGGCAGCAACAAGTCGCTCGTTCCTAGCGGGGTCCAGAACCTGGTCGAATCGGTGGTCGAGTTCATCACCGACGGCGTGATCTTGCAGACCATGGGCCAGGAGGGGATGAAGTACCTCTGGTACCTGACATCGCTGTTCTTCTTCATCTTCTTCTGCAACATCTTCGAGATCATCCCGTTCTTCCAGTTCCCGGCCAGTGCCCGCATGGCTATCCCCCTGATGCTGGCGGTCATCACCTGGGTTATGTACATCGTGGTGGGGCTGAAGAAACACGGGCTCTCCTACATCAGCAAGAGCGTCAAGCCGCCCGGCGTGCCCTTTGCCTTGCTGTTCCTGATCATCCCCATCGAGCTTCTGTCGACGTTCATCGTGCGGCCCTTCTCGCTGGCCGTGCGGCTCTTCGCCAATATGCTGGCCGGCCACTTGCTGCTAGTGACCTTCGCGGTCCTGACGGGCGCCCTGCTCGGATCGAGCATCGCCTTCCTGAAGCCGGTCGCCATCCTGCCGCTGGCCATGGATATCGCCATCACGGGGTTCGAGGCCTTCGTGGCGATCCTGCAGGCCTTTATCTTCACCATCCTGACTGCCGTCTACCTCGGCAGCTCTATTCACATCGAACACTAGGAGGACAGCGTGATCGACGCCGTGCTGGCTGCTGCCGGCAACGTAACAATCAACGCCGGAGAGGTCCTGAAGGGCCTCGGCGCCGTTGGTGCCGGTATCGGCTATGGGGCTGCCGCGGTCGGCCCTGGCATCGGCATCGGCATCGTGGTGGGTAACGCCATCACCGCCATGGCCCGCCAACCGGAGTCGGCGGGCGTGGCCCGTACCACCATGTTCCTCGGCATCGCCTTCACCGAGGCGCTGGCTCTGATCGGCTTCGTCGTCTTCATTCTGCTCAAGTACACCTAAGGGGACGGCAGATGCTCGCCCTTGTCAATGGCCTCAGCGGCCTCAATCGCCTCGTCGTCGCGGTCCACTCGCTGGCTGCCCAGACCGCCGACACGACTACGACCGCGGCACCGGCCCAGCAGGCGCCCAACCCCATCCTGCCGTCGAGCACCGAGATCCTCTGGGGAACGGTCGCCTTCGCGGTCCTCGTTGTCCTCATGTGGAAGTTCGCCTTCCCCTCGGTGCAGAAGGCGATGCAGGCCCGGACCGACAAGATCCGCAGCAACCTGGACGAGGCCGAACGGGTCCGCCAGGAGGCGTCGATGATCCTCGAGGAGTACCAGAAGCAGCTGGCTGACGCCCGCAGCGAGGCCAACCGGATCATCGAAGAGGCCCGCCAGGCAGCCGACCAACTGCGCCAGGACATGGTGCGGCGGGCCGACGAAGAGGTCGCCGAGCTGCGCCGGCGCAGCATCGAGGATCTCAAGGCAGCCCAGGAACGGGTAATGGGCCAGCTGCAGCTCCAGGTCCGGGACCTCGCCATCGACCTGGCCGAGAAAGTGGTGGGCGCCAACCTCGACCGGACCCGCAACCTGGCCCTGGTCGATCAGCTGATCGCGGAGTTGGAAGCCCGGCCCGCCGGAGGCGTCTGACATGGCCGACCTGAGCGACGCCTACGCCGAGGCTCTCTTCGAGATCGCCAAGGCTGAGGGAGGCCTCGAGCGGGTCGAAGACGAGCTGTTCCGCTTCGCCCGCACCCTGGAGGGCAACGACGACCTCCGCATGACGCTGACCGACTTCACCATCCCTGTGGAGCGCCGTCAGCTGCTGGTCGAGGAGCTGCTGGGAGGCAAGGCGTCGCCGGTCACGGTGGCTCTGGTGTCGTTCGTGGTCGGCGTGGGTCGGGGTCGCAATCTGCCCGAGATCATCGACAAGTTGGTGGCCCGGGCAGCCGAGGAGCGTCAAGAGGCGGTGGCGGAGATCCGCACCGCCTTTCCCCTCGACGACGAGCACCGGCACCGCTTGGTCGACGCCCTCAACCGGTCCACTGGCAAGCGGGTTTCTCTAAAAGAGGTGATCGACCCGTCGGTCCTCGGAGGGGTGGTGGTAGTCATCGGCGATACCGTCATCGATGCCAGCATCCGTCACCGGCTCGAGCAACTTCGTGAATCGCTGTAAGGCCATGACATCAGAGACAGTCATGACATCGCAGACCGTCATGAGATCGCAGACAGTCATGAGATCGCAGACCGTCATGACATCGCAGACCGTCATGACATCGCAGACCGTCATGACATCGCAGACCGTCATGACATCGCAGACAGTGCAGGCGGTAACACCTGAGAAAGCGGGACACCCGGCATGACCGACCTCACCATCAACCCAGACGACATCTCCGCCGCCCTCCGCAAGGCCTTGGCAGGCTTCACCCCCGAGGTCGTGGCCCAGCAGGTGGGACGGATCATCGAGGTCGGCGACGGCATCGCCCGCGTCTCCGGCCTTCCCCAGGCCTCGGTCAACGAGCTGCTGGAATTCCACGGCGGGGTACTGGGACTGGCCCTCAACCTCGACGAGGACAACATCGGCGCCGTCATCCTGGGCGACGCCAGCCACATCGAGGAAGGCCAAACGGTCAGCGCCACCGGGCGCATCTTGTCCATCCCCGTCGGCGACGGGCTGCTGGGCCGGGTCGTCGACCCGCTGGGCCAGCCCCTCGACGGCAAGGGGCCCATCCCCCAGACGACCATCCGGCGCATCGAGATCCAGGCGCCCGGCATCGTCGACCGCCAGCCGGTCAAGGAACCGATGCAGACCGGCATCAAGGTCATCGACGCCATGACGCCGATTGGCCGGGGCCAGCGGGAGCTGATCATCGGCGACCGCAAGACGGGCAAGACGTCGGTCGCAGTCGACACCATCATCAACCAGCGGGGCCTGGGCGTGAAGTGCATCTACGTCGGAGTGGGCCAGAAGGCCTCCACCATCGCCGAGGTGGTCCGGGTCCTCGAGGACAACGGCGCCCTCGACTACACCATCATCGTGGCCGCCCCGGCGTCGGAGCCCAGCCCCTTCAAGTACCTGGCGCCCTACTCCGGTTGCGCCATGGGCCAGCACTGGATGGAACAGGGCGACAGCGCCCTCATTGTCTACGACGACCTGTCCAAACAGGCCGAGGCGTACCGCCAGATGTCCCTCCTGCTGCGCCGGCCCCCGGGTCGCGAGGCGTATCCGGGCGATGTCTTCTACCTGCACAGCCGGCTGCTGGAGCGCTCCGCCAAGCTCTCCGACCCGCTCGGCGCGGGCAGCCTGACCGCCCTGCCCATCGTGGAAACCAAGGCAGGTGACATCTCGGCCTACATCCCGACCAACGTCATCTCCATCACCGACGGCCAGATCTTCCTCGACCTCGACCTGTTCAACTCCGGTGTCCGCCCCGCCATGAATGTGGGCACGTCGGTTTCCCGCGTCGGTGGCGCCGCCCAGATCAAGGCCATGAAGGCGGTTGCCGGTGGCCTCAAGCTCGACCTGGCCAACTTCCGGGAGTTGGAGGCCTTCGCCAGCTTCGGTTCCGAGCTCGACAAGTCCTCCCAGGCCCTGATCGACCGGGGCCGGCGGCTGGTGGAGCTGCTCAAGCAGCCCAATGGCAAGCCACTGCCGGTCGAGGAGCAGGTCGTGTCCATCTTCGCGGGCGTGCGGGGCTTCCTCGACGACCTCGATGTCAGCGATGTCCGCAAGTTCGAAACCGGCCTCCTGGAGGACGTGCGCAGCCGCTACAGCTCGCTCTTGGCCGACATCCACAACGGCGGCGGCCTTCCCGAGGACGAGCTCAAAAAGGCGGTGTCCTCGTTCAAGGAGCGGTTCCTGGCCAACAAGTCGGGGGCCGAGGCCGACGCCAAGGCGGACGCGGCGGCGGCCGCAGCCGGCCGCGCCGACCAGCCTGAAGGCTGACGCATGGCCGGTGGGGTAGAGCGGGCGCTGCGTCGCCGGATAAAGAGCATCCAGTCGACCAAGAAGATCACCCGCGCCATGGAGCTGATCGCGGCCAGCCGCATCGTCAAGGCTCAGCAGCGGGTATTGGCGGCCCGGCCCTACATCGAGCAGTTGACGGCGGTTATCGCCAACCTGTCGCGGGCCGGGGCGGGCCTGACCCACCCCCTCCTGGAAACCCGCGAGCCGGTGTCGACGGTGGGGTTCGTCACCATCACCGCCGACCGCGGGCTCTGCGGCGGCTACAACGCCAACATGCAGCGGGCCACCGAGCGCGCCGTGGCCCGGGAGCAGGCAGCGGGCCGGGACTACCGGCTGGTCGCAGTGGGCCGCAAGGGCAACAACTTCTTCCGCTACCGCAAGTATCGCATCGACGCCTCCTTCGCCGGTTTCAGCGAGACGCCGACCTATGAGGACGCCCGGGCCATCGCGGCCGAGCTCATGAGCCGCTACGAATCGGGCGAGATCGACCAGGCCCGGTTGATCTACACCCGGTTCTTGTCCCTCGGTTCGCAGCGGGCGACGGAGCGCCAGTTGCTGCCCCTCGACCCGGCCGCCATCACCGAGGTGGTGCGCGACGACCCAGAAGCCAAGTCGGCCGACGCCTACGAGTTCGAGCCGTCACCTGACGAGATACTGGCCGAGCTCTTGCCCCGTTACGTGGAGGCCCGGGTGTTCGGGGCCCTGCTGGAGGCGGCAGCGTCGGAGCAGGTGGCCCGCCAGCGGGCCATGAAGGCGGCCACCGACAACGCCAACGAACTGATCAAGAACCTGGCCCGCATCGCCAACCGGGCCCGCCAGGACGCCATCACGACCGAGATCATGGAGATCGTCGGCGGCGCCGAGGGGATGGCGCAGGCCAGCGCCGCCAGTCACCGCGACGACAACACCGCCGAGTGAGCACGAGCACGCAGCACGACGAGAGCACGACAGGAGCGGAGCCACCAACGTGAGCATCATCACCGAATCACCCAAGAAGGACGGCCAGGCGCTGAAAGAGGGGCGCATCGTGGCCATCATCGGCCCAGTCGTCGACGTCGAGTTCCCGCCGTCGTCGCTGCCCGAGATCAACTGGGCCATCGAGTTCGAGACCGAGGTGGCCGGCACCACCACGACCATCACCGCCGAGGTAGCCCAGCACATCGGCGAGTCCCGGGTGCGGGCCATCGCCATGAAGCCCACCGACGGCCTCAAGCGGGGCCAGCCAGTGCGCAACCTGGGCCGAGGGATCCAGGTCCCGGTGGGCCCGGCCACCCTCGGCCACGTCTTCAACGTCCTGGGCGAGCCCCTCGATACCCGGGGCGAGCCGATCCCGGGCACCGAGGAGCGTTGGGACATCCACCGCCCGGCACCGCCATTCGACGAGGTGGAGCCTCAGCGCAAGATCTTCGAGACCGGCCTCAAGGTCGTCGACCTGCTCGAGCCCTACGTGCAGGGCGGCAAAATCGGCCTGTTCGGTGGTGCCGGCGTCGGCAAGACCGTCCTCATCTTGGAGATGATCACCCGCGTCGCCAAGGAGCACGGCGGCGTCTCGGTCTTCGCCGGGGTCGGCGAGCGGACCCGGGAGGGCAACGACCTCTGGCTGGAAATGCAGGAATCCGGCGTCATCAAGAACACTGCTCTGGTGTACGGCCAGATGGACGAGCCGCCCGGCGTGCGCCTGCGGGTGGGGCTGTCGGCGCTCACCATGGCCGAGTACTTCCGCGACGTGGCCAGCCAGGACGTGCTGCTGTTCGTGGACAACATCTTCCGCTTCGTCCAGGCGGGCTCGGAGGTCTCCACCCTGCTCGGGCGGATGCCCTCGGCGGTGGGCTACCAGCCCACCCTGGCCGACGAGATGGGCGAGCTCCAGGAACGCATCACCTCGACCAAGGGCCGGTCCATCACCTCGGTCCAGGCCGTGTACGTGCCTGCCGACGACTACACCGATCCCGCCCCGTTTACCACCTTCACCCACCTCGACGCCACGACCAACCTGTCGCGCGACGTGTTCGCCAAGGGCATCTTCCCGGCCGTGGACCCGCTGGCGTCGACCAGCACCCTGCTCCAGCCCGACGTGGTCGGCGACCGCCACTATGACTGCGCCCGCCGGGTCGTGCAGATCCTGCAGCGCTATCGGGAGCTCCAGGACATCATTGCCATCCTCGGCATCGACGAGCTTTCCGAGGAGGACAAGGTCTTGGTGGGCCGGGCCCGCAAGATCGAGAAGTTCCTGGGCCAGCCGATGTACGTGGCCGAGAACTTCACCGGCATCCCGGGCACCACGGTTCCCATCGCGGACACCGTCGAGGCGTTCGAGAAGCTGGCCAACGGCGACTTCGACGACATCCCCGAGCAGGCCTTCGTGGCCGCGGGCGGCATGTCCGACGTGCTGGCCAAGGCCGAGAAGCTGTAAGCGTGTCGCTCGAAGTCGCCCTGGTCAGCCCGGAACGCATCCTCTACACGGGGGAGGCGGACATGGTCGTGTGCCGGACCCCGGAGGGCGAGATCGCTTTCCTGACCGGCCACGCCCCCTTCGTGGGGACCCTGGAGATCGCCCCGGTGCGGGTCATCCTGGCCGACGGCGGCGAGGTGAAGGCGGCCGTCCACGGCGGCTTCGTCGAGGTGCGCGACAACAAGGTGAGCGTCCTATCCGATATCGCCGAGCTCCCCGACCAGATCGACGCCGACCGGGCCCGCCGGGCCTTGGGGGAAGCGGAGCGGCGATGCGCCGAGACCCCTGGCGTCGAATGCGAACAGGCGATCCGCCGGGCCCAGCTGCGCCTCGACGTCGCCGCCTCCAAGTAACAGCCGCCTCCAAGTAACAGCCGCCTCCAAGTAACAGCCGCCTCCAAGTAACAGCCGCCTCCAAGCAACAGCAGGGGGGCAAGGGGGCGGCCCGGTGCGTCAGTGCCCCTCAACGGGCTCCGCCAGAGACCCGTTGCGCTAGTGGCGCCAGGGAGGTACCCGCCCGGTGTACAACTCGACCGGGACCGAGCCCGAATCGCGCTGGTAGCCCCAGTCGGGCTGCTTCTGCAGGTGGCGCTCGTCCAAGTACGCCTTGCCGTCGCGAATGTCGAGCAACTCCGAGATGAGCTCCGGCTCCGCGGCTTGGGCGCCACCGTCGAGGTGGGCTTCAAACTCCTCGGGGAACTGCTCCAGGATGCTCTCCAGGACCACCTGCTGCTGGGTGGCCAGGAAGCATCGTGACCGGTCGGCGACGGTGCCGATGCGCTTCTCGATCTCGGTCATGTCGTATTCGTGGGCGTCGGAGCGGCTGACCATGGCCAACCGCTTGGACAAGGTGATGCCGTCGAGCTTGCACGGCGAGCACTGGCCGCAGCTCTCGACGGCCAGGAAGCGGGCCACGCCGGCGGCCACCGAGGGCATGTCGATAGTGTCGTCGAGGACGATGAAAGCGCCCGATCCGAGCCCGCTGCCGATGGCCGACAGATGCTCGTAGCTCACCGGTGTGTCGAGCAGGGCGCCGGAAATCACCCGGTTGGCGACCCCGGAAAGCACCGCCTTGATCTCGTGGTCCTTGCGAGGGCCGCCACCGACGGCCCCGATGACCTCGCGCAGCGACGTGCCCATGCGGACCTCGCCCACGCCGTGGCGCCGGGTGCGGCCGGTGACGGTGCAGACCATCGTTCCCGGCGACTGCGGGGTCCCCACGGTGCGGAACCAGGCGGGGCCCCGGTCCACGATGCGGGCCACATTGGCCAGGGTCTCGGTGTTGTTGACCAGGGCGGGCGGCTCGTCGATCGAGTCGATCATGGCCGCCCCCCGCAGGCCCCGGCGGAAGGTGGGGACGACGCGCGGGAACGGCCAGCGTCCATCGATCGTCTCCAGCAGCGCGCTCTCCTCGCCGTAGAGGTACTCGTCGGGGCCCTCGAAGACCACCAGCGAGATGCCCTCGGACCAGCCCGCGTCCTCGACCTCTTCAATGGCGTCGCGCACGCGGTCGATCTCGCCGCCGAAAGACCGCTTCATGGCGAATATGACCATGTCGGCGTCGACCGCTCGGGCCGCGATGAGGGCCCCTTCCAGGGGAAGATAGGGGTTCCGGCGCAGGATGGTGCGGTCCTTGAAGGTTCCCGGCTCGCCCTCGGCGGCGTTGACGATGACCGTCGTCGGGGCGGTCGCGGAGCGGTTCTCGGCAACCGTCTGCCATTTCCTTCCCGTCGGGAACCCGGCCCCGCCCCGGCCCCGCAAACCCGACTCGAGGACCCGGTCGATGGTGGCGGCGGGGCCGATTCGGTTGGCCCTTTGCAACCCCTTGCCGCCGCCCCGGGCTACGTGGTCATCGAGGGAGATGATCGGCCTCGGATATAGCACTCGATGGACCAGGGTCATAGCGGCTATGGTATCGCGTCTCGCCAAGCTGTGAATGTGATCACATTCACAATCAAACCCCGGCGAGGCCGTTCAGCCAGTACAGTCGGCGGGGCCTGCCGGCTGGCGCGCAAGCCGAGGATTTCCGCTATGTGGAGGACGCGATGCAGATCGAACCGCTGGTCACCCGAGCCATACTCACGGTCAACAACAGCGACAGCCTCCGTAGCGCTGCGGTCTCGATGATGGAGCGCGGTGTCGGCTCCGCGGTGGTGATCACCGATGGCAAGCCCACCGGGATCGTCACCGATCGCGACGCCCTTCGGGTGATCGCGCGGGGCGCCGACCCCAACGTCTTGAAGGTCGCCGACTGCGTCAAGCGGACCCTGAAGACGGTGACGGGATCGCTCGACGTGGTCGACGCTGCCAACATCATGCGGGAGACGGGGTTCCGCCAGCTCGTGGTCGTGGACGACAACGGGGCTCTGGCGGGTGTGTTCTCCATGCGGGACCTGGTCGTCGGGCTGCTGCAAGAACGGGCCGTCACCGCCTAGCGGGCCGCCTCCCCCGGTCGTGGCCCGGCACCGGCTGGGCGTCGCACTGCTCTTGCCCTCGCCGGTGGCCGAGGAGGTCAATGGGCTGCGCCGGGCACTCGGCGACCGCAGCCTCGATCGTGTCCCGCCCCACATCACCCTCGTCCCCCCGGTCAATGTCCGCGCCGACGACCTCGGTCGGGCCCTGGCGTTGCTGCGGGGGGCCGCCGCCGCGGCGCCGAGGCAGGTGACCGTCACCCTCGACGGGCCCGCCAGTTTCCTGCCTGCCAATGCGGTGCTCTACCTCCCGGTGGACGGCGACGTCGGCGCCGTCCACGCTCTGCGCGACCGGCTCTGGGAGGCCCCGCTCACCCGGACCTTGACGTGGCCGTTCGTCCCCCACGTGACGCTGGCCGACGGCGCCGACCCGGGACGGATCGAGGCCGCGGTGGCATCGCTGGCCGGCTACCGGGCCACGGTGACGTTTGATCGTCTCCACCTGCTCGTCGAGCGCCGGCCCGGGCCCCGGTGGCAACCGCTGGCGGACGCCGCCTTCGGCCCGCCGTCGGTGGTGGCCCGGGGCGGGCCGCTGGCGGTGGAACTGGTGCGCAGCTCGGTGATCGACCCTGAGGGGGCGGCGCTGCTGGCGGCCGAGGGAACCGATCTGGGCATCGCCGAGTCGCCGGAGCCGGGACCGGGGGCGGGGCTGGGACTGGGGCCGGGGCCGGGGCCGGGACCGAAGCTGGGGGCGGGGCCAGGTCTGGGACTGAGGCCGGGACCGGGGGCGGGGCTGGGCGGGGCCGGGGCCGGTGGTCATCACGGCCCGTCGGGAGGGCGAGGTGGTTGGGGTGGCCGCCGGGTGGCTGGCGCCCGGCGGCTGGCGCACCGCGGTGTTCGTGGCGACACCCCACCGGGGTCAGGGGATCGGCCGGCAGTTGCAGGCCGCCCTTGATACCGCAGTGGTCTCATAAGGGATCGTTCTGGGTGTGCTTCGTCGCTCTGGGCGTGGCTTATTCCGGTATATCCGGGATGAGCCACACCCAAAGCGATAAACCCCACCCAAACTCAACCGACCGGCCCTGAGCCGCCCCAACCCCGCCTCTAGAGAGGCACCCCTAGCCGCCCTAGCGGCCAGCCCTAGCCGAAGCGGATGGCGGAGTAGACGTTCAGCTTCTTGAGCTGGTGGTGGGCGTCGATCAGGCGCACCGTGCCCGACTTGGACCGCATGACCAACGACTGGGTGGTCGCCCCCTTGGGGTCGTAATGGACGCCCCGGAGCAGCTCGCCGTCGGTGATACCAGTGGCGGCGAAGAAGCAGTTGTCTCCCTTGACCAGGTCGTCGGCGGTCAACACCACCTCGAGGTCGTACCCGGCATCGATGGCCGCTTGGCGCTCCTGCGGGTTGCGGGGCCACAGCCGCCCCTGCAGTTCGCCACCCATGCACTTCAAGGCGGCGGCGGCGATCACGCCCTCTGGCGTGCCCCCGATGCCGAAGAGGATGTCGGCGCCCGACTCGGGCCAGGCGGTCGAGATGGCGCCCGCCACGTCCCCATCGGGGATCAGCCGGATCCGCGCCCCGGTGGCTCGCACCTCGGCGATGAGCTGCTCATGGCGGGGCCGGTCGAGGATCACGACGGTGATGTCCTGGACCGACTCCCCCTTGGCTCTCGCCACCGCCTCGATGTTGGCGGACGCCGACATGGTGATGTCGATGACGTTTGCCGCTTCCGGCCCGACCGCGATCTTCTCCATGTACACGCACGGGCCAGGGTCGAACATGGTGCCCCGGTCGCTCACCGCAATGACGGCCAGGGCGTTGCTTCGCCCCAGGGCGCACAAGGTGGTGCCGTCGATGGGATCGACCGCGATGTCGGTCGCCGGCGGGGTCCCGTCGCCGATGCGCTCGCCGTTGAACAGCATCGGGGCTTCGTCCTTCTCGCCCTCGCCGATGATGACGATGCCGTCCATGGGGACGCTGTGCAGGACCACCCGCATGGCATCGACGGCCGCGCCGTCGGCCCCCTCCTTGTCACCACGTCCCATCCAGCGGGCGGCGGCGAGGGCCGCGGCTTCGGTCACCCGCACCAGTTCCATCGCCAGGTTGCGGTCGGGTGCTTGGGCCGTTGATCCGTTAGTCATTGTCCGGAATGTACAAGACTGGCCAACTAGGTACCTTCGTGACGTGCCGGGCGGTAGGTAAATGGGTAGTTTGCTGTCGTGGCAACCACTGTCGAGACTGAGCCGGCCTCGGCATCGGTTGTAACCGCTGATCTCACCTCTGGCGCCGTCGCCCCCCTCACCCGGGACCAGCGCATCGACCACCTCCTGCGCTACGCCGTCCCGATCGCCACCGGGCTGGTCGCGGTCGGCGTCGTCCTGCGCTTCGTGTGCCATTCCCAGCTGTGGCTGGACGAGGCGCTGACGGTCAACCTCGCCAAGTTGCCGCTGGGCAAGATTCCCGGCGCCCTGCGCCACGACGGCGCCCCACCGCTGTATTACGCCGTTCTCCATTTCTGGATGCTGGCTTTCGGAGAGGGCAACTTCGCGGTCCGGGCGCTGTCGGGCGTCGTCTCCGCGGCCAGCCTGCCCCTGGCCTGGATGGCGGGCCAACGGCTCGGCGGCCGCCGCCTGGCCTGGGCGGCATTGCTGCTCATGGCCAGCTCACCGTTCGCGATCAGCTACGCCACCTCGGCCCGTATGTACTCGTTCATGATCCTTTGGGCGGTGCTGGGTTTTCTCGCCATGGCCCGCGCCTTGGAGCAGCCCACGACCAGCCGCCTGATGTGGGTGGGCACCCTGGCCGCGGTGGTCCTGTACACCCACTACTGGGGGATCTACCTGGTCGCGGTCACCGGGCTGTGGCTGCTGCTGCGGGTCCGGCGGGCCAGTGACGATGGCGCCGCCCGGCGGGCCAGCCGCTCGTGCCTGCTGGCCCTGGCGCTGGGGTCGCTGGCATTCCTGCCCTGGCTGCCCTCGTTCGTGTACCAGACGTTGCACACCGGCACCCCGTGGTCCAACGCCGCCGGTCTGGGCGACATCCTCACCGTACTCAGCCAGTACGCAGGCGGCGGTCCTTGGGGGGCGGCGCTGGGACTGTCGCTGTTCACCCTGGTGCTCCTCGGCGTTTTCGGCGAGTCGGTCGACGGTCACCACGTGCTGGTCAAGCTGAATGCCCGCCGCCAGGCCCGCCCCATCGCCTTCGTCTTCATGGGAACCCTCGTGCTGGCCGTCGCCGCCGGGGCGATCGCCCAGGCCGCCTTCGTAGGCCGCTACACCTCCGCCGTCTTCCCGTTCTTCATCTTGCTGGCGGCGCTGGGCGCCACCGTCTTCGCCGACCGTCGGGTGCTGGCCGCCGTCCTGGCGTGGACGACGGTGGCGGGACTCATCGTGGCCATCGGGCCCCAACTGTCGCCCCGCACCCAGGCGGGCCAGGTCGCCAACGTGATCAACAAGTACGCCAGCGCCAACGACATGGTCGTCTACTGTCCCGACCAGCTGGGCCCGGCGGCGTCGCGGCTGATCACCGTGCCCGTCCAGCAGTTCACCTTCCCCCGGCTCGACCCGCCCCAGCGGATCAACTGGGTTGACTACCGCCAGACCATCCATGCTGCCAATGTGGAGCAGTTCGCCCAGCAGATCCTGAGGCTGGCGGCGGGACACGACATCTGGTTCGTCCAGAACCCGAACTATGCGGGTATGGAGCGAAAGTGCACCATCCTCATGAACTGGCTGACGGCGAACCGCAACAGCCAGCTGTGGGTGGCGGACCGGCCAGGTATCTCTCTCGAAAACGAATCGCTCACCCGATTCCCCTGGTGACCCGAGGAGGGCACACTTGAGTAACACCAACGCGGCGTCGGCAGACGACGTCGTCATCGTGGGTGCGGGGCCGGCAGGCCTCACCGCCGCCTACCAACTGGCGAAGGCGGGCAAGACGGCCACGGTGATGGAATCCGACTCAGTAGTCGGCGGCATCAGCCGTTCCGCGGAACGCGACGGCTGGCGCTTCGACATCGGCGGCCACCGCTTCTTCACCAAGGTCAAAGTGGTCGAGGACCTGTGGCACGAGATCCTCCCCGACGAGGATTTCCTACTGCGGCCCCGGATGAGCCGGATCTATTACAACGGGAAGTACTTCGACTACCCCCTGAAAGCGCAGAACGCCCTGTCCAACCTGGGCCCGGTCGAGGCGGCCCGCTGCGTCGGTTCCTACCTCTGGGCCCGGGTCCGGCCCCCGAAGGACCAGAGCAACCTCGAAGGATGGGTCGCAGCCCGGTTCGGCTACCGGCTCTACAAGACCTTTTTCAAGACCTACACCGAGAAGGTGTGGGGGGTCCCGGCCACCGAACTGCCGTCGGACTGGGCGGCTCAGCGGATCAAGAACCTGTCGCTCTCGAAGGCGGTATGGAACGCCGTCCTCCCCAAACGCAACCAGAAGGACATCACCTCGCTCATCGAGGAGTTCCAGTACCCCAAGTACGGCCCCGGGATGATGTGGGAACGGTGCCGGGACAAGGTCGAGGCGGCTGGCACCAAGGTGCTCATGAACACCGCGGCCCGGCGGATCCGCCACGCCGACGGCCGGGCAACCGCGGTAGTGGCGTCGTCCGATGACGGTACCGAGACCGAGTACACGTGCTCCGCCGTGATCTCCTCGATGCCGATCACGGCCTTGCTGCGCTCCATGGACCCGCCGGTCCCCGAGAGGGTGAGAAAGGCGGCCGACGACCTGCACTACCGCGACTTCCTCACCGTGGCTCTGGTCGTGCCGGAATCGGCCGGCTTCCCGGACAACTGGATCTATATCCATTCTCCCGAGGTCAAGGTGGGCCGGATCCAGAACTTCGGCTCCTGGTCCCCCTATCTGGTCAAGGATGGAAAAACGTGCCTGGGCTTGGAGTATTTCGTCTTTGAAGGCGATGAGTACTGGACTATGACCGACGAGGCCCTGGTGGCGCTGGGGCAGCGGGAGCTCAAGGTCCTGGGCCTGGTAGACCCGTCCCTCGTGGAAGCGGGCTACGTGGTGCGCATGCCCAAGGCGTACCCGCACTACGACGCCGATTACAAGGCCAACGTCGATGTCCTGCGGGCGTGGCTGGCCGAGCACGCGTCGAATGTCCACCCGGTGGGCCGCAATGGGATGCACAAGTACAACAACCAGGACCATTCCATGTACACCGCCATGCTCACGGTGGAGAACCTGCTCGGGGCCCACCACGATGTGTGGTCGGTGAACGTGGAGGAGGACTACCACGAGGAAAGCCGCCCGGCCGGTGGCGGCACCGGGCGGGACGCCCCGATCCTGCCCAAGCGGAGCTAGCCCACGCCCGGTATCACCGCGGCCATGTGCGGCCGCGGGAGGGTGCTGGCGGAACCCCGGCTGTCGCCCGACGGCGAGTCGGTCGCGTTCGTGGCGACGGCCGGGGGCAGGGGGGCACTCATCGTCGTCCCCACCTCGGGAGGTCACGAGGTGGTGGTCACGAGCGATCCGCCGCCTCCCGCGACCGCTTCCTACGGTGGGGGGATTTTCGACTGGACGCCGTCGTCGGATGCCCTCGTTTACGTGGGCGCCGACCGGCTCCTCTATCACCAGCCGGTAGTGGGCGGGCCGGCCCGAAAGGTGGTCAGCGACGGCCCGGTGGCGGCGCCCGCGATGGCGCCCGACGGCGCCCGGGTGGCGTATGTGCGCGACGGCCGCCACGTGGCGGTGGCCTCGCTCGCCGCTGGCGGCCCGTGGCCGGTGCGGCTGTCGCAACATCCCGACTTCGCCTTCGACCCCGCCTGGTCGCCGGACGGACGCTGGGTGACCTGGCACGAGTGGGATGTGCCCGCCATGGCCTGGGACGACAGCCGGATCATGTTCGCCCCCTCCGATGGAGGCGGCACCCCCGTCGCGGTCGCCCGGCCGGGCAACGGCCCGGTCTCGGTCGGCCAACCGCGCTTCAGCCCCGACGGGGCCTGGCTGGCATTCCTCTGCGATGCCGGCGGCTGGCTCAACATTTGGCGGGCCCGCCCCGACGGGGGGGACCCCGAAGCACTGGTCGCGGAGGCGGCAGAGCACGGCGGCCCCTCCTGGGGCCCCGGTCAGCGCAGCTACGCCTGGTCCCCAGACAGCCGCCACATCGTCTTCTGCCGCAACGAGGCGGGCTTCGGCCGGCTGTGCGTAGTCGTCGCCAGCGGCGCCGGCGATGATGACCGTGACGGGGCCGTCCGTGACCTCGACCGCGGCGTCTATTCCGCCCTGTCGTGGGCCGGGGGCCAGGTGGCGGGCCTGCGCAGCGGCGGCCGGACCCCCGACCAGGTAGTCGTCCTCGACCCCACCGCCGCCACACCTGGCACACCTGGGCGCCGGACCCTGGCCCGGGGGCCGGTGGCGGGGTTCGAAGCGGCGGGGCTGGTGGAGCCGGAACTGGTCACCTGGGAGAGCGAGCCGCGGCCAGGGCTCGGGTCCACGGTCCACGGGCGCCTCTATCGGGGCCGGGCCCCCGGGGGCGACGAGGGGGGCCCGCTGCTGGTGTGGATCCATGGTGGCCCCACCGGTCAGAACCAGGTCGCCTTCAACGCCCGCATCGCCTTCTTCTGTGACCGGGGCGCCAGTGTGCTCCAGGTCGACCACCGCGGTTCCACCGGCTGGGGCCGGGCCTACGCCCAGGCCTTGCGGGGGGAGTGGGGCCGCCTTGACGTGGTCGACGCCGCGGCCGCCATGCGGGCCGCCGCCGATCGTCGCTGGGGCGACCCAAGACGCATGGTCCCCATCGGCGCTTCCGCGGGTGGCCTGACGGTACTGCTCCTCCTGGCTCAACATCGCGAACTTTGTGCCGCCGGGGTGGACCTGTACGGTGTCACTGATCTGTTCGACCTGGACGAAACCACGCACCGCTTTGAGGCGCACTATCTCCGTTCCCTCGTGGGGCCGCTCCCCGACGCCGCCGACCGCTATCGGGCGCGCTCGCCGATCAGCCTGGCATCGCGTATCACGGCGCCGCTTCTCGTGCTGCAGGGCTCCGCGGACATCGTGGTTCGCCAGGCCCAATCCGACGCACTGGTATCGGCGGTGGGCGCGGCCGGCGGCACCGTGGAATATCACGTCTACGACGGCGAAGGCCATGGATGGAGCCGGGCCGAGGTGGTCGCGGACGAACTCGACCGCACCTGGTCCTTCCTTCGCCGCTTCGTCATGAGGAGGTGCTGATGGCGACGACCGTCTACTACTGCCCGACCTGTGGCTACGAAGTCCAGGGCCGGGGCGGCAAGTGCCACAACTGCAAGGAACCTCTGATCGAGTCGCCCCTCGAGGAACTGGCCGAGGGCGAGGCCGAGGAGGAGGTCGGCTACAACCTCGACGAGTGGGAGGATGCGGCCCGGGGGGAGCTGATCGCGGGCCTGATCGAAGGAGGGTTCCGCCACCGCTTCGAAGGCGACGAGATGGTGGTGGCGGCCGAGGACGAGGACGATGTCGACAACCTGATCGCCAACCTCGGGGCGCAAGGCTCCGGTGACCCCAATGACCCCGAACCGGGGCGGGTCCTCACCGTCCTGGCCGACGCCGCCCGGCGCCTGGTTGTGGATCCCACCGATATGGCCGCCGACGGTGACCTGGCGGAGGCGGCGGCCGGGGTCTTCGCGATCGAAGGCGTGTGGGGTGTGGACGAGGAGACCTGGGCGGCCGTGGGCCGGGTCACCCGGCGCCTGCTCGGGGCCCTGGGCGCCGACGAGGCGCTGGAAGCCGAGATCACCGAGAGCGCGACGCTGCTGGCCCGCCTGCTGCAGGACCTCGAAGGCCGGGTCCGAGGATTCGTCTATGAGCCCGCAGCAGTCGAGGCGGAGTCGGAGGGCGCCGACGGCGACGTCGAAGAAAATGACCGGGAGACGGAGCAGGACAGGGGGGAAGACGGCGTCGAGCTGGCCGCCGGGGAGGAAGACGAGATGGTCTACGAGTTGGAGGACTGGCGGCCCGAGGAGCGGGCCCAGATCAGCCTCCTCCTCGAACGGGGCCAGATCCGCTACCACTGGGAGGGAAGCGACCTGATCGTGGGCGCCGCCCATGACGAGGCGGTGGAGGCGATCCTGGTCGAGGTGAGCCGGGCCGGCTCGGAGTCGTCGGACGAAATCGACGACGAGGCCCGCTACCTCATCCTGTCGGATCTGTTCGGCGCCGCCGACCGCTTGGCGGGCGACCCCGAAGACGAACAGAAGCAGGAAGACCTGGTCACCCTGGCCGCCTTGATCCAGAACTGGGCCACCCCGTTCGCGGTCACCGACGACGAGTGGTGGAAGATCCGGCTGCGGGCCAGCACCCTCGCCGATTCCGTCGAGGCGCAGTCCAGCCGGGCGGTGATCGAGGACGCGGCCGGCAACCTCCGGGACCTGCTCCGCAAGTTCGTCTAGCGGTTCCGCCGCCCAACCCCGAGGTTTCGTACAACTTCCTGAGACGGTCTACCGTTTCGGATTGTGTTGCTGGCCGAGTTGGAGATACGCCATTCACGCGCCATCGCGCCCACTCGGCGGGTGGCCTTGGGCGATCTGTGGTTGCCAACCGAGCCCGCCCCGGGATTCGGCGGCATCCTGCTGGCGGGGATCGTGGCGGGGCACGTCAACCAACTCGAGGACGACCTTCGCGACGAGCTGGATGCCTTGGTCGACGATCTGGAACGGGGTTCCAAGATCGCCCAGCCCCGGCTCCGGCACCGATTTCAGACCGACGTGGTGGGCCTCGACCGGAGCCACCACCGCCTGGTCGGCGTCGGCGAGTCGATGGCCCTGGAGCTGGACGACCACGGGGCCGTCCTGCCCCAGATCCTGGGAGCCACCTACGCGGCCAGCAAGTTGTCGTACCGGACCCGGGGCGCCGTGTTCGGGCTGCTACGCCGGGCGACGCGCTGGCACGCCGATAACGACGACCGCCTGATCGGCTACCTGACCGGCGATGAGGCGTCCTACCGCCCCTGGAAGGCGGGGCTCCACGACGAGGGCTGGGCCCTCAAGGTGCTGGGCTTCAAACCGGACGCCGACCCGACCCGCTCGGCCGTGCTGGCGGTGTTCCGGAAGATGGTGTTCCACGCCCACCCTGACCATGGTGGGTCCAGCGACCAGGCGGGCAAGCGGATCACCGAGCTGACCCAGGCCAAGCGGATCCTCCTCACCGAGGTCTGACGATGGCCGCCGCGCCGAGCCCGGGACCAGGCCCGATCGCGGCCGTTCTGCTGGCCCCCGGCGCCGGAGCCGACCGCAACCAGTCGGCGCTGGTGGCCATCGACACCGCCCTGACTGCCACCGGCGTGACGGTGGCCCGGATGGACTTCCCCTACCGGAGAGCGGGGCGGCGCAACCCCGACCGACCACCGGTGTTGCTCCAGGCGGTGCTGGACGCGGCGCGAGCCCTGGTGGCGGCCGCCGGTTGCGCCCCCGAGCAGATCGCCTTAGGGGGACGTTCGATGGGTGGCCGCATCGGGTCGCTGGCGGTGGCCGACGGACTGCCGGCGGCGGCGCTCATCTTGATCAGCTACCCGCTCCATCCCCCGGGACGACCGGACAAGCCGAGGACGGACCATTTTCCCCACCTGTCTGTCCCCTGCTTGTTTGTCTCGGGGACCCGGGACACCTTCGCGACCCCCGCCGAGCTGGCCGCCGCCACCGCCGCCATCCCGGGCCCCGTGACCCACCACTGGCTCGAGGGCAAGGACCACGGCTTGCGGGGCTGCGACGCCGCAGTGGTCGAGGTGGTGGTGGCGTTCGTCACAGATGTCACGGGCCGGCGTCGTCGGGGTTGAGCTCCTCCAGCGAGCGCTGGGCAGTCTCCGGGTACGCCTTCACGATGAGCCCGACCATGAGGGCGGGGCCGATCGCGAGCACCGCGAAGGCGGGGGCGAAGGTGGCGAAGTGCCCGGACAGGGCGCCGACGGTGATGAGGCCCACCACCCCACCGGCGGCGTAGGCCAGCCCGACGACCCCAGTCGCCCGGCTTCGCTGCCAGGTCGGAAACAACTCCGGCCCGTACACTCCCAGCGCCGGCGCCACCGCGTAGCTAAGCACGCTGTCGGCGATGCCCCACGCCCACAGCGGCCAGCCCTGGGCCAGGTACACCGCGAGGGTGGTGACGATCCCCCCAGCCGCCCCCACCGCGGCCACCAGGCGTCGCCCCCGGAGGTCCGCCAACCGCCCCCCGAGGAGGACACCGAGGCCTCCGATCGTGCCGCAGATGAGGGAGAACTCACTTATTCGGGCGGCGCTGAAAGCTCGTTCGGCCCGCAGGTACTCGTTCTGGAACTGGCCAGAGGGGGTCACGAACAGCGAGAACAGGAAGCTTCCGGTGCACAGCAGCGCCAGCCGCCTGGTGTCGGTGCGGCGACCCTCGGGCGGGGAGGCCTTGTCCAGGCGCTGCCAGCGCCGGCTCTCGGGCAGGTGGCGGCGGGCGACGGCCACCAGGGGCAGGAAGACCAGCGCCCCGACGAAGAGCCACCGCCAGCCGCCGGTCCCGAGGCCTGCCAGGGGGAGGGCGACGGTCGCCAGCCCCCCGCCCAGGCCCACCGCCATGGTGAGCAGGGCCAGCGCCCAGGCCCGAGACCCGGCCGGCATCTCCTCGGCCGCCAGCACCCCGATGAGGACCAGGAGGCCCGCCGTCGCCGCCACCGCCAGGACCTGGGTGAGGGCCAGCCACACCAGCGACGGGGCGAGGGCGCCGAGGGCGCTGAGTACGGTGGCGCCGGCCGCGCAGCCCAGGATCAGCCGCCGCCGGCCGTGGCGGTCGGCGAGGACGAGGATGCCCAGCGCCAGCACCACATTGGCCCGCACCACGCCGAGCGCCAGCCCCTGATCGGCTCGCGAGGCCCCGAACTCGGCGGCCGCGTAGGTCATGGTGAGGCTGAGCAGTGACCCGACGAAGCCCACCACGACCGCCAAGGCGCACACCGTGGCCAGGACCTGGGCGGCCCGGCGGTCCAGCCGTTGGGGCGGCGCCCACCACGGCTGAAGGTGCCGGGGCGCCAGGCCGCCCAGCGCCCAGCGCAGGGGGAGGGCAAACAGGGGCGAGAAAAAGGGCAGACCGAGCTCGAAGTCGACGGTCTGGCTCACCGCGGTGCCGCCGGGACCGGGCGCCGTGGTGACGGTGCGCCGGTAGCCCCGCAGCGGCCCTTCCACCTGCGTGAACTCCCCCTCTCGCTCTCCTGGCCCTTCCAGGATGAGGCCGTGGCGGGGCCGGAGGACGGCTGCGACGGCGTCGGCGTCGAGCACCGCCTTGGTTGAGACCCTCATACCGAGGCGGCGGGCATCGGCGAAGTCTCTCGCGGGTTCGCGTCTCGGGGGCCCGGAAGCGGCAATACTTGGCGGCCGTGAGCCAGATCGTCGTGCGTCCCAATGGGCCCCTCGAGGGGACCATCCAGGTCGGGGGGGCCAAGAACTCCGCTCTCAAGCTCATGGCGGCCAGCCTCCTCGCGGAGGGCGAGTACCACCTCCGCAACGTGCCCGCCATCACCGACGTGGACATCATGGCCGAGCTCCTGACCTGCATGGGAGTGACCGTGAGCCGGCCTTCGCCCCACGACGTCATCCTCCGGCGACCCGCGGTATTCGGCAACGAGGCGCCCTACGAGCTGGTGGAGCGCATGCGGGCGTCCATCGTGGTGCTGGGGCCGCTGCTGGGGCGCACCGGGCGGGCCCGGGTCGCCATGCCGGGCGGCGACGACTTCGGTTCCCGGCCCATCGACATGCACCTGGCGGGGCTGGAGCAGATGGGGGCGTCGTTCGAGTTCTCCCACGGGTACATCGAGGCGACCGCCGAGCAGTTGCTCGGGGCCCGCATCGTGCTGGAGTTCCCGAGCGTCGGGGCCACGGAGAACCTGCTCCTGGCGGCCGTGCTGGCCAAGGGGACCACAGTGATCGAGAACGCGGCCCGCGAGCCCGAAATAGCCGACCTGGCCGCCTTCCTCAACACCATGGGTGCCCTGGTGGTGGGCGCCGGCTCGTCGACCATCACCGTCGAGGGGGTGGAGGAGCTGGAGCCGGCAGACCACACCGTGATCCCCGACCGCATCGAAGCGGCCACCTATCTGGCCGCGGTGGCGCTGGCGGGCGGCGAGGTCACCCTCGAGGGGGCCCGGCCCGATCATATGGACATGTTCATCCAGAAGCTGGGAGACATGGGGGTGCGCATCGCCCCGAGCAGCAGCGGGCTGTGGGCGCTGCAGAACCAGAGGCTGAAGTCGGTGGATGTCTCCACCCTGCCGTATCCGGGGATCGCGACCGACTACAAGCCTCTTTTCGTCACTATGCTCAGCGTGGCCGACGGGGTCGCCATCGTGACCGAAAACCTGTTCGCGGGCCGCTTCAAGTACATCTCGGAGCTGATCCGGATGGGTGCCGACATCCGCACCGAGGGCCGCCATGCCGTGGTCCGGGGCGTGGAGCGGCTGTCGGGGGCGCCGGTGCGGGCCAGTGACATCCGGGCCGGGGCGGCCCTGGTGGTAGCGGGCCTGGCGGCCGAGGGGGAAACGATCGTGGCCCACGCCGAGCACATTGACCGGGGGTACGAGGACCTCCCGGGTCGGCTGCGCGACCTCGGGGCGCAAGTATCCCGGGTGACCGCGGCGATAGCCGATGACGCCGTTGACCAAGGCTGAGAACGCGGGGGGCACCGGTGGGTTCGGGGCCGGGGACACGGGTGGGGCCGGGGCTGGGGGCGGAGGGCGGGGGCGGCGGGACCCGGCGGAGCTGGTGGTCGCCTCGCGCCAGGGCGACCGTTCCGCCACGGCCCGGCTGATCTCGCTCATCGAGCGGGGCGGCGATCCCGCCCGACAGGTGGCCCGGCTCACCTTCGCCCAGGGTGGCGACGCCTACACGGTGGGCATCACCGGAGCGCCCGGGGCGGGAAAGTCGACCCTCACCGACCAGCTGATCACCGAGCACCGCCGGGGCGGCCGCCCCATCGGTGTGCTGGCCGTCGACCCGTCGTCGCCGTTCAGCGGGGGCGCCCTACTGGGCGACCGGGTCCGGATGCAGGACCACACCTTGGACGATGGCGTGTTTATCCGGTCCATGGCCTCCCGGGGCCACCTGGGGGGCCTGGCCCTCGCCACGCCCGACGCCATCGGGGTGCTCTCGGCGGCCGGGGTCGGCCTGGTGCTGGTGGAGACGGTGGGCGTCGGCCAGGTCGAGATAGAGGTGGCGGGAGCAACGGACACCACCGTCGTAGTGGTGAACCCCGGATGGGGCGACGCCATCCAGGCCAACAAGGCGGGGTTGCTCGAGGTAGCCGACGTGTTCGTGGTCAACAAGGCCGACCGTCCGGGGTCCGAGGAGACCCGCCGGGACCTGGACCACATGTTGGATCTGGGCCTGGGGCGGGACCCCGATGCGTGGCGGCCTCGGATCGTGGCCACCGTGGCCACCACCGCCGACGGGGTCGCCGAAGTGTGGGAGGCGGTTGGCGCCCACCGCGTGTTCCTCACCGCCTCGGGGGAGCTTCTGGCGCGGCGCCAGCGGCGCCTGGTGCTCCAACTGCGGGAGGTGCTGATCCGCCACCTCGAGCGCGACATCGATCGGCTGGAGGGCGGCCAGGCCTATCAGGCGGTCCGCCAGGAGGTGGTCGACCGGGTCACCGATCCGTATACGGGGGCGGCGTCGCTCCTGGCTCAGCTTCCCCGTGGGTAGGGTGGACTCGGTGCCTGACGATCTTCGGGAGTTTGTCTCCGTCGACCGGCGACCCGATGGGGTCGCCGTGGTCCGCCTTGACCGGCCCAAGGCCAACGCCTTGTCGCAGGCCCTGCTGGCCCAGCTGGAAGCCGCGGCACTGAAACTGGCCGAGGACCCGCCCGGCGCCGTCGTGGTTTGGGGCGGCGACCGGATCTTCGCAGCCGGTGCCGACATCGGCGAGTTCGGGGGAGCCGACGAGGCCCGGATAACCAACCAGCTGTTTCGTCGGGCGCTGGACGCCCTGGCGGGCATTCCCCGGGCGGTCATCGCGGCGGTGGCCGGCTATGCCCTGGGCGGGGGCTGCGAACTGGCGTGCGCCTGCGACCTCCGCGTGGTCGCCGACAACGCCCGCTTGGGCCAACCCGAGGTCCTGCTGGGCCTGATCCCTGGGGCAGGCGGCACCCAGCGCCTGGCCCGCCTGGTTGGGCCCTCCCGGGCCAAGGACCTGGTACTCACCGGCCGCATGGTGGGCGCCGAGGAGGCGCTGCGCATCGGTCTCGCCGACCGGGTGGTCCCGGCTGAGCAGCTGTTGCTGCGGGCGATGGAGCTGGCGACGGCGATGGCGTCGGGCGCCGTGCTGGCCCAGGGTCTGGCCAAGCGGGCCGTCGACGCCGGTCTCGACGGGCCCCTAGCGACGGGGCTGGACATCGAGGCGGAGTTGTTCGTCCAGGTTTTCGAGACCCACGACGCCCGCACCGGGATCCGGTCCTTCCTGGCCCAAGGGCCCGGCAAGGCCGAGTTTTCGGGCCGCTGAGGGCGGGGTCGACCGACGTGCCGACGCCGGTCGGTCCCGCACCGAGGGACCCCAATGACCCCGATTTCTGGGATTGGGACCCGCCCCGTGACCGGGCCGCCGAGGGGCTCGCCGCCCGGCGCCACCCGGCCACGGCCGTGGTGGCTCTGATCGTGGTCGCCGCTCTGCTGCTCCTGGTCGTCCTCAGCGTGCTGTGATCGCCGATCCCTCCGGGGTTGTAGCCGACCGCGTTGCCCCCGTAAGACCTGCAAGCTTCAGGCCCAGGTGACACAGCCCATTTCCGCGGGGACCGCCAGATCGGGATGGGATGGCACCACGCGCGCCGCGATCCCGTACCGGCCGGCCCGCTCGCAGGTAAAGGTTCCCTGATACCGGTAACGTCCGGTGCCATTGAGACCGCCCGCCGAGCTGCCGCCTGTCTCACTGGCGCTTTCCGCCCCGCCGGCGCCGACCACCGCAGGTGCCATCGCCAGGCTCAGGGGAACGGTCGAGGTCTCGGTGAGTTCGCCGGTGGGGCCCACCGGGCCATGCAGTAGTTCGACCGACACGTCGTCGGTCGTCAGCTGGCCCAGCCGGACGTCGACTTGTACCTGGCGGGTCGTCCACAGATCGGCGACCAGGTGGGCCGGGTCGTACTGCACTGACTCGATGGCCACGTCGCTCCACGCCGCCTTCACCCGCTGCTCCCATTCCGCCAGGCCCCGGGCCCGGGCGAAGTCGTTCTCGGTCATGGCGTCGGCCCGTCGGGCGATGGGCTCGTACATCTGCTGGACATAGTCCTTCACCATCCGCGAGGCCAGCACCTTGGGTCCCAGCGTCTGGAGGGAATTCCGGACCCGGCGCACCCAGCGTCGGGGCACGGGACCCCCGAAGCGGTCGTAGAACAGGGGGATGACCTGGCCCTCGAGTATCTCGAAGAGGCTGTCGGCCTCCGCCTTGTCCCGCTGGGCCACATCCTCGTAGGCCTCGGCTGAGGAGATGGCCCACCCGTTGGTGCCGTCGAACATCTCGGCCCACCATCCGTCCAGGATGGAGACATTGAGGGCGCCCGACAGCACTGCCTTCTCGCCGCTCGTCCCTGATGCCTCCATGGGCCGCCGCGGTGTGTTCAGCCAGACATCCGATCCCTGGATGAGCATCCGTGCCACCGCGATGTCGTAATCCTCCACGAAGGTGATGCGGTGGCGGACCTCGGGATCACGGGAGAACTGGACGATCTGGCGGATCATCTCCTTGCCCAGGTCGTCGGCGGGGTGGGCCTTGCCCGCGAACACCAACTGGATGGGCCGGTCAGGCGACAGCAGCAGGCCTTTCAGCCGTTCCGGTTGAGAAAGGAGGAGCGTGGCCCGCTTGTAGGACGCAAAGCGGCGCGCGAAGCCGATGGTGAGCAGGCGCGAGTCGAGGACTTCCCGGGTCCAGGCGGCATCGCTCTCGCTGCCGCCCCGCTCCACGAGGGTCCGGTGGAGCCGTTCCCGGACAAAGGCGACCAGCGCCTCGCGACCCTGTTCGCGGACCCGCCACAACTCGTCGTCGCGGACCGCCGCGATGCGGGACCACTCTGGTGCCGCCGCTTCATCCCAGGCGGGCCGGACGTGGCGGGTCAGGAGTTCGTTCATATCGGTGGAAACCCAGGTGCGGGCGTGGACGCCGTTGGTCACCGACTGGATCGGGGCGTCGTCGGCTTCGATGTCGGGCCACAGGGCCCGGAACATCTCCCGGCTCACCTGGCCGTGCAGCTTGGACACCCCATTGGACAGGCCGGCCAGCCGCAGGCCCATGACCGCCATGTTGAACGGGGCGTGCGGATGCTCGTCGGGGAAGTGCCCGAGCCCCATCAGCTGGTCGACGGTGACTCCGCAATCCCGGGCCCATCCCCAGAAGTACCGCTCCATCAACTCCCGGGAGAAGCGGTCGATACCGGCCGGCACCGGGGTATGGGTCGTAAAAATTGTGCCCGCCCGGACGGCCACGATCGCCTCTGGGAAGCTGAGCCCTCCGCCGGTCATGAGGGTCCGGATGCGCTCGAGGCCGAGGAACCCCGCGTGGCCCTCGTTGGTGTGGAAGACCTGGGTCCTCTCGCCCACCGCCTCCAGGGCCCGGACCCCACCGATGCCGAGCAGGATCTCCTGGCGGATGCGGTGCTCGGTGCCCCCGCCGTAGAGCCGGTCGGTGACGTTTCGCATGTCGTCGTCGTTGTCGTCGACGTCGGCGTCGAGCAGGTACAACTTGACCCGCCCGACCTGGGCCAGCCAGATCTGGGCGACCAGGGGCCGGTCGTCCAGCATGACGGTGACCCTCTTGCCCTCGACCAGGGTGAGGGCCATGGCGTAGGGATCGAGCACCGGGTAGTGCTCTTCCTGCCAGCCGGCCGCGTTGAGGGCCTGGCGGAAATAGCCGTGGCGGTACATGAGCCCGACCCCCGTGAGGGGCAGGCCGAGGCTGGAGGCGGCCTTCAGGTGGTCGCCGGCCAACACCCCGAGTCCCCCTGAGTACTGGGGCAACGCCTCCGCGATGCCGAACTCGGGGGAGAAGTAGGCGATGGCCCGTAGCCGCCCCGGCGGCTGGTTCTGGAACCAGCGAGGGGTGGTCATGTAGCGGGTCAGGTCGTCTCGGATCTCGGCCAGGAACCCCATGAAGGCGGGGTCGGACGCCAGCTCGTCGAGGCGTTCCCGGCTGACCCGGCCCAGCAGGCGCACCGGGTCGTGGGTGGACTCCTCCCATTGCTGGGGGTCCAGCCAGCGGAACAGGTCACGGGTCCGTTCGTCCCACGACCACCGCAGGTTGCACGCCACCTCCTGGAGCGGGGCCAGGGCGGGCGGGAGGCTGGCCCGGACGGTGAAGCTGCGAAGGGCTCTCATTGACCCGAACCGTAGGCGCGAGCACCTACCTCGAACCAACGATGAGCAAGACACCTGCAATCGTCCATCCCCTACGCGGGGATCGGCCGAGCCCGCCTGAGCCCTGGTGACGCCGCCCTCCCGCACCCCTTAGCCTGGGGACGTGACCGGGCGCATCGTCATCGAGGATCTCAGGCCCCGCACCCCTACGGGCCATTACCCCGCCAAGGCGGTGGTGGGCGAGCGGGTGCCGGTTTCGGCCGCCATCTTCAAGGACGGCCACGACATCCTGGCCGCCCAGGCCACCTTGCTCCCCGGCGGCGAACCGGTACCTCTGATCCTCACCGACGTGGGGCGGGACACCTGGACCGGGGCCGTCATCCCGAGCGACCTCGGAGCCCACCGCATCGTGGTCGAGGCCTGGACCGACCGCTGGGCCACGTGGGCCAAGAAGATCCAGGCCAAGCTGGGCGCGGGCCAGGAGATCGACGTGGAGATCGCCGAGGGGGTGGCGATGTTTTCGCAGCGGGCCGCGGGCGGAGACCCCGAGGTCGCCGCCGCCCTGGAGGAACTCGAGCGCGGGGCCGTCACCGTCGCCCTGGCCACCCCGCTGCCGGGGCCCACCGGCGCAGCCGACCGGACGGCGGCCGAGCCGCTCGGCCTGTGGGTCGACCGGCCCCTGGCCCTGGCCGGCGCCTGGTACGAGTTGTTCCCCCGTTCCTACGGCGGGTTCAAAGGAACCGAGGAACGGATACCCGCGGTCGCGGGTATGGGTTTCGACGTGCTGTACCTGCCCCCCATCCATCCCATCGGCGTGACCGAGCGCAAGGGACCCAACAACACCCTGGGGGCTGGCGTCGACGACCCCGGCAGCCCCTGGGCCATCGGGAGCGAGGCGGGCGGCCATACCGCCATCGACCCCGCCCTCGGGACCTTCAAGGACTTTGCCCACCTGCTCGAGGTGGCTCGGGAGTTCGGCATGGAGGTGTCGCTCGATTACGCCCTGCAGTGCTCGCCGGACCATCCCTGGGTCCGGGAGCATCCCGAATGGTTCCACCACCGCCCCGACGGTTCGATCGCCTACGCCGAGAATCCGCCCAAGAAATATCAGGACATCTATCCTCTCAACTTCTGGCCCGACTCGGACAACGATCGGCAGGCGCTGTGGGAGGCTTGCAAGAGCATTCTGGATTTTTGGATCGAAAAGGGGGTTACCGTTTTCCGGGTCGATAATCCCCACACTAAACCCATCGCCTTTTGGGAGTGGATGATCCCGGCCGTCCAGGCCGAGCACCCCATGGCGATTTTCCTGGCAGAAGCGTTCACCAAACCGCGGATGATGGCGAAACTGGCCGAGGTCGGATTCAGCCAGAGTTATACCTATTTCACGTGGCGGACCGAGCAGCACGGGCCGGAAGGGCTCCGGGCCTACCTGCAGGAACTGGCGGGGGAGAAGGCCGATTTCATGCGGCCCAACTTCTGGACCAATACGCCTGACATTCTGGCGGGACCGCTCCGGGAGGGGCCGCCGGCGGCCTTTGCCGAGCGGCTGGTGCTCGCCGCCACCATGTCCCCGAGCTGGGGTATGTACAGCGGGTACGAGTTATGCGAGAACGAGCCTGCCTCGGCTTTGAACGAGGAATACCTGAATTCCGAGAAATACCAGATTCGTGACCGGGATTTCGACCAGCCCTATTCGCTCGTCCCTCTGGCGACCGCGGTCAATGCGATACGCCGGAAGCATCCCGCCCTTCAGCGCCTGCGGTGGGCGCGATTCCACCTGAGCGACAACCCGCAGATCCTGGCCTATTCCAAGGTCAGCGATGACCGTCGCGACACCATGTTGATGGTGGTCAGCCTCGACCCACACCACATGCAGTCGAGCATCTTGACCCTCGAACTCGAAGCGCTCGGGCTGTCGTCTTTCCGGTCCTACCGGGTGGTCGACGAGCTGTCGGGCGAGGTCTACACCTGGGTCGGCGCCCATCCCTACGTGAGGCTGGAGCCATGGGCCCGGGTGGCCCACATTTTCCATCTGCCCGACGCCGTTCACGAGGAGCCGGCCTGAGGTGACCGGGAAGCAGATCTCCTCGTTCCAGGGCGATCCTCAGTGGTACCGCACCGCCACCTTCTACGAGATCCTGGTGCGGGGTTTCTACGACGCCAACAACGACGGGACCGGCGACCTGCCCGGTGTCATCGCCAAGCTCGACTACCTGCAGTGGCTGGGCGTCGACTGCCTGTGGCTACTGCCCTTCTATCAGTCACCGCTTCGTGACGGCGGCTACGACATCAGCGACTTCTTCACCATCCTGCCCGAGTACGGCCAGCTGGCCGACGTCGTGGAGCTGGTCGAGGAGGCCCATAAGCGGGGCATCCGGGTCATCGCCGACCTGGTCATGAACCACACCAGCGACCAGCATCCGTGGTTCCTGGAATCCCGGCGGGACCACACCAACCCCAAGGCCGACTGGTATGTCTGGAGCGACGACGACCAGGGCTGGCCCGACGCCCGGGTCATCTTCGTCGACACCGAGAAGTCCAACTGGGCCTACGACCCGGTGCGGGGCCAGTACTACTGGCACCGCTTCTTCTCCCACCAGCCCGATCTCAACTTCGACAACCCCGAGGTCGCCGATGCCATGCTCGACGTGGTCCGGTTCTGGCTGGACCTGGGGTTGGACGGGTTCCGGCTGGACGCGGTGCCCTACCTGTTCGAGCGGGACGCGACCAACGGCGAGAACCTCCCCGAGACCCACGAATACCTGAAGCGGATGCGCAAGGAGGTCGACAGCGAGTTCCCGGGCCGGGTGTTGCTGGCCGAGGCCAACCAGTGGCCCGAGGACGTGGTCGACTATTTCGGCGACGGTGACGAGTGTCACATGTGCTTCCACTTCCCGGTCATGCCCCGGTTGTTCATGGCCATCCGCCGCGAGCAGCGCTATCCCGTGACCGAGATCCTGGCTCGGACCCCGTCCATCCCCGACGGCTGCCAGTGGGGGATCTTCCTGCGCAACCATGACGAGTTGACGCTGGAGATGGTCACCGACGACGAGCGCGACTACATGTACTCGGAGTACGCCAAGGACCCCCGTATGAAGCGCAACATCGGCATCGCCCGCCGGTTGCGGCCCCTCGTCGACAACGACCGCCGGGTGGCGGAACTGCTGCACGCACTGCTGTTCAGCCTGCCGGGCTCGCCGATCCTCTATTACGGCGACGAGATCGGGATGGGCGACAACATCTACCTGGGCGACCGGGACAGTGTGCGCACCCCGATGCAGTGGTCGCCGGACCGCAACGCCGGGTTCAGCCGGGCCGATTTTGCCCAGCTGTACCTGCCACCGCTCATGGACCCCGTGTACGGCTATCAGGCGTGCAACGTCGAGGCCCAGATGCGCGATCCGAGTTCCATGCTGCACTGGACCAAGCGGATGCTGGAGGTGCGCAAACGACACCCGGTGTTCGGCACCGGGAGCTTCGAGGTCATCTCCACCGACAATCCCTCGGTACTGGCCTACGTCCGGCGCGACCGCGACGACTGGCGGGAGGACGACACCGTCCTCGGCGTGTTCAACCTCTCCCGGCTGGCCCAGCCGGCCGAGCTGCCCCTACAGCAATACGAGGGCGCCACGCCCATCGAGCTGCTGGGCCGGGTGCGCTTCCCGAGGATCGGCGAGCTGCCGTACTTCGTGACGCTGGCCCCGTACAGCTTCTACTGGTTCCAGCTGGTCGAGAATTGAGCGGGCTCTCGGCGGGCGGGGCGCTTCCCGAGGAGGTGCTGGCCCTTCTTCCGGAGTACCTGGGCCGCCAGCGCTGGTACAGCGGCAGCGGGGCACCCGCTGCCGCCGCCCTGCGGGTCCTCGACTCCGACGAGTTGGCCTCGACGGCCGGGGGCGCCCACCGGCTGCTGTGGGCAGTGGTGGAAGTGGGCGCGCCAGCGGTGACCCCGACCCCCGGCGAGCCGGCTCCCGGCGGGCCGGCCCCCGAGGAGCCCGCCCCCGGTCGCTACCAGCTCCTGATCGGGGCCCGGCCCAATGGGGAGCCGGCCGAGTTCCTCAAGGGCCACGAACCCTCGGTGCTGGGTTCGGCCGGGGATTGCTACTACTACGACGCCACCGTCGACCCGGAGCTGGCGCTGGCGTGGCTGTGCGTGGTCACCGATGCCGCCCTGAGCGCCGAGCGGGTGCGCCCGGTCGGCGTCGAACAGTCCAACACGTCGCTGGTGTACGACAACCGCTACATCGCCAAGGTGTTCCGCCGGCTGCAGGAGGGCCCAAATCCCGACGTGGTGGTCACCGAGGCCCTGGCCCGGGTCGGGTTTTCGCATGTGGCCAAACCGGAAGCGGTGTGGCGCAAGGACGGCGCCGACCTGGCGTTCGTCCAGCAGTTCCTCGCCGGCGGCACCGAAGGCTGGGCGTTGGCCCTCACCTCGCTCCGGGACCTGTATTCCAGCCGCCCCGCCAACCCTTCCCAGGCGGGGGGCGACTTCGCCCACGAGGCGGCCCGGCTGGGCCATATGACCGCCCAGATGCACCTCGCCATGGCCCAGGCGTTCGGGGTCGACCGCGCCCAGTTCCGCCTCACGCGTTGGCCGTCGGTAGTCGCCGAGGTGGAGCAGCAACTGCACTCCGTCCTCGGGGCCGCGTTTTCCGGCTCCGCTGATCGACTGTTGGATCGGCTGCGGGCCGTCGCTGATCCCGGCCCTGCCATCCGGGTCCATGGCGACTACCACCTGGGCCAGGTCATGAGGACCGACACCGGCTGGTACGTGCTCGATTTCGAGGGCGAGCCGGTCCGGGGCATGTCCGAGCGGATGGCGTTGACCTCTCCATTCAAGGACGTGACCGGCATGCTGCGCTCCTTCCAGTACGCGGCCCACTTCGCCCTCCTCGAGCAGGACCCCAACGAGCAGGCGGAGCTGCAGCCCCTGGCGGAGGGATGGGAGCAGCACAACCGGTCCGCCTTCCTGGACGGGTATCTCGGCACCCCCGGCGGGGCCGACCTGCTGCCGGAGCGGCCCGAGGTGCGCCGGGCGGTGTCGTTGGCCTTCGAGCTGCAGAAGGCGCTGTACGAGCTGGCCTACGAGCAGGCCTTCCGTCCCGGCTGGCTGGCCATACCCGCAGCCGCCATCCAGCGCATCCTGGCAGGGTCGATGTCGGACCTGGAAGGGTAGACACAGAGATATGGCTGACCGCACAGATCGCATGGCGCCGGTGAACACGGCCCCCCCCAAGGGTCCCACGGCCCTCGAACGGGATCTGGAGCTGATCGTGGCGGGCGAGCACGGCGACGCCCATCGGGTGCTGGGCCTCCACGACGGCAAGGTCCGGGCCTACCGTCCCGATGCCCTGGCCATGCGCCTGATCCCGGTCGGCGCGGGTCCCGACCGCGCCGACGGCCGATCGATCGAGATGGCCCGGCTCCATCCAGCCGGCATCTTCGAGGCACCGGTACCGCCAGGCACCGATCACTACCACCTCGAAGCCGACTACGGGCAGCCGGGCTGGGTCACAACTTTCACCTTCGATGATCCCTACCGAGCCTGGCCCACGCTCGGGGAGTTGGACCTGCACCTCCTGGGTGAGGGTCGCCATCACCGGCTGTGGACCGTCCTCGGGGCTCATCCCCGGGTCCACCAGGGGGTCGAAGGGGTGTCGTTCGCGGTATGGGCCCCCAATGCCCGGGCAGCCCGGGTGGTCGGCGACTGGAACTTCTGGGATGGCCGGGTCCACCAGATGCGCTCGCTCGGTTCGTCGGGGGTGTGGGAGCTCTTCATCCCCGGCATCGCCACCGGCGCCCGTTACAAGTACGAGCTGGTCACCCCCGACCATCACCTGTCCCTCAAGGCCGACCCACTGGCGTTTGCCAGCGAGGTCCCGCCGGGCACGGCCAGCATCATCGCCCACCCGAGCGCCCACCAATGGTCCGAGGGCGACGCCGCCTGGCTGGCCGAGCGGGCCCGGTCGGCCCCCTACCGGGGTCCCCTGTCGATCTACGAGCTCCACATCGGCTCCTGGCGGTGGGCCGATGCCGGCGACGGGAGGTGGCGGCCCCTCACCTATCGCGAGCTGGCGGAGCAGCTACCCGACTACATCGAGAAGATGGGCTTCACCCACGTGGAGTTCATGCCGGTGGCCGAGCACCCCTTCGGTGGGAGCTGGGGATACCAGGTATCGGCCTACTATGCCCCGACCGCCCGCTACGGGGACCCCGACGATTTTCGCCTCCTGGTCGACGCTCTCCACCAGCGGGGCATCGGGGTCATCGTGGACTGGGTCCCGGCCCACTTTCCCCGCGACGAGTTCGCGCTGGCCCGCTTCGACGGCACCGCCCTGTACGAGCATGCCGACCCCCGCAAGGGCACCCAGCCCGACTGGGGCACGCTGGTGTTCAACTTCGGGCGCAACGAGGTCAAGAACTTCCTCGTGGCCAATGCCCTGTTCTGGTTGCAGGAGTACCACATCGACGGCCTGCGGGTCGACGCGGTGGCTTCCATGCTCTACCTCGACTACTCCCGCAAAGAGGGCGAGTGGGTCCCCAACGTCTTCGGGGGCCGGGAGAACCTGGAGGCGGTGGCGTTCCTCAAGGAGACCAACGAGGCGGTCTACGCCGAGCATCCCGGGGCGCTCATGATCGCCGAGGAGTCCACCGCCTGGCCCGCCGTGTCCCGGCCCACCTATCTGGGCGGCCTCGGGTTCGGCTTCAAATGGAACATGGGGTGGATGCACGACACGCTCCAGTACTTCTCGCGCGATTCGCTCTTCCGGCGCTACCACCAGCACGAACTGACCTTCGGGCTGATCTACGCCTGGTCCGAGAACTTCATCCTGCCGCTGTCGCACGACGAGGTGGTGCACGGGAAGCGGTCGTTGCTGGCCAAGATGCCCGGCGACCGCTGGCAGCAGTTCGCCAATCTCCGGGCCCTGTTCGGCTGGATGTGGGCCCACCCGGGCAAGCAGCTGTTGTTCATGGGCGGGGAACTGGCTGAGGACTTGGAATGGTCCCATGACCGCAGCCTCGACTGGGGCCGGCTGGCGGATCCCCAGCCGACCGGGGTCCAGGCCCTGGTCCGGGACCTCAACCGCCGCTACCGGGAGCGTCCGGCGCTGTGGCAGCGGGACTTCACCCCAGAAGGCTTCCGCTGGGTCGATGCCAGCGACGCGGACAACAGCGTGCTGTCCTACCTCCGCCGCGGCGAGGACGGCTCGCTGCTGGCCTGCATCGCCAACCTGACCCCGGTGCCTCACGTCGGCTACCGGATCGGGCTACCTCAGGCGGGGCGCTGGCGGGAGGTCCTCAACACCGATTCCACCTTCTTCGGCGGCAGCGGCATGGGGAATGCCGGCGAGGTCACGGCGACGGGCACGCCGTGGCACGGGCTGGGCGCCTCGGCCGATCTCACCCTGCCACCGCTCGGCGTCATCTGGTTGGAACCTTCCCGCTAGCTGCGGCATCTGAGAGGATGATGACCTTTCGGATCACGTCCCGACGCGAGATGGGGCCGATCCTCACGTATCCTCAATGCCGTGGCTGAGCCCGAGGCGGTACCCGCCAAGCCAGGGAGCAGCCGGTCCACGGTTATCGTCGTCCTGGTCGCGGCGGCGGTGCTGGCGGCGGCCGTGGCCGTCGTGTACGCCCTGCGTTCGTCATCGGGTCGCGGCGACGGTGGCGCCTCGGCCTCGCAAACCACCCCGACCACCGCCGAAGCGCTGTCGGTGCAGGTCGAGCCGCCGGACGGTTCGACCAATGTGGCGATCGACACCGTCGTCAGCGTGACCGCCAGGAAAGGCCACATCCGCGCCGTTACGGTGGCGGGAGCCGACGGATCCACCCTCTCGGGGACCGTCGACCCCGGTGGCGCCGCCTGGCGTTCCAGCGGCAGCCTGGCCCTCAAGACGGCCTACACCGTCACCGTGGACGCCGTGATGCCGAGCGGCAGGACGGCCGAACAGGTGAGCCACTTCCAGTCGTTGGTGCCCACCGCCACCCTGGGCTACACCATCACTCCGGCCAGCGGCCTCACGGTGGGCATCGCCCAGCCCATCGTGTTGCGCTTCGACCACACGGTGGCCAACAAGGACGCCCTGCTGGCGTCGCTCAAGGTGACCGAGTCCACCCCGGTGGTGGGAGGCTGGCACTGGTTCAGCGGCAAGGAGCTCCATTTCCGGCCGCAGGCCTACTGGCCGGCGGGCGAACAGGTGACCGTCGCTGCCAACCTGAACAGTTTCAACGCCGGCAACGGGATCTGGGCGGCCAAGAACACCACCACCAGCTTCACCGTCGGAGACGCCCACGTGACCACGGTCGACACCAAGACCGACAAGATGACCGTGACCAGCAACGGCGTCGTCAAGTGGGTATTCCCGATCAGCGCCGGGCGCAGCAAGTACCCGACCCTGAACGGGATCCACATCGACCTGTACAAGCAGCAGGACGTACACATGATTTCGTCGTCGGTGGGGATTCCGGTCAACTCGCCCGACGGCTACGACGAGCACGTGTTCTGGGACGTCAACATCTCCGACGGTGGCGAGTTCGTCCATGCCGCCCCCTGGTCCACCGGCTCCCAGGGCCGGAGCAACGTCTCCCATGGCTGCGTCAACCTGAGCACGGCCAACGCCCAGGCGTTTTTCGACTTCAGCCGGATCGGCGACGTCATCGAGGTGACCGGATCACCCCGCCCCCCCGATCTCGGCGACCACGGCACGATGGACTGGAACACCGCCTGGTCCAACTGGACGCCCGCCACCGCCTGAGGGGCTATTCGAAGCGTCTCCGCAGCTGCTCCAGGTTGCGGCGCCAGATCCACTTGAGCACGGGTCCCCCGGCCCGGCCTCCGAGCCCGCCGCCCATCCAGGTGGGGAAAAGAAGGCTCTCGTCCCAGGTGAACCGGGTGTGCTCGGGGGCGGGGTCGCCAGGGCCGGTGATGGCCTCCAGGGTGAAGCGCCCGGTACCGGTGACCACCCCGGTGTGGCGGATGCCCATGACCCGGCCCGGCTCCCACTCGGTCACCTCCATCCGATCCAGGAGCCGAAAAGGGCCGACCTTGGTGGCGGTCGAGAAGGTGGTGCCGACTCCCTGACGCTGGTCGGAGCCGAAGGTGATGGCCTCGGCGTCACTCATCCACTCGACGTGGCTGCTGATCTGGGCCAGGTCGGCCCACACCCGGTCCCGGGACGCCGGGACAACGGTGCTGACCGTGATCACGACGGGCTGCGTCAGGCGAACGCCTTGAGCTCCGAGCGCAGTTCCTCGGCGGCTCGCTCAGGGTCCATGACGTTGATCAGCACCCCGGAACCAAGCTCGAAGCCGCCCCGGGTGGTTGCCTTGGGAAGGATGTGGGCGTGCCAGTGGTAATCACCTCGCACCCGGTAGGGCGCCGAGTGGAACATCACGTTGTACGCCAGGTCGCCGAGGCGGACCCGCATGGCGGCCAGCGACAACCGGATGGCGCGCCCGGTAGCGGCCAGGTCCTCGGCCGAGCTGCGGTGGAGGTGGGGGTTGTGCTCCCGGGGCAGGACGAGCATCTGGTAGGGCGTCCCGCTCCAGAAGGGGCAGATCACCACGAGGCGCTCGTCGGCGTAGACGATGCGATGACCGGCGTCCTCCTCGGCGTCGAGGACCGCGCACAGGAGACAGTTGCCGTGGAACCGGGCGAAGCTGCCCACTTCGTCGGCGGCCTCCCCGGGCACGAAGGGCATCGACATCAGCTGGGCGTGGGGGTGCTCGAGGGACGCACCGGCCTCCCGGCCGCTGTTGACCACCGCCTGGCTGTAGCGCAGCCCCGGCTCGAGGGCGTGCTCGTTGATGCGGTCGCTGATCGCCAGCATCACCAGGCCCGCGTGGCCGTCCGACAGGTCGGCCCAGGTGGCCCGGTGCTCGGGCGACAGGATCAGGACCTCGTGGATCCCGCTGGCCGGGGCCTGGGTGAAGACCGGTCCCAGATGGGTGACCACCATGGGTGCGTTGCCATCGAAGGCCGGGTACTTGTTGGGTACCACCCGCACCAGCCACTCCCCGTCGGGACCGTAGGTCTCCCGGGCGGCCGGCGCTGAGTCATCACCCCCAGGGCAGAAGGGGCAGGGCCTCGGGTCGTCCTCGACGGGCAGGCTGCGGGACATGAACGCAGGCCGGTCAGCCCGCTCGTTGGCGATCACCACCCACCGGCCGGTCAGCGCGTCCAGTCGGAGTTGGCTCATCGCTTGTGGGTCACCAGGGCGGTGTTCACAACCACTGAAAGTAGCCGCCCGCACGACCCCTGTCGGAACGCTCCCCTCCGGCAGCCGACGCGACCCAGCCCCACCAACCTGTGACGGTCGCCGAAGCCGCCGATCTGGGCGGGTCGAGGCGGTACTGGGGCGGCGTTAGGGTGTCGCCGTGCTCGTGCGGGTGCCTGTCGATCTGCCGCCGCCGAGCAACGACCCCCGGAGGGTAAAGGGCCTCACCCAGCAGATTCTGCGGGGGCGGGAGTTCCAGCCCCCGAAGCGAAGCTGGCTGCAGGCCGCCTGGCACTGGCTGGGAAAGGAGATCGGCAAGCTGCTGAGCCAGCTGTTGGGCCGCGGCGGCGGCTTCGGCGGCAGCACGGTGGCAGTCGTCGTGGTGCTGGCGGTGGCAACCGTGGTGATCGGCTTGGTCGTGATGACCATGGCCCGCCGCGGCCGACGGCGACGTGTCGCAGGTTCACCCGTCGTCGTATATCAGGGGTACGGCTCTTCCCGGACCCCGGCCGAGTGGCGGGCCGAGGCGGCGCTCCACGATGCCGGGGGGCGGTGGCGCGACGCCCTGCGGTGCCGGTACCGGGCGCTGATCGCGGAGCTGGCGGGCCGGGGCCTGGTGGAGGAGATCCCGGGCCGGACCAGTGGGGAGTACCGCCAGGACGTCAAGGCGGTGGCGCCCGCCGCCGGGCGGGCCTTCGACGGCGCCACCGACCTCTTCGAGCAGGCCTGGTACGGCGATCGTCCCACCGGTCGCCAGGACCAGGACTCCTTCGATGATCTGGCTCGCCAGGTGCTGACCCCCGTCGGTGGCGGCCCTGGCGATTGGGACCTCCCCCGGTGATGAAGGCGGCCGGCCGCACCCGCGCCGCCGAAGCCGGCACCAGGCGAAGCCTGCGGGGCGCCGGTCCCTGGCTGATCCTCCTGGCGCTCGTCGTCGCCCTGGGCGCCCTCGGGGGCCGCGGTGGTTCCGGCGGCAAGCCCCTCGACCCGACCTCGACCTCCCCCGACGGGGCCAAGGCGCTGGCCTTGCTGCTGGACCAGGCCGGCCCTGGAGTCGATCAGGTCGACGGGCCTCCGGCGGCCGGGGCGGGCGGTATCGCCCTGGTCCTCCAGGACCGGCGGGATGCCACCGCCCACCGCCGGCTGGTCGACTGGGTGCGATCAGGGGGCACCCTGGTGGTGGCCGACCGGGATCTGGTGCTCGCCTTGGCGGCTCCGCAGCGGCAATCCGGTCCCGGGGGCCTGACGGGGGTGAGCGGGCCGTTGGCACCCGACTGCGGCCTGGCGGTCGTAGGCGGCGTCGATTCAATAGAGGTCGCCGACGGCCTGGGGCTGAGGGTCCCGCCCGGGGCGACGGGGTGCTTCCGAACCACCGGCGGGGGGGCCTTCCTCGTCGTGGAATCGCTGGGCGCGGGAACCGTGGTCCTGCTCGGGAGTCCCGACCCGTGGACCAACAACCATCTGGGCCACCTGGACAACAGCGTCCTGGCGGCCAACCTGCTGGCCGCGACGCCCAGCGGCCCCCGGGTGCAGTGGATCGTCGCTCGCCGGGCGGGTGGCGGACACCTGACCCTGCTGCAGCTCATGCCACCCCGTGTCAAGGAGGCCCTGATCGAGCTGATGGTGGCCCTGGTCCTCCTGGCCCTGTGGCGGGGCCGCCGGCTGGGCCGGCCCGTCATCGAGATCCCCCCGGTGGAGCTGGCGGGTTCAGAGCTGGTGGTCGCGGTCGGCAACCTGCTGCACCAGGGCGGGCGCCTGGACGACGCCGCCGCCATCCTCCGCGCCGGGGTCCGCCGCGGCATCGTCGACCAGCTCGGGGTCCCTCCGTCGGCGACCCCCGACACAATGGCAACCGTCGTCGCGGCTCGCACCGGTCTCGACCGGGACATGATTCTCGCCACCGTGGCCGGTCCCGAGCCCACTGGAGAGGCGGGGCTGGTGGCCCTGGCCGGCCAGGCCGACACCATTCGACAGGAGATGGCCCATGGCCGCTAGCACCCGGTACCACCAGCGACCCCACGATGCCGTGCTGGCCATTCGCCAGGAGGTCGCCAAGGTGGTCGTCGGACAGGATGGAGCCGTCTCGGGCGTGATGGCGGCGCTCCTGGTGGGCGGCCACGTGCTGCTCGAAGGGGTCCCCGGCGTGGCCAAGACGCTGCTGGTCAAGACCGTCGCCGCCACCTTGGACCTGGGTTTCAAGCGGTTGCAGTTCACCCCCGATCTCATGCCCTCCGACGTCACCGGCCAGTTGATCTACCGCCAGCAGGAGGGATCGTTCCGGTTCCGCGAGGGCCCGGTGTTCACCAACTTCCTGCTGGCCGACGAGATCAACCGGACGCCGCCCAAGACGCAGTCGGCGCTCCTGGAAGCCATGGAGGAACGCCAGGTCACCGTGGAAGGCGAGGCCCGCCCGCTGCCGGACCCATTCATGGTCTGCGCCACCGAGAACCCCATCGAGTACGAGGGCACCTATCCGCTGCCCGAGGCGCAGCTGGACCGGTTCCTTTTCAAGCTGGTCGTCCCCTACCCCAGTCCCGAACAGGAGTTGGAGATCGTGGGCCGCCACGACCGCGGCCTCGACCCCCATCAGCTGGCGGGCAGCGGCCTGAGGCGGGTGGCGTCGGCCGCCGATCTTGAAGCCGCCCAGGCCGAAATCGACGCCATCCGGGTCGATCCCGCGGTGCAGGCGTACATGGTGGCCCTGGCCCGGGCAACCCGGGACTCACCGTCGGTCAACCTCGGAGTGTCGCCCCGCGGTGCCACCATGCTGCTGCGGGCCTCCAAGGCGTGGGCATGGTTGTCGGGCCGGGCGTTCGTCACCCCCGACGAGGTCAAGGCCATCGCCAAGCCGACCTTCCGCCATCGCCTCCAACTGAAGCCCGAGGCCGAGCTCGAGGGGGTTACCGCTGATCGGGTGCTGGACGGTCTGCTGGCCGCGGTGCCCGTGCCTCGCTGATGCCAGCCCCTCGCTGATGCCCGTACCCACCGGGCGGCTGGCCCTCGCCGCTGCGATCATGTCGATGGTGGTGCTGGCGCTTCCAGTCGCGGCCCCCCTGGGGTTGCTGATCGTGAATGGCACCCTGCTCCTCGTGGCCGCCGCTGACGGCCTCGTTGCCCCCCGACCGGCTCGCATCGCCGTGGACCGGCATTTTCCCGCCGTGTTGCCGTTGAACGGTGAAGGTCGCATCGCGTGGACGATCAGCAACCCGCTGGGCCGCCGCCTTCGGATCGGCGTGGCCGACCAGCTGGCGCCGTCGCTGCGGGCCGGGACCCGGAGGGTGTGGCTGACGGTGCCCGCCCGGGCCCGCCTGACGGCCGAGACAATCATCCAACCGAGCCGGCGGGGCCGCTTCGAGCCCCGGGAGCTGGTCGTGCGGGTCGTCGGGCCGCTGGGCCTGCTGGCCCGCCAGGGCCGGCGCCAGCTGCCCGGACTGCTGCGGGTGTACCCGCCCTTCGCATCCCGCAAGGAGGCGGAGCTGCGCATCGACCGGGCCCGCATCCTTGACGTCGGGTTGCGGTCGGCGCGGGGCCGGGGCGGGGGAACCGAGTTCGACCAGTTGCGGGAATACAGCGTCGACGACGAGTCCCGGCGCATGGACTGGGCCGCCACTGCCCGCACCGGAAAGGCGATCGTGCGCACCTACCGGGCCGAGCGCAACCAGACCGTGATCGTGGCGCTCGACAACGGGCGCACCATGGCCGGCCAGGTGGCGGGTGTGGCCCGGGTCGAGCACGCCATGGACGCCGTCCTCATGCTGACCGCGGTCGCCACCCGGCTCGGCGACCGGGCGGGACTGGTGGCCTTCGACCGCCACATCCGGGCGGTGGTGGCGCCGAGCCACCGGGGCGACCAGCTGACGCGGGTCAGTGAGGCCATGTACCAGCTGGAACCGGAGCTGGCCGAAAGCGACTACCGGGGGGCGTTCACCGAGACGCTGGTGCGTTTCCACCGCCGGGCGCTGCTGGTGGTGCTCACGGAGTTGGCCGACCAGGCGCTCGGGGACACGTTGCTGCCGGCGTTGCCGTTGATCCTGCGCAGCCATCTGGTAGTGGTGGCGTCGGTGCGCGACCCCGACCTGTTGCGCTGGGCGTCGGCGCCGGCGGCCGATGCCACCGGTGCCTACCGGAAGGCGGCCGCCCAGGCGGCGCTCGAAGACCGGCGGGTGCTGGCCGCCCAGCTCCGAAGACTGGGCGCCACGGTCGTCGACGCCCCGCCCGGCGCCCTGGCGCCGGCGTTGGCGGACGCCTACCTCAAGGTCAAGGCCACCGGCCGCCTCTAGGGGCGGGCCCAGACTGGCGTTCGACAACCCGGTTCGCTGGGGCACCGATCATTTTGGGCGCCTGGTTCCGTCTACCTCCCGAAGCCGGAGTACCACCGGTACCGATCGGAAGGAGGAACGGGGCAACGGGCCGGTCAGGCGATCGGCGCGCCCGGGGTGATCGATGGCGTTGACGGTCGAGGCACAGCAGTTGGTCAAACGGTTCACAGGCCGCGACGGGACGGTGGATGCCGTGCGAGGCGTTGACCTCAGCGTGGCCGAGGGTGAGGTGTTCGGGTTCCTGGGACCGAACGGCGCCGGGAAGTCGACCACGGTGAGGATGCTGACCACGTTGACCACCATCACCTCAGGCTCGGCTCGAGTCGCCGGAGTCGACGTCAGTGCGGATCCCGACGCCGCTCGGCGCGGCATCGGCGTCGCCCTACAAGACGCCGGGCTCGACCCCCGCCAGACGGGCCGTGAGCTGCTGGTGCTCCAGTCCCGGATGTTCGGCATTTCCTCCGCCGACGCCGCCGGGCGGGCCAAGGATCTGCTCGAGTTGGTCGATCTCGGCGACGCCGCCGACCGGCGTATCAAGGGCTACTCGGGAGGGATGAAACGGCGGCTCGACCTGGCGTCGGCGCTGGTCCATCGCCCCCGGGTCCTGTTCCTGGACGAGCCGACGACCGGCCTGGACCCGGCCAGCCGGCTGACGGTTTGGGACGAGGTGCGCCGTATCAACGCCCAGGGGACGACGGTGTTCCTGACCACCCAGTACCTCGAGGAAGCCGATCAGCTCTGCAGCCGGTTGGCGATCATCGATGGAGGCGTCATCGTGGCTGAGGGAACGCCTTCCGCGCTGAAGTCGGAGCTGCGCCAGCAGAAGTCGCTCGACTACGAGCCCTCGTTGGACGAGGTGTTCCTCGACGCCACCGGCCGCACCCGTGAGCGTGTCGCGGGCCAGGTTCAGGAGGTGACGGAGTGAAGCAGTTCTGGGCGCTCAGCAACCGGGCCATCCGTGAGGTGCTGCGGGTCCCCGAGCAGTTGTTCCCCACCGTCTTCATCCCGCTGTTCTTCTTGGTGGTCAACGTAGGACAGGCGGCCAAGATCTTTCCCTCGGGTGCAACTCCCTTCCTGAAAGGCCAGAACTACGCCGCCTTCCAAGTGCCCAGCGCGCTCTTGCTGGCGGCGTCGTTCGGAGGCGCCGCGCAGTTCCTCGTCGAGGACATCATCGGCGGATATTTCGACAAGCTGCGGGCCACACCGGTTTCGCGCACTGCCATCGTGCTCGGACGCCTGACGGCCGAGGCCCTCAAGAGCCTCGGCATTGCCACCCTGATCGTGTTGGTGGCCTTACCCTTCGGGATCTCAGTCGCCAGCGGGGTGCTGGGCTTCGTGCTGCTCGTGGCCCTGGCGGCGTCGTGGGCGGTGGTCTATTCAGGTTTCATGCAGCTCATCGCGCTCAAAACGCGCAGCGCCGCCGCCACCCAGTCCGGTTCGCTCGTGTTCTTCCCGCTGCTCTTCCTCACTCCGAACTTCGTCCCCCGCAACATGCTGACCCCGCCCATGAAGGTGGCGGCCACCTACAACCCCGTCACCTACATCATGGAGGCTCTGCGGTCCCTCATCCTCGAGAACCAAGCTTGGGCCAAGGTCGGCCGGGGCTTCGCCGTGGTGGCCATCGCCGGAGTACTCATGGTGCTTCTGAACGTCCGCGCCATCCGGGCCTACGACTGATCCGAGGCCTGCCGCTGAACGCGCCGCGAGCAGGGACGCCGAAGGTGCCTCGATGGAACCCGTCGGCGGCGCCCTGTGGCGCTCCCACCTCCTATCGGGCCCCTTCGTTCAGGGCTCCCGTGAAGCCCTCGGCGGCGGCGGCGCGGCCCATCCCCACCGCGTAGACGAGGAACGCCACTTCGACCGCCACCCCGATTCCCACTCGCACCGAGGTCGGCAGGGTGGAGCCGGTCACGAACCCCTCGATCAGGCCCGCCAGAAGCAGGGTGAGGATCACGCCGAGCACCAGCACCACCGAACGCCCGCCTTCCTCGGCCACCGCGGTCAGCCGGGTGCGATCGCCGGGGTCGATCACCGCCCAGCCCAGCCGGAGGCCCGCCGCCCCGGCGATAATCACCGATGTGAGCTCCAGCAGCCCGTGGGGGAGGATCAACCCGTAGAACTTCGACGACTGCCCGGCGGCCGCGAACAGCCCCGCCGCCTGCCCCACGCCCGCCCCGTTGGTGATGAGCAGGTAGGCGGTCGGAATACACAGCAGGATGCCGAACGCGAAGGCCAGCCCCGCCACCCGGATGTTGTTGGTGTAGACCTCGGTGGCGAAGGCAGCCGCGGGTTGCGACGAGTAGTAGCCGGCGAAGTCCTCGTTCACGTACGCCTGGCGCAGCGCGGCGGGCGCCGCGGCATCCACGGCCCGGGGTGAGTTGGCCAGCCAGGCACCGACGGCGATGGCCGGGCCCAGGGTGAGGACGGCGCTGACGGCCACGAAACCCCGAAGCCGCCACAAAGCGGCCGGGAAGGTGCGGGTGAAGAATTGCCCCGCCGAGCGCAGCCGGCGGGGCCGGCTGCCGTAGATGATCGCCCCCGAGGCGGCCAGCTGCTGGGAGAGACGGGCGTTCAGGGTGGCATCGCTGAAGTTGGTCTGGGCGTAGGACAGGTGGCTCGACGTCCGCTGGTAGAGAGCGATGAGTTCCTTCAACTCGGCGCCCGAGAGACGCTTGACGCTGGTGCCCGCCCGCTGGGTCAGTTGCTGTAGCCGTTTCCACGCTGGGGTGTATCGGGACAGGAACTGGTCGATGTCCATCGCTTGGGTACCGTAGCCAGGGTGCAGGCTCAAGGGGCGCGGGTTGTCACCCCCGAGGCCGTTGTTCTCGACGTGCAGACGGCCGGGCTGGGTTCGCGGATCCTGGCCCGGTCCATCGACGTCGCCATTCAGGTCGGGATTCTCCTCGTCCTGCTCCTCGTCGTCGGGCTGGTGGCGGCGGCGGCCGACGGGGCAGTGGGCACCGCGGGGCTGGTGATCACCCTGATCGTGGTGACCTTGGTGGTCTTTGGCTACCCGGTGATCTGGGAGTCGTTGTGGCGGGGCCGGACGCCGGGCAAGGCGGCGCTCGGGCTGCGGGTCGTGACCCGGCAGGGCGCGCCCATCCGGTTTCGCCACGCCTTGGTCCGGGGCCTGGTGGGGATGGTCGAGGTGATGGCGCTGGTGCCGGTGGGGGTGATCTCGATGTTGTTTTCCACCCAGGACCAACGGCTCGGGGATATGGCGGCGGGCACGCTCGTGATCCGGGAACGGGGCTCGTCCCAGGTGTCGATACCGGTGGCGTTCTTCCCTCCCGCGGGGTGGGAGAGCTATGTCGACTCGCTCGATGTGAGCGGGATGTCGTCGGCGGAATACGAGACGGCCCGGGCGTTTCTGCTGCGGACCTATGAGATGGCCCCATTGCCCCGAGCAAATCTGGCGGCACGGTTGGCGGGCCCGTTGGTCACCCGCTTGCATCAGCCGGTCCCGGAGTCGGCGGGCCCGGAACTGTGGCTGCTCTGCGTGGCCTGCGCCTACCAGCGGCGCCACGGCGGCCCCACCGCCCCACCGTCCCCATATGGCCAGGGGGGGTGGGGGGAGTCGCCGTCGCCTCCGTGGGGTCCGCCGCCGGCGCCCGAGTGGGGTCGGCCGCCGGCGCCTGAGTGGGGTCGGCCGCCCGGTATGTGGGCGCCGCTTGGAGCCGCCTCCCAGCCACCTCGACCCACGGTCGCCGCACCCGCGGCCCCCGATATCCGGCCGCCCGACTCCGCTCGACAGGGGTTGGCGGGCCCACCAAACAAAGGCGGGTTCGCGCCCCCCGACTAACGGACTGACCCGGGACTGTCCCGGGTCCGGGTGTACGGTGGTGCCAGGCACGGAAGCAGCAAACCCCGCCGTGTCCGGGCCTCTCGCCGTTGGCTAGGCCTGGGGATGCGTTGCCCTGGACCCTGGTGGCGCCGTTGGTTCCTGTGTTCACCAATTAGGGAGAGGTCCAGATGGCCCTCATCGTGCTTACTCAGGCGGGTTTTCTCGCCGAGGCGCCGACGTCATGACGACAACCCAGCTGGCTCGATCGTCGCGGCCCGCCCCCGATTTATCCGGTCCGCAACCGACCCACCGGGTGGTCCTGGTGGATCCTCGCGAGGCGCGGCGGGCCGTCATGAGCTACTTCGTCGAGCAGTTTTCCGAGATGACGGTGGTCGGTCTGGCGGGAAGCCTCGAAGAAGCGGTGGCCTCGATTCGTTCCGAGCAAGCTGACGTGGCCCTGGTCGAGATCCAGATGCCCCTCGCCGAAGGGCTGGCGACCATCGGCGCCCTGCGAAGCGAGTTCGCCGATCTGCGCATCGTCGTGTGCTCGTTTCTCAACGACACCGTGACCCGGGACTTGGCGGTGTCCAGTGGGGCCAACGGTTACCTCGCCAAGCCCCCAAGCGCCCGCGATCTCCTCCGTCTGGTTACCGACCCGACCCCCGTCCCCGCCGTCGGACCAACGCCCACCTGAGCGACCGCCGGCCCCGGGGTCGCCAGATCGAACTGAGTCACCCGGCAGTCTCGTAGCCTGGGTGGCGCTATGGCCGCTTACCTCGATCACGCCGCCACCACCCCACTGCGTCCCGAGGCGGCGGGCGCCATGCTGCCCTGGCTGACGGAACGCTTCGGCAACCCGTCGGGCTCCCATGCCATCGCCCGAGCGGCCCGGGCCGCCATCGACGAGTCCCGCGACGTTGCCGCCGCTGCCCTTGGAGTCGAGCCGGGCGGGGTCGTCTTCACCGGCGGCGGCACCGAGGCCGACAATCTGGCGATCGCCGGCGTCCTGGCCCGCCGCCCCGGCGTCGTGGTCTGCAGCGCCATCGAACATCACGCCGTCCTCCACGCTGCCGAGGCCGCCGCCGCTCACGCCGGCCGCCCCGGGGCTTGCGAATGTCGTGTCGTCCCCGTGCACCCCGACGGCACCGTCGACCTGGATGCGCTGACGGCCGCCCTGGACCCCACCGTCTCGGTGGTCTCGATCATGCTGGCCAACAACGAGGTGGGCACCATTCAGCCTCTCGCCCGCATCGCCCGCCTCGTTCGGCGCCACGCTCCCAACGCCGTTCTCCACACCGATGCCGTGCAGGCGTTTCCCTGGCTCGACGTGGCGGTTGCGGCCGCCTCCGCCGACTTGATCTCGGTCAGCGCCCACAAGTTCGGCGGACCGCAGGGGACTGGCGTCCTGGCGGTCCGAGGTGACGTGGCCCTGGCCCCCCTCATCCACGGTGGGGGTCAAGAACGCGACCGCCGCAGCGGCACCCACAACGTGGCCGGCATCGTGGGCCTGGCCGCCGCCATGCAGGCGACGGTCGCCACCCGCGACGCAACCGTCGCCCGGGTCGGGCGGCTCCGTGACCGCCTGGCCGACCGACTCCTGCGCCATATCCCCGGCGCCACTGAAACCGGCGATCGCAGCCACAAGATCGCGGGCAACTGCCACTTGTGCTTCGAGGGCATCGAGAGCGAATCGCTTCTCGTCCTGCTCGACGACGCCGGGCTGTGCGCCTCGGCCGGCTCCGCCTGCGCCAGCGGCGCCATGGAGCCGAGCCACGTCCTCGTCGCCATGGGCATCGACCGGACCCGCGCCCTCGGCAGCCTCCGGCTCTCGCTCGGCCACACCACCACCGAACGCCGACGTGGACCTGGCCCTCAAGGTCGTGCCCGACGCCGTGGGCCGCCTCCGCGCCTGCCAGGCCGCCGTCTGATGCGGGTCCTGGTCGCCATGTCGGGCGGCGTCGACTCCTCCGTCGCCGCGGCCCTCCTCCAGCGCACCGGCCACCACGTCGTCGGGGCGACGATGAAGCTGTGGGGCGGCGACTCCGACTCCGGCTGCTGCTCGGTCGCCGACGTCGACGACGCCCGCCGGGTGGCCCAGCAACTGGGCATCGCCCACCACGTCTTCAACTTCACCGAGGACTTCGACCGCCACGTCGTGGACCCCTACGTCGCCGACCATGCCGCCGGTCTCACCCCGAACCCATGCGTGTCGTGCAACCGACACCTGAAGTTCGACCGTTTCCTCCACCGGGCGACCCAGCTCGGCTTTGACGCCATCGCCACCGGCCACCACGCCCGCGTCGTGGCCGCCGATGGCCGCTGGCAGCTGATCCGGGGCGCCGACCGGGCCAAGGACCAGTCCTACGTCCTCTACATGCTCACCCAGCCGGCCCTGGCCCGGACCCTCCTCCCAGTCGGCGACCTGACCAAGGCCGAGGTCCGGGCCCTGGCGACGGAGCTACGCCTGCGCACGGCGGCCAAGCCGGACAGCCAGGACGTGTGCTTCATCACCCGCACCGGGGGTCGGCAAGCGTTCCTGGGGCAGCGCATGGCGCTGCACCCCGGTCGCTTCGTCGACGCCGTCACCGGCCAGGAGATGGGGAAAGTGGCGGCCGTGGAACTGGTCACCGTCGGTCAGCGCCGGGGCATCGGTGATCAGCAGGCCGGGGGAGAGCGGCGGTACGCGCTCAAAGTCGATGTCGCCCAGGCGACGGTGACGGTCGGAACCAACGACGACCTCATGGACGACCGCCTCCACCTTCACACCATGAGCTGGGTCGACGAGGTGGCCCCGGCGGGCGCTGAGGTCACCGTCCAGATGAGCGCCCACGGCCGGCCCGCGGCCGCGGTCTTCGCGGGCGGCGGCGAGGTGCGCTTCGAACGGCGCCAGCGCCGGGTGGCGCCGGGGCAGAGCGTGGTCCTCTATGACGGGGACGCAGTGATCGGCGGCGGGATCGCCGCCTGATGGCGGCCAGCCAGCGTCCCCCGCGAGGAGGTATCCCGGGCCGCCAGGCGTTCCTGGCCATCGCCTTGGTGTTCCTGCTCGGGGTGTTCGTCGGCATCGGCATCGGCCTGGTCCTCTGACCGCTCTCACTCAGCCGATTCGTCAACTTTTGCCGCCGTCGCGCCGACACCAATAGGAACAACGACCCGGAGGGCTCGGCATGCGGTGGCGGTTGGCAGTTCTCATGATTGTGTGTGGCCTGTTCCTTGTGATCGCGCCCGCGGTCCAAGTCGCTTCCCGCCCCTGACGCCGGCGCGGTAGCGTCGGTCCCGGCGCGTCGGGCGCCGCCGGTCCGCGGGAAGGGCCAAGCCCACCGGCTGGGCCCTGCTGCATCCAATCCCGCTGACCTTTTTTCGGCCTACAACGGGAACTGGTCCTCGTGGAGTACCTCGTCGCCCGCGGCGCCGACCTCAGTGCCGAGGACTGCTCCTTCCACGCCACGCCCCTCGGATGGGGCGAGCACAACCATCAGGAGGCGGTCGTCGAGTTCCTCAGGGGGCTGCGCTGACAAATCCGGGTGCACACAGGGATTTGTCAGCGCACCCTTTACGTTGGGCGCCATGAGCCGTCTCCGACCAATCCGCCTGTCGACCCTGTTCCTGCGCACGCTGCGAGATGACCCCGCCGAAGCTGAGGTGGCCAGCCATCGCCTCCTGGTCCGGGCGGGCTACGTGCGGCGGGCGGCACCGGGCATCTTCTCCTGGTTGCCGCTCGGGTGGATGGTCCTGCGCAACGTGGAGCGGATCGTGCGGGAGGAGATGGACGCGGCCGGATTTCAGGAGGTCCACCTACCTGCCCTGCTCCCGAGCGAGCCCTACCAGGTCACCGGTCGCTGGCAGGAGTACGGGGACAACCTGTTCCGGCTGCAGGACCGCCGGGGGGCCGACTACCTCCTGGGGCCAACCCATGAGGAGATGTTCACGCTCCTCGTCAAGGACATCTGCACGTCCTACAAGGACCTGCCGCTGTCGATCTATCAGATCCAGGCCAAGTACCGCGACGAAGCCCGCCCCCGGGCGGGACTGCTCCGGTGCCGGGAGTTCATCATGAAGGATTCGTATTCCTTCGACGCCGACGACGAGGGACTGCAGGCGTCCTACTTGGCCCATCGGGCTGCCTACATCGCGACCTTCGATCGGCTCGAACTGCCCTACGTAATCGTGGCCGCCACCTCGGGAGCCATGGGCGGCTCGGCCAGCGAGGAGTTCCTGGCGCCCCTCGACGCAGGCGAGGACACCTTCGTTCTCTGCCCCGGGTGTGGCTATGCCGCCAATACCGAGGCGGTCCGTACCGCGGCCCCCGCGGCCCCGGAACCCGGTGAGCTCCCCGCGGCCCGGGTCGAGGACACGCCCGCCACGCCGACCATCCAGACGCTGGTGCACCTGCTCAACGCCCGGCCCGACCTGCACCGGCCGGATCGCCCGTGGGAGGCGGGCGACACCTTGAAAAACGTGTTGGTGATGCTGACCCATCCCGACGGCACCCGGGAGCCGCTCGCCATCGGACTTCCCGGTGATCGGGAACTCGACATGAAGCGGCTCGAGGCCAATGTCGAGCCGGCGACGGTGGCCGTGTTCGGCGACGCCGATTTCTCGGCCCGGCCTCAACTGGCGAAGGGATACATGGGCCCGGGCGCGCTTGGCGAGGCGCGGGGGGTTCGCTATCTGCTCGATCCCCGGGTCGTAGCCGGCTCCGCCTGGGTAACCGGAGCCGACTCGCCCGGCCACCATGTCATCGGTTTGGTCGCGGGCCGCGACTTCCACGGCGACGGGACCATCGACGTGGCCGAGGTCCGCGATGGCGACGCCTGCCCGGAATGCGGCACCGGCCTGACCCTTCGCAGGGGGATCGAGATCGGGCACATCTTTCAGTTGGGCCGGAAGTACGCCCGGGCGCTGGGCCTCGAGGTGGCCGGGCCCGAAGGAAAGCCGGTGATCGTCGCCATGGGCTCCTATGGGATCGGCGTGTCGCGCGCGGTCGCCGCCATCGCCGAGGCCACCCTCGATGACAAGGGCCTGTGCTGGCCCCGCCCGGTGGCCCCCGCCGACGTCCATCTGGTGACGGCTTCCAAGGACACCTCGGTGGTGGATTTCAGCGAGCGCCTGGCGGTCGACCTCAGCGAGGCCGGGGTCCGGGTCCTCTTTGACGACCGGACCGCCGTCTCGGCCGGCGTGAAGTTCAAAGACGCCGAGCTCATCGGGGTGCCGACCGTGGTCGTGGTCGGGAAGGGGCTGGCGGAAGGGATCGTGGAAGTGCGCGACCGGCGGTCAGGCGCCGTCGCTCGGGTGCCGGCCGACGCCGTCCACGGCTACCTCGCCGAGGTCGCCAGGTCATGAAGATGACCCATCGGGTGTCGGGCCCGGGCCGGGCGCTGCTGCTGGCGATGACCGGGCGGGCGGCGGGGCTGGGCGACCTATCGGGTGACGGTCTAGGCACGTTGCGAGCGCGCATGGGCGCCGCCTGATCCGGTTGCCTGGCCGGCCACTCCGGTGGCCCCGTACCCTCGCAGGGTGATCCTCGTGGACCTCGAGCGGATAGCAGCACGCCGGCCCGACCGGCCGTTGTTCGAGGATCTCTCGCTCACGGTCAACACCGGTGACCGCCTCGGCGTGGTCGGCCGCAACGGAACCGGCAAGTCCACCCTGCTTCGGGTCCTGGCCGGGGGGCTCGACCCCGCGGAAGGAACGGTACGGCGGGGCCGCGACGTCCGGGTCGGGTTCCTGGCCCAGCGTCCCGTCCTGCCGGCCGGCGACGTGCGGTCGGCGGTGGGCGCCCATTGGGAGGCGTCGGCGATCTTGGAGCGCCTCGGGATGGGTGGGCTGGTCGACGCCGACGTGGCCACGCTTTCCGGGGGCCAGGCCAAGCGGGTGGCCCTGGCCCGGGTGTTGGTCGACGAGGTGGACCTCCTCGTCCTGGACGAGCCGACCAACCACCTGGACCTCGACGCCATCGGGTGGCTGGAGGATCGGCTGGCCCAGTTTCGGGGAGGGCTGGTCGTTGTCACCCACGACCGCCATGTCCTGGACCGGGTAACCACCCGGATCCTGGAACTCGACCGGGGTCACGGCTACGTCCATGAGGGGGGCTACAGCGCCTACCTGGCGGCCGCCGCGGGACGCGCCGAGCAGGAGGCGACCGCGGAGTCAGTGCGCCGCAACCTGGCTCGTGCCGAGCTGGCCTGGTTGCGCCGGGGGGCGCCGGCCCGTACCCGCAAGCCCAAAGCCCGCTTGGCGGCGGCCACCGCCATCGTGGAAGGCCGGGCACCCGCCGCCGACCGGGCCGGGGACCTGGACCTGGCCGGGGGCGGACAATGGGGCGCTACTCCCCGATTGGGGCGCAAGGTCGTTGAGCTCCACCGGGTCGGGCATCACTATGGCGGCGGTCCGCGGCTGTTCGAGGACCTCGATCTGGATCTGGGCCCCGGCGACCGGTTGGGCCTGGTCGGCCCCAACGGGACCGGAAAGTCCACCCTCCTGGAGATCGTGGCGGGCCAGTTGCCACCCACCGAGGGCCTGGTCGAGATCGGCCCGACGGTTCGGATCGGGTACTACGACCAGACGGGCCGGGACCTCAACCCCACGCTGCGGGTGCGGGAGGCGGTCGCCGGGCCTCACGGGCAACCGAACTGGGAGCAGGCCCGCCTCATGGAGCGGTTCTGGTTTGACGCCGACGCCCAGTGGGCGCCCGTCGGGACCCTGTCAGGGGGCGAACAACGACGGCTGCAGCTGCTCCTGGTGCTGGCCGCTCTGCCCAACGTGCTGCTGCTGGACGAACCCAGCAACGACTTGGATCTCGACACCCTCCGGGCGTTGGAGGACCATCTCGAAATGTGGCCCGGCGCGGTCGTCGTCGCCAGCCATGACCGGGCCTTCCTGGAGCGCACCGTGGAAGACGTCTTGGTGCTCGACGGTCACGGCTCGGCCACCCTGGCTCCGGGCGGCTATGCGGGCTACGCCGCATCCCGCTCGCCGGTTGGATCCCGGAGCTCCGTCCTCGCCAGCATCGGGCGGACCGCAGATCCAACGCCCACCCCAGGCACCCAAAGGGCCCGAGGCCTACCTCACCCCCAACCCCGCCCTGAACCGGCCGCCGGCAAGCTGCGCACCCCCAGCACCCTTCGCCGGCTGCTGAGCCGGGCCGAGGTGGAGATGGCGGCCGCGGCCGCCGACCGGGACCGGCTGGTCGCGGAACTGGCCTCAGGCGCCCACGATCACCTCGAGCTGACCAAGCTGGCCCACGCCCTGGCCGAGGCGGAAACCCGCCTGGCTCAGGCGGAAGAGCGCTGGCTGGGCTTCGCCGAGGAATTGGGCGGATAGAAGCTTCATTCTCCGGTCGGAGGCGTAAGGTTCCCGCCGTGCCGAGGATGGAGTTCGACGCCGTCGTCCGTTCCGCCCAGGGTGGAGGCGCCCTGATCCAGCTGCCCGCCGAGGCGGCCGAGGTGTTCGGCACCCGGGCCCGTTTCCCCGTCCGGGCCCTGTTCAACGAGGTGGAATACACCGGGTCCACGATGCCGACCGGCGAGGGCCGCTTTTTCCTCGGCCTCACCAAGGCCATCCGCGCCACGGCCGGCGTCGACATCGGCCACAACGTCCACGTGGTCATCGAGCTGGATAGCGCGCAGCGAACGATCGAGGTGCCCGACGACCTGGCTCAAGCGTTGGAACAGGCGAATCTCACCAAGTCGTTCGCCACCCTGGCCTATACCCACCGCCGGGAGTACGTCCAGTGGGTCACCGACGCCAAGAAGCCCGAGACCCGGGAACGCCGCATCGCCAAGGTCGTCGAGATGCTCTCGGCCCGGTCTCCTCGCACGGCCGTTTGAGTGCGCCAGGATTTTCCTCAAGTCTCAGGCTGGGACCGTCGACAACCCCGGAGAGCCGGTCCGGCCATCCGCATGATGGTCGTCGGCGATTGGTCACGGGCGTGGTAACGGAAGTGGACGGGTGTACACGTGTTAGGTTCCGCGAGGGTGGAAGTGGGCGGTACCCATACCTGAACGGGAAAAGATCGACCAGCCCGCCCCGGATGCAACCAGCAGCAGAGTGCCTCGCCCGGCCCCCCTCATCGGGACGAGCGCGATGTCGCTGCTCGATCTGCAACGGTCCGTCGGAAACGCCCGTGTGGTGGCCTTGCTGGCCGACGAGCGATCACGCGCCCAGATGGCGCCCGCCGACGGGTCGCCTGTGATCCACCGGCGCCTTGTAGCCGATCGCCCGGCGCTGTACATCGATGATCGCCGGGGTCACGTTTTGCACCGGAAGGTCAACAATCTCCCTGCTCTGGCCTACGACGGGGGTGGCAGGTTTAGCAGCGCCAGGACCAAGGCCAAGAAAAGGGCGTTCGAAGCGATCCAGGCCGAGTTGGTGCGGTACAACGACGAAAAGGGAAGCACTCGAGTCGACATCGACCGCCACCTGGCCCTCTTGGCAACCATGAGAGGGGAGTTGAACAAGTGGCTGGGCGAGTACGGCAAGGAGGGAGCCGACCAAGGCCACAAGAAGCAGCGTTACATGAACTTCACGCTCCCCGACGCCATCGAGGCCGAAGAAAAGGCCAACCAGGCGCTGAAGCCGGTTGCGCCCAGGGGGGCGGAAGGCGGTGTTGCCATGCCCGGCATGTCCCCCTCGCCGAGGCCCCGCCCGGCACCGCCGCCGCCGCCCCTACCGTCTTTCCCGCCGCCGCCGCCGCCGCCCCCGCCGCGCCGGCCCGAGTTCAAGGCGGAGAGCAAGGAACCCGCGCCAATGCCACGCCCCGGGCACCGGCTGGCGCTGCCCGACCACGTGCCCGGCCGGGTTCCCACGCCCCCTCCCGCACCCGCACTCGTCGCCTCGAGCGAGGAGTACACCGATTTTCAGAGCCGGATCGTCGTCGCCCACGAGCGACTGGCCACCATGCCCGACAGCGACGAGTTCATTACCGCGTCCCGGCTGTTCGTCAATGATCTGTACGCCAACATCGCCCAGTTCTCCCAGAGCATCCTGGCCGGCGCTGTCGATAAGGACGGCAAACCGGTTCCGGGCAGTGGGATCAGCGACAAGAACAAACTCGACAGGATCCTGGACGCCATAGACTCCGGAAACCAGTCGGCGGTGTACCGCGCCCTCGGAATCGCCCCGCCGAGCGAGAAGGAGCTGGGGCTCGAGGACCTTTCCGCCAAGGTCGGTGTCGCCAACGATGCCATCCGATCGCTCGGGGCGATCTCGCCTGCCATCGCCAAGCAGTTCCAAGAGGCGGCCACGACAACCAACCGGCTGGCGACGGCGAAGGGCCTGACCGGGATAGCCGTCGGCGTCGGTGCCGGCTTCGCGCCGGTGCCAGGGGTAAGCCAAGCGTTCAGTGCTGCGATGGCCATCAACAAGGTGCAGAGCACCATCAGGCATATCCGGCGCCTGAAGAGAATCCAGGTCATGGCCCTGCACAGCAGGAACGCGGAAATGGTCGAACTACTGGACTACATCATCGCCAAGAAGGAGTCCAAGAAGATCAAGTCCGGTGTGGGCGGGGTGCCCCTCCTCAGCACCGCCAGCACGGCCATCTTCAAGATGAAGGGGTTGTGGAAGATGGCCAAAGGCACCCGGGGCGAGGGCCGCAAGGCGGCCGCCGCCGACCTGATCGATAGCGCCAACAAGGGCAACGCGGAAGCCCAGATGGTCATTATGGAGTTGGTGGACAGCCTGGAGCAGTACAAGGAGGTGCTCCTGGGCGGCCCTGCCGGTGCCGAGATCGTTGCCAACAAGATGAAGTCCGCCTAAGAGTGTCGATGGAGGCGCCGGCCGGGACTCCGTTGTCGGCGGCGTCGGTCTGGGAGCAGCAGCGGGACTTCTTCATCCTCGAGGGCCCCCGGGTGTGGGAAGAGAGCATCGTCCCCTCCTACATCTCGACCAACCCATACCTCGGGAGCTTCCTCGCCGAGATCCTGGCCGCCTATGTCGCCGAAGTGGGCCAGCCGGTCGACATCATCGAGTTGGGAGCGGGCAACGGGCAGCTCGGCTACCACATCCTCCGGGAGCTGGGCACTCGTATCGCCCCTGGCGACGTCCGTTACGTCCTGACCGACCTGGCGCCGTCGATGCTTGACTTCTGGCGGGATCGGGCGCGCCTGCAACCGCTGATCGAGTCCGGGAGGCTCGACTTCGCTCGGTTCGACATCGCCCAACCGGCGCCCCTCACGCTGGCCGTGTCGGGCGAAGTCCTCGGCGCCGAGCCGAGTCGACGGCCGGTGGCCCTGATCGCGAGCTACTGCTTCGACAGCGTGCCCCAGGACCTCTTCTACGTCGAGGACGACGGCCGCCTCTTCGAATGCCTGGTGCAGGTCGCCCAGCCCGACGGCGACGACGGGGGCGATGGAGGCTGGCCCGACAAGGACGGCTTCACCTATGGCGTCCGACCGTGCCACCAGCCGTACTACGACGACGCCGGCCTCGACGCCGTGCTGGCGGAGTTACGGACCGCGGCCCGGGGGAGGACGGTGCCGCTCCCCTCGACGGCGGTGAGGAGTCTCGCCTTCTTTGCGGACCGCTGGTCGGGCGGCATGCTGGCAGTCATCGGCGACCGGGGTTTCACCGGGCCCGAGTATGCCAATGCCCTGAGTGTGGTCGAGCCGACCCGCCACGGCAGCGTGTCGTTCCCAGTCAACTTCGGTGCTATTGGCACCTGGTTCGAGCATCGCGGGGGCGAGGCGTGGCACCCGCCCCGGCCGGCCCGCCGTTTCAACGTGTCGGCATTCACCCTGGATGTTCCCGGTACTGCCGCCAGATCCGCGTACCGCCAGGCCGCCGAGACTCGTGATCCCGACACCTTCTTCACGCTGAAGAAGGCGATCGAGCCCCATTACCAGGAGCTGACGCTGCTCGAGGCGCTCGCGCTGGTTCGTCTGGCCCACTGGGACGCCGACATATTCCAGGCTTTGTTCTCGCATCTCCTGGATGACCTCGCCGAGCCGCCCGATGTCATCACCCGGGCCGAGCTGCTCTTGACGATCGACCGGGTTTGGGAGACGTACTACCCCGTCGGCGAGGACGATCTGGCCTTCCGGCTGGCGTCGCTGCTGTACGCCGTGGGCGAGTACCGCCTGGCCCTCGACTACTTCGGCCGGGCCCAGGAAGGCCCGGCCGGAGCCTCGGTCGACGCCTGGCTCAACTGCGCCGTCTGCCACCAACTGCTCGGTCAACGCGATGAGGCCATCGCCTGTGCCGGCCAGGCGCTCATACTGGCCCCAGGCCTGAAGGAGGCCGTCGACCTGCTCGAAGAGTTGCGCCAGCCCCAGGTTCCCTAGGCTTCACCGTCACCCGCTTGGGCGGCCGTCGAGGCTGCTCGCCCGCTACTCGCCCGTGGACACGTTCACGCTGGTGCGCCCGACCGGGAGCGACCACTGGACAGCCGTCACGCCTGCGAGGGGTCGAACCGCGCGCGCTGGGGATACCGCGCGCAGAAGGCGCTGGTGCCCCGCCGGGTGCGCGCGGTTGCGTGGACGCGCGCGGAAAGCGGCCACCTCGGCCGGCCAGGGTGACCTTCGCCCCAGCCCGCCCAGGGTGATCCCCCTGTCATCGTCATCCTGGCAAGAGCCGGGCGCACCAAAGCGGGACGGCGGGGACCGGACGATGTCGCTCGGTCAGGTGCTGCGCCGCACGCGGGCACACCAGCATCCGGGTCGGCCCCAACACCGTCTGCCCCCGCGACACCGACCTCCGGCGGTTGCAACGTGTCGCCGCCTGCCCAGGACCGCGCCTGGCGGCCCCTCCGCCTGTTCCGGATACACCGAGCCGTGGTCACGCCGGGATGACGCCTCCGGCGCCCCGCCCGCTGCTGGTGGCCGCCTCCCTCCAGTTCGGCGGCCGCCCGCCTGAGGTGGCGCGGTCACGGCGGGCGATCCCGGTAGCCTCGCAAGTATGGCGCCGGTCCGGGTCCGCTTCGCACCGTCGCCCACGGGATACTTCCATGTGGGCAGCGCCCGCACCGCTCTGTTCAACTGGCTCTACGCCCGCCAGCACCAGGGCACATTCGTTCTTCGCATCGAGGACACCGACCTCGAGCGCAACCAGCCCGAGCACATCGAGGGCATCCAACGGGCCTTGCGCTGGCTGGGCCTGGACTGGGACGAGGGACCCTATTTCCAGTCGCAGCGCGGTGACCTCTACCAGGCAGCCATCGACAAGCTGCTCGTCGACGGGCGGGCCTATGCGTGCGACTGCCCGCCCGAGGCCGTCAAGGCCCGGGCCGATGCCTCGGGCGGCGCCGGCTACGACGGCTTCTGCCGGCAGCGGGGCCTCGAGCCCACGCTGGGCTGCGTGATCCGCTTCCGAACTCCCGATGAGGGGGTGACGGTGGTCGCCGACATCGTGCGGGGCCGGCCCGAGTTCGCCAACGCCACCATCGAGGACTTCGCCATCCGCAAGTCGAGCGGCCAGCCCCTGTTCATCCTGGCCAACGTCGTCGACGACGCCGACATGGCGATCACCCACGTCATCCGGGGCGAGGACCACCTGACCAACACCGCCAAGTACATCCTGTTGTGGTCCGCTCTCGGCTACGGCTCGTACCCGCTGTTCGCCCACCTGCCGCTGCTCGTGAACGAGAAGCGCCACAAGCTCTCCAAACGACGCGACAAGGTGGCGTTGGAGCAGTACCGCGACGAGGGCTACCTGCCTGAGGCCATGGTCAACCACCTGGCCCTGCTGGGCTGGTCGCCTGGCGACGACCGGGAGGTCTTGACCCGCGACCAGCTGATCGCCGAGTTCCAACTGGAAGCCGTCAAGAGCTCACCCGCCTTCTTCGACGAGAAGAAGCTGTCGGCCACCAATGGGGAGTACATCCGGGCCCTGCCCGAAGAGGAGTTCGTGGCGCGGGCCCAAACGTGGCTGGCCGAGCGCTGGTCCCCGGTGGCGCCGCTGGTCCGGGAACGGGCCCGTACCCTGGCCGACGTCTACGCCATGTCGTCGTTCCTCTTCCTACCCGAGCCCCCGTTGGATGCGGGGGGGTGGGAAAAAGGGGTCCGTCAGCAGCCTGCCTTCCGGGCCCTCCTCGTCGGTGCCCTGGACGCCTACGCCGAGTGCCAATGGGACGCGGAAACACTGAAAGAATCGACGGCGGCGGTAGGGGAGAAGGTCGGAGTGCCCCAGCTGGGCAAGGCTCAGGCGCCCATCCGGCTGGCCGTGACGGGCCGCTCGGTTGGTCCCCCGTTGTTCGAGTCCTTGGAGGCGCTGGGGCGGGAACGGACTCTGGCCCGCCTCCGCGCCGCCCTGGCCCGATTGCCGGAGGAGGCGTCGCAGGGCGGGTGATCTTGAAATGGGGACTCCGGGCGGCTCTGGCTGCCATCGGGATCGGGGTGGTGTACTTCGCGCTCACCTTCGTGCAGGTCTGGGACGCTTCCCATGAGGATCAGGCCCGCCCGGTTCAGGCCATCGTGGTGCTGGGGGCGGCCCAGTACAACGGGGTTCCCTCCCCTGATCTGAAGGCGCGGCTGAACCACGCCTTCGACCTGTGGCAGCACCACTTTGCCGACTGGATCGTGGTGACCGGTGGCAAGCAGCCGGGGGACCGGTTCACGGAGGCGACCGCGGCCGCCGACTTCCTGACTGTGAAGGGGGTGCCGCAATCGGCCATCCTCCGCGAGGTGAGCGGCCGCAACTCATGGCAATCCCTGGAGTCGACCGCCGCCTTCCTGACGGCCCGAAACCTGACGACCGTCCTGCTGGTCTCCGACCCCTACCACGACAAGCGCATTGCCCTCATGGCCGGCGAGCTGGGCCTGAAACCGTACGTGTCGCCCACCCGCTCGTCGCCTCTCGGCGGGGGGACGAAAGCCATCAACTACGTCAAGGAGACGGGGGAGGTGGCGGTCGGGCGCCTGATCGGGTTCCGACGCCTGGTCGACCTGAACGCCCGCCTGTTCGGGTAGCGCTAAGGTGAGGCGCCCGTTCGGGGGTGGTGTAATCGGCAACACTGCAGGTTCTGGCCCTGCCATTGGGGGTTCGAGTCCTCCCCCCCGAGCCCCGCAGTTCCCGAGAAGCCCAGGCCTTCGTGTTTGAGATGGAATCAGCGGACTCCCGGCAGGGACTACAGCACCCAACCACGCGCCCTGGCAATAATCGATAAACATCACCGGATACGCCATAACCGCGCGCCTCGGAACAAAAGTCAACACTGAACGCGACGAGGGCTATTACTTGCCAGGCGTGAAGACTTCAAAGCAACAGTTCGCGATACCGCAAACCACCGCAAGTCCATGGCGACTGGACTGCGGTGTACCCAGGAGCGACCGAGTAGAGTCGCTCGACGCTTAGCGCTCGCAGTGGAGCGCGGCCAGGGCGATGGCCTCCCGACCCTCCCAGAATCCTGCGCCTGGGGATACGTTGCTGGCTTCGAGCAGATCCATGTTGGCCTCGACGGCTGCGCAGGCGCTCTGATTCGGGAACTTATCGGCCTTGGGACGCGTGAAACCAGCCGCTCCCGCGAAAAGCATCACGCCCATCAAGCCGGTCGCCACGGCAGCCGTCCCAGCCCGCCGAAATATCCTTCACGTTATTCCCCCATCTATTCGCAGGGCGCCCCCGGTCGCCAGGCGGCAACTTTAGCGGAAAGCGTCAGTGCCGGACAGCACGCCCTCAACCGGGGCGTCCCTTCCGGTCTAGGCAGGGGCTATTTTGCGGGCGGCCCGCCAGGCGGCCTCGGCCCGGCCCAGGTCGGTGGAGGGCGGCGCCCCCACCCAGGGCCAGAGCTCCTCGGCGATGCGGCGCCAGTCGGCGGTGGCCCGGATGCCGGCCAGCACCGCGTACAGCCCCAGATTGATGCGCTGCAGCACGACGAAGGCGGGGGGCACGTTGGCGTGCTTCACCACCTCGTTGCTGGCGTCGAAGAATCTCCGGACCGTTTCGCTGGCGTATTCGGGCGTGCAGGTGGACGGTCCCGCCTCGAGCACCATCTGGTAGTAGTGGCTCAGGTAGTTGACGACCTGCTCGTCGCTGAGCATCGGAGCCGGTTTCAAGAAACCGGCTGCCTCCACCGCCCGGCGGAAGGCGTGGGGGTCGCGCTGGATCACGATGGTGTCCACCATGTGGGCCAACATGGCCACGTCCTCGGGATCGAACCACTTCACCAGCCCGAAATCGAGGAATGTGACCCGACCGCCCCCATGGAAGAGGTAGTTCCCCGGATGGGGATCGCCGTTGAAGCCATGGAGGCGGTAGAGGCAGCCGAACACGAAGCGGAAGATGGTCTCACCGGCCTGGTCACGTTCCTCCTGGGACCATCCCACCAGCTCGTCGTAGCGGGCCCCGGAAATCAACTCGGTGGTCAGGACCCGGCCCGAGGACAGGTCGCTGCGTACTGCCGGGATGTTGATGAAGGGATGCCCTGCGAACGCCTCGGCGAAGCGCTGCTGGCTCTCCGCCTCGAGGCGGTAGTCGAGTTCGTCGGTGAGACGAGCCTTCAGCTCTCCGACGAGGGGCTTGGCGTCGAGGCCGGGGAAGACCATTCCGGCCATGGCCAGTAGGGCCGAGGTGTTGGCGAGATCGGAGCGGATGGCCTCGTCGACGCCCGGGTACTGGACTTTCACGGCCACCGCCAGGCCGTCGTGGGTGATGGCCCGGTGGACCTGGCCGATGGACGCGGCTGCGATCGGCACCGGGTCCCAGGTATCGAACAGCTCATCGGGCGCCGCGCCGAGATCCTCGGTGATCACATCGGCCGCCAGTTCCGCGGTCATGGGAGGGGCGTCCTGCTGGAGCGAGGCGAGAGCCTCGCGCACCGGCTCCGGCATGCCGGCGTCCAGGTAGCTGGCCATCTGGCCCAGCTTCATGAGGGCGCCTTTCATGGAGCCCAGCGTCTCCGCCACCTCGGTGGCGGTCCGCAGCTGGCGCTCGGCCTGGAGTTCCTCCCGCCGGGCGGCGCCGGCGAAGACCTGCTGGGCGGTGTTGGCGGCATAGCCCCGGCCGATGCGGGCCGCGGTTCGGGCCACCAGGACGTTGCGGGAGGTACGGGCCCCGCGCACCGGCGTCAAGGATCCCATCTCGGGGTGGCGTCGGCGCCGAATGATTACTGCCGCCCCGGCCACACCCGCAATGGCCGCCCCGGCGACCGCCCACCTCCCGCGTCTCATGTTGGGAAAACACTGAGAGACAATATGTAGTTATGAGGGTTATTCGCAGGAAGAAGAATTCTCATGGGAATCTCATCTTGCCTGGGTAAGAGCAAACCACCGGTTGACCGATCTGATTGAGGAGAAGGCGTGCGCATTCTTGTTCTTGGCGGCGATGGCTACCTTGGCTGGCCCAGTGCGCTGCACCTGTCGGCCCGTGGCCACGACGTCGGCATCGCCGACAACTGCGTCCGGCGCTCCTATGACCTCGAACTCGGAGCCGAAAGTCTCGTTCCGATCCTCTCGCCGATCGAGCGTATCCGGACCTGGCAGGACCTGTCGGGCCGCGATATCGGACTTTTTCAGGGGGACCTGGTCGACGCCACGTTCACCCACGCCATGATCGAGGAATTCCGCCCCGACGCCATCGTGCATTTCGCCGAGCAGCGGTCCGCTCCCTACTCCATGATCGACCAGCAGCACGCGGTGTACACCCAGCACAACAACGTGGTGGGCACGTTGAACGTTCTGTACGCCATCGGCGACATCGACCCCGACATCCATCTGGTCAAGCTGGGCACGATGGGGGAGTACGGCACCCCCAACATTGACATCGAAGAGGGCTGGATCGAGATCAACCACAAGGGGCGCACCGACCGGGTCCTGTACCCGAAGCGGCCCGGTTCCTTCTACCACCTGTCCAAGGTGCACGACAGCCACAACATCGAGTTCGCCTGCCGCATCTGGGGACTGCGGGCCACCGACCTCAATCAGGGAATCGTGTACGGCCAGGAGACCGAGGAGACGACGCTGCACCCCGGGCTGGCCACCCGCTTCGACTACGACGCCGTGTTTGGAACCGTTCTCAACCGGATGGCCATCCAGGCGGTGCTGGGCGAGCCGCTCACGGTATATGGCCACGGCGGCCAGGTCCGGGGCTTCATCAATCTCGTGGACACCGTCGAGTGCATCCGGATCAGCTGCGAGAGCCCCGCCGATCGCGGTGAGTTCCGGGTCTTCAACCAGTTCACCGAGCAGATGTCCATCCGGGGCATCGCGGAGACCGTGGCCCGGGCCTATCCCGGCAAGTGCCACATCGAAATGATCGACAACCCCCGGGTGGAGGCGGAGGACCACTATTACCGAGCCGCCCACACCCGGCTCCTCGAGTTGGGCCTTATGCCCCACCTGTTGAGCGAGACACTGCTCAGCTCCATGTTCGGGATCATTGACCGCCACCGCGACCGGGTCAATCTCGAGGCCCTGTTGCCCAAGATCCAATGGCGTAACACCGCCAGCCGCATGGCCCACGAACGATGAGGGTCGCCAAGTCGTCGCCGCTGGCGGGGCGGCGCATCGTGGTCACGGGGGGGTCGGGATTCATCGGCGCCCACGTGGTGCGGGCCCTGCGCGGCGATGGCGCCGAAGTGGTGGTGGCCGACCTGGTCCGGTCCTCGGACCCCGAGGCAGCCTCGGTCCAGTTGGACCTGCGGGCCCCTGGTGCCGTCGAACGGGTGGTGACGCCGGGCGTGGACACGATCGTCCACCTGGCCGCGGCCACGTCGGTGCTGCGGTCGGTCGACCGGCCTGCCGAGACCTTCGCCCACAACGTGACGGTCACTTCGGCGCTCCTCGAGCAAGCGCGCCGGAGCGGGGTGGGCACCTTCGTGTTTGCCTCCACCAACGCGGTCGTGGGACCGGCGAGGCATTTTCCCATCCATGAAGGCGCCGCCCTGGCCCCCCTCACGCCCTATGGCGCCACCAAGGCGGCCGCTGAGATGCTGCTGTCGACCTACAACGCCATCTACGGGGTCCGCAGCAGTTGGCTTCGGTTCACCAATGTCTACGGGCCCGGCATGGGCCACAAGGACAGCGTGGTTCCCCGGTTGATCAAGGCGGCCCGGGCGGGCGTCACCTTCGACGTGTACGGCGATGGGCGCCAGCTGCGGGACTACGTCTTCGTCGCCGACGTCGTCGCCGCGGTGCGGCGCGCCGTCGCTGACGACCGCTGGGAGGGTCCGGTGGTGATCGGGTCGGGGGTCTCCACGTCGGTGCTCGACGTGGCCGCCATGGTCCGCGAGGTGGCGGGCGTCGATCTGCCGTTGCGCCACGTGCCCGCCAAGGCCGGGGAGATGCCGAAAGTTGTCGTCGACGTGGGTCACGCCAGGAGCCTGGGGTGGCAGCCCGAGACGTCGCTGCGGGAGGGCCTGGACCAGGTGTGGGCCACCTGGCCGGCCGAGCCCCGCCAGCCCGCAACCCTCTCCGCGTAGTGTCCGTCCTTTACCAAGCCGTTGGGGAAAGCGATGAGATCGCGGCGGCGGCCTTCGCTGCCGATTTCGGCTCTCGACAGCTGCAGCCGGTAACGGTGGTCATCGCGGCCTACAACGAGGAGGACGCGATCGGCTCGGTGCTGCACCAGATGCCGGCGTCGGTGTGCGGGCTCGGGGTCGACACCCTGGTGGTGGTGGACGGGGCAACCGACGCCACCGCCTCCGTGGCCCGGGGGGCCGGCGTGCTGGTGTGCGACATCCCCCTCAACCGGGGTCAAGGGGCGGCGCTGCGGCTGGGATACCGGTTGGCGCAGAGCCATGGGGCTCGTTTCATCGCGACCTTGGATGCCGACGGGCAGTACGACCCGGCTCAGCTGCACTCCGTTGTTGAGCCGCTCGTGGCGGGCCGGGCCGATTTCGTGACCGGGTCCCGCCGGCTGGGGACGGCCCAGACCACCGATCGGTTTCGGGCCGCCGGCGTGGTGGTGTTCGGCCGTCTGATTTCCCTCCTCACCGCACAGCAGATCACCGATCCCGCCTGCGGCTTGCGGGCCATGCGGGCCGAGGTGGCCACGGCAGTCGAGTTGCGCCAGGCGCAGTATCAGGCGACAGAGTTGCTGATCGGGACGGCCATGCGCGGTTTCCGGGTGGTCGAGGTCCCCGTCGTCATGTATCAACGGCGGGCGGGCACCACCAAGAAGGGGGGCAACCTGGCCTACGGGACCCGGGTGGGCCGCGTCATCGTGGGGACGTGGTGGCGGGAGTGGCGCCGGGGCCGCTAGGGCGGCGGGATTTTGGCGTCGGGGAAGATCGCCACCTGGAAGGCCACGAACTTGGCGACGAAAAGCACCCCGTAGGTGGCGAGATAGGCGCCTGCGACGAGGGCGGTGTGAAGGTTGTGGCTGGTGGTGAGGTGACTGGCGAAGTGGTTCATCCACCCGGTGGCGACCGCGGACGCCGCCCAGCTCACCAGGGAAACGACGGCGTACAGCACCACCTCCCGGCCCACCCGGACCCGGCCCCGGCGGCCCCACGCCCATGACCGGTTGAGCACGTAGTTGGGGATGGCGCCGGCGATGAAGGCGACCGCCGAGGAGGCTGTGGTCCCCAGCAGAGCGGTGCCGTAACAGACCACGAAGGCCACTTCGCTGCTCGCCAGGGCGACGACCGACCCCAGCGTGTACCGGCCGAAGCGGACGCCGAGGCGCGAGGAGCGGCCCCGGCTGAGTATTTCCTTCATTTGTCGCCCCGACGGCGCCGGGTCGCGGGTGTAGCGATCAAGGGGCCGGGTGGGCGGGACCGGAGTCGGCGCCCAGGGTGGCGTGGGCGAGGGCCACGTTCGCGGTGACTGGCAGGTTGGCCAGGTCCGAGCCGTCGCCGACGAGCACCTGGTAGGAGCCCGCGGTCACGATCCAACTGTTGCTGACCGTGTCCCACGTGGCCAGGTCGCCGGGAGCCAACGTCAGCTTCACCGTTTTCGACTGCTGGGGCGCCAGGCTGACCCGGGCGAAGCCCTTCAGTTGCCGGGATGCCTCGTCGGTAGGGGAGGGGAAGCCGAGGTACGCCTGGACCACGTCGGTCCCCGCCACCGGGCCCACGTTGGTGACCGTAACGTTGACCGCGACCCCCCCGCCGGGGGTGGTGGAGGCCTGGAGGCCCGAGAATCGGAAGCGGGTGTACGACAGTCCGTAGCCGAAGCTGAAGAGGGGCGTCACGTGGTTGGCCTGATACCAGCGGTAGCCGACGTTGATGCCATCGGCGTAATTGACCTGGCCGTTGACCCCGCCGAAGGTGGCGGCGGTGGCGTCGGGCATGGCGGCAGGCGTGGCCGCGGTCGGGAACGTGACGGGCAGTTTGCCGCTGGGATTGACCTTGCCGCTCAACAGATCGACCAGGGCGGGGCCCGCGGCCTGGCCGGGGTACCAGGTCTCGAGCACGGCATGCACCGAGTTGATCCAGGGCATGAGCACCGCGGACCCGGTTTCCAGCACCACGATGGTGCGGGGGTTGGCGGCGGCGACGGCCGCCACTAGGGCGTCCTGGTTGCCCGGGAGGGCGAGGTTTGTCCGGTCGTGGCGTTCCGCCTCCACGTCGTGGACCACGACCACCGCGACCGTGGACCGGCGGGCCAGGGCGACCGCGGTGGCGAGGTCGCTGCCGTTGGTGTACTGCAGGCGCGGTCCGAGGACGCCCCGCAGAGCCGTCTCGGCGGTGATCAAAGCCGAGGTGGGCACGTGCATGGCGCCAAAGCCGGCCGGCATGGGCGTCCCCCCGGCCGGTCCGATGAGGGCCAGCGAGGGGAGATGAAGGAGATCCAGGGGCAGCAGGTTGTGGTCGTTCTTGAGCAGGACCGACCCTTCGACGTCGGTCCGTCGGGCCACCGCCTGATGAGCCGGGGTGGTGGCCACCTGGTACGGGGTGAGCGGGTGCGGGTTGCCGATCAGGTCGTACTGGAACAACACGGTGAGCAGGGGCCGGGCCAGGCCGTCCAGTTCCGACCGGGCCAACTGACCACTGGCCACGGCGGCGGACAGCGCCATGGGGTTATAGAGGGTGGTGCACTTGACCTGGGAAACGCCAACCGCCATGGCTGCGGCTTGGTCGTACACGGAGTTGCAGTCGGAGCGAACGAAGCCGTGGAAGTGCCATTGGCCCCGCAGGACCCCGTCCAGCAGTGCCTTGTTCTGGCAGGCGGGGACGCCGTTGATGAGGTTGTAGGAGCACATGATGGCCCCGGCGTGGCCCGCCTCGGTGGCCGCCGAGAAGGCCGGCAGGTAGATCTCGTGCAGGGCCCGATCGGACACGATCGAGTTGTCCAGAGCCGTGGACCGGTTGAGCTCCTGGTTGTAGGCGGCGAAGTGTTTGACGACTGCCAGCACCCGGTTGGTCTGGATTCCACTGACGAGGGGCGCAGCCAGGGAGGCGGTGAGGTACGGGTCCTCGCCCAGGGTCTCGTAGGAGCGGCCCCACAAAGGGGAGCGGTCGATATTGATCGTCGGGGCGAGGGCGAGGCCGATTCCCTTGGTGGCATCCTCGGCGCCGATGACGTTGCCGTACTCGAGGGCCAGGGCGGCGTCGAAGGCGGCCGCGTCGGCGATGGGGGCGGGGAGCTGAGTGGTGCCCGGGAAGTCGCTGGCCGCGGTGTTCATGAACCCGCTGGCCACGCCGGCCGCTCCATCCTGCTCGGTGATCTGAGGGATGCAAATGGCGGGGATCGCCGGCGTGTAGCCCTCATAGGGCACCGCGTTGTTGACCTGGAGGAGATGGAGGAGGGTGGCTTCCTGGAGGGGGCTCATGGCCGCCAGGAGCTTGTCGACGCGTGCGGCGACGGGAAGATGCGAGTCGAGCCAGGGGCAGGCGCGGGCGCGGGCGGGGTCTCGAATGTCGGAGGTGTTGTTGGAGTCCGCGGAGTCGCCGGGGTCAACGGCGTCCTTGGCCCGGCTGATGGCCGGTTCCGCCACGAGGGCCAGCAGGCCGACCAGTATGAGGGCCGCGGCCCGGAGGATATTGCGCCGCCTCAGTTGCATCCGCCCCCGCCCGGTGACCGCTCGGTTACGCCGTCGTGGACGCGCTTCCATCGGATGGCGTGGCGTCGGGAGCCACCCGCCGGCGTCGGAGGGTCATCCGGTCAGTATGACCTTCGGCCGGGGATGATTGTGATCGGAGGGGCCTTGCAGACCGTTCGGATATGACCCCGGACGATAGGATCATCGGTCGCAACCTCTGGCCCCATCGTCTAGAGGCCTAGGACACCACCCTCTCAAGGTGGCGACACGGGTTCGAATCCCGTTGGGGCTGCGGACAAACTGGCTCGAATCGAGACTGCCGGGAGGGCGTCTCATATTGAGACGGACCACGGTTGGGTCGGCTCGGGTCGAAGAGCCGCAGCGGCTCAGGCCGGTCGGCCACGCCACACGCTCCTTTCAGCCTCGCGGCTGTCCGGGTCGAGCCATCCCTGGACTCGTGCCAAGTGGAAACGGAGCGGACTCACGAGCGTCGTGTCCGGAATGCGGTTCTCGGCCACGGGGCGACGAACGTGTCGCTCGGTGATGTGAAGCAACTCGGCCAACTTGACGGGCGTCAGCCAGGTGTGCTCGGGGACAGGATCGGGTGACCTAGGGAACCTCCGGATTCGCGGCATCACTAACAAAGGGACGTGGCGACCCCCAAAAGGGGAAAAGAAGTTTCAGAATCGGTCCTCGACGAGCCGCCGCCGGTCGGTCGGATGTCGCGGACGAGCCCGCGAGGACCGGCCCGATCGATCGCCGCGCCGTGCACGACGACGCTCTCGGTCCAGAAATGGCCTGCCACAGAGGCCCTTTTGGCATGTCCCGAGAAGGGCCTCTCTGCTTGGGTCGACACCCGAAGGTCAGCGGGACGCGAAGGCGCTGCTCACAGCGATGGATGCGGGTCCGTCCCGACCTGTTGTCATCACGCTGTCATCACTTCGATAGCGGAACCGATCGATTCGCTCCTGTGCAGGTCGACTGTCCGGTGCGTCGACTCGACTGTCTCAGGGGACCGTGACGCCGGTAAGGCGGGCGAGCTCGTCGAGGAGCGCGTCCTGGAAGCGCTCGTCGAGCGCCGCGGCCGCCGGTTGCTGTCGCTGCTGGTGGTACCAGTAGCCGGGTGTGTTTGCAGCACTGTCGTCGGTGACGGCCAGCCATGCCTGCGTGCGGTGGCCGAGCTCGAGGTCGTCGGCCGCTCCGCGGCCGCCCATCCTCGTTGGCACCCAGCCGGGGTCGACGGCGTGCGCGGTGATCGCGGGCCAACGTCTTGCCACGGCGAACGCGAGGGCCGCGACGAAGAGCTTGCTGTCGCAGTAGGCCTGCACGCCGTTCCACCGCCGGGCCATCCAGTCGATGTCGCGGAGTGAGCTGTCGCCGGATCGGTGCATACCGCTGCTGAGGTAGATGAGCCGGCTGGGACCTTTGATCCAGGCCGTGAGAAGGTAGGGGGCGATGATGTTGACGGCGAGGGTTCTGGCGTGGCCTTCGGGTGTGGCGACTCGCCGGTCGTCGACGTAGATGGCGGCATTGTGGATCACGGCGTCGACGTCACCGATCGCCAGCACCTGATCGGCGACGTGTCGTGTCTCGTCGCGGCCGGCGAGATCGCCGAGCACGAGCTGCGCGCCCGCCGAGGTGAGGTCGCCGAGTGCGGCGGCGCGTTCGCGGTTGCGGGCGTGGACGATCAAATCGTGGCCGTCGTCGAGCAGGGACTCGGCGGCGGCCTTGCCGAGTCCTGTGGTCGACCCGGTGACGAAGACGCGCGCCAAAGGACGACTCCCGCTACCCGGCCAGGTACTCGGCGTCGTTGAGGTGGTCGCCCCACACGGTGTCACCTTCGGTGAGCGCCAGGTGCGTCATGAAGTTGTAGGCGGTTGCCCCGTGCCAATGCTCTTCGCCGGGGGCGATGCGGACGACGTCGCCGGGCCGGATGCGCACCACGTCGCCGCCGCGAGCCTGCACGTAGCCTTCGCCCTCGGTCACGAACAACGTCTGGCCGTGGGTGTGATGATGCCACGCGGTGTAGGCGCAGGGCGTGAAGTGCACGGAGCCCAGCGACCATGGTGTCGGGCCTTTGTTGGTGGCGACGGGGTCGATGAACACGTCCCCGGTGAACTGGTCACCCGGACCCTTCATGGTGGGGTTCTTGGTTTGGACGTCCATGTCAGCTTCCGACGGTGAGCAGTGTTTTGATGGCGCGGCGTTCGTCCATGGCGCGGTAGCCCTCGGCGACCTCCGCGAGCGGGAGCGTCAGGTCGAAGACCTTGCCGGGCTCGATGGCGCCGCTGGCGATGAGCTCCATGTGCTGAGGCAGGAACCGTCGGACCGGGGAAGGGCCGCCGTGGATGTGGACGAGTGAGAACAACAGCTCGTCGCCAGGGATCGCGACGTCGTGGCTCAAGCCGACCATCCCGATGTGACCGCCGGGGCGGGTGGAGCGGAGGGCCTGCATCATCGACTCCTGGGTGCCGACGGCCTCGATGACCGAGTGCGCGCCGAGGCCGCCGGTGATGTCCTTGATCCGTGCCACGCCGTCGTCGCCTCGTTCGGCGACGATGTCGGTCGCTCCGAAGTCGAGCGCGAGCTTCTGCCGTGACTCGTGGCGGCTCATGGCGATGATCCGCTCGGCGCCGAGCTGTCGCGCCGCGAGGACACCCAGGAGGCCAACGGCGCCGTCTCCGACGACGGCCACGGTCTTGCCTGGGCCGACCTCGGCGGCCACGGCCGCGAACCAGCCGGTGCCGAGGACGTCGGACGCGGCGAGGAAGTGAGACACCATGTCAGCGGAGGGAACCTCGGGGGTGGCGACGAGGGTGCCGTCGGCGAGGGGGATGCGGGCGTACTCGGACTGGGTGCCGATCGTCGCCATCAGCGTCCGGTGGACACATGCGCTCTGATAGCCGGCCTGGCAGAGCTCGCAGGTGTTGTCGGAAGCCCAGAACGACCCGACGACGAACTGGCCGGGGCGGATGGTGGTGACGGCGCTGCCGACTGCTTCGACGATGCCGCAGTACTCATGGCCCATCGGGGTGGGGTCATCGGTGGCGTCGAGGCCGCGGTAGGGCCACAGGTCGGACCCGCAGATGCAGGTGGCTGACAGACGGATGATGGCGTCGGTGGGCTGCTCGATCCTCGGGTCGGGCCGGTCGTCGACGCGGATGTCGTGGGGGGCGTGGAGGACTGCGCCTTGCATGTGTTGATCCTTTCAGGTGTTGTCGCCGCGGAAGATCCGCTGGGCGACGGTGATGGCGGAGAACGCCTTGGGCCACCCGGCGTAGAAGGCGAGGTGGGTGATGGCTTCGATCAGCTCTTCCTCGGTGACGCCGTTGTCTCTCGCGTACCGGAGGTGGAAGTTGAGCTGCTCGGCGTTGCCGCCGGCGGTCAACGCGGCGACGGTGATGAGGCTGCGGTCGCGCGGTGAGAGCTGCGGCCGCTTCCACGCTTCGCCGAAGAGAACGTCGTCGGTGAAGTGCACCATGCCGGGCGCGAAGTCGCCCAGCATGCGCTCATTTGCGGTCGGTTGGTGTTCCTCGGTTGTGTCGGACATTGGCAGTACCTTTCTCAGTGCGGGAGGAGCCGCAGCGGCGGCGATGCTTTCGTGTTGAGTTCGTGGGCAATCGAGGGGCTGGTCATGGCGTGATCGCTTTGATGAACGCCTCGCCGTCGGAGCCGTTGACCGGTCGCATCATCGGTGACGACGCAGGGGCGGCGAACGCCACGACCGCCGCGAGCAACAGGCTGATGCGACAGCGGCGGTGAGATCCGTGGTCACCGTGGGCATAGGGCCATCGTGAAGCCGCGCGACGGCGATAGGGAGATGACACCTATAGGGGTACAGGCAGCCCCTCCCTACGGAAAGGGGTAGAGACCTACGGTGAGAGCAATGGCCACCGGGAGTGAGATCCGGGAGTTCCTCACCAGCCGCCGGGGGCGTATCACGCCCGAGCAGGCCGGGCTGCGCAGCTACGGCACCCGCCGTCGAGTCAGCGGGCTACGACGCGAAGAAGTCGCCATGCTGGCAGGGATCAGCGTCGAGTACTACACCCAGCTCGAGCGCGGCACCGTCAGCGGTGTGTCCGAGGACGTCCTCGACGCCGTCGCCCGGGCGCTGCAGCTCGATGAGGTCGAGCGCGCCCACCTCATCGATCTTGTGCGCGCTGCGAAGCAGCGCCCTAGCAGGAGGCGGAGCTCGACAAGTCACGTGCGGCCTGGCGTTCAGCAGCTGCTCGACTCGATGACTGAAGCGGCGGCGTTCGTGCGCAACAGCCGCCTCGACATCCTCTCGGCGAACCGTCTCGGCTACGCCTTGTACTCCGAAGCGTTCTCCGTCCCCGACCGGCCCACCAACCTCGCTCGGTTTGTGTTCCTCGACCCTCGCGCCCGCGGGTTCTATGTCGACTGGGATGGCATCGCCGACGCACGGCGCCGGCAGCCTCCGCGCCGCCGCCGGTCGAGACCCCTACGACCGCGACCTCACGACTCTGGTCGGCGAGCTCTCGATGCGCAGTGACGACTTCCGCGAACGATGGGCCGCGCACGACGTGCGCCAGTATCAGGCCGGCACACAGAGATTCCGCCATTCGCTCATCGGAGAACTCACGCTTGCCTACGAAGCCCTTCAGGTAGCCGCCGACGTCGACCAGATCATCGTCGCCTACACCGCAGAACCCGACTCCCCCTCGCAGAAGGCGCTGCACCGGCTTGCCCACTGGGCAGGTGAGGGGTCTTTGAGCACCGGGCCATCCCCCAAATGAAGCGCGTCCCCGTCAGAGGTGCCAGACACTCAGCTGCTGAACAGCGCGGCCATGTCACCGACGCCGAGTACGCCACCGGAGTGAGTTCGTAGCCCCGATGCCCGCGGTGGACGCGAGGACGAACCATGCCGAGCGCGAGACGGTCGCCCCGCTCGAGCTGTTCTTCGACCTCGTCATTGTCTTCGCGTTCACGCAGGTGACCACCCTGCTGTCCGGCGATCCCACGTGGAACGGCATCCTGCACGGCCTGCTCCTGTTCGTCGCGCTGTGGTGGCTGTGGATCGGCTTCGCGCGTCTCGCCAACGCCGTCGACCCCGAAGAAGGCATCGTCCGCCTCATCATCCTCGCCGCCATCGCCGCGCTGCTCGTCACGTCCCTCGCGGCGCCACGCGCCTTCGGCCGCGACGCCGTCGCCTTCGCCGGCGGCTACGCCGTCGTACGCGGACTGCACTTGCTGCTCTCCGCTGTCGCCTCGACCGGCGACGCCGCCCTGCGCCGTGAGACGCTTCGCCTCGTCCCCAATGCGGTCATCGCAATCGCCCTGTGCTCGCCGCCGGGGTCCTAGACGGTGGGGCAAGGCTGGCCTGCTGGACCGCGGTGGCCGTCGTCTCCTATGTCGGTGTGGTTCTCAACGGCAGCCGCGGCTGGCAGGTCTCGGCGAGACACTTCGCCGAACGATTCGGCCAGATCATCCTCATCGCCCTCGGAGAATCCGTCGTCTCGATCGGCATCGGCGCGCAGGGACCTCGTCTCGGTAGGCCATCTCCAGGGTGCGGGCCTCGGCCCGATCCGGGGAGGCGATCATGGAGTCGGGGAGCCGCCGGCGAACGAACACCGGCTCCCCGCCAGCGAAGACGGCCAGCTCGGCTTGGAATAGCCAGGCTTCGTCCCTTCGGGACGCCCGCTCCTCTTGGTCGTTCACCAGGAACAACGTCACCAGCCAGTCGTCGCCCGGCTGGTCAAGGTCCTTCATGCCATCCAACGGATCGTGGCTGACCCGTTGCGGATGCGGGCTCTCGGGTTCTGCGTCAGCGTGGCGCATGCCGAGTGGATGGCCCGCCGATTCGTCGATGCCGGGATCAGCGCAGTCGCGATCACTGGGGAAACCGCGTCCGATGTCAGAGCCGCGGCCCTTCGGGACCTTCGGGACGGCAAGGTCAATGTCGTGTTCACCGTTGACCTGTTCAACGAGGGCGTGGACGTTCCGACCATCGACACCGTGCTGTTTCTGCGCCCGACGGAGTCAGCCACCGTCTTCCTGCAGCAGCTGGGGCGAGGGCTGCGGCGAACAGACGGAAAGGCATGTTTGACTGTGCTCGACTTCATCGGGAACCAGCACCGGCGTTTCCGATTCGATCTGCGATACTCGGCCCTGACCGGGCAGCCAAGAAGTCGTCTGGCGGCGGCCGCCGAGCAGGGTTGGCCCTATCTCCCGCCCGGCTGCCACCTCGAACTTGACAGGGAGGCGACCGAAGTCGTCTTGAACAACCTACGGATACAACTCCGACTCAGCTGGAAGAGCCTGATCGCCTCGGTCAAAGAGTGCGGTGACATCAGCTTGGCCGCCTGGCTGATCGAAACCGAAACCGACCGCCATGACCTCTACCGGCGGGCACAAGGAGGATGGACGGCCCTGCGCCGCGACGCGGGCTTCGCTGTACTCCCCAACGGACCCGACGAGGTGGCGCTGAGTCGGGCCATCGGTCGGATGCTTCACATCGGCGATCCGGAACGCTGTAGCACCTATCGCGCCTGGCTCTGTGCCGCCGCGCCGCCTGACCTCGCCGCTCTCGGTGAGCGGGAAGTCCGCCTGCTGCGCATGCTCGACTTCGACCTGTGGGGCTCCGCGGTGCCGGCCGGCGAACTGACCAACCGCCTGGCCGGACTGTGGGTCCACGAGGCGTCTCGGGCCGAGCTGCTCGAGGTGTTGGCGATCAACCAAGACCTGGCAGCCCACCTACCCCAGCCGCTGGGCGTTGCCCTTCCCGTTCCGCTCACGGTGCACACTCGCTACAACCGCGACGAGATCCTCGCCGCCTTCGGGGTGACAAATCCGGCGTCGGTGCGCGAAGGTGTGAAATGGCTGCCCGAGATCAACACCGAGCTGCTGTTCGTGACGCTGCAGAAGTCCGAGAAGCACTATTCGCCGACAACTCGGTACCAGGACTACGCACTTAGCCGGGATCTGTTCCACTGGGAATCGCAGAGCTTCACATCGGAGCAGTCAGCAGCCGGGCAGCGTTACGTCCATCAGCGCGAGCACGGCATCTCGATCGTCTTGTTCGTTCGTAATGAGCGTAGGTCCGCGACTGGCATGGCAGCCCCCTACTGGAACCTGGGTTTGGTCGATTACGTCAGCCATCAAGGTGAGCGGCCCATGGGCATCACCTGGCGGCTTCGCATGCCGACACCGGAGGACTTGTTCGTCGAGACCGCTGCCGTGCTCGCGGCCGGTTAGATCGACCCGTACAAATCGAAGTGCCTCGCAGTTGGCACCGAAATGTGAGCCCTCATACATTAGACACCGACACAGCTCAAGTTTATAACAGGCGGATTCGGGCACTCTCCAGTCGCGGCTGCCCGCCTGAATTGCCCGACGTCCCGTAGCAGCCCGACCCGACGACGACGAATTCGGCCCGACTGAGAACCGCAAGCGCTCGGCGATGTCGTCGGGCGATGTCTCCACCGCGTCGACTCAACGAAATTGCTGAAGAACTTTGTGAGGTCAATCGCGAGATGGACGCTACGGAGCCTGGCAGACCTTTCACATTCTGGAGTCCCGCATCGGACACGGCAACCCGCTCCGGGGGAATCGACCGTCAGAGCGGTGTCTGGTAGCCAAAGGTGCGGGCGACGTCGCTGGCCTTGACGACGAGGCGTCCTGCCTGACCGGTCGACGTGAAACCGTGATGAAGGTAAAACCCCTCAGCCGATTCGTCGATTGCATCGACCACGATGAGACGCCCCCCGATGGTGCTGATGCCGCTTATTGCTGTGCCGAGCGCGTCAATAAGGGTGGTTGAACCGATTCCCCGGCCGTGACATCTCTGGGCTACCGCCAGTCGGGCGATCAATATCGCAGGAATGGCGTTGGGTGAGCCATGCCCAACCTTCGTCGGCATGTCTTCCCGTCGAACGATGTGAGGTATGAGGCTGTAGTAGGCGACCAACTCGTCTGCGTCGTCGACGAGGACATAGGTACGAGCCGTGCCCATGAGTTGGGCGCGTTGGGCGTGCTGGCGGAGCCATTTGTCAAGAAGGTCGTTGCCGCTGACGAAGCGATTGAGGTCATGTCGTTCGGAGAGTCGTTCCCTGAAGAGCACTACCGGGAGATCACCGGATAGGCCTTGGCCCGTTCGACGGCGGCCGCAAGCGCGGGGATCTCCCGTGGCGGCTCATCCAACTCGATGAGCAAACGTCCGAAGTAGTCGTTCGGTACAACGGTCTCCTCCTGTTCCGACAACACACGGTCGGCCTCAGCCCTTGCTGCGGCAACGACGAAGGCACTGACTGACAGGGAGGTCGCTCGAGCGGCCGCCTCGATGCGCCTCACGTCGGTAGGGGCTGCCCGCGCTTCAAGCCGTTCGGTCTTGGCCATGTACAACAATGTACGGCGCACCCGAATCGTTTGCAAGTACGACCTTCCTGTTGGCGGGATGCTGTCGCCGATCATGGAAGCAGGGACCGGATCGATCGGTTCCGTATCAAGGCCCTTGCCAACAGTCATCATCGATCTTCCCTGGGTTGGTCACGCTTCGTCGGGCGCACGAGGCGCGCCACGTCGTCGTCGTTGCGCGCCTTGTCGTTCAGGGCCGATGATGCTCGGCAGTACGGTCCTCGCGGCGCCCACCGATTGGGTCGCAGTAACGGGGCCCGTTCTTGCCCGTGGACAGCAATTGGAGGGACGCTCGGGGTGGCCAACCAACGGCGGCGACCTACTTACCGCCATGGCCGCTATGGCTGGGACGAAAGCCGCCAGGTTGCGCCCAGACCCAGTCCAAGGGAGCGGACGACGGTATTATCGGACGCGGGGCGCAGCAGTACTTCCAGGCTTGCAGCTCCGCCCGGTGCTCTGGAAGTTGGCGGATCCTGGCGAGGCGGCGACCACGGGAAATACGGAGCCTGTGTAGCGGCGACGTTCATTTTCTGTG